>CAJUIZ010000001.1 GCA_910586625.1 uncultured Christensenellaceae bacterium
CTCTTGCCATAAAAAATGCACCTCCAAATGTGTCTAACTTTTGGGGTGCATTTCAAAATACCGACCGCCTATTTTATTTATAGAAAAGTTTTTTTTCGCCTTTTCGAATTTACGATTTCTATTACGGCAATTATATCAAGCTTTTTTAATTGCAAAAAAACTTGATTTTTAGTATAATAAAGCCGTTCGTATAGGCTGTAAAAAATGCCGACGGATTAGTGAGTTTTACAATAGCAGGAGTTTTTGCGAAATTATGGATATCAATTTGAAAATTACCGAAGAATTAGACGTTGCCAAATGGCAGGTGGATGCCGCGGTCAACTTAATCGACGAAGGCAACACCATTCCCTTTATTTCCCGTTACCGCAAGGAAGCTACGGGACAGCTCAACGACGAACAGCTGCGCAAGCTGTTCGAACGGCTGACGTACCTGCGCAATCTCGAAGAAAAGAAAGCGCAGGTTATAAAAAGCATTGACGAACAAGGCTTGATGACAGACGAGCTACGGCAAGCTATCGAAAACGCGGAAACACAGGTTGCCGTAGAAGACCTCTATCGCCCCTACCGCCCCAAACGCAGAACGCGCGCGACGGTCGCCAAGGAAAAGGGATTGGAAGGGCTGGCGAATATTATTCTGCTGCAAGAAACGAAAGAAAAGCCCAACGAATTCGCGCTGCCCTACGTCAACGAAGATAAGGGCGTAAAAACGGTTAAAGAAGCCTTGCAGGGCGCACTGGATATAATTGCGGAAGTGATATCCGACAACGCCGAATACCGCACGGCAATACGCGGACTGACCTTTAACCTTGGCAAGCTTACGTCAACAGCCAAAAAGCCCGACGTAAAGACGGTATACGACAACTACTACGCTTACGAAGAAGAATTAACCAAAATTGCAGGACACCGCGTACTTGCGGTTAACCGCGGAGAATCGGAAAAAGTACTGACGGTTAAAATTGCCGCGCCGAGCGAGCTTATTTGCGACTATCTTTCGCGCCACGTAATAACGCGCGGCAATCCCAATACTTCGCCGCTGCTTACGCTTGCGCTTACCGACAGCTACGTTCGACTAATCGCGCCGAGCATCGAAACGGAAATACGCAATATGCTGACCGAAAAGGCGGAAGAAGGCGCTATTGCCGTATTCGGCAAAAACTTGGAACAGCTGCTTATGCAGCCGCCAATCGTCGGCAAAGTAGTACTGGGCTGGGACCCCGCGTTTAGAACGGGCTGCAAACTTGCCGTAGTAGACGGCACGGGTAAGGTATTGGATACTACGGTAATTTACCCAACCGCGCCCACCACTCCCGAAAAAATTGCCAAAGCCAAACTGACGCTGCAACAGTTGATAAACAAATATAACGTATCGCTTATATCTCTCGGTAACGGCACGGCTTCGCGCGAGAGCGAACAAATAATTGTTGAATTACTTCACGAAACGGGGTTGCCCGTACAATATGTAATCGTCAACGAAGCGGGCGCGTCGGTGTATTCCGCAAGCAAGTTAGCTACGGAAGAATTCCCCGAGTTCGACGTAGGACAGCGCAGCGCGGCAAGCATTGCGAGAAGATTGCAAGACCCGCTTGCGGAGCTTGTAAAAATCGACCCCAAGTCCATAGGCGTGGGACAGTACCAGCACGATATGAACCAAAAGAAATTGGGCGAAACGTTGGAAGGCGTTGTAGAAGACTGCGTGAACAAAGTGGGGGTAGACCTTAATACCGCTTCCGCTCCGCTGCTGCAATACATTTCGGGCGTCACAAGTGCGATTGCGAAAAATATCGTAGCCTACCGCGAACAAAACGGACGGTTTGTGAGCCGCGAGCAGCTGCTTAAAGTAGACAAATTAGGCGCAAAGGCGTACGAGCAGTGCGCGGGCTTTATGCGTATTACGGGCGGTGACAATCCGTTAGACGCCACCAGCGTCCACCCCGAAAGCTACGAAGCGGCAAGGCAGTTTATGCGCTTGCAGCATATAGAACCGCAAAGCATTGGCAGCCTTAACGGACTTTCTAAAACCATAACCGATTACGGCAAACTTGCAGACAAATTGGGAGTAGGCGAGCCGACGCTGCGCGACATCGTGTCCGAATTGGAAAAGCCCGCGCGCGACCCGCGCGACGAAATGCCCAAGCCGATACTAAGAAGCGACGTATTGGAAATGAAAGACCTGAAAGAAGGAATGGTACTTAAAGGCACGGTACGTAACGTTATCGACTTCGGCGTGTTTGTAGATATAGGCGTACACCAAGACGGCTTGGTGCACATATCGCAGCTGTCGGATAAAAAGTTTGTAAAGCACCCGTTAGAAGTCGTTAAGGTGGGCGACGTGGTAGACGTAAAGGTGCTTGGCGTAGACCTTGACAAAAAGCGCATATCGCTTACAATGAAAATATAATAATTAGGGGCTGCCGACGGCAACCCCTATTTTTTTGTCTGTATTATATCAATTTTGCAAGCCTAAGGCATTTTGCGGAAATACGCGAGCGACAGTAGAAATAAAGTCTATCGCTTGGCATCGAAAGCAACGACTGCGCCCGCGACTGAAAAAGCGAAACGCACGAGAGACTACTCGTCCACTTCGGCAAAACAAGAACCGCCGATAAACTCGCGCAGAAGCGAGTTGCACGGAACCCATTTTTCGTCCATTTCGTTAAAGTACTTCAAAAAGCGTATCAGTCTGCTTGCCGTTACATAATAGGGGCTGTCCTGCGACACTTCTTGAAGAGCGGGCAGCGCGTACTTTTTCAATACGCACAGCTCGTAGGTCAAAGCCGAATTATACACGTAGTTACACCCTTCCTGATAGGGATATATCCACTTAAACTCGCCACGGCGAACGCTCGGCCACATTTCGAGAGTTCTCTCGGCGGACGCTCCGCGGTACTTTCTGTCGCGAACAATTCGGCGAAGCAAACGGATATCCGTATAACTTATAGGATTGTGGTAGTCGATATTGATTTGGAATTGCGGCGCAATGTAAATCTTAAACTTTTGGTGTTTGGGAATGGCGTAGGACAATTGGTCGTTCAATGCGTGGATGCCTTCGATGATAATGGGCGTATCCGCGCCTATCCTTATCTTCGTACCGTGTTCCGAACGTCCCTTTTCGAATTCGTAATTGGGCAGTTCCACTTCTTCACCCTCGATAAGCGCTTGAATATGCTCGTTAAACAGCTGTACGTCCAGCGAATTGATATGCTCGAAGTCGGGCGCGCCGTCTTCGTCCAAGGGTATTTCATCGCGGTTTTTATAATACATATCGAGAGAGATACGCAACGGATTGATTCCGCGCGACATAAGCTCGATACGCAGGCGGTTGGAGAACGTCGTCTTGCCGGAGCTGGACGGCCCCGCTATACAAATCAGACGAATATTCTCTATGTCGTTGGCAATCAGACCGCCCAATTCGTGAAGCATATCGTTGTGCAGAGTTTCGTTCATATTGATGAAGTCAACATAAGTATCGGCGTTTACGTGCGCGTTCATATCGGAAATAATCTCGGCGTTGCATAGCTTAGCCCACTTGTGCGCGCGGTTTAACACCTTGGCAAAGGTAGGCTCGTCGTTAAAGGGAGGAATTTCTCCCTTGGCTTCGTAACGCGGATACTGCGCTATCATATTACCGTCGTAGCAGAACAAATTGTACTTGGACAAATACCCCGTTGACGGAACCATATATCCGTGCATATAGTTGAGATAATCCGCACATTTATAGAAATGACACGTTTTTTCGGGACGGTACCTAAGCGTTTCCGCCTTGTCCGTTTGACCTTGGCTGACAAAATAATCGTAGGCTTCTTCCTTGGTCATCATCATCTTTTCAAAAGGCAAATCCTGCGACACAAGCCTGTCCATTTCCTTTTTGACGGCTTTAAGCATAGCTTTGTCTATCTGGGTTTTAGGCGACAGTACCGTAACCATTAACGAGCGCGAAATAGCGTAGCAAATCTTGATCTGATAATCGGGATACAGATTGTGAAAAGCGTGCGCGATAAGATATCTGAAACTTGTTTCGTACACCTTTACCGCGTCTGTGTTGGTAAGGTCCAGCAGCTCGACGTTGCTGTCATAGCACAGTTCGTAGGTAAGCTCGCGCAGTCTGTTGTTGACCTTAGCGACATAATAAGTTTTTGCAGGGTCGTCTATTACGCTGAGAATAGGCGTCCTTTCGTCTAATTTCAAGGTTTTGTTCTGAATATTAACGTTAAACATAGTTTTCTCCTTAACGGTTTGCAAGTATACGGATAAGGCGACAGGCAAGCTGCCTTATACTTCCGTTCTTGTCAAACGCCAATGTATCCTATCACATTTTAATGGCAAAGTCAATAGTAAATGAAAAATTAGCTTGCGGTTTCACTAAAAAAATTTGTAAACCGCTTGATTTTTACTTTTTTATTGTTATAATAATTATTGGATAAAATTTTATCCTAATGCGCTAAAAAAAACAATCAAAAGAATACTTTACGTTTATTCCGGCTAAGTCAATGAAACGGCGCTGATGCAAACGACAAGCTTTCTCCCCCCCCCGCGGCGCAAATACGAAAAGGAGAAGAAAGGACAAATGAGACAACGAAAACTCGCTCTTGTGTCGCTTGTTCTTGTATTTTGCTGTACGCTGATTCTTGCCGCGTGCCAAAATCAAGTAACGGTAACGTATTCCTATAACGGCGGAATAATAACATCTACCGTAAACAAAGGCGACTGTGCAACACCGCCCGCTTACAACGTTCCGGACGGTTACGAAATCGTATGGTACGATAACATAGATTTCAAAACCAAGTGGGACTTAACCGCGCCGATAACGGAAAATATAACGCTTTTCGGCAAGTTGGAAGCGAAACCCGTACAAATAACTTTCGTCAAAAACGGCGAAACGGTGGAAACCAAAAGCGTCCCCACCGCGGACAGAATAGTATATCCCGCAGTAAGCGGCAATACCGCGACTATATGGTACGAAGACGAAGGCGCAACCAAAATATGGAATTGCGACCAACCCGCGGGCAGCAACCGCACGCTTTACGGCAAAGACGTTACGCTTACCACCATTGCGCAGGCGCTCGAAATAGCCGAAACGCACGTTGAAGAAGCCACGACGGAAAGATATCTGATAAAAGCCGTTGTAAAAGCCGTAAGCAACGCATCCTACGGAGAAATGACCGTAACCGACGGAACAAACGACCTGTACGTTTACGGCAGCTACGCTTCCGACGGAGTAAACAGATATTCCGATTTGGTAAAAAAGCCGTATAAAGGCGACGAAGTACTGCTCTACTGTACGTTGCAGAACTTCCAAGGAAAAACGAAGCAAGCCAAGTCGGCGTGGATTATCGACTTCGCATCCGTACCCGATACAAGCTTTAACGAAGCGGACTACACCGCTATGAACTTGGAATACGCGCGCTTTGCCGATGCGGGAACCTTGGTAAAGGTAACTGGCGTAGTTTCGCAAATAATTTACGCCGAAGGAATGAAGCCCTGCGGATTTTACCTTATCGACAGTACGTCTTCTATTTACGTATACGACTCTCAATTAACGCCGCAGGTTAAAGTAGGCAATACCGTCACGCTTTGCGCGGAAAAAGCGTATTACGTATTAGAGTCGGAAAAAGCAAACGCCATAAAATTCGGATACTTGGGGTGTAATCAGCTTCAAGACGCTCATTTGATAAACAATGACAACAAAACTTCGGCATTCGACAACAGCTGGATGCAGGAAAAGACCGTAAAAGAAATTATGGAAACCCCCGTAACGCAGGACGTGGCTTCTCTTACGTACAAAACCACTGCTCTTATACGGAAAGTTCCCGGAAACGGCTTTACAAACTACTACGTAAACGATATAGACGGCATAACCGGTTCATACGTTTACACTATGTGCAGCGGAAGCGACTTTACTTGGTTGGACGAATTCGACGGTAAGATTTGTACAGTGTACTTGTCCCCGCTTAACGCCAAGAGCAATCCTTCGGGTTGTTTGTGGAGATTTATCCCCATTGCCGTAAAAGACGACAATTACGCATTCGATAAAGCGAATGCTGCTGAATTTGCAATTAAGTACTACGCCGCAGACCAATTCCAATCGCAGTACAAATACTGCAATTTGACGGAATTGACGATAGACCTTATCACAAGCGTATCGTCCGATTTGCTCGGCATATCCGACGTAAAAATACAATACTCTTCCAGCAATCCCGAGGTTCTGTCCATAAACTCGCAGGGAACAGAAGTCAAAGCCACTCTATGCGGAACGGGCGAAACCACCATAACGATGACTGCCACCTACGCCGGCTACAAAGATTACGTACAAACGAAAAAGATAACCGTAACCCAAGCTCAGTTATATCCCGACGCGTTGAACGTCAGTCAGGCAATAAGCGCGGCGCTTCAAGAGCAGGTTACAGTAAGCGGAATAGTAGGTCCTTCGTTAGTTAACAGAGACGGATTTTACCTTATTGACGAAACGGGCGCGATAGCCGTAACCACAACAGGCGACGTGTTGGCAACCGTAAAGGTAGGCAACCGCATCGTGTTGAAGGGAGTCAGAACGCAATTCAATTCCGGATCGGACAAATCGAAATTCGGTCAGAGCTGCATTTTCGACTGTGAATTGTTAGCTAATTACTACGGGGAAAACGAGTACTCTACAAACAGCTTTGTAAGCGGACAAACTCTCGAAAGCCTTAAAGCTCTCGATACGCAAGAAGATCATACCACCACCGTTTACGTATTGGAAAACGCAAAATTCGTACGCGAAGAAACGGCTTTCTATACCAAAATGATTTTAGCCGTAGGCGAAACAACTATCGACCTGTATTGCAGCAGCGCAAACCAATACCGTTGGTTAAACGATTATATATCCGGCGGCAAAACGTTCAAAGTCGAATTGGCTTTGTGCAACTGGAACGGCAAAGCCTATTTTACAGGTTGTCTACTCGCCGTCTATAACGAAGACGGAACTAAAACGTGCAACACACTGAATTTCCAACAATAATATGAAAAACTTTAACAAAATATTATCCGTCGCATTGACGGTACTGCTTGTATTAACGCTTGTAATATTTCCCATAGGTTGTTGGGACAATGACAATCCGCCATCCGACAAGAACGACGTTGACAATTCCACAATAATCGGCGGTTCCAACGACAACGAAGACAAAACGGACATCCCGAACGGCACGGATAAGCCCGACGATTCTACCGACAAACCCGACAACGACAACAAACCTTCGGAAGACGTAGACGAATTCGAAGACTACGGGATGAACGTAATAACCGTACGGCTCGACAACGTGAACGTAACGGAAAAAGGTATATACAACACAAAAGAAGAAGTCGGCGCGTATATTTATCTGTTTCACAAGCTGCCGAGCAATTACAACTCGAATAAATCTTACGTAACAAAAAATTATACCAAACAGAATAAGCTGAGTTATACGGGCGGAACGTTCCAAAACCGCGAAGGACTGTTGCCCAAAGCAAGCGGACGAACGTTTACCGAGTGCGACATAGGATATACCGGCGGCGGAAGAAACGCGTTGAGAATAGTATTTTCTTCGGATTTTCTGATATTCTACACCGGCGACCACTACGACAGCTTTTCTATAATGAGATTCGTATGACGGTAAAAATCGACTGCAAAGAATTTAACGAAAAACCGCTGTTTATCGCCCGAATGCGGCAAGTTTTTCCCGAAGTGTTCAGCTTAAATTACGACTCGCTAATAGACGGCGTTCGCGGAACGGAAGATAACGTTACAATCGAATTAACAAACTTCGGCTGCTACGCAGACGCGGCAAATTTACAAGAAGTATTTGCGATAATAGAACGCGAAAACCCTACGGTGCGCTTCGTATTACGTTAATGCGGTATAATTTAATTCAAAACATAAAACGCTTGAAAAATAATTTCAAGCGTTTTTGTATAGTTATTTTATCCGCGCATACGTCTGCGCGGCGTGCTGCAAATACTATTACGGCTGTTCGTTATATTTTGACAGGTTCGGGATAGGTTTCGCCGAAGGTTTCCACCGTGACGGAAGCCATTACCTGCGGTTCGTACGGACGGTCCGAGTAGTCGCAACGGGTATTAGCTATCTCGTCCACTACTTCCATTCCGCCGATAACGCGCCCGAATGCGGCGTATGCTCCGTCGAGATGGGGCGCGTCCTTGTGCATAATAAAAAACTGACTGCCGGCGCTGTTGAGACTCATAGCTCTTGCCATAGATATTACCCCGCGCTCGTGCTTTAAGCCGTTGGCGCAGCCGTTTTGAGCAAACTCGCCCTTGATTGCATATCCCGGTCCGCCCGTGCCCGTACCGTTGGGGCAACCGCCTTGTATCATAAAGCCCTTGATTACGCGGTGGAATATAAGTCCGTTATAAAAATCCTTGCTTACAAGACTTATAAAATTGTTTACGGTATTGGGCGCAACATCGGGATAAAGCTCGACCGTTATACGTTTACCGTCCTGCATTGTAATAGTAACCTGCGGATTTTGCATAAAAAAATCTCCTTGAATTTTTTTATTAAATTATATTCCATATTACATGCATTGTCAATTACGCGGCTGCATCCGCCGTCCTTTTTATTTGACTTTAACGGCATACTCGGGTATAATACCTGTAATTCGTTTCGGCGTTGACAAGCCTACGGAGCACAAACCTGCAAAGCTTTGTAATCTACGACTGTCGAACGCCGGAAAATAACTATAAAAGGAGCGAAAACCATGCTTACTACAAAACAAATGGAACTTTACGCCGAGCTTGCCGTCTCGATAGGCGCGAACATGCAAAAGGGGCAGGAGGTAGTTATACGCTGCGACGTTAACTGTCAAGACTTCGCCCATCTTATTGCGCAAAAAGCGTACGAATTGGGAGCGAAAAAGGTGCATATGGAGTGGCGCGACGAAAAGCTTGACAGAATAAATATGCTCAACGCCGACAAAGACGCTTTGTGCGATATTCCGAGTTATCAAACGGAATTGTGGAACTACTTTATCGAGCGCAAATGCTGTCTTATATCTATATCCGCAGACGACCCGAACAAATACAAGGGATGCGATGCCGACAAGCTTGCCGCGTACCAAGTGGCGTTCCAAACGGCGCGTCAAGCCTTCCGTAACGCCACAATGTCCAACTATCTCCGTTGGACAATAGTGTCAGTCCCTACTCCCGAATGGGCGAAACAAGTATTTCCGAATATTAGTACGGACGAAGCAATGGACAAAATGTGGAAGGCAATCGGTCACATTATGCGTTTGGATCAACCCGACCCTACTGCCGCGTGGAGAAAGCATATCGACACGCTTGTTGCCCGTGCGGAATTTATGACTAAACATAATTTCGAATACTTGCATTTAACCAACAAAGCGGGCACGGACTTGACGGTGGGTTTGGCGCTCGACCACGTATGGATTGCCGCCGAAGAAGCGGGGCAGGACGGAATACCGTTTACCGCCAATATGCCTACGGAAGAAGTGTTTACCGCGCCGCATAACCGCAAAATAAACGGTACGGTGGTTAACGCACTACCGCTTGTTAACAACGGTAACGTAATAGACGGCTTCTCGATTACGTTCGAAAACGGCAGGGTAGTAAATTATTCCGCCAAGGTAGGCTACGACGCGCTAAAAGGATTGCTTGAAAGCGACGAAGGCGTACTGTCGCTCGGAGAAATAGCGTTAATAGGCAAAAACTCGCCTATTGCGGAAAGCGGAATACTGTTCTACAATACGTTATTCGACGAAAATGCCAGCTGTCACCTTGCTTTCGGGGCAAGCTACCCCACAACCGTAAAAGACGGAAACAATATGACTGCCGAACAGCTTGCGCAGCACGGAATGAACCAAAGCATACAACACGTAGACTTTATGGTCGGAACAAAGGATATGAACATTGACGGCATAGGGTACGACGGAAAGGTTACGGCTATATTCCGAGACGGCGACTGGATTATTTGAGCGCGTATAGCGGCACGTCTACTGCGTTACCCGTCGGTAATGCTTTCGTCATTTACAATAAGTAAACTCCTTCAAGCATTCCTATGTTGCCTTGTATCCGCAACCGCTCTACGCGCTCAAATACGACTAACATACTAACGAATATTATATTATACTGTTACGTTCGTTTGCCGCATCTTGCTCGTTTCTACACTCTCAAATAGTTTGGTAGATACAAATTGTATTTCGTTCCGTTTCAAAAACTTCTTTTGCCCTGTTTTATGCTTTTAAGTTAATAACAGGAGAAAAACGAAAAAATATAATAGAATGAAAAAGCATTTTTAATTAGAAATAATAAAACTTAAACCTTATTGATAAAATTAAATATCCGACGCGGCAAATCCCGCGTCGGATATTTTAATCAGTCAAATGCTTTATCTTAGAACATTACGAGCAAAAAGCCTGCAAGAACGCCCACAAACAGGGACAGGGCGGGCAATTTGCTTTTCCACATAAGAATGGACTCGGGCAGCAATTCGCCGAACACAACGTATAACATAGCCCCGCTTGCGAACCCCAACGACAGTACCAGCATAATCTCGTTTATACCGCCCAAAGCATACCCCAAAAGCGCGCCCAACATGGTAGGCAAGCCCGACAGCGCCGTAAGCAAAACCGCCTTGACCCTGCCCATACCGCCGGTAATAAGCGGAACCGACACTGCCATACCTTCGGGAATGTTGTGTAATCCGATTACAATCGCCATAATAAAGCCGCTGCCTGAAAAAAGGTTTCCTACTACATCGGGAGTTATGGCGTATGATGCGCCGATGACCATACCTTCGGGTAAATTGTGCAACGCTATTGCCATCATCATAACAAGTCCGGCGACAAACAAATTGGATTTTTCGCTTTTGTGCTTTTCCAAATGGTCGGAGTGAATCAATTCGTCAAGATTATCCGCAGTTTGCGGATGCTTGTCGTCAATATGCTT
This sequence comes from uncultured Christensenellaceae bacterium, assembly GCA_910586625.1. Taxonomy (GTDB): domain Bacteria; phylum Bacillota; class Clostridia; order Christensenellales; family CAG-314; genus Fimimonas. The sequence continues at coordinate 10,936 of CAJUIZ010000001.1, forward strand.
TACTTCCTTGTTGGCATGCCTGTCGATTACGAAATTGAGCAAATACACCACCGCATAACCTACGGCAACGGCTGCGACAACGATTATCGGAGTCCAAGCGGGAAGAGTCCCTTCCTTCATCATCTCGACAGGCTCGCTCATCAGGTCGAAGCAAACGACGGAAAGCATAATACCGCCGGCAAAAGCCAACAGTAAGCTTACTACCTTGTTGGAATCGCGGCGCAAAACGGCACCGATAAGTCCGCCCAAGCCGGTGCCAATTACTCCCGATATAAACGTTATAACTATTATCGCCAAATAATCCATAAATTCATTACTCTTTTGTGCTTGTTTTCAAGTGAAATCGCAACTTTATTAGTATAACCATTACGCACGCAAATGACAAGCGTACGAGTATAAAAATATAAAATAATATATTATAAATTACTCTGCACGCAAACAACAATACAACACGCCAATCTACACTGCGCCATATGTAAAAACGCTTGAAGCCGTAGCTTCAAGCGTTAATATTTGATTATGCTTTACCAATAAGCGATTTCACTATTGGCGGCATTTTTGACAATTGCAGTCGCGTCGCCGTAGTTCGGAGTCGTCAAGTTGAGATCCAACGAAGCGGTGATAATGCTTGCCAATTTTAGAGTGCCGCTGACGTTGCGCAAACGGCAATCGTCTTCATGCTTGACGTCGAGAGTTATGTCGCCCAATGCGCTGCTGATTTGCGACAAAGCGAGATCAAGCGTGAATTTGCCCGATAAGTGAACTTGACTGTTATCGTTCAAAGTCATAGTTTCGTCGATTTCGGAATATCTGTAATCCTTGATTACGTTTTCAATCAGTATTTCTTTATCGCTTCCCTGCGGTTTTGTTATCTCCTTTTCTATCAAGTTAGAGAAGTTTACCATTTCCAGAATGTAATCCATTATGTTTGACGTGAACTGCTCTAACGTTAAGTCAAGCGCAGCGAAATTCTTTTCGTGGTAACCGTCGGCAATTTTCGTTTCCACGCGCACCCTGCGAGTGCCGGTAACTATATACTTTTTGCCGTGACGTTCCCATCCTTCCCAAGTGTTACAATTACCGAGCGGTCCGGGTTCGCTTCCGCACTTGGAACAATACTTGTATTCTTCGTCCGCGCGATAGTATTCCTTGTCCGTCCAGCAATTTCTCACAACGGATATACGTTCTCTTTCTCCGTCGAAGTACAAGTAGCTCTCGCCGCCGTTATCGTAGAAAGCAATGCTTTCCGCCAATCCGCTCGATTTACTTGCGCGCCCGTTTCCACGGACAATTTTAACCGTAAAGAACGTCTTTTCGTGTTCGTTTATATCAACCTTGGCGAATAACTTTATATCTACGTCTTTGGCGATGGGAATACCCAAATGCATCGAGCCTTCGATATTGAAGGAACGAAGCATATTGCCCGTAGTTTCGTCCTTGACTCCGTCGGTTGCAGTTACGTTAACCGCAGATAACAATTGCTTTATGCTGTCAAAGTTGATATGGTACGTCGCGGAGTCGTACGCTAAAATATCCTGAACTGCGGTATAATCTTCCGCTTTGTCCACTTCCTGATACGGCATATCGCCAACGGTCGCAGACGCTTCCACAGTCATACCTTGAAGCTTAACTTGAATCGTGTCGTACTTCAATTCGAGATTGTTGAGAATAAAGCCGTTGCCGTACAATCCCGCATTGAGCGTTACGTCGCCGAGCGCAGCAAGCAATACGTTTCCGTTGAGAGATATATTGAATACTTGGTCCCGATAGCTTAACTCCTTGATTATCGTAGAGTAATCTATCTCCTTGCCTTCCACTTCGTCCTTGGCGGCGAATATCTTACCTATAAGATCGCCGATTTGCGGAATTGCCGATTGCAGCTTGGTAAATTCGTCCTTGCAGCCCATAACCGCTTCGAGCGATACGCTTGCGCGCAGCTTGTTATTGTAGGTTACGTAAATTCGGTTAGCGCCGTTTTCGTCCTTCTTCAACGCAACGTCTATGCTGTACGTCTTATTGGCTCCGTTGCCGAGAGATGTGCTCAACGTCAGTTTTGCGCGAAGCTGCGTGTTACCTTTGTCCGTTTCGTTGTAATAGAACTCGAAATACGAGCCTGCGTTTAGAGTGTAAACAGTCTTGTCGACAGTTACAAAGCTGTCCTGCGTGAATGTAAACTTCCAGCAGTTAGTAGCCACCAATTGTTCGATGGCGGGCATATAGTCGTCTAATACCTGCTCTATTGCAACGTAATCGTCCGTATCGGAAAATTCGTAGTACGCCGCCTTGTCGGAAGCTCTTATTTCCAAAGTTTTATTGATTTGCGCAATCGGAAGAACCATCTTGTCAAGTTTGCCGTCCGTAAATATCGCCGAAACGTTGAAGCTTGCTAACGTAAGCCCTAACCGTACGCCGCCGTCCGTATTTGCAACAGTTAACGAATTGATTATTTCCTTAACGTTTATGTCGCCGAACACCGCTATAATATCCAAACCTACACCCGCATCGGTTGCTCCTGAAAACTCGTGAACAAGATCGTCGATTCTCTTGACAAGCTCGGATATCCGGTCAACGTCTCCCTGTACCAAAATTTGATCGTCGTAGTTTATTCTTATTTTGCCGTTCGAATAACAAACGTTAAGATTTTTTAGCTTGAATCTGTAAACTCCGTTTAACAAATCGATATTGGCGTTTACGGTATTGCTGTCGTCAATCTTAATTGTAAGATTTGTAGTAAAGTCGCCGTCGGGCCGAGCAACGGTTTTGCTTGCAGCTTTAACGCATGCGCTCTCGATATCTACCGCGACGTTGGCAAACGCCAAGCCTTCGACCGAAACGCCGAGTCCGTCCGTTGCGTTTAGAGTTACCGTAAATACGCTTGCATCAAGCTGACTTCCGTCCACGCCGATTGTGAGTTTGCTTCCGTCGAACGCAAGCGAATTGACTAATTGAACGTATTCGATACCGCCGTTGGCAAGTTTTGCAACAGCGCCGTTTACAAAGTCTATCAGTACGTCGAGATATTCGTTATAGCCCTTGAAGCTATTGAGAGTATCCGTTACGCTTTGCTTATCGGAGTTACCGCCGCTACCGCCTACGCTTTCCGCAAGCGTCAACTTGTCCGATTTGAGATACATTACGTTATCTACAAACCATATCTCGGCGTCGATCATCTTCGTGCCGTTATACGACACGCCGGCATTTACATAAAGTCCGCCGCTGTAAACAATTTCCGCATTTATACAATACGCATGTCCGCCGAAAGCTACCGTGCCTTTAACGTTCACGCCGTAGCCCTGCGCGCTTAGCAGGTTCTTGATTGCGGGAGCGAAAGCTTCCGCAATCGCAACCAAATCTACGCAATCGTCTGTTATAACTTGCGGATATTCGTTACCGCTTGTAAGCGTAGCCGTAAGCCTTACGTCGCCGATAGATAGGTTGACGTTATCCAGCGTAACGCTGCTGCCGTTCGTAATAAACCTGACTTCCGCGTTTATTCCGCCAAACGCGAGAGTTAACGCGTAACCGTCGGAATCGGAAACAAAACCAAGCCCGCCAATTACGTCGGAAACATTGATATTTCCTAATATATCTTGGATTGCGCGGTCGGAAGCGTTAGGAATAAATTGTTTTATAACGTCAAATAATCTGTCGATGTCCGCAATGTTGAGCTTTGCTTTTAACGCGCCGTAATTAACGTATGCCGTTCCGTCGCGGTACAATATTGCAAGCTCCGTATTAAGCAGCGTAGTATATGCCGTAGCGGTCATATTGTACAAATCGAGTCTGACGTTTACGGGCAGTCCCATAACGTCCAATTTAAGCTCGGTTACGTAATCTTCCGTATTGGTAACGGCTACGTCTTTAACGTTGGTTTTAACGGCAACGTCTGCGTCTATTACAATGTCGGATAGAGTAAGTCCGACAACCGTTGCAATCAAATTACCCCTGTTTGCGCCGAGCGCGACTTCGAATTCGCCCAAACCGAACGCCTGCGCGTTTACCGTGATATTTATAGTCTTGTTTTCGAACGTGAACGACTTGACTGTTTCTTTCCAATCAAGAGCGGAAAGGTCTGCGTTCTTAATTTTGTCGACAACCGAAAGAACGCTTTCGAGAAGTTTATCTATCGCGCCGTTAGCCCCCTTGATTGAGCCGACCAGCCGAGATATATCGACAGCGCTTGCGCCGTCGGAAATCTCGGCAAGCTTGAACGCGGTTTTTACGCCGTTTACGTCGATGTATACCGCGCCGTCCGCAACGGCTACGTTTGCGTTAAGCAACGTTTTGTCTGCGTTAGACAGCAAGGCGTTTACGGATATATTACCCAATCTGTCGTATACGAAGTCTCCGTTTAAGTTGTACGTTTTGCCGTCGACTGCTACATTGGCGTTAAATTCCGCTCCGTAGCTTTCCGCCTTGATAAGATTGACTATCGGGGTAAGGAAGGTTTCCGCAACGTCGGTCACGTCCACGTATTCGTCCGCATTGACCGTAGGAATTTGCAGATTTACGTCATCGTTCGGACAAAGCGTTACCGTGTTTTCACCGAAAACCACCGCGATTTCACTTAAACTCCAACCGTTAACGCTTGCAACAAGCTTTACGTTTGCTTGTACGCCGCCGAGTTCGAGCGAGAAGATTACGCCGCCGTCCGAAGTCGTTGCGCTGATCGTATTAAGCGCGGACAACACTCCGTCTACCGTAACATCGGGTATCGGCAGACTGCCGTCTAATTTGAAATACGTTTTAACCAAAGTCAGCAGGTCATTGATATCCGACAAAGCCAGTTTGAGCTTTAACTCGCCCATCGACGCAAACAACGTCTGCTGCTGCATCGTCAGCTCGATATCGCCTGCCTTAGCGTATAAATTGTTGGAGGCAATGTCGAACAACACGTCGGCGGATGTTCCGAACGCATTGACGCGGGCGGAAATTACGCCGTTTTTAACCAAATCCGTCAAGCCCAAGATTTCGGGATATTCGCCGTTCCTTTCGGGCACGGAAATGTCGCCTACGGGAACGATATCCACGGTTATATCGCCAAGCGTTGCCGCAGCGGAAGTGAATTCGTATTTATCTCCGTTAACGTTAGCGTAAAAGTTTACGTCTAAAACGAGCTCTCCCAAAGCCAGCGGAAGATTAACCTTGCAAACGCCGTCCTTGATTTCATAATTAGCATTGGCAAGAATGTCGTCGTCGGAAAGGTCGCCGCCGTTGTCTGAACCGTTTGGCATAAGAGTTTGTACCAACCCCATTATACCGTCTACGGTAGTGCTGCCCTTGAAATCTTGGTATGTAACGAACAGCTTGCTCCTATCGTAGCTCACGTACAAATCTTCGCCCAATTTAACGTCGACGGCAATATTTTCCAAATGCTCTATGTCAATTTTCGCCGAAACAAGACCGGACAAAATCGTCTTGTCGTTAAACTTGGCGTTTAACGAAACGTTAAGCTTGCCGCCGGTAATGTACGGATCGAATATGTCCATAAGAACGGTTAAAGCGTCATCGGTCGGTTCGACAGGAGTTACGGCTTGCGCGTCGAAGAACTGCTCGAAAAAGTCCTTTTCCGGCAAATCGCCTTGATAACCTATTTCGGTAAACGTTTCCGTTATGTCTTCGGTACATTTAACGCCTCCGAACATGGGAACGTTATATTCGCAGTCCGTTCTGAGCGTTTTTACCTGCCAGTTCGCATCCATAGTGACGACTATTTCCGCCTTATTAAAGGTGGAAAATCCCTTCATATTGGAATTGGCGCGCATTTCGTACAGCATATACGCAGGTGCCTTAACCTTATCTAAAACGTAACGGTAAGTAAACAAACCGTTTTCCTGATTTTCGAGAGTTCCTTCGAGCACCGTTTCTTGATTTAGAATATAACCTGTAAGCTCGTTGGAACAGTGACCGAACTTACCCAAGAAATCGTCTTTGGTAAATTTCTGAGCGGAAGACGACCACTTGATATCGTCGGCGTTATTTATCTTGTCAGGCTTACGATACAAATAGTTGTCGCCATACAAATACAGCTGATAGGCGTTCTTTACTACGCCCACGGTAGCCATTTCCTTGAATACGTTGCCGTTTACAACGGTACGTTTATTGGAAACTTCCTGCGCGAGACCGACGGATACCGTCTGTCCGTACGTCGTACCGACAAAGCCGCCGCTCCGTTTGAGTTCGCCCGCCGCAATGTAAAGATTCGTAATAGCGTCGTTCGTTGACGGATCGCCTTCCGTCGGCTTATCCAAATATGTATTGACCGCGTCGGTGGGCAAAACTACGGAGGGAGTTTCACCGTTCAGATTCTGCGCCACCATTACCGTCCCGACGGACGACAACACCAAAGCCAATATTAAGCATAGAACTTTCGCTTTTTGCATTACGTTATCCTTTACGTTTAGTCAAAACGCCGTCTTATGCCCGCAAAAGGCATAATTCGTCATTTTCACGACAAATTTTACAATGCAAACGTAAACTTTAAGTAAACAAAAGCCATTTTTCAACAAAATTTTATTAAATTATTTATATATAATATATCCTTAATCCGATCCGTATTTTGTGTCGCTCGGCAATTCTCTGCGCAACGGAACAATAATAAACCCGCGTAAAATACGCGGGTTAAATAACAAAACCGTAATTGTATAATTACTTGGAAAACTTATACGTTACCGACACTTTCGTTCCGTTCTGTTCGTATGTGAGCTCTATTTTATCAAGATATTTTCGAAAGCCTACGCGCACCTTTACGTTAGTTCCGTCAAAAGCGTCGTTGCCGGTAAATTCCTTTGCGTTTACTACGTCCGCTTGCAAAGTGTAATCGGTAACCTTGACATTGGTCAGCAAAGACTTACGGAAGGTAATGGACGACGCGTTGAGCTGCGTAAGACTTTCCGACTCGATTGCTCCGCCGTTAATCTCGGTAACGGAGCCGTTTTGCACGACTGCCGTGCCGATAACACGTGTTTTGAAGTCGTCGGGCGCTGTAACTACGCCGCCGTTAACTTCGAAAGAATTGAGCTTGTCGTAAGCATAAGACACGTTTACCTTGTCGCCGTTGGTTACAAATTCGTAATTTCCGTTTAGCGTTATACCGTCTTTTTCCGTTACTACTTCCACCGTTACTTTGGAGTAATCTTCACGAAGCATAACGTTAATTTTGCGATATATCTCGCTGTTGTCCTTGCAAGCCGATAAGCATACCGTAAGAAGGATTATAACAACTAAAACAATAAAATAATTGCGTTTTTTCATATCTGCCCCCCTATCTTGCGGTTTGTTTTAGAATAACAACCAATGCCAGCAATGCAAGCGCGGTTTTGGCGACGGTTTCCGCCGCAAAGCGCGTTGCGGACCCGAACCCGTCGTTGTAGTCGCCCACCGCCGAATTGTACTCGTTTATCTTGTCCAATAACGTTTTATACACAGCCGCCGCCTGCTGTTTTTCCGACTCGGAAAGTTGATTGTAGATTCGCAGCGCAGACTCGATTGCAGCGAATTTACTTTCCAAGCTTGTAGCGGAGTCTACGGAATCGACAGCCGTGATAAGGTTTTGAATCGAGTCAACGACGGTCACTTTTACGGTAAATGCCAATTCCTTTTCGATATTGCCGTATTTACACTTAATCTTCGTGGTGGATTCCCGCAATAATTCCTGTCCTGTTGCGGCATCCAACCACTGAAAGTTGCCGTTTTGTACAATAGCGTCGGTTCCGTCGGAATACAATACCTTGACGGTCAGTCCCGCAGGATTAAACCTGTCGCCGGCGTTATATTCCGTTTGGGTAGGCGTGCCGCTTATTTCAATATCCCTAACAGACTTGACGGTTACGGTCGCGGTCGCCGTTATGGACGGATTCTCCTTACTGGTGGCGGTAATAATCGTCGAACCTTCCGCAAGCGCGGTAACCAAACCGTTGGCATTTACGGTTGCAACGGACGTGTTGCCGCTGCTCCAAGTTACCTGACTATTGGCGTTTGACGGCGTTGGAGTAACGGACAGCGCAGACGTACCGCCGACGGCAAGATTGAGCGAGTTTACGTTCATAGTAAGACTCTTCAATTCCGTCTTTTCAACCGTTCCGTCTCCCCAAATGGCGTCCGCATAGCTTTCGTTATCTATAAACGGATTGCGGTTACCTTGAATTTTGTACACTTCGTCGTTTCTCAAACGTTCAATGTCGTCTACGGGGTCGAGTTTGTTCCACTCTAACAACAGCTTCCAAGCGTTTTCCGTTCCGCCTGCCGAAATAATATTGGTAATAGGCAAATTACCCGCCGTCATCTTGCACTCTACACTGCCGCCGACGGTAGACGTTTTGTTATAGTGGAGATACACGTACATAACGATACGCGCCACGTCGCCCTTTGCCATATCTAACGGTTCGAAAACATTTCCGCTCGAATGTCCGCCCAGGTACTTCGTAACGCTTGTGTATTCGGGGACGCCGTTGGGAGCTTCGCCGTACAGCTTACTGCCGCGATGATTGTTCAAATCTTTTTCGGCGGGACGCACATGATGCAAATCGCTGCCCCCTCCGCTCGTGCCCCACAAACCGTTAGAGTCGGATTTCGGCCAAACATGTTCTCGGTTCCAGCCGCCCGAAACGTCCCATTTGTCAAAAGCAATGTCCGTATGAGTATAAAATTCCAACACGGTATTACTGCCCTTGCCGGGATCGGTATTCGACGCTTTGTAGTGACAATCGTTATAACTTGAATATGTCGTATGCGTACTAACAATCAAATCATGCAATTGTCCGGACAATTCCTTGCCGCTTGTAGCCGTTACTGACGAGTAGTACGCGTCCGACCCCGCCGCCTGCGCGTAGTTTGCCGACGTAAAATAAAAATCGACGTTAGGCAAAAATGTCGCGAATGCGAAACAAAATGCCAACGTCAATACCAATAGCATTTTTTTTTCTTTTTCATAACTTACTCCAAACCAAAACCGAATATAGTAAATACAGTATACTATTATTCGGTAATAATCTCAATAGTTTTAGGCAAAAATTACAAAAAAATTCCCGACGGCAATGTCGGGAAAAATTGTAATACGCTAATTATCCGTTGGTTTGTTCTTTTTTGCTTTTGTAAGCAGGCAGTTCTACCACAAAATATGTCCGCCCGTTGCTGTAGCTTGCGGAAATATCTCCGCCGTGAGTTTGGCTTATCATCTTGGCGATGGAAAGCCCCAGTCCGTTGCCGCTCTTTTCGGCGTTACGCGACTTATCCAAAGTGTAAAACCTGTCGAAAAGGTGAGAAAGCTGTTCTTCCGACAGTTCTTCGCTGTCGTTGGAAACGGATAAAGTTATATGCCGTCCCGCCGCCGTCAAGTTCAAAAATATATTACCGTCGCCGACGGAATACTTGTTAGCGTTGTCCAACAGAATGGTAGTAAGCTGCTTAATCTGTCCGACGTTACCGATAACCTTTACGTCGCGGGCTATGTCATATCGAAAAGATTTGCCGTTCTCGTAAAATACGGCGTCGTAGCTTAAAACGGTGGTTTCTATGCAGTCGGATATATTGACGGGCTCCATCTGCACTTTTAAGCCGTCGTCGTTTTTTGCAAGGAACAGCAAGTCGGCGACTAACTCCGCCATACGCTTGGCTTCCAAGCGAGTGTTCTCGATCCATTGCATTTGGCTTGCAACCGTCTCGTCTTGGTGCGAAGCTATAATCTCCGTATTAGCCATAATTACGGACAACGGCGTTTTGAGCTCGTGCGAAGCGTCGGCGACAAACTGCTTTTGTTTGGACCAGCTGTCTTCGACAGGCTTTAACGCAATCCGCGCCAAAATCATACTGATAGCAAAATAACAGCCTACGCCCACAAGCAACGCGCCGCTTGTCAGTAACACATACGCTATAAAGCTGTGATTGCGCGAAAAACGGTTGCTGAATACTATTCTTACCACGTCGCCGTTGTTTGCCGTGCGTTTTGCAAACTTTATTTTAGCAGATATAATCCCCGACTTTTTGTCGGACTCTGCAATTTCGGCAATTGTGTCTTCTATCAGTTTTATGTCCAAGTTAGCGCTGTCGCCCACAACTTTGTTAACAACGACGCCGCTTGAAAGATCGAACTCGTACAACGCTATATCGCCGAAAAGCTGATTGTCTTCGAACTTTTCGCCGTCGGCAAAGTCGTAATCGAACGCGGCGTATATGCGGTTATCCTTTTCGGCGTCGACGCGGTTGTAACCCGCCGAAAACACGAACAGCATAGCCACAAAGAATACGATGCATACCGACACGACGTTGATAGCCACTATTTTTTTGCGCAGACCATTTATCACTCGGTTTTCTCCAAATAATATCCAAGAAGTCTTTTAGTGGAAATGGTTACTTTACTGCCCACGTAAAACAGTTTTTTGCGTAGAAAGGACATATACGCTTCGACGTTATTCTCCGTAATGTCGGAGTCCAAGCCCCAAATCTTGGAAATGATTATATCCTTGCTTATAACCTGAGTGGAATTGGTCATCAAAAAGCGAAGAATTTCATATTCCTTCGCGCCGAGAGATACCACCTTTTCTCCGCAAGATAATGTAAAGTTGGAAGTATTGAGCTTGATATCGGCAAACGTAAGTTCGTCGTATACCAATTCCGACTGACGGCGTGTTAAAGCTCGGATACGCGCCAAAAGCTCTTCCGTTGCAAACGGTTTGGTAAGGTAATCGTCCGCTCCGCAGTCCAAACCCTTTACCCGCGACGCCACTTCGTCCTTGGCCGTAAGCATTAGAATAGGCACGCTGCACTTGTTTTGGCGCAGCTTGCGCGCTACTTCGTAGCCGTCCGTTTGCGGCATCATAACGTCCAAAAGCACTACGTCGTAATCGCCGTTTTTAGCGTAGTAATAGCCGTCGGCTCCGTCGTAAACCACGTCCACGATAAACTTGTTGCGCCTGAGCAATTCGCCCAAAGCGTCCGCTAATTTCACTTCGTCGTCTATAACCAAAATTTTCATCGCGTTCTCCCGCCTGTGTAGAAATATACTGCTTTGTGTAAAATCAATGTACCCTACGTCGCTTAAATAAGACTGAACTTACACCAAACGCATTATATCGTCGATTATATCAATCAACTGACGCGGAGTATCGGCAATATGCGACGCTCCGTGCTCTCGCAAAAATTCCGCGCTTCGAAAGCCCCAAGTAACCGAAACGCAAGCTATATCGGCGTTGCAAGCCGTAGCTATATCCACGTCGCTGTCGCCGCAGTAAACGGCGTCATTACGATTGACGCCGAGATTGTTCATAAGGTCGACTATCTTGATTGGATTGGGCTTGGTTACGGCGTAGTCGGTCGTTCCGCATACATAGGTTATCAATCCGCCGAAATACTTGTCGCACAGCTCGCGAGCGCAGTTTTCGTCCTTGTTGGAATGAACCGCAAGCGTAAAACCGCGCGCAATCAAATCGGACAGCATTTCTTTTACGCCGTCGTACGGTTTGGTATGCTCGTCCGTATGAGCGTTGTAGTATTCGCGCTGCAACGCGAGCGCCTGCGGCTGCAATTCGCGGCGGCTTTCCGTTACAGCGCGCGCCATAAGAACGCTTACGCCGTTGCCAATCATCATACGCACCTGTTCGGATGAATACGTAGGCAAATCGAGTTTTGTCATAGCGTAATTGACGCTGTCGGTCAAATCCGACAACGTATCGAGAAGGGTGCCGTCTAAATCGAAAATTACAAGTTTGGTCATATATCTTTTATTGAGTACTCCGCGAAGAAAAAGCTACGACGCTTCGAGATTGCGTGAGCGAATAAAGCTACTTCTTGTCTATTGTGTTGCTACCGCCTACCAGTTTGGCTAATCCACCAATGGAAGTCTCACGATAATTCTCGGGAATGTCCCGTCCCGTTTCGTACATGGCTTTTACAACCGCGTCGAAAGAGACTTTACGGGAATCGGCAAGGAACGTCGCCAAACTTACGGCGTTGATGGCGCGCATTGCTGCAACGGCGTTACGCTCGATGCAGGGTATCTGCACCAAACCGCATACAGGGTCGCAGGTAAGTCCCAAATGGTGCTCTAACGCAACTTCCGCAGAGTATTCTATTTCGTCAAGAGTCATTCCGTACAGCTCGGCAAGCCCCGCCGCAGCCATAGAACACGCGGTGCCTATTTCCGCCTGACAACCGCATTCCGCACCGGAAATGGACGCATTGGTTTTAACGACGTTACCGATAATTCCCGCGGTCAACAGTCCGCGATAAATTTGTTCGTCGGAAAAATTCAATTGCCGTGCGGCGTAGCCGAATACCGCGGGCAAAACCCCGCTTGCTCCGCAGGTAGGCGCAGTGACAACCATTCCGCCGGAAGCGTTTTGTTCGCCCACGGCGAAGGCATATGACGACACAATTCGGTCTTGCCGCGTTTGCGCCGATTCCGCACTACCGCACTGAGTCAGCTTTTTAGCGCGGCGTACGACGTTGAGTCCGCCCGGAAGCGTACCTTCGCGTTCCAGTCCGTCATCGATGCATTGATTCATTATTCTCCAAACATTTTGGATATAATCGGTTATACCGTCGCCTTCGAAACGCAAAGCGTACTGCCAGTACCGAAGACTGTTATGCTTGCAATAATCTTTTATCTGCTCAAATGTTCGGTGCGGATATATATTCTCGCTTTCGACGAACGTTTCTCCCGCCACAAGTATATCTCCGCCGCCGATGCTGAAAACCTGCATTTTGCAAACTTCTACTCCGTCATCGTAGCCTGCCAAGTCCATTGTGTTAGGATGCGCGCACTTGGTTTCGGTATCGAACACGATTGTTACCGAGCGGCTGCCGAACGCCTTGATAACGGCAACGTCCGTACCGTGTCCCTTGCCTGTAAGCGCCAAAGAGCCGTATAACGTTACGACGTAACTGTCGCAGCCGTCGTGTTCGGACAAAAAACGCTCTACCGCTTTGACGGGAGCCATCGTATGCGAGCTGGACGGCCCGACGCCTATTTTGTACAGTTGTTTGAGACTTTTCATAATTTTTCCGTTGAATATTTTTTGTTGAATTTATTTTGCAATATAAATTTCTACTCACGCTCGAAACGACGTTTTGCCGCATTCGTAAATATGCCCAATCAATCGAATATCGAGTGAGTTAAACGTTTTGCCAAATTATAGTGACCGGTCCCCAGTTGCTTTGAGTAACCGTCATATCAGCGCCGAATACGCCGAGTTTTGCGGGCACGCCGAGATTTGCAAGCAAATTCGCAGTGCGCAGATATAATTTGTCAGCCCTGTCGGGTTCTTCCGCATTGAAAAAGCTCGGACGGTTACCCTTGGACAAGTCCGCCGCAAGCGTAAATTGAGAAACAAGCATAATTTCACCCGATACGTCTTGTACCGATAAATTCATTTTGCCGTTTCCGTCTTCGAAAATACGCAGCTTTGCAAGCTTGTTGGCAAAAATTTCGCATTGCTTTTCGCAGTCGCCCTTTTCAACACAAAAGAATACGACGAGTCCCTTGTCTATTCGAGATACAATTTCGCCGCCGACAGACAGCTCCGCGTTATAGACGCGTTGAATTACCGCTTTCATTATCCACCGAAATAACGTATTTTTTACAGTATAACACAAAAAAACGACAAAGCAAACTTTATAACAAAAATAAACGCTTGAAAGTTATTCAAGCGTTTACTGTAGCGGCAGCCGTAGACAAAAATCATACGAACGTCGTCTGCATTTTACAAAGTTATTCTTAGTTAGACTGCTCGACTTCCGCAAAAACAAATTCTGCTTCCGTAACTAATAAAACAAAATGAGCAAGCGGACTACCACTTTTCGCGGATAAAGCGTTTTTCGTTTTCTTTCAAGTCCAGTCCCAATGTTCCGCCGGGGTTCATAAGGTTGTCGGGGTCGAAATGGTTCTTCAATACTTTGAGTATCTCCATTTGGCGCGAGCCTATCTGCCCTTCCAGCCACGGGGCGAAAAATTTGCCTACGCCGTGATGATGAGATATCGCCGCGCCGCTCTTTTGAATGTGGTCGAGAATACCGCTCCAATAATTGACGAAGTCGTCGAGCGTATTCATCTTGGCGATGAATATAAAGTACAGATTAGCACCTTGCGGATAACAGTGAGACATATGCGTCATACAAATTGTGTTGGGACGGGAGTGACAGTACTCGCGCACAAGCTGATGGACGTGTTCCATTTGGCTCCAAGTTACCGAGCATTCCAACGTATCCGTCATAACGCCGAAGTCCTGCATAGTATCCCTGAGATACGGGTCGTTGAAGCGTCCCTTTTCCCAAGCGGACGTTACCATTCCCGTAAGGCTCATCGCCTTGTGCTTTTTGCAAATACGCTTGACGTTGCGGGCGATATTCTTGCAAAAGCCCTTTTCGCCGTCGGTAAAGCCAAGGAACAGGCAACGCTTGTGCGGCTTGTAGCCGAGATTGCTGAGCATTTTGCCGAGAACGCTTTCCGACACGCCGTACAAGTGCATCATCATATCCGTTTCTTCGGGGTCGGACAAACGGAACACGCTGGGGCGGCCGCATTCGCACTGCATAATCTCGCGCGCGGCGTCCATTGCCGTTTCCCAATCCTTAAACATATAGCTGAACTTGTAATGATTTTCCGGCATATGGCGGAAAATTTTTAGCGTCACGTGCGTTAATACGCCGAACGAGCCTTCGCTGCCCATCATTATTTGGTTGATATCGGGCCCCGTAGCTTTGGCAGGGAAAGCTTCCGTCTTGACTATCCCCGTAGGAGTTGCGTACTCCTGCGCTATTACGATATCTTCTATCTTTCCGTAGTAGGTGGAGTTTTGCCCTGCGCCGCGCGTTACAGTCCAACCGCCTACGCTGCTGTACTCGAAAGACTGCGGAAAGTGTCCGCAGGTGTAGGCGCGCTTTGCCCCGAAAAGCTTGACGGCGTTGTTGAGCGTATCTTCCAGCTTCGGTCCGCTCATACCCGCTTCCACCGTAATGGTTTGGTCGGTCTCGTTAAAATCGATAACCTTGTTGAAGTGACGGCGCATATCCAGACTTATTCCGCCGCGAATAGGCTCTACCCCGCGTGTTACGGACGAACCGCCGCCGTAAACGTACAGGGGGATTTTTTCTTCCGAGCATAAAACCACGATTTTTTCGATTTGCTCTTTATTCTCGGGGTAAACCACCGCGTCGGGGACGTTATCCGCTATGTGCTCGCGCAAGCGCAGCAAGTCGAACATTGTCTTGCCGTAGGCTACGGACAGCCTGTCGTAGTCGTCCACGGAAACGTTGTCGCTTCCCGCAATGTCGCGCAGCTTGTTCAGAATTTTGTCGCTGAGCGAGCAGGGCTTGTCAAGCTTTACTTCTTCCAATCCCAACGGTTCGTCGTAATTCTTGAAATCGTCGTCCGTCAGATGAAATATTTCCTTCATCAATTTGTACAGATTTTCCTTGGGAATCTTGTTAAAATTGGGATCGCCCCACTTAAAAATGGAACGGTAGCTTTTTGCAGGGGGCGTTTCGAGATACCATTTCGGCTCGAAACCTTTGTAGGGTTTGCTCATGGTTAAATATACTCCTTATTATATTCTTATTCGAAAATGACGCAAGTGCACAGAAATGTGCAAGCCGCGCCGCTATACGCATCAGGACTTGTGCTTGTCCATATGCAAATATAACTTTTGCAGTTTTTTGTACAGCTTCATATATACGTTTTTGTACAAATCGTCGTATATCCTGACATTTTCGGGATTGGGGGTAAATGTATCGACGAAGCGCACCATATTATCCACCGCTTCATCCACGGTTTTGTACGTTCCGCAGGCGGTAAATGTAATTATTGCCGCACCCAACGCGCAGGTTTCGTGCGTTTGAACGCGCTTGACGGGCTTGTTGAATATATCCGCCGCAATCTGACAGATAAGGTCGCTTTGCGCGCCGCCGCCGGAAACGGTTACGAAATCTATCTTCTGCCGTCCGCGCTTTTCCATACGTTCCAGACCTTCTCGGAGAGCATAGTCGATGCCTTCGATTATAGCCTTGTATACGTGGGCGCGGGTATGCCAATCGTTAAAGCCGACGATCGATCCCTTTGCTTCCGGATGAGTTAAGCCCGCCTGCCAAAAGGGTTGAAGTATCAAGCCGTCGCTGCCTGCTGGGATTGCGGACATTTCTTCGTTCATCAGTTCTTCCACGCTCTTGCCCGTTTCTTCCGAACGTTTTTCGAGATGCTGAGCGAAATGCTTCTTAAACCAGCTTATCATCCAATATCCGCGGAAAATCTGCACTTCGGGGTTATAGTACTCCTTGACAACCGAAGGATAACTGGGCATAAACGGCTCCGGCTCGAAATACTTTTTGCTGGAAAACTGCACAGTACTGCTCGTGCCGAAAGATACGCTCGCTACGTTACGCGCAAGGCAGCCGCCGCCGAGAGTTTCACAGCTTTTATCCGAGCCGCTGGCGATTATTTTAAGCCCGGCGGGAAGCCCTGTTTCTTTGGAAACTTCTTCCGACACGTTACCCATAATGTCGCCCGGGTCGCAAAGCGGTATCATTTTGTTTAGCGGAAGGTTGAAAACAGGGAAAAGCAAGTCGCTCTTTTTAAGCCATTTTTTGCCTTTATTATTAAAAGGCAGGTGCGCTATAGCGGAGGCGTAGGAATCCACCAAATTCCCCGTCAGCTTGTAGTTGAGATATCCTGAGATCAAGATAACCTTGTCCACCTTCGCCCATACTTCCGGCTCGTTATCCTGAATCCAATTGGTAAGCACGCGTCCGCGGATTGCCTTGATGGGGCGTGACATTCCTACAAGACCGAACAAAAACCTTTGTTTGGCAGGGAGCTTCTTGGAAGCATCCGCCGTGCGCATATCGCTCCACAATATACAGTTGCGCACAACGTTACGGTCCTTATCTAACAGAACCGCAGTATCGCGGAAAGTATCCACAGACATTGCGATTATATCGGACATAAGTTCGGGACGCTTGGCGTTTAAGGCGTTGGTTATTTCGCAAAGTACTTCCCAATACATTTCGGCGGACTGCTCCATATATCCGTTTTCCTTGGACAGATACGGCTTATACCTGACTTGCTCTTTAATAAGCAAATTGCCCTTGTCGTCGAATATGATTCCGCGCATACTTTGCGTGCCTACGTCGATTACCAGTACGTTACTCATTGTCGTTCTCCTTGAAACGGATATTGCTTACAGCGCAACAAACGTTTTTAGCGTATTAGGGTTTTGCAAAACGATTATTCCATTTCCGTCGTGGTTATCACGTTTATTTTCGTTCCGCAAACGTCCTTAATTAGAATTGTACCTATGGGAACTTTTTTGTCAAGAGTAAATTCCGATAATTTTCGTATAAATTCGGAAATTCTTTCCTTGGGAATCTCTCCGTCGGTGCGAACGGATACTACGGGATAGTCTGCAACCGTCGTGCGAACGGAGCTGGTAACGCTCCTTGTAGGGCAGGTAAGCTCCGTCACGGCGAAATTCTCGCCGCGCTTGCACCTTGCGCCTTGAACATTTACACCGTCCGACGTTTTTTCCACTTGCAGTCTGCAACCGTTTGGACAGACGATACACACCATCTCCATACTACCACTCCTTTAATTCCATAACAATTTGCCCCGACGTTAAATCCGCCTGCGAATAATCTATTACTACGCGCTCCATTTCCGGCGGAATCAGTTTTGCAAAGCGTTTGGAGAATATTTCTTTGCCGCCTACGGTTACGGTCAATTGCTGCTTGGACAAATCTTCGCTTGCGCGGAAATAAGTTATTACATTGCTTACGTCCGAATTAACGTCTATCATTTGCGGAACCGAATACAAAAATTTCCCCTTAACCGTGACGGGTACAAGCTTACGCTCTTTCGTCGGTTTACAGGCGTCTTCTCCGGCGGTTTCGCCGCTTTCCGAAACGTAATCCACCAAGTCGTTTACGTGAAGGGCATTTCCGCAAGCGTACACGTTGTCCGTCAGCGTTTGACAATTCTGATCCACAAACGCCCCCTTTGTTTTCGGATCGACACGAACGGACAAATCGTTTGCCAACTCATTTTCGGGTATCAATCCTACCGCAAGCACTAACGTGTCGCAGTCTACCACACGTTCCGTGCCCGCAATCGGGCGCATTTTGTCGTCAACCTGAGATATCTCGACTTGTTCCAAACGGTTTGAGCCGATAACGCGCGTTACTGTGGTAGACAAATGCAGCGGTATATTAAAATCGTATAAGCACTGATGAATATTACGAGTTAATCCTGACGGGGTGGGCTTGGCTTCGTACACGCCGATTACCTGCGCGCCTTCGAGCGTCAAACGCCGCGCCATAATAAGACCGATATCGCCGCTTCCCAAAATTACAACTTTACGCCCCGGCATTACGCCCATAATATTTACAAGATTTTGCGCCGAGCCCGCCGTATACACGCCCGAACAGCGGTCGCCTTGTATAAATATGCCATTGCGCGTGCGTTCGCGGCAGCCCGTGGCAAGAATAATCTTGTCGCATTCCGCCGTTTTCACTCCGTCCTGACATACATAGGTCAACTTGTAGCAACCGTCCTTGCACACGTTTGTTACGAAGCTGAAAGTACTTACCGTAACGTTCGTTTTCCGAAGCTCTTTTATAAATCTGTGCGCGTATTCCGGTCCGGAAAGCTTTTCGCCGAAGCGCACCACTCCGAAACCGTCGTGAATGCATTGTTTGAGTATTCCGCCCAAACGCGCTTCGCGCTCGATAAGCAATACGCTCGCGCTTTTACTCGCCTGTATAGCCGCGGCCAATCCCGCCGGACCGCCGCCGATTATAACTATATCGTATTTCATTGTATACCCCTGAATATCGATTAAATTTCCTTGATGTTGCCCACCGCAACGTAGCTACCGAAGTCGCCCTTGTTTACGTCGGAGTAGGTTACACCCAGTTCTTCCGCAATGGTTTTGACGACCAGCGGCATACAAAAACCGCCTTGACAACGACCCATTCCGGCGCGGACGCGGCGTTTTACTCCGTCTACTGTTGCTACGCCCAACGGATTGTTTATTGCTTGCTTTATTTCGCCAAGACTTATTTGTTCGCAACGGCAAATTATTTTGCCGAAATCGGGATTGCTCTTGATTAACTCGTCGCGCTGACCGTCGGTCAGGTTTTTGCAGTTAATAGGCGGTATGCGCTTGGGATTATAGTCGGGATTTTCCTTTACTTCCGCGCCCGTAGACCTTAACAGTTCAACGGCCATTTCCGCAACGTCCACGGAAAACGCGGGAGCTGCAGTAAGCCCCGGCGACTGTATGCCCGCAACGTGAATAAGATTATTTACCTTGGCGCTGCGCTCTATTATAAAATCTTCTTCGTAGGACGGAGCGCGCACACCTGCAAAATAAGCTATCACACCTGAACGCTGCATAGACGGACAGCAGCGCTGCTGCTTTGTAAACACTTCGTCCATATCCGCCGAGCAGGTGGACGTATCTTCGCGCAGGTGCGTTTCGCGCGCGTTGGGTCCCAGCAATATATTGCCGTCCACCGTTTTGACTATGCCGCCGCCCTTGGTGTTTTTATTCTCTTTCAGAGTTTTAAGCGTAGGCGAAAGGCTTATAGCATTAGACGGGATGCCATTTGCCTTCGGGTCCATAAGCAGGTCCACGCCCTTGCGCGGATGAATGGAAAAATACCTGTCGCCTGCCATTTCCGCTACCTTGTCGGCGAAAACTCCGGCGCAGTTGATTACGCATTTTGCGGTAAACGTCCCGCGGTTAGTGGTTATGCTTGTAATTTCGGTATCGGTATGCTCCATAGACAGCACCGCGGTCGAGAGCGATACGGTAACTCCGTTTTGAACGGCGTTTTCGGCGTAAGCCACCGTAAGCTTATAGGGAGATACCGCGCCCGTAGTAGGTATTTTAAGCGCGCCCACCGCAAAATCCTTTACCGTAGGCTCAATCGCGCAAATTTCTTTTTTACCGAGCATTTTAACGCCCGGAATACCGTGCTTCTTGGCTCGCGTCAAATAACTGCGCCCCAAAAGCTGAATAAACTTGGACGTAAATATAACATACTGCCCCGCGCGTTCGAATTCTACGCCGAGATCGGAGCATACGCGTTCGTACATTGCATTTCCGCGGGTTACATAGTACAGCTTTTTGCAGCGGCGTTTGAGATCTATACCCGCGTGCACCATTCCGTCGTTTGCTCCGCTTGCGCCGTGCGCTACGTCGGAATGCTTTTCGCACAATAATATTTTTAGGTCGTATTTGGAAAGCTCCCGAGCTACTGCGCATCCGGAAATTCCCCCGCCGATAACTACTACGTCCCATTCTGTTCCGTCCAGATTATTGTCATTGAAAGCAGGTAAAAGGGGCGAACGCTCCTGTCCGCCGATAAGACGTATATCGTTTACCACGTGCTTACCGCTGTTCCTATCTGCAAACATCTTGCCTGCGGCAACGATTTTATTCCAATCGCCGCACTCGCCGACGAGAATTACGCTACGGTCGTTTTCGCTCGCATGCACGTTGATTCCGTACTTTTTATATACTTTTTTTACGGTTTTTGACAAATTCATTTCGTACCCCTTACCGTCTCCGTTTAATCGCAAAAAACAATTGCGAAATCGGTTCATTTTAGGTCTAATACTATTATATATTAAAATAAGTGAAAGTCAATACCGTATTTTTTTGCTTTTGCAAAAATTGTTCATTATTTGCATACAACGGTATTACGCGGCATTGACGCATGGCAAAAAAGTTAAAAGTTGCAGCAAATGACCGTTTAACAAAAACAAAATAATATGCTATACTAAATATATGAAACAACTATCGGAAAACGCCGCGGAACTGCACTATATTAAAATGACGGAAACACCCGTAGCAAGGTTAGTAATAAGTTTGGGAATACCGACTACTATTTCTATGCTGATAACCAACCTTTACAATATGGCGGACACGTACTTTGTAGGAACGTTGGGCGAAACTCCGCAAGGAGCCATAGGCGTTTTGTTTACACTGCAATCGATAATACAAGCTTTCGCGTTTATGTTAGGACACGGCTCGGGAACGTTCGTTGCAAAAAAGCTTGCCGACAAAGACGCCGACAAAGCGAGCGAATACGTATCGTCGGCATTTTTCGTAGGCGGAGCGTTCGGGCTTGTGTTTACCGCAATCGGGCTTGCAGTTCTTGCGCCGTTTATGCGTTTTCTCGGTTCGACGGAAACGATACTGCCCTACGCCAAGCAGTACGGTATGTGGGTGCTTATTTCCTGCCCGTTTCTAATCTGTTCTTTAATACTCAATAACTGTCTACGCTACGAAGGCAAGGCGTTTTTCGCAATGATTGGGCTGGTTTCGGGAGCGTTGCTCAATATACTGGGAGATTACGTATTTATAAGCGTGTGCGGAATGGGAGTTTTCGGCGCGGGAATGTCCACCGCTATATCTCAAATAGTTAGCTTTGTAATACTGATTATTTTTTACATAACGAAAGCTCAAAGCAAAATAAGCTTCAAAAAAATAAGCAAGAATGCGCGGCTGTACCTTTCGGTATGCAAGGTAGGTTTGCCGTCCCTAATTCGTCAGGGGCTTAACTCCGTTTCGTCGGGGCTGCTTAACAATTTGTCCAAGTTTTACGGCGGACAAATAAGCCCCGAAACGGCGGACGCTACTATTGCCGCAATGAGCGTAGTACACCGCTGTTCGTCCTTTATTACCTGCGTAGGTATGGGAATCGGACAGGGATTACAGCCCGTAGCATCCTTCAACTACGAAGCGAAAAAGTATAACCGAGTAAAAAAAGCCCTGCTTGTTACTACCGGCATAGGCTTTGCGGTTGTGTTTGCGCTATGCGTGCCCGTATACATATGGGCGGAAGACGTGATAAGAATTTTTCAAAAAGCCGACGCGGTAATAGAATTCGGCACGCCCGCGCTCAGATACGCGGTTGTAGGCGTACTGTTACTGCCTATTTTTACGCCTATAAATATGGTATACCAAAGCATACAAAAAGCTTGGATAGCGTCCTTCCTGTCATTGTTGCGTTCGGGGTTGATTTTTATACCCGTTCTGCTGTTGACAACGAGTATATGGAAGCTTACGGGCATACAGATTTCACAGCCGATAGCCGACCTTATAACGGGACTGGTAAGCATACCGTTTATTATTTGGTTTATCAAAAAAACGCCGAACGACAAACCGCCATTAACGAAGAAGGACGGCGCAGCAACAGCCGAACTGAACGGAGAGTAACGTATGAAGGAATTTATTTTACCCGACTTTACCCACAGCAATATTAACGTTTCCGCAACGCTTGCGGAATTTTTGGGCGCGCCAAACGGCAACGCTACGCTTCCGATTATAAAAAAAGAGCTTGCAAAAAACTACAAAAACGTGGTTTTCATTTGCTTCGACGGTATGGGCGTGCATCCGTTGTCCGTTAACCTTGCAGAAACGGACTTTTTGCGTGCGAACGTCAAGGACATGCTTACGTCCACCTTTCCGTCCACCACCACCTGCGCCACGACGTCGCTTACTACCAACCGTCTGCCCCTTGAACACGGTTGGTTCGGTTGGAGCGTCTATTTCGACAAACTTAAACGCAACGTTAATATTTTTCTCGATACCGATTCGTGGACGGACGAAAAGATAGACGTAGCGGGAAGCTCGCCACTTGCCGTATTTCCGTATTACTTCGACCAAGCGGACGAAAACTGCAAATACGCAATTAACACCGTTTTCCCCGTATTCGTAAAGGTTGCACACCCCGAACGCAATGTGGCGTGGAACTTCGACATGGCGACGTTTTTCCAACACATTAAACAAATATGCGCAAAGGACGGCAAGCAGTTCGTATACGCATACAACAACGAGCCCGACCACTCTATGCACGAAAACGGCGTTAACTGCCCCGCCACGCGGGAAATGCTGACGGAAATTTCCCGACGCTTGGAGCAGTTGGTAAAAGAAACGCCCGATACGTTATTTATTGTTACAGCCGACCACGGAATGATAGACGTCGAAGACTACGTTTACTTATATCAAGACGAAAAGCTGTACGGTATGCTGGAAATTTTCCCGTACGTCGAGCCGCGCGCGATAGCGTTTAAGGTTAAAGAAGGACGGAAAGAAGAATTTGAAAAATATTTCATGCAAAAATACGGCGAAGACTTCGTTTTGTACAAAAGCAGCGACCTGATTAAGCGCGGACTGTTCGGAGATAAGGGCGACAAAGGGGAATTACTCGGCGACTATATGGCGATAGGAACGTACACGCACAAGCAAGCGGTGATTGCGCCGAGCAATATGCTTTTTAAGGGGCATCACACTGCCCTTACCGAAGAAATGCTCGTTCCGCTGATAATGATAGGCGATAAATGATTAAAAAGGAAAAACGCTTCGGGGCGGAATCAGTCCGCACCGAAGCGTTTATTTATTGTCAATATTAAAATTATGCTAAGCCGTTCAATCCAGCAAATCGGCTGCCTTTTCGAAAATCACGACGAAATAGCCCATGCAATCCACACTTTCGCATTTACTGAGCCGCCAGCCGTCGTTTGCGCGCGCGTTGAGCAATTCGTCAAGCTTTTGCGAAAACTTTTCCTTACTTAAAGGACAGTTAATCACTTCGTCTAATATTTGTATTTAGATATTACTAATTCTCCTGCTTGTTAAGCTCGGCAAACCACTGCATAAAGTTGCCGAATTGCTTTTCCAACTTTATTTCCAAGCTGTTGTTAAGCATAAAGTAATCAGCCTTGGCAATCGGTCCGCCCTTTTCGAGATTTTCTATCTCCGCCTTGTCGCGGCTGTCCACCTGTTCGGGAGTGAGCGGACGTACTTCGCGCGAGCTCAAACGCTGTTTGCGAACTCCGCTGTTCGTCACTACTGCAAGCAAAATAAGATTGTCACCGAGCAGCTCCTTTAATATAACGTACTCCGACCAACTGTACAAACCGTCGAGAACTATATTTCCGCGAGAAAGCTTGTCTAAAATTTCGTCCTTAAGAAGCAGAGCGAAAGCTCCCATACCGTACTGCTTGCGCAGCCCTTCGCGCATAGCGCGCTCGTTGGCTTCGTTGACGGGAATGCCTTGCTTTTTCAGTTGCGAAACGGTCACTCCGCCGAAGTACACCTTTTCCCAGCCGAGTTGTTCGAAATATCCGCACAAAACGCTTTTGCCCGAACCGCACATTCCAACTACCGCAACAGCTTTATTCATTTGTTCCGCTCCTTGACGCTTAATGAACGCCCCTAACGTATAGATTACATTAAAAAGGCAAATAAAGCAAGCAAACAAACGCGATTATTCGTCGAATTTTATCGCGTTAGAACAGCGTGAGCTTTGCAGTAAAGCACACGTCTCCGCCGCGTTCGCCCGCTATCAAAACAACGCGGTCGATTTGTTTGGAGTAAACGGATACGCAATCGTTTAGCAACAATTCTCTGTTATAGGTAATCTCCGCTTGACTTACCGTATCGGTATCGGCAAGAGCATCCGACGCGTAATCAACATAGTTGGTATTGTTGACGTGACGGTTAAGGTCGAGATCGCTGCGGCGGATAGTCCGTTCGTATTTCAGCAAGTAATCGCCGTCGCGGCGGATACGTGCAAAATTAACGTCCGCTCCGCAAGACGCGTCGTCGAAATCGGCGTTATAAAATCTCGCGACAGCTTCCCGCGAAACTATTTTACGAGTGTCACGTTCCACTATCATCCATACGGTAGTTGCGGAAAACAAATTTTCTCCTTCATCGTCCACCGCTTCGAAGCGACGCTCGACATACAGCCTATCGGGCTTGACGGGCCAGGTATACAGCTTAAAACGTCGGACGCTTCTGTCTAATTTTTTGTGAAAAACGATTTTTACCTTGGACATAACCCAAAACAGTCCGTTGTCGTTCATACTGTTCCAGCCGAAACCCAGCTTGTCCGCGTGAGTCGTGGCAAGGTCTTGCATAAACTCCATTATACGACGAAGTTTGACGGTTTTGTTTACGTCGAAATCGCTTTCGTATAATTTACAATCTTTCGTTTCATACGTTTTTTGCGGAAGCATAAGCGCACTCTCCTTGTCTTATGTATATTTTATAATGCAAACCTTAAAATTGTCAAAAGAATAAATACTTAAAAATGTTTTATTCTGTTGACAGTCTGCGCGGAATATTATATACTTACCGCAATAACTACATAATACGTGGGGGAGTAATTTGCGCGTAAGCGTAACAACCGCCGTCAGCCGACTGAATACAGTCCGGTATTGTTTGAAAGAATGAGACTCACGCAACCTATACTAAAGAGGTTGCGCGAGTTTTTTTATTTGTTTACGATTACAGAGTTTGCATAAAAGGAGATATTATGAAAGAATTTTACCGACTAACCTGCGAAGAAACGCTTACAAAAGTACGTTCGCAGCCGAACGGGCTTACCGAAACGGAAGCGGACGAACGCTTGCGCGTATACGGCGCCAACAAGTTAGCGAACAAGAAAAAAACGCCCGCAATACTGCGTTTTCTTAAACAGCTTGCCGACCCGATGATTATAATACTGCTTGTCGCTGCAATAGTAAGCCTTGTCCTTACCGTCGTCAACAACGCCGACCCAGCAAACGAAAAAGAATCGTTTGCTGACGTAATAATTATATCCGTTGTAGTGCTTCTAAACGCCACGCTCGGAGTAGTACAGGAAGGCAAGGCGGAAAAAGCGTTGGAATCGCTGCAATCGCTTACAAAATCACAATGTAAGATTATGCGCGACGGCGCGGTCAGACATATTGAAAACGATAATCTTGTTGTCGGAGACATAGTTTTATTGGAAGCGGGCGACAGAATCCCAGCCGATTGCCGAATATTGGAAGCCGCTTCGTGCAAAGCGGAAGAATCGGCATTGACAGGCGAAAGCGTACCTGTAGACAAGTTCGTAGGGGAAATAGACCGAAGCGTAACGTTGGGCGACAGAAAAAATATGCTCTATATGGGCAGCTCCGTCGCATACGGCAGAGCCAAAGCCGTAGTTTGCGCAACGGGTATGTCCACGGAAATGGGGAAAATAGCGAATATTCTTGACAGCGCAAAAGAAGAAAAAACGCCTCTTCAAAGAAAAATGGCGCAACTGAGCAAGATACTTACTTTCGCAGTTATTGGTATTTCTCTGTTTATATTCGCCTTTAATCTGATAAAAAACGGCTTCGGAGTGAAATCTGTAATGAACTCCCTGTTCATCGCCATCGGTCTTGCAGTGGCTTCCATCCCCGAAGGTCTTGCTACGGTAGTAACAATCGTATTATCCATAGGCGTAACAAATATGAGCAGGAAAAACGCCGTAATACGTCGTTTAACGGCAGTGGAAACGTTAGGCTCCTGTCAAATTATATGCTCGGACAAAACGGGCACGCTTACGCAAAACGTAATGACCGTGACGGAAACCTACGGCGACGATACTGCCCTACTTGCAAAAGCTATGGCGTTATGTTCCGACGCTACGTTAACGGACAACAAAGCGGTAGGCGAGCCTACGGAATGCGCGCTGGTAAACTACGCCTTAACGCAAAACGTCAACAAAGCCGAAGCGGAAACGGCGACTCCACGAATAGCCGAGCTGCCATTCGACTCGGAACGTAAAATGATGTCCACCTTCCACAAAACAGACAACGGCGTTACGCAGTATACCAAGGGCGCGCCGGACGTGGTACTTGCCAATTGTAAATACGCCTTGATTGACGGAAAAACAGTTGCAATAGACGCGCGTTTACACAAGAAAATATTAGACATAAACAAACAAATGGCGGACAAAGCGCTACGCGTGCTTGCCGCGGCGTTCGTCAAATACGACGAACTGCCTGACGAATTGACTACGCAAGCGCGCGAAAAACATATGACCTTTATAGGCTTGTGCGGTATGATCGACCCCGTACGTCCGGAAGTAAAATCAGCTATTAACGAGTGCAAAAACGCGGGGATACGCCCGATAATGATTACCGGCGACCATATAGATACCGCCGTCGCCATAGCAACCGAACTCGGCATAATTACCGATTCTTCTCAAGCGATAGTAGGCGCAGCCTTGAACGAAATGGACGACGAACAGCTTGCGAAGGTTATAGAAAAATATTCGGTATACGCCCGCGTTCAGCCGGAGCACAAGGCGCGCATTGTCAACGCCTGGAAAGGCTTGGGCAAAGTGTGCGCTATGACCGGCGACGGCGTTAACGACGCACCGTCCATAAAAAGCGCGGATATCGGCGTAGGAATGGGTATAACGGGTACCGACGTAACCAAGCAAACCGCCGATATGATACTTACCGACGACAACTTTGCAACGATAGTAACCGCCGTTAAGGAAGGGCGACGCATATACGATAACATCCGCAAAGCCATACAGTTCCTGCTTTCCAGCAACCTTGCGGAAGTATTGTCCGTGTTTGTAGCTACCGTATGCGGCTTTACCTTGCTTAAACCCGCGCATCTGCTGTGGATTAACCTTATTACGGATACTTTCCCTGCTGTCGCGCTCGGAATGGAACAGGCGGAAACAGACGTTATGTTCCGTTTGCCGCGTGACAAAACGGACGGGATATTTTCCGACGGATTAGGCTTGAACGTAATACTGCACGGAATATTCGTTGCGGGCATTACGCTTGCGGCGTACTTTATAGGGCGCGCTATGGAAGGATGCGAGCTCCAAAGCGAGCAGGGTATAACAATGGCGTTTTTGACTATGAGTATGACGGAAATATTCCACGCGTATAATGCAAGAAGCATAAGCAAAAGCATATTTACAGTTAAAAGCCACAACAAGCTGCTGTGGGGTGCGATGCTGTGTTCGTTAGCGCTCACCACCGCCGTTATATTCGTCCCCTACGTCAACACCGCCTTCGGATTTGCTAACAGTAACGGACAATCGTACATATCTTGGTTGGAATACGTAATAGCTTTGACACTTGCCTTTGCTATAATTCCGCTTGTGGAAATACAAAAAGCGATAACACGAGCCGTCAAAAGAAAAAGGCGTAACAAATAATTATGAAACCAACAAAACACAATATACTACTGTAAAACAGGGGCGCGGATTTATTCCGCGCCCCCCCGTTATGTAAATTCTTTACACTTTAAGTGAAAATAAGTCGGCAAAAGTAAAATGCACGCATAATAAACTTGTTTACTTTAGATTTATTTTATTTTCAAATTATTTAACGCCTCGGCGTTATTGGACGTCACCATACCTACGGTTTTGCAGCCGTCCATTGCCTCGCAGTCGCCGCAATGCTCTACTTCCTTACAGAGCGCGCACTGCCTTATCGGGCAAAGGCTGTCGCAATAGGGCGTTTTAAGTCCGTCTGCGCGACAACCGTCGCAATTTATCATTTCGGGCGTAATTTCTACGCCGTTTAACTCCGACCACAGCTTTGCAACCTTATTGCGCAAAGCGTTGTCGTTGTCGATTGTCGCCTTACGAGCGTCGCATTGCTCGCAGTCCAGTCCGCAAAACGCTATCAGCTTTTTCATTGTTTTTCTCCTTTGGTTTAGAATTTATCCGACTGCATATGTTCGGTATTTTGCTAAGCCAGTTTGCCGACCGCTGAAACGTATTTCAAATCCGAAGTTTATTTTGTCCGATTAAATCCTTTATAACTTCTCCCGCCATAATAAAGCCCGCGACGGGCGGAACGAACGAAACGCTGCCCGGAGTTTGCCGTTTGGACGTTTGCTCGTATTGAGCGGGGGTTAACGGCTGTTCGGCGGAATAGACCGTTTTCAAACGGGTTATGCCCATTGCTTTAAGCTCGCGGCGCATAACGCGCGCAAGGGGGCATACGGAAGTTTCGCTTATATCCGCCACTCGAAACGCGGACGCATCCAATTTGTTGCCGGTTCCCATACAAGAGATAATCGGAGTGTCCGCCGATTTGCACAACCTGACGAGCAGCAACTTGGACGTTACTGTATCGATTGCGTCCACAACGTAGTCGTATGAAGCGAAGTCAAACTGCCCCGCCGTCGATTCGTCAAAACGGATCTGACGGGCATCCACTGTGCAAGCGGAGTTGATATCCGCAATACGCGCCGCGGCGACTGCCGTTTTTGCCTGACCTACAGTTGAAGCCAACGCGTACAGTTGTCGATTTACGTTACTTTCGACAATTACGTCGTCGTCCACTAACGTCAAACGGCCTATCCCCGCGCGTGCGAGAGCTTCCGCAGCATAGCTACCCACGCCGCCCAATCCG
The DNA here is from genome assembly GCA_910586625.1 of uncultured Christensenellaceae bacterium. Lineage (GTDB taxonomy): Bacteria > Bacillota > Clostridia > Christensenellales > CAG-314 > Fimimonas. The sequence continues at coordinate 40,121 of CAJUIZ010000001.1, forward strand.
AACACCGCCACGCTGCTTTTGTTCAAGCGTACGAGAGCATCGTTTCCAATAAGCATTTCCGTTCTGCAAAATTTCGTCATCGCGCTCGTTAATCCTTGTTACTTTTCGATAATTGTACCATTACACCGAGCCTTTGTCAACGTCCGCGCATAATACGCGGCTAATTAAACAAACTGACGTTAATGACAATATTGCGCCCGAAAGCGTATATTGACAAAGGAGAAACCGATGGCTTGCAAGGTTATTGTAAACGCAGATTCCGGCAACTACGCCCGATTGGACGTAGATAAACTGCTGCAAAAATTGGGCTGCGTGGATACGGAAGTGGAAACTATCGACAGCGGCAAGGATTGGTCCGCCGACGGCTACGACACTCTGATAGTATGCGGCGGCGACGGAACTCTGCATAACGCCATAGACAAATGTTCCGACAAAAAAATAGTATACGTCCCGTGCGGAACGCTGAACGAAACCGCTCATACGGACAACCCGATAACTTCCGTAGGGAAAATAAACGACAGGTACTTTTCCTACGTTACGGCTGCGGGAAGCTTTACGGAAATAGGATACTCCGCAAAAAACGACCGCAAAAAGAAATGGAAAGCTCTCGCGTATCTTCCGCAGATAATACGTTCATACCACAGCAGACAAATTAAAGCGAAGTTAAACGCCGACGGCAAAAATTTCGACGGAGAATTTACGCTTATCATGGTGCTTAAAAGCCACCGCTGCTTCGGATTTTCCTTCAACAAAAACTACAAAAAACACAAGGGGTTGTATTTGGTTGCGATACGCTCCTACGGCTGCGACTGCCTGAAAAACAGAATCAAAATGTTTGCGCCGTTTTTTAGAGTGTTTTTCGTAGGAGTTAACAAACCGCAAATCAAACGCAACTGGATGCTGATTCCGTTCGACACCCTAAGCGTAAAGCTCGAAGAACCGCAGGATTTCTGTTTAGACGGCGAAAAACGCCGTTTGGCGGGCGAATTGCGGTTTTCCGCACAGACGCTCAACCAAGAAATCGACGTCGTAAAAACGCCGTTTACGCGACGTAAAAACAGCCGTGTACGTAGACTTGCCGCAACGGGAACGATTGACCGCTGACATAACGAAAAAAATAAAAAACGCTTGGAACAAAAAACTCCGAGCGTTTTTTACTATTATTCTTGTCGCGAAATAAGACGTTTTCTAAGCTGCTCCGCCGACGTGAAAAGTATCGGCGTAATGCCCAAGGCTTCCAGCGCTACAAGGTTTTGGGGGTTGTCGTCCGTAAAATAAATCTCGTCGAACTTTTCGCCAAAGCCGTCCAAGCACAGCTTGTAAAACGCAATATCGGGCTTGGCTACTCGGAAGGACGACGACACAAACACCTTGTCGAAATGACGGTACAAATCGAACCGCTTAAATAAGTAGTCTATATAACCCGCATTGGCGTTGGATAATAAAGCAATTGTTCCGCCCTGCGCGCGAAGCTCGTCTATGAGCGCGACGGTGTCGTAATTGACCCTTTCGTTGCTTTTCCACTCGCGGCGGAATTGTTCCTTGTCGTAACCGAACCTTTCGGCAACGGTCGTAAAAATACACTCCATTTCCGCTTCGCCCGTATCCACGCGACGAAAGACCTGCTCGCGCATATACCGCCGCTGCTCGTCTGTAAATTCCCGCATACTTAGCGTAGACACTTCGGTTAGCACCACTCCGAAGCAGTCGAATAAATACAAGTTTTTATCCATTATTCAACCCCTTTGATATTTATTTGTCAACGAATATATTAGCACATAAACGTAAATTAGTCATTTTATTACAGTGGTTTTTAGCACTTCGATGACATAGCGCAATCACGGCTGTCGGCTAAAAAAACTTGCCTCCCGCGAATATTACAGCGGATATCGATAAAACTGTAAGAATTTGCTTATTGCAGAATTTATCAATATAATAAGCGGGTCGGCGCCGCAAAAAACGCGACGTCGACCCAAAAGGAAAAAATGAAGAAAGATTCTTAATAAAGATTAAAGCGCGGGTTATATTGCAAAACATTTCAAACAAACCGCTTGCTTTGTATTTTTATTTGTTATATCCGTTAGGATTTTTACTTTGCCAATTCCACAGAGAACCGCACATATCGTCGATAGTCAAGTTCGCCTGCCAATCAAGCTCCCTTTTAGCCTTGGAGCAGTCGGCGTAGCACGCGGCTATGTCGCCGTCGCGCCTGCCGGTAATAACGTACGGTATGGGGTGTCCGCAAGCCTTTTCGAACGCTCCGATAACCTGCAAAACACTGTAACCGTTGCCCGTACCCAAATTATAAACGTACACTCCGCTGTGCGTTACACCGTCGATAGCGGCGACGTGTCCCTTGGCAAGGTCTACAACGTGAATGTAATCGCGTACGCCCGTGCCGTCGGGAGTGTCGTAATCACTGCCGTACACCGAAACCTTAGGCAACTGACCTACCGCCACCTTAGCCACGTACGGAGTAAGATTATTGGGGATTCCCTTGGGATCTTCGCCTATAAGTCCGCTCGGATGCGCGCCAACCGGGTTGAAGTAGCGCAGCAGCACCACCGTCCACTCGTTATCCGCTTTATACAAGTCGGACATAATAATTTCCTGAAAATATTTGCTTGTGCCGTACGGATTAGTCGTACCGCCCGTCTTGCAAGTTTCGTCCAACGGCAAACGCTCGGGGGTGCCATACACGGTAGCCGACGACGAAAATATAATTTTTTTACAACCGTATTTGCGCATCGTTTCCAACAAAACCAATGTTCCGTACAAATTGTTATCATAGTACTCCAACGGTTTGGAGCAGCTTTCGCCCACGGCTTTAAGCCCGGCAAAATGTATTACGCAGTCGATACTCTGTTCGGAAAAAACCTTTTCCAACAAATCGCGGTCGCGAATATCGCCCTTGTAAAAAGTAACTTCTTTACCCGTAATCGTCTTGATACGGTTAAGAACTTCGGGCGATGAATTGGAAAAATTGTCTATTGCCACCACTTCGAAGCCCTTTTCAAGCAGCTCCACTGCGGTATGAGAACCTATATATCCCGTTCCGCCGCTGACCAAAATTTTCATTGAATACCCCCTAACGCCTATTTTAATTTACATACCGTTACGCCGTCGGAAATTTCCGCGTCGTAAAAACTCGCATCGTAGCCTATTTGTTTTTTGTACTTTTCGCCGACGTATGTTTTGAACGCTTCGACGCGGTTCTTCTTGACAAGGGACAATGTGCAGCCGCCGAAGCCGCCGCCTATCATCCGAGCGCCGACGCATCCGTCGAATTGGCAAGCCAAGCTTTGCAGCGCGTCCAATTCGTCGCAGGATACTTCGTAATCGTCACGTAACGATTGGTGCGAAGCGTTGAGCAACCGTCCCAAGCTTACCATATCTCCGCTTTGCATAGCCTGCGTTGCAAGCTCTACGCGGGAACACTCGCTTACTACGTGATACGCGCGTTTGTAAACCTTATCCGATAACAACGACTTGACGGCTTGCAGTTGCTCCAACCGCACTTCCGCCAAGCAGGCTACGTCGAACGACTTAGACAAAACGTTAAACGCTTCTTCCGTTTCCTGCCTGCGTTCGTTATATTTACTGCTTACAAGACTGTGCGGCTTGTTGGTATTGGCTATAACGAATACGTATTCTCCCAGTCGTATAGGGACGTACTCATGGGTTACCGTACTGCAATCCAACAACAGCGCGTTGTCACGCAATCCGTTTGCGGACGCATACTGATCCATAATTCCGCAGTTAACCTTGGCGTATTCGCGTTCCGCTTTTTGAGCGAGCAGAGCAATTTCCTTTTTGCTCAATTGCTCTCCCGTTAGTGCGCAAACGGCCGCAATTGTTGAAACTTCGATAGCCGCCGAGCTGGACAATCCGCTGCCGAACGGGACATGGCAGTCGTATAATAAATCGCAGCCGATAAGCCTGTGTCCCGCTTCGCGCATAACAGCCAAACAACCTACTTGGTATACGGCGTGTTTGTGATCGGCAAATTCGTTTAATTCGTCTAAACCGAACGTAACCCTGTCCGGTAAAGTAGTCCAACGTATATTGACCTTGTCCGTGCCGTTAGCCCTTGCGTAGACGGTATTGCCGAGAGATATAGCCGCCGGCATTACCTTGCCGCCGCAATAATCGACGTGTTCGCCTATGACGTTTATACGTCCCGAAGCGGTAACCTTATAGTCGTAATTTATTTCTTCGAATCCGCAGGATTTCAAAAATTCCGCAAAATCGCATTCGTTCTTAAACACGGCGGTATTTGCCAGTATTCGGTTGCAGATACTTGCCAATTCCTTTTCCATAGCGGAATGCACCGCTTGACGTTCGCGTGCCGCATTAGAGGCGATAATCTCGTCATAAAGCATTTGGAATTGTGAAAGCTCCGACGGCAAGTTTGAACCGCTTACTATAGATTGTTCTACCGCGTCAAGCTGACCAACCAACCTGCCCGGCAAAATAAACAGTCCCTGCGCTTCTATTAAGCCTATGCTTTCCTTCTTAATTGCGTGAAACTCCGGATGCGCGTGAAATACGCCGTCGGGGTACTCCTGCGATGTAATGTTGCTTCTTAAAATAACGTTCATCTCGTAACTGCCGTTACGCAAGTATACGGAAGGGCTTATTTCGTTAAACTGCACGCCGTCTCGGTTAGCTATTATTCCCAAGCTTTCGTTCGTATATCCTTTCCACGCTTTGCGGATTATTTCCGAAGCTTCCACCACGGCGTTTTTATCGAAGCCCGCAATGCGCACGACCGATCCGTTCCAGTTCACTATGCCTACCGTAACGGAAGGAATCGCTTCCAGCTTGAATATACGGCGAAGACCGCGCGTTTGCAACGGGAGAATTTCGCCGCCGCCTTGATAATGGTCGTGAGCAAGCACGCTGCCGCCTATACGTTCGAGCGGCGCATTGCAGCCTACAAAGTAATGCGGAAACCGGTCTACGAAATCTATAAGATTGACGAAGGTGTCGCGGTCGATCTTCATAGGTGTGTGCACCGTATTGACAGCTATACCGTGCTGACGGAAATACCCGTAGGGCGAATACTGCCAAAACCAATCCTTGCCGTTGAGCTTTAACGATACCGTTCTAAGCGTACGCTTTCCTCGCTTGGTAAAGCCTTCGTTTTCGCGGCAGATAACGCAAGCGGGATAACCGCCTTGGACTGCGTTGCCGCTTTTAGCCTTGTTAGGGTCGCGGAATTCCGGCTTGGCAAGATTAATTGTTACAATAAGTCCGTCTCGGCTGAAACGCGGATTCCTGTCGAGAATCGCTTTCTTGACGTAATCGTTAGACACACAATAATCGTAAAACCAATCGGTAGCAGCCTTGGAATCCTGCGTTTGAGACAATTTACTAAACTTTTTGTCTATTTCTGCGGGAGAAAGGGAGAGTGCGCCCATAATTTTATCGCAAAAATACGGAGCGTCGGCTTCGCCGAAAACATTTTCTTCTACGGCAACGCGCGTAAACTCGGCAAGTAAATCGTTAACGTTTGCGTCATAAGGCAACGTCGAATCTGTTTGTTCAAACGTAGGCAAAGACAGCATATCGATAATTTCGTTGCGTACGTAATTGACGTTTAACGGATTCAGCTCCAACCGCGTTTGCGCATATTGTAAAAGCTTGGTTATTTCGCCGTAAATTTTCATATCCGCTCCATGTATTCTACACCATTATAATACTGTCAAAACGATTGCGTTGCAAGACCGACGTTGTCGCATTATGGAACTGTATTGACTTTTTGTAGAAAACGCTTTATAATGAGAAAAAGGAGAATGACGATGATAGCAAAACGCGAAGTCTGGAAATATTCCGCAAAGACCGACGTATGGATAGGCAAATATCTCAATTCGCGCAATCTGCCGCATTGGCACTTAGACTGTGAACTGTTAGCTCTCGAAAAGGGTCGATTGGACGTAGTATGCGAAAACAAGACTTACACGCTCGAACCGGGAGACGCGTTTTTCGTCGATTCGGAGCAAGTGCATTATATGCAGGCCAAGCAAGCCGATACCGTGTTGCGCGTAATAATATTCAACTACGGAATCGTACAGAAACTGTTCGGCGACAAAGTATTGGTATGTCCCCAACTGAACACAGACCTATGCGCGGACGTTTTATACGACGAATTGAAGCGCGAGTTGGTGTACAAAAAGCCCTACTACGACGAAGCGGCCAAGAACCTGATAGTACGTTTTTTTATAGAAACGCTACGCAACTCGCGAACCGAACAAAAAAAAGAAAAAACGACTACCGGACAGCTGAAAGCTCTGCTTGACAAAATAGAAAACGAATTCGACACCGTAACTTTTTCCGACGCGTACAAATTTATGGCAATGGACGAAGCGTATTTTTGCAGATATTTCAAAAAAGCTACGGGAATGACCTTTTCGCAATACCTTAACCACCGAAAAATAGATAACGCCGTAAAACTAATGAAGCAACGGCAAAATTTGCCCATTACCGATGTGGCGTTCGCGTGCGGCTTCGGCAGCATACGGCATTTTAACAAAACCTTCAAAGAGCTAACCGGCTACGCGCCCAAGGCGCTTCCGTCGAACTTTACTTTGACAGAGTACGCCTTCCATACCGACAACGAATTCAACCCTACCCTTGCCGACTGCGTACTGTTGGAACAATATTAACTTATAAGATTTTATACAAAAAAAACGCTTGTTATACAAGCGTTTAACTTTTATTTGCGCGTCCCCTACGTCTTGCGAACAAGACGCACAACGGTCTCGACGTTTGTATCGCTATTCAAAAAGATTTCCCGTACCTCTTTCCCATCTTTATACACGGGAAAGTTGAATTTCATTGATTTTAAGGGCATTTCGCTCTCCCCTTCGGGATAAATTTGAATTTCTTTGACCAAAGTGGAAATCAACTCTTTCTTTTCCTCATCACTGATTATATCATATAATTCGTTAAAATGCTCTAATATTTTATAAATATTTTCCATCGTGACGAATTCCGCTTCCACAGACTTTTTTCTTGTTCTTGCGTCTTCGATATTTGCTTCTATTTCGGCAATCGTGTCGTACAATCCGTCAAGCCGTAAAGTCATATCGTGAATTTTTCTCTCGCGGTATGTTACATCTATGGGAAGCGAATCGATTTCACGTTCCAACCTCGCTTTGTTTAGCTCCACCTCTTTCAACTTATTCTCGTAATTGTGTATTTCCGTATCGATTTTTGATGTGTCTACCTGCAAACCTATTTTCTTTTTTATCTCGGCGGCAAAGTGTTCGTCTTTCACCAACTCTTTTATAAACTCTATTACAAGCGGCTCAATGTCCGTCTTTTTGAGATTTGCGCTGTAATCGCAAGACCTCCCTCGTTCCTGCTTATTCCGACTGCAAGCATAATACATAACCTCTTTATATGTACCGTCTTTCTTCGTCCAGCAAACTCTGTTAGCGTACATTCCGCTACCGCATTTCGGACATTTTATAATTCCCGTAAGCAAATGAGCGCGTTCTTTGCCGTATTTGGATTCGGATTTAACTCCCGTTTCCTGTCTTTTCGCGTGCGCTTTTGCCCAAAGCTCTTCATCGACAATTCCTTCGTGCAAACCGTCAACCAAACAAAAATCTTGCTTGTTCACAACTTTGTAATCGGCTTTTGTACCTTTCACTTTTTCCCGCGCTCTTCTTCCATAAGCGATCTTACCGAAATAAACGGGATTATCCAAAAGTATCTTAATGAAATGCGCGCTGAATTCTTCAATATCGGTTTTCTTGCGCGGCGTCTTTTTAATACCCTGTAAGTTAAGATATTTTGCTATTCCCGTATAGCCCATATTCGTATGGACAAACTTATCGAAAATCGTCCGCACGATTTCCGCTTCATCTTCTTCTATGACCAATGTATCGTCTTTCAAACTATACCCGTATGGTGCGGGACCTCCGTTCCACTTACCTTGCCGAGCTTTTTCCCTGCGCCCGTTCATTGTCTGTTCGAGAATGTTCTCGCGCTCTATCTCGGCAACCGCAGACAAAACGGAAATTAAAAGCTTTCCACTTGTCTGCGAAGAATCAATTCCTTCCTCAATACAAAGCAAATTCACTCCGTAGGATTGAATAAATTCCAACGAATTGAGAATATCGGCGGCATTTCTGCCGAAACGGGAAAGCTTATAAACCAAAACGTAATCCACGTCAAGCCCTTCTTGAATATCGGAGAGCATTTTCTTAAACGCCGGACGCCCTTCTATCGACTTCCCCGATTTGCCGGCATCCTCGTAGATTCCGACTATTTGCATTTCTTCCCGTTCGGCAAATCTTTTCAAACTGTTTTTCTGTCCGTCAAGACTATACCCCTCTACTTGCATTTCGGTACTTACTCTCGGATACAAAATGCACTTTTTACCTTCTCGATTCATTTTTCTTCTCCGTATCGGTTAAAACGACGTTTAATAATTTGTCGCCGTATTTTTTTATAAGTTGCGCCATTGTATCAATGAACGCATTAAAATTGTCTTTTTCTTTATCCCCAATGAGATTGTTAAATGTATTTTGTTTTTTGTTCAAGTATCCTTATTCGGACGGTAACTTGGAATTAATCCGCGTCCTTATAGCTTTGAATACTATGTTCTCTTTTCATCGCGTTTCCTCCCTTTTCTCGAAAAGATTTAATAGTTATTCGGTTTTCTTTTTATCGACTTCCTCAAAACCGAAAAAATCGTCATACCCGTCTTTGAGCTTTGCAAAGTCGGTATCGTGTCGGGCTAATAATTCTTCATATCCCGCTTCGATTAACTGTACCTTTGTGTAGCCGTACTTCTTCAAAAACTCGTTTATTCTCTCGGCTTTCTCTCTCGGTACGCTCGTTCCCCAAACCATACATTTGGCTTTACGTTCTTCTTTATGTCGTTCCTCGTAACGCTTGTCTTTTACCTTTCTGCTGTTTTCCATAACTAAACCTCCGTAAATGTGCTATGTCGTATATATACGATTTAGTGTATTTTAGCATAGTTCGGTTTCAGAGTCAAGCGTTTATCTGATGTTAATACGACTTTGGCTTGTTTTCTACATACTATTTACCACAAATCCACTTGGAGTTGGTTTTCGGCTGTTCCTCTACATTTTGTTGCGCCTCCCTTTCTTGTTCTATTTCCTTTTCAATCTCTTGCAGACGGTTAGTAAAGTCGCGCTCCAATAATTCGCTCTCGCCGCCGAACGACGCAAGTAAACCGTCAAACAATTTGCCTACTTTTCTGTACGAAATGGCAAGCCGCCGTTTAAGTCCTTTATCGTTTACCTTGTGTCTTATTTTGGTTTCAAATGTTTCAGACTTAATGTACTTTACCGTTTTTAATAACAAGTTGCCCTGCCTGCGCTTGTAGTCGTTTTCTATATCGTCAATAAGAGTTATATTCTTCGGATCGATTTTGTAATGGTTTGTATCATCGCCGCTGCCGTTAATAAGACCGTTTACTTTGTAGCGTAGTGTTTGAAGCTCGGTATGGAATCGCAAATCTGCTTTCCGCGCGGTTCTGTCATACATTAAGAGCTTGTTGACAACCCTATCTATTTGCTCTCGGTACGGTATCATATCCTTACTGCCGTAATGATAACTGCAACCTTTCGGAATTGTCTTTGCCAATTCAAGCACGGCTTCCTTTACGTCGTCTTTGGTTATGATATCCCGTAGTGCGGATATTTTCTTTAACTCACGCAAGGCTTCATCCCTTGAAATATACAGCTTGGGGTGCGATTCCGAAATATCCATATTAAGCCTAACGTGCATTCTGTCCAATACCCGCTTTTCTATCTTGCCCTTGTGCCTATACTCCGTTTGCTTCTTTCTATACTTGCACTTCGGCTCTTTTTCGGCAAACCAAAAGTGTATATGTAGGTGGTGCGGCTTGTCCTTATGCAATGCACATATTAGGTCTATATTGTTCGGGTCTAAACCCATATCCTTAAAGAACTCTCCGAACGTGCGCTTAATCATCCGCATACACTTTTCGGGCGTATCTATCTTATATGACATTTCCTTGTTTAAAGATATAAAGCCGTGCCAGATATTCTTGGGTGCGTGGGCGCGGTGTTGAATTTCTTTTAACTGCTCTTGCGTTATAACTCCGTCGCCGTTAAATACTCCCGTGGACTTCTCGAAATAGTTTATAAGCGAAGTCGTTTCCGTCTTTGAGTTTTCGCCGTTCAGTTTTCTGTCCGAAGTCATATACTTATAGATGTTGCTGCCAGACGACATTTCATAGTACGGGCGTTCGCGCTCGAATTTTGCTCTTTCTTCCGCCGTTGCATTGCTTTTGATTTTCCACGGCGTATATGTAATGTTAAATATAATCGGTTGATTGCTTATGTTGTTTCCTCCTTTTGTGTGGACGTAATATTTGCAGACGGGTTTCCCGTTGCAAGTTACTTGCCTTCGGCAAGCAAAAATGTAAATAGCCACAAAATTTACATTTTTCTTATCCTGCTACAAACAATCCCACCACTTGGTACGTTTACCCAAAATCTTTGCTTACTATTTTCTTGGTTTTTAACTTGTATCCACCGATATAAATCCTCCTTTTTGCAATACAAAAACTCACGGCGTGATTACCGTGAGTTTGTCGCTGTTTATTAAGTTTTTATTATGGCGAAATCGCCAAATTTGAGAAAGTTGTAATTCCGCGCAAATACACGGATTTTCCCTCTACATATATCAAGCGAATAGAACGCCCGAAATATTCCATTTTCGCAAAAAATTTTTTACTTTTTGTCTTTTCGTCCTTCCGTGAGTAATCTCGAATTACTCTGTTGCAATACTCGCAACTGTGATTTAGCCATATTGTTTAGCTGTACAAGTCGCTCGCTTTGTTGTACATTCTGCTCAATCAGAATCGCGTTATAACTCTCCATATTAGCAATCACAAGCAACTGTTCGATTGTCGCATAGTCGCGGATATTGCCTTTAAGAGTATGATTTTCCTTACGCCATTGCGCCGCCGTTTTACCGAATAAAGCAACGTTCAGTAAATCTGCTTCATCAGCATAAACATACTTCAACTGCTCGTCCGTAAGCGTCGGAACAATATTTTCTTTGATTGCATCTGTATGTATACGATAGTTTACTTTTGCAAGCTCGCGCTTCGCCGACCACTCCAACGCCTTTTGCTCTTGCGCTTTCAAACGCTGGAATTCCGTAACCAAATACAATTTGAATTCGGGACTGAGCCAACTCGCAAACTCGAACGCAATATCTCTGTGTGCATACGTGCCGCCGCCGTTACCGCGCTTTACTATAATGCCTATCGCATTTGTTTCGTTTACCCATTTTTCGGGAGACAAATAAAAACTGTTCGCGCCGGATTTATTTTCAAAGGTCGTAAATTCGCGACCTTTGAAATTCGGATTGTTTAGTTGTTCCCACAAGCCAAGATATCTTTACAAATCATTTCTAATGTTCGACGCAACGATAATAAGCAAATAGCCGAATCTATTTTAGCAACTTTAACGGCAGACTCAAAAGCTCTTTGAATTGATTTTGGTGCATATTTAAAATCATACTTCGTTTTAGGATAAACTATCCTTTTTTCATAAATTTGATTTTCGCGGCTATCAATCATACTTTCATTTGTATAATCTTCTCTGAGTGTCAACATACCACAAACCGGACATTTTAGTAAAATCCAATTTATCTCTTCAAAAAAATCTTGTCCGCCGCCCCATTCACTTTCATTCTCGTAAAGAATTTTTTGTTGCCCCGTATTACCACAGTGATAGCAAGTTTCAATTAGAAACTCTTTCTCTCTTTTCATTTGTTAATCCTCCACGATTTCCATTATATCGGATATATCGCAATTTAACACCTTGCAGATTTTAAGCAAGACCGAAGTTTTAACGTCCTCGTTTCTGCCGAGCTTCGCCATTGCGGTTGTAGTTATACCAGCCGCAACACGCAAATCTTCTTTTCTCATATCTTTATCAATCAGTAGTTTCCACAACTTTTTATAGCTTGCCGCCATATTAAAAATCTCCTACTCTTTATTAGATGTTTTTATTATAGCACGATTTAAGGAAAAACGCAAGATTATCTCTAAAACTTAGAAAAATATTTTCAAACAAAAACGGCTCTACTTTTTCGTAAAGCCGTTAAATTTTATATAATTTCAAAATGTTTCAACGTTTCTTTAATTGCTTCCACCATTCTCGGCGTGGGATGCGCTCTTGGTTTTTTAAGTTCTTCGACGGCGTTCGGGGCGTCGTACATAGGCAATCCTAAATCGCGTTTCACTTCGGCGATGTACGCCGTGTGGACTTTGAAGCCGTAAGTCTTTTCAATATAGTCTTGTATCATCTTATATGTTACTTTCTCTTTCGGCTTGCGGGATTCGGCACGCTCTTTGATTTTCTTCAACGAAAATTGTCCCTCACTCTCCCCAAATTCCACATCGATGTTGATATGACTGTCGGGAATTTTTTTGGAAAGAACGACGAGCGTCTCGACGTTGTCCGTTTGGGGAAACATATCATACGGTTGGACGTAGGAGATTTCGTATTTGGACGACAACAACGCAAGGTCGCGGGCAAGAGTTGCCGAATCACAGGATATATATACTAAATTGTCTACGGCGGAACGCAATATAGTATTGCATACCGTCTGCCCCAAACCTTTACGCGGAGGATCTACCACAAGAGTGATATTCTTTCCGCGTAGCTTTGCCGTAAGCTTGGGCAGTTCGACGTTCACGTCGCCGCAAATGTTGGTTATGCGTTTGCCGTTAAGAGCCGCGGTTTCGCGAGCGTTCTCTACCGCTTGCGGGACTATTTCGATAGCGTAGGTTTCGTATTCGTCGCTTGCGAGCGTATTGGTCAGTACGCCCACGCCCGAAAAGCAGTCTATAAGAGCTTCTGTTGCGGACAAATCCAACAAACGTTTTACTTTAAGATAAATCGCGTTTTTGACTTCGTCGTTTACCTGAAAAAAGCTATCTAACGACAACCGAGTTTTTACTCCCAAGTGAATACTTTCTATATATTTTAAGCCGTAAACGTGCCGAGTGGTTTTGCCCATAATTACGTTATTTTTGTTATCGTTTACGTTGACGAACAGACCAAACTTGTCAAACTCGGCAGACAACAAATTGATTAAAGGCTGTAAGTCGCGCCGAAATTCGCCGTTGGATACCACCGCAACCAACAACTGACCGTCAACGCAACGCGCCACTAAGTGCCGTACTTCGCCCGTAAACGTGTGCTCGTCGTAGGGAACGATTCCCTGTTCGTTGCAATAACGACGGAATAAACGTACAAGAGATTTCGACCAATCTCCTCCCAGCAAACAATCATCCATATCCACAACGTTATGACTGTTACGTCGGTACATTCCTATTTTAATGTCGCCTTGTTTTCCCGAAACAGGCAGGCTGAGTTTATTGCGATAGCCCAAAACGTGCGGAGACGGAACGCAAGGCGGTACGTTTACGTTTATATGCGCTATTTTCCCGAGATTACTTGCCACCTTGTTGCGCTTGAAGACTAACTGCTCCGCATAAGTCATATGCATAAGCGAGCAGCCGCCGCATTCGGTAAAATGCGGACAGGGCGCGGATACGCGTTTATCCGACGGGCGCGTTACGTCTATAACATTGCCGTACGCTACGTTTTTCTTGACATAGTCTACCTTGACGCGCGCCTGTTCGCCCTTAATCAAAAAGGGAACGAACACGGTAACGCCGTCGCATACGCCTACCGTTTCGCAATTTGCGTAATCCTGAGCGGTATAATTTATAACGTCGTTTTGCTTAATCATTTTTCTTCCGACACCGCGTCTAAAGTTATGATAAAGGAGCTCCCCTTACCGATTTCGCTTGCGACGGTTATAGAACCGTTCAGTATTTCCACAATTTTCTTAACTATAGACAAGCCCAAGCCGTTGCCCGGAGTAGTATGCGACTTGTCCCCTTGATAAAACTTGTTAAAAATATTAGTCATAACTTCGGCGCTCATTCCGCAGCCGTCGTCCTTGACGGAAACAGCAATCTTGCCGTCTTGATTGAAGCAGCCAACGGTTATCGTCCCGTTATCGGGCGTGAACTTAACGGCGTTGGACAGCAAATTTATCCATACTTGCTGCAACAGCTTGGGATTGCTGAAAATATCCGTTTCATCGAGAGAAAGCTCTACGTTTATATTCTTTTCGCGCATTTGACGGTCGAACGCCAATACGCATTGACGTATTTGTTCGTCCAAGCAATACCGTTCCTTAACGATAACCTGCGAATCGAGCCTGTTAAGCAGCAAAACGCTTTCGGACAGTCCCACCAGTCTGTCCGACTCGTCGATGATTACATCGAGATACTCGTTTCGCTGCTCCGACGTCAGCGTGGAATCTTTGAGCAGTTTGGCAAAGCCTGCGATAGACACGATAGGCGTCTTAAATTCGTGCGAAAAGTCGGAAATAAAGTTCTCGCGCAGCGTTTCTACGCTTTGCAGCTGCTCCGCCATATTATTGAAATTTTGCGCTATGCCGAAATTGGCGAAAAAGGAGCTATCCGCTATACGCACGGAGAAATCGCACTCCGCTATTTTTTGCAAAGCCTGAATATACGGCTTACTTGCCTTAACCATAACGGCGGAATAGGCGAAAGACAGACCTATACCGAACAGTATACTCATAGCCATAACTATTACGCCGAACACCAAAATGTTATCTTCGTCCACGCGCATCCACTTGGCGACGAACGTGGACAATCCGAACGTAATAATCGACGTTATTGCCAGCAAAACAAATAAGCCCAACACTACAAGAAGAGTTATTCGCGAATAGACCGTATGCCTTTTGTGAGAATTAGTTTTCATCGTGTCTTACCGCCTTGTATCCTAGTCCGCGCACTGTGACGATTTCGAACGATTTGTTATCAGCAAACCGCGTGCGCAGTCTGTTGATATGTACGTTTACAGTGTGCTCGTCGCTCTCTGCGTCCATACCCCATATTTCGTCCATAAGCTGCAAACGGGTAAATACCATCTCCGGATAAGACAGCAGCTTGAACAACAGCAAAAACTCCTTTTGCGGAAGCGTTTCCGCGCCGCTTTCGGTTATTACAGAATAAGAATTATAATCAAGAGTAACGTCGCCCACAACCAACTTGTTTTCCGAAACAATTTTAGATCGGCGCAATAACGCCTTAATGCGTAAAAGCAATTCTTCGAAGTCGAACGGTTTAGTAAGATAATCGTCTATACCTACGATAAAGCCTTGTTTTATATCCGTAGCGTTTTTTTTCGCTGAAAGCATAAGCATCGGCATTTGGCTGCCGTTATCACGCAGCGTCTTGGCTAATTCGTAACCGTCCATAATCGGCATCATAACATCCAAAACCATAAGATCGACGTGATTGTGCTCTAACGCTTCCAGCGCGTCTTCGCCGTTTACCGCGGACATTACGTCGTACCCGTGATTTGTCAAAATAGTAGTTAACAGCTTGCGGGTATTCTTGTCGTCTTCAACTACGAGTATATTAAACATTGATTTCTCCTTGTAAGCCGAGCGGCACGTTTCTGCATACATTTTATAATAAATATGCAAAAAGGTAAACACTTTTTCACAAATTTCGATTATCGTCCGATAATATGTGCAATAATTACAATACTTAGGTTATTTTAAGCAATTATTGATAAACTGTTTGTAACAATGAAGAGAAAAAACCAATATAAAGTTAAATATCCGAAACAACCTGTGTGGAGAGTATTCGCTTGCTTTTTGAGATCGATATTTAAGCGTCCGGAAATAATCAACCTTGCGGGCGAATTACCGACGAAGGCTATTTACGTTGCCAATCACAGCGCAATGGCCGGACCGGTAGTATACAACTTGTATTTTCCCGTGCCGCACGCTCCTTGGGGAGCGTACCCGATGCTGGAAGGCTACAAATCGCGTTTCCATTATCTGCGCGACGTATACTTCGTCCAAAAACGCGGAATGAACAAGGGTTTCGCTTCCTTCCTTGCAACGTTCGAAGCCTGTTTTTCCATATGGATTTACAAGGGTATGCACGTAATCCCAAGCTATCCCGACGGCAGGCTGCTTAAAACGCTTAGAATTAGTCTTAATAATCTGGACAATAACCGCGCAGTAATGGTATTTCCCGAACACTCGGAGACGGGTTATCACGAACAGCTTACGGGGTTTTCCGCAGGATTCGTCGTGCTTGCAGAAAGATACCGCAAGCTTAACGGAGAAGATATTCCCATTTTTCCAATATACTATCACAAAGAATATAACAAAATGGTCGTAGGCAAACCGCATACGTTAGAAGAATTCCGAAAACGGAATTTGGACAGAAACCAAATTGCCGACGAATTTTGCAAAATAACAAACGAACTTTTCTATCAATACGTACAACCGACCGAAGCACCCGAAACGGAGCTTTGCAAAGGTTAGTCTTCATATCCCCCTATTTGACAAAGGCGGCTACAATCGTAGCCGCCTTTGCATTATTGCCGTAATATATTGCTAAAAAATTATTCTTTTCCATCCAAGCCTTTATTTGCTTTCTCGTCGTTAACTTCCGGCGAATCAGTCGTTTCTTCGTACGCCAACGCATCCGATTGAACGTCCTGCGCATTCGAGACTGTTTCGACGTTTAATTGCTGCAATTTTTCCGCGCGGAACTTTTTGTTTTCCTTATGTACGAAATAGGTGGGTATAAAATTGAACAACGCCACTACCGCCGAGAATAAAAACAATTCGAAAGGATACACGTGACTGACTACTTCGGCGCCGTCTTTTATAAACGGCTCCAAATACCCCATTCCTTCTTCTATTACAATATATCCCGCAGCGGGAGATTCGCCGAAGTTCCGCACTTCCGGACCGAAGCCTTTTATAATTGCGGGACACAGCAAACTGGCTATAATCATCGGAAGCATAACGAATATGATTATGCGTATACCTTGAAAACAGCCGGCTTTTTCTTCGGGCGTATAATCGCGCGCGGTAGCGTTAAACAAGCCCGCAGTTAACAGCGACGCGCCTTCAATCATAGTACCGCCCAAAATAAACAAAATATAAATAGCAGTCATATTGTTATTGACGAATTTGCATACGTATGCGAGCAAACCGCCCACAACGCCCATTGCGGCTACCGGATAAAACAGCTTTTCCTTGCCGTATTTATCCATCAGTTTACCGCCGACTACCGCTATTGCCGCGGACAAAAGTATTACTATTGCCAACGGCAGTATAAAGCCGTCCTTAAAGCCGAGAGTATACTGCAACAGCATAATCATATACGGCTGCCACATTTGCATAGCAAGACCGCCTATCATCATACCTACAAGGCAAATATAAATCATTTTGTGTCTTTTTATGCTGGAAGGTTTGAATCCGTAGATAACTTCTTCCATATATTTGCCCGACTTATCCGGTTTGAGCCGCGGACTGTCTCGGAGAATAAATAAACCTATTACGCCGGTTACAGTAGGCAGCGCGCCCAGTACGATAAAGAAAATTTCCCACTTGCCGTTGGCGACAGTGAACATATCGAATACAAAGATTGCCAACAGTGCCGCAACAGGCATAATGGAAAGAATTATATCTACAAAACCGCGGTTGGTTATATCCGTAACATCCGTAACCCACGACGAAAAAGCCGCGTCGTTAGACATAGAGCCGAATACAGTCATTACGCAGTCCATAACGACAAATATTATTACCATTTTCAGCACGTCGTCTTCCGCTACGTGTTCGTGTCCGAAGAAAGCGAAGCTTGCGGTTACCAAACCCCAAATGATATAACCCCAGCACACAAAAACGCGCCGTTTACCGAGACGGTCGGACAGTACTCCGCCCAAAATAGTAACCAATGCCGCTACAATTGCGCTGGCAATTACGGTAGCGCTGGTTCCCCAAGGTTGGTCCGTAATGTTCTTTTGGATATACGTGGAAAAATACATATTTTCCACCATCCAGGCAAGCTGCCCCATAAAGCCGAATAAAACTATAGACGCCCAAATTTTACCGCCGAGCTTATTAGACTTCTTTACAACCACTTCCGCCATAAACATATTTCTCCTTATATTAGTGAGAGACATAACAGTCTACAACGGATAAAGCCGCGTCGCAAGCAAGTCCGATGGATAGCCGCAGTACTCGAACGCTGCAAAGGTTTGACGACGTTAGATACGACGCTTCGGCATGCAGAGTTTGTATATACTGCGCTAAATCTGTAATATCGCTATAATATATTTTAACATAAGTTGCTTTACAACACAATAGCGAAATTGTAATTTTTTATTGTTTATTAGAAATACCCGATATCTTTTTTATCATTTTTAATTATTAAAACTATCCGAGATTATTCGAAATTTTACTCAAATTTATTTAACTGTTCCTACTAAACAAAAGCTTGAAATATTTCATCATCGGTACATACGAAATTACGCATTTCAAAGTGGGAGAAACCATTCGCATAATACTTGCGGCACTTAAACAAAAAGGTAGGTTTAATTGAAAAATTGTAGATTTTTGTATATAATTGTGACTTTGAGTTAACAAAACTCGAATAATGCTACTATTTGTATACGTTAGCGAATTTCAAAGGAGAGCTTGTATATGAATAGTATAGACAGCTATGCTTTAAGACTTGGAATAGCGCCGTGTATATCCGGATACAAGAAGTTTACGGAAGCGGTAAATATGTACTTACATACCGATGGAATGCCGACACTTAAAAACATATGCGAACAGATAGGAGAAAAATATTTGTTGAGCGGAAAAGCGGTATTTAGAGCTATAGACTACGCCATAAAAACGGCGAAAGACTTAAACAAAAATCTTTCGGAGCTTACGGGGATAAAAGTATACGAAGAAGATATACGCCCGAAATACGTAATATATTTAGTGGTTCAATGTATTAAACAAGAATTGGAAGATTAAATAACTTTTACTCAAACAAAGTCAAGGACGAAAACCGACATGTTTTCGTCCCGCTTTTCTATTGTCTTTTATTATATATAGAACGGGACTGACGCACTCTCATATCGGCGCGTCGTCCCGTCCGTATTAAAATTATTTGCAAATCTTTTCCAATTCGGCAAGCGTATCTTCAAATGACTTGGTAACTATTTTGAACGGTTCTTCGCTCGTAAGGTCTACGCCCGCGACCTTTAATTCCGATACGGGGTCAATCGATCCGCCCAACGACAGGAATTTTTTGTAGTTTTTGACGGCAGGTTCGCCTTCCTTCAAAATCTTTTCCGCAAGACACACCGCGGATATTATGCCTGTTGCATACTTGTACACGTAAAATGCGCGGTAGAAATGCGGTATACGAGCCCATTCGTACTTGATTTCGTCGTTATGTGTAACCGCTTCGCCGTAGTACATTTTGTTAAGTTCCAAATACTTGGCGCTCAGCGCTTCCGCAGTCATAGGCTCGCCCCTTTCCACCAGGTCGTGCGAAATCTGTTCGAATTCGGCAAACATAGCCTGACGGTACATTGTGGTACGCAGCATATCCAAATAATATTGAAGCAGATACTTTTTGATATTGACGTCTTTTTCCGTTTTTAACAGATACTTCAACAACAGCACTTCGTTACACGTAGAAGCCACTTCCGCAACGAAAATCTTATAATCCGCCTTGGCATGCGGCTGTGCAAGCTCGCTGTAATAAGTATGCATAGAGTGACCCATTTCGTGAGCGATGGTAAAAATATCGTGGGTAGTCTTTTGATAGTTAAGCAGCATATACGGGTGAACGGTAGGCACTCCCATAGAATAAGCGCCGCTACGCTTGGTGGGCGTTTCGTGAACGTCTATCCAACGGCTGTCAAACGCCTTGCGCACTACTTCGAGATAGTCATTGCCAAGCGGAGCCAATCCCTTCATAACGAGTTCGCACGCTTCTTCGTACTCGCAGGAAATGTCCGCGTTTTCGAATATGGAAACGTACAAATCATACATATTAAGCGTTTCCACACCCATCAGCTTCTTACGCAAGGCAACGTACTTGTGCAGGGGCGCAAAGCTCGAATGCATACACTTGATAAGATTGTCGTACACCGCCTTATCTACCTGTTCGTAGAATAACGCCTGTTCCATTGTGCTGTTGAACTTCTTGGCTTGCGCATAAAACCAGTCCGCCTTGACGCTTCCTTCGTATAGACCCGCAAGCGTGTTAATCTTCTCTATATACGACTTGTAGTACGTTTCGAAAGCTGTCTTACGAACCTTTTGGTCCTTGTGCTGCAACAGCATAGAATACGCGCCGTGCCCCAACTGCACTTCTTTGCCGTCTACGGTAATCTTGCCGAACTTGATATCGCCGCTGTCCAAACGGTTGAATACTTCGTGGAACTGGTCTGAAAACGCGCCGACATTGGCAAGAAGTTTTTCTTCCGCGTGCGACAGAATATGCGCTTTGCCTTCCAAAAGTTTTTTCAGCTGAACGTCATAGTCGGAAAATTCGGGGTCGGCAATAAGTTTTTTAAGCTGCTCGTCGGGCAAAGCGGAAATTTCGGGAGAAACAAACGCCGCAATAGCTCCGCACTCTGTTATAAGTCCGTACACACGGGCGTAACGAGCTTGCTTGTCGGCGTCCTGACTGTCTTCGTTGTAGCTCATAAACGCGTAGCAATACAGCTTTTCCAACACAATGTCCAATTTGTCGGAAGTCTTAAAAAACTTTAACAGAGTATCTCTGTCGCCAAGCTTGCCTTGATAATCGGAAAGCTTCTTATATTCCTTGGAAACGTAAGCGAAGTTTTCTTCCCAATCGGCTGTCGACGCGAAAATATCGCCTAAATTCCATTTGTATTTTTCGGGAATTTCACTTCTGTTTTGATAACTCATAATTTTATCTCCTTACAAAACTTCAATCGGCGGCATACGCTTGCCGAGCCGAAAAAATAACGCAAACGGCTTTTAACCGTTGTTATTTACGTTATATAAATTGATTATAACCCAAACGCTATTCGCCGTCAAGCAGGCAGAGCCCTTTGCCGATGCGTTAAGATACGGCACCGCTTCGGTAATATACGGCTTAACTCAATTCGAACATACCTGTATAAAGCTGATAGTACTTACCCTTTTGCTTGATAAGGTCGTCGTGACTGCCGCGTTCGATAATCCGCCCGTGCTCAAGCACCATTATTGCGTTGCTGTTGCGTACCGTCGACAAACGGTGAGCGATTACAAACGTGGTACGTCCCTGCATAAGTCGATCCATACCCTTTTCTATAAGCCATTCGGTGCGGGTATCTATGCTGCTTGTAGCTTCGTCCAAAATAAGTACGGGCGGATCGGCTACCGCCGCGCGGGCTATTGCCAACAACTGACGCTGTCCCTGCGAAAGGTTTTCGCCGTCGCGAGTCAACAAAGTGTTATAACCTTCGGGCAAATGCTTTATAAACTGATGCGCATTGGCGGACTTTGCCGCGGCAATACACTCGTCGTCCGTTGCGTCTAAGCGTCCGTAGCGGATATTGTCCATTACAGTGCCCGTAAACAGGTGCGTATCCTGTAAAACCATTGCAAGAGATTTGCGCAAATCCGCCTTTTTAATTTTATTGATATTGATACCGTCGTAGCGTATCTTGCCGTCTGGCACGTCGTAAAAACGGTTTATTAGGTTGGTTATCGTGGTTTTTCCCGCGCCGGTCGAGCCTACGAAGGCAATTTTCTGCCCCGGCTTGGCAAAAAGCGAAACGTCTTGCAGGACGGTTTTGTTCTCTTCGTATCCGAACGTTACTTCTTCGAAACGAACGTCGCCTTTAAGCTCGGTATAAGTGATTTCCCCCGTTTCGTGATGTGGATGCTTCCACGCCCAACGCCCAGTACGCATTTGACTTTCTGTAATGTTTCCCTGCCCGTCGATATCGGCGTTTACAAGCGTTACGTATCCGTCGTCTACTTCCACGGGAGTATCCAACAGCTCGAAAACGCGTTCGCCGCCGGCAAGCGCCATAAACACCAAGTTTATTTGCTGAGCAATTTGCTGAATGGGGTTGGTGATGTTACGAATATACATTAGGAAGGTCGCAATTATACCGACGAAACCCAACGGCTCGTTGGAAGAAATCGCTATAAACGCACCGGAGATAGCTATAGCGGCATAAAAGAAGTGCGACACGTTGTTCATTATGGGACCCATTATGTTAGCGTAACCGTTGGCTTTGCCGGACACTTCCTGCCAATGCGAATTTATAACGTCAAACGCAGAAACGGCGGCTTGTTCGTGATTGAAAGCTTTGACGACCTTTTGCCCTTCCACCAATTCTTCTATATAACCGTTAAGCTTGCCAACCGCCTGTTGCTGCGCTACAAAGTTCTTTTGCGACTTGCCGCCGATAAACTTGACGATAACAAGCATAACGACGAGCATACACACCATAATAAGAGCAAGAATCCAGTTGAGCACGAACATCATTGTGAAAACGCCCAATATTGTCATAACGCTGCTTATCATTTGCGGAATGCACCGAGCGATAAATTCGTTCATAACATCGACATCGTTGGTAAAGCGCGTCATCAATTCGCCGTGCGTAGTCGTATCGAATACCTTGATGGGCAGCTTCTGCATATGACTGAACAGCTCGTTACGCATAGTCGTCATAGTCGTGGTAGAAATAGCTACAAGCAAACGGTTGCACATATAATTGGCGAGTAAGCTCAACACGTAAACCGACGCTATGGTACAGACCAATATGGTTAAATATTGAATTTTACCCGCAACGCCTTGGAACACCAATGCGTCTAACTGCGCGATACCCGTAAGAGCCAAGTCGTCCGACGGCTTGACTGCGGCAAGCCCGTTAAGCAGCGGAGCGAGAATAGCCGTGCCCGCAATGTTGGCGAAAGCCGATATCAATATACCTATGATTGCCAATACCATTTTACCGCGGTGCGGCTTGAGATACTTGATAAGACGGAACATTGTTCCCTTGATATTTTTAGGCTTTTGCGCGCCCATTCCGCGCTTTCCCATAGGTTTAGGCATTACTTTCACC
The DNA here is from genome assembly GCA_910586625.1 of uncultured Christensenellaceae bacterium. GTDB lineage: Bacteria > Bacillota > Clostridia > Christensenellales > CAG-314 > Fimimonas. The sequence goes on from CAJUIZ010000001.1 coordinate 63,112, forward strand.
CCCTTGCTCGGCGGCGGCTTTTTGCTGAGAATTGTACACTTCCTGATAAATAGAACAGGTTTCGATCAGCTGCTCGTGCGTGCCTACGGCATTGATTTTACCGTCGTCCAGCACTACTATTTTGTCGCAATTTTCCACCGAAGAAATACGCTGCGCAATAATTATCGTCGTCATATCCTTCGCCGTTTCTTTAAGTCCTTGACGTATGCTCGCGTCCGTAGCCGTATCAACCGCGCTTGTGGAATCGTCCAAAATCATTATCTTTGGCTTTTTGAGCAACGCGCGCGCGATACACAAGCGTTGCTTTTGTCCGCCGGAAACATTGACGCCGCCCTGACCCAAATCCGTTTCGTAGCCGTCCGGGAAGGACATTATAAAGTCGTGCGCGCAAGCCGCCTTGCAGGCTCGCTCTATTTCTTCCTGCGTGGCATCCTTGTTACCCCACAGAAGATTTTCGCGAATGGTTCCGCTGAACAAAACGTTCTTTTGCAGTACCATAGATACGCCTTCGCGAAGATTGTACAGCGAATAATCGCGAACATTAGTACCGTCCACAAGCACTTCTCCGTCCAAAACATCGTAAAAACGGGGAATAAGCTGCACCAAACTGGTTTTGCCGTCGCCCGTGCCGCCGATGACTCCTACAGTTTCGCCCGACTTAATACTGAGATTGATACCTTCGAGAGTTAAATTGTCGGCATTGTTGGAATAGGAGAAATTGACGTTTACAAAATCTATCGCGCCGCTTTCCACCAATTTGTCGCTGTCGCCGTCAATGATATCGGGAGTTGTTTCCAACACTTCGTACAAACGATCTATACTGGCTCTGCTCATTACAAGCTGTACCGCTATGAAGCATATCATCATAACGGACATTAGTATCTGCGTACAGTAGCTCATCATTGCAGACAGCGTCCCCGCTTGAATACGGCCGTTTGCAATGTCCGTTCCGCCTATAACAAGCAACGCAATAATTGCGCCGTACATAATGACGGACACAAGCGGATTCATAAGCACCATTAACTTTTCAGCCTTTAACTGCGATTTGCGCACTTCTTCCGTTTGCTCGCGGTACTTAGCTTCTTCGTAATCTTCGCGAACGAACGCTTTGACTACGCGAATTGCAACCAAATCTTCCTGAACGTCCGCATTCATCTTATCGTACTTTTTGAGCATTTGCTTGAACAGCGGATGAACCCTTGTGGCAAGGAAGCCCATAACCAGACCCAATAGCGGCACGGCAACCAAGAATATCCAAGCAAGATTAGGAGAATTGATAATCGCCATTATCGCGGAAAATATCAACATTGCAGGCGCGCGGATAACCGTGCGGATAATCATCATAAATGATTGCTGCGCATTGTTCACGTCCGTAGTGGAACGTGTAACAAGACTGGCGGTAGAAAACTTGTCTACGTTTGCAAATGAAAAATCCTGTATTTTAGCAAACAGGTTCGCGCGCATATTCTTGGAGAAACCCGCGCCTGCGGTCGCCGCAAGTCTACCAGCAAACGTGCCGAAAGTCAGCGACAGTACCGCGGATATGATCATAAGCACTCCGTACGTAATTACGGTATTGGTAAGAACGTCGGACGCAATCGAGCTTCCTTCGTTAAGAGTTACGATTTTGAACGCAGACCAATCGAGATAAATCAGCTTATCTTTGAGTAATTCGCCCTGCGAATACAACTGCATAGTGTTGAGTATCGTGGACATTAGCAACGGAAGCACTACTTCCAATGCCGTTTCCAGCAATACCAGCAGCACAGTAAGCACGGATTGTTTCTCGTAACCTTTCGCTCCTTTTAACAGTTTTTTAATCATATTATTACCTAAAATCTTTTCTGTCTTAAATTATACAAGTTATTATATACTATTATTTATTTAATGGAAACTGAATTGCGCGGTAGTATCGGACTTTTTTTGTCGGAAATAAAATATAAACGCTTGGCGGACGCGTAATACTGTCCGCCAAGCGTTAGACCGAATAAAAGCTTAGACAAAAATTATTCCGTACGCAAACTTTCGACGGGATCCTTCTTTGCCGCAAGCGACGCAGGGATAAGCCCGGATATAAGCGTAAGACCTATGCTCACGGCAATCATTATAATTGCGGAGACTACGGGCAGCGCCGCAATAGTGTATATACCGAACAAGCTGCCAAGTATCAGATTTATTATTCCTGATATTCCGTAAGTAACCGCTATACCTATAAGTCCCGATATACCGCCGATAATGAAGGTTTCAGCATTGAACAAACGGGAAACGTCCCGTTTACGTCCGCCGAGCGAACGTATAACGCCTATTTCCTTGATACGTTCGATTACCGACACATAAGTAATTATCGCTATCATTACCGTGGATACTACCAATGACAATGCAGTAAAGCAAACCAACGCTATGGTAATTATGTTAATAAATTGGTTTATCAACGTAATTACAATCTCCAAGTTGTCAGTATGAGTGATTTCCGAACGCCCCTTTGTAACAACTTCTCCTTTATCGTTCAAAACGTCGTTTTTTGGAAGTTCTACTCCGTTAACGGTTATAGTTTTGTCCGCGTTCCATTCCTTGAGATAGTCCGTTACCAAATCCTTGTCGTCGAAACTCAACGGATAAACCGCTATACGGCTCGGTAAATCTATTCCGCCCAAATGCCGCAAGGACAAGGTATATTCCGCCGCGGTAGAACCGCCGGTCATCGCGCCCATCATCGCCTTCATGGTATCTACGCTGCCTACAAAACCCAACGTTTCAACCTTTCTGTAACCGCTTGCCTGCGCAGCGTCCTTCATCACAAAGGAATAACCGTACGATACGCTGTCTTTAAGCTTTTCGTTGATTTTAATCAAAGCCGAATAATCGCCGTTTTTGAAGTCAATCAACAGCTGTATGAATTCTTTGTCGTACTGGAAGGAAAACTGATACTTATCCTTTTCGTTCAAATAGCGTACGATTTCCGAATTTTTGCCGTCCTTTAACGCTTCGTCGGCAAGCTTTGACGTGTAATAAATGCCGCTGCTCAAACAGCCGTAAGAAATGCTTTGCTTGGGACGCAAAATAGCCGTTATTTTGAGATTCTTGCCCGTCGACCAATCGTCGCTTGCAATATTATTGTAAGTAAAACGTTCGCCGTTCTTATTATACACGCTATCGTTTGGATACCAAGTAAACGTTTTACCCAAAAGATCTTCGTAAGAAATGCTTTCACGGTAACCTTCGTGCGTTTTATCTTCTTCTGCTCGAACGGCATCGTCCACCAAATTCATAAATTCGTCCTGCGAATAGTACCCGAACTGCGCAAGAAGCAAATCCGTAAGAGTAGTATCCTTGGATACTACTAACATTATTTCGTCCGCTTCGGTTGCAATTTTACCGTTTGTTCCCAGCATATCGTACTGAGACAAAATATAATCCGCATTGTCGGGAGCTATGCGAAAACTTTCGGTAAACATAGATATATACGCAGCGTACTGCTTATAAGCGGGCATTTCGTTAAGCATGGCGGAATACAGAGTATTTATAGCGGACAAAGACATATTTTTGACAACGTTCTGCCCGTCTTCGCCGTACATCGTAAAATCGGTATACAAATTATTGGAAAGATTGATTCCGTAAGACTTGACTAAAGCCGAGTAGTATTCCTTCGGCATAGCGTTCACATATGAAACGTATTCCTTGGTGATATCGTTAGTAACGTACATAGACGCCATATCGTTTCCGCGCGCCACCAGATACTCTACTATTTTATCTACGTTAACATAGCCGTCCTTGATTGCGGGTTTTACCGCGTCCGTTACCATCATATTGTTCATAGACGTCATAATAGCGTCCATATTGATGGCTTCCTGACTTATCGTCACGGGATTGCCCGACAGCATATCGTCCTGCATTCCGCGAATATAGCCCTGCACTCCGCTGGAAACCGCCAATACCGTTGCCACGCCTATGATGCCGATCGAGCCCGCCAAGCAAACCAAAAACGTACGCCTGAATTTGGACATAAGATTTCTTGCCGACAGCTTGAATGCTCCCCAAAACGACAGCTTGGACTTTTTGTTTTTGACTTTTTTCTTCTTGGTCTTTTTCGGTTTTCCGTCGCTTGCGGTTATCGTTTCCGACTCGGCTTGCTCCACCGCATTTATACATTCTGCGGTTTGTTCCGCCATCGCTGCGCGCGCCTGTGCTTCGGCAAGCTCCTGCGCCGCAAGTTCTTCCGCGCCGAACGGATTGGTGTCGTCCACTATGTTGCCGTCCAACAGACGTATAATACGCGTGGAATACTGCTCGGCAAGCTCGGGGTTGTGCGTTACCATAATAACCAAGCGCTGTTCGGCGATTTCCTTGATAATGTCCATTATCTGCACGGACGTGGTCGTATCCAACGCTCCCGTAGGTTCGTCTGCAAGCAAAATCTCCGGTTCGTTTACAATCGCGCGCGCTATCGCTACGCGCTGACACTGTCCGCCGGACAGCTGATTGGGCTTTTTGTTATACTGACCTTGAAGTCCTACCTTGTCCAAAGCTTCGTGAGCGCGGCGAACGCGTTCCGCCTTGTCTACGCCGGAAATGGATAACGCCAACTCGACGTTTTCGGATATAGTTTGGTGCGGAATAAGATTATAACTTTGAAACACGAAGCCTATGCTGTGATTGCGGTAGTTGTCCCAATCGCGGTCGCCGTAATTTACTGTGCTTACGCCGTTGATAAACAACTCTCCGCTCGTGTAATGGTCTAAGCCGCCGATAATATTCAACAGCGTAGTCTTGCCGCAGCCGGACGGACCGAGAACGGAAACGAATTCGTTCCTACGAAAAGCAATATCCACGCCTTTAAGCGCGTGAACCTTGGCGTCGGCAACAACGTAATCTTTGGTAATCTGTTTTAATTGCAACATAGTAATCTCCCGACAGAAATAAATATTCTGTTGATACTTATTATTATACCAAATATATGATACTTTACACAACTGAAAAACGATTGAAAATCAGCCGTTGATTTTCAAATGTTTCTATGCAAGAATATGCAATCAAAACGGACAAAAACCGCCGCGCGGTTCTTGTCCGAAACGTTTTATTTTGTCTAATACCCGTAGGCGCACACATCCGAAACGGGCGGTAGGCTTACGCTTATTTTTCAAAGAAGATAACGTTCTTATCACCCAAAAGCAAGCTCAGCTCGTATTCGATACCGCTGCATCTGCGAACGGTCGTTTCCATTCCGTAGGCTTTGCCTTCTATTTTGATTTTTACGGGTATATCTCCTTCGTACTGGTCGAGAACGTCCTTTATCTTGGCATACACTTCGTCGTCGCGCGACTCCATCTTCAACCATAGGGTAGTTGTTGTTGTCTGCTCCGTCACCTGTTCGTTATTTTGCTTTTCGTCGTTACGCGGGTTTATTATCTCGCGGATATTTATCTTGTAGCCGTCGCGCGATTCCACTACGTTGCCTTTTATAACAACGAAAGCATCCGCGCCGAAAAGCGTCTTATACTTCTCGTAAGTTGCGCCGTACAGAGCCACTTCGATGCTGTCGTACTTGTCTTCCATTATGCCGAAGCCCATTCGGTTGTTATCTCTGCCTACCACCACTCGGATATCGCGAAGTATACCGCCGGTAGTAACAAAACGTTTTTTAACTTCGGGACGGACTGCCTCACCGTCTTCAGACCCGTCAGGGACGTACGCCATAGTTTCGGACGTATTGAAGTCGAAACGGAAACGCTTTGCGATGTCGTCGTAATCGTCCAACGGAGAGCCGGTCATATACAGCCCCAACACTTCGTTTTCGAAGTTATACAGCACTTGTTTGGGAAGCTCCTTTACCTGTTCGCGTTCCGTTTTCGCCGTCGTTTTAAGCTCCGGCATCATATCGAAAATAGATATCTGACCGGTCGAATGCTTTTTGTTGCGCTCGACTACGTCGTTAAGTTCGTCGGAATACCATTGAAGCATATCCGCGCGAGTACGGTTAAAGCAATCGAACGCTCCGCCTTTGATGAAGTTTTCAACTAAACGTTTGTTGATAAAGCTTGCGCAGCGTTCGAACAGATCGCTCATATCGGCGAATTCGCCGCCGCGTTCGCGCTCTTCGACTATCTGCTTGACAATACCAACGCCGATATTCTTGATACCGCCCAAGCCGAAACGGATTGCTCCGTCTTCGACGTGGAATTCGTCAAGACTTTTGTTAATACATGGCGGCAGCACCTTGATACCCTGCGCCTTGGCGTACTCCATATATTTTTTTATCTGCGCTATATCCGTAATACGGTTATTCAACAGAGCGCAAATAAATTCGACGGGATAGTAATTTTTTAACCACGCGGTTTGATACGTTACGTAGGCGTAGCAGGTGGCGTGCGACTTGTTAAAGGCGTATTGAGAAAAGTCGTCCAATTGCTTATATATCTGCAAAGCAATATCTTCCGGTATGCCGTTATTTACGCAGCCGGGAACCGTTTCTACCTTTTTTGCATTTTTAATCGCCTTCTCGTCGGTTGCGATTTTACCGTCTGCCCACGTTCCGCCGTGAACGAACAACTCGCCGAGATCCTTCATCATCTGAGCCTTTTTCTTGCTCATTGCATACCGAACGTTATCCGCGAGCGCGGTGGAAAAACCCGCAAGCTTCTTAACAAGTTGCATAACCTGCTCTTGATAAACGATACATCCGTTTGTAACGGCGAGTATTTCTTCCATAGACGGATGCAAATAATGTATCTTGGACTTGTCGAATTTGCAGTCGATATAATCGCCGATATACTGCATAGGTCCCGGACGGTACAGACTGATACCTGCGATAATTTCTTCCAATCCGGTCGGCTTCATCTTACGCATAAGGTCGCACATTCCGCCGCTTTCAAGCTGGAATATACACATAGTGTCTCCCGAGCTTATCAGATTGAAAACGTTAAGGTCGGAGTAATCGTCCTTGGAAAAATCCACCTTGATGCCGTAATCTTCGTAAACGTAGTCGCAGGCTTTCTTGATATCCGTAAGCGTTCTGAGCCCCAAAAAGTCCATTTTAAGAAGTCCCAGTTCTTCCACTTCCACCATATTGTACTGGGTGGTTACAATGCCGCCCTTGGCAAGCGAACCGCCGTTAGTCTGCAACGGAACATGATCGGACACCTTTTCGCGACAGATAACTACGCCCGCCGCGTGCATACCCGTTTGTCTCGGCGACCCTTCGAGACGCGTTGCGATATCTATTATCTTGTGCGTTGCGGGATCGTTGTACGCTTGTATAAGCTCGTCCGATACGTATGCGTCTTCGGGCTTTTTATACGGCTTTTGTCCCAACAGATGACGTAAAGTATACTTAAATCCGTCGGGGACCATCTTGGCAAGACGGTTGGATTCCGCAATGGGAACACGCAGTACGCGCGCTACGTCGCGTATGGCGTTCTTGGCGGCCATTGTTCCGAAGGTTACTATCTGACACACATTGTCGTTGCCGTACTTGGCGTGAACGTAATCTATGACTTCGCCGCGTCTGTCCATACAGAAGTCAACGTCGAAATCGGGCATGGACTTACGCTCGGGATTAAGAAAACGCTCGAACATAAGATTAAAACGGAAAGGTTCTACCTCGGTAATGCCTATAAGATACGCTATTACGCTGCCGGCTCCGCTTCCGCGACCCGGCCCTACGGGAATACCGTTAGTCTTGGCGTAGTTGATAAAGTCCCATACTATAAGATAATAGTCCACAAACCCCATACTGCATATTACGCCGTATTCGTACTCGATACGTTCGCGAATTTCATCGGTGCAGTTAGGATACTTGACCTTTAACCCTTCTTCCAATAAGTATCTCAAATACTCGGGGGAAGTCATATTATTTGGCGGCGTGTACAAGGGCAGCAGTTTTTCTTTGCCGAAATTAACATTGCATTTTTCCGCAATTTCCAGCGTATTTTCCACCGCGTCGTATACGTTTGGGAACAGTTCCGCCATTTCGTCGTGCGTTTTAAGATAAAATTCTTCACCCGTAAACTTCATTCTGTCCGTGTCGTCGACGTATCTGCCCATCTGCACGCACATCATTATATCCTGTATTTCGGCGTCTTCCTTGTTGAGATAGTGAACGTCATTGGTTACTACGAGCTTTATATCCAATTCTCTCGCAAGATCGATAAGCTGCGGCATAACGGCGTCTTCTTCGGCTATACCGTGCTTTTGTATCTCGATATAGTAGTCTTCGCCGAACAGCTCCTTGTATTGCAGCGCAAGCTCGCGAGCATCGTCGGGACGGTCGGCAAGAAACAAACGCGGAAGCTGCCCCGCAATACACGCCGACAAACAAATAAGACCTTCGCTGTACTTTTTAAGCGTAGCGAAGTCGATACGCGGTTTGTAGTAAAATCCGTCCACCCAAGCTATCGAATTGAGTCTGCAAAGGTTATAATAACCCGTATTATTCTTGGCAAGCAATATAAGGTGGAAATATTCCTTGTTATCGTAGCCTACCCCGTACAAGTTTTCGCACATATAAAACTCGCAACCGATAATGGGCTTGATGCCGACGGCATTGGCGGCTTTGAGAAACTTCCATGCGCAGTACATATTACCGTGGTCGGTAACGGCTATTGCAGGCATGTCGTATTCCTTGCAGCGTGCGAGCATATCGTCAATACGCGTGGCGCCGTCAAGCAAGCTGTATTCCGTATGTAAATGTAAATGGACGAAAGGTTTCATTTGTTCTCCTGATTGGCAAGTTCGATAAGCTTTGCAAAACGGTGACTTGCTCCGCTTTTGGATATGTTAAGACGCGCTGCGATTTCGTCGAGATTGGCTTCGGGAAATTCTTGACGGATACGCGCGATATCTTTAAGTTGATCGGACAGCGTATCGAACATTCCAGCGGCATGCAACCGCGCAATAGCCGCAAGCTGTTTTTCCGAAGCAGCAACACTTTTTTCTATATTAGCCGATATACAATTACTTTGCCTATTTGCGTTATTGCGCATACTGCGACCTATAATTACGTTTTCCAACTTCAAGCGTCCCTTGGTTGCATTAAAGTAGGATAACGCGTCGGCAATTTTTTCGCTGTCTTTTAAGTACAGCACCGTATGACTTTTGCGAGTCATTTGCCCGAAACGAAATTCGCCGTACGCTTGGGCGACGGCTCTCGCAAAATCCGCGTCGGCAAACCGCAGCTCCAAATGGTACTTGGCGCGTAGCTTATTCTCTCCGACATCCGTGTCGGACAGCGGAATTACTACCGACCCGCAAGACGCGAACAGCGCCTGCATAAACGCTTTGCGGCAGCACGGCTTTGAGGGAATGAGCCCTTCTAATTCGAGCGGAAACCCAATTACACCGTCATCCCGCGTTATTAAGCCGAGCTTTTCGCCCACTTTGCCGTCAAAAATACAGCTGTATACCGCCGCGCCCTTAGCATTTACATTGTAGCTTTCCACTTTGCTGCTTACTCCGAATTCTCTTTCGGCAAGCTCGCCGCATAAAGTCAAAAAATCGCAGTTCTCGCTTTCCACAGAGAAATAGAACTTTTTCATATCCAAAGCGAGTGAACCTACGGACTTTAATACCGCGGTCAAAAAAGCCGCAGCGCAACAACCCTTTACGTTACGTACGGATTTTATTATTTCGCTTTTAACGTCCTGAGAAAAAGTCATATTCTTCCTTTGCAAAGTTTACGAGTTCCACTTCCAATTTCGGTTCGAGACCGTAGTCGCGGCGTAAAATTTCCGTCATTTGTTTTATTACCGAGTATATATCCGCGCTTGTAGCCTTGTCAACGTTTACGACAAACCCGGCGTGCTTTACGGATACCTGAGCGCCGCCGACCGAAAACCCTTTGAGCCCCGATTTGTCCAACAAACGCGACACTGCAACCTTGTCGTGATACAGCACGCATCCTGCCGAGCGGTAATTAAGCGGCTGCGAGCGCGCTTTTTTATCGCGCATTTCCGCCACTACGCTCTTAACCGACTGAACGTCGCTTCGACTAAAACGGAACGTCGCCGACAAAATTACGTAACCTTGACACGCTTTAAACAAGCTGCTGCGTTTTGACAAAAGGCAATCGCAAGCGCGTAGATAGCGGACTCGCCCCTTGTAAAACACCTTTACCCCCGTCAAAACGTCAGCAACGCACTGTCCGTAGCAGCCTGCGTTGCTTACCACTGCGCCGCCCACGGTTGCAGGCAAACATGCGGCAAATTCTCCTCCGGACAAGCCCCTGTCCTGCAGTTTCTTGGACAGAGTAACCGTCGAAGTGCCGGAAAGCGCGACAACGCGCCTGCCGCGGAAGGTTACGCCGCTTGCTTTGTTTACGACAACCACGCCGTCGTAATCGCGGTCGGAGGCGACGATATTACTGCCTTTGCCCAAAACCATAAACTTTACTTTAAGCCTGTAAAGCAATTTTAATACTAATAGGAGCTGCCTTGCTGTGACGGGATATATTACAAGTTTGATTGTACCCCCAACGCCCAAAGTTGTCAACCCCGAAAACGGTATGTTTCGGCAAGTTTGCACGGAAAATTTTTTCATTTTTGAAACTATCGCGTTTACCGATTCTTCCGTCATATCAAATTTTAAGAGTGCTTTTCGCAGTTTGACGTTGATTTGCTATTACTTCGCCGTTCACAAACGCATTGGGAACGAACGCCGACGACAATGCTTGTTCGCAAGCGGACATTCGCGCATTGGAAGAATACAGTTGTTTATCCAAAACGGAAAACATATTCAAATTTATAAGACCGGCCTGCGTTTCTTCCGACAAAATATACTTTACGTACTCGATACAGCTTTGACGCTTTTCTTCGCAGTCTTTGGAAATTCCGACATATTGTACCAAATCGGTATATTCGCCTACGGGCGCGAAGCCGAGCTCGTCGATTTTACTTTGCGATTCCTTTTGCCCGAGTCTGAATATATCCCGCTGCGTTCCGAGCAAGGTTACGGCGGTGTTGTTGGCCACAAATTGTTCGTACGCCTGATACTGAGTAACGCCTTCGTCTATGTACGACGCGTCCCCCCTAAGCCCCGACATTGCAAGCGCGGTAAGCGGACTGTTTGCTTGGGTAAACCCGCAAATCAAAGGTCGAAGTTCCACGGTGTTTTTGCCTATTTTACGCGTAAAAGTCGCCGTAAGAGCGTCCGTAGTCAGTTTATCCTGAGACAACTGACCGCTTCGGGCAAATAAGCAATACGCCCCGGCATACAGCGGCACGCCGTACTGCTTGCCGTCTACCTGTCCGGATATCATAAAGTTATCCCTAACAAAACCCACACTATCGTTAAAGGGCGCAAGATATTCCAATACAGAGCTGCCGACTCCGCGGGAAAAGCATATCAAATCGAACCGCTGCCCGTTTTGCAGCTTGTCGGCAAGCTCGGTAACTGTCAAATCGGTTACGTGTACGAACAGTCCCGAATTGGCTTTTTCGAATTTTGCCGACTTATTGGTAAGCCAAGACGAACGGCTGCCCGAACCGCCCTCGAACGTTTCCACATTCCACAATTCTATAACGCCTTGGTATCCCGAAGGGGGTTGAGTACGCGGTTTAACAGGCAATGCGGGCAACGCCCACGCCAATGCCACCGCCGAAATCAATACGACGATTACCGCAGACAATATCCACTTCGGCACAGACTTTTTTTCTCGTTTTTCCTTTGGTTTTTTTTCTTTTTGGGGTCGTACGACTTTGATTTTGCTCATAATCGGTCTCCTTGCATATTTAATAGCACCGAAATAATATACTACGGTAAAGTCCGAGTAAGAATAATTACATTGTCGCAATTTAGACTAATTTGCGTCATTGCCGAAATAGACATGGCGCGCGACTAAAAACCGCCCGATTTTAACATAAAAATTACGGAAACTATTTACTTTGTCATAAATTTTATATATAATAAAACAGACGACGGCAAATATTGACCTTCGTACTATCCCAAAGGAACAAGCCGAAATGAAACTCAACTACAAACGGACCCTGCTCGTCGGATTTGCGTTCTTCTTAATTTGCGTATTTTGGCAAGCATACGACACTCTCGTACCATTGATGCTTACCAACAAGTTCGGACTCGACCAAACCTGGTCGGGCGTAATAATGTCGTTGGATAACATATTAGCGCTGTTTATGCTGCCGCTTTTCGGCGCGCTATCCGACAGAAAGGACACGCGCTTCGGTAAACGCACGCCATTTATTTTTATAGGAACCATATGCGCCATAGTTTGCTTTATGGGTTTGACGTTGGTAGACAACGCACAGCTGTCCAAACTGTCCGACGGCAATAATTCCGTTTACTGGTCGAACGGTTACGTAGTGGAAAACAAAGAGTATCAAAGCGTAACCAACAAGGGCGTACCCAAGAAATATTCCGTTCATGACTACGCGGCGCAAATACTCAAAGGCAAAAACTTCGACGAATTGACGGAAACGGAAAAAACGGAAGTTAAGAATTGGTACGTCGGCTTGGACTACGACCAATACTACGTTTACAACGTACAGGACAATACCTACAAAGCGTTGAAGACCGAAAAGGACGCAAACGGTAAATTGACATACCTATACCAAGACGGGTCTCCGCTTGAAGACGGAATTCGCAAAATCAACGCGTACACTTCCGTCGTATCGTCTGCGGAATCGCAATTTGCCAAATCCGTAAGCGCCAACAACGCTTACCTGATGGTAATATTTATAATAGTCCTGTTGCTGACGTTGGTATCTATGGCAACATTCCGCTCGCCCGCGGTTGCGTTGATGCCGGACGTGACGTTAAAGCCGCTACGCAGTAAAGCCAACGCAATTATAAACCTTATGGGTACGGCGGGCGGCATAGTCGTACTGGGGCTCGGAATGGTATTCCAAACCGGCGCAGTCAAAAACCAAATGATGAGCTATACTTGGTTCGTATCGGCTGTATGCGGCATAATGGCTATAGCGTTAGTTGTGTTTATCTTTACAGTCAAGGAAAAGAAATGGAATACCGAAATGCTTGAAGGGCAGGCGGCTTTGGACGCCGAAGAAGCGCAGCCGCAGGACGGAAAGAACGAACCGACGGAAGCGTCCGCAGACGACGGCGAAAAAACCGTTACCGCTTCCGTTTCCACAAACAAACTGCCCAAGGATAAGCTGCGGTCGCTTATACTGATACTTGCAAGCGTTGCGCTGTGGTTTATCGGTTACAACGCCATTACCAGCAAATACAGCGTATACGCTCTTAACGAATTAAACAAAGACTACAATGCAACACTTATGATAGCGCAGGTCGCCGCGGTTATAGCGTATATCCCCGTGGGACTTGTGGCAAGCAAAATAGGACGCAAAAAGACCATACTTATAGGCGTGGCTATGTTGACCGCGGCGTTCGGCGGAGCGATATTTATAAACAGCAGTTCGCCAACGTGGCTTATGTGGATACTGTTCGCACTTGCGGGTATTGCGTGGGCTACGATAAACGTCAACAGCTTCCCCATGGTTGTGGAACTGGCGCAGGGCAACGACATAGGCAAATACACGGGCTACTACTACACCGCAAGTATGGCGGCACAGGTGGTAACACCGATACTTTCCGGCGCGCTGATGGATGCGGTAGGCTCGATGCGCATTCTGTTCCCCTACGCAACCCTATTCGTGGCGTTGGCGTTTGTTACGATGATATTCGTCAAACACGGCGACAGCCGCCCCGAACAACCCAAAAGCAAACTGGAAATGTTAGGCGGAGCGGACGATTAGTCGCTCGCGCGTTCGATATGCTCTCGGTTTCGATTGCTGCGCAATCAGCAAATATTCGCAATCTAACGCGCTCGCTCCGAGTAACGGTTAGTTGAATAATTAAAACTGATGAAATTTTATAAAATGAAAAGGGGGACGGCAATTGCCGTCCCCCTTTTATCATTAAAGGCACCGCTTACGGTTTGTAAAGAACTTTACGCTATTTTAGGGCGTCGAGCAGCTTGCAGAAGTCTACGCCGAAACGGCGATCGGTTCGCTCGGTAAGCTTAGCGGCGTTACCAACGAATTGCGCCGCTATTACCGCCGCGCGTTTGAGTGATACGCCGTTGAGCAATTCGCCCAACACAACCGAGCCGAATGCGTCGCCCGTGCCCGAAAAGTCGACGTCCGTACGCTCGTTGGTAACAACGGATGTTTGACTGCCGTCCAACACTATGTTGCCAATAATATTGCCGCAGCGAACGCCGGTTATTACCGCTTGTTTACAGCCGACCCTGTGCAAAAAACCGCAGAATTTGTCTGCGCAGTATTTGAGATAGGAGAGTTCGTTTTCGTGAGAAACAATCTCGCCGTAATCTACATCCGCAAGCAAGCATGCTTCCGTAAGATTAGGCGTTATGCAATCGGCTTGGCGGACGACGGCTTTCATGGCGGAAACATAACCGTCGTCAAATACGGGGTACAAACGCCCGTTATCGCCCATAATGGGGTCGACGAACAAATACGTATCTTTACAAAGAATATCCGTCACAACCGTTTGTACGCCTTGAAGCGTAGCGGTATCGTTGCAAAAACCGACGTAAAACGCGTCCGCCTTGGCGTTTGCGCAAATACGGCGGGCGAAGTCTACGGTATCGTTGTTTTTTACCGCGGTAAAATTGTCAAAGCCCGTGTGACACGAGTAACACGCGGTAGGCACGGGCATACAGTAATGCCCCAAACGGGAAAATACGGAAACGTTTGCGACCATAGAGTTGTTACCCAAACCCGATATATCGTTAAATATCAGAATGTTTTGCATATTATTTATCCGCTCTATCGGCAGAAGCTTCTTGCTCGCCGCATTGCCGCTCCTGCGCTTGGCTGTCCGCGCCGATGTTAGGCGCTACGTCGGAATGCTCTCGGACGACCGAATCAGTAGAGTCCGTTGGCGAATCGGAGACAGACTTCAAAGCCTGTTCGTGCTCGGATTCGGATTGGCTGTTCGGTTGCTGTTGCTGCGAAACGGGCTCGGACAAGTCCAAATTAAGCAGCGCCGCAAAGGTGCGCGCAGGCACGGCTCTCAAAATAAACCACACGGCAAAGCCCACTATCACGCCGGCAAGAATACCCAAAAGAGCAAGCCACGGCATATAAGAAAACATCTCGGGAGTATTGCTTACCAAACAAAATACCACGTTTTGCGTAACGTTATGCATAATTGCCGACACTACCGAAATTGCGACTATGCTTACCCGCGGGTAGGCGAATTGCACCAAAACGGACGACACCGCCACGCTTACGATACCTGCCGTTAGGCTGTACATAAGGGTGGACATATTGCCCGTAAACATACTACCGACGACCGTACGGATAATTACTAATACGAACGCTTCGGTAGGTCCAAGCAAAAACAGCGTGAGCATAGAGAATATGTTGGACAAGCCCATCTTAGCCCCGGGAAGAAAAAGCGGGGGAAACAGACTTTCCACCATAAACATAATAAGCCCCATTGCCGTTAACACTGCAAGCGTAGCTACACGTTTTGCGGAAAAGTATTTAGTTGTAAGAGATTTGTTCTTCATTCTGTAATAATTTTCAGTCTGTTGGGACTGCATACTATCGAACCGTTGGGACGGGTTATTGCCGGGAAATTCTTGACGCATTCCTGATGAAAACCGCAAACGGAATTCGTCATCTTGACGGAAAAGTCGCCGCCCGTTGTTATCGTCATCTCGTCGAATCGCCTGTCACCGCCGAAATCCTTGCTGAACGTGACAGTCAATTTACCGTTTGCTTTGTCTGCCGCAATCTCCCATCCGCGCTCGTTGGCGTTTATAACGTAGTCGTCGCGCGCGACGTTGTACGCAAAAAGCACTTCCTGCGTTTGCATATCTATCACCTTTACGACGGTTATCTTTTCTTCGCCGCCGTCGGTGAAAAATGCCAAAAACAACACTGCTATTACTAATGCTACCGAAACGTATATTACAATATCGCCCATCTTAAAAGGCTTGTCGCGGCGTGCATACTTTACATTATCTATCGCGCTGCGCCGTCCGCGGATGTAATAGTACACAATAACGCCCACTACGCACAACCCCACCAAAACGCCCAGCGTAATAACCAGCCACGTAAGGTCGCTTGCCAACTTGGCTTGACCGTTGTATACGAACGCGCCGTCTTCCGTCTTGTCTACGGACCAAACGTAGTCGTCGTAATTGTCGGACACCTTGGTCAAAGCCGATTGATCCATATTGGACAATATCTGCTTGGAGCCGTCTACCGCTTGATACAAAACAAATACGTCTATGCCGTTATCCTTCAAATAACCGTTCATAAACTCTACGATTTTTTCCCTGCCCATAACGGTAAGCGCGGTTGTAAGACAGTCGCCCTTGCCCGCCCACGTACCGTCGTCCGGGGCGATAACCGTTACAAGCTTTACTCCCGTTTGCGCGGGCGCGCCCGTAGATCCGTCGATAATGTGCGAGTACTCTACTCCGTCAACTGTATATTTACGAATATATTGTCCGCTTGTAGACACGGACGATTTACCGAAACGCGCCGACACCATAGCGCCGAGACCCAATACCGACTTGGGATCGAACGGGTCGGGAATCGTCATTACATTGTCGCCGCCGTTGTAGTTAAGTCCGAACACCATACTGCTGCTGCCTACGTCAACGTTGTAGCGGTCGATATGCTCGTCGGAAAACATAGCCTTGATTCCGTCGGCAACGTACCCCTTGGCGATACCGCCCAAATCCAACCATTGCTCGTAGCTTTCGCTGCCAACAACGGCGGGACGCACATTCTTGGTGACATAATACTTGCCGTCTTCTGCCGAAAGCGTTACCGATTGGTCGGAAAAATCAGTGAACGAAGCCGAACTGAAAGCGTCAACGTACTTTTGTTCGGGCAATGGATAACCGTTATCCCAAAATTCTTCGGCGGTAACCTGCCTATCGTACGGCAAACCGAAATTACCGTTGGAATATATTCGCGACGAAAAACCCCACAAATCTACCAAACGGTATACGGCGGGATTAAACGCGCCGTTTGTATCGCGGTACATTTCTTTGGCAACAAGCAGCATATCGTAGGTCATCTTGTCAACTGCAAGCTTGGTTCCGACGGCAGCGCTGTTGTAGCGGTATACGTCGGATAACGGTCTGCCGTTTACGCCGTCGTACTGCGTGTTGGCCAGAGAGTCGGCTTCGTTGATATAGTTATGAACGCTCTCCGCAAGACGGATAATACGCAACCGCTGCTCGCGTTGCGTTTGGGTATAGTTAGGCATATCGTCGTTTATGTAAAAATCAACTGCGAAAGCCGCAGACGAATAGATATCCGCCGTAACCACTATGTCTCCGCCGAAGTAGTATCCGCTGTAACGTACACCCGTAGGCTTGCCGTCGCTTGTCGTAAGCGTGACCAACGTATACCCCCCGTGAGACGGTCTGTAATACGATTTATCGCTTGCCGAAGCGGCGCTTGCGGCAACAGGCGCAAACGACAGAATAAACAGCAGCAACGCTAATATAAACGTAATGGAAATTGTCTTGGCGGATTTCATAAGCAGTGATATTTTAGCATTATTCGGCAAAAATAGCAACAAAAAAGGAAGCGGTTGCTTCCTTTTTCGAATTAAAGATAAACTTTGATTATTTGCTTATTTTATTGTAAGCGGTATGAAGAAGATTTACATAATCCCACATATCCGTCCAAGTAGCTCCGGTAGCAACGCCGTTTTTGTCAAGCCATTCGTTATACATTTTATCGGGAATCGGCTGTCCTGTAACTATTTTATCTGCCTCCGAATCATATCCGTCTTTATGCTTCAAATCATCCGCAGCGGTTATGCCGTCAAAACCGTTTGCAACTACATATTTGCAAGTAGCTTCAACGTTTGCGGTCCAACCGAGAGCATTAGCAGCAGGAGTTACCCAATAACCGTTTTGAGATTTAAGCAGAGCGGCGGAAGTCATAATATCGGTTTTGAAACCGTCGGCTGTTTCAACAGATACTCTGTTATCGAGAACAGCTTTGGCATATGCTTCGCAGGCGGCCGCATCGGCGAAAAACTGTTTGAGCGTTTTATCGCCTACTTTGTACCCGTCGGTTGCATCGTATACCATAGTTACGTTATCGTATTTTACGGTTTTCCAGTAATATGTTCCGGAAACTTCCACTGCATGTGTTCCTGCTTCGGCATTTGCTTCAACTTGCGTGGGGAAGCAGGCTTCGTCCAATTCGGCAATGGCAATCTTACCGTATTTAACCGTAATCGTTGCGATTCCTACGTACCCTTGTCTGTGAACAAGTCCGTAAGCCGTAGCGCTGGTACCGTAATCGATAGTTACACAGTTCTTATTTTTGCTAACGTCACCCTTGGCTTGCAACAAAGCGTCTTGAACGGCAAGAACCAAACGAGCGGACGATTGAGTCGCGCCTGCATCCTTGGCAAATTCGCCGTGTCCGCCGATAACTACTGCAAGACTGTCGGGGATATATTTGATAGTTTCAACGTTGGTTTTACCGGTAATAGGTTCTCCGTTGGTAGCTACGTATACTTTCATACCGAGAACTTCTTGAGTGGTAAGACCCGTAAAGCTGTCTACCATTGCTTGACCGAACTTAAGCCAATTGGTTTTGCCTGCTGTGTCTACGCCTGCTTCGCCTTCAATTGCGCCGCCGTAAGGATTGTTAGTCCAGTTGGGAGAAAGGTTGTGCCAACCAGCTTCTTCCATTTCGGCTTCCATAATTTCTACGTTAGTTATAACGTTACCTTGAACGGAAACCTTTACCTTGCAGCCGTAAGTATTTCCCCAATTGGAATAAGAGTATTCGCCTTCGTACGTCTTGCCTGCGCAGGAAACGAGTCCTACAACGGAAAGAGTCATTACCAAAGCAAGAACAACTACTAATGCCTTTTTCATTTCTATTTCTCCTTCATATTTTTTGAGTTTATTTTTGCGGTTTTTTCGCAAAAATAACACAGCATTTTTTATTGCATAGGTATTTTATCACAAGTAAACCTTTTAGGCAACTTTTTAACTTAACTATTGCAATAGTTTTTGTTTATAATCCAATAAGTTTTTTATAATTAGTTACTAATAGGCGCGAGCCACTAACGCTACTACCAAATTGTCGCCCTTGCGTCCGCAAGCCGTGCATACGTCTTGGAAAGGTTCCTCGTCCAACATAACGCGCACGGTTGCTTGGTACTTTTCCTTGAACAGCGCTTCGCATTTCGCATCTTTGTCCCACACTACCTTTGCAAAGCATTTGTCATCGAGAATTTCGCCAAGTTCCTGCATGTTATGCGCCAGCTTTACGTGGCTGTCGCGGAAGGCGAGCGACTTGGCGTACATATTGGACTGAATTTCGTCAAGCAGCGCGGCTACTCCGTCGGATATGCCGTCAATAGGCATTGTCGCCTTGTCGCAGGTATCCCTGCGAGCATAGGTTACTACGCCCTGTTCGATATCGCGGGGACCCACTTCGATACGCACGGGAACGCCCTTCATTTCCCACTCGTTGAACTTCCACCCCGGCGACTGGTCGCGTACGTCCAGTTCCGTCCGTATACCCTTTGCGCGCAGGCTTTGTGCAATCTCGCTTGCCTTGTCCAAAACGCCTTCCTTGTGTGCGGCAACAGGTATTACCACCGCCTGAACGGGAGCCACGCGGGGCGGAAGCACCAAACCGCGCTGATCGCCGTGAGCCATAATTACCGCTCCGATAAGGCGAGTTGATACTCCCCAACTGGATTGCCAAACGTACTTGTGAGTGCTGTCCTTGTCAAGAAACTGAATGCCGTATGCACGGGAAAACTTCTGCCCGAAATGATGAGTCGTACCGGCTTGCAGGCTCTTGCCGTCCAGCATCATAGCTTCCATTCCGTATGTCGCTTCCGCGCCTGCAAACTTCTCCTTTTCGCTCTTTTGTCCTATAAAAGTAGGCATTGCAAGAACGTCGCGCGCAAAATCGCTGTACAAATGCAGCATATCGATAGTTTCCGCGAGCGACTCTTCGCGCGTGGCGTGTATTGTGTGACCTTCCTGCCACAGAAATTCGCTGGTACGCAAAAACGGACGGGTGGTTTTCTCCCACCGCATAACGTTTGCCCATTGGTTGAGCTTTAAGGGCAGGTCGCGGTAGCTGTTTATCCACTTGGCGTACATAGTACTGAATATCGTCTCGCTGGTAGGACGGACAACGCACGGCTCGGCAAGCTTGTCGCCGCCCGCTTCCGTAACAAGCGCTACTTCGGGAGCAAAGCCTTCGACGTGCTCCGCTTCCTTATCCAACAGGCTCTTGGGAATAAGCAACGGAAAATACGCATTTTGATGTCCCGTAGCCTTGAAGCGCGCGTCAAGCTCCTTTTGAATATTTTCCCATATGGCGTATCCGTAGGGGCGGATAACCATCGTACCCTTGACGGGACCGTAATCTACAAGCTGAGTTTTGAGTACGACGTCTGTGTACCATTGGGGAAAATCCACGTTTATATCGGCAATTTCTTTTACAAATTGTTTGTCCGCCATATAATTAACTCCTTAGTTCGTTACGCCGCGCAAAACGGCGAATATTAAGCGTAATCAGTATAATTCAATATAGTATATTTGTCAATTTCGCAAGATAAAATAATGCGATTTTTGTTGCGCGCGAATGGTTGTAATACGCGCCGCGCCGTTATAAGCTATGCGGCGTTCGCATTGCAATCTATGCTCGGCTAAAAATATACGGAAATAATGTTTTATCCCAAAATACAAAAACAAGCCTTGGCGGTATGCCAAGGCTTGCGTGAAAGTCACAATCAGTCTTCGTCGGCTACAAGCGTCAATATTACCGAGTCGGAATTGGTCTTTTCCGCCGCATCGAACTTAACGACGGATACCGAACCGCTGGACAGCGTTATAACGTAATTATGCGTGTCGTCCGCCTTGATAATCTTGGGAACGGACCAACCCGAAGCGGAAGCAAGGCTTCTTGCATAAGGAACGGGCTGCGCGTTCGCCGCGGCAAGGTCAAGCGTGTACGCAACGTTATCTCTCGTAAAATACAGAGTATCGCCGACAAGCTTGTTAAACGTAATAGCCTTGTCCGAGCCCAAAGCAGTCGGATCCAGTATTACGGTATTCTTATCGGTTTTGTAAATGCCGTACAACGTCTTTTCCAATATCTTTTCCGTAGCGGTAAAGATAATCGTATCCTTATAGCCGTAGTAGGTTGTGGGAGTTTCGGTACTCAAAGCCACGTTTGCAGTAGGCTCCGTATTTGCTTCGGAAGCGAAATACAGCGCTTTGTTGCCTATGTCGGAATTATCGGAGTCGCTCATCGTGTAGTATACAGTTCCGTCGTTGACAGAAGTAATCGTATACGTAATAGTAGATTTATCTTCGCCTTCTTCTACGGAGTTATCCACGATAACCTGCTTGTCCGTCGCACTTGCGGCAAGCTTGCAAATAGAACCGTCTTCGTCCGTAAAGAACACCGCCTTGCCCGCAACGTCGAACTTGGCGTTGGAAATCTTCTTGACTTCCGCAGTCAGCTTGCCGCTTGCAACGTCAAGATTGGCGACGTTGGTGTCGCTGCCGCTCGCCATTACGAACGTAGCAACAAGCTTACCGTCAATCTCGTTGAGCATAATCTGCGCTGCGTTACTGGTAAATACGTAGTGCTTCTTCATATCCGAACCGTTAAGCGCGTAGCTGGTTAATACCGATTGATCCGTTTGCTTGTTACCGCCGGCGGTCAACGCGTCGTTGGGCGTCAAAATGTACAGTCTGTCGTTAAAAATATAAATACCGTTGAGATCCGTCGTAGTAGTATTGCCGCTGTAATAAAAATTGGGAACTACCACTTCCGCGGTCTTCTTCAATTCTTCGGCAATCTTTTTGGTTTTGGCGGACGTGGAAGTCAAAGTGGTATCTTCGTAAACTTCGAACAGCTTTTCCATATCGGAAATCTTGATACGGGCAATAGAACCTACACGACCGTAGGATTCGGCATAGGTATTTTCCGCCGCGGCCGAGCTTTGATAACCGTTTACGTAATAAAGCCATTCGCCGTATTTTACCGCGTTGCCGCCGTTACCGTCCGCTTCGACGGTAGCTTTGTCGGGCAGACTGCCCGGCTTGAAAGCGTTTTGTTCGCAAGCCGCAAGTAACACGGAAGCAACAAGAACCGTTACTACGACCAATATCAATGCAATTTTGCTGAAAGTGCGTTTGAACATTATACTACTCCTTAATGTAGATACTACATAGGTCTTAATTATATATCAAACAAAGCAAAATTGCAACGGTTTTGGCATATTCTTATCATTCTTGACATCAATTTATACTTTGACACGCCTGCAAATACGGGTTTTAAGACCGCTAAGTTACACTGTTTCGTTCAAAGCGGATATTTGTCCAGTATCTGCATCCTGAAAAAGCATCCAGAACGAAACGGGAGAATTGTCTACGAAAACAAAGTCCTTGTCTTCGAAGCCGTCGCGTTCGGCAGGCAGTCCGTAGCAGATATACCTTATCTGCCCGTTAGCCTGCAAAACGCCCAGCACGAAATACTTGTCGGACGAAGGAAAGTCTATTCGGACAAAAAACGAACCCTTGTACTTGCGAATCAACGGATAATAAGGCGGAAACTGCAAAAAAACACGGCTTATTTCTTCCTTGACGGACTGATAATACTCCGTATTGGCGCAGGAAGCGTAATAACGCTCGAATGCGTCGCTGTATTCCTTGACGCTTTTATACCGTTCGTCCGCGCGTGTTTGAAAGCGTTTGAGCTCCGCGCCTTCAAAGTAGTTGTCCGTAGACGCGACAAACTGCTCGTACGCGGTGGAATTGTTTGTCTGCCCGATTGTATCGAAGCCTTCTATCAAGCTTTCCTTTTGACGGAATAATACATCGCAAACCGTACCGTCGCCCACAAACGCGCGAGCGACTTCATAGCATTTGTCTTCCCTTTTTACCAACAGACAAGCAACGTTGTCCAAGTCTTTTTTGGGAAGGGTAAACGAACAGTTATTGAGCGTGGACAATTGCTTGACAAATCTTTCGCGCCCGAAGCCGAACACAATCCACCATTCGCCGAACATGGCGACGTCCGCGTTGGTTACAAACACGTTAACGTCGGTATCCGTAGCCGAGTTGTTTACAAGCTTGACCATACCGCACAGCTCCTTGCCGCGCAGGGCAAAGCGTTTGTCCGTTTGCTGCAATATCAAAATACGTTTACAATACATAAGCCTGCTCCTAAGCATACTTTACAATATACTAAACCGCAGGCACGCCGAATATACCGAAACTTATGACGAAAAACCGCTTGTATTGTATAAAAACATTAAAAAAACTTCCGCGTTTTATTTGCGCGGAAGTTTTTTTGCGTTATAACGCCGCAAAAACTCTTATTTATCCTTAGTGACGGATTTATAGGACTGCTCGGACAGACTGGTAAAGTGCAACTTTGCGCTTATCTTGTCCAAAACAGCCTTCAACGCAGTGTCTATTTCTCCGCCGTCGGTGTAATCGCATTTGAGATAGAAGTCCACGCGTTCTTGGTCGACGAGATAGGACGCGTCGGACGGCTTTTTGTATACTCCTATCGCGTAGCCGCCGCGCTGACGAACAAGCTTCATACTGGGAACGTCGGTAAGTCCGTCGCCGATATATACCATTTGGTCGAAAGGTACAACGCGTTCGTTACGGGGCATATACATATTAAGCTTGGTATGCTCGCCCACATCTTCCACGCCCTTGTTAATGCGGTAAAGAAACTGCGTTTTGCTGGTATAGTTAATTGCAATACTGGGCCAGAGCGGTTCGCCGTTGTCGTCGTACAAATAATCGCAAGCAAACACGTTATAGAATTCGTCAGCCACACCGCAGCCTTCTATCATCGACTTTAAGCCGCAGGAAAGAATATAATGCCGCACTTCCAAGCCCAATTTGCCGCCGTATGCGTTTATACGAGAGAACCATTCCTTAACGCCGTCGAAAAACTGCACGTCCTGTCCCATAGCCCTTAGCGCTTCGGGAGACAGACTGATATGCTTTTCGCGCGCTTTGGACGCCATAAGGTACATATAAGCCAAAATATGATCCATTTCGTACTTGTGCGCCAATTCGTCGCTTTTTTTCCAAAATTCGTCCGCCGTCATACCGAGCGCGGGAATAAAGGTAAACTCCTGCATATCGCGCGTGGACAATGTGTTATCGAAGTCGTAAATAAGAGCTACAATAGGTTTGTTATTCATACTTATCTCCTGTTTAATCGGAATATTACCGCCGTTTGCGGTTTGAGCAGCGTCGCTCCGTCCTTCGGCAAATAACCGCCCACCGTGAACAACGCGCCGTTTATAGCGTAAGGCAAGCTGCGTTCTTCGTCCGTGGGGTTGAATGCGACGGCCATGTCGGCTCCGCGAACATAACACAGCACGCCGTCGTCGGAGCAGTAAATAACGTCCAACTCCGCGTCCGCTTGAAGCTCGTCGTTTTCCGCGCGGAGCTTATTTAGAGCCTTGACGATATTAAGTATCGAAGACGGGTCGGTAAGCTGACGTGATACGCAAGGCGCGTCGGCGCTGCGGTCGACGTCGAGATACAGCTTGTCGCGGCAGGCGTCGGAAAACCCTAAATTTGCAGCCTTGTCGTCCCATTGCATAGGCGTACGCGAACCGGTACGCTGAAAGCCGCCCTCCTTGGAAGTTTGCGACAGGTAACGCATACCTATCTCGTCGCCGTAGTAGGTAAACGGCACTCCCGGCAAGGTTAATAGCATTGTAAAGTACAGCTTTACGCCACGTTCGTCAAGAGCGTTGGACAAACGAATTTCGTCGTGGTTGCCGCTGATAACAGACACGTAACCGTTATCTTTGGTTTGACAAAGCTCGTCCAAATATATGCGCATAGTTTCCTTTGCGGATACGTGCGCCGTTTTGCAAAAATAACTGTTGTTGACTCCGTCCTTAACGTTGCGCGTTGCGTTGTAAACAAGTTTGCCGTGATGGTCGAGAACGAAATCGCAATGGAAGCCCGCCATATTGATAGCGCGCGGAGCGTTACACCACTCGGATACAAGCATCGCTTCGGGATATTCTCCGTCGAGCATGGCGCGCGCTCTGCGCCACAGCGACGCAGTCGCCGACTTGTCGTCGTCGTTTTTTACAAGACTGTCCGCCATATCCACGCGGAAGCCGTCGCAACCCCTGTCCAACCAAAAGCGCATAACGTTAAGCATTTCGTCGAAGGTTGCCCGAACGCGTTCGTCGGTGTAGCTTATTTGCCATTCGGGATGCGTTATCGCGTTAAAGCCGTAATTTAACGCCGGCTGACACAGAAAGAAATTGAGCATATAACAGCCGTCGCGGTCGGCGTTGCCTGCTACCAACGGATAGCCCTGCGGTCTATTCCAAACGCAGTCCGTCCATATGTAACGGTCGGTATATTTGTTATGCTCGGGCAAACAGCTTTGCTTGAACCATTCGCATTCGTCCGACGTATGTCCCGGAACAAGGTCGAGTATAACACGCATTCCGCGGAAGTGCGCTTCGTCGAACAAACGGTATAAGTCTTCGTTAGTACCGTAACGCGGCGCGACCTTGTAGTAATCCGCCACGTCGTAGCCCGCATCCATAAAGGGCGACAGATAGCACGGATTAAGCCACAGCGCATTGAAGCCCAATTCCTTGATATAATCCAATTTGCTTATTATTCCGTTGAAATCGCCTATTCCATCGCCGTCGGAATCGCAAAAGCTTTGCGGATAAATTTCGTAAAAATTAGCGGTTTTAAGCCAAGACGGCATTTTTTTCATAATGTTTTTCCTTGAATAAAATGATAATATATTAACTCTTGCCTAACAATTATACAATATTTTTAAGCCGTTTTCAACACGTTTTTTAATTTTGCGCGGAATATTTACGCCAATTTATCCTATAAGCGGGAAATCAGCAAGTAGTTTGGCAGGGAAAAATTCGCCGATTAACAACGACGTTACCGTAACGGCAAAAGGCTGAGCCAATCTGCCGAGTACCGATTCGGCGCTTTCGACCGACTTTTCGTCGCCGCAAAACATCGTGACGTGCGGAACAAACGGCATTCCGTCGGAAAAGTTGCCGTCGAACAACTTGTGCAGACCGTATATTTCGTCGCTGTATAACGGCTGCAAATATAAAACTTTTTTATCGAAATCCGCATAACGCGACAGCTCCAACGTAAAAGGCTTGCAAACGCTTGCAGTTTGCCGAAGCTTTTTTGTCAAACGCATTTGTTCGCTTACGGGAAAACTGCCCAACGACACGTGAAACGGCACATCCGTAGTATGACTGCCGACAAGACCGACGTCCGTCAATTTGTTTTGCAAAGCACCAAGCACGTACTGCGCTCGATCGTCCAAGACCGCCATTACGGTTAAAAACTTGTCGCGTTTCATTTTTTTACCCCTGCAAACCGCAAAAATAATTGTTCGACGAATAAGTAAAAGATATGCCAACCGCGCAGGTTGACATATCAATAATATATTATATAACGCTATTCGTCAACGTTTTCGTCAAAATCGGCAATTTGGTCGTCCTCCGCTTGAACAGTCGTTGGTTCGTCCGAAACGTTTGTCGACTCGTCAGCCGTATTTACCGCAATTGCTTCTGAGCCGGATACTGACTCGCAGGACACGTCGCTGCCGTCCGCAGACGCTTTGACCGCAGACGTAAACTTGATACGCTTTACTATGCAGTAAAAGCACGGAATAAGCGCAAGCGTTACTAACGTTCCGAGGAGCAATCCGCCTACCACTACGATACCCATTGGCTGCATAAATTCGCTGCCGCGTCCTATTC
This sequence comes from uncultured Christensenellaceae bacterium, assembly GCA_910586625.1. Lineage (GTDB taxonomy): Bacteria > Bacillota > Clostridia > Christensenellales > CAG-314 > Fimimonas. The sequence goes on from CAJUIZ010000001.1 coordinate 89,884, forward strand.
CTATAGCAAGCGGCACAAGAGCTAAAATAGTTGTAAGCGTAGTCATAAGTATGGGACGCAAACGCGATTTGCAGCCCTGTATTACCGCCTGCTGCGCGGGCACGCCTTGCTTCGTTAACAACTCTATCTTGTCTATCATAACGATTGCGCCGTTTACTATAACGCCCATCAACATTATTATCCCCACAAAAGACACCACGTTCAAGGTCGTCCCCGTTATTACCAGCGCAAGGAAGCCGCCCGTAAAGCTGAACGGTATGGACATTATTACTACGAAGGGTTTGATAAGCGATTCGAACTGGCACGCCATTACCCCATAAAGCAACAGGAACGCCGCGATTAAGGATATAACCAACCCATTCATTGCGTCGGTAAGATAGTAGGATACGCCGCCTTCTTCGTACCGAACGGAAGGATATGACTCCAATGCTTTGACAGCCACATTTTTCATCGCCTTGGTAACCGTACCCATATCCACGCCATAGCTTTCCACGTCAACGGTGGTTACAAACTTGCCGTCTTTGCGGTTAACCACAGTCACTACGGAATCGGTTTCGTACAATTCGCCGTTTTCGCACTTTTTCAAAACGTCGGAGATTTTTACCGCGCCGTCGTTATCGAAGCCGACGATTACGTTTAGCAGGGCGTTGAGATTATCCTTGGTTTCGTTCTTAAAGCCTACGTTTACCGACTGGTTGTTCCCGTCGATACTGAGATTTGCCGCGTCGTAGCCTGACATTCCCACGCGCAGCAGCAACACCGCGTTTTGATAATCCACACCCCTGCGCGCGCACTTGTCCTTGTCAAAAACGAAGGAATACTGCTTGGTTTCTTTCGGAGTATTGTTAGTGACGTTTTGTACGCCCTTTATCGTCCAAAGCTGCTTTTCCACTTCGCTTGCGGCTTTTATCAGGTCGTCCATATTTTCCGACATAAGCGTTACCGCCTGCCCCGCCATTTCGCCCGTAAGCTCGGCTACTACGCCGTCGATTTCCGATACGGAAACGTTTTTTGCCAAATTCAAATCCGCAAGCAATCCGCGCACTTCGTTAACGGTTTGATTGGTTTTAAGCCGTTTGGTATCTATATGCACGCGCGCAACTCCTGTAATATTCATAGGGAGCATACCCTGCTTGCCTACCGTATAGGAAGTATACAGTATTTTGTCGCCGTATTCGGCGCGAACGGCGGAAACGGCTTGCTTGGTAGCTTCGTTAACTTCGTCGAGAGTCGCCGAACCGTCGAAACGCAAATTGATTTCCAATATGCCCTTATCTACACTCGGAATGAAATCCATACCCGTAGTGAACACCAGTCCTACGCTGCCCGCAAACAGCACCAACGCAATTACGCACACCCAAACGCGCTTGGTCAAAACCTTGCCGAGCAAATTGCCGTAGCCGTTCTCCATACGCGTTAAAACGCTGCGCTTACGTTCCGCCTTGTCTGCGGAGCGAGGCTTCCTTTGCTTCTTGTTACGCTCTTTTTTGCGTTTACCGTCCGTAATTTCGGCGGTTACTACTGCTGCGGATACGTCGTCCGTATTTGCTACGGACTTTTCCGCCACTGCGGATGCTTCGTTGTACAGCGGCTCGATTGTGCCGCGCGGTTCGCAATCTTCGAAGGTGCCGACAAGCACCTTGTTTCCGTTTTTATCCTTGCGGTAACGCGGACGCGGACTGCGATTGTAAACCAAATGATACAAAGAAGGGATAACGGTAACAGCCACCACCAATGACATTAGTATAGAGAACATTACCGCCCACACAAGGTCGTAGAATATTTCGCGGGTTAAGCCCTTGGCAAAAAGAATCGGGAAAAATACGCAGATATTGGTAAGCGTGGAAGCAAGAAGCGACCCCGCCACTTCGCGCGTGCCGTTTAAGCAGCTGTCGTACACCGATTCGCCCGCGTCGCGGCGCTTGGTTATGCTTTCCAATACCACTATGCTGTTGTCCACCAGCATACCTATTCCCACGGCAAGCCCGCCCAATGAAACAAGGTTAAGGGATATATTCATAGCCCACAAGCCTATCAGTGCCACCAATACCGATAACGGCATTGTAATGGACACTACCAATGACGAACGGATTTTGCCAACGAACAGATAAATGACCAATATTGCCAGTACGCCGCCGATGATTATGGACGACAGCACGTTGGAAATACTGTCGTTTATAAATTCCGCCTTGTCGTCCAGCAAAACGACTGCGGACGTAACGTCAACGTCGGCAATGGCTTTTTTGACTGCGGTTACCACCTTTGTGGTGTTGGCGTCGGCAACCGCGTAAACTTCCAGCGTAACAGCAAGCCTGCCGTTGTACTGCGAATACGCCTGATAAGAAGTAATTTGCTCTATGTTACCCACGTACGCCGCGGGAACTATAATTTTTGTTGCATCGGCGTCGATTTCCGTCTTACGGATAAAGCCGACAGTATCCAACGTCGGCGTAATGCCGAGATCGAAGTCGCCCAAGTCGAGATCGTTGTATAAATCCAACAGCTCTTCGTCGGTAAAAACGATATACCCGCCGTAGCTGTAATAATTAGCCATAATCTCGCCGTCGGTGAGAGTAAGAACCTTACCGTCGGAATCGACAAGCCGTTTATCTCCGTTTATTACGCGCCCAAAATTGTTGATACGGTACTCTACCGCTTTATCGCCTTCGCCTATTATTACTATCGGCTGCTTGTCGTCGTTACGAACGACGGCTTTGCCGTTTAGATATACCGCCCTACGGTCGGCGGCAGGGTCGTCGGGATTAGCCGCTTCGACCCGAGTCAGCTTGGCTTTTCTGAGCACGCCTACAATACTTTTCTTTACTACTTTTCCGCTGCCGTCGGTTACGTCTCGATTGAAGTTTTCCAAACGTATAATATGAATAACTTGCGGCGAAAGCAAAGCGGCAAAATCGTTACCCTGAGTAGAGTTGATAAACAGCGCGGCAAACTGTTCGTCGGATATTTCCGCAGTTTCCCCATTATCTTCCGCTTCCTTTACCGTATCTATTATGTTTTGGAACGCTACTGTGTTGACGGAATCGGCGAATACGCAGACATTTGATGCTTGATCTGCGTCGAACGTATCTCTGTCGCAAGCCGTCTCCGGCATTTTGTTGCAATCGTTTTCGTGCTTATCCTGCGAGTGCAGCATATCCAAGCCTTTATATGTACGCTTTTCCGTCCCCGTTACAACGCCGTCAGCGCGGACGAATACGTCTACTGTCGCGCCGTCTTGGAACAAAGTTGCGAATTGATCGTAGGTAATGTCCGCGCCGATAAAGCTCTCGTCGTGCGAATCTTCCATAGCTTTGCGGAATTCAACCGTCGTTTTCCAATCGGTTTCCAGCGTACCGTCCTTTGCGCCGTCTTGAACGTATTTTGCAATTTCGTAATCAATATGACGCTGATTAGCCCATTGACGCAGCTGCACTTCGTCCATATTTTGAAACTGTTCGCTGTTAACAATGGGTTTAATTGTGCGTTCCCACATAAGGTCAAGGTCGGCGGCGCTGTTTTCACGCACCAACGCCATCAGCGACTTTAATGCGGACAGGTTATTTTGCAAATCGTTAAGATCGGCGTAACTTTTGCCGTTGATTTCGTCTATTACGTCCTTAGCGTCCACGGCTTTCTTAATATAATCTTCAAATTCGTTAAGCGTGCAGGTTGCGTAGGTTTTTACCGCCGTTTGCAGCGAAGCGAGCGACGACAATACGCTTGCGCCCAATTCCATAGTAACGGGCAGCTGCATTACCTGCAAAACGCTTGTTGCATCCGAAGCGTTACGAATGGAAACGACGGAGCCGTCCTGCATTATTGTGCCCAAGGGTAAGTCCAATTGTTCGGCGGATAACGCCTGAACAAGAGCCAAAGCCGTTATATCCAACCCTTGCAGCGCAGTAATCTTTATCTGCTTTTCCGGCGCGCCCATAACGTTTACGGAGCCTACGCCTTCGATTGCGCGCAGCTTGGCGGCAAGTGTTTGCGCTTCCCGCGCCAACAATTCTGCGTCGGGATTGTTCACATCCTGATAAATGGACACCGTGGCTGCCGCCGTGCCGTTCATATCCACCTTGACAAAGGACGGCTCCTGACATCCCTGCGGGAAAGAGACCGTTTTGAAAGTATCTTCGATTGCGTCTATTTTTTTGTCTATGTCCGTGCCGTAATCGAAGGTTATTATCGCTATGGACACGTTATCGTAGGATTTGGTTTCCAACTCGGTAATGCCTGGAATAGTTTGCAGCGCGTTTTCCATAGGCGCGGTTACAGAGTCTTCCACGCTTTGCGCGCCTGCCCCGGGATATATTACCGTTATTCCAATCATCGGCATTTTGATATTCGGCAGCAGATTAGTCGACATATCCATTGTCGCAAGTATGCCTACCGCCAACAATATAACCACCAACACGCATATCGTTACCGGACGCTTGATTGTAGTTTTGATAAGTGAGTTCATCTTTGCCCCTTAATGATATATTGAATGCCTAACAACGAGAAACAGTAAAAAATATTACTGACTCTTTGTTTATATTATACAGCAACGCAGACTTTTTGACAATGGTAACAGCTCCACATAATACTGTTCGATTGTGGAAAATAATTTATCAAAACTATTGCATAAAGCATAATTCAAAATATAAAAACGAAATAAGTCAAAATTTCAATTTATACGTATGGTAAAAACCAAGCCAAAACCCCCTACGGAATGAAGCCGCAGGGGGTTTTAACAAAATATATGGAGCGAGAACTATTCAATAGCAATGGCGTGCTTGGTTTGCTCGGGCTTATCCTTGGGTACGGTTACGACAAGTACGCCGTTTTCGTACTTGGCTTTGATTTGAGCTTCGTCTACGTCGCCCATATAGTAGCTACGCGAACAGCTTACCGCGCGTTCGCGACGAATGTAACGAGAGTTTTCTGCGCCCTGTTCCTTCTTGGCGGAAATTGTAATATAACCGCTTTCGAACTTCAAGCTGATATCCTTTTTGTCAAAACCGGGCATTTCCACGTCCAAAACGTAGTCCTTGTCCGTTTCCTTTATGTCCGTTTTCATATAAGAGCTTTCCGAATCGACGTAGAAGGGACGGAAAAAGCTGTCGAAAGCTTCGTCTATTAAATCGTTATTTCTGTGAACAAGATAGTTTTTCATATTTGTAATCTCCTTTTGAGTTAATTATTATCAAGGGTAAGACGTTCTATACGCGCAACCGTAATTTTTATGCAATATTTAGCAATCGTTTGCGTTGTTTGTTAGCACTCTAACTCATTGATTGCTAACATTATACCATATTATATGCGTTTGTCAATACTTTTTGACCGTATTTTTATCGAAATTTTCAAAAAATTACCCTATAATCTTAAATAAACGGGGGGGGATATTATAAGTATGATATTGAAATGATATTTCATAATACTTGTTAGCCTCAAATGTCTTAATATAAAGTCCTTAAAATATAAAAATGACGTAACCCATAAAGAGTTACGCCGAAATAACGTTATACTTCGATAATTACCGAAAAGAAACAAAATACAACGTCGGCAATTACCGCTATCACACCGAACTGCCAATTTATCAATTTCGTATACAACCTTAGCAGAGTAAATACCGCAAAAAAACACACGCAGCATACTACAAGCAACATAGCTAAACCCATCAGTCAATCATAGCCGCTGTTGTCTCCGTCCCAAAGCGAAGAAAACAATGTATAAGATAAGATATGAATTCCATTTAGTTTTCTAAATGAAACGTTGCGCAGTTAAAACGCTTTGCTTAGGTAATCTTCGATAAAGGGCTGAATGTTGCCGTCCATAACTTCCGCAATATTGGCGTTTTCATAATTGGTACGATGATCCTTGACGAGCGTATACGGGCAAAAAACGTAACTGCGTATCTGACTGCCCCACTCTATCTTTTTCACTTCGCCCTTGATTGCAGCCGCTTCTTCCATTTGCTCGCGTTCTTTAATTTCCGCAAGCTTGCTTTTAAGCATTGCCATGGCTTGATCGCGGTTTTGCATTTGGCTGCGCTGCGTTTGGCAGGATACTACCACTCCCGTAGGAATGTGCGTTATGCGTATTGCGGACTCCGTCTTATTTATGTGCTGTCCGCCCGCGCCGCTACTGCGGTAGGTATCTATCTTCAAGTCCTTGTCGTCGATTACTATATCGTTATCTACGGGCAGTTCCGGCATAACTTCGAGCGAAGCAAAGCTGGTGTGCCTGCGCTTGGCGGAATCGAAGGGGGAAATGCGTACCAAACGGTGAACGCCCTTTTCCGCCTTCAAATATCCGTAAGCATTGGCTCCGTTTACCTGAAAGGTAACGGATTTTATTCCCGCTTCTTCGCCGTCGAGAAAATCCAAAACTTCGAGCTTATACCCGCGCAGCTCGCAATAGCGCGTATACATACGGTACAGCATTTGCACCCAGTCCTGAGCTTCCGTGCCGCCCGCGCCGGCGTGCAACGTCAGTATGGCGTTGTTTGCGTCGTACTTGCCCGAAAGCAGCGTGGCTATATGCAGCGCGTTTACATCCGTCGTTATGCGAGCAAGCTCCGAAGCCGTTTCGGCAAGCATAGCTTCGTCGCCGTCGCACAGATCCAACAAATCGGTAACGTCCGAAAGACTTTTGTTTAATCTATTATAAAGCGATATTTTGTCTTCGATATTCTTGGCTCGTTGACTGACCTGCTGCGCGTTTTTTACGTCGTTCCAAAAGTCCGCCTTGTGCTGTTCGGCGTTAAGCGCCGCAAGCTCTTGTTCAAGCTTGGGGATATTAAGACTTTCGCCTACGCCGTTAAGCTTAGATGTCAAATCCTTGATATTCTGTTTTAGTTCGTCTACTTGAATCATTTTTTATTCTTATTCTCTTTGCGCTGCTGACGTTTTAGCGCGTATTCTTCCTGCTTGGTAAGCGGTCTGTTCTCATTCTGCGCGCCGTCGCCTTGTTCGTCCGATTGATTCTTCGCCGCATCCTTGGCATAGCAACAGTTTTTGTACTTTTTACCGCTGCCGCAGGGGCAGGGACCGTTGAGCTTCTTTTCTGCGTTTATAACTCCCTGCTTGGGCGAGTCGGAACGTAAAGCCTGCACAATCTTGGCGAAAGTCAGCATACGTATAGTTTGAACCTTGATATTCTCGTTGAGTTTTTCAAACATATCGAAGGCTTCCTTCTTATATACCACCAACGGGTCGTGCTGTCCTATTGCTTGAAGTCCTACGCCCTGACGCAGGTCGTCCAACGCGTCGAGATGGTCCATCCATAGATTATCCATAGTGCGTAGCAGCACAAACCGCTCCGCTTCGCGGAAAGGCACGACGTTGCCGCCCTCGTCTTCTTCCAAACGTTCGTTAAGATATTCGCGGCATCTCTCCGCAAGATAGTCGCAAACTTCGCGCGCGCTCGTTACGTCTTCCGCTTCCAGTATAGGCTGCTCAAACGCGAAATACTTGGCGAGATTGGCGTTTACTTTGTCCAAATTCCATTTAGATACGTCCACTTGACTGTCGCAAGCGTCGGCAAGTGCAAGACGGGCGTATTCGTCCGTCATTTGCAGGATATCCGAGTGAACGTCGTCGTTATCCAAAATGCGGTTGCGTTCCTTGTAAATAACTTTGCGCTGCCGATTGTTTACGTCGTCATACTGCAACACGTGCTTGCGCGACGAAAAATGCAAGCCTTCGATACGCTTTTGCGCGGATTCGATAGTCTTGGACATAAGCCGCAATTCAATAGGCGTGTCGTCGTCCATACGCGCAAACGCCATTATACGCTGCATCATATCTCCGCCGAAAATACGCATCATATCGTCTTCCGTAGAAATATAGAACACGCTCATTCCCGGGTCGCCTTGACGTCCCGCGCGCCCGCGTAGCTGGTCGTCTATACGGCGGGAATCGTGGCGTTCGGTGCCGATTACGCACAAACCGCCCGTTTTTATTACGCGCTGCTTTTCTTCGTCCGTCTGCTCCTTATATTTTGCCACCAGTTCGCGGTAAACTTGCCGCAAACGCTCCGTTTCGTCGTCGCCCTTGACAAAGCTTGTCGACAAATCTATTTGTTCTTCGTCATAGCCGAGACGTTTCATTTCCTGCTTGGCAAGGAACTCGGGGTTGCCGCCGAGCAAAATATCCGTTCCGCGCCCCGCCATATTGGTTGCAATGGTTACCGCTCCGTAACGTCCCGCTTGGGCTACAATTTCCGCTTCGCGCTTGTGGAACTTGGCGTTTAACACGTTATGCTTGATATTTTCCGCCGTAAGCAGTCGGGAAAGTTCTTCGCTCTTTTCTACCGTCACGGTACCGACTAAAACGGGCTGACCGGAAGCGTTGCGTTGCTTTATTTCCTTGACTATTGCTTTAAGCTTGCCTTGACGGGTGGAATACACTACGTCGTGACGGTCTTCGCGAATCATCGGCAGATTGGTAGGAATTGCAACGACGTCGATATTGTATATCGTATTAAATTCCTGTTCTTCCGTCTTAGCCGTTCCCGTCATGCCGCTGAGCTTGTGATACAAACGGAAATAATTTTGGAAAGTAATCGTAGCAAGAGTTTTATTTTCTTCCTTTATGGTGACGTGCTCCTTGGCTTCTATCGCCTGATGCAGCCCGCCGTTAAAACGCCGTCCTTCCATTTTACGACCAGTAAACGAGTCGACGATGACTACTTCTCCCTTTTCCACAATGTAGTCGTCGTCGCGGCGCATAATGGCGTGCGCGCGCAACGCATTGTTAATATAGCTGTTGAGCTCGGCATTCTCGGGAGCGGACAAATTGTCTAACTTAAAGAAGCGTTCCGCCTTGACAATGCCCCTGTCCGTCAAACGAACTTGCTTTTGCTTGCGGTCTACTACGTAGTCGCCGTTAGGTTCCTCGTCACCTTCCGTTTTGCCTTCTTCGTCGGTATTGGTCGATCCGATAAGCGTACAGGCAAAGCGGTTTGCGGTATTGTAAATTTCGCTGGACTTGCCGCTGGGACCGGATATAATAAGCGGCGTACGCGCTTCGTCGATTAGTATGCTGTCTACTTCGTCGATTATTACGAAATTAAGTCCGCGCTGAACGCAGTTGACTCGGCTTGTGGACATATTATCGCGCAAATAGTCGAAGCCGAATTCGTTATTTGTACCGTAGGTTATGTCGCATTCGTACGCTCTGCGCTTTTCGCGGGCTGTCATCTTGGACAGCGTTACGCCCACCGTCAAGCCCAAAAAGCGGAAAATTTTGCCCATCCACTCCATATCGCGAACGGCAAGATATTCGTTGACTGTTATGATATGCACGCCGCTGCCCGTCAAAGCGTTAAGATACGCCGGCAACGTCTCGGTAAGCGTCTTACCCTCGCCTGTTGCCATCTGACAAATACGCCCCTGATGAAGCGCAATCCCGCCCAGTATCTGAACGTGAAAATGACGTTGCTTCAAAACGCGCTTACTCGCTTCGCGGCATACTGCGAAGGCATCGGGAAGCAGCTGCTCGAGAGTTTCTCCCGCGGAATACCTGTCTTTTAATATTTGCGTCTGCCCTATCAATTGCTCGTCCGACATATCGACGTACATACTTTCCTTCGCCTCGACGAGTTTGGCGATTTTTTCCAGTTTTTTTACCTGTCTGGCGTTAGACGCGCCGTAGGGATCTCTGCCCATTTTTATTCTCCTGTTATCGAGTTAATTGTGATTGATTTATTGTTCGTACGAAAACGTTTCCTTTCGGGCGGACACCGCAAGGCAAACTACGCTTGTTGCTCCCGCGCGTTTAAGCACCTTGGCGCATTCGTTTAGAGTAGCTCCCGTCGTCTTGACATCGTCTATTACCAAGACGCGCTTGTCCTTGACGTTTACTTGCGGTTTTAACCTGTACGCCCCGATAAGATTAGACTTGCGGTCATGCTTATTAAGCTGTTCCTGCCGTTCCGTTTCTTTTATTTTTTCCAACGCGTCGCACAAACAGTCGCTTTCGTCCAGTATATCACAAAAATAGCGCGCAAGCAACTGCGATTGATTATAAAAACGCAGTTTACGCGACCTGACGCTCATAGGCGGATAGCAAACTATGTCGAATTGCAGATTTTCTTTTTTTGCGAGAAAAACCAAATACCGAGCGAAAATTTTTGCGTATCTGCCCTTGTTGTTAAACTTCATTTGCAGTATCGCGCGCTGAATTACGCCTTCGTAGCTAAACACGGCATAAGCGCGGTCGAAATAAATCTTGTCGAAAGCACAGTTGCCGCAATAGTCTTCGCCGCCGTCCAAACCGACCCCGCAGCGTTTACAGGTTTTGCCGTTATTGAAAACCGCTTCCCGAATACACTTAGCGCAAAAGCCCGTCCGATCGAATATTTCCCGACCGCAATTGATACAGCAAAAGTCGCTCGGAGCAAACAATTCGGACAAGGCTTCCTTGAATTTATTGAATATCTTCTTCCGTTGTTTTAGCATTTTCACCGTTGGACGACGTTCCGAAATAACGCTGATGCATCGTATTTTCTTCCTGTAAAAACCTTTTGAGATTAGTCGTACGCGCAGCGACGTAATTGTTATGTATCATCATGGACAGTATCTTTTTACTGCCTACTATCACAACAGCCTGCTTTGCGCGCGTAATAGCCGTATATAACAGATTTTTGTTTATTATAGTCGGCGGTCCGTTGACAAGCGGAACCACTACCACAGGAAATTCGCTGCCTTGACTCTTATGAATGGTTATAGCGTACGCCAATTGCAAATCGGACAAATCCGCCGACGTATAGCTTGCCAATCGGTTGTCGTCGAACAACACTTCCATTATTCCGTTGGCTCTGTCTATTTGCCTTACAACGCCGATATCGCCGTTGAATACTCCCGCGCCTTCTTCGATTATTCCGTCCTTGTTAAGACGCGTATAGGTCAACTCGTAATTGTTGACCGTTTGCATTACGCGGTCGCCTACTCTTATAACCGATTTACCCACCTGCAATTCGTTTTTGCCGTAAAGACGCGGATTCAAAGCCTGCTGCAAACGCGTATTGAGATTTTCCACTCCCGCTACGCCGTTTTTTAACGCTCCGAGAACCTGTATTTCGGACGGCGGCAAAGCAGTAAATTTAGGCAGTCTGGTCGTTACCAATTCCACTACGGTATCCGACACCTGCTGAAAATCCGAATAATTCATAAAGAAAAAGTCGCGGCTGCGGTTATTGATCTTGGGCATTTGCCCTTGGTTTATCAAGTGAGCGTTGGAAACAATCAAGCTGTCGTCCGACTGTCTGTATATATGAGATAGATACCGTATCTCCACAACTCCGCTGCGTATTATATCCGCAAGCACGTTGCCCGCGCCCACGCTGGGCAACTGATCCTTGTCGCCGACAAGCACCAAGCGCGTGCCGTTTTCCAATGCGGATAACAAACTGTACATTACGGAAACGTCCACCATAGACAATTCGTCCACGACTACGACGTCGCAGGGCAATGTATTGTTGCGGTTGTACTTAAACGCCATCTTGTCCCCGCGCAGCTCGTAGCCAAGAAGACGGTGAATCGTCTTCGCTTCGCTGCCGATAGCCTGCGACATTCGCTTTGCCGCCCTGCCCGTCGGCGCGCAGAACTCCATTCGCAAGCCGTGAGAAGTGAGAATTTCCGCTATACATTTGATAATGGTAGTCTTGCCCGTCCCCGGTCCGCCGGTTATAACGGTCACCCCGTTGACGAGAGCCGACTTAACCGCGCCCAATTGCCCCTTATGAAAGGTAATTTTGTTTACCTTTTCAAATTGCCCGATAAGACTGTCCGCGTCAATCATAACGCGTTTTGCATCGTGACCGAGAGATATCAAACGGGAGGCGATGGATTTTTCCAATTTGAAATATTTAACAAGAGACACGCACCTGACGTTATCGACTTCGAACACTTTTACAACGGGTTCCAGCACTAACTTGGTTACGGTATCTTCCACCAACTGCCCGTGTTCGGACAAGTCGGCGCCGAGAAGATTGGAACACGCGGAGAACAAATCGTCGAACAGCAAATAGGTATTACCCTGCTTTTCGGCGGCTTCCTTCAATACGTATATTACGGCGGCGCGAACGCGAAATTCACCGAGTTGTTCCACGCCCATACTTTGCGCGATTTTGTCCGCCGTAATAAAACCCACCCCCTCTACGTCGTCGATTAAACGGTAAGGATTGGCGAGCACCAACCTTTTTGTCTCGTCCTTGTATATATTGTAAATTTTTACTGCCAAATTGACCGTTAAGCCGTAACCCTGCAAAAACATAATCTGCTCCTGCATGCTTTTAAGCTCCGCAACCGCATTAGCTATATCCATGGCCTTGCGCTGAGATATGCCCTTAACCCGCACAAGCTGCATGGGATTGTTTTCGATAACGCCGAACGTGTCTTCGCCGAATTTGTCGTAAATATTGTTGGCTGTAACCTCGCCTATGCCCTTGATAAGCCCGCTGGACAAATACTTGACTATTCCTTCGCGGGAAGTGGGGTCGCTCATCGTATATTGCTCCACCGACAATTGTTCGCCGTATTTGTTGTGCAGCGACACCTTGCCGGCAACGGTTAGCACCGCGCCGACGGAAAGCGTAGGAAAATTACCGACGCAGGTTATGTTGTCCCCGTCGATAGTATCCAAACAGAATACTGTATATCCGTTATCTTCGTTGCGGTAAATTATCCCCGCAACGGTGCCCTTCGCCGTCAAATCCAATTCAGTGTCCGCCTTTAACCTATACGTATTTTTTAAGATCGTCCACCTTGTCTAAACGCTCCCAAGGAAATTCGTTTCTGCCGAAATGTCCGTAACTGGCAGTCTGAGTATAAATGGGACGTTGGAGCTGAAATTTGTTTATTATGGCGCGCGGACGCAAATCGAATTCTTCGTCGATAATCTCCGACAAAATTCCGTCATCAACCTTACCTGTGCCGTAGGTATTTACGTCTATCGATACGGGCTTACTGCGCCCAATAGCGTAGGAGACTTGAAGCTGTATCTTATCCGCCAAGCCCGCGGCCACTATATTCTTGCAGATATACCGCGCCATATACGTCGCGGAACGGTCCACCTTGGTTGGGTCCTTGCCGGAAAAAGCTCCGCCGCCGTGCGCGCAGTAGCCGCCGTAGGTATCTACGATAATCTTGCGTCCCGTCAATCCCGAGTCGGCGGCGGGTCCGCCTATTTCGAAACGTCCCGTGGGGTTAATGTAATACTTTGTTTCTTCGTCCAACAAGCCGAGCGGAACAACTTGACGTATAACGTGCTTTATCATATCGGAGGCAATATTGGACGAAGACACTTCCGACCCGTGCTGAGTGGACAAAACTATCGTGTCGACGCGGCAGGGCTTATCGTTCTCGTCGTACTCCACCGTAACCTGACATTTTCCGTCGGGACGCAGATAGTCCACAATTCCTTCCTTACGCACCTGCGCAAGACGCTGTGAAAGTTTTTGCGCAAGCATAATCGCCATCGGCATATATTCCGGCGTTTCGTTGCAGGCGTAGCCGAACATCATTCCCTGATCGCCCGCGCCGTACATATCCAGTATTTCGCCGCGATTACGGTATTCGTCGGAGCGGTCGACGCCGAGAGCGATATCCGGCGACTGCTTGTCCAACGAAATAATTACACCGCAGCTATCGGCGTCAAAGCCGTACTTAGCGCGAGTATAGCCTATTTCGCGTACGGTATTGCGCACTATGGCGGGGTAATCCACTACCGCAGTTGTGGAAATCTGTCCCATAACGAAAACCGTACCCGTACACACCACCGTTTCGCAAGCTACGCGCGCGTCGGGATCCTTGGCAATTATTGCGTCCAATATCGCGTCGGATATCTGATCGCACATTTTGTCGGGATGACCTTCCGTTACCGATTCGGACGTGAAAAACCTGTGTTTGTTACTCTTCATTCAATACTCCTTTATCTCTATCGAAGGCGTGTTTACAAAAAATCGGTCTTGCCCCAAAGACAAGACCGCGCAATTTGCCCTATTCGCCGTCCCATCTTCCAAGACGGCCTGACGCATCAATTTGTACGCGGCAAGCTTCTTGCGGAATTTAGCACCTAACGTTATTTTAGGTTGCTGTGACTTCACCGAGTCCGTCTCTCCGTCACTCTCGATAGGTTGGTTAAATTATAGCATTCGAAGCAAACGTTGTCAACAATAACCGACAGACATTACAAAAGTTGTAAACATAAGTTCTCTCGAACCTTTATTGCTCGCATTGATTGTTGTCGGATAAGTCGTTACCCCCCCCGTTGTCTTTTTTCGCTTAAACTTAACAAACACTATGACATTCATTACCGCAAACAATCCGACACAAGCGGCAAGCGTAATTATACTCGCCGTCATACCGCCTGCGGCGTATCCCGCAAGCAATAGCATCGGAAACCCAAACGCCATAGCGGGCACGCTCTGCATAATCAAATTATTGGCCGCGGGAGTTTGAAACTTGGGGTCGATTTCTCTAAGCAGAATCATACCCGTACTCGCCGTACCGGTAAGCATTCCGAAAAGGGAAACCATCGCCTGATATCGATACGCAGGATACAAACGCTTGCATACAAAGTCGAGATATACGAACGTTACAGCCGTTCCGAACACGCACAGCAGCAACAACGGAAGCCAAAGCTTTTGTATTACTTCGAATTGTATTGCGGATATTCCTGCCAGTATCATCATATCGAATACAAAGCCCGAAATACGATTCATCATGTAATTATTAACGTAATCGCGTTTCATAGCGTTACATTTCCGCAACAATTGTATTATCTTTTTAACAAGTAACGCGAACAGAGTACCGAACAGAAAATTGAAACCCCAAATTAACGGTTTCAACGTATTTTCGCCGAAATTACCCAAGACGCCCGTGTCTATAATCGCGGTAACGCCCCACATCAGCAAAAACGTCAACAAATACGTTCCCAAAACGATGCCTACCTGAACGGTGAATTTGTCGATAGAATCCGAAAGCGGAATATCGTTTGGCGCATCCGCTTGCTCGACGACTTCGCTGAACTCGCCTTCGTTAACGTTTAACAAGCGGTTTTTGTGTTTAAGAATATTCAAATAAATAACGCCTACTACGCACGCCACCAAAAAGCCGACCGTCGCAATAGTCAAACCGAAGCTGCGACCGCCGTACAATCCGTTAAATTCGTAGGTACTGCCGAAATTCAACGCTTGCCCGGGACCTTGACCGAAGCCCAACGGCAACAGCAGTCCGGCGGCAGGGATAAGTTCCTTTATCGCAAGAGACAACAAAATCGTTATTGTTATACCGACTATACCTTGTATCAAATACGTACCGACTACTACCGCGCCCGTTTTGACTACGATTCCCGTACCGTCCGACTTATTGACGTTATTTTTAAGCGCAATGGCAATAAAGCCCAAAGCCAAGCAATGGTAAGCAATGCCTTCCATAAAGTTCGCGTCGATAAATTTATTAACCGCGGGAATAAACTTAAATATCAAAATAATAAGCCCGCCCACAACGGCGCTGGGCAATAACGACTTGCGTACAAACGGCACCAATCGGCGAACCGTATTACCTATAAGCGCGGCGACAAGCAAAATACTGATTTGCACCAATGCCGACCAAAAAGAATAATCCCATGTATTCATTACTTAACTCCCTTATATAAATCCAAATACTTTAACGAGCAAAATCTATTGTCGCCCCGTATTTGATATGTCTTACCTTCGTAGTAGAAATCGACCCTGTCGCGCTGAACAATAGCTAATCCGTCGATATCCCGCCAACAAAAGGTTTTGCTGTTTTTTGACGAAAACACAGTAATTCCGTTAACGTCTGTTTTAACCTTGTTTCCGTCGAGTTTGCGCTTACGCTTAAACCGAATACTTTCAAACAGTCGGATATTTTCGTCGCACAAAATGACTCCGTCGTTGCGCACAGCATCGATTAAACGTTTTTTCTCCCAATCGTACCACTCCAAAATCTCGTTGAATTTGTCGTCGCCCTGTATATGCAGGTTTTCGCCAAACTGCCACTGTTTGTTGCAGCGTACGCAATTAAAATGCGCCTTATGAGATTTGATGGTCGAAATTGAGCCGCAATTCGGACACATATACAAAACTCGCTCTATATTCTCCGCACGTCGTTTCGAAGAGAATCTTTCTCCCGAAGTAACGTCGTACACCGACAAATTATTGCATATCAGTTTGAATAATTCGCTGTTAGGCATATCCTTATATTCATCCGGCTGTAAAACCAATTTGACGTACCCGCGCATTTTACCTTTGCGCTTAGAAACGCCCCATCGCGGATCGCTACCGTAACCGCCTTCGATGTTGTACAACACCAGCGGAACCTTGGACAATTTTACAAACTTTGCCACGGAATCCGTCATTTCCCACTGCGCGCCCGTTAACGTACGGTTTCCTTCGGGGAATATGCCCACTGCGCCGCCTTCCCTTAATACTCGCAAACAATCGCGTATGGCTTGCATATCCAATAACGATTTACTAATGGGTATCGGAGCTACCAAATGCTTTAACAGACCTGATGCGACGGGAATATTGAATATATCGTCGGTTGCGCAAAAATATATCGGACACTTGAAGGACAATGACGCAAATATCGGATCGAATGTTGTCACGTGATTGCTCATAAGTAAAAACGGCGGTTTTAACAACGACTTAACACCCTTGTATTTATACTTAATTTTAGTGTGCGCGCCGAATATCACACGCAACACTGCAAACACTGCTTTATGTCGTTTGCTTGTCCATCTTTTCCGATCCATTATTTTCTCCGTTAGTTAATTATATCGTAAACGAATTGCATTTACACAAAACTACATACTTTGAGCGTGATACGATTTATTAAAACCGTTGTGTTCCGTTAAACCCGAATAATTACTTAAATATTCAGAATTATATTAAAACGCAGTTTACCCTACGACTACGTTTGTCAAATTATATGAACAAACGCATTCCGCAACGGATACAACCGACAAATAGTAACCGACTTCGCCGCTTTTGACAATTATTGTTTTGCAATGCGAATTCGCAGTTTCCAACTTGTTCGCCGCAAAAAGTTTGCCGTTATCGCGCTTAAACAACGCTTCCTTTTCCGTCCACAGTATATTTGCCCGTAAACTGCGCTCCGATGCTGCCAAACGTGACAACGCCGAACGCTCGGCTGGAGTAAGTATGCGAGCTTGAAGCTTTTCGTCAAATCTTTCCGCGTCGATTTTTTCTATATCTATGCCTACGGGCGAACGGGACACGGCGACGGCAACCAAATCATCCTTGTGCGACAACGAAAACTCGCACTCGCGGCACGTCCATTTGCCGTCGGCAGTTTTGTCAAACGCTACGTTCGCGGCGTTCAGCCCCAAGGATCGCATCAAAGCATATTCCAGCAGCTTCCAAACGTAAAACTTGCTTTGACGCGTTTTTTCATCGGAGCAGTCGGCTATTTCGCGCGCGCGCGCGGCACAAGCAACGCCGCCATCCGTTTCGAAGGGATAACGCGCCGCATATACGTCTACCGCGGTTAAGCTGTCATTATAATTCTTCATTAGCGTTTAGTTTAACATTTGATACGACTGTTGTCAACGAAACGCAGCCCAAACAAAACGCAAACAACTGCTGTGCAAACGAAAATATCCGACGCCGTATAAGCGTCGGATATTTCAATTATTCGAATATCTCTATTCTTTTGCTTCGGGCAGTGCCGTTTCCGTTGCGTTCGCGGTCGGTTCGACTGTCGCTTGCTGCAAGTTTTTATTGCGCTTGTCTATTTCTTCAAGCATCATATCGTAGTAATCTTCCGTTATGATAAACTTCTTGTGCTGTATAATCAACGAAACAATCAAAAATACGATGGGAATAAGCGTAACTCCCATACGCAGCCACAATCGCATAGAAAGGTCGCCGTTATCCTTGAAGTTGGCGTTAGCGGCGTTGTACGCCTTGTCAACCTTGCCGCCCTGCAACGTCAGCGTTTCGGCGGAATAGCTCATTGCCAGAGAATATGTTTTGCCGTCCGTCAATACTGCGTTCGCTTTGCCTGCTTCTACATCCTTGACAAGCGAAACGAATACGGCTTCGCCCTTGTCGTTTTTAGTCATTATCGCCGCGTCGCCGATACTGGATACGTATTCGGGAGAAATCTGGTGTCCCGCAAGCGGCTTAGTGTTGTCGGCGGTTTGGTAATTCTCTATACGCGCGGAAAAGTCGTTAACGTATTCTTTATCGGACCTTTGCTCGTCCGTAGCTTCGTTCCACTCCACACGGAACTTGTTAATCGCATCGATATACGCCGTTTGTTCGGCAATCGTCACGCCGTCGGCATTGAAATAACCTGTCTGCGACTCCAACGTCGAAATATTCTGCGACAGGCCGTACACCGCCGAAGCCGTAAGAATAAGCGTTACTATGCCGTACTTTAACGCGTCGGCGAATTTGGCCATAAACGGGCGAAGAGTGGATATAACCGCTTCGTTACGTTCGCCCCGCTTGTACTCGTTGTATTCCACGCAATTGGTCATATTGATTATATTAGCCATATAATACAACGCCTGCCCGATAAAGACGAACGCTCCGAATATGCTCAGTGAAATCAGATTAAAGGGAAGGAAATCCCACCATCCGATAAGCGCAACACCCAAATATCCGAAGCACGCAAGCGCGACAGACAGGATTTGCAGCTTTCTTCTTCCCAATTTTTTAGCAAGGATAGGATAGAACACCTGCGAGAGCACATTGAATACTCCGAATATCGCAACGAACACTATCGCGTTTCCGTCGTAGCCTATTTCCAAATAATACAGATTGTAGGCAAGACCTACAAGCATTGCGGAGCCTACGTTATAAAACAGTGTGGACAGTGTCATCCATAATATTTGGTCATTGTGACGAATCGTATTCCACATTTGTTTTAAGGAAATCTTTTCGTTTACTTCCAACTGCGAACGCGGACGCTCCTTGATGAACACAGCCATAACCGTTTGCATAACCACGAAAATTACGGCTATGCCTACGCTTATCCAACGGAACGCCAAGCGGACGTGTCCCGGATACAAAAAGGATATAACGCCCTGTGCCACGAACGCGCCCAACCCCGCGAAAATTACGGTAAGCGTAGTCGCTTGGTCGCGCTGCTTCTTTTTGCTGGACAAGCTTGCAAGCATAGACCAATATCCGATATCGTTCATAGTAAACGCGCTTTCCCAAAGCAAGTACATTACCGCCATAAATACGACGAAGCCCCAACCCGAAACGGACTGGACATTAAACATAGTAATTATGATTGCGCCCGTCAGCACCGCGCCGATAAGTATCCACGGACGGAACTTGCCGAACTTCATATGCGTACCTTCGATAATCGCGCCCATCATAGGGTCGTTTATCGCGTCCCATATACGTCCCACAACGCCGATAAGCAAGCTTATTACGGTAAACTGTAAAACCGAAAGCGTTGTTCCGAATTGAATATACGTCAACAAAAAGGACGCAATCAATTGATACGACATATCTCTGCCGAAGCCCGAAACGGTAAACAGCCATTTGTTTCTGTTAAACTGTCTGTCTTCGGCGGACATTTCTCTTTTCATCACCTTTTCCGACATAATAGCTCCTTCATATAATTATTTACAAAAATCAATTATCAGCAAAAATTGTGCGTTTGCGGCTTCTTATATGCCTTTCGTTTATGTAGTAGACAATATTAAACCGACTGCAATATTACTATTGAACTCAGACAAGAACTATCAAATGATATTACTTTTGCGGCGACGCATCTCCGAGCCGATTTATCATCTTTACGTCTGAATTTTTATCCCATTCTAATTTCTTAACACCCCGATACTTCGGTTTACGATCGGTACGCTTTATAAGAGATTTCCTATTATTTCAGTATAGCACAAAACGTTTTAAGAATGTTAATAAATGAAAAAATCCGTTCAATCTTTTTCTAAAACGTCCGCAAGCAATACGCTTGCGGACGTTTACGGTAAAAAGCGACGGTTATGCGACGCATACATGTGAAAAACAATAGAAATTACAACGAATAATTATTGAAATAATCTCTTATTACGGTATACAGCGAAGCGGAAAACGGATTGCTCAGTCCGGCATAGACTAATGCTTCGCCATAAGTCACTTCTCCGTCGCGGTCAGTATCCGCTGCCGTTACGTTACGCGAAAAATCGTACAGCTTGAAATAACTGTTACGCGCCGAATCAAGTCCGTACCGCTGAGCGTTAACGAATATTTCCAAGCTTGGAAGCGCGCTCATAGCGTAGGATATGTAGTAAGCGGGAGAATCGACGACTACATAGTACCAATAGTCCGTTCCCAATATATCCGCCATCTCGTCGCCGTAGGAAGCGAGTATTTCTTCGTATAAGTCACCGTAGTTATTCGGCGCTATACCGTTTAGATAACGTCCGCTGCCGTAGGCATCGGAATACACCGCTTGTTCGAATTCGTCGACGATTGCCGACTGCACTATGCTGCACAAAATATTAAACAACTGCTCGCACTCCAAAATGCCGTAGCCGTCGGATATGCCCGCAGGAACGTGTTTCTTGAGATAAGCGAGAAACAGCATTTCATTACCCTGCGACTGCGTTTCGTCGTGGTCCATCGACAGCGACAAATTGCCGTTGAACACGCCGTTGTAGTAATGTCCGAATTCGTGAACAAACGTAAACGCAGTGGAATAGTCGTAGCTGCCGTATTCTTCGTCGTAATTATCTCCGAAAAACACTATCGATTTGTTTTTATTCGGTATCCAGTAGGTATACGCGCCCGCTTCTTTTCCCGTAAAATAGTTGCCCGTCCTAAATAGATCGTTTACTGCCGCGCCGTAATTTATCGCGCCGTCGCCCGAGACGTTATTATTCAAATATTCGAAGTAATCGTTTATTCTGTTTGTCGCGGAATTAACTCTGCTTGCGTTTGAGTTATCTATCGTAAACAGCGAATCGGTACACAGTCCTTGATAATACTCCATGTTATTCTGTGTAGAAAAACCTTGAAAGCTTGTGTACGCTCGGTATACGTTTATTAACGCGGGCGCGATATACTGTTTTACCAACGCTCTCATAGCGGACACGTCAGAAGGACGGTATTCGCGGTTGTATTCGTTAGCGTAGGAATATTCCATAAAGTCGGAGTATTTGTCTCCGTACTGCGCCGCAACGGCGTTATTTGCCTTGACAAATTCGCCGTACGCAGCGTAAAGTCTCTGCAATTGCGCGGACGACGGTCTGCCGCCCAACGCGTCGAGAACTTCGTTATACGCTAACGCGCATTCGTTCGCCTTGGTTTGAAGATTGTCTCCGCTGGACGAATACGCATTGTACATTTCTATTGCTTCTGCGTATTCCGCATCGCTCCAATCCCTGAAAAATTCGGTTTTGTATTTCGAGCCGTCTATAGCGCCCAATAACAGATAATAATTTTTTATATACGAGTTATAGCAGTTATCTACCAACTCTACGTCGTCCTGCCGTTCCGCATCGGAATAAACGCTGTTAAGCACCGTAGCTACCTGATACTGGTATTCCAAGTCAGGGTACTTAGCGTCGTAACCGGAAAACTTGTATATTATGCTATCGACGTTGACCGTACCGCCGTTAACGTCGCCGAGCAATTCGGTATACAGCGCTTCTAACGCCGCAGCGTCGGCTTGCGTAAAGGTAAACTTGAAATTACTCCTAAACTCACCGCTGCCAGTGTTGCGCCCCATTACGTTACAGCCGTCGACGGAACACTTGACGAATGCGAAATAACTGTCACCGAAATTGTGCGTGTGCGCATTCGGTTTGTTAGGGTCGTCGTTTCCGTCGGAAGAACCGTCGTTCCATTTGGCGTACAGGTGAATACATCCCGACAATTCGTCCGCAGGATTAAACGGGTCGGTACAGCCTTCGTCGTAGTACCACCCGCCGAAGGTATAACCGTACTTGACGTAATCCGTCGGCAATTGCGTATTAGGATAATACTTAATTATTTTAGTGTTTTCGCCGTTATCGGGGTGCAAAACTACAATTGCCGCTTCTTCCTTGCAGGAAACGAAAGCGAAGCAACCCAACAGCATAATTAACGCCGTTATTACGGCTATATATTTTTTCATTCGAAATTCTCCCATTAGGTTAATTGTAATACTATTCGGCAAATTAGTCAACGGCAACCGCCATATAAACTTTTGCCGCCGTATATTTAACGCACTCACGGCGGATTATAATGCCGTCCCTATAAAATTGTGTATTGCTTTTTGCAGGTCGGTTTGATATAATTAAGTAACCAATCGGTTAACTGAATTATTTCGGTTTTAATCATACCGTATCACGCTTAACAAGCGGTATCGGTTATCTATATTTCGGGAGAGTTATTATGACAAAAAAGAAAATTACAGCGTTGTCCGTAGTAGGCGCGTTTGTGCTGGCAATACTGCTCGGCGTAATTATTATCGCGGGCGTATCCAACAGCAAAAACGACAAGACAAAGCCTGTCGAACAGCTGTCCTATTGGCAAAGTATGATAAAGGACGAAGTATTGTTGAAGAAAACCGTTATCCCCGGAGCGCACGACGCGGGTACAAAGGGGCTGCCCTACTTTGCCGCGACGCAGGACAGAGATACCGCCGACCTGCTTGCCTGCGGAACAAGATACTTGGACCTGCGCGTTTCCTATGCGGACGGCAAATATCTTATTTACCACGGACCGAGCAAGGGCGTTGCTCTTAACGGCGTTTTGGACGACGTAAAAACATTCATAACGGCAAATACGACTGAAACGGTAATACTTGACTTTCAGCACTTCGACGGCGAAGCCCAACAGGGGACAATTGCTATGGTAGAAGAAAAATTGAACGGATTGCTGATTACAAACGACACGGACAAAACGGACGTTGAATTTATCGACGAATTGACGGTCGGCCGTTCGCGCGGAAAGTGCCTTATTGTGTGGGGACGGGAAACGGAAGATATCCTTGCTAAAAAATACGTTTTCAAGCGCAATAACGACGACGGAACGCGAGCGGACAGCGTGATACAATCCTACTACAAAACGTCGTACAACACCAAAAGCTCCAAGAAATACATCGAGACAGTATTGCCGCAATATATAGAAAAATACAAAGAAGCTGACAGCGGACTGTTCGTGCTGCAAGGACAGCTGACGGACGGAATGTACGTGCGCGGACCCAAATTCCGCGAAGCAACGCATACGGACAATATGAACGAGTACGTACGCCGTCTTAACGGCAGCGCAGACATGGACAAGATCAATATCATTATGCGCGACTTCGTAACCCCGTACAAAAACTGCTGCGCTATCCGCATTAACTTCCCCAAAGGTAACGTCAAGACAGACTGTCATCAAGCGTTTTTGACAATGCTTAAAGACGTTAATCCCGACTTGATGCAATACGGCTGATAAAAATAACACACGAAAAATATACAAAAAAAGACCTTTCTCAACGGATGCGGCCGCCCAAACCGTCCGCGATAGTAACCGAACACCGTCGGCAGAAAGGTCTTTTTTCTATTTAATTTTCCTACGGATCGTTATGCGTTCATATTGACGAAACGTAAGGGCGCGATAACATTTATTGACATTGCTTCCCGATTGTGCTAAAATCAAAAAATAGATGAAAAGAAAATTCAAAATAAAAATATCCATTTGGCAGCTGCTTGCGCTGGGGTATTTGACGGTAATACTAATCGGCAGCGTATTGCTTGTTTTGCCTTGGGCATCCAAATCGGGCGAAACGTCCTATTTAGACGCGCTGTTCACGTCGGTATCCGCAACTTGCGTAACGGGACTTGCCGTCCATAATACGTCGGAGCATTGGACTCTGTTCGGACAGATTGTAATACTTATTCTCATTCAAGTCGGCGGGCTGGGTTTTATGACCTTCGTAACGTCCGTTTTTTACATTCTGAAAAAAGACGTAAGTCTGTACGGACGTAAAGCTTTGATGGCAACCGCCGGAATAGACAGAAAATATCTCGGTTTGGGCAAGCTTGTAAAAAGGATACTGATAGGTTCGGCAATTTTCGAAGCGGCAGGCGCGTTTGCGCTGTGCTTCCGCTTCGTTCCCGATTTCGGCTGGGGCAACGGAATATATTACTCCGTTTGGCATTCCGTTTCGGCGTTTTGCAACGCAGGATTCGACCTTATAGGCACAAACGGCGGCTGCTCTATCACGTCATACGCCAAAGATCCCTTGGTGACCGTAACGCTGGGACTGCTGATTATTATCGGCGGACTGGGCTTTTACGTTTGGAGCGACATACTGGATAGCAGGCCGAAACCGAAAAAGCTGCAATTTAATACGAAAGTAGTACTGACTCTAAGCGCGGCTTTGATTGTTTTATCTTGCGCGCTGTTTACGGTTTTCGAATGGAATAACCCGTCCTACACAGACTATAATTTCGGAGAAAAACTGCTCGTTTCTTTTTTCAATGCGGTAACTCCCCGAACGGCAGGTTTTTCCACTACCGACCCTACTACACTTTCGGAAAGCGGCTATGCGTTAACATTGCTGCTGATGTTTGTAGGCGGCAACTCCGGTTCGACTGCCGGCGGCATAAAGGTGGGAACGCTCGCCGTTATAGTTACGGGTATGATTGCTTCGTTACGTGGCAAAAGCGATATCGATCTGGGCAGAAAAAGACTTGCCCCCGAACTGCTGTCGCAAGCTCTGGCTATATTCGTAGCCTGTCTGTCGCTCATAGTTTTGTCTACGATAGCGATATGCGCGTTTCAACCGTCGCTTACAATAAAGGAAGTCGTATTCGAATGCGTTTCGGCTCTCGGAACGGTAGGCTTAACGTTGAACGTTACGGACAAGCTGCTGATTCCGTCTAAAATAATAATTATGCTGCTGATGTATACGGGCAGAGTGGGTATTCTTACGCTTACCCTTGCATTAGGCGAAAGCCGTACAACGGCAAAAATAAGAAAGCCGATCGACTCTATTTTAATAGGATAAGGAGAAAAATATGAAATCCGTTTTACTTATAGGTATGGGGCAAGTCGGACAATTGCTGGGTGAAAAATTACTTAATATGGGCAACGAAGTTATGATCGTCGATAAAGACGAAAACATAATCAACACCGTTGCAAGCAAATATACCGGCGCAGTTATATGTAACTGTATGGTTTCGGACAATCTCAAAGCGCTGGATATTCCTTCGTACGACGCATGCGTAGTAACGATTGCCGACGACTTTCAAAGCTCGCTGGAAATAACGTCCATTCTGAAAGATCTCGGCGCAAAATATATTATTGCAAAAGCCAATACGGACATTCAACGCAAGTTTTTACTGCGCATAGGAGCAAACGAAGTAATATATCCAAACCGCGATATGGCGGAAAAATTAGCGGTAAAAATCAATTCGGAACAGGTTTACGACTATTTCGAATTGGACGCAACCTATTCCATATTCGAAATAGCCGTCCCCGAAAAATGGATAGGCAAAACTATCCGTCAAACAAATCCGCGCACGAAATACGGTATAAATATACTTACAATCAAAAAAGACAATAAGTATATGCCTACTCCGACGCCCGATACAATGTTCGAATCAAACGACAAAATCGTCGTATTCGGCAATACCGAACAAATACTGTTGTTTACCAATAAGCAGAAATAATATCGAATATAACGCTACCGTTGTATTCATTGCATACAACGCGCTGTAAGTAATACAAACGGCTTGGAATTTTTACTATTCCAAGCCGTTTGAATATGTTTTTTTATTAAACCATTCTGCCTAGCAGTCTCTTTTGCAGTTAAAAAGCTATCTCTTCATCCAAGTAAACGGAGAAACGGCAAGAAGCAGCGGGTAAATTTCCAAACGTCCCAAAACCATTGCAACCGTCAAGACCAGCTTTGACGCCCAATTGTACATATAATATCCGCTTGCGACAACGCCGTATGCGGGGCCTATATTGTTAACGCAAGACACCGCCGCCGTTATATTGGCTTCGACAGACAGGTTTGCCGCTTTATCGAAAGATAAAACGATAAAGGCGACGGCTATGATAAACATATATAAAGCAAAATAACTCGTTACGCTTCGCAGCGTCTCGTCGGAAACGACTTTTCCTTCGAACTTAACTACGCTTTGATTGCGCGGACTGAGTACCCTTCTAAGTTCCTTGCGTACCGCACAGCCGAGAAGGGCGATTCGCGAAACTTTAAGTCCGCCCGCGGTCGAGCCCGCGCAGCCGCCAATAAACATAAGCACAAATAATATGCCTTTGGTCAGTAGCGGCAACGAATCCAAAGACGAAGAAGCGGGAATGGACGTGAAGCCCGTAGTGGTCAAAAAGGACACCGCCTGAAACGCCGCGTGCCGTATTCCGTCGCCTACGTTTTGCGTATAAGGCAGCTGCTTGGTTATGTTTATCGCCACCGCCGTAACGGACACGACGATAATACCGCCGTATATCCACAGCTCGCGCGACGAAAACGCCGAACGGAACTTGCGCATTATAAGCAGATAAAAAACGTTGAAGTTTACGCCGAACAGTATCATAAATACCGTTATTATCCACTGGCACGCCGCGTTATACGAAGCTATACTGTCCGCCTTTATTCCGAAGCCGCCCGTACCCGCCGTACCGAAAGCGTGAACCACGCTGTCGAATATAGGCATACCCGCAATAATCAAGGCGATTATTTCCAGTACCGTCATACCTATGTAAATTAGGTACAGTATCTTAGCGGTACTGCGCGCGCGGGGGACGATTTTGTCCACGGTAGGCCCGGGCATTTCGGCGCGCAGAATGTGCATACTTCTGTCCGTTGCGCCGGATACTATCGCCATAACGAACACGATAACGCCCATACCGCCTATCCAATGGGTAAAGCTGCGCCAAAACAGCAAGCCCTTAGCCATGCCTTCTATTTGTTCGCCGATAAGTATGGTTGCGCCCGTGGTAGAAAAGCCGCTTGCCGTTTCGAACAGCGCGTCGATGTAGCTTGGAATAGCCCCGCTTATAACAAAAGGCAGCGCGCCTATCATAGAAACGTATATCCAAGCAAGAGATACGATAATAAGCCCTTCCTTAGAAAAGAATACGTCCGTTTTGGGTTTTAGACACAATGTTAACACCAAGCCGATTACAAGGCTAATACCTATTGTGATAGCAAACGCCCACCAGCATGCTTCGGACAGGCACAGCGCCAAAACCATGGGTATTACAAGCAAAACGGCAAGTACTATCGCCACCTTGCCCGTCGTATGAAAAATCATCCGATAATTCATCTTACAATCTCCGATAAGTCACGCAGATGCGCGTCCGTAGCTACAACTATAACCATGTCGCCCGCCGTTATGCAGTCGTTGCCGGACGGTATTATCGTTTCTTTTCCGCGAATTATACCCGCTATAATATAGTTGGGTTTGAGATTTAACGATTTTAACGGAATATTGTTGATGCTGCAATCGTTAAGCACTGCAAATTCCAAAGCTTCCGCCTTGCCGTCCATAAGGCTGTACATCGTCTCAACCTTACTTTCAAGCGAATCGGATAATGCTCTTGCGTAACGCGTCAATACGTCCGCAACTATTTTACGCGGAGAAACCACGCAGTCCAATCCCAACTTTTCCGCCAAAGCACCCGTTTCGGTGTGACTGACCTTGGTAATAACCTTGGGCACGCGCTCGCTCATAGCGTAGAAAGATATAAGAATATTTTCTTCGTCCTTACCCGTTAAAGCTACGAACGCGTCCGTAGCGGTTATACCTTCTTCCAACAATAAATCCTGACTCATTCCGTCGCCGTGAATAACCGTGGCGTTAGAAGACAGCTTTTCCGCTATTTTTACGCAGGAATCTTGATCTTTTTCTATTATCTTAGCGTAAAAACCGTTGGAAGCAAGCATCTTGGCGAGATAATACGCCACAACGCTGCCGCCCATAATAATTACGTCGCGTCCTTGTTTTTGTCCCAAACCGACCGATTTCAGGAACTTGTGCATATCCGTGCGCTTGACCATAAACGCAACCTTGTCGTCTTGGCAAAGTTCGAATGCCCCCATGGGAATATATACTTCGCTGCCGCGCTGAACGGCGCACGCAACGAACTGCACGGGACATTTTTTACGCAAATCTTGCAACGTCACGCCGATTACCGGGGACTTCTCTTTTATTGCCAGCTCCAACATTTGAATTTTTTTGCCGGCAAAGCTGTCGACGTTTACGGCGGAAGGTAATTTGAGAATGTCGAAAAGCGCCTCCGCAGTGAGCTGCTCGGGATTTAACGCCATGGACAATTGTAATTCTTTGGTTAAAAACTGCAAACCGTCTTCGTTGTAGCCCGATTCTCTTATACGCGCAACCGTATACTTTGCGCCCATACGCCTTGCCAAAAAGCAGGAAAGCATATTTACTTCGTCCGATTCGGTTACCGCAATAAACAGATCCGTCTTGGACACTTCCGCCTGTTGCAGCATTTCACGCGAAGTGGCGTTGCCGCAAACCGCCATTACGTCGTAGGTATTGGTTATCGATTGAATAACCTGCGGGTCATTATCGATTGCTACCACGTCGTGCCTTTCGTCCGCCATACTTTCGACGATTGTCCTGCCGATTTTTCCGCAACCGACCACTATAACTTTCATATTACCGACTCCATTGTCCGATAGTTTACGCGAATCCAAGCGAT
Organism: uncultured Christensenellaceae bacterium; assembly: GCA_910586625.1. Classification (GTDB taxonomy): domain Bacteria; phylum Bacillota; class Clostridia; order Christensenellales; family CAG-314; genus Fimimonas. The sequence goes on from CAJUIZ010000001.1 coordinate 118,546, forward strand.
TCCGCGCATTGTATATTGTATCACAAACATAATACCTTTGCAACGATAATTTTAACGGCGCGTTCTAACGCGCACGCAAATTTTATCGGTTTTCCAATTCTTTATAATCTATTTTAGCAAGCTTGGTTCGAGGCATTGCGTCCAACACGTCTACAAAAGTCGGAACAGAATAACGTATGAGATTGTCGCCGCACCACTTTATAATCCTGTCGGCAGCAGTCTGCGTATCCATAGGCTCGCGCAATGTAACGTACGCTTTGAGATACTGTTTTCCGCCGACTACCTTGCCGACGACGCACGATTCCGATACGAAGGGCAATCTGCCTATGCACTCTTCCACTTCGGCGGGAAAAACATTTACCGCGGCGATTTTTACCATACGCTTTTTGCGGTCGACAACGTACAAGAAACCGTTTTCGTCCAAGTAGCCCATGTCGCCCGTTTTGAGATACCCGTCGTCCGTCCACTCTTCGCCGCCGCCGAGATACCCGCTCATAACGCCGCTTGCGGTAAGAGCAATCTCTCCGACGGCATTAGGCGGCAACACACTGCCGTCGTCGCCGAAGATTCGTATCTTACAACCGTCGATAGGTTTTCCGCAACTGTTGGGCGCATAGTAGTCGTAGTTGTTTACAGCGCAGACTCCGCACGTTTCGGTAAGTCCGTAACCGCGCATAATCCGCGCGGGACGCTTGCTGTACTTTGCCAAAATACCGTCCACCTGCTCAACCATACTTTCGGGTAGAACGTCGCCGCCGCACCAAATAACGTCCAATTTGCCGAAACGCTTGTGGTCTAACGCGTTTGCGCGCAATAATTTTGTTATCATAGCTGGAACGACCGCCCACGCCGTTACGTTGTACTTGTCGAAATAACGCTTGACGACATTGACGTCGTATTGCGGAATAAGCGCGAGATTGAAGCCCGCGACAAAACCCGTATGCACCGAATTACACAGTCCGTATGCGTGAAAAACGGGCAAGGTTGTAAGATAAAAGTTATCTTGGTCGTGAGACGGATTGTACATTTTGACAATAGTAGACGCCGTTTCGTTAAAAGCGTAGTTGGATATCTTGACAATTTTGGGGCTTCCGCTTGTTCCGCCGCTATGCATATAGCACACTACGTCGTGCTCGTCGCCAGTAATCGGTGTTTCGGCGGTATCTTTAATCAATTGCTTGTAGGTATAAACGCCCTTGACGCGCTTGCCGACAGCTTTGGCGTACAAAGCGTATACGGGCTTGCGGAACGTAACGTAATCGGCTATGCTTGAGCGTACGAGCGTAACGTTAATCTTTGCAAGCGGGCGCTCGTCCTTGACCAACGCGTCGTAGAACAAAACCGCTTTCGACTGCGTTTGCGCGACGTATTTTTCCAATTCGTCAACAGGCGTCAACGGATGAACGAAGCTGGCGATAACGCCTAACTTGGAACAGGCGTAAAACGCCGCCACGCTTTGCGGACAGGTAGGCAGATAAACCGTTATTACGTCGCCCTTTTTCAGCCCCAAATTGACCAAACCGCGGGACAGGGCGTCCACATCGCGGATAAACCGCGGCATAGGGATAGCGTGGTCGTAATATACTATTCTGCCGTCCTTTCTGCAACGGTCAAGCATAACTTCGTAGCAAGTATTCAAAACGCACGCCCCCCCCCTTTTTACAATTATCTGTTTTAGTATAGCAAATTAGACGGAAAAAATCAAATAATTTATCGAAACGCCCGTTCGGACGGCGAAAGACCGCGTTTTCGTCCGTCGATAGCAAAGCCGCCCCTTGACTTGGGGCGGCTTGTTAATAAAATGAAATTTTACTGTTTGCTAAAAAGATTATACCTATCCGACGATACGCCGAAACAGCGCAACGCCTGTAAAAACGGATAAAATCGTTAACGGTCTTACAGCAGCGGAATTACGCCGAGATAGCAAATATCGTCTCGCTTTGCCGCGTCGCCTTCCGCAAGCACGAAAGCTTTTTTACAGATAGTTCCGCCGGACATTTCGACAAGTTTTTCCAAGCCCACAAGGCTGTTGCCCGTAGACACCACGTCGTCGATAATACCTACCTTTTTACCCTTCATCAGCTCCGCATCGTGACGGGACAGGTACAGCTTCTGCTCAGTGCCGGTAGTTATACTGGACTTGATAACAACTTCCAAACCGTCCTGCATATACAGCTTTTTGGACTTACGCGCCACGGCGTAGTACTCGTGCCCCAATTCTCTTGCGATAACGTGGGTAAGCTGCAAGCCCTTACTTTCCGCCGTAAGCAGCACGTCGCAATCGGCAACCAGCTTTGCCAATTGCTTGCCGCAATGCTCCGTCATACCTACGTTGCCGTGAAGATTGAAAAATGCGATATTGACTCCGCTTGGCAAAGGAAGCACGGGAAGATTCGCTTCGTAGCCGTTTAGATCTACCGTAAAGTATTTCATAATCCGCTCCAAAAAAATATTTTGCGCGAGCGCATATACGCCCCGCGCATTACGCAATCAGTATACAATATTATACGTCGGGTGTCAACGAAATTGTCTTGTCAACAGCACGGCAATCGGGTATAATTGGCGTATGATAAAGTTGACTGTAAACGGCGAATTCGACGGCAAAACAATTAAAGAATACTTTCAAAAGCAGGGGTACTCTACTTCGCAAATCAAGCGGTTCAAATACGACGGACAGATACTGTTAAACGGACAAGCCGTAACCGTAAGACATCCTTTGACTGCGGGCGACACGTTAGAGCTTACTGCAAACGTACGATTACATTCGCTCGAACCGTCAAGCGAAACGGCTGCGCTGTTGTATTGCGACAAGTATTTGTACGTTGCGGCGAAGCCCTGCAACGTTGCCACGCACCCCGACAGAACGCACCGCGCAAACACGCTCGGCAATATGCTTGCAAGCGCGTTCGGCAAAGATTTCCGCCTGCGTATAATCACTCGGTTAGACAAGGTTACAAGCGGACTTGTTTTGGGAGCGTTGGACGAAATTACGGCGGAAAAGCTAAACGCTATGCAGCTTCGCCGCGAAATCGACAAAACGTACGTTGCGGAAACGGAAGGGATTGTACCGCTCGATTGCGGAGAAATAAACCTGCCGCTGCTTAGGCAAGACGACAAATGCCTTACGGTAGTAAGCGCCGACGGCAAAGCCGCACAAACGAAATACGAAGTGATAGAACGACGCATATCGTCCACAATAGTACGCTTGTATCCGTTGACAGGACGAACACACCAACTGCGCGCGCATATGGCGGCAATAGGATACCCTATAATCGGCGACAAAACGTACGGCGCAAAATCTGCGGAGCGCGTCAAACTGCACTGCGAACGGTTGACGTTTAAGCACCCGTACGAACAAAAAACGGTAGACGTTTGTCTACCGTGCGAGTTTTGATTCTTCGTAATTTATTTTTCTGTTTTTTCACCGTTTTGATACAGTAAAGTGATTTTGTCGCCCTTAACCAAATAACCGCGTTCGGCAAGCTTAAACAACGGAACGTCCGTCAACGAGTCGGAGTAATAAGTTGCAAGTGGCGAGTCGCCGAAATGCTTACGGAAAAAATCCGTTTTGGCTGCGCCGTGGCAATGTTTGCCGAACGTCTTGCCCGATTGAATATCCACATTCGAAGCGATACATTTAACTCCCAACCGTGAACAGGCAACTTCCACCAAATACTGCGGCGAAGCGGAAATTATTATATCGTCGTCACGCTTTTGGCTATAATACCAAGACTTAATACGGCTAAAATTTTTATTCCAAAATTTTTCCACAAATTTACGCTTATTCGGAACAAAAACTATAAACCGCTCCAATACGCACAAAAAACGGTGTTTATTGAGAATACGCAGTCCGTGAAGAATTGCGGCGACAAGCTGCACAGGCGAATAAATTACAAGATACGGCAGACGAACAAGGCAGTAAAAATAAAACCGCCGGAAACTGTTGCCCTTGTATATTGTATTGTCGAAGTCGTATCCGTTCATAGCAAACCGCTTGCTATTGATAGACGAAAAATGCGAAATTTTACCTGTTGCCCGTTGATATGCCCAACCGAATACAAAAACGGCGTTAAGTAATAACTTAACGCCGTTTTATGTGGCGCGCCGTAAGGAGCTCGAATCCCTAACCTTCGGTTCCGTAGACCGACGCTCTATCCAATTGAGCTAACAGCGCATAATTTTCCGTACTATCAAATTGCTTGTATATTATCGAGCAATCTTGATTGCTAACATATTATACAGCACTGTTTTGCAAAAGTCAACAACTTACGGGAAACATTTTACGCTTGATAAAATTTTAATCCGTACACATTTTTCCGCACTGCAATTTAAGCTATATAATTTTCGACAACCGTTCGTTTTTCAAATTATTTTTATCCGTAAAACTTATAACTACGCAAAACCGCCTACAACAGCTCGATTCCGCGACGTTTGCACGCGGCAAGCGTGTCTTCGTCCCAATAGGATGCCTGAACTTCGCCTATGTGCGCTCGGCCGAGCAACAGCATACACAGCCTGCTTTGCCCTATTCCGCCGCCGATAGATAACGGCAGTTCGCCGTTTACAACCGCCTTGTGAAAGTCCATCTCCAAGCGTTCGACGTTGCCTCGAGCTTCAAGCTGCGCAACCATGCTTTCCGCATTTACGCGCACGCCCATGCTGGAAAGCTCCAACGCAGCGTCCAATACTTCGTGATACATAAGCAAATCGCCGTTTAACGTCCAGTCGTCGTAATCCGGCGCGCGCAAATCGTGCGGATTTCCGTCGGACAATGCTCCGCCTATGCCGATGATAAATACCGTCTTATACTTTTTGGTTATTTCGTATTCGCGCTGTTTAGCGTCCATATCGGGATACGCCTTTAACAGCTGCTCCGCCGTAATGAAAAATACATCCTTGCACACATCCGCGCAGTTAAAGCCTTTCGCGCTGACGTATTCGCCCGTTTCCGCAATCGCTTGAACGATTTTTACAACGGTCTTCTTCAAATAATCCACAGTTCTGTCTCGAGCGAGAATAACCTTTTCCCAATCCCACTGGTCGACGTAAACGGAATGCAACTCATCCATTTTGTCGTCGCGCCGTATTGCCGTCATATCGGTATATATTCCCGAATATGAAGCTATGGAGTATTTTTTAAGAGCCATACGCTTCCACTTGGCAAGAGACTGCACAATCTCCACGACTCTGCCGTCCTGCAACAGGTCGAAGGATACCTTGCGTTCCGTTCCGCTCAAATCGTCCTGCAAGCCGCTTTGTTCGGTTACTATTATAGGAGCGGACACACGCGTAAGACGCAGCTTAAAAGCCAATTTGCGTTCGAATTTGTCCTTAATAAGTTTAATGTACTTTTGCTTGTCCAAAATATTCATTTGGACGTATTTTTCCGAATTGAATTTCATAACGTTTATTCACCGCGCCTTTTTAAGCTCCGACATTTGAGCGCAGATACGTGCGTACGCTTCGTCGGGGTCGTTTACGCCTTGAACGGCGCGCTCCATAGGGCAAATATCCGTACCTTGACGGTTTACGATAAAATCGGTCACTTCCCCGTACGAACAGGGCACACCGTATCGGCGCAGCGTTTCCAGTCCGCCCAAGGATACGGTTTGGGCAAACACCGCCTTTATCCCCGCCTTGACGAAAAGCAACGCAGCGGCTTTGCCCACTATTAAGTCTGCGGCAGAGTAGCCGCGCATATCGCGTTGCTCGCTTATAAAATCCGCCATAGGCGCGATTCCGCGTTTATCGGACGTTATAATACGTCCGTCCTTGCATAGGCATATGGTATGCCCGTCTAAACCGTCAATTGCCATTTGTAAATCGTTCATAATCGGATTATATCAAAAAGCGTCAAAAATAGCAATCTTTGACGCGCCAAAAGTAATAGACTGCTGCCGACAGTTAAACCGAACAATTTAGCTTAATAACCAAACCGCTAACTTGATACTATATGCAGCCAAGTGGAAATACCCGATATAAGTTCCGAATTGGTAGGAGTATACGACTCGGAAATAAACGACATACCTGCCAATTCGTTAAAACGAAATAACGTTCCGTTATCGTAAGCACTGTGAATCGCAGTTCTTATATCCTTTTCTACGCTTCTTACCGAAGTATTGAATTCGGCTGCGACAGCAGGATAAATTTTGTTGGAAAGACTTCCGCGACTGTACTCTGTAAGATTGTAATACGTAACTATTGCTTTCCTTAAATACAGCGAACCGAACAGCTTACTTCTAAAACCCAACGCCATAGTCAACTGCGCAACTACGGCGTCGATGTTATCTTTACGATTTGCGATAAATTCCAATAAACGCTTGCGTTCTTCCACAGACAACCCGTTATAATTCTTCATTGAAACACTCCGACCACTGTTTCTTTTATAATATCGGTATTATATCACAATATAACAGCAAATTCAACACTTTTTTACAATATTTTACTTTTTTTCAAAAATTTTATTTCGAATATACCGCTATTTTTACGATATTTTTACATTTATTCAAAAGTAATGTGCTGTATTAAAACCCAATGTTATATTGACCGCTGTTCATCGGCAAAAAAAACGGACGGGCGCGCCGAATGCGTCCGTCCGAAATGCCTTGGTGTTGTGCCTATATATACTATTCGGGCATTTGAAAATCCTTCAAAGAATCATTGTATATGCAAAACTGCGCTTTACCGTTATTTTTTACGGAATACGCCGCTATATCCGCCTTTTTGTAAAGCGTTGCAAAATCGCGGCCTACTACCGAGGTTTGCGCGACGCCCATACTGATAGAGCCTATTCCTTCCGTAAACGAGCCGTTTATTGCGTCGAACAAATCCTTGGCGCATTGTTTTAGCTTGCCGTTATCCTTCCAAAAAGCAACAAATTCGTCGCCGCCTACGCGCGCGCACAATCCGCCGGCAGGCACGTTCTTGCGCATAGTTTCGGTAACCGTCAATATTACTTGGTCGCCCTTCTGATGCCCGTAGGTGTCGTTTATTTTCTTGAAATTATCCAAATCGACAAAAGCCAACGCATAATTTGTCTTTTTGTGATTTTTCAGATAATACTCCATAAGCTTTGCGCTGTGCGCCTTGTTCAAAAGACCAGTTAACGGATCGTGCGTGGCGGCGCGCTCCAATTCGGCGCGTTGACGGTAATCGGCGGTGATATCTTCCATCTTGCCCACCGCGCCCGAATAAACGTAGTCTTCTTCCAAAGAATACTGCTTCATAATTTTTATCTTACACCTGTGCGCGCTGCCTTCCATCACCACGTCCGTTTCGTAATTGACAATCGGATCGTCCTTGGTGGCCTTAGACACAAGGTTTGCAATATCCTTTAACGCTTTGTCGCTCATGCACTTGCGCAATTCGTCGTCTTCCAAGGGATTGGGAATATACTGCTTCACTCCCAAACGATGCACCGATTCGTCGAAGAAGCGTATCGCAACGGGATTTACGTGTATTTCGAATAAAAACTCTTTGGAAAACGCGGTAATAAATTGATACTTCTGACGTTCTCTGTCCAACAAATCCAGCGTTCTTCTCGAAGCGGACAATTCCTTGGTGGACATAATTTCCTGAGAAAATTTGTCGAAACTGTGCTCTTGTTGAGCGTCCGCCATCATATGCACGCGTTCTTTCAAAGTATCCGCAACCTTGTTCAAAACTTCCAATAAAAGCGGATTAAACGCCCCGCATTCGCCGTTTATAATCATACTGACGGCTTGCTCGTGCGAAAACGCCTTCTTGTAGCACCGTTCGCTAGTCAAAGCGTCGTAAACGTCGGCAAGCGCGACGATTTGCGCGGAAATAGGAATCTCATCGCCTTTCAAACCGTCGGGGTAGCCCCTGCCGTCCCAACGTTCGTGATGCCAGCGGGCGATTTCGTACGCTTTCTGAACAAGCGGCTCCGTCTTGACGTTGGGGAGCTGCGCAAGCATATCCGCGCCGAAAGCGGAATGCTTTTTCATAATAGCAAATTCTTCGTCCGTAAAACGCCCGGGCTTGTTAAGAATTTTTTCGTCTATTGCAATCTTGCCTATATCGTGCAAGGACGAAGCTAACGTTATAACGTCGATTTCGGAAGGAGACAAATAATATTGGTCCGTCATTCCGGCAAGAGTATTGAGCATTATATCCGTTATAGTACGAATATTTACTACGTGCTTGCCGCTTTCGCCGTTACGGAATTCCACGGCGTGACTTAGAATATCTATCATAAGCGACTGTTCTTTTTCACGCTTGTAAATCTGCTCTTCCACAAGTCCCTTTAACGCCTTTTGCTTGCCGTACAGCATAATTGTATTAAGCGAACGACGACGTACCACCAACGTATCGAACGGACGCTGAATATAGTCAGTCGCACCTAACTCGTACCCACGTTCCACAAACGACGACGCGTTTTCGGAAGAAATGATAATAACGGGAATATCCTGAATCCAATTCTTCTCGTTCATCTTGGCAAGCACGCCGAATCCGTCGAGATTGGGCATAACTATGTCCAACAATACAAGGCTTATCTTGTCGTCGTATTTTTCTATCTGCTCTATCGCTTCCAATCCGTCCGCCGCTTCAATTATGTCGAATTCTTCGCCCAACATATCCGTAAGTATCGAACGGTTCATTTCCGAGTCGTCTGCAATAAGTATCTTTTGTTTGCTCTTGGTTTCTTCCATTAGGACTAATTCTCCCGACAGCGTATATTTGAATAACTGAGTTTATTATACGAATGTAAAAATATCCGTATTCCTGCGATTATATGTTACCACGAAAACGCCGTTATGTCCACATATTTGCCGATATTTGTATACAAGAGAACCCCGTATAAACGGGGCTCTCGCTGTAAAAACGTTAAATTTTTATTGGTTGCCGTCCGCATTTTGCGGTTGACCCGCGCTTTTTTTAGTCGGAGCCTTGGCAGTTTTGGATTTAGCTACTGCAGACGCTACCTTCTCGGCTTCGCCCGATGTTTTCCTTGCGACGGGTTTTCTTCCGTTCGGTTTCACTTCCGTTACGGTTTCCGCGACGGCGGTTTTTACACGAATATATCCCTTGTTAATTAGGTTGTCCGTCGACTTGTACACCGGACGGAAGTTAATGGGCTTGTATTCCGCGTTTTCGGGAATTCCCGCTTCGGCAAATACTATATCCAACATTTCCTTGGCAAACTTGGTGCTTCTGTCGCTCTTGATACGGTACATTGTGGGCAGCTTAGCGTTAGGACGGGCTTCCACCTTGTACTTAGTGCCGTCGAATTTCGCAGGGTCGGCAGAAAGGAACAGACACAAGGTCTTGCCGCGTATTGCGAACGTAGCCACGCAGGTACGTCTGTCGACAAAGAAAGCTTCGCGCTTCCAAGTAATCTTGTTGTATATCCCCTTGTAGGCAAGTATGTAGTTTTTAAGTTCGGAGTAACGCGCCTTCAACTCGTCGTCCGCTTGAATTACGCGCGCGGTGTAGCTGCGGTTATAGCGAGTCAATTCTTCCGCAACGGCTTCGTCCGCCAGATCTTCAACATCTTCTTCGTCTTCTTCCGGCTCTTGTTCGACGGAATCGGGCACTTCGCCGAGAATGATAATTTGCAGCTTGCCGTCCACAAACAGTTCGTCATACGTCTTAGCGGCAAGGTCGAATGTTAACGTTTCGGGAATTTCTTCCAGCGTTATAGTGTTGGCATCGGCAAGCTGAACAAGCAAATACTTGGCGTATTCCACACGACGCGACGACGTCAGTTTCATAAGCATCGGCGTCTTTGCAAAACGTTTCTTATCCGACTTGTCTATTCCGCGGTATTTTGTTTCGGCATAATCCGCGGGATTGAGAGCAAACGATACGCACAGCGTCTTACCCGCAAAGGTTATAAGCCCCAACGTTTTGCGTCCCTTGTAAATGCGCTGCTGACGATAGCTGCCCTTGACTTTAACGCCCTTGTAAAGCGCGAGTTCATTCATCAAATCCTTGTAGCGTTCCTTAACTTCGTCGGACGAACTTCTTAAACGAGCTTCGAAGCCCATTGCGTAACGAACGTAATAGCGTTTCCTGTCAAATTCGCTTGCAGCCATATTCAGCTTCTCGCGCGCTTGAGCGGAAATTTTAGCGACTGCCATAATCTCCGCGTCCATCGTTTCGTCAACTTCTTCCTGAGATACCACCGACAAATTTGCAGCGGGCGGTGCGGGAACGTATTCGTCCTTGTCGTCATCGTCCTCTTCGTCGTCGACTACAAGCATTTCTTCTTCGTCTTCGTCGTCTTGTTCGATATCTTCCGCGCTAAGCACGCCGCCTGCGCGGAGAATATCCAATTGCTGCAACAGCTTGTCGCGTTTGTTTTGTAATTGATATGTACACAGCTTCCGCTCGCCGCGCTTGTGGAAAATATACCACAGCACGATATTCGCTGCAATAAGCAACAACGCCAAAAAGCTGAGCAATACTATCAAACCGATTTGATCGGGAGAAAGCTTAGAGCCTGCCGCCAGTAAATTGATGATAGTCATTATTCATTTCCCCCTTCTTTCGTTTCGGCTTCCGTCTTGTCTTGCGACGTTTCCGCGCTTGCGATTTCCTGTTCGGGCTCTTTACCCGTCCAGCCGTCCGCCTTGGAGCGTTTGTCGATAGCTCTCGCTTCGGCGCGTTTCCTGCCGCGGTGTCTTATAGCCTGAATCGCCGCCATAATAGCCAACGCTACGCAAGCTCCCGATACCACGCAAATTATAACTATAAATACTACATTTATACCGATAACGCTCCATTCGAACTTGACGTCTACGCGGTTAGGATCATCCGCCCATTCGTAATTCGCCGTATCTTTGAGAGTTACCGTCGCCGTAAAGTTTCCGCCGTACGCCGTTACGTTGCCTTCGATATTCATTATGCTGCTGTCGAAGCCGTTGGGCGTATAGACGAGATCTTTGCCGTTGACTATATAAGTATTGTTGTTTGCCGTGGGCAATTCCACCTTTTGACGGGCGATTGTCCAACTGAGAGTAACTTCGTTTGCGCCGCTTGCGTAACAGTAGTTATCCGAGTCGGCAAGCGCGAAGGTAACCGTGTACGTGCCTGCGTCGGTTGCCACTACGGTTACACTGCTGCCGATGGCGTTTACCGTAACTTTATCCGCGTCGTAGAACGGACGCATAAGCAGCGAGTCGTAACCGATAACCGTCGAGAACAATCTCTTTCCGGTATACACGTCGTTTTTGGCTTCGCCTTCCGTAACTAACGTAAGCGTAGGCGCGGTAAGACGAGCCTTATTGATTGTGAACTGTACGGGAGCGCTTGTAAACGCTTCGTAGTTGTCGTCCGCGGGCATCGTAGCGCGCACGTAGTAGGTGCCTGCGCTTGTGGGAACATTGTAGGAGTAGCCCTTGTCCGCTTCCTTGGAGTATTCGAACACTATTTGCGCGCTGTCGCCGTATTTAATGGTTGCAGTAGGCGTGTTTGCCGTTTGTCCGAACGTCCAGTCTGCTATGATTATAGGTTTCGTTTCTCCGCCTTCCGTTACAAGACTGTTTTGCGCCTTGACGATACGGAAGGTCATTTCTCTCTGCGCCGTCGTTACGGTTAGCCATTCGTAGTTGTCGGGGTCTACAAGCGTCAAGTAGAATGTGTGCGGTCCGACGGTTTTGAATACTTGATCGTCCTGAGTATAGACGAGCTTAACAGCCGTGCCGTCCGTATAATAGAACATTGCCTGCGCTTCGTCGTCCGAAGGAACGGTAACCGTCGGCTTGATATTGCTGTTGGTATACGCGGCGTTTTCGACTATAAGTCTGCCTGCGTCTACCGACTTCTTGGAGACGGTAAACGGCACGCTTATTTCGCCTGCGTTCAAATCCAGATTGTAATTAGATTTGTTGTATCTGTCGCTATCCTTAATCGATACTATCGAAGCGATATACTGTCCCGCAAGAGTGGGAGCAAACGCCTGATTGACGTTACTGCCGCCGTATGTCGTGCCCGTATATCTGTACGTAAAATCAAGCGCATCTACGCCGATATCCGTCTTGGAGCCGTCGTCTTCGATTTTGTAAACGTGAGTTATGCGTACGTCCTGAATATTGCCGCCGTATACTCCGCCGCCCTGTTCCAAAGCAACGCTTACGTTAAGCGGACGTACTGTGTACCAACCGTTACGGAAAATCACGTCGTAATTGGCGTTTGTTTTGGTGGCCGTTATCTGATAGCTTCCGACGTTAGCGGTCGCCGTGGCGTTGGGGTTCAGCTCAAGTCCCAGCACGTCTCTTACGTCGCCTGCCGTCCATTGTTCCAAAACGGTTATATTTACCTTGGACATGTCGGGCGTTTCGCCGTAGTAACCCTGCGCGTCACCGATAGTAACGTTGATTCTGCGCGGGCTCACCACCACTTTACCGAGCTTTTCAGCTAATTTAACTTGATAGTTGGCGTTGGTAAGTCCAGTTACTATTCCGCCGCTGGTTTCCAACTTTACATCGTAGGAACCGACCGACAATGCGTCTTTGTTAAGGTTGGCGTCCGTCAGTACGTACGTCAATTGACCTTCGGTAAAGGTAATGTTTGAAACATTTCCGTTAGCGTCGGTAATTACGTAAGTAAATTTACCTTCCGCCCACTTGTCTTCGTACGTCATCGTTCCGTTAACCGTTGCAAATAACGTAGCCTTGTTGATTGTAATAAGCTTGTAATCCGTAGCTGCTGGATAGTTGTTCGTATCCGCGCAGTAAGCGCGTACGTAGTACGTTCCGTGCTGCGAAGGTCTTACGCTGCCCCAATCGGTAATGCTCGATGCGTCGCCGATAGCTACGCCGCCCGTGGGCGCGTAAGCATACTGAACGGAAGCGGTGAACGTTGCCGTAGCCGTTGCGACAAACGGGGTTCCGTAGTCTACTTCGTAAATGTTGCCTTGCGACCAAGTAATAGCGTTGGTATCTGCTTTGGCAATATTCCATGTAAGCACTACCGCGTTATCGTCCAAATCTCCCACGTCGGAAGCCCATTGATAGTTATCCGCATCGCGAAGCGCAAGCTTTACCGTGTAAGCGCCCGCATTAAGCGCGCGCACGGTTGCACCGTTCGACGTAGTCGCGTAATCGCTGCTGGCGATATTGTCGCTGCCGATATATTCGCGGACAAACACAATCTGCGTATTATAGCCGATATCTGCGAACAGCGTAGTTCCGTTATACATAGAAGCATTAGCAGTAAACGTAGGCTTGTTAACGATTGCTTTGTTGATACAGAATACATAGTATGTTTGCGCCGCGCCGTACGAACTGTTGCCGGCGTAGTACGCTCTTGCAACGTACCAACCAGCGTTACGCGGAATTACGTTAAACGCCAATCCGCTTACGCTTCCGTCATACGTTCCGTTGGCTATTCCGTCAAAGTATTCCACGCTCGCGTACGTAAACATTACCGTTGCGTCGGAAATTTCGTTATTCAGCGCGTTTATAACCTTTTGTTTTGTAATATTTATGTCGTTGCCGAAGGTTACGTCGGCAATTTCTACTTCAACCGTCACCTTAGCATCTTGCAAAATTGCGTTAAAGAATATTACCTTGCTGCCTACGGTACCGTCGTCCCACTCGTAGTTCTTATCCGCGTCGGCGTTGAATCTTACAGTCAGGTCGAAACGTCCTGCGCCGGAAACGGTTAGAGTCAAACCGCTGTCCGTAGCCGTATAAACGTCGCTGTCCTTAATACTTGTGGAATTATGGTTGAAGCTGTCTATTTCCATAATAGATTTAACAAAGCTTGCAACCGCATTCGTCTGCGAGCCGCTGTCTACTATTATGCTCGGGTCAGACCAGTTCAACGAAATCTGTTTTTTAAGTACTTGCCAATCGGAGAACGTTTTGCTTGCGCCGTCGGCAAACTTATAATTCAACTTACCGTTAGCATTTGTTTGGAATTCTACGGTTGCAAGGTACGTTCCCGACTTGGTGGGATATACGTTCTCGCCCAATCCGTAGGTATCTTTGTAGGTTACCGTTGCGGCGTTTGCGGGCAAAGTTAGTCCGTTGCCGTAGGTAAAGCTGATATCGATACGTCTTGCAGCGCCAAATATGCCGTTATTGTAGTTAGGCGCGTCGTCCGTACCCAATTCCTTGTAGTAAACGTTTTTAACCGTTTCGTTCAATATCAGCGAGTCTACCGTCAGCTTCGTTTCAATTGCAGTAACGTCTATTGCATAGTTGTTATTAGCGCTTGACACTACGGGTTTAATTGTGAAACTGCTGCCTGCGATACTCGTCCAAGGAGCGTAACCGTTCAAGTCGTAGCTTTTAACAGTTACATTATTGGTAGTTACATTCAATTCGCCGTCGGGCGTCCCTTCGCCGTCTACCCAACCGTAGAACTTGATTGCAAGCATAGTCGCCGCGTCCGTACCGTACGGAATAGTTACTTGATTAACGCCGTTGGTAACAAGCTCGCCGCCCTTTTGAATAAGTACAACGTGCAAAGTTTTGGGCAGTATCTCGTAGGACAGTTTTCCCGTGTTATCACCGATATTGGACGTGGATAACTCTTCACCGTCGGTGTTTACAAACTTAACCGCGAAGCGATCGCTGCTTTCCGTAGGAAGCATAGGTGTAGAACCTGCCGAATATCTGTTCGTCGCTATGCTCAAATCCAAGTCGTTCAAAAGGTTATACGCTTCGAAATCGGACGGATCTGTCATTCCTTCGTAATCAATAGTAAAGAACTTTGCTTTATTCGACTTTAACGCATCTTGCAAGCAATCGTTATGATCGTGCGTACCTGCGTAGGTACACGCAGCTGTCGAATTTTCGGGATATCCCTTGACCGTTACGGTTATCATACGAGCCCTAACGGTAAGGTTTCCTTGGTCGTTTGCCGTTGTTACGACGAAGTTATACGCGTCTAAAATTGCCGTATCGAAAGACAGATTGTAGCTTCCGCCCCACGTCGATGAATTTGGCGTGTAGTTGGTTGTATACAAATCCTTAGCTGTATTATTCAGTTTCAAATATGACTTGTCTTTTTCTTCGTTCAGCAGAGTTTTAGCGTCTTCGTCGCGAAGATAATGCAAGGTATACGTCGGCTTAAATCCGTCAAAACGGTCGGCGTCGCTAAGCGGTGAGCCGTACTCTACCGTCGTATCATTCGAAGAAATTGTCAGCGTTTCACGCAAAACGTTGAGCGTCAGCGTCGCATTGCCGCTTAACTTATAGTTGTTTGCCAAGAACTGTTTGCCGTCGGCTTCTTCGCCGTCTGCAAGCGCTATGGTAACGGAATACTGTCCCGCGTTGCGTACCGTAAACGAGAACGAGTTGTCACCCATCGTAGGAATGCAAGTCAAGAAGAATTCCTGCCCTAACGTTCCTATAGATTGACCTTTGTACAAAGAACTTTCAATTTTCCACGAAAGATTTATTTTTTCTCCGTTTTGGAAGCCGCTGAACGTTACGGAACGAATGAATTCTCCGCCGTTAAAGTAAACGCCGCTAATACCGTTTTCCGTACCGCTGCTATAGCCTTTGGAATTCGTTGTTTCGCCTGTGCCGATAGTTATCGTCGCTTTTGCAATAGAGTAATTCTGCCCCAATGAAGACGATACGTAGTTGGGATTGCTTACGGGACGGAATTCAACGCGGTAGTAACCTGCGTTTATCGGAGCGTTCGTTCCAAGCTCGGTACGGTCGCCCGTATAGTCGCCGTTAGCGTATTCGTAATAATTCGCTACGAAGTCTACGTTAACGCCTGCGGGCAAATTGGTTTGCAAATAATACGGTTTGGGCTGTCCGTTGTATGTATTATCTGCAAATCCTTGACTCAATTCGCTGCGTATTTGCGCGGGTTTAATTGTAAACCGTCCTGCGTTAACGCCTATTGCGTTTACGTTTTCGGGAGCGGTAAGCGCGCCGTTAACAGTGATAACGTAGTTATTCTCGTCAGCGTTATGCTTGCTTATATAGTGCGCGCCCGCCGTTACGTAAATGGGATAGTCGCCGACGTTATTCGTCTTGTAGCCGTCAACGGCGGCGGTTAGCGCTTCTGTATTGAGCATAAATACGCTTTGTTTTGTGAACAGCGTTTCCTTGCTTAAATCGATAACGCCTTCGCTGTCGCCCGCAGCAAACGAACCGCTCTTCAAAATAAATTGCAAAGCCTTAGCTTCTTCGTAGGTATAACCGTAATTACCGCCCGTTTGTTGAAGCAGCAGCAAATTGAAGAAGTTATCTAAATTGACGATTTCTACCGTAATCTCGCGCGGGGCTACGATAAGTTTTCCGTCGATTTGAGAAATAGCGTAATTTGCGTGAACGTGCTCCGACGTATCGCTTATAACGTAAGTTCCTACAGAGCCGCTTGCGTATCCCGCCTGATAAGACGAACTAAACGCCATTGTAATACCCAAACTTTCGAACGTGTCCGCCGTTCCGCCGTTGCTTACAAGTCCGCCAACCGTAAAACGGTAGTACTCGTTAGTATTATTTGTTAGCGCGTTTATATCAACGGTTGCAGTATCCAGCCCGTTGCCGTAGGTTACGGACATATCCGCAGCGGTAACGGTTAACTCTTGCTTGTCAACCTTGAAGTACCAAGTATCGTCAAAGCCGTTGTAGTTATCCGATTGCGCCATTTCAAACACAACCTTATAATTACCGGCGTTGAAAGTTTTGTCCGTCTTGTGAATTTTGTCAAACAAGTCGTTTATCGCTTTGTTCAAATCGTCGGATGCGGCAATTTCCGCACTGCCGAGTTCCGTCGTATCGTTACGGTAAACCGTTACCCTAAACAAAGTATCGCGATAAATAAGATCGAACGCTTTAAGGGCGTTTTTGCCTTCGGGGTTATAACCGTTAACGTGCGTTGTAGCATTGTAATCGCCGTATGTCCAAGCAAAACCGAGCAAGTCGATATTTGCCGTAACGTTGGTGGAAATATACTTGCCGTCCGCCGTGTTTGTCGCAAACAGCGTGTAGTCTGTATCCGTATACGCGTTATTTGCCCTTTCGATAATATAGGTGTTTGTATGCTCTGTGCCTGCAACCAAGACGCAGTTGCCCGTTAACGCAACTACGATTTCGTAGCCGACAACGGTATCGCCGTCGTATTTAACAATATTAGTTCCCGTGACAGAGCCGTCGCTGTCAAGAATATACGCATCTGTGCTTATACCGCTTGCAAGCAAAGCTTTATCAAGACCCTCAAGGCTTACCGTTCCGTTATCCGCGTAACCTGACATTTGCTCCGTTGCAAACGCTACGTCCGCTTCGACCGTCAGTTTGGTAGGCGTTGTTCCGTATGTTGCCGTGTAGTCATTGCCATCGTTAACCGTGACGGTTACGGGCAGCTGTTGTACAGTAAGCACGCTCGCGCCTGCGGCAAACGAGTAGTTGTCGCTTGTAAGACCGTCAATGTTAACTGCAAGGTCATAAGAACCGACTTTATCGCCGCGCGCATACGTTACGCCTTGCGCGTAGCCGTAGCTTACGCTGCCGCCGATAACCGCGTCGCCGCGGAAACCTTCGATATCGCTTGACACAAGTCCTGCCACGGTATATACGCTGTTACTAAGCGCCGTTTGTCCGTTGTGACCGTTCAATAAAGCGTTGCGAAGGTCGCCGAGTGTCATTTGATATTCGCCGTTTGCGCCGTTGTAATTTTCAGGACCATTTTCGCCGAAGTAAATAGACAGGTTGACGGACAAGGTGAGCGTCGCCTTGGTAATATCTACATACACCAATACCACTTCGCTGTCGTTATGGTACTCTGCTTTCGCCTTAATTTTGTACCAACCGCTTTGAAGCACGTTGCGCACAAGTCCGTTGGCGTTGTTTCCCGTTACAATATACTCGGTCAATGTTACGTCAACACCTGCCGCAACGGCTTTTTGAGCGTCATTGTTGCCTGTAATTCCCGTAAAGCCTATGAACCAAGTAACCGTTTGACCGTTTTTAACGGGAGCGTTTTTATTTTGTAAAGCTTCGTGACTTTCGCCGTCGTACATACCTGCGTAGCCTGTCACGGTAACGCCTGTGATGTCGGCTTCGGTAATTACGTAGTTGACTACACCTTCGCCGTCCAGCAGCTTGTTATCTGCGTTAAGGTTGGTTATAGCGTAGTTAGCGTTGTCTTTCAACGTAACTCCGATAGGATAGTTGCCTACTATCGACTTGTTATTGATTGCGGGCTTTACAACGGACTCACTGTTTATATCTGTAACGAAAAGGGTAAACACCGTCGAAGCGGCAACGCCCGAAGGCAAGCCTTTACCGCCAACCGTAAAGTAAGCACTACCGTTCAAATCAACGGGTTCATCGCCGTATTTGCTTGTTGCAAGCGTTTTGCCGTCGGTGCTGTTAACAGTTATTGTTATCTCACGTATTATAACGGTATATATGCCTTCTGTAACAGTCAGTTCGTAGTTGCCTTGCTCGTTAATAAGCTGCGGTACAACACGGTATGTTCCGACGTTTGTAAGATAGGTAGCTTCTACGTCTGCTTGCCCGTGAAGACTTGTAAGAAGCTTAACTTCAACCCAGTCGCTCCACGTCCCCGTAACAAAGCCGTCGCCGTCAACGGTCAACTGCCTGTCAGCAGCAGTTATAGCATCTCCGTATACGTGGTTGAGTACATCCGTTCCGATTACGGCAATAACCTTGCGGTTAACAGTAAATTCTGCGGTATTATTTTCCAAGCCTTCTATTGTGTAGTTGTCGTCGCTTATGCTGTTAATTGCAATAGTATGGGGTGCAACGGCTCCGTCCTTGTAGTTGACGTTTATAACCTTGGTGGTATCCAACGTAGGAATAGTATAATTATCGCCCGCATTCCTTTCGGCAACAGCTATGTTAGTAACCGTTACGCTGCGGGTATGCTCGCCGCCGTCGTACGTTGCCGAAGCGTTTTCGTCCCACGCAACCTGCGCCAACAGTTTGGAAACGGTAAAAGTCTGAGTGTCTGTCCATTGTTGATACTGTTTGTCATCTACAAAGTCTATTACAATATAAACGCTGTATTCGCCTGTATTCCAGGGCAAACCGTTTACCAGTTCGTCTGCACCAATAACTTTATTGTTTGCCGAATTCGCCGCCAACTTAGTAAATGTGTACGTTATAGTCTTGATTGTCGCTTCGGGAATATTATTCTCGATTGTACGCCACGTTTCGTAACTTATTTTTGCGGTATTTTCTGCAAAATCTCCTGTAAGCAGATTCCAATATCCTGCGCCGTTAGCGCCGAACGTATATCCGCCGTCGTTGATTGTAAAGGTAATACCAACCTGCGAAGCGGTTATCGCATAATACAGTTTGAGCTGCGCGCCTTTTTCGTTTGTCCAAATCGTATCGAAAACAGATCCGTTGGTTCCGTTATTACCGTAATTCGATCCGAGATAGCCGTCTTTCTTGTCGTTGTCATACGGGACGTTCCAAATGTAATTGTAAGCCAAATCGCCGTCCAAGGTTAACAACACGTAATAAAAGCCGCGTACTCTTTTTCCGTCGGAATCGAGATCGTTTCTCGAATCAGAAACCGCATCGCTTCCGCGAGTTCCGAACTTGACGGTAATGTTACTTAGCGAAGCGAACTTCTCCGTAAACATTGCCGACGCATCGTCTTTCAATTGTTCCATTGCGCGCAAATCACCCAAAATAGGAGAATCCATAATCGCGCGCTGAATTTCTATTTCGTTCCAAGAATACGAGTAAGACTTTTCGCCGAAATTGCCTTGCTCTGCGGCAAGATTGTCCGCCCAACAATAATTGGCACTGTCAATTATTGCAAACGTAACTGTGTAAGCGCCCGCATTGATAAACGTAAGCGTACCGTTCGTTACGTTAAAAGCAATACCTGTAGAATCGGCAAACGCTCTGTCCTGCTTATCCGCGTCGTCTACAAACCAGCTTGCGGGATATTTGCCGTCAACGCTTGCGGAAAGCTGCGTCCACAAATCATCGGAGTTGCCGTAAAGCGCGGTAGTCGTTTGCGCGGAGCCGGTATACGTTCCGCTTGCATTGCCGTTGTATTGCGGTTTGGCAATGCCTTTCTTGTAAACGAAGTAATCCGTCGAAAGATTGCTTCCGCCCGTCAACGTATAGTTATCGTTGTTAAGGCTTATGGCTTCGACCAAATATTTCTGCGCGGGAGTTGCATTATCAATTGTAATAACCGAACCGCTTGCGCTCTTGTATTGAACAGTAACGTCAACAACGTCGTCAGCCGCCGCTTTGTTATTCACGGTTGCGGAAGCGTTTGCCTTGGCGTCGCCGTAAGTCATAGACGTATTCGACCAGTCCAAATTAACAGCTAATTGATTGATAACGATATAAAACGTAAACACTTGCTGTTCATCGCTCGCAGCATTGTCGCCCGCGGTATTCCACTTGTAGTTGGCGGCAGGCTTTACGGTTATAACGTACTTATCTACCGCAGTGCCGTTCATCTTGACGTAACGCATCGATATGTCGTTCCCTGTAGCGCCGTCAACGGAAATATCGATGTAATACTTTCCGCCGTTAATATAGGGGGTTTTTCCTTCCGTCGATATGAAGTCGGAAAACTTCTTTTCCGTGCCGAAATAGGTAAATGTTATCGTGTTTCCCGAAATAGCGAAATTTCCGTCGCCGCCGTTCGTAAGCGTAATTACGTCCAAGCCCGACGGTGTGATAACAAACTTGCAGCGGATAGCTTCAAGCTCCGTTCCTTCCGTAGGCAGATAATAGTTGAGATAGGTTTTGTCTCCCGCAACGGATGCCGTCCAATCGGTTACCGCAATGTAGAAGGTTCCCGCCGTAGTTATCTTATTGCCGGAAATCGCCGTAGTATAGGCGTCGTCGGAATACAGCGTTGTAGAAAAACCAATCTTTGTCGCGTCGTCGCCGAATAATTCCAAAGTAAATTCGGGCGTTTGCTGCGGTTCGTCGCCTTCTACGTACTGATACGGGTCAGTATAATTCCAACTTCCTTTTAGCGGAGCGCGGTTTACGGTGTACACGATTTTCCGCGTTTCACCCGTTTGATCGTCGTTCCAAGTGTAGTTGTCCGTATCGGCAATTGCCACAGTTACGGTGTACGTTCCTGCGTTTTTAACCTTAAAGCCGCCGTTTGTTACGGTAAAATCGGCAAGAGTTAAACCTTCTGCGGCGTAACCTTTACCCACTATTGCCGTAATGTTGAGTACGCCTGCGGACGGGACGGTAAAGAACTGATTGTGCCAACCTGCGCCCGTTGCACCGCTGAGCGCAAACTGAGCTTGAACGGTTTGCTCTTCGCCGTTATATGTCGTTTGGTTGTCCGTATCGGAAAAACCGAGAGCGGACACATATGCCTTGTAAATTGTTCCGTAGTAATTGATTACGTTGTCTTCGTC
Source organism: uncultured Christensenellaceae bacterium (assembly GCA_910586625.1). Lineage (GTDB taxonomy): Bacteria > Bacillota > Clostridia > Christensenellales > CAG-314 > Fimimonas. The sequence continues at coordinate 139,865 of CAJUIZ010000001.1, forward strand.
GCCATTACTCCACTTGTAGTTGGAGTTAAGCGTAATTGTCACTACGTAGTCGCCCGCTTGCGTAAGAGTTATTTGATTGCCGCTTACGTTAATAGCGTCAATGGTATCAGTAGACGACAAACGCGTACCTGCAACAGCAACAGTTAAAATTGCACTTCCGTCGGGAGCCGAGTTGGCGTTGTCAAGCAGCCAGTTTTTGAGAGTGGAAACAAGCTCTGTGCCATATTGCCATATGTAATTGGTGCCTTCGGACTGCAACCAAGGCGCACCGTCTTTGGTCAATTCAACCTTGTCAACCGCCTTGGGTGAAATCTCGAACTCCACTTCCACCGCGGGCAAGTTGTATTCTTTAGATGCAGCCGCTCCGTCAACCGTATTCAAGTCCTTAGTAGGATATTTTGCAACATAACTGCCTATCGCCCAAGTTTTGGAATCGGCAGTAAGCGCAGCCGTTTCACCTTTCTTATAAAACTCTACGTTGTCCCAGTCAACGTCTACAAAGCCCTTCAAGTTTGTTTTGTTTATCGTAAGGTTGCTTGCGGTTTCGAGATAGGCGGAAATATCGTCGCCGTAATTAAACGTGTTTTTGTGGGCGTATACGGTAAAGCTCAAACTTGCTGCAACAATCTTAAATTCTTTCGTAATGCTATCCGATTCCGTCGTTCCGTCCCAAAGAACGTAGTTTGCGCCCTTTTCGCCCGTCTTCAACGCAAGCGTGATATTGTAGGTATCGACAAGCAGCATTGTTTTATCGGCGGTAAGACTTAAAACTTCGTCAATCTTATCGTCGTATGCCAAACTTTTGCCTGATGCGGCAAGATCGATAACATCGTTTGCTTGAAATTGCTTGCCTGTAAACTCCGCACTTGCCTTGATTGCGCCGACGGAAATAAAACGCTTGGTAATCTCGAAATCAACGGGTTCGCTCTTTGCGTATTGATACCAAGGCGTTTCGGCGGTTTCCACATAAACTTCGTAAGTACCGACTGCCGTAGGCGTTTCGTATTTGTCACCGTTTTTCAATTCGCCATTGCCGTCAACTACGGAATATACCAATCGGAAATAAGGCACGTCCGCAACGCTTGCGGTCTCCTGCGTAAACGGATCGCCGTATTCTGCTCCTACGCGAGTACTGCGCCCCGAAGCGAAATTCATAGACGGGCTGCCCTCCACTGTCGCCTCAAAGGAATAGGACGAAACGTCGCCGTATTCTTCCGTTTGGTCGTGAGAAAATTCCAACGTAACGGCCGCGCCGGAAACTGTGATAGTATACGTCAAAACGTAAAGAGTACGATCAAGTCCTTCCACTCCGCTGGGGTCTGCCCATTTATAGTCGCCATCTTCACTTAACGTAACGGTAAGTTGATATATGCCGCCTTTATAAAATGTAGCCGTGTATCCGCTATCATTGTCGCCCGCAAGAGTACCTTTGTCGAGAGTGACCGAAATTGTATTAACTTCACCGTCTAACTTAGGAATATTATTCAACGTAACGGAAACTCCGCCGTCGGCATAAGGCACTTCTGCGTCGCTTAGCGTGGGAACCTGTATGAAACTCTGTTCAACACTAATTCCATACCAATCGTTATCCCCGCTTGAATAACTTAGCGTTTTGCCGTTTGTTGAAATGGGGAAATTGATACTGAATTTCGCATACGTTGCTTTTTTAGTAAGGAATTCTTTCCCTTCTCCTAATAAGTTTCCATAATAATCGTCATAATATGAAACTGTAATGTATTCTTTGAAGTCTTCCGCCGGAACGCTTATCGGCGCGCCAGTATAACGGAGACTAATACTATAATCGGAAAAATCAAAATCGGATCTCGCCAACTGTTTCGAAAAACCGCTTTTTTGAGATATACCCGTAATCGAAGTCGGCTCAACATAAGTAACTGTTAGATTATCGATAGTAGCAGATTTTAATGAAGAAATCTGAGAAAATCCGCCCTGAACAAGCTGTTCAATACCTGTGCTTGACAGCTTGACGGATAACGACTTTTTATATGTATTTTCGGCGTTACCGTCTGACAAAGATTTCAAATACTCGGCAGTAGGAGTCAACGCGCCTTCCGCTTCTACATATTCGTCAGACACCGAAGTCACAAAAGATCCGTCGGTGCGCGTGATAGAAATCAGCCCTTTCAAATTGAATATCTTTACGAAGTCTGCATTTCTGCCAAGATTCATATCCGAAGTCAGGTTCAATCCGAACGGATTAAAACCCGATATTACCAACGCATAGTTTTCCAGCTTTTTGAAATTTAGCGTTAGGTCTTGGTCGATTTCCACTCCCTTTGCAGTAGTAGCCGTAATGTGAATAAGCGCGGTGTGACTGTCTTTACTGTTGTCACCCGTGCCGTTCGTCCAAGTATAATTATCTGCCGTCAACGCTATCGTTTCATCCGTGCCGTCGTCATATACTACCTTTACGCCGCCTATTCTTGCAAGCGCGTCCTGCTCGCTCATAGTCTGCGTAAAAGCATAGTACTGTTGCGGAGACGTATCGCGCCAGTACGTACCGTCAAATTCGTAGCCGTCAGCCGCAACGATAGATATTTCCTTTACCGCCGCGCCCGTTTCGTCGGCGGCGTAAGCAAACATGCCCGCGCACAGCGAAAGGACCAGTACCGCAACACACAGTACCAGCGCCAACGTCCATTTCCCATTTTTGTATTTTTCCATTTTACAGCTCCTTTTCCGCAGGTATATGCGAAAACAGTTATTTATATGAGATAATTATTATAAACCGTCCTTAGATTTACAAGATTTCGATTGATAGTCTTTTCGAGCCTTGTCGATAAAAAAACCTTACAGCACGGAGCCGTAAGGTCGTTAGTCTTGGCAAGTCAAATTGGTTTGTTTATCCGAATAGGAGCGCCCCCCCCCGTTTCGGTTATAAATTTTTCAATTCTTCCTTCAATTTACGCAGGTTTTCCCGTTCTACTTCGATAAGCGACGTATACACACGAAAATATTGCGCGTCCTCGTCGTTAAGCTTGGTGTTGTTAAGAATGGATTGCAACAACGCCGTTTGCGAACGTCTGCACTTGTTTTCCAATTCTTCTATTTCCCTTTCGCTGTCCATAATGGCGCGCTTCAAATCACTTTTCTTCGACATTTTGTTCTCCTTAATTCAAGCGGAGTACGGCGCATCCCGCTTCGGACGTTACTTCCGCTTATAACTATTTCACGCATATTATTATACTTTCTTTTTATACAAATATCAAGTAAATAAGGAAAAAATGTGTAAAAAAATGTTCCTTTTTTGCGGAAAAATTGACTTTTTGCGATATTTCTCATATAAGAACGGGACGCATTTCGCATTTAACGCGAAATACGTCCCGTTACTGCACCGCCCTTGGAATAAGCGCGGATACATATTTTGTCCGTATTACTTCTTCTTGTCGGAAGATTTATTTGCGGCAGTCTTGGAAGCGGATTTGCCCGAAGCGGCGGACGGCGACTTGTTCTTATCCGTCTTGCTCTTAGCGTTTATATCCGCCATTTTCTTAGCTACCGAGTCGTCAACCTTGCCCTGCTTTACGTTTTTTTCCTTAGCTGCGGTATTTCCGCTTGTTTTTGTCTTGGGCACGGGCTTTTCTTCGGGTTGCTTGGCGGCAGGCTTATTTTTGGAAGCGATCTCTTCCATTTTTTGGTTAACGCTGTCGTTAACCTTGCCCTTTTTGACGTTGCTCTTTTCCTTCTTGGGCTTGGAAGCGGATGTTTCCATCGCTTTTACAACCTTGCTGCCCAGTACCTTTTCGCGGAATGCAGGCTTGCACAGCAAAACGATTACGAACGCCAATGTTGCGGCAAACAGTACTGCAAACACCGCCATTGTAATCCCCAGACCCCTTTCGAGATAGATATTGGACGCATTGAGAAGATTGGCTGTATACGGTACGCCCAAGACGCTTAACATCACTTTGCCCGAATTAGTAGTTATTATTTCCACGGTATGCTCCTTATCTGATAAATTTTCGAAATTTGCCACAAGCTTACGCGATTCGTCGACGTTGGAATTCAAGTCTACGTATGACATTGTTTTGCCGTCGATTTTTATCTTAAACGCGCCGTAATCCTTGCCGGTTGCGGCATACAGCGCAAAGCTCGTTCCACTGAACTTGGCGACAACCTTTTGGTTGCGCTTGGATACCATCAAGTATCCGCTCGCTTCGCCTTGTACGTCGCGCGAATTCTGCCACCTGCGCGTTGCAAACAGCTTATCGCTGTTGGGGGATAATACCCGTTGCGTGTTTGACTCTACGCCTGCGTCTATCTCGGCAAGCACGGAAAAATGTCCGCCCGAAGTACCCTTGACAACTATACGTATATACCGACCGTTAACCTGCGGGAACTTCGCAGTAATGGTTTGCCCCACATACGCGCTTCTGTCTCCGCTTGCAATTGTTTTCCATTCGCTTTCCAGCGTTTCCGCTATCTGAAAATCCCAGTTGGTTATATAGGAATTAACGTTGTTTCGAGTCGTTACGCTTACGTAGTTAAAGGGCTGCAAACGCGAAGTATCTATTACGAACACGTGCGGATTGCTTTCGGTAATCTTCGGAACGTTGCCTTGCCAAACGGTATGCAGATTTGTCCCTGCAACTCCGTCGATTAGGTAGGTCCACTTGTCAGTAATCATTACGCCGCCCGCAGCGCCCGTATCGGGATCGATTTGCTGCTGCTCGTCGTATCTTCCGCCGACGATATTTTCCGGTGCTTGCACTACCGTCCATTCGCTCTTGTCCGTACCCGTTGTGTTAAGCTTGATATTATCTTTCTTGGAGATAAGGAACTTGGGCTCGTAAACGTATTGCTCGGGAGCGGGTTTGTCCTGCGAAAGTTTAGGGTGATATACTTGCGCTACGGGCACGCTTGCGAACGCGTCGTCGTCTTCGTACTTGTACCCCAATTGGAACACTCCGCCGCCGCCCGTATTGACGTTGACTATGCGGAAAGCAAGCATTTCGTCTTTTTTTACTTCTATATATTCGCTTCCCTGCGCGGGATAAGCCTTGTTGTCCTTTTCGATTACGAATATTTCGTTTAACTCTTCGAACGACTTGCCGCAAAATATCTTCGAGCGGTCGTCCTGTACAGCCGCAAACGATACCTTGCCGTCTTGGGGAGCTTTCCAGTAGAACTCGGATACTCTTATGCCGTCAGCAGTGCCGGTATTATAGCTCGGAACACCCGCAACGGACACAGACGTTTTCACGCCTTCGCCTTCGGCAATTATTCTGTTTGCTTCGTTCCAAAAATCGTTGCGGTTGATTTTTTCCGCGCAATCATATGCCGTCACACTCGCGCCGTTGTAGCCTATGCGTAAATAAACGGTTAATTTGTGAACGACCTTGTCTTCGTCGTTCATACGGACGTAGAAGGAAAACTCGTCTAACGCGCCCGTATATTCGGGGTTGAACGAATAGGTATACTTGCCTTCGCCCGCGTCCGTCAACTTGCCGTGCGCAGGATTGTCGAAGCCGATTATCTCAAAGCCCTTGCCCTGTTCGGTATCTAACGAGCTTATGGTAGTTTTCAACAAATCGAAAGATATGTCTTCGCCGAAGGTTACGATGTAATCGCCAGCAGTTTTGACACCGTCTATGCCGCCGGCGTAAAAATTGGCGACAGGCTCGTAACTCGGCAGCGACTTGATAAGCGCAAGCTGATCGTCGTCGAACATATCTTCCGTGATGCCCGCCTTAAACAGTACGTTGAAATACCGCAGGAAATTCATTCCGTATACAACCGAACAGCGGTAGGCGAAGTCCGCGCGTCTGTTACTTGCATAAGACGCGACCGATTTGTAGGTATAAAGCAATTCGTAAAACTTTTCCGCGCCGAACGAGTGCATAATGGTTGTGTACATACGCAAAGCTGGGAAATAACCGTAGCCTGCAAAATCGGTCGCCGACGTCGTTTTAAGGAAATTAAGCGAATTGTTAAGCGACGTATAGGGCGTAACCGTTTCGCCGTGTTCTACGCCGCCCGTGCCGTTACGCATTGTCGTGCCCATATCGCCGATTAAAATGTACGCCAACACCGTAAGTGCATTGTTACGTACTTCGCCTTCCTGCGAAGTTCCGAAGCCCCATATCGAGCCGTAGCTGGCTCCGTGGTTGTGCCCTATCTCGTGCATTACGCCCCAAGTTCCGCCTGCAAGCAGCCCGCGGTAATTCATTGCGCCGTTAAACCAGCTCGTAGGATGCGCAAACGAATAGTTGCCGAGCGATACCGCCGCGCCTGCCGGAACGTGCTGATCGAACATAACCTTGTTAAAGCGGTTGTACGTTCCGCCCGTAAAGGATTCGTCCACCGACAGGAAAGAGTGCCACAGCATAGCCAATTTGTCTATTTCGTCCGTTTTTACCTGACGCATATAAGCATTGGTGCCCATTTGACCCGTAGGACCGATAAGCTGTCCGTTTTCCGTATCCAACACCGCTATTACGCCGGGAGCCTGACGGAGATATTCGTCGAAGTATTCGGGAGTGGTAACGCCGAGAATATAATGCGGCGTTTCGACAGCGCCGGTAATGGTAACCTTTACGCGGGAATAGCAGTTCTGCGGATAAATGTGCAGCACTCCGCCGAAAGCAGAGCCTATACTGTATTCGCCGTTGCCGTTAAGGGCGAACATCGAGTTAACCCAAGGCGCGCGCGTATCTTGGCTCTTCCATTGACTTTGGTTGGTTACGCAGTCGAAACGTCCGTTGGCGGTTAACACATCCGCCTTGGTAAAGTACGCGTCCGCGGTTGTTGCGGTTACCTTGTTGTAGCCGCCCGTAATGGAATTGAATACCCCGTTGTTTGCTTCGCCGCGCCAAGCAAGACTGTTTTGCAGTCCCGTGCCGATAGACAGTCGTTCGCCTTCCGCCAAGCCTTCCACTTTGACGGTGACCAATTCGCCTGCGGGCAGATACAAGCCCGTAACGTGCGGATTGCGGTATAACGGGTCGAGAATAATTTCCTTTTCCACGGCGTTGTCTTCGCCGAGTACCGCTCCGTACTGCGCGTCGGCGGCAGGGTGCTTCTTTAACCATTCCTGCGTCAATTCGCCCCTTGCCGAAAGCGCGGCGGCTTCCGTAGCAAGGTGCTGCCCCTGCGTCATAAGCATATATTTGTAAAACTGTCCGTCGGACGACGCAATTGCCGTTCCGCCTGCCGTTCCGTTGGCAAAAGCGTTTGCTCCGCTTACACTGTGAGACGGACTGCCGTAGTCGGAAAAGGATATAGTCGCCGTTTTGCGAGTTTCCGTATTGCTTACAAGCTGTCCGTAAACAGTGGAAAGTGTTTTGTTTTCGGTATCGTATACCAATGAAAAGTCGTCGGACAGCAAGCTCGTCTGCGCGCGCGGAAGATTACGGCGGGTAACCGTCATCGAGTCGGAACGCATCGTTACTATGTTATCGGACAATTCTTCGTACGAATATTTATTGAGCGCGTACGTTTCTTCTATCGGAAGCGTGCTTTCGGGAATTTTGAAAAAAACCGTCTCTTTTACGCGCAGCAAAATGGGCAAAGTTATACCGAGAATAATAGCTATTGCCACTACTACCGCGGTTGCAGCTATTATAAGTTTTTTGCTTTTGGGAGAAAGCGCAACAACGCTTGCATTTTCCTTTTTTTGTTTCAAAAGATAAATTCTCCTTGATATACGTTGTATTTTAAGTTACTACTGTAATAATATACTCAAAATATCGGCACTTGTCAAATTTTTGCGCGGTTTTAGCCGATTGTACGGTAAAAAGCAAAAGCGGAAACGGCCGCAGCCGTCCCCGCCGAATATAAAATAAACGAATAATTAAAACTTAAAGGCAAATTCGCCTATAAAAGTAAAACCGTCGGCAGTTACCGAACGCACGCGTACGGCGTTGCGGTTGGCTACGGACAGGATAAGGTCGCCGGGCGCAAGCTCGTCCTTGGTGTAGGATACGCTGCTTACGTCGTAGCGGTCCACGCCCGTGGAAAATGCTTCCGTAGAAATGTAGAAGCCCGAGCCCGATTCGCCTTTATCCCCCTTGGGGCCGCGGTCGCCCTTGTCGCCTTTTTCTCCTTTATCTCCCTTGTCGCCCTGCGGTCCGCTTAGCACGCCTTGGTTTTGCCAAAATGCGGAAGCGCCGCCTTGCACCAACGCGTAAATGGCGCGCGGGGCTTGTTCGCCGACGAAATACGCCGTGCCAAGCTCCGTTTCGGCAGCGGAAGGCAGTTCTTCGACGGAACTTACCGTACCCGTTACGGTAAAAGAATTACCGTTTGCGCCGGGGTTGCCTTTTTCCCCCTTTTCACCCTGCAAGCCCCTTGGACCCGTATTGCCTTGGTCGCCTTTATCCCCCTTATCGCCTTTGGAACCAACGTCGCCTTTATCTCCTTTTTCACCCTTATCGCCCTTAGGACCGACAATACAGTTTGCAATACCGTCCATAACGTCCGCGGCAAAGCGGTTGAAGGTTTCCGCCGTTAGCGGCGTGCCTTGTTCCGTCGCGCCGTCGTCTAATACCATTGTGTAGGTTTTAACGACGCCGTTTTCGTCCGTAAGCTTGACACGTCCGGGGTTAGTTGCTTTTCTGTTAGTAAATTTCATAATTTCCATTTTGTTTTCTCCTTTAATAAATAATTTTTATTGTTTCGGCGTTGCCGCCGATTGTAGGCAAACGCGCGTTTGCCCTGTTTGCGTCCTTTGCCGAGCTTCGGCGTAAAATACGGGGACGCCGCCGTAAAAAAATAACTGCCGTTGCCGCCGCCGTGCCGTTTATAATGCGCGGTTAATGCAATGCGATTTTTTTTGGGGGGGGTCGCTTTGGAAAAGTTGACACGAATGGCAAAAAAGACGGCAATGAAATAGCTTACCGCTATCCATTGCCGTCTTTACCGTCCGCGCTTTCGGGAACTTTTCTTGGCTTAAATACTTTGTTTTTCGTCAATTTGATTTTTTATACCGTTGATTAGTTCTTCTATTTGTTTCTTAATGAACAAACGTTCAACTGCAAACCAAACTCGGTTACCATCGTTAAAACATATTACTATTTCTGTATTGTTTTCATACAAATATATATCCGTTATTTCGTCAAACATAAAGATACGTTTTTTGAAACTACTTCTATACATCCTACTGGTTGAAAATACAGCTTGAAATACCACAATTCTGTCTTCTTGCACTTCAAAGTACATCGGTGCAATAAGCGTTGCTATTACTATTGCTATTGGTCCGACTATTAACATAAACACTTGTCCAAAACCATTAAAAACAAGTATTCCCAAAAGAATCGCAACTATCCCGAAGCCGTATAGGAAACTGATTAATCCCCAGGCTCTATACTTTCTATTTCTCACTTAAAGACTTTCTCCATTTTCTTTTATTATTGCGCATAAGACCGTTTCTGTCAATGCTGCGGGTTAGGTACGCGCCGTTTAGCGCTTCTTCTACCGATACCGCATTGACATATCTGCCGATGACGGGATTGTAGTGGCTACCGTTATAAAACGGCACAGAGATAGCTTTGCTACCGTCTATGCCGTCTTTATTGTCCGCGCTTTCGGGAACTTTTCTTGGCTTTATATATATTGTTGCTCGTAGCCCTTTATTTGGGCGCGCACTTCGTAGATTAGTCCTATTATTTCGTTTTTTCGAATACAACCCATAATTGATATACCTACATTATTTCCATCTTTAAGATATATTCGCAATACCTTTTTTCCTTCAACTTCTATATCCTTTATATCGTCAAACATAAAAACGCGTTTCTTATAACCACTACTTTCATAAGACTTATTAGACGACCAAACACCCTGTCTTACAATTATTCTATCCATTTGTACTTCAAAATACATTGGAAATAAAAATATTGCAACCAAAACTATGAGACCGCTACCTACTAGAATAATTGTCCTTTCCAATGATGAAGTTGGAAACAATATTAAGAATACCACACAAGCCATTGCTATAACCCACAGTACCATGATAATTTTCCAAGACCTATACTTTTTATTTCTCACTTAAAAATTTCTCCCTTTAATAGGTTAGATAGCCATGATAATACAATACCGATAACTGTTCCCACTATTCCGCCGACAATCGTCCATACAGGACCACCAATAGAACCGATAGCTACGCCTACTTTCCCAGATGCCCACACTATTCCAGCACCTGTGGCTGCCGTATATACTGCGCTGCCTATTATATAACCCGCGGACTTGTTTTTCTGAATATTGGTATAGATATCCAATATTGTATCAAGCGCAACAAAACCGTACGCAGCAATATTTACACCCTTAGTATATTTGCCCGGCAAAAGTACTTGACCGTCCAATTTCATCAAGCCAATGATTTTCGGGTCACGCAACATATACCAAGCCGTACGAGCGTAGACGCTTAAAGACAACACACTACTTGCGGCAAAGGTAGATATAGCCAGCCATTGCGGAAGACTGGGTAACGCTTTAAGCATTTTGACAGTAATTGTGCTTAGCGGACTGAACGCATTGGAGCTTTCCTGTTGGGCGGCGGAAAATTCCAATACATTATTGCACATAAGACCGTTCCTGTCAATGCTGCGAGTTAAATACGCACCGTTTAGCAAGTCAACTATTGAGAATTTTGATTTTATTGGTACAACGATTATAGCAAAAATATGGCCCGCATAAGTCCAATTCGTGCGTTACAATATAACACCAAGCAAAATCTTTTCCTATTATATAAAATTCCGGTATATGATTAACATTTTGAGAATTATAATGCGATTGAGACAAAGGTCGAGTGTTCTCATCGCTTATGCCGAAATAATTGTACTGAATCTCAAATGCGCCAGTTTTATCTACCTTATCAAATTCAACATTAGCCAATTCTCCTTCTAAAGATGGGAGTACTCCGCTTGCGAATGCATTCCATAAAAATCTTCTGTCAGATTTTTCAATTTGATATTTTTTTCTTTCATCCAATGCAATTGACTCTATGAAATTTTCCCAAAACTTATCGACAAATTCTAATTTCGTCATCTAATCACCTTAACCACATTCTAAATGAACTGTATTCTAAGTGTATTTTTTGTAATATTTTACTTTTTCCAAATCTCATGTCTGATGCATGAATATTTAGATTAAAATGATTTCTTGACACAACACCATCAATAAAATGATGAGAATCATCAAATATCATTTGCCGTAGCCCATCTTGCGATATCCATCGCTTCTTTCCTTTAACTTTAGAATAGCCCTTACCTAAAAACTTTTGCCCGTACTTTGCCGCTTTATATTGTCCTGTCATATGATATATTCCCAACGATATTGCTCCTATCGACATTACTGTTTCTGTTACAGTTTCATATCCATAGTATATCTCTTCATCTAAACCAAAAACATCGCCAAATAAACCATCGCGCATAAAGTTGTAATTAGTTCCAGCTTCCGCCATTGTTGCCACGCCATTTATGCCAACTAGTGATGCTGCACCTATTGTAACGCCAGCTAATATTTGCATTGATACTGGAATGCCTGCTCCAAAAGTCGTTGCTGCTATAACAACTGCCGTTACTGCCGCAAATACCAAACCTAATCCTTTCCAAAATGTTTGCCAATTGAATTTATTCTTATATGGGTCGTTGGCACAATTAGCCGTTGGAAATAATTCTATGGTTGTATTTATATTGTACGGATACAAGAAAAACTCAACTACATTATTGCACATAAGACCGTTAAATGTCAATACTGCGGGTTAGGTACGCGCCGTTTAGCGCTTCTTCTACCGATACCGCATTGACATATCTGCCGATGACGGGATTGTAGTGGCTACCGTTATAAAACGGCACAGAGATAGCTTTGCTACCGTCTATGCCGTCTTTATTGTCCGCGCTTTCGGGAACTTTTCTTGGCTTTATATATATTGTTGCTCGTAGCCCTTTATTTGGGCGCGCACTTCGTAGATTAGTCCTATTATTTCGTTTTTTCGAATACAACCCATAATTGATATACCCACGTTATATCCATCTTTAAGATATATTCGCAATACCTTTTCTCCTTCAACTTCTATATCCTTTATATCGTCAAACATAAAAACTCGTTTTTTGAAGCTGCTTTCGTATGCCCTATTCCGAGAAAAAACTCCCTGACGAACTATCACTCTGTCTTCTTGTATTTCAATATACAAGAAGAACATTAAAAGGTCTATTATTGAAAATAATACAGCGTCGACAATTAAGAATATCTTTTCCCATCTTTCGGAAGCCCAGATCAAACATATAAACGATAGAATAATAAAGAACGTTAAAATTACGATATTTTTCCATGGTCTATACTTCTTATTTCTCACTTAAAAATTTCTCCTTTTATTAAGTTGGATAACCAAGACAACAAGAAACCGATACCCGCACCTATTAAACCGCCTGCTATTACTCCTGCCGGTCCACCAGAAGAACCAATCGCTGCACCAATTTTACCAGACACCCACACTATTCCTGCGCCTGTTGCTGCCGTGTATACTGCGCTGCCTATCACGTACCCTGCGGGTTTGTTTCGTTGAATATTGTTATAGATATCGAATACGGTGTCTATCCCAACGAAGACGTAAGCCGCAATGTTGACGCCCTTAGTATACTTGCCCGGTAAAAGTACTTGACCGTCTAATTTCATCAAGCCAATGATTTTCGGGTCACGCAACATATAAAATACAGTACGAGCGTAGACGCTTAAAGACAAAACATTGCTTGCGGCAAAGGTAGATATAGCTAGCCATTGCGGAAGACTGGGTAACGCTTTAAGCATCTTGGCAGTAATTGTGCTTAGCGAGCTGAACACATTGGGGCTTTCCTGTTGGGCGGCGGAAAATTCCAATACATTATTGCACATAAGACCGTTTCTGTCAATGCTGCGAGTTAGGTACGCACCGATTGATGCTTAGCAGCCTTTGAAAAACGGCATAGGGATAGCTTTTGCTACCGTCTATGCCGTTTTTATTGTCCGCGTTTTCGGGAACTTTTCTTGGCTTTATATTACTCCGCTTCCTTTATTACTGTAGGACAATTAGGTAAAACCTGCCTTATTTTTTCAAAACGTTTATCTGTATACTCAATTGCAATCCAACTTTCTTCTTCAATAGTTTTCTTTGTATACAAATCTTTTTTATCTCTTTTTTTGTTATAAAACGTTCCGTCGTCAAAAATTATACTATGATTTTTAACGCCATGAAACAAAAACTGGACAATTATCAACCGTTGTATGTTTTTTAGAGCAATATACTTCTTACGCTTTCTTCCTATGAAAAATTTAACCGCAGTTTCGTCGATTTCTATATATTTACTGTTATTGATAATTAAAAGCACCACACTACTAATAATCATCAATGAAAAAAACACATACAGAATGATCGCATAGATATCAAATCCAATCTTAGCATTAATACACAATACTATTCCGCCGATTCCAAATAAAATAATCATAATAGCAATAAGTGTTTCATTTCTAAATATATTAAATCTCATATCATCCCCACAATTAAACTTAATTACATATTTCGCAATAAATCTATTGCTACACTAATTGCGCTAGTAACCAAATCAAAGATATAGATACCGCCTATCGCCATAATACCAGTTACTTCCTGAGTTATAACTCCAAAAACTGTTGCTAATATATTAATTCCACCATACTCTACTGCCGTTATTAAAATAGATTTTTTGTTGACAATTTTTCCGTTATTATTAATTTGATTTGTACTTTCGCTATAAGCTCCTGCAACCGCTCCACCCAAAAAGGAAACGGCAACACCTTTGATAATATTAGTAATTCCGCCCTGTGCCCATAGTTGTGCGCCCGCAAATGAAGAATTACCCATTATTATACCGGTAATCATACCATTGAGAGCTCCCTGAGCAACGTTCTGTCCTTCATGCTGAGCAATTAATGCTCCGCTACCTGCACCAATGGAAGCGCAAACTAATGTTGTGGCTATTGCCAATGGCCAATTCCCTGTAACACCCGCGATAACAAACGATACTGCTGCAAGAATTCCCCCTATTAACCATTGCCACCATTGTTTTGAATTAGTAGACTGATATGTTGGGTCCGCAAATAATTCTACTGTTGGCTGAACCGTATAGAAATTACGAGATAATTTATTAACATTATCGTACAATATACTATTTCTGTCAAGATTGCGCAATAAAAAAGTCAATCTTAAAGTATCAGGTAACGACTTCGCATTAATAAAGATACCTATTGTTGGGTTATAGAAGCGACCATTTATATAATATAAGCCCGTTTCAACGTCGTAGTAATGCCCTTTCCAACGTATGGGGTTGAGATTACCTACTGAATTTGCGTCGGTATCTGAATTGTTGTTTTCGTCGTAAACCTTGCAGTTGCCCCAAGCGTCGTAAACGTAGCGGGCAGCTACCCTGCCGTCGTGGTATAGCAGCATTGCTACGTTGCCTTGACCGTCCTTTACGTACAGGTACGGAGAGCCTTGATAAACCATACCCGTTATTCCGTCGTTATCGTAAGCGTAGCGGAAATGCTTGTCGCCGCCTTGCGTTCCCGTGCGGTCTTCGCCAAGTATCTTGTTTCCGTCGTAGTAATATTTGGTTGTAACAACACCTACTACCTTTTTACTGCGTACTCCGTTAACGTCGTATTCGTATTTTGCTACATTCGCTGTCCACCCGATATCGTATTCGTCTACCGAAGTTAACAAGTTGCCGCGCTTATAACTGTATTTTATTCCGTTATAGCTTGTGCAGTTGCCGTAGTTATCGTAGCCCAAAGGACTGTAACCACTACCTTGTGCAATGGAAGATAATCTGCCGTAAATATCATAGGTATAGGACTTGGTAATTCCGTTTTTATCTACAACCGATTGCATTCTGCCGTTATTGTCGTAGGAATACTGCCGCTGTATATTGAACGCAGTATTGGTCTCCTTAGTCAAACGGTGAAGATTGTCGTACTCGTAGGCGGACTGCCAATTGCATTTTATATTTTGAGAGATATTATAATCTTTGAAAGACGTCCACGAATAGCTTTGCGTAACGTTTGACAAGTCGCCTTGGTCGGTGTAGCTTAACTGCTCCGTCAAGTGTACGCGCGGTAAACTGAAATTGTATGCGTCTTTGTCATAATAGTTTTTGAATTCGTTGCTTGTAAGTAACGCTACGCCGCCCTGCGTTGTATAGCCGTACATATAACGCGAATGGTTGACATTATCTTTCCCAATTATTCTGCCGAGAGTGTCGTATTCGTAATGCTGGTTGAACAACGGAAACGTGGAATTTGTTATTTTGGCAAGACGCGGGTTTATAAGCTTGTCAGTATCGTATTCCAAACCGGTTGTGAACTTTAACTTGTATATATCGTCTCGGTCAAAATCGTATTCCGTCGAATTGGCGTACAATTGTTTTACCGATAAAGCGAATTGCTGTTGATTAGACGGCGCGTTTTCGTACTGTTTCCATTCCGTAAGGTTGCCGTCTGCGTCGTAGCTGTATTCAGTTGTAGTTCCGCTTTCACCGTCGACAAGCTTGGTAGCAACCGCGGTAAAGCCGCTTTCGGTCGGGTTGTCGTAGGTATAGTAGCTGCGGGTTTCCGCATTTGTTCCGCTCTTGTACGCTACGGCGTTAACCTTGCCGTACTTGGTAACTTCCGTTGTCAAGGTATCTTTTACGGCGTCGCCTTCGAAAAACTCGCTGCGGTGCTTTTGACAAATGTCGCTGCCGCTTACTTCCGGCACGCTGTCGCGCTGAACAAGACGTTCTTTATTCTGCAATTCAAAACGCGTATAATCCACTACACCGTTTGCAAGGTCGTACTTTACACCGTATTTTCTTGTCCCGTCGGTAACGGTACGTATACGCCCCTGTTCGTAGGTTACTTCGTTGCGAGCCTGCTGCTCGCCGCCGTCGTATTCCGTTACGGCAAGGGCGTTATCGCGAAATACGCCATAGGTGTTTTCCGTCTTGTGCGGCGTTTCCTGCAAGCTGTCGTCAACTACTTTACACTTCGTAACAGTGCCAACTTGGTCGTATTCCGTGTAGGCGACCTTTTGCCCGGTCAGTCCGTCGTGAGAGCCGATGAGCCTTCCCTTACCGTCGTAGCTATACGCCACGGTAGAGCCAACAACGCCGTCGCTGCCCACTACCTGCATACGCGTTACGTCGCCGTAATCGTTATAGTAATATTGCTTACTTACACCGTATTCGTCCGTTTCTTTAAGCGTTTTACCAAGGTAGTCTATCTCCACCGACGCGGACGAGCTTGTATTTTCGTGCTTGCCTTCCGTTGTAATTACCATAGACTGCGCATTGTAGATATACTTGGACGTAACCTGCGTTTTGCCGTCCGTCATATTTAATTGTATTACAAACGGAGCGGCATTGTCAATAGTCGCGGCGTAATCGGACGAAAATTGTATCGAGCTTGCAATCTTACGCGCAGTACCGTTATTGTATATAACCGTAAAATTGGCGCCGCCGTTCTTATAACGGTTGGTATAGGTTGCGACAACGTCGCTTTCGGTAAAATACATATCTTCCGAAACGTTATAAACGTTTGCTCCAAGCGTTACGCTTGTAACGTCCGTTAAAGGAAGCGTATAACCGTCGGCGCAGCACAGTAACATGCGAGATATCGGCGCGGGCGCAATGCCTATCTCGCTAAACTCGTACGCGCCCGTATAAGGCTGATTGTTGTTTAGTAACTGTACGGTCAAGTAGGACAGCGTATCCGTCTTGGTGTCGTCGTCATTGCGCAAAGGTGCGTACAACGGCAGCGACACCGCCTGCCAAGCGTTTACCGCTTTGCCGTCAATAAAAACCGTGCTCGTTTGCTCCGCTCCGCTTGTAAACTTGTAAGTAGCCTTAGCTTGCATAAATTCTCCATTTTGGGGAAGCTTTAACCAAAAGGAATAGTTAAAGGTACGCAAGCCCTGTTCCCTATCGTTGCGAGTAACTTCCTTCGCCGCGTTTTCCAAAACGGATAACGTTCCCGAAGCGGAATACCGCTTTATGCCGTTTATTTCCGTTGCACCGATATCCGAACCGACTAAACCGCTTATACGTTTTGCGCCCTGCTTATCAAGCGTTTTAAGGTTGGAATCGACCTTTTCGAATGTGCTTGTAACGCAGGCGTCGCGGTTGATAAAATATGCAAGCTTGATGTTGTTTTGATTAGTTACGTCCGTTTCGGAAGCAATGCGCGTATCTCCGCCGTCGTAATAATAGTCGTAGCTGTTGCTTGCCTTACGGACGAATTCCGTCTTGGTAAGCGCTCCGCAGTACAAACCGTTGCCGCAATACGCAAGACTGTTGCCGTCGGCGTCCGCAGCTCCCGTTCCTACCGAGTCCGACCCGATAACGCCCTGTTCTACCTTGGATATTTTATCGTCGGCATATGTAAACCTGTATGCCGACTTGGTTTCAAGGTCGGTTGCCTGCGTCAACAGCCTGTTCGTATACTCGAAGCCGAGCGACGGCGTAACAAGACATTGCCTGTTCTTGCGGTTGTATGCAACGCGGTCTACCTGCGTAAGGCGTCCGTTCGAGTCGTACCCGTAGGTTACGCTTGAAAGTATTTTGCCCGCGTACGCCGTTGCGGAAATCAGACGGTTGTCGTCGTCATAGGTAAATTCAATACGCGGGTTTGCCTGACCTGAATGTCTGTTGTAATTTCGACTGTCGTAAACTGTGATAAGACGGTGATTATCGTCGTATATGTACGATTTTACCATTGCGCTGTCATGGCACGAGATTTTTCTTGTAATTCTGCCGTAACGGTCAAAATAAATGCGATTGCCTACGCCGTCTTCTATGTAAAAACTATCGAAAGTATTGCCGACATACTCGCTAAGCGTGATTTTAGCATTGCGTTCATCGCGGTAGAAACCGCCGCGTAGACTGTGGCTTATACAAATAAATCGGTGAACTTCGCCCGCTTCGTCCATATAGAGTGCGTACGGAGTGAGACTCGACGAACTCGAATTAAAAACGATATATTGCGCTACGTTCAGTTTCCAACCGCTTGAAAGCTCGGGAAATTTGTTTACGAACGCCGAAAAATGTTGACTTAGGTAAACGTGCCCTACGTTAACGGCAAAGTTGCCGTAGCCTACGCTTAAATCGTCGAACGAATAGCGCAGCCTGCCCGTAGCAAGGTTGACGGCCGGGTTATCGCCCATATCCGCCTGCGAAAAGTCGGTAGTTGCCATTGCGCCCGTACCGCTTAATAAATCATCGTACGAACCGTGTACGGCGCGTAATTTGTTTAATTCTTTATACATTGTATCTCCTTTTTAGTATTTTTGTTTAGCCCCCCCCCGACGCGCGGCAACGCTGTAGGTTAATTCGCGGACAACTACGCGCTTTGCCGCAGTTTAGCAACAAAAAAAACAGCAAGTAAGACTCCGCATTAAAGCAAGTCTTATTTGCCGTCTTTGCCGTCCGCGCTTTCGGGAACTGTTCTTGGCTGTTTATTATTCGGCGGTTACCGCCGTTTTATTTAGGGGAGCAAGCGCGACGTTATTGTCGCCGATGCTCACTTCCACAATGGTTTTGCACTTGCTGCATTTTACCCGAACGCAGCTTTGCTCCTTGCCTTCGAGCAGCTTATGCCCGCAAACGGGGCAATTTACATATTTCATTTACAAATCTCCTTTTATATTTTAGAACGTATGTTCGCCAATATAATAACACGGATTTGGCAAAAGTCAAGATTATTTTTCGCCGATTCGACAAAATTCAAAATATTTTTTGCCGCGCGTGCGCAATTTACGCTTCTTAGACGGAAAATTGCGGCGAATGTTATAAAAACAGCAAATAAGGCAACTAAACCGCGCCATACAAAAACACCCGAAGCAACGCGTTCGATTGTTAATTACGATTAGTTTTTATTTGTCTTTCGGTTTATAGGGGGGGGGACCAATCAAAATGCAAAATATATAGACGGCGCAGAACACAACGCCGTCTATATAAATTTGGAGAGAAAATATTTTACAAGAAAATATTTGCTTTATAATGTAAATCTTTGCGCGTTTATTCCTTAACCGCGCCCGCGGAAAGACCGTTAATCATATACTTAGAGAGCAGGAAATACAAAATGACTATCGGCACGGCGATAAACACCGAGCCTGCGGCGAAGCGGGCGAATTCCGTATCGGGCAGAGACATAAGCCCTACCGCAACCGTCCACAGGTCTTTGTCCTTAAGCAAAAGCTTGGGCAGGATGAAATCGCTCCACGGCCAAGCGAACTGCGTTAAAAGAGTATAAACAATAATTGGCTTGGAAAGGGGCAAAGTGATGCTGCAGAAAATGCGCAGATTGCTTGCTCCGTCGATACGCGCCGCCTCGTAAATAGAATTAGGAATGGTATCGAAAAAGCCCTTTTGCACCAAGTATCCCATTGGCGCACCGCCCGCGTAAATCAACGCGAGACCGATGTGGCTGTTGATGAAGCCGAATTGGGTCATTAAAAGATACACCGCTATCATTCCCATAAAGGAAGGGAACATACCCAAAACCAGCGCGCCCTTCATCAAAAACTTGCGTCCCGAAAACTGGAAAGACGATATTGTAAACGCCGTAAGAATTACAAGCAGCGTACCCACCACGCTGCTGACTGCCGCAACCAGCAAGGTGTAGCCGAACCAGCTGAGATAGTTGTACATTACCGTGTCGGTAAAAAGCGTCTTAAAGCTGTCGAATGAGTATTCCGTAGGGAAAAAGCCGTTGAAGCTGTAAATGCTGCCGCTTGCAGAAAAGCAGCTTAGCACCAGCCACAAAATGGGAAACAGAAATACCATGGAAATTACGACGAGCACAGCGTAGGTCAAACAGGAATCCGCAATACGCTTTCCGCGCATAGAAGGCTTTTTCATCTGAATGTATCCTCCTTTTTGTAGGACGAGGAGCGCATATAAACAATCAGGCTCAAAACCGAGGTGATAACGAAGATTATGAGACTTATCGCCGCGCCGACCGCGTAGTAGTTGTTGTCGATGGACAGACGGTATAGCCAGTTGATGAGCAGGTCCGTGTCGCTTGCCGTGCCCGAATAGCCGTCGGATATCATACCGCCGCGCAGGAAATAGAATACTCCGAAGTTATTGAAGTTGCCGATAAACTGCGAAATAAGCACTGGAGTGGTAGAAAATATGACGAAGGGCAAAGTAATTTTGCGGAACTGCACGAAGCTGTTTGCCCCGTCGATTTTAGCCGCCTCGTACAAGTCGGCGTTTACGTTGGTTAATATTCCCGTAGCCAACAGCATTATAGAAGGTACCGAAAGCCAAGAGTTGACGAAGAAGCCGATACCCCTTGCAATCCACTTGGAGTTAACGCCCAAAAAGTCCACTATCTGACCGCCGTTTGCAACAATCATATTGTTGATAGGTCCGCCGTTGCTGAACATAAATTTGAACGCAAGCAGAGTAATGAAGCCCGGTACGGCGTAGGCGAGTATCGGAAACGCTCTCCAGACAGCCTTGCCCTTTACGCACTTTTTGTTATACAAAAGCGCAAGCCCAAGCCCCATAAAATAGTTGAAGAACGTGGACGCGAACGCCCAAAGCAAATTCCAACCCATAATTTTGAAGAAGGTCTGCGACAGCTCGCCCAACGCTATCAGCTTACCGAAGCTGTCCTTGACGGACCAATCCACCAGCTCGGGCGGGACGACCGTCCCCCCGTAGTTGGTGAAAGCGATTAGAATCATAAACACTATCGGAAGCACGTTGAACACGGCGACGCCGATAATCGGCAGAGCAAGAGCGACCTTGTAGAAATTTTTGTTGAGCAGCGTAGACAGATCGTCCTTGAACGAAGGCAAATCCTTTAAGCCTTTAAGCTCGGCGTATTTGTTGGCGTCCTTGAGATTGGCAAAATAGATAACTATAAGCGCGACGAGCATAATCCAAGCGGCTATACCCCTAAGCAGCATAATTACAGAGTCGTCTCCTGCGATGCCCGCCCACGCGTCCGCCTTGACAGTGCCGAGAGTGAAAAAGCCCACAAAATCAGCAACGCCAATCGTTGCGAAATACGCCGCGAACGCTGCTTCGAGCAGCAGAAACAAAAGCCCCTTAATATACTGACCGTTTAGCAACTGACCCGCGCCCATAAGCGCCATCGAAGCGTACGTTTCGCGTCCGGCGCGTTTGAAAAACGTCTTGACCGCAGCCGCCTTACGCCGAAAATAGCCGCCGATTTTTGCAAATATATTCAGTTTTTTTACCGTTTTTTCCATAATTCTATTGAAGAATGCTTATGCTGTTTTTGATGTTTTGCACCAGTTTGTCAAGCTCGTTTTGAATATCGTCGATAGTAAACTTTTTGTCCTTGCAGCCGTCGGTGGCAAGAGTTTTGTAGCAGGAGGTTATCGGCGCCCAAATGGAACGCACAGATGAAATGGAAGGCATTACAACAAGAGTTCCGTCGTCCAAATTATTAAACGTCACCTTTGTCGCGGGGTCGTTTGACAGCGCAACCACGTCGGCGCGGGCAGGGACAATGCCCAGCATTTCCTGACGCTTGGCGATCATCTCCGCGCTTGTGGCAAATTCCACAAATTTGAGCGACCATTCGCGGCTCTTTGTGTAGCTGGAAATGCCGTAGCCGTTTACTCCGCCCATAGTCTTTTGCGCAATCCACAGGCTTTCGTCCGTAACATCCTGTACGGATGTTATATCTCCGTTTTTGGGAAGCTTGGGCAGAGTTGTTATAACCAAATTTTCCTTCGCCTTAGCTTCCGCCTCCTGTTCGGACAAGCCCTGCTTTTTGTATTCCGTAGCAAGTTCCTTTAAAAACTGAGAAGTGATATCCGGAGTACAGATATTCGCAAAAATAGTACCCTGCGCGAGCATTGTGGTTCGGGTGTTGGTGAAGGTGTCGTCGGCGCACTTTAAATCCATTATTCCCGCCAAATCCCAAATGACTTTGCCGCCGAATTTAGCGTTGCCTGCGTTCATGCCGATGTCTTTGTCGTTAGTATTGTTGTCGCCGAACACGTACGCGCCGTAGGAGAACAAAAAGCCGCTGTTAAAATACTGGTCGGTAAGATTAAGAGCGAAACCGAATTTGGAGCTGTCCGCTTCGCGTATGCCTTTGCTGTAAGCGTACATTTCCGTCCAAAACTCCACCATATCGGGCACGTCGTTACCGTTTTTGTCGAAGTCCGTCTTCCAGTTCTCCGGCAGCATATCCTTGCGATAGTAGAGCAAGGGCTGTTGAACGTTGACGGGTACGCCGCAATACACTTCGCGCCCGTCGACCGTAGCTTTGTAAGCCTCCCAAGCGTTTTGCGGAACCTGCTCGAAGCTGTCCAGCTTTTCAATTTCCAACGGCAGAATATGCTTACCCGAAACGTACTTCATCAGGATATCGTTTGCCTGATACAGCACGTCGGGGCCGTAGCCGTAGGGACCGTCTTTTTCGAGGTCGGAATACTCGTCCATGTTCGCGTCCTCGGCGCGGACGTTTTGATCCTTGTACTTTTCATTAAAGGCGGAAAGAAGGTAGTCGAGATAGCCCTCCTTTTTAGCCGTGTCGTTTTCAAGCACACGGATGACGATTCCTTTGCCGTCCTTGTCGCAGGCGGTAAGCGCGACCGCCGCGCTTGCTAAAAGCAGCGCCGCCAGCAGTATTGCAATAAGTTTTTTCATTTTAGCCTCCCTTTAACATTGATGGTAAAAGAATTTTCGCCGTAGCTAATGTCGGCGTTATGTCTGAATATACCGTCGGGGGCAGTTCTATTGCCGCCGCGGCTTACGCTGAGCGTAAGCGTTTGCTCCGCGTTCGAGCGTTCGATGACGAACAGACCGTTTCGGGAATAAATACTGACAGCTCCGTCCTTTATTGCGGGCTGACGCTTGTAGGAAAGAAGCATTGCTACTTCGTCCGTAAATTTTCGTACGGACGGATCCCGCAGTCTGTCCCAATCGAAGGTTCTGCGGCTGTCGGGATCGTAGCCGCCCTCGGTCAAAATTTCCGTACCGTAGTACAAATTGCAGCTGCCCGGCATAAACACGGAAATTGCAATCGCACACAAAAGCTTATCCCTGTTACAGCCCGTCAACGAGTAGAAACGATGAGTGTCGTGACAGTCCAACAGATTGAACATCATGGAATTTACCGCGTCGTTATAGCGCGAAAGCTGCGCGTTAAGACCTTCGGCAAGCTCGCTTTCGCCGACGCTTTGATATACAAAAAAGTCCATCATACGCTTTGTGAAAGCGTAGTTCATTATGCTGTCGAATTGATCGCCGCCAAGATAGCTTGCGCTGTTGTGCCAGTTCTCGCCGATTAATACGCAATCGGAATTTTTCGTTTTTACCGCTTTTCGGAAATTGCGCCAAAAGTCGTGAGAAACCTCGTCGGACACGTCCAGCCGCCAGCCGTCGATACCGTACTCATCCATATAGTAAAGCGCGACGTCGATTAAGTAACGCTGAACCTCGGGATTATCGGTGTCGAGCTTGGGCATATCTCGGCACGCGGCAAACGTCGCGTAGTTGGGCTTATCTCGGTCGACAACGTCGTCTTCCATTACAAACCAGTTGTAATATTCGGACTTCTTTCCCCGTTTTACAACGTCTTTGAAAGGAGCGAAATGCTCGCTCACGTGATTGAACACGGCGTCCAACACCACACGAATACCCATCGAACGGCAATCGTCTACAAGCTTTTTCAGAGCCTCGTTGCCGCCGAAAGTTTCGTCCACCTGATAATAGTCGATTGTATCGTACTTGTGGTTGCTGACGCTTTCGAATATCGGCGTCAAATACAATGCCGTTACGTTAAGAGACTTGATGTAAGACAGTTTTTCCCTCACGCCGTTAAGATCGCCGCCGTAGAAGGACTTGGGAGTAGGCAGCTCGCCCCATTTCGAATTTATGTAACCGCCTTGTTTCCCCTCGGGACGGTAAAACCTATCGGTAAATATCTGGTAAAATACGGCGTTCGTCAGCCAGTCGACGCGCTTTACCGTATCGCTGCCGTGTACGTAAGCGAACTGAAAGCTATTGAAGTACGCCAAGGAAAAATCGTAGCCGTCAACCAAGCCGTCCTCGCAAAAGTATTTTGTCCGTCCGTCTACGCCCACTTCGAAAACGTAGGATACTCGGCAATCGGACAAATCGAGCATTGCCGAATAGTAATCGTACAAGGCGTCGGAAAAGGTCAAACGGAGCTCCTTTCTGTCGCGTTTATCCGCGATGTCGTACTTGGTGGCGTACAGTGCCGCCACGTAATCGAGTTTTTCCCCCTTGGCGAAGCGTATTCGCAGCGTAAGCCTGCGGGGATTTTCCGCAAAGCAATACTCGCTTTCGGGACGGTGATAGATTGCATGTAAATTCATAAGCGTTTTCCTTGAAGTATATGTGTTGACAAAAACGGTCAACAATTTTATAATTATATTACTATGAGCAAGAAAGTTACTATCCGCGACATTGCGCGGGAGGCGGGCGTATCCATTGCGACCGTAAGCTATGTGCTTAACAACCGCGAGGACCAAAGCATAAGCGAAGCGACTCGTCAAAAGATACTGCAGGTGGTAAACCTGTACCAATACCGCATCAACTTTACCGCAAGGTGCATTTCCAGCGGCAGAACCAACATTGTGACGCTGTTTGCGGACGATGATCGGTTTGCGCTGAATAAAGCCGAGACGATGCTGCTTACCGAAAGACTGCAGCGGACGCTTGCGGAAAAGGGATACTCGCTGCAATTGGCGTTCGGTAAAGAAGCCAAGCGTTTTTCCAGCAGCGACGCAATTGTATGCTACAATTTGGATTCCGCATTTTTCCGCGAGCTTGGAGAAATGAACTTTTGCCCTCTATTGGCATTGGATACCGTTATTCCCGACAACGATTTGTTTTACCAAATTTACACCGACTACGGTAAAGTAAAAACAGTTGCGGACAAAATTTTCGGCGAAAACGGCTACAAGACTGTAAGTCGGCGCCCGAACAGCAAGCCGCTTCAAGACTATCTGCTTGCTACGTTCGGCGACGTTATATTCGCCGAAAAGTATGATTTTGCAAACTCTTTAGCAGGCTGTAACGCGGTCGTACTTGGCGAAATGCTTGGAGATTACTGCAAGCGCTTTGCTAAGGACGTCCTTGTTATCGACACTGTTAACCCCGAAAAGCTGGCTAAGCTGTGGGAGTGCATCGACGTTGCCGTCAATCGCAAGGAAGCAATCGAACACGACATTAGGATTTAGCCGCAGCGCGCGTCGATATTGCAACAAAACATCACAAAAACACCGCCTTCTCCGTAACCGAATCGGTTACGGAGAATTTTTTGCGGTGTTAATTGATTTTGTTATTCGGCGGCTGCCGCAGTGATTGTTATAACGGGAGTTTCACCGCTCATATCCAACGTTACGGTGTATGTGCCTGCAACTGTGCAAACAAAGTTTCCGTCATTGGTAAATCCGTCGAACGAACCGGAAGCGTTAGCTCCGTTGTACCATGCGCGTTGGTTAGTAATATCGGTACCTACGCATACTTTAATGCCGAATGATATGTTTGCGTTAAACGCTTTGGTTATCGTGTAAACCTTAGTCGTTTCGTTGTACGTCATTTTCCAGTCGGCGGTAGTCGCCCATTCTCCGCCGTCCATCGTACCGTAAATATACGCGTCGTCGGGGATATTTTCGTCCTCGATTACTATCATACCCGAAATAGTATTGAGCGTGATTTTGTAATCGCTGGTCTTGTTAATCTTAATATTTTGGTTTGCCTTGCTGACGGGTTCGAAATCTTCGCCCGCGTTGAGCAGATAGCCGAAGTTGTAGTTACCGAGTCCGTTGTAGCCGGGAGTGCCCCATTCTCCGCGCTCGGTTGCGCCTGCCTTGAATTTTTGAATTATGAACTCTTTACCTTCTACAAGGTGAACGTGTTCTATCGTATAAATATAATCCTTGGTTTCGTCTTGAACAAGCTTGTTTTCCGTCTTAAAGCTGTAGTCCCAGTCCGTAAGCGCGGAATTAAACGTTCCGTCGATATAGTAATCTGCCGCTTCGGGAGCGAAATCAGTATCCACAGTAGCGGTTAAAGCTTTGCTTTCGGCATTATAGGAAAAGCTGTATTTGCCCGCGTCCTTAGTATGCATATTACCATTGTTATCTTCGAACAGAGCCTTTGACGCCGTATCCAAATTGACGTATTTGATATATACCTTTCCCGCTGTTGTTACTTCGTCTTCGGTAACTACGCTTGCGAACATAACGTCGTCGCCCGCTTTAAGATAAATTTCCAGCGTATAAACGTTTTCATCGGTTGCAGACTGCTTTAACGTTGTGGTGCTGCCGATAAAGTCCTTCCAGTCGGTAACCATATTGCCTTTGAGATAGTAGGTAGTTATCGCACCCGTAGGCTTATTGCCGCCGATCATGTCGCCGTTGCGTTTTACGGAAAGCTCGTTGTTGGCGTTTTCGGGATCGGTCTTAAGAGTGAAGGTATAATTGCCCGCAACCGAGCAAACTATGTTTTTGGGAGAATCGCCCAAGCCGCCGCCTGTTGCAAAGTTTTCTCCCGCATCTTTAAGCAAGCCGAAGCCGACGTTCGCGCCGGTTGGATTGTTATAATCTAACGTGCCGTCGGCGTTTAATACCGTGCATTTGAACTCGTCGCCCAAATCAACGTCTACAGTTAAAGTATATTCGTTGCCTTTGTCCGCAGTTTTGGTAAAGTGAAATCCTTCCTGCGCTTTCCAGCTTGTAAGCGTGCCTACAAGCACCCAGTCGCGGGAATCTTGATAGTCCGCGCTTTGCCATTGAGCGTACGCCGCGGCGTCCTCCTCGAGAGGCTTGGTGAAGTCGAATTCCTTCGCATTAGTGGGCGTAATGAACCAACCCTTAAAGGTCATGTTGTCCTTTGTAGGATTGGCGGGTTTGGTTGCAGTACCGCCCTTTTTGACTTTAATTTCGTGCAGTACAGTTGTGCCGTCGGTATCGTACAGCGTAAGCGTTACTTCCTGTTGACACGCCGCAAGCGCGACAGAAAGAATCAAACACAGCAACAAAACAACTGCCAGTAGTGTTTTCTTCATAGTTTCCTCCTTATTTTTTACGGCTTTGATTAACCGTTAAGTATATTGAAAGTATACCCCCCCCCCATATCGGCTTGTCAATACCAAAATTAAATAATGAAAAGAAAATCAATCTGTTCACTTAACAGTTAAGTGACTGTAAACTAAACATAAAAAAACCCACCGCTTTTGCGTTGGATAATTTGTGAATACTATTCTAAATAGCTGCTAAATAAACTGCTTGAATGACGGCATAGCGTTTGTAAATAGCTGTTGGACACACAGTGCCAGCATACCGCAGCTTAACAGTACAAAGGGCTAATCTACGTATCGCCGCAAAACAACGACCTTGGTACGCGCGTTTTCCGGAACGTCTTGAATTACCAAGCTGTCCGATACGTCGAATTGCACGTCGTCGGGATTGAAAAGATTTACGAAATCGTTAACCGGCGCAATATCAAGCGTACACCCGTCGCATTTGTAATGCATTGGCAATACGATATTGGGATTTGCCGCGTCTACATATTTCTTTGCGGTTTGCGCGTCTACCGTATACGTTCCGCCTACGGGAAGCATCAAAATGTCGCAATTCGCGATTCTGCCGACGATATTCTCATCGAAAAGTCCGACGTCTCCCATATGAACGACCTTTAAGCCGTCTATTTCGAAACAAAAAACGAGATTACTGCCGCGTTTTGCGCCCTTTACTTCGTCGTGGAAGGTGGGCAGACTGCTAACCGTCACATCGTCCGCGCAGCACGTAACTTCGCAGTCTATTTGCGCGGGAGAACCGCAAACTTCATCGACGCAATCGTGATCGTCGTGATGATGAGATACAGTTACAACGTCTGCGCGGACGCGCGGCATACAATAACCTACCGTTTCGCCGTTGAATGGGTCGCACACCAAGGTTGTACCCATATCGCTTATCAGCCTGAAACAAGCGTGTCCCAAATACTGAATTTTCATTTTTTTACCCCGCTTAAACTTTATTACGCAACGCCGCGCAAATTACGCCGAAATAGGCGTTATTCGTTATATATTGTATACTCAGAATTTCATCGTGTCAACGCCTAAACGTGCGGCGAATTTCAGATTTATAAAAAAGGGTAGATTTTTTTCAAATAAAATGATATAATATAACCGATAATCGCTTAACCGCAATTCGCAAACGTTTATCAAACGATAATACCGCGCGTATTATAACGAACCAACAGTTATGCAACCGTTAAGCAATTACTCGAATCGGAGGTTATATGAAAGCCTGGATTTTGGACGAACCGCGCAAGCTGAGATTGCAAGAATTCAGTCCGACAGCTCTTACGGAAAACAAGGTTAAGGTAAAAATAGAAGAAGTCCTGCTGTCTTCGTCGGACTTCGCTATTTATACAGGCGCGTCGAAGCGCACTTACCCGTTTGTTTTCGGAAGAAACGCCGTGGGCGTAGTATCGGATACGGGCGACAAAACCAATTCGCTGTTACAAAAAATGGACAGAGTGGTTATAGAGCCGTATATCCCCTGCGACGCTTGCACCGAATGTAAGGAAGGCGATTACCAAAGCTGTTCAAATATGCAAGAGTTGGGGCACAACTGCAACGGTCTGCTGCAAAACTTTATCGATCTTCCGTACACCCTGATACACAAGCTGCCCGACAACCTTACGACGGACAGAGCCTTGTTCGTTTCTTACGTAGCGTTTTGTCTAAACGTAGTAGACGCGCTGAATTTGGAAAAAGGCAGACACATAGCGATATTCGCTTCCACCAAAACCGGATTGATACTCGCTCAGCTTGTTGCCTACTATCAAGCGGTGCCGGTATTTATAAGCAATGTCGACGCACTGTTGGATATGGCGCGCGATATGGGCATATTCTACTGCTTTAACCCTGAAAAAACAGACGTTGAACACGAAATTATGATGATAACGGGCGGCAGAATGTGCAGCGAATTGGTATTCTTTTCCGATTCCGACTTCAAGATGCAAGACGTATACGACGCGGCGGCTGTAAACGCCAACATATGCCTTGCGGGATATTCCAGCAAGGACAGTAAATTGTCGGTGGCGCAAATATGCGAAAAGCACCTTAAAATCTTCGGCGTATACAACGGCGCGGGCAATTACTCGTCGGCAATCAATCTGTTAGTTACCAATACCGTAAACATCGATGCTTTGTTGGGAGACGCGCTAAACTTCGACTCGCTGGATCGTTCCCTTGCGGACATAAACCCGGAAGATTTGATATTGAAATCAAAAATAATAAAAATAAACTGACCAACGGAAATAAAAAGAGAACGGCCGCATATCAAACGATATGCGGCCGTTTTTTATTAAATACGTATTACAATCAGGCGTTTTTGTCGGCGTACATTGCCGCAGAAAAGCCTGCGACCGCGCCGTCGCCCACCGCCGTTGCACACTGGCGAATCCTTTTGGTACGGCAGTCGCCTGCGGCGAACACGCCCGAACAGCTTGTTACGCAATCTTCGCCCGCAATGATATAGCCCTTGCCGTCTAACTTTACCAATTCCGCAAACTGCTCGTTATGTGGTTCCTGTCCTATCGCCACGAATACGGCGTCGCAGTCCAAGTAGGTTATCGCGCCGTCGTCGTCTTGATAAGCTATGCCTTGCACCCGCTCGTCGCCCACTACGTCCTGCACGCTTACGTTTTTTATCCACTCAATCTTACCGTTGGCTGCAATTCGGTCTGTCAACTCGCGGTCGCAAAACAGCTTGTCGAACAACGTAAGCAAACGGACTTCCCTGCACAGCTCCGCCAAAAACAACGCGTATTGCGCCGCGGAGTTGCCGTCGCCGACAACGCACACCGACTTATCCTTGTAGAACGCGCCGTCGCATACGGCGCAGTAGCACACGCCCTTGCCCGCAAGCTTTTCTTCCGACGGAACGCCGAGCTTCTTGTGCGATACGCCCGTAGCCAACACCACCGCCTTGGCGAAATACGAAGCGTATTCCGTCTTGACTGTAAAACCGCGCTCTGCCGTTTCCACCGAAGCGCGCCCCATATCGAACTCTACCCCGTGAGAGAGAGCCTGCTCGAACATATTGTCGGCAAGTCTTGCGCCTGCAATTTCGTTGACGGACGGAAAATTCTCCACTCGGGGAGCCGTGGCGATTTGTCCGCCGAAAGCGTCGCTTTCCAGCATCATTACGCTTTTGCCGGCGCGCTTGGCGTACAACGCCGCAGTCATACCCGCAGGTCCACCGCCTATTACTATAACGTCGTACATACTGCGCCTATTTAACCGTTTCGATATATTTGCGGACGTTGGACGCGTTTTCGTATACCGAATAGCTGTCGCCGTCGGCAACAATCAACGTAGGCGTAAGCTTAATATCGAACTTCTTGGACAAATCCGCTTGTTCCATAGCGTTAATCTCTTCGAATTCCATATTTGCCTTGTTGAGCATCAATTCCGCCATTTTGCAGTTGGGACAGTTGTTTTGAACGAACAGCATGGGCTTTAACACGCATACGGGAGCCTTGACTTCTTCCGTTTCCTGAGCTACCAAGCACTTTTTTAACACGCTTGTATCGGGAGTATACTCCTTACGCTCTTTCCATTCCTGAGCTTTGCCGTCGTTCCAGTTTTGAACGGGACGGTAATAGCCTGTAATACGGCTGTAAACTTCCGTTTTGCCGTGACAATGCGGACACTCGTATGCTTCGCCCTTGATATAACCGTGTTCGGGGCAAACCGAGTACGTAGGCGACATTGTATAATAAGGTAAACGGTAGTTTTCCGCAATTTTTCTTACAAGCTTCATCGCCGACTTCCAATTGGGCAAACGCTCGCCCAAGAATGCGTGGAATACCGTACCCGACGTGTA
Source organism: uncultured Christensenellaceae bacterium (assembly GCA_910586625.1). Classification (GTDB taxonomy): domain Bacteria; phylum Bacillota; class Clostridia; order Christensenellales; family CAG-314; genus Fimimonas. The sequence continues at coordinate 170,730 of CAJUIZ010000001.1, forward strand.
CAGCGTCTGCAATTCGTCCTGAATATCCAATGCGTCGAACACGTCGCTGGTAAAGCTTACGGGCAAATGCGAGCTGTTAGTGTAGTAAGGCGTTTCGCCCTTCTTGCTGGCGAAAATCATACCGGGGTACAACTTCATGTCGTGCTTTGCCAAACGGTATGCCGTGCTTTCGGCGGGAGTGGCTTCGAGATTGTACAAGTCGCCGTACTTCTCCTGATAGTCGGACAGCCTTTCGCGCATATGATTAAGCACGTCCTTGGTAAACGACTGAGCGCGAGCGTCCGTCATATCGCAAGCCAACCAACTGGCGTTTAGGCAAGCTTCGTTCATACCTACCAAGCCTATTGTAGAAAAGTGATTGTCGAAGTTGCCGAGATACCGCTTAGTATAAGGGTACAGACCCGCTTCCATTAGCTTGGTAATGGTTGTACGCTTGATTTTTAACGAGCGGGCAGAAATATCCATCATCTTGTCCAATCTTTCGTAAAATTCCTTTTCGTTTTTGGACAAGTAAGCTATACGCGGCATATTGATGGTAACAACGCCCACCGAACCCGTACTTTCGCCGCTTCCGAAGAAACCGCCGGACTTCTTGCGCAGTTCGCGCAAATCCAAACGAAGACGGCAGCACATACTGCGTACGTCGCTCGGCTGCATGTCGCTGTTGATATAATTTGAAAAATACGGAGTGCCGTATTTCGCCGTCATTTCGAAAAGCAGTTTGTTGTTTTCCGTTTCGCTCCAATCGAAATCCTTGGTTATGGAGTAGGTAGGAATAGGGTATTGGAAGCCGCGTCCGTTGTAATCGCCTTCGATCATCGTTTCGATAAAGGCTTTGTTTACCATATCCATTTCCTTCTTGCAGTCCTTGTAGCAGAAGTCCGTTTCCTTGCCGCCTATAATACAATGAAGGTTTGCAAGGTCGTTGGGAACGGTCCAATCCAACGTAATATTGGAAAACGGAGCCTGCGTACCCCAACGGGAAGGAGTATTTACGCCGTAAACAAAGGATTCGATGCACTTTTTAACTTGGTCGTAGCTAAGGTTATCCGCCTTGACAAAGGGGGCGAGATAGGTGTCGAAGGAGCTGAACGCCTGCGCGCCCGCCCATTCGTTTTGCATAATTCCCAAAAAGTTGACCATTTGGTTGCAAAGCGTAGCAAGGTGCTTTGCGGGAGCGGACGTGATTTTGCCCGGAACGCCGCCCAAGCCTTCTTGTATAAGCTGCTTTAACGACCAGCCCGCGCAGTAGCCCGTGAGCATGGATAAATCGTGAAGGTGAATAGCCGCCGTACGGTGCGCTTCGGCGATTTCTTCGTCGTATACTTCCGACAGCCAATAGTTGGCCGTAATAGCGCCGCTGTTGGACAGGATAAGCCCGCCTACGGAATATGTAACCGTACTGTTTTCCTTAACCCGCCAATCGGCGATTTTGAGATAGTTGTCTACTACGCTTTTGTAATCCAATATCGTCTCGCCGGCTTTACGGACGTTTTCGTGCTTTTTACGGTACAAAATGTACGCTTTGGCAACTTCGACGTAACCCGCTTGAATAAGCACGGTTTCCACGCTGTCCTGGATATCTTCGACGGATACTACGCCGTCGCAGACCTTATCCATAAAGTCAGACGTTACTTTGAGCGCCAACAAGTCGATAACGTCTTGGTTATAGGGCTTGTTTTGACCTTCGAACGCCGCCGTGATTGCCTTGGTGATTTTGGAAAGATTGAAATCGATAATTTGACCGTCTCTTTTTCTTACCCGATACATTTTGAGCCTCCGTAATTTTTCATTTGTTGCCGCGACGCAAAACTTTGCGCTCGGCGATGTGCTTACATATTGTATAATACAAGATATGCCTTTGTCAACAGTTCAAACACAATATATTGTGTTATTTTTTTGCTTTTGACACAATATATAGTATGCCAATCATAATACTCTGTCTGTCATAAATAACAGAGTTATACGAAAATTATCGCTTTGACAGTCGGTGCTTACAGTAGCGGTTGACATTAGCGGCTATAAGCGAAGCAAAACCGCCTTTGTACGTTATGATATTGTGCAAACAGATAAATTAAACAAACAAAAATACGGTATTATACATAATTTTGTCGCAGCGCGCGGAGTTCGATAATTATTACCGATATTATAAATACATCAAAATATATTGCGCGCCGACACGGCGCGCAATACACCATAATGCCGTCAAACTCGCGGCACTCTAATGCATGCAAGCGCCACCCGATTACTTCAAGTTGTACGGCTATTGTCTATTATAGCACACGAACAACTATTAACTGCGTTTATCTACAACTAACTGCTATCAATTATTCGCTATTACATCGTATCACGCGATGAGTTGTGTAATGTGCGTTAAGTTGATTCGTGTACAATATAATAAAAGAAAAAGACGAGCTTGTCGTCTTTTTCCGTTATGAAGAAGAGAGAGATTCAACCGTTCTATGCGGTTGAAAACAACTATTTGTAAACCTAATACAGTATACCACCTATTTTTGAAATGTCAAGACGTATTTCGAAATTTATTATACATAAATTTTACGTTTGACATACAGAAAACTTATAAGGGTGCCCGACGCGTTTGATTTATTTGCTGAAATATACGAATACTGCCCGAGCTTCTACCGTAACCGCGCCGTTGACAGCCTGAATTTCTGCAGAACCCGCTTGCGTTCCGTTTGCCACCAACGACCAATTGCCTTGCGGCAAGGTACAACTGTAATCGCGCGAAGAATTGTTGATTACGGCGATAACTTTACCCGCCGTTCCGCCGTCGAACGTAACGATAATCACATCTTTGTCGACTTTGCTTGTAATAGCCACGCCGTTTTTCGCAGTTAAAACCGCGCTGCTCTTACGCATCTCGATGAGCCCCTTATAATAATTCATCATAGCGTATTCATCGCTCGTTTCCGTCAAGGCTTCCCATTTGAGATTATTTATAGCGTCGCTTGATTTATAGCTGTTGTCGTCGTATTTATTTCCTGCAATATGTTTGGTACGAAGCATTTCTTCGCCGGACTGCATAAAGGGCGTTCCCTTGCTGAGCATAACTATCGCCGCACCCATACGGTTCATCGCCAATCGCTCTTGAAGCGTAGACCCGCCGGTAGACAATATCAACTTGTCCCACAGCGTGTGATTATCGTGAGCGGAAATATAATTTATAACCGCGCCGTCGGTTACCGACCAACCTTCGCTTGCCGTTTCGCATCCGGCAAGGCTTGCGGTTACCTTTGATACGTTTAGGGACGAGTTACCCAAAAATCCCGCTTCGGTTGCACTGAATACGCTTCCGCGCAAACCGTCGCGTATTACGTCGTTGAATACCGCCACCGCTCCCGCCGAGCCCTGCGTTGCGGTAACTGCGGAAATATTTTTTTGCGTAGCAAGCTTGGCGTCCGTTGCCGTGCTCATCGTCCACGCTTCGCCGTAAATTATTGCTTTGGGGTTTATTGCGTGAACGGCCTGCTCGATAGCCTGCATTGTTTCTACGTCGTGCAAACCCATAAGATCAAAGCGGAAGCCGTCGATTTTGTATTCTCTCGCCCAATAGCTTACGCTGTCCACCATAAATTTGCGATACATATAGCGTTCGGATGCGGTATCGTTGCCGCAGCCCGACCCGTTGGAGTTAGACCCGTCGTTATTATAACGATAGTAGTAATTCGGTACGATTTTATTAAAATTGCTGTTGGCGTCCGCAGTGTGATTGTACACCACGTCCATTATTACGCCCAAGCCGTTGGCGTGAAGCGACTGCACCATTTGCTTGAACTCGCGCACGCGCACTTCGCCGTGATACGGGTCGGTGGAATAGCTGCCTTCCGGCGAGTTGTAGTTTTGCGGGTCGTAGCCCCAGTTGAACTGAGCCGTACTTAATTTAGTTTCGTCTACCGTTTTATAGTCGAATACAGGCAGTAAATGAATATGCGTAGCACCGAGATTTTTGACGTAATCGACGCCGACGGGTATACCGTGTGAATTGGTAAGCCCCGTTTCGGTAAACGCAAGATATTTACCCTTGTACTGCGACGACGCAATTTGATTGCTGAAATCGCGCACGTGCGTTTCCCAAATAACGGCTTGCGTATAAGCGTCGACCGTATCGATATAATTTTCCCAGTCGAAGCCTGCGGGATTGGTAGTAGCGAGATCCAACACCATACCGCGATTGCCGTTGACACCCGTGCTGCGCGCGTAGGGATCGACCGCTTCCTGCACGCCCGCGGCGGTTTCCACCGTGTACGTGTAGTACTTGCCCGTTACGTCGTCCGCATTGCAGCTCCACACGCCCCTGTCTCCGAGAACCATATCTACGTAATTGTAAGGAGAACCGCCGTCGCCCGATTCGTACAAATTAAGCACTACGTTTTTTGCCGTGGGCGCCCACACCTTGAAGGTTGCGGAATGCCCGTCTATAATTGCGCCCAATTCACCGTCGTAATTGTAGCGGTCGCCGAAGCTTTTGCTGTTAAACACTTCGTACGGGAGCGCTTCCATTTTGCCGAAGCCCGCAATTTCCACCGCATAAATCTTATTCAAATCCACTTCCTTACGCAGACGAACGGTGCCAGTTTCGGCAGTTTTGTTTTTAGTCAGCAGCGACGAAACCGCCACCTTTTGTCCGTCGCAGTATACCTTTATATCCGCCTTGCGCGAAAACTTGGTTGCCGGAATGACGGTAAAACTAATCTCGTTAAGCTCGCTTATTGTAACCTTTTCTATCTGTTTAACCATAGTAAGCGTCTGCCCGCCGTCGTTACTTTCGAATTTATAAGGATTAACGCCTGTAAGATAAATTTCCGTAACATCGCCCGTCAAGGTTATTGTACGGTCGTTATCGTATACTTTATCGGCAACGCCCCAAGTTTCTCCGTGCGTAGTAGCGTTTTTACGCAGAATAAAACCGACTTGCTCGATCTCCTGCGGAACGTTGACAACCGCTTTTGCCCCGTACGCGCAGGGGTGAAATTCGTACGCGCGTCCTTCGGCAAGGTCGTGCCACAGCCACAGGTCGTTATCCTTGTAGGAATGCGCCGTTTCACGCCAATATACGACCAATTGACGGCAGCCTTCTTCGCGGGGCAATTCGTAATCTTCCAATACGCCCGTATTTACGCCGATATCCATGTCGACTTCGTACTTGCTTGTGTCGAAATAATCGTCCTGCGGATTACACGCCGCCAAGCACAGCGACAGTGCTAAGACGCACATAAGAAATACCAATAATAACTTCTTCATTTTTTCTCCGTTATAGCGAAATAATTTACAATTGCAAAAAAATTTGCAGAGTATTTCGCTTGTATATTTTAACACCGCGCAAAGCGACAGTCAATAGTCAAATTTTACTTTTAGACGATTTTTTGCGTAAATAACGAAAAATTTTATTGAAAATATTTTGGACGCGCGCTTTCGCCCGCCGTTTACGGAACGCGGCGGTTTTAATCCAACACAAAGTTATGATACGCGGAGCAAGGGGTGACATCGGCTTTACGAATAGCAGTTTATAGCAAAGACGATACGCGCCGTCGCCCACTACCGTAAACGAGCCTTCCTTCAATTTGCCGAGTTCGCTTTCTTCCACGTCGATTTTTTCTGTTTTCCAACTGTTCTTCCCGCGGCAAGACGTATACGTGGTTTTGCAAAAAATTGAAGATGACGCTGTGAACTTTTGCGCGGGAAACGCGACGCGAACGGGCGAACGGCGCAAAGCCGTATTAGTAAAAACTTTAATGGAAACATTGTCAATTTTGTTGACAACCGTTTATTTTTTTGATATGATAATTAGGCTTTTGACAGAGTAGAGGCGAATTGAAACTTCGAATGTTGGGAAAAGCAATATGGCGGCGTAGCTTAGATGGTTATAGCGGCCGGTTCATACCCGGCAGGTCGTTGGTTCGAATCCGACCGCCGCTACCAAAATACGGCTCCTTGGTCAAGCGGTTAAGACATCGCCCTTTCACGGCGGTAACACGAGTTCGATTCTCGTAGGAGTCACCAATGGGGAGTTAGCTCAGTTGGGAGAGCATCTGCCTTACAAGCAGGGGGTCACAGGTTCGAGCCCTGTACTCCCCACCAACCACAATATATTGTGGTTAAACTCATTAAAAACCACAAGATATTGTGGTTTTTTCTTTTGTTGGTACAAAGTTGGTACATTTTTTGTTTTATTTTGCAAAAACTATGTACCAACTTTCTTGTTTTTTGTACCAACTTTTATACTCAATTACTATTCAATATCCGTCGTTGATGGCTCTATCACAATGCCATTGTCCTTTATCCAACCTTCAAATCGCTCTATAAAGTCTATTACTCTCAGTGCGTAATCGTTTTCGGAAATCGTTACCAAGTCGTAGCCCGTCTTTATGCTGAATACTATTGTCGTTCCTATTGTAACTATCCAATATATCAACAACGCAACGGTACTCCAAGAGAACGGTTCCATCATAAAACTTATACTCGCGCCAACAAACGCCATTATAAACGTCGGCACTATTTTGAACATTATAGACATACGCTCCTTGCTTTTCGTGTGATCCCACACGTCATAAACCAAGTCTATACTGGAATTGCTTGTTATTTCTGTAGACTTTATCGGTCTTACTCGTTTTAACGCCTTCTTTTCAAGCTTATGTATATTGTTTAATATTTCCGGGCTTAAATGTTCGGCATATTCTTTATCCTGCATGTATCTTTTATAGTCCACCTGCCGACAATCTACTCGCGCAGCAACATAGTTGCGCAAGTTCTGATTATACGCAAATTCACAGAATTTATCTAATGGCGAAAAATACTGCGACGTGGATATTTTAGATATCTTTTGATTCGCCAATGCTTTATTGCGTTTATACGTTTCGTTTTCCTTGCCACGTTCTTTACCGGAAGGTAACCACAATAAAATCATTGTAAGTTGCAGCAAAAATCCGACACCGAATTTTACCCACGTTTTTATATCGCCCGCTCCCAATGTAAGACATATGGTCGCGCTTGCCATAATAGACAAGATAATTATTACCCCGAACGTTATTAACGGTCGAGCAAGTTTCTTTAATAATTCAAATAAATCTGTTTTCATTTCGTTTCTCCTACGCCTTCGTCAATCTTCAACTCCTGCTTTTTGAGCTTTATCGCCTTTGCTATCTCGCCGTTCGTTTCGGATATCTTAAACAGCGGCGTCGCGGCAATGTTCGCGCCAAGTCCCACAAGAGATATTATCTTCATCTCGTACACGAATTGGTCCAAAAGCATTGCCAGCAAAAACACCACTCCCCAAGCCATTATTACCGTATAGTTCTCGAACAGCTTCTTCAACTTATTGCGGAACACCGACACGGAAATGATTGCGGTAATTATAAGCGACGCGCCCACAGTCATTCGCGTTTCTTCCACTATCTGAGTGGGAAACACGAAAACGCACGTCATTATAGGCACGCCGACGCTGGCAAGGTATGCGCCTATCAGCGACAGCCAATGCTTTTGCCCCGGCGTTAACGGTTTTCTCGTTTTCTTCGTCTTTTCCATAGAGTACCTCACAAATAAACGGGCGTATCGCTCTTGTCGTCGTCTGTCGGTTCTTTAACAGGCGTATCTTCCGCTACGACGGGCTGTTCTTCGCTCTCGTCGGCGTTCTTCGGTTCGTCTGCTACTTGTTCAACAATTTCTTTCGCCTTGCTAACGCCGTTATATTCCGTCATAGCGTTATGCAGCTGCTCTCGTAACGAACGCGGCAGCTCCGACAGCGAAAAAGTCGTCAAAACCGCATTGCTAAATATGTCCTGTTTTTTCATAAGCCGCATAATCAATTCGTATTGTTTGCGGTTCTCCGCGCGCAATTCGGCGTTGTCCCGTTTTAAGTCCGCAACGTCTGCCGCTGTTGTATTGCTCTGCGCAGCCGTTCGGTTCGCGCTGTTATATATTAATTTGTAAACGCCGCTATAAGCGTTACGCCCGATACGCCTAATGCCAATAAAATTTCGGATAAATATTTTTTGCCCGTCAGAATTATCTTCTGCGCCGTCGTAGGCTCCTGCCCTTCTTCCACCACGGGCGTGTCCACAAAATACAATACCGCCGTAATTATTAGCAATACTACGGCTAATACTATAAGTATCGTTCTGAACGTTGCCGCTACTTGTTTTTTCATTGTTCCTTCCCCCTAAATTTGAACATTGTATATTTGCCGTTTTCAAGGTCGGCTTGCCTTTTTTCCAGTTCCGCCTGCCGCGCGCTTAGAGTGTTGACTTGGTTAAGCAACGTCTCAAACGTTTCTTCGTAGAACTTGCGTTCGGCAAGCAGGCGGTTGCCGTTATCTCCCGCTCTCGGTATGACGTACAGGTTCTCCACCACAAAGCGTTTAAGAACCTTGTCCGTATCCGCTTCGCGTTCGGTCAGCTCCAAGACGTTCACGCCGCTCAGTTCTCCGCGCGGCAGCGTGATTGTCTTGTTTTCATCGGCAACGTACGTTTTGCCGTTACACAAAAGGACAACTCTTTCTTTGAGCTGTCCCCTGTCCAATACGTTTATAGTTATATCTTCGTTGTCCGCCAGTATTGCTTTACACGGCGAGCAATAGGCGGTTACCGCCCGAAGTTTTAGGTTAATCTGCATTGCTCTCTCCTTCGAACTTAACGCCCGACATAGCTTCTTCTATGCCGTCGGACGCAACGGTTACGTCAAGCTCTTTCGCCGCGGTAAACAACGCTATTAGCGCGTGATTGAACTCGTCGCCCATAATTTCCTTTAATTGTTCCTTGTCCTTTACGCCTGCAAGCAGACCCGCATACATTACCAGCGTTTGACATTCGTCCGCGGCTACCGTCAGCCACGAGTTGATTGATTCATTCATTAGTATTTCTCCTTATTTTGATTTCTTCTATTTAATACTTTTGCATAATTAGACTATTGAAGCGGGACAACTTCTATCATCATGTTATTTAACTGGGTGCTGTACTGCGCTTCAATCACAATGTCTATTTCGTTGAGCGAAGCATCACCCACTCGATTTGCATTGTTCGAAGGACTTATGCTATTACCGTTAATAGTGTTTACGTATGCGAGATATGTTTCTTGATAGGCATCATAAAGCTTATAATAAACCTCATACAGCCCATCCCGAGTCAAACGCGTAGGCACTGCATCGCCAACAGTTATAGTCGCATATCTTCCGCTTGAAGTGCTATACGCAAGAAACTTAATATGAACCATATATCCTTTTTGCAATTTAATTGTTCTTGTAATTTCCCCCGGCCACGTCCATGTGACTTCGGAAGTGGCTTTACTTTCGCCGGGCGGACCTTGCGGTCCTTGAAGTGTACCTTCGTTTTGCCATATCCGCTCGCCACTTTGGTTTTCCACAAGCGAGTAGACTTCTCGGGGTGATGTCGCTCCGACGAAGTAGGCAGTTCCAAGCTCCGTCGTGGCTACGGGCGGCAATTCCGCCGCGGTATTAACCGTCCCCACAATTCTAAACGAAGTGCCGTTATCTCCCTTTTCGCCCTTCTCTCCTTGAATACCTTGCGGTCCCTGCTCTCCGCGTTCGCCCTTGAGATTCGCCAAAAACTCCACCGTGGCTTTTTGCTCGTCGGCGTTAACCGCCGTAACGTATCCCAGTCGGGAGTTACTGCCTATAACAAAATCCCCAACCGCGGGAATCCTTGCCGACGGCGTAAGCGTTGACGTGTCTATTTCCGTCAGCCCCGTTTCCGCGACGTCCTGCGCCGAAAAAAACAAAGTAGAACCGTTTTCTCCCGTAGGACCTACATTTCCGCGAAGAGTGAGCAAGTATTCTACAAACACCAGTCCTTGATTAGTTGACACAGAAGTAATGCGGTATAAATAGCTATTAGTGGGATTAGCTATTACCAAGTCCCCCGTTTGCAGTTTTCGTCCGGAAGGAACCTTAATGCCCGCAAGCGTTAACGCCGTAGTACTCGGAGTAGACTCCTGCGCCGTTTGGTAAATGCCTATGCCCGCGTCGCCCTTGTAGTTGAACAATAGCTGGAAGAACACGGTATACGTCCCCAAGCTGGTTATAATGCCGAAGTTGCCGTATTTGTCTATTAAGTAGTCGTTTACGCGCACGGGGAACTGCGCTTGCGGCTGCACAAACCTTACATCCGTCGACCACGGGTCGGCAATGTAGCCCTGAGACAAATAAAATATCTTCGTCCCCGTCGGTCCCGTTGCAGGTCGTCCCGTATCCACGAACGCGTTTTGCTCCTTGTTGAACTCGAACCAGTTGCCGTTTTCGCCTATGTACGGAGCAAGCCCGTTTTGCAGAATATTGTCCACCCAACCGGCAACACTTTTGTATAACTCTGCAATGTCAAGGTCCGTGGGCGTGCTTCCGCCCGTTCCTACGCCTGCAAGGCTGTTGTGTACATTGAACGAAGCGATATCGCTGGTGTCGATTGCCGTGTACGCCGTGGGCTTCGATTCGTCCGGTATCTCGCGTATTTCCAACGAGAAGTACCATTCCCCTTCGTTCATCAAAACGTCGTCGGGAAGCACCAAGTAGTACTTGTATCCAGTGTCCGTCGATTGCGTAATCTGCGACACGTCGTTGTCCACAACCTGCCGAGTGCTGTTGGCAACAGTTGTTCTGCGTTCGAGCAAAGTAGGCTTCAACGTTACGGTCGGGTTTGTTGCCGCGTTCTGAAACGTAACCCACAGCGTTTCCGTGGGCTGCAGCAGAAACGACGGGCGCACCACAAAGTCGTTGATTAAGTGGCTGTTCTTGTAAACTTCCTGTATGCCGCGCTCGAACCCTATTTGCATATTCCCGTCGAGCGTTACCACCAATCTGTTAGATTGCATTTTGTTTCTCTCCTTTTAGTTTTGTATTAAAAAAGCAGGTAGCTGCCGCTATCTGCTTAATCGGCTTGGTTTAACGCCTTTTTTATTGCGTCGTAAAAATGCGTAAACTTTAAGTAAAACTCCGCGTCTTCGTTACTGTTGTAGCCGAGTAGGACGTTGTTGTATTCGTCCGTTATACAAATACCTAAAACGCCCATATCTTTTAATTGCTGAGTAAACGTGAAGCTTATGGAGTTGTTTACCGTATCCACGGATACCGTCGTATCCGATTCGGGCGCAACGTCGCCGTTTATGGTCGTCATTACTTTTGCTCCTGCCGGTATAAGGCTGCGTATGTACCAAATCTTGACCGACGTTCCCGTTTCCGCCACAGGCTTTACCAACGGGTTATCTGCCGCCCACGACGCCCCTATTACCAAGTACGGGTTGTCCGTGGTTAGGTGCAGTTGGTATGTAAAGTTTAACTGCTCCGACGGGTCTTTCCGTATGCGGAACGATTCGTCGGGCTTGAACAGCGTTGTGCCGTCCGTCGGTATGCCGTTGAGTTTCTTCGTTCCGTCGTCGTAGTACTCGGGGTATGCGTAGTACGCTTCCGTATTGTTAGAAGATAAACCGCTTGCCACCTGTATGCACATTCTGTCTAACTTGCCGTTTTCGTTGCAGTAGTACACGTCTTTGCAGAATTGGTAATTGCCGTCCTTGTCGTCGCTCTTTACGCGCTGTACGCCTGCCGACAGGTTGTCCTTCGTCTTGCCGGTTATAACTACCGAGTTGCCGAACCCGAACGCCGAGCAGGACAGCACCGCGCCCTTGCGCGTGTTGCCGTCAATCGTATAGAACCACACGACGCTGCACTCTTCGCGGAACAACTCCGAGCCGTTGTAGTTGAACAGGCGGTACAATAACTGCTTCTTGGCTCTCTCTGCCAACAGCGTATCGTTAGGGAGCGTCAGGTCTTCTTTGGTGGTTATGAAGCAGTGGTCGTTCCAGTGCAGGTTACGCTGCACTATGTCCGCGGGGATGTTCCAGCTGCGGAACTCGCGGTTAATTGGTACGTTGGGGCTTTGCAGCGTCCAGTTCTTCGACCACGTTTCCATTACGCGGAACAGCCTGTCCGAGAATATCTGCAACTGTACTTTGGTAAGCCGCCATACGTCGCCCGTGGGTTTGCCGTTCTTGTCTTTCTCGCGGTAGAACGCCCCGGGCTTGCGGAACTCGTGAAAGTCCGTAAAGGTCCGTACGACTTCCTTAGTTTCGCAGCCTGTACGGTTGGTGAGCGACTGCATCTCGCGTCCCAACGTTACGTTGTTGACGATGGGCTGCTGCTGACTGAACGGAATTGTGAACTCGTTCGGCTGCGGGTTCGTCTTGACCGTTTCTAAGTTCACCGATTCGCCGAGCGGGGAATAATAAACACGGAATTGGGCGGACATGGGGTTGTTCTTTGAATCGTTTCTAAAATCTCCACTTGTAAAGACACGCTGGAATTCTCCACCATAATAAACCCATAACCCATTATTTTTGACTTCAACATCATTTAACGCCGATTGTATCATTGTGGAAAATGCTGATATTCCCCATGTTTCCCAAGCACCTTTTATATTTTCTGCTACAATATTGATAGTATTGGTCTTAGAAGTGTAATACGAAGTATTTTGAATAAATAATCCACCGTAAGTTTCAGTTGCGCGTGGCGCTATCGTTAAAGTATCGTAAAGTGCTTTTTCTACTACGTATTTAGTAATATCTAACTCTTTTATAAAACCGCTTTCATTATTTGTAATTGAAAACAGTCCTACATTTAAGCCATAACGTATAGTACCACTTACGCTCCCGCTCGCTAAGATAGTAGATGCGTTGATTAGTATTTTGTTGATATGGTCGATTTTTTGGTTAGTAATAATCTGACAATTATTTGTTGTGATTTTTGAACTGCTGCTACGTGGGGTTATCCACGCATTATTTGCCGGAAAAATAGATGCCATATTTTCTTCTCCTTATTGACATTTAATGATTTTTAATGTATATTTTGATTATGAAACGATTAAACAAAAAGCAGATTGTCTTCGGCTCAATCGCATTAGGTTGCCTTTTATTTTTAATCTATATCCTTATCTGCCCTTTGGGTTATTTAAGCAATAGATATTTTTGTTACTTTTCAGAGCAACACAAAATTATGAGCGTTGGATTTGGAACAAAGTTTGACAGAAGTGGCTTTGACAATCCTTTTGTTGTGTTAGGTTATATTAACGTTCCACAAGTCGTTATCTTTTGTGCTATATCACTGATTTTGATTGCTTGCATCGTACTTGTTTGTAAAAATACGCCCCGTCGCCCGACTAAGGCGGAACGCCTGCAAGCACAAATCGACGAACTGCAACAGCAGGTTGACGAGTTGAAGAAAGGGGACTGACTCCCTTTCCTTATGCTGCTTCATCATTGTGCATTAAAAAAGGCGACCACGCCGTGGTTGCCTTTCCAAACTTTTTGTGTTTCGCAAAAAAACGAAATAATTTTTCATTATTTATTCAAATTAGTTGACATATTTTCAAAGTAGCGTATAATAATACTATAAATCCTATCGGAATACACAACTTTTTGAGAATATACTAAAAATGCAACAGTATCATCTGTTGCATTTTTTCTTTATATTAACCAATTTGATTCGGGTTTCATTAGCAGTCTCGCTTTTTCGTATGCCATTTCTTTCGTAAAAATCGTATTTGCTCGATATTGCTTAGATTTAGTCAACTCTACCGCTAACGCCATAGTAACTTTCTTTTCATCTGAAATAGGGATATCAATAGGCATCAAATACATTATTTGTTTACGATAATACTGCGGAACAACCAAACGTAAATTACGATTAATTCGTTTTTTTGTTTCTTCTATAACTCCCGTTAGAAGACTTTTAACAATACTTTTATCTAATGGCACTACCTCATGTATTCTTTCCCAGTTATCATCCAATATGTGATCTGTACTAACCACAATTTTATATGTTGGATTAAAATATAACTCTTCATAATTGTTAATATACGTTGCTAATTGCGGTACTTCGAGAAATTTATTCATAAACTCCCGCTGTGTTACATCAAAAAAGCCTGTTAATCTCCACGGTTGTGCCCCTGAACGATTATTTTGCTCAAAAATTGCAACTATATCGTTTCCATTTGGTGTCAATAAGCCTGTATTAAAACAACAATACATATCGTCTTCTGTATGCATAATTTTTCCTTGAGCATAACATTGACTAAATGTTCCTTTAATATATTTATGTAAAACTCCGTTTTCTTCTGCACCTTGTGTCCATTGCTCTTCTTCGGCTAATTCAGTTAAATACTTAATCATTCCGTTAAATCCATCAGCGCCACAAAAAGCAAATTCAAACAACGACATCGTTTCTTCTGTATTTATCATAACTTAACTCCAAACAATTGATAGCAAGAGTATACACAATAATACAAGAATTGTCAATTCTCTAAATACGTTATACCCTGCGTTCTTTGCATTAAAAAAGCAGGTAGCGTTTGCTATCTGCTTTTATATTGTTTGGATTGTGTCTGTGGAATAATAATCTCTGACATATTCATTGTATTATTTAATTCGTTTTTAAGTTTCATTTGTTCATCAACGTCATGTTCACTTCTTTTTATATCACGCATAGAGATTATAAACTGTAACATCTTGTCATCTTCATTCGGGGGATAAAGGTACTTTCCTATAATTTTAGGCAACAATAACATTGATGTTAAAAATGTGCCCAAACTACCTAAAATCGCCACTAATGTTTCTATTGCAAATCCATCCTTATGTATCAAATTAATGATTATTATATAGCAAAGTACTATTGTAGCAATCAAACACGCAAATGAGATAATAAAAAAAGCCCACTTCATTGCCCTATTTTGCTTATTTCTTTTTTCTAATTGCTTCTGATATTCTTCAACAATTCCGTCATAAGAATCTTCTGCTTTTTTTGCTTCTCTTTGCGATTTTGAATCCATTTTGGATTCCGTTACTTTTTTGGGACGTGCCGATAATATGTAATTTAATAGAAAATCGATATCATTATTCATTTTCGCACATCCCCAATTGTCTTAAACGCACAACGGCGGCGGGCTTTGAGACCAAAAATTCCTTGCTCATTGCTGTAGCCATATCGTACAAACGCACGCTTTTTCCGCTATCAATACGATCTTCATACAATTTAAGAACTTTTTTTCCTGGCATTAATAATATCGATGCAAAATAGTCCGCATACTTCTCTTCTTGAGATTTATAAATGCCATTTAACTTTTCATTACGAAGAGCAATGTGCTTCCCTTGCAATTCTTCATCTTGCAACCGCAAAAAATAATGTCCTAATTCATGTGCTATAGTAAATCTCTTTCTTAAAGCGAAATCTCTTTCATTAATTATTATTAATTTCTTCGTCTTAAAATTCTCTTGCAAACTATCAGATATAATGATTAATCCGGATTCGCTTAATGGCATTTCAAGAACAATGAAGCCCTGTTTTTCTGCAAACGTAACAATATCTAATGCGTTATCTTTATCAAGATGTTGTTGTTCAAATTCACTTAACTTTTGAAGCGCAATTTCTTGGACTTCCTTATAACTATTTACCATACTCCACACCCCCTTGATAAAAATATAAAATTAATGGTTCTTTGCGTCTATTTTTTATCTTATATAAAACTATAGCCCTTGTAATATGACAAGGGCAACATCATTCGGGGATTTCTTTTTATGGTGTTACCCTCACACCCTATTGACAAGTATATTCTATCATATGATTTTTATACTTGTCAAGGTTCAATGTCAAATTTTGTTGCTTAAAACACTTTGTTTAAGCCTTTTTAATATATAATACGCCGTTTTGAGTAGTATATGTTATACTTTTATTCATTCTCCAACACGTTTTCCACAATCGAACGCAGGCGCGTGTTGTACTGTCTTCTGCCACGTTCTCACCCGTGGTGGCGTGCGTTTTCTTTGCACCAATACGCTTAGAGTTAATATACAACTAATGTTTTTATTCGTATGTTGTCGAGTAAAGAACAGCTGCATTTTTATAAAAATGCTATAATAATATCTAGTGCATTGTGATGGCATTGCGCGTAAGTCCAACTGAAATCGGACTTACGCGCAATTTTTTTGCAAGAAATTCCGTTTTGTAAATTATAATAAAATTTCTAAAAATATTCTAAAAACGCTTGACTCCTTTGCAAAAATTTCTAAAAAGCTTGACAATTCATAAGGAGTTACAAATGGAACAAACTACACAAAACAAAATGGAAACGACGTCTGTACATAAAGTTGAACTGTAAAACCTTTTACTGCAATTCGGCTGCGCGCGGTATTGACACGAAAACCGTATTATGATAAACTGACATAAAAAGGAGACGCGCGCATGCTGGAAGGGCTGCTGGAATTCTTGTTGGAAATAATAATGGAACCCGTGGTTACCATTCTCGTTGGCGCACCCATAGAGCTTGCCGAAGAATCCGTAAAGGAATTAAAACGCAAACGTTTGCCGAAATGGGCTATCGTTATTATACTGACGCTGTACGTTATAGCGTTATTCGCCATTGTCGCGGCGGTAATAAGCGGAGCTATTCTCATTACGAAGGCGCAAAACCTTACGGAAAGAAATTGGGGCATAGGCTTACTTGTTGTGGGCGCCGCGCTGCTTATCGGATACGTAACGTTCGTCTGCGTCAATCACGCCCGACTGAAAAGCAAAGCCGCGGCGGCTGCTCCGTCGGCACAACCCGAAACAGCCGAGCAATCTGACGAAACGGTCGAAATTGGACAACCCGTAAACGTTACCGTAGACAGACCCCTTGGCTCAATAGACCCGATACACGGCTATACGCACGAATTGAATTACGGCTTTGCGCCCGATTACAAACATAACGGAGAATATCCAACCGCTTACGTTTTAGGCGTGGAAAAACCGATCAAGAAATTTACCGGAATTTTAATAGCCGTCATACACCGCCACGACGGCAGCGTCGTCTGGGTAACGGCGCCCAAGGGTTACGATTTTTCCAACGAAGAAATAATCGCCCAAACGGACTATCAAGAAAAATATCACGTCGGTACTTTAATACGGTAGGCATTGCTTTCAACGGTTTAACCTGTTGCGGCAAAACCTGCCGCTTTATTATTAACCGCAATTCGGTTACGCGTTAAGACGTTGACATCGAATACAAATATCCGTATAATTAAAGAAAAACAAATCGAGAGAAACATATGAAAATAAAATGCCTGTGGGAGCATAACGGCGACGATACGCTACTGTATTCCACCGACTTTCTCGGGGCGTATACGCGCGGCGAAACGCTCGAAGCGGCACTGGCGAAAATGCCGAAAGAAATACGGTCGTTCGCTTTGTGGAGCGGGCTGCCTTACGACGGAAAGCCTTGCGTAGACGTAACGGAAGAGAAAACGTCTGCGCTGAATATACGCGACGCAGACAGCGACGCTATATTTCAATGCGAAACCGCGCCTATGACCGCGCAGGAATACGAACTGCTCAAAGCTCTCGCGTTAAAATCGGCAAAGGATTTCCTAACTCTCTACAACGCCGTTCCCGACAAAAACGTCAGCTCGTTACAACCAAGAAAAACCTTCTACGGCGACGTTCCGTTAACCGCCGCGGAAATGTACGTGCACACGAAAAACGTCAACGCTTACTACTTCGGCGAAATAGGCGTGCAGTGCGACAACGACGGGGATATTCTCGAATGCCGCAAACGCGGATTCGGTTTGCTGGAAACGCAGCCCGAATTTTTAGCAAACTCGCCCGTACAAGGCAGCTACGACGAAACGTGGTCGGTAAAAAAGGTTCTGCGCCGCTTTATTTGGCACGACAGGATACACGCAAAGGCAATGTACCGTATGGCGTTAAAAACTTTTAACGGGCAAAATATACCGAACGTGTTTTATTTGGACGGCGTATCGTAAGGCTTAGCTGTACAGGGCTTTAACACTGCAAGCCGAAAAGCGCGTATCTTGCGCAAATCATTACGGAGAACACAATGGCAAAAGAAAACAAAACGGAAAAAGAAAAACTGTTCGTCGTAGGCTGGACGGATTACGACAGCGAATACTTCCCCGCGTGTACGCTCACCGACGAAGTGTACCAAGCGGTTGCGGACGAAGTCCGCGACAAAAACTACCTATTCGGCGGAAACAGCCACCAAGATTACAGCGGATGCTGCCCCGTGCTTAACAACGGATGCAAGGCGGCGTTTTCCTGCCGCGGCTGGGGGTTGGTAATAGCTATGGCGTACAATCAGCGCGGGCGCGACGGACGCTACGACATTATGTGCGGGTATATGGACGGTATGATCAAACCCGACGCCGTACGTTATCCCGACGCGGGCGTTAACTTCGCACTTATAGAAGACAACGGCAAGACGTACAAGCTTGTAGCGCCCACTTCGCAATACGGTAACGACTGGATAAAAAAGTTCGAAGCGCGCGTTGACAGCGACGAATTAAAGCAGCTGCAAGCGGGAGACTATCTCGATATGACGGTATGCGACGAAGACGGACTGCCATTTGCAATGGACACATACAAGATAACCGAAATTTTCCGCGGGGAGACCTTCGAAGACGTAATACGGCAAGCCGACGAAATTTATTATACGGACGTCGAGTACTTCGGCTACCCCGGCGACTGGACAAAGGAACAGCTGATTGAACAGCTTTACAAAGATTATCCGCGCGAACAAGTGGAAAAGAACGGCGCAGTTTTGTTCCGCGCCGTCGCTTACGTTAAATAACCGTTATTGCCGATATTTATCCAAAATCTAGCAATTGAGCAACGCATAACAAAAGCGCTGCTTTTTTATTTACTGTTTAAGATACTTGCGCGCCTTACCTTCCTTAACGGTAAGATAACTGCGCCCTATAAAAAAAAACGAATGCCATATAATCGGGTATGTTTTCGATTATTATTTTTACAAAATTATTTTTTTACCAACAATTTTGCTTGCTCGGTTGTTGTATATAGCGAAAGGACATAAGAGTTCTAAATCAACAAGGAGAAAAATACTATGAAAAAAATTATAACTCTCGTATGCATGACGCTCACAGCCGTTTTAGTCATGTCGCTGTGCGCTTGTAACATTACCAACGACGCGTTATCGTCAGACGACGTTTACGGAATAGGAGCGGTATCCACAGCCAAGCTGCTGGGAAGCAGAGTGTCAGTTAACGCCATCGCCACTCTTTCCGCTTCTACTAAGGTTATGACTGCGGAAAGCTCCGAATCGTCCGACGTTAAAGATAACATCGAACGCTTTAACCAATACTTTGCCGCTTTGGACAGCTTCCTTGGCGAAGAACTGGTATCTACCGTTACAGCCGAGAATACCAACCCTAATTATCCTTTTACAACGGTTATGACCATTACGGGCAAGGATATTAACGGCAACAACGTTCCTTACACTATGTATTATTCCGAAACCCTAGTCAACGACGAATCCGACGAAGAAGAATCGGAAAAGGAATTCGCTCTTACGGGGATTATGGTAATAGACGGCATAGACTACTATCTTGAAGGCGAACGCACCGAAGAAAGCGAAAAGGACGAGCAGGAAAACGAGCTTAGAATAAGAGCGTACTTAGACAAAGACGTTAAAGACTCCTACATTCAAATGGAGCAGGAAGTTTCGCAAGAAAACAATGAAAAAGAAACGGAATACGTTTACAGCGTATACTCCGACGGAAAACTCGTAGAACAAACTTCCGTAGAATTCGAAACGGAACGAAACGGAACGAAAGAAGAAACGGAATACGAATTAGAGTTTATTCAAGGCTCGGCAAAAGGAAGATACCAACTGAAAAAAGAAACCGTTAACGGACAAACGCAGATAAACGTGGTTTATCAATTAAACGGCAAACAAGGCGAATTTACAATTAAAGAAGTCGAAATAGACGGTCAATTACATTACCAATACATGTTCGATGATGATTCGGTTCAAGTAATATAACCAAAAAACGCAAAAACTGCTTTAACAGAACGTTAGCGTAATATTTACTGCGGTACGCAATCCTATTGCTGCCGCAGTTTGTCCAATGGCAATAACTTACGCGAAACGGAATAAGATAGTAGCGTCCGCCGCCATTACGCCCAAGCGAAATTATTTTAATCTTTGCCGTTATCCGCGTAAATGCATTGTTAATACGACGTTTGACAAGACCTACGCTATTCTGTATACTGATACTACCTAACAGGAGATAAAGGCGTGCTTGACAAATTGATAAAACGACTTAATAGCGGAGATTACGATGCGTTTGAAAAAATATACGACGCAACGCGCAAAGGAGTATACTACGTTGCCCTGTCCGTACTTCGCGAACGTTCTCTTGCCGAAGACGTTATGCAATCAACATATATTAAAGTTTTGAAAAACGCTTCACAATACAAGCAAGGAACAAACGCTTCCGCATGGATACTTACCATAGCCAAGAACGAAGCGTTAAACCTAAAAAAATACCGCCGACGGGAAGTAACCTACGACCAAGACGCCAATCCGATTATTTTCGGTTCTACCGAAACCGACGATTACGGACTGCTTATAGACGCGGCAAGAAAAACGCTTCCCCAAGACGAATTTACTATTTTAATGCTGATTGCCGCATGCGGATACAAAAGGCGAGAAATAGCAGCCGTTCTCGAAATGCCTATATCTACGGTTACTTGGAAATATAACAATGCCATTGCCGAAATGCGCAAACAGTTTACATACAAAGGCGGTAAAAAGAAATGACAAAGCGCTTTATAGAAAAAGAAATAAAAACGGAGTCGGACAATAGAACGCCGAACGTTTTCGATCGGGTGGTTTTCACTGCGCAATCGCAAGGTCTCATAAAAACTACCGACAAACGGACGGAAAAAGATAACGGCGTCAGACGCGCAAAAGGATTTAAGGCATTGCTGTCCGCCGCCATAGCCGTTGTAATATGTCTTGCCATAGTTTTACCTATAACGCTGCGCGGCGGTAATACTCCGACAACCATACATTTAACCAATACCGACGTTTACGGAATAGGAGCGGTATCCACAGCCAAGCTGCTGGGAAGCAGAGTGTCAGTTAACGCCATCGCCACTCTTTCCGCTTCTACTAAGGTTATGACTGCGGAAAGCTCCGAATCGTCCGACGTTAAAGATAACATCGAACGCTTTAACCAATACTTTGCCGCTTTGGACAGCTTCCTTGGCGAAGAACTGGTATCTACCGTTACAGCCGAGAATACCAACCCTAATTATCCTTTTACAACGGTTATGACCATTACGGGCAAGGATATTAACGGCAACAACGTTCCTTACACTATGTATTATTCCGAAACCCTAGTCAACGACGAATCCGACGAAGAAGAATCGGAAAAGGAATTCGCTCTTACGGGGATTATGGTAATAGACGGCATAGACTACTATCTTGAAGGCGAACGCACCGAAGAAAGCGAAAAGGACGAGCAGGAAAACGAGCTTAGAATAAGAGCGTACTTAGACAAAGACGTTAAAGACTCCTACATTCAAATGGAGCAGGAAGTTTCGCAAGAAAACAATGAAAAAGAAACGGAATACGTTTACAGCGTATACTCCGACGGAAAACTCGTAGAACAAACTTCCGTAGAATTCGAAACGGAACGAAACGGAACGAAAGAAGAAACGGAATACGAATTAGAGTTTATTCAAGGCTCGGCAAAAGGAAGATACCAACTGAAAAAAGAAACCGTTAACGGACAAACGCAGATAAACGTGGTTTATCAATTAAACGGCAAACAAGGCGAATTTACAATTAAAGAAGTAGAAATAGACGGTCAAACTCATTACCAATATCGGTTCTCTGACGATGCCATATTGATATTTTAATTAAAAAATACAAATCCTGCCGATACGGATAAGCTTGTTTTATCGCTCAAACCGTTATCGGCAGGATTTTTTATTTTTTCAAATACTTGCGCGCTTTGCCTTCCTTAACGGTAAGATAGCTGCGCCCTATGGAAAACGCTCCGTCCGGCACGTCCTTATCCACCGTGGTTCCGCACGCTATAAAACAATCGTTACCGACATATAACGGCGCGACAAGATTAGAATTGCATCCTATGAAGCAATTGTCCCCTACCGTCGTTTTGTGCTTAACCTTGCCGTCGTAGTTGACGAAGATAACGCCGCAGCCTATGTTCGTACCCTTGCCTACGTACGCGTCGCCTACATAAGACAAATGACTTGCCTTTACCCCGTCGCAAAGCGTACTCTTTTTTACTTCCACATAGTTACCTATTCGACAGCCGTCGCCGACATACGCATGCTCGCGCAAATGCGCGTTTGGACCTACGGTACAGTTCGCGCCTACTTCGCTACTCTCTATACGCGACGACTTGACGACCGTGTTTTCGCCTATTACGGAATCGACAACGTAGGAGAAGCTTCCCACAACGCACCCGTCGCGTAAAACGGTGTTTCCGCGTACCACGGCGTACGGTTCTATTACGACGTTATCGCCTACGATTACGCTGTCTTCTATGTAATAATTCGTCATCGGTTTCTCCGCGTTTTTTGCTACATTGTATGCGCGTTAGGATATCTTTGCCACAAGCACCGTCATATCGTCGCGCGCCTTGTTGCCCACAAGCTTCAACGCCTTGTTCAAAATCACTTCCGCTATGCTTTGCGGAACGTTGAGCGACACGTTGGAGAAAACGCCCGCAATGGCTTCGGGATCCTTGAAGCAATCCGCTACCCCGTCGGACATAAGCACTATCACGTCGCCGACGGTTAACGCCTTTTTAGTAACCGACGGCTTCATCTCATCCAAAACTCCAAGCGGCAGGCTACTGCCGGCGACGATTTCCACCTTGTCTTGACACTTGACAAGCCCTACCGAAGCGCCCAACTTGATAAAATCCGTCAAGCCGTCGTACAAATCTATCGCCACTATATCCACCGCGCAAAACACTTCGTTGCCGCTTGTCGTAAGCAATTTGTTAACGCAGGAGAGTATAACGTCGGAATCGAAACCTGCGCGGTAAAAGCTTTCCACCAAGCCTATAGAAGTTGCCGACATTTGCTCCGCCTTGTCGCCGCTGCCCATACCGTCGCACAGCGCTACTATACATTTGCCGTTGTCCGTACGCAAAACGGAATGCGTGTCGCCGGAAATTTCGTTGCCGTCCTTGGCTACCGAGCTTACGCCGAACGTTACGTTAAACCGCGGCTTGACGGATAGATACACGTTATCCCACGAAACACTGTCGGTGTTCTCCACCTTATCCACAGCCATATTCTGCTTTACAAGGGCGGATACGATTTTTTCTATAGCAGCATTGTCCACGTCTTTTTTTGCAACGGTTGCCACCACCATCAGCTTGTCCGCCTGCTGAGCTACGGTTGCGCCCACGCACATAATATTGTGAAATACCAACCGTTCCACAAGCTCTTTTTCTTTGTCGCGGTTATAAAAGGTATTGTTTTTGCAGTCGGAAGCAAGCCGCATAAGCAAATCGGACACGCCGCCCATTTGTTCGCCAAGCAGAGTCTTGCCGTTATCCGACTGTTCCGTACGCTCGGCGTATTCGCGGAAGTTTGCCGCTTCGGCGTTTACTTCCTGCAAAATAGCCGACACCCTGTCACACTTAACGGAAAGCGTCTGCGGAACATCCAATATTGTGCTCTTACCGCGTTTAACCGCGCAGGAGGTAAGTTTTAGCAAGCTCTGTTCGGTAGAAACCAATTCCTGCCGCCAACACTTGGAGCGCTCCGAGCAATCTCGGCACACCGTCTCGGAACATTGCTTAACAATGGACGCTTCCGCCTGTTCGGCGGTAACCCGTCCTGCCGACATAGTGTAAAAGGCGTTCTTCATAGACAGAAAAATATCCGACAAACGGTACAGCCTGCGCGATACCGTATCGCCGATTTTTTTCGCAACGCTTTTGCCGAGATACCTGTCGGCGTTGCCGGAGCTGTAATCGCGTACGTAATTATACACAGAAGTAGGTATCACCGCAAAAACCAACGCCGAAACGAAGGACGGCACTATACCGAGCATTTCCGCCTGTCCGTGAAGTCCCATAAGATATGTCATCAATACGTCCACCACCAGCACCGCCACGGACGAAAGATACCGACTGACCCTGTTGACGGTGATAACGGACAAAGCAGCGATTACGCAATATACGCAGCAATCGTATGTACCCGTAGCCAAAATATTACCCATGCCGAACAAAATTGCCGAAACCAGCGCCGTTTCTTCGCCGAAACAAACGCTGCAAAACAATATAGCAAAGGATGCGACACAGTATACGGGTTCTACTCCCCAAAACGATAATTGCGACAAGCAATATGAAACCGTCGCGGCAAACAGCGCGATACATACCCGCTCGTCTAACGCAGGACGGTAGCAAAGCCCTCGAACAAACACGGCGCGGAAAACGTAAATAGAGATGTAAGCAAACGCAATACCCGCAACGCAATATAAAATTCTGTCGAACAGAGTGAAATAATCGACAAATTTGTAAACGCAATAAAATACGTTGGCAACGACAAGATACAGCAATAAATTGAGTTTGCCTATCTTGCGCTTGGCAAGCAAATGTATTCCCCAAAACAGCAACATTACCGCCGCGCGCACGCCTGCTTGCAGCAAACTGTCCAGCCCGTAAGCCGCCGAGCTTGCCAAGTATACTACGGACGCGATTATAGGATTCGCCGAATACAGCGCGCCCACAAACAAACCGAAGGAAATCGCTCCGCCGAACACTCCGCCCGAACTTACGGAGACGGCGACGTAGGTTACGTACAAAAATATCGTTTTAGCAGAAAGTCTGCGTTTCATTGTAGCACCCCCAAAATAAGGTCTATATGCTATGCTACAACGTTTAACACCGCTTCTTTTGAAATCAATAGTCGCAAATTGTATTATTATGAAACAAATCTACGCGTAACGCTACATAACTCTGCACAGCAGACACGCCGCTATGCCGCCGACCAAATTGCAAAACAACGCGATAGGAATAGCAAAACCGGTACGCTTAACCTTTGTTCCCGCAAAGTACACGCTCGCCACGTAAAACACCGTTTCGCTGCTGCCGAAAATGCACGAAGCGCACCTTCCTACGTAGCTGTCTACGCCGTACTGCTTGTACACGTCGGCAAGAACGGCAAGACTGCCGCTGCCGGTAAAGGGACGCAGCAGCATAAGCTGTACCACTTCCGTCGGCACGCCCACCAGTTGAAAGGGCGGCGCAAGAAACCGTACCAAATAAATATCCAGACCGCTTGCTCTAAGGCAGTTTACCATAATAAACGTTGCGGCAAGATACGGAAATATCGACAAAGACAGGTCAAAAGATTTCTTAGCGCCCAATACGAAGCCGTCGTACACGTTGACGCGTTTTATCAGTCCGTAAATAAGAACGGTTATTAAAAGTACTGGTACGACGTAATTCATTTTTTTGCCCTGCCGTAAGCGACGAATACAAGCGCGATGCCTATAACCGACGTGATTGCGGTTGTTACAAGGTTGGGCAATATTATATCCGCAGGATTTGCCGAACCAAGTGAAGCGCGCATTCCTATAACAGTGGTCGGCAAAAGCTGCACGCTTGTGGCATTTACGACGAAAAGCATTACGCCCGCGCGGGATAACGTGTCGCTTTTTTCCGTTTCGCGTATAGCAGATATGGCTGACGGCGTTGCGGCGTTACCTACTCCCAACAGATTGGAAGCAAGATTGAGCGATACGTAGCCTGCGGCTACTTCGCTGATATTTCCGTACAGCCGTTTATTAAGCGGTTTAAGAATTTGAGACAGTTTTTCCACCAAGCGGCAGTTTTCCGCCACCTGAAAAATGCCCAACCATACGCAATATACCGCACATAGCTCCAACGCTGTTTTAAGCGCCTGCGATGAGCTGTCTAAGCATACCGTAAGCACGCTTTGCGGATCTACGAATGTAAGCGCCGCAATTGCGGCAACGGTTACTACCGTCCACACAATATTCATAATGTATTGTATTGAACGCGCGCTTTAACTATTCGATAATTAACATTGACTTTTGCCGGTATATTAGATAAAATATTATTGACGGCGTTGATTGCGCCGTATGCGGAGAAAAAATGAAAACTCGTAAAATCCTATTGTTATTGATAGTTTTGTTGTCTGCCGCAGCGTGTATAACGCTGACTTCGTGTTACGAAGAGCTAACGGACGTGTCCGTCGAGCTGTTGCAAATAGAAGGCGCGGAAATAAACGATTACTCTACGGAAATAGTCGTAGATAGTGGGACGTACTCTATAAACTTCAAAGACACGGTTACCTGCGTCGACAGATACGAATGGAAGCTGTATAATGAATACGGCCACGAACAATCAAGTAAAACGGCTGCGCTAATGAACGACGGATACAATTCCTTTATCATTAAGCTCTTTTACCAAGGAACGGAAACCAAGCACGTTTATACCGTCAACGTATTCCGCAATTTTTACGCAGAAATACGTTACTACGACGCGAATAATGAATTGATTTATACCGAAAAAGCAATGACAAACTCGCCTTACAGCGTAAATATGTCAAATATTCCGATTAAAAGCGGCTACGATTTCATCGGTTGGACGAACTCCGCAGGCAATACGGTAACAAGCATTATACCCACAATATCCTACATACGACTTTACCCAAAATATCTTCCCAAAAACTACGACTTTACGTTAGACGTTAACGGCGGCGAACCGCTGTCGAGCAACGCTATATCCGTAACCTTCAATCAACACTACAAATTGCCCGTTCCGACACGCGAAGGCTACGACTTCGTATACTGGGAAGACGAACACGGCAACGCCTACACCGACGAAAACGGTAATAGCTTAAACACTTGGAGTTACTTCTTTAATCCGCAGCTTATCGCCAAATGGTCGGCAAAAAGCTATAACGTTACCGTAGACTGCGACGAAACTTGCGGCAGCGTTACGGGAAGCGGCGAATACGAATACGGCTCGCAGGTGACGGTTACGGCGAACGCAAACAGCGACTATACCTGGTTAGGCTGGTACGACGGAGATACAATGGTGTCCGCCGATGCGCAGTATACCTTTACAATGCCGTCGCACGACGTAAGCTTATCCGCCAAGTGGGACGCATATCAGTTTGTTGTAAACCAACACGACGAAGGCGAAGCTCCGCGCGTTATTGCTACTCTAACCGCCGTATCGGGACAAAGCGTATCGGTTACGCGTTCGCAGCGCAATCCCGTAAGTACCGACAGGTCGGTTACGTTATTCGTTTGGCAGGGCTGGTACGAAGCGGGCAGACTGCTTACTACGGAAAACGTCTATCAAACGGTAATGCCCAACCGCAACGTTACCGTTGCCGAGCGTTGGACAAAAATAACAATAGAAACGGATGCGGCGACAACCACGTTTGCGTTATCTCACGATTGCCTAACCGTGGGCGAAAACCTAACCGTTACCGCTACTTCGGAGAACAACGCCGTCAATTATATCGATTGGAGCAAGGACGGTCAGCACTACGCAAAGGGAGCGTCGTTTTCATTGACGGCGACGGACGCAAACGTGACCGTTTACGGCACATATACGGGTTACAGACTGTTCTTCAAGGAAACTGCGCCCGACAATAATATCAGCTTTGCAGTAAGGCTTAACGGAAACGACTTCGAATATAACGCCAACGACGGCAGTTATCTTGGCATAAACGTCGGCGATACCGTCAGCGTAAACGTCAAATGCGCAGATCTGTCAGTATACGGCGGCGGACACATGTACCTGTGGAAGGGCTGGAAAAAGGACGGTCAACTGTTAACGTCCGAATACGAGTACACCTTTACAATGCCTGCAAGCAGCGTTACGTTGGAAGGCGACGCGGTATACTGCAATTGGGAGTACGGTTGTAACGTAGCGGATATTCCCCTTTCGCAATTCAGTGTTCCATGCGGCTTGCAAAAATACGGAGAACAGGCGACGCTTATTGCGCCGAGCGTCGACGGCTATCAATTCGTAAGCTGGTCCGTTTACGTCGACAACGCGACAACGCCGTCGTTTCTTACGGACAGCCTTACGCTGTATTTACGATTCGTTCCGCAAAACGGAAGGTACGTTGCGGAATACCGAAAAATAAATTAGCATTACCGCAAAACAGGGGGCGGACGCATAGACGTCCGCCCCTTGTTTTTTGAAAACTGTCATATGAGACTGTCGCTGTAAATGAACGGCATACTTATAGCGCAACAACGGCTGCCGCACACTACGCGGCAGCCGTTTATTACCGTTAAGAATTTGTTTTGTTGCGACAAGCGGCAAGGCGCAGCACGCAACGATAGAAATCAATAACATAACTCAAAAATTTTTTCATAAAATTTCTCTTTTTTTTTCGATACCTTTATTATGCCCCTTAGCAAAAGTCAAGTAAATATAGCATAATCGTAAAATATTTTCCGTCGCAGTAAGAAAATAGACTTTGCAATCAAAACGTCGCATTATGCGGCAGCGCGGCTTTTCGCGAAATAAAGCGACGTTACGGCTTTGCCAAATAACGCCAGGCGGTTTACAAAAACGGGATAGGGTGCTAAAATAATACTTACAATCGCGCGGTTTCATTAGCCGCACGAAAGGAGCAGATTATGAACAAAAAACCCTACTATATCACTACCCCCATTTATTATTCCAGCGGCAGCTTCCATTTGGGACATTGCTATACCACCGTTATATGCGACGCGATAGCGCGCTTCAAGCGTATGGACGGCTACGACGTGTTTTACCTTACAGGTACGGACGAACACGGGCAAAAGGTTCAGCAGCGCGCGGAAAAAGCGGGCGTTACGCCCAAACAGTTTGTAGACAGACTGTATGAGCAAATTACCGCTTTGTGGAAAAAACTGGATATAAGTTACGACAAATTTATACGCACTACCGACGAATATCACGAAAAAACGGTACAAAAAATATACGAAAAGCTACTTGCAAACGGCGATATTTACAAGTCGGAATACGAAGGGATGTACTGCACCCCCTGCGAAGCCTTTTGGACGGAAAGTCAGTTAAAAGACGGCAAATGTCCCGATTGCGGACGGCCCGTTACCAAGCAAAAGGAAGAAAACTACTTCTTCCGCCTGTCCAAATACCAAAACCGTTTGATTAAATTCTATCAAGAAAACCCCGAGTTTATAAGTCCGCGTTCGCGTATGAACGAGATGATAAACAACTTTATCAAGCCCGGGCTTAAAGACCTGTGCATATCCCGCACTACATTCGATTGGGGCGTAAAGCTGCCGTTCGATTCCAAGCACGTGGCGTACGTTTGGGTGGACGCGCTAAGTAACTACATAACCGCCTTGGGATACCTTCAAGACGACCATGCAAAATTTGACAAGTACTGGCCCGCGGATCTGCATATGGTCGGAAAGGAAATAGTACGCTTCCATACCGTTATATGGCCCGCGCTTCTTATGGCGCTCGATTTGCCGCTGCCTAAAAAAGTGTACGGACACGGTTGGCTGCTGTTCGGCGACGACAAAATGAGCAAATCCAAGGGCAACGTCGTAGACCCGTTCTTCTTGGCAGACCGCTACGGAGTGGACGCGATACGCTATTTCCTGCTTCGCGAAATTCCCTTCGGAAGCGACGGCGCGTACACAAACGAAGCTTTGTTGGTACGCACCAATGCCGACCTTGTAAACGACCTTGGCAATCTTGTAAGCCGCACCACGGCAATGATTACGCAGTACTTCGAAGGTCGTATTCCCGCGCCCAACGCTTATACACAATTAGACAAGGAGTTGATTACTCTGTGCGAAGCAACGCTTGACAAGGTGCGCAAGGATATGGACGGACTGTCCGCCCCCGACGCCTTGACGGACATATTCAAGATTGTCCAACGCGCCAACAAGTACATAGATGAGACTACGCCTTGGACGCTGAACAAGCAGGGGAACACCGAACGCTTGGCAACGGTGATGTACGTGCTTGCCGAATGTATCCGTTTTGCCGCAACACTGTTAAAGCCGTTTATAACCGAGACTTCCAACGTTATATTCGAAAAATTAGGCGTAAACAGTCCCGAAGATTTTTCGGAAATTACTAAATTCGGCGTATTGAAAGCAGGAACGAAGGTTAACAAAGGCGCGAATCTGTTCAACCGCATAGACGTGGAAAAGGAGCTGAAAGCTTTAGACGAGCTTGCCGAAAAGCAAAACTCGGACAAGAATGCAGAGCAAACCTTGCCGAGCGACCTTATAGACATAAACGACTTTGCAAAGGTAAAGCTTTGCACGGCAAAGGTGCTTTCATGCGAAAAGGTTGCCAAAAGCGACAAACTGTTGGCGTTCAAACTGCAAGTAGGCGACGAAGTTCGACAAGTGGTAAGCGGAATAGCGCAATATTACCAACCGGAATATATGGTAGGCAAAACCGTAGTATTGGTTAAAAATCTCAAACCCGCAAAAATACGCGGAGTGGAAAGCAACGGAATGATTCTGTGCGCCGCCGACGGCAAAACCGTAGTATTCGTTACTCCCGAAAAGGACATAGGCAGCGGCAAGGAAGTACGCTGAATGATAGACAGTCATTTGCACCTTGACGATGAGAAGCTGCGCGATCAGGCGGATACCGTAATACGCGGACTGCCCGAACACGGCATAGAATTCGTCATAAACAACAGCTGCAATCTGCAATCGATGATTGACGGCATAAAATTGGCGGACCGCTACGGCAGCGTATACGCAACGGTAGGAATGCATCCGCACGAAAGCCGCGACTTCGACGACGCGTTTAGAAAAACAATGAACGAGCTTGCCCAAAACCCAAAGGTTGTAGCGGTAGGCGAAATAGGCTTGGACTACTACTACGACCTATCCGATAGAAATACCCAACGCGACGTTTTCGCCGAACAAATAGAAATAGCCGACAAGTTGGGCTTACCTGTAACTTTGCACGTGCGCGACGCATACGGCGACGCGGCAGACGTATTAAAAGCGCAAAAGCGGTATCTCAACAACGGAGTACTGTGGCATTGCTACTCCGGCAGCGCGGAATTTGCCAAACAACGGGCAAGAGAAGGACACTACTTCGCTTTCGGCGGAGCTATTACCTTCAAAAACGCCAACAAGGCTGAAGTGTTAAACGCAGTCCCCTTCGACCGTATTCTGTCGGAAACGGACAGCCCGTATATGGCACCCGTCCCCTTGCGCGGAACGGTAAACACTCCGCTCAATATTCCGCTTGTTGTTGCGAAAATTGCGGAGCTGACAGGCAAAGACGTTGAGACTGCGGAAGCGCAACTACGCGAAAACACTCTGCGCCTGTTTACAAAAATACGTCGAAACGCGTAATTTTTTTGAAACGCTACGCCGGACTTCTCCGTACGCTTCGCTTTTTTAATGCGTAATTAAGGTTACGCTTCGATAGACTTTTCGGCTACGCTACGCTCCGCTCGAAGTGACATAATAAAATGCTTGGTCAAAGCGACACAATTCGTTAAAATCAGTATTCGTATACGAACAGCTCGTTGTTGCGTCAAATTAGTTGCGCGGCGCACATCCGAACATAATTGTTCGGCGTAAATCGGATTTTAATACGTTCAACCGAAATTACACATTACGCGTTGAGCATTGCGCATTATAAAGGAAAAATAAATATGGAAAACAATATTTACGTTTATACTCTCGGCAACAAAATTTATATCAACCTTACCAACCGCTGCTCCAATAGCTGCGACTTTTGCATACGCCGCGACCACCCTGACATGGACGGTCAGGTGCTTTGGATAAAAGACGAGCCGACGGTTGAAGAAGTTATAGAACAGCTTCCCGAGAATTTGGACGACTACGACAACGAAATAGTTTTTTGCGGATACGGCGAGCCGACGTATAATCTCGATACGTTGGACGAAGTGGCAAGCTATCTGCATTGCATAGACAAGACCACCCGCATAAACACCAACGGGCAAGCAAACCTTATACACGGGCAGGACGTGACGGACGTTATTGTAACAAGCTGCGACGTAATAAACGTGTCGCTGAACGAATGCACCGCCGCCAAATACCAACAGCATTGTAAAAGTAAGTTCGGCGAAAAAGCGTACGACGCTCTCATTGAATTTGCAAAGCTGTGCAAACAGCGCGGCGGCAACGTGGTGTTTTCCGTAGTGGACAGCATAGGCGAAGCGGACGTTGCGGAATGTAAGAAACTCGCCGAAAAGCTGGGTATTCCGTTAAGAATCCGCATAAAGAAATGAACGAAAATTACGATATTTTATTCGAGCGATATAAAAGCGAGATAGACGCCGACAATCCGCCCAAGCTGCTGCTGCACGCCTGCTGCGCGCCCTGCTCTACCTACTGCTTAACCCGCGTTTTGGACAAATTCGACGTTACGCTGTACTACTATAACGACAACATAACGGACTGCGCCGAATGGCAAAAACGCTTGCACGAGCTGGAAAAGCTTGTAGCAATTGTAAACGAAAAACGGTTCGAAACGAAGCCGCTGCGCCAGTTAAAGCTGATTGTAAGCCCGTTTGACGCGGAAAAGTTTTTTGCCGCCGTTGTCGGACAGGAAAAGGAACGCGAAGGGGGCGCAAGGTGCGAAACGTGCTTTAATCTGCGTTTGGCGGATACTGCAAAATACGCCGCGGATAACGGCTTCGGGCTGTTCGGCACTACGCTTAGCGTTTCACCCTACAAAAACAGCAGGCTGCTAAACGAAATAGGCGCGTCGCTGCAAACGGATACGGTAAAATGGCTGCCCGCCGACTTCAAAAAACGCGGCGGATACCTTGACAGCGTACGCCTGTCGCAAAAATACGGACTGTACCGCCAACACTACTGCGGCTGCGAGTTTTCGCTCAAACAAATGCAGTCGGACAATAAATATTAAATTAGAGCGGTTTGCTTCTTAAAAAGCAAACCGCTTTGATTATCGTTACCTGCAACAACATAAGCGTCGCGCCTTGTTTGCGCGCAAGCCGTTATTCTTCGTCGGACATATTGTCTATAAGCCATTGCACGTCTTTTATTACGCCGTCAAACCTTTGCTTAGACAGATTGTATTTATACTCTTTTTTTCGCCATTGCTCACAGCCGCCGTTTACGTCGGTCAATTTGTTTAGTACCGTGCAATAATAAGGTCCGCGATAAACCCAAAACGCAACACGCCCCTTGTAATAAACTTGCTTGCAGGCGTTGCAGCGAATACACTTATTATTCTTCATTCTGCCCATACATATCTTCTTCCATTAGGCAGCGCAAGGCAGTTATCTGCAACAGCAGCTCATTTAGATAATACCGTGTGCGTCCGTGTAATCTTCTGCCTATACGTCGTTGTGCAAATTTTTCGCAACTATCCTTTACGTTAACCATTGTTCTCGTTTCACGACACAGCCCCGAATCCACGGGCTTAAACCGCTTGTCCCCTTTGATATAAAATCTTTCAAAAGCTTTACATACGCGACATTTTTCATTATCGTCTGTCATGCTCAATCCCCCCCATTGCCTTGATTTCTTGTTTTCTTTAATTATAATTGTTTCAGGGGAAAATTTTAGCATTTATCTCAAAATGAGATAAAAATTTTTAATAACCGTCATTAAAAGAATTACGCGATAAATACGGCTTAGATCAACAACTAATTGCCGAATTACTGCATATAAAACAAAAAACTTACTCTCAGTACGAAAACGGAGTAAGAGACCTGCCATTAGAATACTTGATTGAACTGTCGAAAATATATTCCGTATCCACCGATTATATTTTGGGGTTGCGAAACGATCTGTAAAAAACGACTTGAAGCTTGCTTCAAGTCGTTTTTTATTATTAACCGCTGCACTGAACACATGAATTGTGCGGTTATTTAAGAAGCTCGTACTGCGAATTGTAAATCTTGGTATAAAAGCCGTTTTTTGCCATAAGCTGCTTGTGCGTGCCTTGCTCTATCACTTCGCCGTTGTTAATTACGAGTATTACGTCGGAATTGACTATCGTAGATAATCGGTGCGCTATTACAAAGCTTGTGCGCCCCTTCAATAATTCGTCCATAGCGCGTTGAATAAGTATTTCCGTACGGGTATCAACATTGCTGGTAGCTTCGTCCAAAATAAGCATTTTGCGGTTGGCAAGGTAGCTACGCGCTATAGTCAACAGCTGCTTTTGTCCGCTGCTTATGTTTGTGCTTTCTTCGTTTATTACCGTATCGTACCCCTGCGGCAGCGTTTCTATGAAGAAATCGGCGTGAGCTTTTTTTGCGGCTTCGACTACTTCGTCAAAAGTAGCGTCATCCTTGCCGTAGGCTATGTTGTCGTAAACCGTCCCGTTGAAAAGCCATGTGTCCTGCAATACCATACCGAACTGTTCGCGCAGAGCCGCCCTATCCATCTCGGAAGTATCCACGCCGTCTATCGTAATCTTACCTTCGTCGATGTCGTAAAAACGCATAAGCAGGTTTACTATCGTGGTTTTGCCGCCGCCCGTAGGCCCTACAAGCGCGACCTTCTGCCCTGCCTTGACCGTTAGGTTCAAATCCTTGATTAACGGCTTGTCCTTGTCGTAGGAAAAGTAAACGTGGTCGAACACGACTTCACCCGCTCCGCGCGGAACTTCGTCGCTTTCCGCCTTGGACATTTCTTCACGGTCGAGCAAGGCGTACACACGGTTGGCACAGGCAAGCGTATGCTGAATGGAGCCCATACCGTTGGCAATGCTTTCCAAGGGGCCTGCAAACATTTTTGCAAGCAGGATAACTTCCATAACGTCGCCCACGCTTACCAATCCGTTTATTGCAAGAATACCGCCCGCGATACACACGGCGACGTAGGCTATATTGTTGGTTAACGCTATTATAGGCTGGATAAGTCCCGACAGGTAGTAGCCGCGGCGAACCTTGGCACGGTACTTATCGGAAATCTCGTCGCAAATTTTCTTTTGCCGTTCTTCCAAATTGAACGCCTTGACTGTGTCGAAGCCCGTATAGTCTTCTTCGATGAAAGCGTACAAATTGCCGTTGACCTTTCGGAAATCGTGCCAACTCTTTTCGCTTTTGGACGATATAAACGCCGACAGAAATATAGACAGCGGCACAAGCACTACTACGGCGGTTGCCATTATCCAGTTGATGGAATACAAGCAATAGGTTATAACCACTATGCGCACTAAGCCGTTTAGCAATGTTTCGATAATGACGTACACGGTGTTGGACATATTGGAAACGTCATTCATCATACGCGACAATATCTCGCCGTTGGGAGTACTGTCGACAAAGCTTACCGGCAGACGTTGAAGCTTGTCACTTATTCTTATACGCAAACCCTTGGTAAAAAACCGCGACGCAATATTAGTCATAAGCACGGTCATAGCAATAGACAGCAATGACGAGCCGACATACGCCAACGCAAGATTTACGGACAAATTGCCCATTTGCACAAAATCGATAGGCGTGCCTTTTGCGCCGTAGTTGTATATCATATTGGTGAGATCGTTGACAATCTGCGGCGCGAGAACGCCTAACCACACCGAACCGCAGCATATCAACCCGGCAATCGCTATTGCCCAAGCAATGGGCTTTAAGTCGCGAACAAGCCGTTTTATCGTTTTCCAAGCGGAGTATTCTTTTTTTGCTTTGGGAGTTTTCGCTTTACTCATTGATGCCGCCTCCCATCTGACTGTCGTAAATTTCCTTGTAGGTTTTACAAGTTTGCAAAAGCTGTTTGTGCGTGCCTACGCCCACAATTCTGCCGTTATCCATAACGTACACTTTGTCGCAGCGCATAGCCGTCGCCGAACGTTGGGTAACGATAATCTGCGTTTTGCCGACAAGATCTTTGTTTAGCTCCTTACGGAGATTGGCTTCCGTAAGATAGTCGAGCGCGGAAAAGCTATCGTCGAATATGTACAGCGACGCAGGCTTGATTATGGCGCGCGCTATATTGATACGCTGCTTTTGTCCGCCGGAAATATTGCTTCCCGATTGCGTCAGCTTGAAGTCTAAGCCTTCTTCCTTGCCTTCGACGAAATCCGTCATCTGCGCGATTCTCAGGGCTTCCCGAACCTGTTCGTCGGTAGCGTCCTTGTTGCCCATCTTGACGTTATCTGCCACCGTACCTTCGAATATCATACTTTTTTGCAATGCCACGGACACGTTGTCGCGCACTATAGCGGGGGTAAGCTCGCAGTAATTCTTTCCGCCGAACGTGCGTTTCCCTTGCGTAGTCGAGTAGAAATCCAACAGCAGCTTGACAAGGGTTGTTTTACCGCTGCCCGTGCCGCCGATTATACCAACTATGTCGCCTTCCGCAATATCCAGCGAAATGTTGCTAAGCGCGTTATTAGCCGACCCCGGATATGCGAAAGACACGTCGTCGAAAGAAATGTCTCCCTTTAATGCCTGACAAACGGAGTTGTCGGCTTCGACGTCCTTTATATCAAGTATGGCGGAAATTCTTTTCATACTGACCTTGACGTGCGGAACGAAAGATATCGTCCAAGACAGCACCAAAACGGCGTTGGCAATAAGAGCTATGTACTGAATAGTCGCAAGAATGTCGCCCGCCTTCAACGACGGATTAGATTGTACGCGCAGCGCGCCGACATAAATTATCACTACCGTAGCGACGTTAAGGAACAATGACGCTATCGGGCTTACCAGTCCGCTAATTGTATTTGCTCGGACAAAGCTGTTGTTCATCTCGCTGGTGGCCTTAGCCGTACGCTTGTGCTCGTACGCGTCCTTGTCGAACGCCCGAACAACACGCACGCCCGAGAGTCGTTCGCGAATTATACGGTTTTGCACGTCGGTGTACTCGTCGCCGCGCTGCCAGTGTTTTTCGAGACTGCTTGTAATAAGCGTGGTGACGATTAGAACCGCCACCGAAATGCCGAGCAGTATCAGCGGCAAAGCCCAATCGCCCTTGAAAGACAGCGCTATACCGCCTACAAACATTATGGGGCAGGTTATCATAACGTACGGGATTTGCGAAATTGTTTCTTCTATCCAACCTATGTCGTCCGTCGTACGCGTAATTAAGCTGCCTGTGCCTATTTCGGAAAACTGCTCGAAGGTGAGAGTATTGACCTTGTTAAACACCGTTTTACGCATATTAACGGCTATTTTGGAAGAAAAATTACTGGATATGCGGTTGGTTATCAGTGCGCATGTTAAAGCCGCTACCGCAAGAGCTATCATAACGCCGCCTTCCCTTAACACGTACGGAAGGTCGCCGTTTTTTATGCCGACTTCTACTATGTTGCTCATTACGTAAGGCATAAACAACGACGCAAGAGTGGACAAAGCGTATAGAACCATCAGCAAGACGATTTCTTTATAAAACGGTTTGATAAATTTGAGTAAATGCTTCATATAAAATTCCTTGACTGCCCTGCCGCGGAAAGCAGGTTTGAAAAAATTGTTAACCGCTTAAAGGGAAGTCTACCGCAACGCATTGAAATCAAGCAATCAACATATCGTTGAGTGTGCGCTTCAAAATCCAAACAAAACGTTGAGTAATATGCAAAAAAACAAAAAAATTGCGCTTCCCCTCAGACTTGTGGGAAACGCATTGCAATGTACACTTATCTATTTTACAATTCCGTATAAAAAGATCGGCGAGCAAAAGTGCTTCCACATATCCGTATTCGTTTTAAGTTGTAATATATCAAGTTTCGTCACGGTTTGCTCACCTCCTTTGTAATTATTTTTGTTATATTTATATTATCACGCTGAATATTGTTAAGTCAAGCGATAAATGCCAATTTATTTTAACAAATTTTCGTCGCTGCCGCCAACGCTTCTTGATTGGAATTTTGGATAATTTCCATCATTTTTTCCGCCATTTTATCTACCACTAATTTGCCGAACGGGTTTTTTACGTAGATATGCGTAGCAATCCAGCTGTTGCTTACCTCTTCGCCGAACTTTTCGTTTAGCCCGGCAATTTCGCCCATAGGTCCGCTTATCCAAGCAATTATTATCGCAAATACCAAGTAAACGATAACAACACCCAAAAGCGCGCCCACAAGACGGTTGACTATGTTTATGGACCGTTTGCGCGTAATGATTTTGCGCAGGATAAAGAATACCAGTCCGCAGGCAATCAACAAAATGAACGCGGAGATAATGACGGCGACAAGCGAACGAACGCTATCGCTCATTTTGGCGGTCATCATCCACCCCTGCACTACGGGCGACAGAAACGACGTTCCCATTGTGACGACAACCAATCCCAAAATAGAGAACAGCGGCTTCAAAAAGCCCTTTATAAGCCCCAACACTATACCTACGGCAAGCGCGGCTATAAAAATCCAATCTAATGCGTTCATACCACTATTATACCCAACAAAGCGTTTTTGTCAACCGTCCGCAAACCGTTTTGTGCGCATATTGTGCGAACGAACAAACGCGTGCAACAAGCCGCATTGGTTTTTATGTGACGCCGCGCTATTTTAATGCGTAATTCGTAATGCGCAATGCGTAAATAAAAAAGCCCGTTTGGCAACGGGCTTACAAAGTGACATTGCTAATATTTGTAGAAAGGACATAAATATACCTTGTCCTTAGCCGAGCGACGACAGGAACGTACGCCGCAACATTCGGTGTCCTTTGCCGAAACATTTATTGAACGTAGTGAATATAAACGTCATTTCGAGCGTAATGAGCTTGGCGCGCCGCACTATTTTTTTACAAGGTTACGCCTCGCTGGACTTCTCCACGCGGGGCTTACGCCCCTTGGTCGAAGTGACATAATGCAGTTTCGGTGCGCTGGATTTCTCGACTACGCTACGCTCCGCTCGAAGTAACATTGTAGAAAAGATGTCCCTACGTATTTCTAATGCGAAATTAAAGAAGCCCGTTTGGCAACGGGCTTGCGTTTTTTTATAAGGTTACGCTGCGCTGGACTTCTCCGCGCGCGACACTGACGTGTTGCTTGGTCGAAGTGACATAATAAATATTATTACTGCAATTAGTCTTATCGCTTCTACCAGCCAAAATCAAGAGCGAGTGGGTACCGTTTTTACGCCTTTGAGCCGTAGGCGAAACACGAGCCGCGTTAAGCCAATCGCCACAGTGTGGCGTTGGTAGCAAGGCGAGAGCAAGGGCTGTGCCCGCAGCTTAAAAAACGGAATACACGAGCGAGCTACATCTTTTCGGGAGCTTCTATTCCAAGCAACGACAAGCCCTTTTTAAGTACCGTTGCCGTCGCTTCCACAACAGTTAAGCGTGCGTTCTGTTCGGACAAATTATCCGACAGCACGCGGTGCGCAATGTAAAAACGGTTAAACGCCTGCGCTATGTCGATAAGCAATCCCGAAATTATGCTCGGTTCGTACTTATACGCTGCGTCCTTAACTGCTTGCGGAAAGCTTGCAAGCAGCTTGCACAGCCGCAGAGTTTCGACATTATCTAACGCGCGCGGGTCGTGAGCTATTCTCGCTAAGCGCGACATTCCCGCTTTTTCGATTATGGAATTGCATCTTGCACACGTATACTGCAAATACGGGGCTGTTTCGCCGTCGAAATTGAGCACGCGGTCGTACGAAAACGTTATATCCTTGATTTTGCTGTTTTCGAGAGCCGAGAACAGTACTGCGCCCACGCCCACCTGCTCGGCCACCTTGTCCTTATCCTTCAATTCGGGGTTTTTAGCAGATATAATTTCCTTGGAGCGTTCCACCGCTTTGTTTATAACGTCGCGCAACAGCACCACGTTGCCGCGGCGCGTAGACATTGCGCCGTCTTCCAAACTTACCATTCCGTAAGCCACGTGAATAAGGTCATGCGCCCAAGCAAATCCCGCAAGCTCCAACACCTTGAAGAACTGCTTGAAGTGCAGATTTTGCTGATACGCTACAACGTACAAGCACTTATCAAAGTCGTATTCCTGCTTGCGCCAAATAGCCGCGGCAATGTCGCGAGTGGCGTACAGACTGCTGCCGTCCGACTTGACAAGTAAACACGGCGGCATGCCGTACTCCTGCAAATCCACTACCTGCGCGCCCTGACTTTCCGTTATGATTCCCCTGTCTTTAAGCATTTTAAGCGGAGCGTCCATCTTGTCGTTGTAGAAGCTTTCGCCGTTCCAACTGTCGAACTTGACGTTCAAGCGGTCGTAAATCTCCTTGACGTCCGCGAAAGTAATCCTTTTGAACATTTCGAACATCTCGGACGCTTCTTTGTCGCCCTGCTCTATACGCGCAAACCAGCTGCGGGCTTGCTCCGTCAATTCGGGGTTATCCGCTTCTTCTTGGTGGAACTTGACGTAAAGCCGCTGTAATTCCGCCACGCCGTTTTGTCTGATTGCTTCGTCGTCGCCCCACAGCTTGTAGGCGACAATCATTTTGCCGAACTGCGTACCGTAGTCGCCCAAATAGTTTATTCCTATTACCTTATATCCCAATGCGGAATAAATCTTATACAAGCTGCTGCCGATAGCCGTCGTGGACAAATGCCCGATATGGAAGGATTTACAGATATTAACCGAGCTGTAATCGATGCAAATTGTTTTGCCGTTGCCTGCGTTATCGTCGCCGTAGCGTTCGCCTTTGCCTAAAACGTCGTAAATTGCGTCGTTTATCAGCTCTTGACGGTTAACGAAAAAATTGAGATATCCGTTTACCGCTTCCACCTTGACTATGTCTTCATCTGTTTGAACTTCGGCGGCAAGCTTGTCGGCAATGGCTGTCGGCGGCATACGCATAACGCGAGCTAACTTGAAACACGGAAACGCGTAATCGCCGAACGCGTCGTCAGCAGTCTCCGTTATATACGAAACAATCTCCGCTTTTTCAAGCGGAGCGTTTATTTTATCGGCTATAATTTGTTTGTAATCTTTCAAAATATTCTCCTTTTACACAATAATTCGCAACGCACAACCAATTACGTTAAAAATGCGTAACGCGTAATGCGTAATGCGTAATTAAGGATACTTTAACTAATCTTATTAAACTATAACATTGTTTACCGCAAATTAGCAATCGTTTCGCGTACTGGTTTTAGAAATTGCCATAAGAATTTTAATCAATTCTTCGCAATCGGTCTTTATACTGACGTATTCGGCATCTGCAATATAACCTGTTTCGTGAAGCAGTTCTATCCAATATAAAGTTTCATCCGCTTCTTTTTGCGCAATGCCGATTTTGTTTATAAAATCTTTTTTGCTAACAGCTCGGTCGCTTTCAAAAACGTTTGCGCCAATGCTTGTGCCGCTACGCAAAAGCTGCTTACTCATAACGTACTCTTTCTTTTCGTTGCAAAGGTATTTGTAAAAACTTACAATTCTTTTAGCAAAACCGAAGCTTTTGATTTTGATTATATTCTCTGCCATATCATCTAAATATCGTATTTTAACGAATGGCAACATAACTTGAAAACAAATTCAAATTATGTCGCCATAATTACGCATTACGCGTTACGCATTGAAATTTTACGTTACTCGGCGGCTTCTTCGTCGGAAAGCTCGTCGGCGACGGGACTCTCGGATACGCACACAACCTGCGCGTCACCCTTGAACTTCATTACACGTACGCCCATAGTATCGCGGCCGATCTTGGACACATCTTTGGCGCGGATACGAATGACTATGCCGTTGTCGGCAATAAGCATAACGTCGTTTTCGGGGTCGATAAGCTTGAGATTTACAAGCTTGCCGGTTTTGCTGTTGAATACACCCGCCTTAATACCCTTGCCTGCGCGCGACTGCAAACGGTAATCGATCAGATCGCTGCGTTTGCCGTAGCCCTTTTCGGAAATGGTAAGCACTTCGCGTCCGTTACGCGCTATCGCCATATCCACTACGTAGTCGCCCTTGTCTAACTTAATAGACTTGACGCCCTGCGCTTCTCTGCCCATAGGACGGA
This sequence comes from uncultured Christensenellaceae bacterium, assembly GCA_910586625.1. Lineage (GTDB taxonomy): Bacteria > Bacillota > Clostridia > Christensenellales > CAG-314 > Fimimonas. Next base: position 212,439 of record CAJUIZ010000001.1, read on the forward strand.
CTTCTTCTTCGGCAAAACGTATACACTTGCCTTCGTGGCTCGCCATTAGTATCTCGTCGTAGCCCGTAGTCATATCGACGCCGATAAGCTCGTCGTCGTCAACAAGCGAAATGGCAATTTTACCGGTTTTGCGAATGGATTCGAATTCCGTAAGGTTGGTCTTTTTGATAAGTCCCTGACGTGTTGCCATAATTAGGTTGCCGCGAGAATCTTCCTTGCGGGGGATAACCGCCGTAACCTTTTCGCCGTTATCCAGTTGAAGAATATTGACGATAGCCCTGCCCCTTGCGGTGCGTTCCGCTTCGGGAACTTCGTAGCCCTTGATGCAATACACCTTGCCGCGGTTGGTAAAGAACAGCAAATCGTCGTGAGTATTGGTTATAAACATATTTTCGACGAAGTCTTCTTCGCGCGGCTTGTGCGCCGTAACTCCCTTGCCGCCGCGCTTTTGCGTGCGGTATTCCGACACGGGTAAACGCTTGACGTATCCCAAGTGCGTCATAGATATTACTACGTCTTCCTTTTCGATAAGGTCGCCGATATCTATCTCCGAATAGTCGGTGCATATCTCCGTCTTGCGCGGTTCGCCGTACTTGTCGCGAATCTCACCCATTTCGGTAACGATAATACTCGATACTCTTGCGGGCTTTGCCAAAATGTCCTTCAAGTCTTTTATCAAAGCGTCCAGCTGAGCCAACTCCTGCTTCAAGCTTTCCACTTCCAAATGAGTAAGACGGGACAGCTTCATTTCGAGAATTGCGTTGGTTTGACGTTCGGACAGCTTAAATTCCTTCATCAACGCTGCGGCTGCGGACTGTTTGTCGTCGCTGCCCTTGATTATGGCGATAACGCGGTCGATGTTGTCGAGAGCTATTACCAAGCCTTCGATAATATGATACCTGTCTTCCGCCTTTTCGAGATCGAACTTGGTGCGGCGGACGATAACTTCCCTTTGATGGTCGATATAGTGCGACAAAATCTCTTTAAGCGACATTATGCGCGGTTCGCCGTCGGCAAGAGCAAGCAGCGTTATACCGTCGGAAACCTGCAGCTGCGTGTGCTTGTACAACGTGTTTAATACAACCTGCGCGTTAGCGTCGCGTTTAAGATCGAATACGATGCGCATACCGTGACGGTCGCTTTCTTCGCGTATGTCGGAAATTCCTTCGACGCGCTTGTCTTTTACCATGCCGGCAATAGTTTCTACCAGCTTGGCTTTGTTAACCTGATACGGAAGCTCCGTAACGATTATACGCTGCCGTCCGTTGTGATCTTCTATTTCCGTCTTGGCGCGTACGAGAATACTTCCCTTACCCGTCTTGTATGCGTTGCGAACGCCTACGCGTCCCATCATTATACCGCCGGTGGGGAAATCGGGCGCGGGGATAATCTTCATCAATTCTTCGACGGTGATGTCGGGATTATTGAGCACCGCTATCGCGCCGTCGATAACTTCGCCAAGATTGTGGGGCGGAATGTTCGTCGCCATACCTACGGCAATACCGTCCGCGCCGTTTACCAGCAAATTGGGGAAACGACTGGGCAGTACGGTCGGCTGCATAAGAGTGTTATCGAAGTTGGGATAGAAATCGACGGTGTTTTTGTCGATTTCGCGCAGCATTTCATACGCAATCTTGGACAGTCGCGCTTCGGTATAACGCTGAGCCGCCGGCGGGTCGCCGTCGACAGAACCGAAGTTGCCCTGTCCGTCCACAAGCGGACAGCGTATGGAAAAGTCCTGCGCCAAACGCACCAACGCTTCGTATACGGCGGAGTCTCCGTGGGGATGGTACTTACCCAAAACGTCGCCGACGATACGCGCGCATTTACGGTACGGCTTGTCGTTAAACAAGTTCAATTCGCCCATTGCGTACAGAATACGGCGATGAACGGGCTTTAAGCCGTCGCGCACGTCCGGAATAGCGCGGGAAACGTTAACCGCCATAGCGTAGGCGATAAACGATTTCTTCATTTCTTCTTCCATTTTGACGACTTTTACGTTGGTTTTATCCAACGCTTCTACGTAGTCGATATGATGATTTTCCTGTTGTTTAGCCATAGCTTATTCTCCCTATACGTCCAGTTCGTCAACCAATTTGGCGTTTTCCACTATAAACTCGCGGCGAAGCTCCGGCTGGTCGCCCATAAGCAGCGATACTATCTCGTCGGCTTCGTACGCGTCTTCCATTGTAACTTGCAGCATAGTACGGCTTTCGGGGTTCATCGTAGTAGTCCACAACTGTTCGGCGTTCATTTCGCCGAGACCCTTGTAACGAGATACTTCCGTGCCCTTAGAGCCCACCTGCGCCAAAATTCTGTCGCGCTCCTCGTCGTCGAAAGCGTAGTACTCCTGCTTGTTCTTGGTTATCTTGTACAGCGGCGGCTGCGCAATGTACACGTGACCGTTCTCGATAAGCGGACGCATAAAACGGAAAAAGAAGGTTATAAGCAGTATCCTTATGTGACTTCCGTCTACGTCGGCGTCGGTCATACATATAATGCGGTCGTAACGGAGCTTGCTTTCGTCGAAATCGTCGGATATACCGCAGCTGAAAGCGGTTATCATGGACTTGATTTCTTCGTTTTCAAGCGCTCTTGCCAAGCGCGCCTTTTCTACATTGAGAATTTTTCCGCGCAGCGGCAGTATGGCTTGGAAGCGACGGTCGCGTCCCTGCTTTGCCGTTCCGCCTGCGGAGTCGCCCTCGACAATGTATATCTCGCAATGCTTGGGGTCTTTGTCCGAACAGTCGGCAAGCTTGCCGGGTAAAGACGCGCTTTCCAACACGCCCTTGCGCGTGAGCTCGCGCGCCCTGCGCGCCGCGTCGCGCGCGCGCTGCGCCGTTACCGACTTCAAAACCAACTCCTTGGCTTCCTTGGGATTTTCTTCCAAAAAAGTAGCAAGTTCGTCGCCCACCACGCGGGCCACCGCCGTACGCATCTCGCTATTACCCAACTTCGTTTTGGTTTGACCTTCGAATTGGGGATTTTCCAACTTGACGGAAATTATCGCAACAAGCCCTTCGCGTACGTCTTCGCCGGACAGCTTTTCCGACTCTTTAAGCAGATTGTACTTGTGACCGTAATCGTTGATAGCTTTGGTTAACGCCGCCTTAAAACCGTCGAGATGCGCGCCGCCTTCTTCCGTATTTATATTATTGGCGTATGCGTGAATAACTTCCGTATAACTGTCGTTAAACTGCAACGCCACTTCAATCTCGCCTTCCTTGACAGACTTGTCTATGTACAGCGGCTGATCGAATATCGTGTTTTTGGCGCGGTTGTAGTTTTCGACAAATTCCGCAAGACCGCCTTCATAACAAAATGTTTCGCTGCGCTTGCGGCTGTCGCGGTCGTCCTTTAAGTTGATGGTAATGCCCTTGTTAAGGTACGCCACCTCGCGCAGTCTGTTTTTCAAACGCTCGTATTCCCACTCGGTGGTTTCGAAGATTTGATCGTCCGGCATAAAGGTGACCTTGGTGCCCGTAGTATCGGCGTCGCCCGTAACCTTTAATCTTTCTTCCGGAACGCCGCGGTGATACTTTTGGTAATGATGCTTGCCGTCTTGGTCGACTTCGACGATAAGCCACGTCGACAGCGCGTTAACGCAGGACATACCGACGCCGTGCAATCCGCCGCTTATCTTGTAGCCGCCGCCGCCGAACTTACCGCCCGCGTGCAGCTTGGTAAGACACAGCTCTACCGCCGAAACGCCTTCCTTCTTGTGAATTCCGCAGGGAATTCCGCGTCCGTCGTCACGTACGGTAAGACTGCCGTCTTCGTTTATTATTACGTCAATATTACTGCAATACCCAGCCAACGCTTCGTCGATTGAGTTATCGACTATCTCGACAGCCAAATGATGCAGTCCCTTTACGTCCGTAGAACCGATATACATTCCCGGTCTTTTACGGACGGGCTCCAGACCTTCCAGAACCTGAATTTGCTCCTCGGAATATCCGACGTTTTTTCCCGCCATATTTTACTCCTTTTACGTTAAATTTTGTTTGGGACGACATCGAATTCGTCGCCCGATAACAACCGTTATTAACGTATATATTATATCATATATATTGTTATTTGTATATAAATTAAGGCACTTTTCTTAAAACATTTTGTCGTATGACGGCGTTAAACCGTCCTATTTCGGCAAAACGCCGAAAACACGTATCCGTACGCTTTTGCGTAAAAGTCGCCGCAACGACAGGCTTACGGCTTCGAGCGCGCGAATGACGTTCGGCGCAAACGAATAAGCCGCTTCGATTTCGACGGATAAATACGCGCGGCATATTGGAACAAAAGGTTGAATTATAGCCCGAATTGTGTTATACTGACATTATGAAAGTCGTAGAAATAACGGTTTGCAATATGCGTAACCTTGCAAAGCAAACGGTAAAACCCGCCGAACAGCTGAATATATTTACCGGCGACAACGCGCAGGGCAAAACCAACCTTGTAGAAAGCGTGTACTTGTGCTGCATAGGCAAAGGTCCGCGCACGGACAAAGACCGAGACATGATAAACTGGAACAAGGACTACGCTTACGCCAAGGTAAAATACCGCTCGCGCTTCGGTTTGGGAGAAATATACGTAGCCTTGCGGCAAAACGCAAAAAAGCAGGTTGCGATAAACAACGCGCCAATTACCAAAATGGGCGAGTTAATGGGGTATCTGAACTGTATCTACTTTTCCCCAAACGAAATACGTATAATAAGTCAATCGCCCGCCGAACGCAGACGATTTCTCGATATAGACCTTTGTCAAACCGACAAAAATTACTTTTACAGTCTGTCGCGATTTAACAAGGCGCTATTGCAACGCAACAACCTACTAAAACAAGCGCGCGACTTGGACGAAATACGGGATTTACTGTACGCTTGGAACAGACAGATTGCCGACGAAGGCGCGAAAATCGTACACAAGCGCAAGGAATTCTGCGACAAGCTGAAAATACATGCCGCGCGTTGTCACGGAGCGTTGTCCGACGGCAAAGAAGATCTGTCGCTTACCTACGTGACGCAGATAAAGGGCGACAGTCTTCAAGAACTTGCAGATAGCTACCTTAAAACGCTGAATGACGGCACCGAAAAGGATTTTCAGTTACGGCATACGTCGGCAGGCTGTCAGAGAGACGACGTATCGCTCAAAATAAACGGCGTGGACGTACGCGGTTTCGGCAGTCAAGGACAGCTGCGTACCACCGCGCTTGCATTGAAGCTGGCGGAGCTGAACATAATCAAGGAAACGATAGGCGAATGCCCCGTGCTTATATTAGACGACGTGCTGTCCGAGTTAGACGCCGACAGACAGAAGCGGCTGCTCAACTTCGACCCCGACCTACAGATACTGTTGACAACCGCCACGGCAATTGACCCGTCGCTTATTCAAACGGACTGCAAGTACTTTACGATTAGTAACGGGGTGTGCGAAGAAAACAACCGTCGATAAAATTTGTTAATTCACATTTTATTTATACACAATAAAATAAGAGAAAAACTCAGACATACCGTCCGAGTTTTTTATTTAGAAACCGCTAATCACACCACAACTTAATCAGTTATTCCCAATAGGTAATCCGCAGAGATATTTAACTCTTTACAAATTAAAATCAACACATCCAAAGAAGGCTCTCTTTTGCCTGTGCAATAGTTATTTACAACTCCTTGCGACATAGAAATTTTACGCGCAAGCGCCGTTTGAGACAAGCTATTATCCGCCAATGCTTCGTTTAATCTATCTTTGAATTTATTCATAATATTATTTTAAGGCTTTTGGCCGTATTTGTCTTGACAAACGGCTAATAGCCGTATATATTATTTATATCACGAATAGCCGTAGACTTAGGAGACCATTAAATGACGGTAAACCTAAACACTAAAATAATAGAAGAATTTATGGCAGAGAACAGGCTGACGAAAAAAGGATTCTGTACGCGATGTAAAATAAGCGTTGCAACGTATTACCGAATTATGCACAACAAAGACGTAAATCTGCGGTCGCTATTCAAAATAGCCAAAGCAATGGGCGTTCCGATAAAGACGCTCTTTATTTGTTAAACCGAATTTGGAATGTTGGATTGTTTTTTGCGCCGAAGACAAAACGGGCGCGACGAAATATCGCGCCCGCGCTTATCGGCGTATTACAATACTGTCTATTCGGTACCGCTCCGACGGTACGTATGAGTATTAAAACGCAAAGCCGTTGACGGTATTGAAAAAGCTGCTTCCCGTATTAGTGGTTGTCGTAGTAGTAGTCGTTTGCCCGTTATTGAGATTGTTGCCGCGGCAGCAGCAGCTGTTGAAATAACAGTTAAGCAACAGTATTACAAACGCTATGCACAACCCCGTAGTAAGGGACAGCTTGTTGTCCTTGTCCAACACGGCGTACAACAAAAGCAAATACAGTAAACTCGTTGTAATATTCATAAAAATCCCCCTAGTTTTTACAAACGTTGTTTTTTTACTACAATATGCGACAGCATTCTTTAACGTGCATAATATATCATTATCTTTGAAATAAGGTACAAGCCTGCGCCGACGAAAAACGACGTATATCGTATTGATTTACCGCGGCGGTTAGTTGTGCGCTTACTGTACTTTACTGCGCAAGGAGATAAAATATGCTTACTGCGACACCGCAAATATTAGACGATCTTGACTGCTATCTGCCCGACAACGACGCCACGGCGAAAATCGCGCGCTTTTTTGCCCTGCTCGCCGACCCGTCGCGGGTTAAATTGCTGTCGGCGCTTGCAATCGCCCCGTTGTGCGTTACGGATTTATCCAAAATACTCAATATGAACCAAACCACCGTCTCGCATCAGCTGCGGCTGCTGCGCGATACGGACGTAGTCAAATGCGAAAGGCAGGGCAAAATATTGAAATATAAAATATCCAACCCAAAGATTAACGAAATATTGCTTGTGGGCGTAGAATATTTAGGATATTGAAATGACTTTGGCGCGAAACCGAAAGCGTAATTTTAATTCGTTAATTTGCAAAAACGCTTGAAATATTATACGAAAATGCTTAACAATGAAACCTATTTGCTATAAAATATTAGTTATTAAGCTATAACTTGTAATCGCCGCAACAAACAAAGCGAAAGCATTGTTTAATTTAGGCTATGAAACGGGAGAAAAATATGTACAAAAATTACGTTTTTGACGTTTACGGCACGTTGGTTGACATTCACACCAACGAATACGAGCTTGCAACCTGGCAGAAGCTTGCAAAAACGCTTGCCTTTTACGACGTTAATTACACTGCGGAAGAATTGAAGGAAGCTTACTTTATGAGCTGCGACCTGCAAATGAAGCAGGGCGAAAAGAAGTTCCGACACCCGGAAGTGGACGTTGTGGAAGTTTTCCGTCATATATTCGAGAACAAAAACAAAAAGGCGAGCAAGGTACTTGCCACCCACTTGGCGCAGGAGTTCAGAGCCTTTTCCACCGAACGGCTGACGTTGTACAACGGCGTTACGGAAACGCTCGGCAAATTGAAACGCGCAAAGAAGAAGTTATTTATACTATCCAACGCGCAACGGTGCTTTACCCGTCCCGAATTAGTAAAATTAGGCTTGGCGAAATACTTTGCCGGCGTAGTATATTCTTCCGACTACGGCTGCGCAAAACCCGACCCCGCGCTTTTCAACGTACTCGCGGACAAATATAAGTTAGACAAAAAGGAAACGGTATACATAGGCAACGACCCGTTAACTGACGTAAACGGTGCGAAAAACGCAAAAATCGACTGCCTGTGGATAAAAACAAACCTGACCGATTACGACCAATTGCCAAAGCTTTCGCCAAAATACGAAATAAACAACGGCGACTTTACGCAGATTGCGCAATTGCTGCTGAAAAAGTAAAAACGAATTCGGCAATTCTATCATACAACAAAAAGCATTCGTCACAAAACAAACGAATGCTTTTTTCATTAACAGAAACCGCCGCCGTGCGCAAGCGCATTTTGTTGAGAATGTTTTTCAAACCGCATTAAATTCCGCGCAGCTCGGCTGAAGGAACGTATTGCTTGACTATCTCAAGATAACGGCGCATAGCGTCGTCGCCGCAGCCAACAGTTGAGCCGTCTATCAAATCGCCGCTGTTAACGAACTTTTGCAGATAATAACGTTTTGCGCCGACAAGCCACCTTGCCATATCTTCAATGTTTTGTTCGTCGTGGTAATTGCCTGTAACCGTAGTACGGAATTCGTAATCTACCACTCCGCTTTTAAGCAGCTCGACGGATTGCTCTACCGCGCCTGTGTCCGTAGTACAGCCCGCCGTTTCCGCATAGCGTTTGCGGCTGTTCTTGACGTCCATTGCCACATAGTCAACAAGTCCCGCTTCAATTATCGCGCGAAGCCTATCGGGAAACGCGCCGTTGGTATCCAGCTTTACCGAATATCCCAACTCTTTTACCTTGCGCAAAAAATCTTCCACACCGCTTTGTATCAGCGGTTCGCCGCCCGTTAAGCACATTCCTTCGAGAACGCCGCTGCGCTTCTGCAAAAAGGACAGTATCTCGTTTTCCGAAATCTGCCGTCCGCCGTTACCGCAAACGAGAGTATTGTTGTGGCAAAATGGACAGCGGAAATTGCACCCCACCGTAAATACGGTGCACGCCACCTTGTCGGGATAATCGAGCAGGGTCAAGTTCATCAAGCCGCCTATTTTCATTGTCCGCCTTCTCTTTTCAACTCGGCAAGCTCGCGGGCGATACCGCACGCCAAGCGCACGTTGTTGTACACAAGCTGTATGTTGGCGGCAAGACTCTCGCCGCCCGTAAGCTTTTGAATTTTGTCCAACAAAAACGGGGTGATTTGCTTGCCGTGTACGCCCAACTCGTCCGCTTCATGTAACGCTTTGTTTATATTTTCCTTTATGTAGTCCGCATCCAACGCATATGCGTCGGGAATGGGGTTAACTACCAACATACCGCCTTGAAGCCCCAGCTGCGCCGCGGCATAGTACGCCTGCGCGATTTCCTTGGCCGTATCCAAGCGGTAATCTACCTTGTAGCCGCTTTTTTGCGTATAGAACGCCGGCATATCGTCCGTTTTGTAGCCTATTACGGGAACTCCGCGCGTTTCCAAGCACTCCAACGTCAAGCCTATATCCAATATCGACTTGGCTCCCGCGCACACTACCGCAACATTGGTCTGCTGCAATTCGTCAAGGTCGGCGGAAATATCCATTGTAGTATCCGAATTACGGTGCGCGCCGCCGATTCCGCCCGTGGCAAACACGCTTATGCCGGCAAGCTTGCACGCGTACATAGTTCCCGCAACGGTGGTCGCGCCGTCCAAACCCTTTGCCGTAACAATCGGCAGATCCCTACGGGACACCTTGACAACCGACGTGCCTTTTTTGCCAAGAAGCTCTATTTCTTCCGACGAACAGCCGATAGTCAGCGTTCCGCCGATAACCGCGACGGTAGCGGGTACGCAGCCGTTTTCGCGGACTATACGCTCCACCGTCAACGCCGTTTGCACATTTTGCGGATAGGGCATTCCGTGGGAAATTATTGTCGACTCCAACGCTACTACGGGCTTGCCGCGCGTAAGCGCATCCGCCACTTCGGGAGATATTTTGTAAACCTGATTCATTATTCTACTCCTTACAGCTGCCGCCTAATTATAAAGTATACGGCGAATTACTTGTTAATATTATCCGCCAAACGAACGAATTTGTCAACAAACGCGCGGGCGGGGACTACGTAAATTTTGCCGAGAATGCAGACAGCGGTTTCGATAATAAAACAATATTAAAAAAGTGTATTTACTTTTGTTGCAAAAAGGTATATAATGTATATAATGCGAAATATGGTTATTTGTAAAAATACACTGTAAACAACTGCTCCGACGGCGGCGCATGAACGTGCAAAAACTTAGTATTGCCAATTGCCCGCCGAAAGTCATAGAATACTGTCGGAACAATTTTTATCGCAGCACGGAGGCGAAAAATGAGAAAAACAAAAATCATCTGCACTCTCGGTCCCGCAAGCGGAACATACGACCAATTGAAAAAAATGGCGCTTGCCGGAATGAACGTGGCGCGTATCAACATGAGCCACGGCTTATACGAAGAACACCAAATAAAAATAGATAATATCAAAAAGGTTCGCAGAAGCCTTGGTATGCCTATACCCGTAATGATAGATACCAAAGGTCCCGAAATCCGCATAGGAACATTCGAAAAAGGCAAAATCGAAGTTACGGAAGGTATGCCGTTCGAATTCGTCAATTACGATACCGTAGGCAACGAACAGCGCGTTTCCATAACTTACAAGGACCTGCACAAAGACATTCACGTCGGAGCAAATATTTTGCTTAACGACGGACTGCTTGTGTTCGAAGTAAAGGACGTGGGCAAGGACGGCACCATTAAGACCGAAGCGCAAAATTCGGGAACGCTGTCCGACCGCAAGGGATTGTTCGTCCCGAACGTCAAGCTCAATATGCCGTTTCTTTCCGAACAGGACAAACGCGATCTTGACTTCGGCATTAAAAACGGCGCGGAAATGTACGCGGCAAGCTTTGTTCAAGACGGACAGAGCGTGCGCGACATACGCGACTACTTAACAAGCCACGGAGCGAAAGACGTATGTATCGTTTCCAAAATAGAAAGTCAAAGCGGCGTAGACAACATTGACGAAATAATACGCGAAAGCGACGGCATAATGGTAGCCCGCGGCGACTTGGGGGTGGAGCTGCCCTACGAAAAACTACCCGCAATACAAAAAATGCTTATTACAAAAAGCCGTATGCAGGGCAAGTTCGTTATAACCGCCACCGAAATGTTAGAAAGTATGATAACCAAGCTGCGCCCCACCCGCGCGGAAATTGTGGACGTAGCAAACGCCGTATACGACGGCTCCAGCTGCGTGATGCTCTCCGCCGAGAGCGCGGTAGGGATAAACCCGCCCAACACTATCGCCACAATGGCGCGCATAGCCGAAGAAGCGGAACGCAACATAGACTACAAACATATGTATACCGGCTCGCCATTTACGCTTATGAACAATACCGACGCGATATCTCACGCTACGGTTAATACTGCGTTCGATATAGACGCCAAGGCTATCGTGGTATATACCGCAAGCGGAGTATCCGCGCGTATGGTTTCCCGCTTCCGACCCGAAGCGCCCATTGTAGCAATGACCAACAGCGACAGAGTATACCACCAGTTATCCCCGAGTTGGGGCGTTATACCAACAATATGCCAAACGTTTGACAACACAGACGATATGTTTATTAACGCAGAAGAAACGGTAAAACGCTTGGGACTGGCAAAGGAAGGCGACAATATAGTAATAACCGCGGGAGTACCTCTTGGCAAAAAAGCGGGCACCAACCTTATAAAAGTCGGCAGATTGAGCGACAATTAGAGATAGCTGATTGAAAGGACTGCGATAATGTTTGACAAGCTGATTAAAGAAATAGAAAACGTCGGAGACGACATTGCCGAAATGGGCAAAAATACCGTAAACCAAATTAAAACGAGCATAAACGATTGGAAACAAAAAGAGCGCGAAGCCCTTGCCAAGGAAATAGTCAAGGCGGAACGCGAAGAAAAAGAAAAACAGGAATAAAAACCCGCCGAGAATTATCTCTCGGCGAATTTTATTTTCGTAATAACTGTTTTTGCTACCGTTTTGTATAAATGCTTGGTTAAGCGTCTACGCCTATTTTATTCCGTATCTTTACGCCTTTTATTCTGGGTATGAATACCCTGACAGTTCAAATCGAAAAAAAATTGCAATGGACCGCCATTTCGGCAGTCCATTTTTTGACTGTTATAATAAATATCTATTAACATACACCGCGACGGTTTTGCAGTTTACCTGTTCGAATGCCGCATACTTCGAATTTAATTAAAACGTATTATCTTCCGCGACGAGTTCTTCCTTGGGATAAATGTCGTGACATTTCAACAATTCCGCATAGAATTCGGCAGAAGCCGCTTGCTCGTACGGCATCAGGAAAATCAAACCTATACCGAAGGTAAGCAATCCTGCGAGAAGTTCCCAACCGATAAAGGACAGCTGCAGCTTAAACAGTTTCCATTTGTAACCGTTCATAAGTTCGCGGCTCTTGGTAATAGCTTCTGTTCCGCTGAGATCGAAATCCACCATTACGTACTGCACCATAGAGTATGAAAACTGCTTAATAATGCCCGGAATAAATAAAAGCAGCGTCCAGAAAAACAAGAACAATTGTTGCAGCAAGCCGGTAACCAACGTGCTACCGTACAGGCTAAATCCGTCGAACATCGTTTCGAACTTGGGCTTTAAGCCGCGCTGCTGGTCTATGTAGTACTTGCCCGTGCCGTAAGCAATCGAGCCGTAGGTAAAAATACCTGCCGCGCCGTTGATAATGTCTCCGAGAAAAGTAACGCCTAACGAACTTCCGTAGTTGCCGTCCGCAAGTCTGTTCCACGCGCGTTTGCGTAGTTCTTTGCAAGATACATCCATCATTTTATTTCATTTCCCCCTATATTTTAAGCAAACTTAAGTTTGCAAAATAACACATTACGCATTAACGCTTATTGGCGCGTCCGCGTTTAATAAAAAATCTCAATAAATACCACAGTATCACCAACAGCTGCAATGCCGCGCCCATAACGTAGATAAGCCACGAATTGGCAAGCGTAATTCCCGAAAGTCCGGAGAACACAACGTCTATCATTACGCATAGCGACCACACAAGAGCCGACACGGACAGCGCGCGCATCCACAGCCTGCCCCAAATACAGCAAAACACCACGGCAACTATCATAGATGCGGGTAGCGCCACTATATAAGCGTATTCCGCAATGGGTAAATCGGGGCGTATAAGAAGCCCTATTACCATAACTATTGTAGCCACAAACCACACCAAACCGAAAGAAAGCAACCCGACAAGCCAATGCTTGGCGATGCGCGTTTTACCGCGAGTTTTTACCGCGGATTTGTCGGAATGCACGATTAAAAAATCGTTTACCGTTACTCCGTAAATATCGGCAATTTGTTTAAGTACGGTAACGTCCGGCGTGCCGTCTCCGCGTTCCCATTTAGACACCGCTTTATCGGAGTAATTGATTTTGTCGGCGATCTCCTGTTGCGTAAGACCCGCGTTTTTGCGGTAGACGACAAGATTGCGCGCGATAACGTCCTTCAACTCTTCCATAGGCTATATTTTACCATTATAATACGCATATTGCAAGTAAAATGCGTAATAATTCACCATTCTACTGTGAGTAGAGTGGGTTTTCGAAATTCTACAGCGGCTAAAAATACAGTAGACGCACGAGACGACACAGTAGGGGAATGTGGGCGCGGTTTTGGTGTATAATTATTCCAAGATACGGGGCGAACGCCGTTCGCGCCAAATAAACATTATTTATAAAGGAGATTGTTATCATGTTTGTACTTACGTGCGAATCCACGGCGGACCTGCCGCTTAATCATCTTATTCAACGAAACATTGCCGCTATTCCGTACACCTATTGCGTGGACGGAGTGGAATACGTCGACGATATGGGCGAATTCGACGGGCGCAAACAATTTTACAGATTTTTATCCGAAGGTAAAACGCCAACTACGTCGCAGATATGTATAGACCGCTATATGAATTTCTTCCGCGAGCAGTTGACAAAGGGAGACTTGCTGCACATAGCGTTCGATTCGGGGTTATCCAATTCCGTTTATAACGCGTATTATGCAGCGGAAGAGCTGAAAAAGGAGTTCCCAAAGCGTCGCATTGTTGTATTGGATTCCACTTGCGGATGCTTGGGATACGGTATCTTCGTGGACACACTTGCGGATATGCGCGACAGCGGCAAATCTTTCGACCAAATTTACGACTGGGCGAAAGCTGCCAGAACAAAAGTTCACCACCAGTTCTTCTCCACCACATTGTCCTACTACAGACGAAGCGGACGCGTATCGGGTCCCGCCGCGCTTATCGGCAATATGTTAAAGCTGTGCCCGTTGCTAAGGCTTGACAAAACAGGTAAAATAATTGCTTATTCCAAGGTTATGAGCGTAAGCAAGGCTATTTCCAAAACCGTAGCGGAAACGGAAGCTCACGCCGCAAACGGACGCAACTACGCGGGAAAAATGTGGGTGGCACATTCCGACTGCAAAACCACTGCCGACAACGTAATAAACCAACTTAGGGAAGTCTTCCCCAAAGCGGATATACGACTATTCGAAATAGGTCCGATTATCGGCTCGCATTGCGGGCAAGGTACGGTTGCAGTATACTTCATGGGCGACGAACGCGCAGTATAGAATCTCGCGGACAAACGGATTTTCGTATGTATTCGAGACATTTCGTTTGGTAATCAAAGCGATACGTACAGTCCTGTGAAAAAGGATTCGGACGCTTGCGCCCCGAGATAATCAACTCGGGAAACGTCTTGCGGCGCGCTTGGTCGAAACGACATTAAAATAATTGGATATACCGAAAAATGGTTTGAAGCGTATAGCTTCAAACCATTTTTACATAATTGCATTCTTAAACTAAGCGCGCAATGGACCGCTAATTTTAGACTATAATTTCGCAATCGATACGAGCTCGATTTAACGTTAATTGAAATATACTCTTTTGCAAGAATACACTGCGTCGGAAGTAACCTGCAGCCCCAGCTTGCGAAGAGTTTTCGCGTCGGCGTGCGAAGGAATAGCGGTTATGTGCATCTGACAGCCGCGAAGCTTGGACAGTTGCTCGAGAGCCAAGCCCGCCATGGGATTGACAGCGGCGGAAACGGTCAGGGCAATCAACGCTTCATCGCTGCGCAACTCGGATGTGATATCTCCCAAAATACCGGTTTTAAGCTTTTGTATCGGTTCGAGCGCGGACGGCGACATAATATTGACATCCGGCAGATTTGCCAAAGCTTTGACGGCGTTTAATATCGCGGCGGACGCGCTGCTTAACAACGAGGAATTCCTGCCGCATATTATCCGCCCGTCGGGAAGCTCTATTGCAGAAGATATGCATCCTGTTTTGTCTCTATATTCTCTTGCGGCGACTGCGACGCGACGGTTTTCTTCCGTAAGATTCAGCTTGGACATTACTATTTGCAATTTGTCTACCAAGCCGTGATTGCACTGCCCCTTACGCTCGGCAACCTTAGCAAATAAAAACCGACGCACGATTTCCTGCTTACACGCTTCTTCGCATACCTGCTCGTCGGAAATGCAGTATCCGACCATATTAACGCCCATATCCGTAGGCGACTTGTACGGTGACGCTCCGAGCACCTTGGTAAAAATGGCGTTAAGCACGGGAAACACTTCCACGTCGCGGTTATAGTTGACTGCCGACTCTCCGTACGCTTGCATATGCCACGGGTCTATCATATTTATGTCGTTAAGATCGGCGGTCGCAGCTTCGTAAGCTATATTGACGGGATGGTTTAACGGAAGATTCCATATGGGAAAAGTCTCATACTTGGCATAGCCGCTCTTGATTCCGCGGATAGAGTCGTGATACATTTGCGACAAGCACGTCGCCATTTTGCCGCTTCCCGGTCCGGGAGCAGTTACCACCACTATTTTGCGGGTGGTTTCTACGTACTCGTTTTTGCCGAAGCCTTCGTCGGACACAATGCGCGAAACGTCGGACGGATAGCCTTCGATACGGTAATGGCGATACACTTTTATCCCGTAGCTTTCCAATTTGCGTTGGAATTGCACCGCGGGGTTATTGTTTTCGTAAAACTGCGAAATAACGATGCTGCCAACGTACAGTCCGCGATTGGTAAGCAAGTCATACAAACGCAATACGTCTTCGTCGTAGGTAATACCGAGATCGGAACGAAGCTTGTTTTGCGCAATATCTTTGGCGTTTATTACAATAACTACTTCCACCTGCTCCTTCATTGTAGACAGCATTACAATTTTGCTATCCGGCAAAAACCCGGGAAGCACTCGGGAAGCGTGATAATCGTCGAAAAGCTTTCCGCCGAATTCCAGGTACAGTTTTCCGCCGAATTCGTTGACGCGTTCGGAAATTTTCTGCGATTGTAATCTCAAATATTTGTCGTTGTCGAAGCCTATTCTCATTTTGTTTCTTCCTTGGGGGTTCGTCTTAGAAAATAAAAGTCGTAAAGCTGTTTACCCGCGGCTACGCCGTCCATTTGCCTGCGCGTACTTTCCATGTCGTACGGCACGTTTACGCGAATATAGCTCCAAGCTTTGTCGTCATAATCTATAATTATTCCGCGCGCAAACGGTTGGGGATAACACCCCACGCTTCCCACGTCGACATACAGCCTATCACCCGTAATATCGCACGGTTCATGCTTATGCCCGAAAAATACCGCGTCACATTTGCTGCTTGAAAACATTTCGTCGAACGCCTGCGCGGAAGGCTCGGTTGCAATAGACAAAAACGGATAGCCGTCTTCGGGATTATCTGCAAGAGCATAATGCGTAAACAGCAACGTATCGCGCCCGCACGCGCGAGTGACGTACAGCGGAAAACGCTTTACCTTGTCTCTCAGCTCGTCGTCCATTGTGCCGAACACTTGAAGTTTGTGCTCCGCAGGCACGTGAGACAATTTTTGAGCCTTGTACTCGTTTAGAGCGAAATCCCTGTCGTGATTGCCCAAAATAAGCGTTACGTCGCCGCGCGACAGCAACAGTTCCAAACATTCGCGCGAACGCGGACCTATATCCACCACGTCGCCCGTATGAATGATTTCGTCGCAGCCGTTGTCGTCAAAATATTTCAATATTGCCCGCAACGCAATTATATTTCCGTGAACGTCGCTTATAACGCCTATTTTCCCCATTGGCACCCTTTATATCAGACAGCGGCTTTACCGATTATCCGCCGTTAAACGGCATCGCGTCGTAGCTAATAATTGCCGTTTAATTAAATTCGTTAAAACGTTTTACAACCCAAATGAACGGTAACGGCAGCAAAACTATTTTAACAAGCCGCCCAAACGCTCGTGACAAGTAAAGTAAATAACCTGTCCGCTCGCAGACAGTTCTTTTAACAGCTCCGTCGCGCGTCGGAAATTAGCTTCGTCGTAGTTAACAAACGCGTCGTCTACTATTACAAACGGAACGTTTCCGTTGTACAGCAATTCCGACAGCGCAACTCGGAAGCACAGCAAAACTATTTCTCTCGTACCTCGCGAAAATTCGCTCATATTCTTGGTTTGTCCGTTTTCGCGTACTTTTACGTTGAATTCGCGGTCTATGACTATTTCGTAATCGTTGCACATAATTTGCCTAAGCAGCTGCTGACAACGCTCACACAACCGCGGAAGATAGCCGGACGACAGATTGTCCTTGGCCTGCTCCAACAAGCGCGCAACCAAGCCCGCTGTTTCGTAACGTACGTTAGCCGCCGCTATTGCTTCGCGAACAGACGTTAAATTTTCTTGCGGGGTAATACAATCGAAGCATAAATGCTTGCGCTCTTCTTCAAGCCGTCCCTGTTCGGACGCCAATTCCGTTATTTTGGAGCTTCCGATAGCTATTGCGTTTTCCAACGAATGTATTTCCCGTTCCAAGTCGGCAGTGTCCGCCGCAGGTTTAAGAGTAGACTTCAACGCCGCCAATTCGCGCGTGTCCCCCACATAGTCGCGGTAAAACTCGTCGAAACGTTTGACCGTATGCTTGTAATCGAAGTCGTTTGCGTAAAAGTACTTGGAGCATATCGCATAATACTGCGATATATATGCGTCCCGCGCGCTCGCCGGCAAAGTCGTCGCTCCCCTACGCTTGTAAGCAACTATAATTCCCGCAACGCCCGCGATTACAGCCGCAACGCCCGCAATTATACAAACGATTTGCGGAAGAACAATGCCGACTACAAGCGCGGCAAGTCCCAAAACCGCCAAGATTACGGAAATTATCAAAACCCGTCTGTTGGGATAAATTTTGGGACGAATGTCGTCGCGTACGTTACGTATTTTTTCCGCCAAGTCGTCCAGTTCCGTCCTGTCCGCTTCGATTTCCGACGGTATACGCGACAGCTTGCCCTGTAAATCGCGCACTTTCGCAGCCGTTGCCGCTTCCGCTTCCGTAAGCGCGACTTTTGCAAGCTTGCGGCGCAATTCGTCCAAACGATTGCCGTCTTCCGATTGACAAAGTTTAAGTTCGCGCTGTTCGACGGATATTTCCGACAAACGCCTTTCTATTGCGGAATTGCGCCTGTCGGCGTTTTGCGCAGCGCTCAGCTCCGTCTGCAATTCGCGCGCGCGGCATTCCAGCTTATAGATTTCGCCGCCGTTGCCGCGTTCCAGCCGTAAATTACGGCGGTAATCGCGAATATTCTTTTGAACCTTGTCGTAATCTTCCGCGCCGTTTTCCACCAAATTTGCAAGACGCTGCTCCAAATTGTCGTTGGCCGACAACTCGACGGACTCCTGCGGATAATACGCAGAACGGTCGAAGCTATCAACGGTGAGCCCCAACAGCGCTTCGCCTACCGTGGGCAACAAAACTACGGGCTTATTTGTTTTGGCGTTTACAACCGTCAACGTTTCCTG
This sequence comes from uncultured Christensenellaceae bacterium, assembly GCA_910586625.1. GTDB lineage: Bacteria > Bacillota > Clostridia > Christensenellales > CAG-314 > Fimimonas. The sequence goes on from CAJUIZ010000001.1 coordinate 230,938, forward strand.
CTTGGCAGTGGAACCGAAAAAGCGTTCTATGCGGTAGGTTTCGCCGTTATGCTCCAACACTATGCTTCCGCCGAACCTGCCCGAGTCTCCCCAAGGAGCAAATCGCTTCAATTCCGACATTCCGCCCACAGTCTTGGAGCTTAGTCCGTACAGCATTGCGCGTATGAAGCTTGCCATTGTGGTTTTGCCGAAGCCGTTTGCGTTTTGTATTACGTTTACACCGTCGTTAAAGTCCAATCGAACGTTTTTAAGTTTGCCGAAGGACTGCACGTTTAGGGAAATAATCTTCATAACAGCTCCGCTCCGCGTAACGCGTCCAAACCGAACTTCAACGCGGCTTGACGCGCGTCTTCGTCCTTTATTTCCATCGTTAACTTTACAAATTCTCCGCGCAAAGACACTTCGCACGCCAGCTCGTCCAAATTGTACGGCAAGCTTGTTCTGTCTTCTATGCGCAAAGCGAAAAACCTGTCCGAAAGCGTTTGTTCGGCGATAAGCTTCAAATGAACGCCTTCCTTTGATTCGCCTACGAATACGACATTGAGATAATTTCGCGGAGACTGCGCCTTGACGGCGTCGGTTATCGTCTTGGCAAGAGCGACGTCATTATCCGCCGAGCTTACGTCCACCGCCAAGGTTACAACCGAGCGGAGAGCCTGCGGCACAAACTTGATTTCGTCGGAGACCGTATCTATTACGATAAAGCCCGTTTGCTGCGTTTCGTCAAAGCCGCGCGCTTCCAACACGCCCGAATAGCACGCTTTGACGTTTCCGAAACGATACTGCTCGAAAGCGTGCCTGTGTCCCAATGCTATGTATTTTGCGCCGCTTTTAGCTAACGCCTTTTTGTCGATAAGTCCGTATGCGCAGTCGTCCACGTCGCCGTGCAGCGCAACCACATTATATCGGGACGCATCGAGAGACAGCTCGGCGTAGCGTTCTACGTCGTTTACGCCCAATTCTCTGCCGCATATAGTTACGTTCTCAACGTTATAGTACGTCCACTCGTCGCCGAACAGATTAACCTGCGGACAAACGCTTTTCAGCTTGGCGTAGGGCGTAGCGTCGCCGTGATTGCCGCGTAAAACGTACCAGTCGGCAGAACTCGAACGAATAATCTCCGCAACGGCGTTTACCGTCTGCGGAGTAGTAAATTTATCGTCGAACAAGTCGCCGGCAACTATAACCGCCGTAACGGCGTTATTAACAGCGTATTCCGCAAGATCAGACAGCGCTTGCAGCAATTCGTAACGGCGCTTGACGGGGTCCTTAACCCGCGACAATGGCGAATCGAGATGAATATCCGCGGTATGAATTATTTTCATTTATTGCTTCCTTTTGTGAACAGTAATGCGCAGCTTGCCGCCCGCCATAACGTTATGCGACAGAACGCTTTCTGCCGCACAATATTTCAGTATAAAACGCCTGTATACCAAACGGTACTCCCGACGGGAATACTACGCTCAATATTTTCCGCGTGCAAATAGCTGTAGATTAAATGCTCTGCGGCGTTCGCAATCTGCAGCAGCTCAGCGGAGCGAACCCGTCATAGGCAATCGGTTTATCCGTATCCAATCGAAATAATAAAAATTATGGTACTCCCGACGGGAATACTGCGCTCAATGTCCGCTTGACAAATATTTAACCGTTTAGCAGCTGTTGTAAATTCGTCGGCTTTATTCGCTTTAACGCTCCGTGGCGGTCGCAATCTGCGATTGCTCGGCTGAGCGAACCCGTTATGGGTTCTCTTTCGGCTCTGTTTTATTTACCTGTAACCGAATCGAAATATTTGACGTTTATGGTACTCCCGACGGGAATCGAACCCATAACTGTCCCTTAGGAGGGGACTGTTATATCCATTTAACTACGGAAGCATAGGATATTTATATTATACTATTTATCTGCGCTGTTGTCAAAAGTTTATTTGCCCGCAGCCGTCAAACGATATACCGAAGGCGTAACGCCGGTTAGCCTCTTGAATTGACGATTGAAATACGACACGTTGGAAAAGCCCGTTTCGGAAGCAATTTCGGAAATGTCTTTGCCGTTAGCCTTCAAAAGCCCGCACGCAAGCTTTATTCGGTAGCGGTTGACATATTCCACCAACGGAAGTCCCGTAAACCGCTTAAAAAGTTTCATCGTATAAAATTCGTCGTATCCTATAGTTCGTGCCGCATTGGATACGCTAATCGTCTTGTCGTACTCCGAACGAATAACGTCAAGAATTGTTTTTACGGCATAACGCTGCTTTTCTTCCGTCACGTTAAACTCCGCCGTTACAAACCGTTTGTCGTACAACAGCGCAAACGTTTCGTACAGCGCTTTCGCCTTTGTTTGCTCATCGGAGTCTCGGAATAGCTTGCCGGCAAATCCGTCAAAAGCTTCGTGCCATTCCGTTGCCGCCGAAACGGCGCAAGGAACGTTTTTTTTGTTGATAAAATGCAGAAAATCTCCGATGTCGTACTCGCCGCCGTTGCCTGCAAGCGAACGCGCGTTGAAAACGAACAAGTCCGCCGCAAACGGATTGCCGTCGGAATGAAAGGAATACAATACAAACGGGCGCAACACAAAGTAATCTCCGTCGCGCGCCGAATGCTTGTCGCCGTCGATAATAATCTGTCCGTTTCCGCATCTCACGCGAACGATTGCGCAGTCTTCGCGCCACTCGGTAAGAGACAGCGCGTCCGAAACGGTGTTTCCCGATTGTTCGTAACGATAGTTCATACAATAATTATACACTACGCAATAACAAATGTAAACTTATAATTTGCATGCCGTATAAACTACAAGTCCAAAATATCCGCGCCGATACACAGTGTAAAAAAGCGTTTTATAGACGCAACTCATTTTTAACAGTGAACTCTTGCAGTTGACTAACGGATACAAATGTGATAAACTATATAGTCCCTAAACCAAATTACAAAAGGCGGCAAATAATGTACACACAAGCGTTAGAACTAATAAAAAAATACGATACGATAATTATTCACCGTCATGCAAGCCCCGACGGCGACGCTATCGGCAGTCAAGTAGGCTTGCAACAAATAATATTAAATAATTTCCCCGACAAAAACGTTTACATTGTGGGCGACGACGCGGGCAGGTACCGCTTTATGGAAGGCTGGACGCCGAACGAAATACCGAACGAAGCTTATAACGGCGCGCTTGCGATAGTACTGGACACATCCGTTGCAAAAATGGTTTCAGACGGACGTTTTACTGCCGCAGACGCGACGCTGCGCTTCGACCACCATATTTTTTGCGAAAAGTTTACTGATACGGAAATAATAGACACGTCCTTTGAAAGCTGCTGCGGACTTGTGGCAGATTTCGCGTTGAACGTCGGACTGAAACTTAATACGTTGGCGGCAAAATCGTTGTTTTGCGGAATGGTCACCGACAGCGGACGGTTTCGATACGACTCGACCAACGCGCGCACCTTCCGTATAGCCGCCGAACTTGTAGGCTTCGGCTTCGATACAAACAAAATGTACGCCGACCTGTACGCAGACGATTTCGATATGATAAAACTGCGCGCAAGTTACGTACTTAAAATACGCTTTTCCGCCGGCAACGTTGCCTACATAATTACCACTAACGACGAATTGAAAAAATCCGGCGCAGACGAATTTACCGTGTCGCGCGGCATGGTAGGCGTAATGTCGGAAATAAAGGGAGTAGACACTTGGGTTAACTTTACCGAAACGGATAACGGCGTTTTGTGCGAACTGCGTTCGAAGAAATACAACATTAACCCTGTCGCCGTTAAATACGGCGGCGGCGGCCACGCAAAAGCCAGCGGAGCTACCGTTCCGAACCTTGAAACGGCAATGAAAATGCTTGCGGACTTGGACAAACTGCAAGCGTAAAATTTGGAATAAACTATATATAAATACGGAGATGGATATGACCGAACAAATTACTACAATGAGAGCGGTATTCGACAAAATCAAACAATACGACCGCATAATAATCACGCGCCATATGCGCCCCGACGGCGACGCTATCGGCTCGACCAAGGGTCTTGCGCGTATGCTGCGCCTTACGTTTCCCAATAAGGAAATACACCTGCAAACAAACGACGGCAGCGACTACTTGGCGTTTCTCGGCAAGGACGACGAACATATCGACCCCGAGTTGTACAGCGACGCGCTGCTTATTGTTATCGACACCGCTACGGAAGACAGAATGTCCAACAGCCATTATCGCCTTGCCAAGGAAATAATAAAAATCGATCACCACATCGACATAAAGCCCTACGGCGACCTGTGCTGGATAGAAGACTGGCGTTCGTCGGCAAGCGAGATGATAGCTTACTTCTATTATACTTTCCGCGAAGAATTGACGCTTGACAAGCTTGCCGCGACATATATTTACACGGGAATGGTAACGGACAGCGGACGCTTCCGCTACGAAACCACAAACGGAGATACGATGCGTCTTGCGGGAATGCTGCTCGACTTCGGCATAGATACCGAAACGTTATTTTCAAACCTTTATTTGGAAGACTTCGGCTATCTCAAGTTTCAATCCTACGTATTCGACAAAATGAAAGTGACGGATAACGGCGTTGTATACCTGTACGTAGACAAGGCAATGCAGGAACAATTCGAGCTGACGTCCGAACAGGCTTGCGAAGCCATTTCCTTCCTAAAAGGAATCAAGGGTTGTCTGGTGCAATTGGCGTTTATAGATATGCCCGACGGCTCCATTCGAGTACGCCTGCGCAGCCGTTTTATGACAATTAACAAACTTGCGGAAAAATACGGCGGCGGCGGTCACGCCTGCACCTGCGGAGCCACGTTGCACGCAGCCGAAGAAATTGCGCCCGTAGTTGCCGACGCAGACGAAATGATTGCCGAATACAAAGCAAACAATAAGGGTTGGCTATGAAAATACTTGTTACAAACGACGACGGAATACAGGCGGAAGGCATTCGGCTACTTGCCGAATGGGCTAAAAAATTGGGAGACGTAACCGTATGCGCCCCCAAAACGCAGCAAAGCGCAAAAAGCCACGCCATCACGGTGCATAATCCCATAGAAATACGGGAAGTGCGCTTGATGGACGGCGTAGAAGCGTACGCCGTGGACTCTACCCCTGTAGATTGCGTAAGATATGCAACATTGGGGCTCAACCGTAAATACGATTTGATTCTTTCCGGAGTTAACAACGGTTTTAACATAGGCGAAGACATATTATACAGCGGAACGGTTGCGGCAATTTTCGAAGCTGCGCTGCGCGATACCTGCGGAATCGCATTTTCCACCGAATGGGAAAACTTCGAGCCTGCGAGAGCTCACATAGACGAAGTATACGAGTATTTTATGCATAACGAATTGTTCGCGTACAACAAAATATACAACGTCAACTTTCCTTCGGCAAAATACAAAGGAATTCAACTGTGCCGTCAAGGCGGAGCATATTTTACCGACGAATTCGTAAAAACGGCGGATGGACTGTTCGACCAGCAGGGATACTCCGTTTACGAATACGGAACAAACTTGGAGTTGGACACCGACGCCACAATGAACGGATACGTCAGCATAATGCCGCTGTCCGTTAAGCGCGACGACGCGCAAGCGTTTGAAAAGCTGAAAAGATTGAACAAGTAAAAAGCGTGCGACTTGTAAACTCTCAGCTTCGATCGAAATGACAAGGCAGAATTGGCGAAAAAATATTTACATTATTATAACCCAAAAAAAGAAGGGCAGTAGACTCTTCTTTTTTATATCTAAATTCACTTTGTTTAATCAGCAATAAACCTCCACTACCGTAGCGCGAATTTGCTTGGTAGTTTTTACCGTGATTTCGGTTACGGGAGAATTAAACGTCAATATCAACTGCTTGCCGGAAAGCGTAGCCGTCGCTCCGCTGACTGTGACTTGACCGGCATCGGTTAATTTGTCGTTCGTAAAGGTAATAACGATTTTCGTCATTGCAGAGCCGTACTTGATTGTAAAGGAAGAATTTGCATAATACCGCATTTCTTTCCATACCGCAATTGCCTGACCGCTTTGATCTAAACCGGGATTAAGTGGGTCGGTATCACAGCCATTACTTATCTCAATACCGTTGCCTTTGTATACGTTAGTATTGCCTTCGCGCGTTAACGCCGATCTCAGCTCCGCTTCGGAAGAAACCGTAAGCGTAGCAGCCAATTCTCCGCCCGTTGTGCTGCCGCCTTGATTACCTTGGTTGCCGGAATCGCCGCCGGTATTGCCCGTATTGCCGCTGTCGCCGCCGATTGTTGTACCTGCGGGAATAAGGCGGGTTACATATTCGTCCGTATCGTATTGAGCAGAGTATCGTTCGTCGTCAACGGCTCCGATAGTGTCGTAATCATTGTACGTACCCAAGCTGTAACTCTTATTCTCAAATTGTCCGATTAGTATCTTGGCGGCATTGGTCGTCCAAACTGTCGCGCTTGCCGCGTCGTCCACCAATTTAACATTGACTTTCTTTTTTTCAGTATTATTGTATAACGAAAGATATTGAGACGAACCGCCGCTCTTGGTAACCTTCAAATAAAAGCCGCCGTTTGCCGATTCTGCCGTAACGATTCCTGCGGACGCTTTATCCGCCGTCGTGATAAGAAACGTTTCCGTGCCTGTTTTCTGCTCGCCGGTAACATATAAGGTCTTGGCTTGCTTTCCCTGATACATAACCAACAGATAGTTCGTTCCCGCAGTCGGAACGGATACGCTTGCTTCCTTTATTTGTTCCAGCGGGGTTTTGGTTGTTCCAGTGTTACCACCTGTGTTACCGCCTTGATTTCCGCCTGTTCCCTTTGCCGCAACCTTACAGGAGAATTCCACTGAATATGGTTGATTGTCGGCGTCTTGATAAGGATTGTTTTTGGCGTCCACAAGTGTTGCAACCAATACGTAAGTTACGTCCGAGTCTGCTTGCGCGGGAACTGTTACGGGGTAGCCGTCCGCAGTTTTGTCGCCGATTGTTACTTGGCCGTTGCCGCCCACAACCGTCCAAGAAACGTTTGCAACGTATTCCTTGTCATTTTCGTCCAAACACTTGACGGTTGACGGCAGTGTAAAGCCTGTGTTGGTTACATATGTTTGAGCCTTGGTTTGTCCGCAAATTTCCGTTTTGTCGCGAAGGTCGTCGCGCATTGTTTCCAAAAAATAAGCGTCTATCTTTGCGCACGCGGACAGCGCCGCGCAGCAAGCCGTGATTACAAGAATCAGCACTACAGCAAGAGCAAGCTTCCTTTTCATACCACAAACCCCTTATATATATTAAATAGCGAAAAACAACACGACGCAATTGCATACCTGTCGTTCTTACCAATATATTATAACACCTTAATGCGCCGATTTCAACAGCGTAGAAAAAAATTCGGCAATTATTTTTTGATTTTTGCAATATTTTTATTGCTTGACGCGTTTGACTTGCGAAAGCCCTGCCGCGATACATTTTTAGGGCGTTTACTTCATCTAATAAAAATCAGTCGCGGCGACAAGTTATAGCAATTTGATGAAATGTTGTATTTTTGAGTCTGAAAGCAATGTACGGTACGGTTAATTGTAATAGTCGAAAGACGTTTTATCCAAAACATTTTTACCACACAGACTTTAATTATATCGTAAAGCAATTATGTAAATCAAATAAATTATTGTTAAACCTTTTACGATGTAATTATAACCAATAGGATTTCGTTAAAGCCAATACATTGTTTAATTATAAAAAATAAATCAAAACAACCGCCGCCCTAAGGCAGCGGTTGTTTGTTATCGTTTGAGAAAATTTTTGAAAAAGACTAATTATGCGGCAGCAGGAGCTTCCCACAAAATTTTAATAGAGTCAATATATACAGTGCCCTTTCTTTCGTCAGTAGTACCTGCTCTTTTGATACGTATGAACGTAAAATCACCTTCGGGTATTTCCAACTCGAGCGTCGCAGCAGAATCTGATGTTAATTTAACTTGTACAGATTTAGCATCCGAGAAGTCCGCCTTTGTTGCAAATTCAACAACATAGTTCGTATATCCACTCTTAGGCATGCCTACAACATTATGATTAATTGTTACGGATGTGATTTTTCCAGCAAATGCTTCGGTATTACATAACATTGCGGATTCATCATTCTTTATTTGAATCGCCGGAGCTTGATCATATGTGTTCTTCATAACTTGAAGATGAGCAAACTTATAACCATTAACAGTTGTATCTGTTACCGTTGTACTATATTTACCTAATCCCATATTGTCTGATGTCAATATAATACCGTTATCGGGTTGCTTCATTGCAATGTCAATTGTAATTTCTTTCGTGTCGGTAACTTCACCGGATTGAATTGTAGCAACAAGAGTAATCGTCATTGCAGCTTCGGGCAAAGTGGCAACCTTCAATTTGCCGTCTTCGATTGTCGCGACCGTTTGAGTTTCTTTGATAGCCCAAGTAATAGCACTGCCGAATGCGGGACCCGTAGCAGGCAAAGTTATCTCAGCGCCGTTTGCGGCAATAGTTGTGGGGGAAAGAGTAAGGTTAGCCTTGTCCATCGCAACCTTTTCGGTATCGGTATATTCGATGTGTTGAACGTCGCTTATTGCATCAAGTCCCAAGGGGTAAACTTGGTATTTTTTGCTGTATACGTTGATAAGTCCTCTGAAAGTGGCTTTGTCGCCTACGACGAATTTCTTAACAAGTTTGTCGGCATCTTCTGCAGACATAAAGTAGTTGGTTCTGTAAAGATTGAATTCTACGTTGCTATCGCCAACCTTGAAATAATAATATTGATTGTCGATACGAGTCATTGTGCAGTTTTTCAGTTCGATTTTCACATTTTGGAAATCGATTAACGCATTATCTTCGTTATCCTTAGCAGCAGCAAAAGCGGCGGAGCCATCGTTAAACTTAAGTTCATCTGCAGTAGCGACGTTACCGGTTTTTCTTATCGAACAACCTTTATTAAATTCATATTGACCGCTATAAACAGTACCGGTTCCGGAAACGTATACTTCCGTGCCGAGCGGATATTCGGCGAGAATCTTTTCGTCGGACGCAGTTAAACCATTTGCCAACGCAGGACTATAAGCGTAATATCCGTGTCCGTCTTTGTCTTGAAGGTACATCGAACCCTTAGAAGAAGAACCGGAAGACGGCAATATTATAGCGTAAATGTACGCCTTAATGTTGATGGAAGCTTTTTCCTTATCAGTACTTTCGCAGTTCGCTTTGTAGGCTGCATAATCGGATACGATAAATTGCTTTACCACGCGATTGAAGGAAACCGAGTATTCCTTTCCTTCGTCGTTTTTGTACGGTTCGCCTTTAGAATTTACCAACGTAGCCGTAATCGTATAGTTGATATCTTCGGGGGCTTCTTCGTTAACGTCAACTGTTACATATCCATCGGCGTCAGGAGCGCTAACGTTCACACCGTTTGTGGCGGTCCATTTAACGTCACAGGTTTTACCCGAATAAGCCGTTTTGCCGGGAAGCTGATAATCCACAGGCGTTTCGGCAGGCTTATTCCTGTTATTAACATCGATAACTTCCAGCATCTTCGTCAATGTTTCTGCGTCCAAAGATTCCGCTTTGTTACACGCGACCAAAACGCTTGCGCACAAAACAAGAACTAAGATGCAAATCAATAGTGTCTTTTTCATTTCATTCTCCTTTTATTTTTTTACTTATAAAATAACTTGTATAACAAATTATTTAATAGTTATGTCTTTGAAGGCCACTACCTTTATTTGATATTGACCTTTTTCGGCGCCGGAATACTTGAAGTACTCTACCAGCCCCTTTACGTCGATTGTTTTGCCTTCGAAATACGACGCTGTTACTACATTTCCATTAGTATCCGTAAACCTACGTTGCGTACGTATATCTATTGTTTTATCACCGACTTTGCAAGTTATTGTTAATGCGCCATCGGCAGAACTTTCGTCGTTTTCGGTGGTTCTAACGTTAATGACCTGCAAATTATTCATTGAAATCGTAGTGTTCAGCGCCATTTCCGCGTAATCGTACGTTTGCTTGCCGGTGTCGGTTATAATTTCCACCTTGCCGGAAGTAAACTGTTCGATAGACGTTTCGGGATAAGTAACTTCGTGACCGGCGCTTATAAACCGCACCATTTCGGCGTCATCGTCTTCGGGATACTCATCGTATTCCAATCCGCTTATTTGATAGAAACCGCCGTTTTCATAAAACTGCAATGTACCGACCATACGAATACGGTTCCCCATAGAGAAGATATCCAACATCGGGCCCTTGTAAAATCCGTAATAGCAGCCAATCCCGTAATACATATCCGTTTCTTCGTCGTATTCCTGAATGTACACGCTATTGCCGAATTCACGCGTTACAATGCCTTCCACAGCTACCGCGATTCCTTCATAATCGGCAAGATTGGAACGCAACTCTTTCAAAGTGATTTCTTGCACAGCGCCGTGATACATATCCGGATCCGGTTTGCCCGAATGTACAAGTAGTTTGTTCGCCTTAGCTTGGTCAAGAGCTTTCACACAGATATCGCCGTATCTATTGTTTGCGGTACTTGACGCAATCGCCAAACCGTTTTGCAATATTTCCAAATTGAGATTACGGTATTCGCTGTTTTCATCAGGTTTGTACCACACCCAAGTCAAATAACGTCCGCCCGTAGAATCCGTTTCCCAAACAGAAGTATCGGATTCTATATAAATCGATACTGCGTTTTTCAACTTTTCCTTGGTAAAATTAGACGCTTTTTTTCCGTAATCTTCGATTTTACCTGTAGATTCCGGAGTATTGATTGCCAAATAGCGCGCTTTTAGAACACCCGTTTTAACGATACTGGTAGGTACGGCAAAATGCGTGGTGTCACCGTCAACGTAAGCCGTAACCGTAGTTTCGAGCTTTGCCGTTTCGGAATTCATGTCAAGAGTCAATTGCGACACGTAATCGGTCATTTCCCTAGGAGTGCATGCAACAAATACACCCAAAGAAAGAATAATCAATGTTGCCGCAGTCAAAATGCTAAAAAACTTTTTCATAGTCAACTCTGCAATCTTTATTATTGTCCGATATAGTACTTGCACTCGTTAACAGCGTCGGCAAACGCCTTTTGCATAAACGCAGTGGTAAGTCCGCCGGAATCTTTTTTTGTCATAGCTTCTTTGAAGCAGTTAACCATTAAGTCGCCGACTTGGTCACGAGCTTCGGAAGATCCTTCGAACGCAGGACTGGTATAGTAAGCATTGGCTTGATCGAGACAAACCTTTTGAGCAAGGTACGCCACGTTAGCGTAACCGTTAGCGGAATTCAGTTTGCTCGCATACGATTCTACTTCCTTAACAGATTGAATTACAGGAACATAACCGGTGCCGGAAAATTCAATTTGGAACATAGGCGTCGTTGCAAGATACTTGATAAACAACCAAGACGCAAGAACTTCGTCCTTATTTGCTTTGTTAAGAATACAAACGCTCGGTCCTTGAGCTATAACTTTGGGGTTATTTGGGTCTATTTGCGGAATAGGTTCGATACCCACTTCGAAAGGATAGTCGCCGTCAACCTTGTCGGGAGCCTGCCTAGTAGCACCGGCAGACGAACCGATGGACATATAACTATGCGACTTGCTTTTGTCCGTTTGCTTAAACAAACTGGATGTATAATCGTTATTAATAGTTTGAGTCGTAATCAAACCATCTGCGTACCAACCTGCAAATCTCTTTACAAATTCGTAGTTTCTACTATCGTCAAACAGGAAGTTTTCTCCCGTTGCGCTTGTATAAGGCGTGCCGAGCTGTTCACACATAGTGATAAACCAGTTGCCTTCGCTGTCGTAACCGAGCGGAATGCATCCATCATCAATTTCTTTTATTTCTCTAAGAACTTTTTCCAAACCTGATTTGCAATCTGCAGGACAAGCTTCGGTGCACCACCAATGCGTAGGAACGGCAATCTTTTCCTTGTGTTGTTCAAAGAACGTCTTGTTGTAATACAATACTTCGGTAGACTTACTGAACGGCATCGTATACATTTTGCCGTCGCCGAACGTTTTACCTTCGTTGTAATAACCGGGAATAAAGTCGTCAATTTGTTCCTGCGTAAGACCGATAGGCATCGCTTCCGCATTGCCGAATTTTTCCGCTTCGACCATTTCGGTGCTGGCGATATAATCGTCAAGCGTAGCAACCGCAAGAGCTTTGTTGTACAACGCAACGTGGTCGGAATAACAATAAGCTATGTTCGGTCCTTGTCCTACCTGAATTTCCTTGGACGTTTGATCGCGAACATCGTTGTATCCGCCGACTTGCGTATGATTGATTTTGATTCCGGGATAGATTTCTTCGAATTTCTCAATATACTTATTCAAAACCTTTTGTAAATCTGCTCCCATTGTGTGATAAAAAGTAATTTGAAGTTTGTCTTCGCCAAAATCGCAAGCGCACAACGCAACTATCGCAGTAACGACAAGCATAACGGCCAGAATCACAGACAATAATTTCTTCATCGGATTTCACTTCTCCTTCATTAATTTATTTAATATATTTTTCAATATATTTCGAATTAAAACCGCAAACGCGACGTTTGCACCGATAACGAAAAATTCGTTATCCCTTGATACCGCTTCGGCTAACACCCTTCATAATGTATTTGCGCAAGAACACAAAGACAAGGAACAAAGGCAACGATACCATCACTACCGCCGCCATCTGAACGGGATAGTCGTACATTTGACCGTCAGCAGGAGTAAATGCGTTGCGCAAACCGTATGTAATCAGACGGTGAGCGTCTCCGTGAGCCACCAATCTCGGCCAAATGTAAGAGTTCCAAGCGCCCATCATTTTGAGTATCGTAATGGATATCAACGTAGGAAGCGCAAGCGGAATCATAATTTTCCACAGATACTTCAAGTCGCTCGTGCCATCAACCTTGGCGGCGTAATACAACTCGTCGGGTATTTGCAAAAAGTTTTGACGCAACAGATAAATGTAGAATACGCTGACCAAGAAAGGTATGATTAGTACGGTAAAAGTTTCCGTCCACTTCCAATTGATAACCGTTTGGAAGTTGGTAATGGTAAATAATTCGCCAGGTATCATCATCGTCGCCAGCAAACAAGCAAACAGAACATTTTTTCCCTTGAACTCTAATCTAGCAAAAGCAAACGCCGATAATACGGTTATAACCAACGATAACACCGTGGACACGATGCCGACATATACCGTATTAAAAAACAGTATATCCAACGAACCGGTCGTAAAAGCTTCGGCATAGTTCTTGATATCAAAAGCTTGCGTAGGGAAAAACGTGGGTGGGTTAACGTAGTATTCGTCAAGAGTCTTAAAGGATGAAATAATCATCCAATAAAACGGAAACAAGACGATCAATGCCATTATTGTCAAAAACAGATACAAACCTATTTGAACAAAAATCTTGCCGACTTTTTGCTTAGTGGTTACGGTCTGCATATTGCGTTCGCGCATTACCGCGCTTTTCAATTCTGCCGTTTGTTCGGGTTGCGAAATTTGATCAACCGCTTGTTCCATTTGCTCGGTAACTTGTTCGCTAACTGCAACTTCGGACACAACATTATCAATATTATTATCACTTTTATTCATATTGCGCCTCCTAATAGTGAACCTTTTTCTTGCTGACGTACATATTTATCATTGTGACGATAAATATAATGACAAATAATATCAATGCAGCAGCGCTTGCCCGACCGTAGTCGCCCGTCTCCAATGCATCGTAGATTAAGCCTATCATAGTATTTAAGCGACCTTTAGATCCAACAGGTCCCATTTGTTCGCCGAAAATACCTACTACGCTACTGTATTCCTTAAAGCCGCCAATAAAGCCCGTAATGACAACGTACGCCAACATAGGAGAAAGCATAGGAACAGTTATGCGCCAAAACGTTCTGATGCGGCTCGTACCGTCTACCTTGGCAGCCTCATAATATTGTTTGTTAACGCTTTGTAACCCGCCCAACAAAATCAAAATTTTGAACGGGAGAGCATTCCAAACAATATAAACAATCAACACAAACATATTTGCCCAATAGCTGGAAGTAATGTTGATCCAATCGACACGTTCACCTCCGAAAGCCACTATAACAGAGTTTATAATACCTATCGATTCGTGCGGAGTATGAATACCGACGACGTTAAACATTACGGCAAAAACCATTCCGATTGCTATCGTATTGGTTACGTACGGCAAAAAGAAAATGGTTTGCAACAATTTTTGCAACGGCTTGATTGCATTAAGACACACCGCAATCAACAACGCAAGCATTGTCGAAATCGGAACGGTGATAAAGCACAGCAACATCGTATTTTTCAAGCATTTCAAAAACGGACCGCCAGCTCTAACTACCTGTGCAAAGTTTCCAAAACCAAACTTAAACTTTTCTCCGGCAACGGCAGACATACCGTTGTAACCTTCGGAAAAAGCCATAATAAAGGTGTTTATCATCGGCCAAACCGTAAAGATTAACAACAATATAAGCGCTGGCGATAAGTAAAGCCAAGCTTTCCATTGTTTTTTACTATCTACCATTTAATCACCCCTATTTCGCAGTTTTAGATTTTGTAGCCTTTGAGACTTTTTTAGTAGCGGTCGTTTCTTCTTTAACAGACTTTATTTCAAAACCAATCCGTTCTTCCGTTTCCTTATTGAAAAGGAACGTTTTATGCGGTTTGAGCGTAAAGCGCACTTCTTGAGCGGTAGCATCCACTTTATTGTCGGCGTCAACAATCGAACGCACTGTGGGATTGAGCGAAGCAGTATTTTCGGAAACTATACTGACGTCGCGGCCCATAACTTCTACGTTACGCAACGAACAACGTAATGCGCCGTCCTTATTATAAATAAATCCTTCAGGACGAATCCCTACATACACGTCTTGGTCGTCTACGCCCACAACGTCCATAACGGCATCGTCGCCGAGATACAGTTTGCCTTTTTCGACTTTTCCTTCGAAAACATTAATAGGCGGAGTTCCCAGGAACTTTGCAACGAACAAATTGACCGGATCGTCGTATACCTCTTGCGGTTGCCCGATTTGCTGCACAACGCCTAATTTCATTACTACTATCATATCCGAAATAGACATCGCTTCTTCTTGGTCGTGCGTAACAAATACTGTGGTTATACCCGTTTCGCGTTGAATACGTTTTATTTCTTCGCGAGTTTGAAGGCGCAAACGCGCGTCCAAGTTGGACAACGGCTCGTCAAGCAGCAAAACTCTGGGCATTTTTACCAGTGCGCGCGCTATTGCTACGCGCTGCTGCTGTCCGCCGGAAAGTTCATGCGGCTTACGCTCCATCAAATCATCTATCTGTACAAGCTTCGCAACGTTGTACGCCCTTTCCAACATCTCCGACTTAGTCAACTTGTCCTTTCCCTTGAAGTTCTGCAACGGGAACAAGATATTTTGTTTGACGGTCATATGCGGATACAGCGCATAATTTTGGAAAACCAAACCGACACCCCTGTTTTCCGGCGACAACTCGGTAACGTCGTCGTCTCCAAAAAAGATACTGCCGCTTGTAGGTTTTTGCAAACCGCAAATCATATACAGCGTAGTACTTTTACCGCATCCCGACGGTCCCAACAACCCGATAAGTTTGCCGTCCGGTATTTCGAAGTTAAACTTGTTTACCGCGATAACTTCCTGCCCGTTTTTGGATCTGCTGGGGAAGATTTTTGTCAAATCTTGGAGAACTACCTTCATAAAACTATCCTTCCTTTTTATTTATTTTATAGAAATATTTTTCCTTAGCGATAACAATAAAGCTTTATTCGCCGTCTTTAATTCGTTTTACCGTAAAGCCCAAATCGGTTGCCTGCGCACCCAAAGAAATTACGGATAATACAATAGAAACAACAGTAATCACCGTACCATAAACCTTTTCTCTTTTGGTTTCGAACGCAGGAATGGCAAGCGAAAGATATAATACGAGAAAGACAACAAAACCAAGTACCAAACCTACCGCTACACCTTTAAGGGACAGGCAAATTTTATTTTTTTCTTTGAAATTGTCGCTCAAAATCGCGCATACACCGCTGCCAAAAGCAATAACAATCGAGCCAAACAACCATGTTGATGCCGTTTTCAATATTAAATCGGAACAAATATTATAAACGAGACCGGAAACGAATACGCCTATCGTGCCGACCAAATAAATTATTTTTTTTAGCAAATCGTTGTTCATTGGAACCCTCCGTGTAATTTTCGCAAATAACTTTATTTATATTCCGCCTTTTCGACTTCGGCGAGATGAACTTGCTCTTTATATTGTATCATTTCTTCTTTTGAATTAAAAATCAATTGCGTGGTCATATCTACGACCACCGTACTGGACAATACGTCGTGAATCAACGAATTGGTTTTAGTTGCTATAATCAAAACTATTTGCATTATAAGTATTGCAAATAAAACTATTACCACAACCACCGTGCCGCGGCCCAATATAATCAACCCTAAAATTAAAATTGGCACCATTGTTTCTACGGCATATTTGCCCAAAAGAGCTCTTGCGAATAACGCGAACGTATTGATTTTTACTCCGTTTATTTGCATTACCCCTATTTGAAAAATCTTTTTACCCAGAGTACGACCGTTTTTCAAAATTATAGGCAAAACAAACTCAAAGATCAAAAACGACAATAACAATCCTATGGATATCATCAAAAACGCAAGATTGATTAGTATCGAATACAATCTCATTGCGTCCTTATCTTTAGCCAATGCTTCGTTAGCTTTGTTATAATTGTCTTTGTATTCCTGGCTGGCATCGTCCGGAATAACGTTTTTAATATCGACGCCGTATTCTTCGCCGTATTTTACCATATACGCATCGAATTGTTGATATTTAACGTCGAATTTAGCAATTCTTGAAATCAACGCGGCAAAACCCACCGCAACTATACAGATCAATATAAAATCCAACAAAAACGCGGAAAACCTTTTAAGCAAACTGGCTTTTTGTAAATCGTATATCATATGTTTGCCGTCTCCTTTGTTTGTCCGCCCCGAGGATTACTGTTATAAACATATAAAAAAAGCACTAAAAAGCCAATATGCTTAAAATAGTGCTTTATGGGTACAAGATGCGCCTATAAGAAATTTTGCAGCGTAATTTAGATTGCGAACTAAATACGTCATAAACTACCTCTTAATGCATCCCTTTATGAGCTTAGTGATATTACGATTATATCACCTTTCATTAAAAAAAGCAATAATTAATCTGCAAAATACTTTGTCATTTTTTTACTGTTATATAAAATATTTATTAAATCTTGCAAACGTTATACATTTGATGCACAACTTTATTTCACAATATTTGCGTATTCAGCTCGACGCAATAGCAATAGCCTATCTGCGGGCTGCCGTTATATACGTACATACTTTTGGCGTAAAGCAATATTTCGTCCCCGTCCTTGGGCATATTTGCTTCCGTCCAATTGAGATCCGCCGTAGCATTGTCCGCCATTGCCAGCCTATAAACGTATATGCTGTCTGTCGAATCAGACAGATAAAAATACGTAAAGTCGCCGTTTTTGCCGCTGTTCAAGCCACTGCTGCCAATCGTTTCTATTGTTCCGCGAACATATCCCGAAGCGGCGTTGCTTTGCGTCGATTGAGACGCTAAGGCTATCGCTTCCGCAACTGTATACGGATTGTCTATCGTCCCCTTGTCCGACGGGACGACAACTTCTCCGCCGGAAGATCCGTCAAGCGTAACCGTCTGCGTTAAAAGCGCGGAGTTATTATGATTGTTGTTTATTAAATAATCGCTTTCGTTAATATTTTTATTCGCCCGCAAAAAGTCGCGCGTAATAAACCGATAGTTGTACATTGCGTAATCGGGATGCGTCAAAGCAACAGGTTCGAATCCGCTGGTAAACGCCGACGGGAAATAGTCGTAATAGCGGTTGGAATTTTGATGATACAGCAAGTAATCTATAACGGCAATTTTGTAATACTTGTCGTTTTCGATAGCCGTTCCGTTAACACGCCAAATGGAATTGCCGGAATAACTCGCTTCTTTTATAATGTCTTCGCCCTTTACCTTTGCAACGTACACAACGTTATCAAAGGGCAGCGATTGATATAGCTTGGAATAGGTAATATTTCCCGAAGACATATCCGACCGCGCGTTGTTGGTCATTGCCAATACAATATCGTTATGCCCCTTAGATACGGCGTATTCGGCAATCGCACGGCAAACCAACCGCGGAAGATCGGGCGAACTGGAAAAGCTATTGGAAAAGCGCGCCAATACTTCCGCCGCTTCGTCCTTAATCTTATCGTTGGAATTATTGATAAGCTGGCTTGCAACATACAGATTATCCCAACTTTGGCTGTACTGTATATTTTGACGAGTTTCGCAAGTAACGTTGCCGTTAGCGTCGACGGATAGCCGTATATTGGAAACGTCGCTTCCGTTGTGTCCGCCCTGAATGAAGGGTATACCGTCAACAATCCAATTCTGGGCGCGATGAGTGTGCGCGCAGAATACCGCGTCGACATAGTCTTCCAGACCGCCCGCGGAAGACGGACATTCGTTGCTTTCTTTCTCGCCCACAAGACCTTGCGGTCCCGCGTGCGCCGAAACGACAATGACGTCGCATCCCTTTTCACCGCGAAGCTCGGTTGCTAACCCTTTGATTATCGGCAGCGGATCCTTAAAGCCGATTGTTTGCACCAAATTAGACGAGATGGACGTTATTTGGTCCTTGCCGATAACGCCTATTACGCCCACCTTCAAACCGTTATCCAACGTTTTTATTACGTATTCCTGCGCCAAATCCGAAGCAAAACCGCCGAACTGCTTCGTTTGGGGATTCCAATTGTAAATATTTGCGCCAAGAAACGGTACCGTGCTGTTGCTTGCAAGGTTTTTGAGATTGTCCAAGCCCCAGTCGAACTCGTGATTTCCAAACACAAACGCGTCGAAGTCCGTTGCCGTCATACAGTCGGACAGCAACTTGCCGTAGTTGGAATTAGATTCCATCGACCCTTGAAACATATCGCCGGAATTGATAAGAACGGTATTGGGATTGTCGTTTTTGCACGAATTCATATATCCCGCCACCTGCGCCATTTTCGTAGTTTCGCCGTGAAAATCGTTGATAGCGTAAAAATCCACCGTACGTATTTCGGATGTCAGTTCTTTTATTTCCACCGCGGGGAACGTTTTGTTGCAAAAAGCGCATTCTTGATGCTTGCTTCCCTTGGAGCTCACCGTTGCGGGCGCATCGACTATCCAATTTTTGCTGTGCGGCATAATTTCCGTCTTGTCTCCGCAGGCGCAAGCGCGCCAATGGTTGTATTCGTCGCTGTTCAAATTGTCCGAATAACTGTGTTTGTGTCCCAAAACCGGGATAACGCGCGTAACGGTAGCGCTGCATTCAGAGCAAACGCCCCGCTTCTTGCCTTCCGTGTTTTCGGTTGCAGGCTCCGTTACGCTCCAACTTGAAACGGCATGTTGTTCCTTGGCGGTTTCAACGCCGCAAACGGGACATTCCTTCCAATGATAATCATTATCGAATTGCAGGTCATACTCGTGCGAGCAATTCAAAACCGGTATACTTTGCTGAACGTATGCGCCGCACGTTTGACATAATCCGTGTTTCGATCCTTCCGCTTTGTACGTGGGCTCGGAATCGACCGTCCATTTTTGCACTTCGTGCGCGGACATTTGTCCGAGAACGTTGCAAACCTTACAGCGCTTAAAATGACTGTAACTGTTGGACAAGTATTCGCCGCCGAAATCGTGCGAATCTTTTTCCGAGACTCCGTTACATTTGTCGCCCAAGCACTTGTGCCAATGTTCGGTATCGCTTGTGGTCCAATTCTTGTCGAAATTGTGAACGTGCCCGGCGCAAGCAGACAAAATAAAGCCGAAAGTCATTAAAAGCACGACTATAATTGACAAGAAAGATTTCTTTTTGTTAGACATTGCCCCCCCCATTACTTATTCGTGTAAAAGCAGCGTATAAGACGAATACTTGATTTTGCAGCATAATTATAAACGATTTTTTACGGCTTGACAAGTATCTGCAAATAATAGCCGACGACGAAGCGCGCGCCCCTTATAAGTAATTTACGATTGAATTGCGCGATTATAAATTAGACAATAATAATAAAAGACAATACATACGGAATAGCACTCGCCAAAACCGCGCTAAAAGCTATTAGCCAAACAAAAACACAGAACACTGTGCGACGAAAAGTTTAATACGTCAACCGCAGCCTGTTAAATCGAGGAACAAGGGCTTATGCAAAGTTATATTGCAGCCAATAGCGTTTACGCAAAACATCTGCTTTGCCCGAGACACAATATATAATAACCGATAATAGTAGATAAATCTCGATCAATACCTAATATTAAACGAAAATGTGATTTCAAGTTGTTGCAATTTTTCAAAAAATGTAGTATTATATGTAGGCATCTGGGTGTAGCGCAGTTTGGTAGCGCACAAGACTGGGGGTCTTGGGGTCGCTGGTTCAAGTCCAGTCACTCAGACCAAATTAACCAAAAGCACCGTAAAAACGGTGCTTTTTTGTTGTTTTTTAGGATTTTTTAACCACAAATTTTTCGTTTTCAATGTTTTTTGGTCAAAATTAGTGGCAAAATAATGGGCAGATTTAGTGGCTTTTTCAAAAGGGGTCAAAAGCGGAATTTGTTAGCTTCTTCCTGCTCGAATTTATCTAATATTTTAATATAATACTTGTTAGTCGATATATTCTTTTTCGGCAAGCGGACTGTCTTTTCGCATTATTACGCCCCAAATTTTTCGCGCATCGCGGCTATCTTTTCCATTAACGGTAAACCGTAATTTGCGCGTTACGCCGTAAACGTATAGAACGTCAACCCCGAAGGCAAGACAGATATGCAGGTCGCCTATGCGGAGACTCCCGACCTGCAAAAAGCAGTCGCTCTACACAAAGAAAAATGACTGACAAGATAGTAAGTCTTATCAGCCATTCGACGCTAAATTGAAATTTAGTTGTTGCTATCGCTGTGCGGCTCGTCAAACAATATTTTCAAGTCTATGTCTTTGCAATCGTAGGCAAATAAGCAATAGGAACTTCAATCTTAGGTTTTGAAATTCTGCTTGCTTGATTTAATCTTCCGTGCAGGTTATATGTTTGTATTTGCGTAATACGACGGCTATCAATGCTGATTACTTTATAAAAATCAAATTCCCCAAGCAAATATTCAACCATTCTTTGCGGCACTTCGGCATTTGAATTACTGCTACGGATAATTTCGTCCATAAACGCTTGTAATAAAGGAATATAAACTCCTTTGTCTTTATGCGGTAGTTCACGCCAATTTCGCTTGTTATCTTTTTGAATTTTCAAATAATCGAAGATGGGTTTTATGTCCGCCCAATATTTATCGGAACAAGGAATATTAAACCATTTTTCTCCAAAGTTCAACGATTTAGCCAATCTGCTGTGTTTAACAGCAAAATGATTGTGTTTCAAACTCAAACCAATTTCCCACTGCACATCTTTTCGACTAATAACAATATCACGAACATCACCGTCCTTGCCTTCGTTATCGGTTTGTATTTTTAATTTCAATAAATCATTGCTCGGCTCTATAATCATCGGCTCCATATCGAAAATAGTAGCAACGGCAGATTTCGCACTTTCGGTCAGTATATTTTGAAATAACGGACTAATCAACGACCAAGCGTGAAAAGCGGCATTATATGCGCTATTTTGTTCAATTTCAACACTACGCAATTTGCCGATTTCATTACACAACGTAGTTAAACAAATATATTCATATGCTCGCCCTTGATTGTTGCTTTGTTCGCTCATTTTGTTTCTCCTATGTTTTCCAAAGTATTTTTGATTGCTAACGCAACTTCGTACGCTAAATTTACAGGCACTGCGTTACCAATCATTTTATAAGCGTCATCGGTATTTGAATAAATAAATTTGAAAGTATCGGGAAAACCTTGTATTCTTGCTATTTCCCTAATAGTCAAACGGCGATATAAACTTTCTTTGCCTTTAACAAACTCGCGTTTATTTTGCTCTACAAAAACCATTTTAGGTGCTTGTGGGTGTAATTGACATTGCCGTCCCGACGCCTGAACTGTAAAAGCCTGCTCATCCCACGATTTAACTCTGTTTCTACTCATAAAAATAGGCGAATACGCACCGACAAAATACTCATTGTTATTTATTGCTTTTACGTTATGGTAGTTTTTATCGCTTGCAGGTACAGCAGAAAATTGTAAATCCCAAATAACATCACGCAACGTTAATTTTTTGCTATGTTTATCCTGTGTAGAGCCTGTCGGGAACTCAAAATCGATATTCAAATCTTTTCTAAAACCTATATAGAAAACCCTTTTGCGTTCTTGTGCTACGTCGTAATCTTTTGCATTTACTAATGTGATTGTAACATTATAGCCACAATCTTTGAATGTTTCAATTATATTTTCAACTGCTTTTTTATGGCGATTTGCAAGCATACCGCTTACGTTTTCTGCAAGAAAAAATTTCGGTTGTTTGTTTTTTAATATTCGTATGTATTCATAAAACAATTTTCCGCGCGCATCGTCAATACCACGTAAAGCACCTGCTTCTGACCAAGACTGACAAGGCGGACCGCCTATTATACCGTCAATATCATTAGGAAAGTCATTTTCGCTTATACGACGAATATCCCCCTTAATCAATTTTGTTTTAGGGTGATTTACTATAAAAGTTTCCCATATAGTGGGGTCATATTCGTTTGCGATGGGTATTTCAAAGCCTGCTTTTTCAAAGCCTAAATCAAGACCGCCGCAACCGCTGAATAAACTAATAACTTTCACGTTTGCTCTCCATAGTATTTTGAACACTTAAATTATAGCATAAATAGAAAAATTTATCAAGTTTAACGATATGCCATTTTAACGAATTCTTGTGTTTGGCACTATGGCGGGTGCTAGTGTAAATTCAGTAAAATACGGCGTATAACGTCTAATTGGATTACTTCGCTAACACAATAAAAGCGTTTTCATGTCGTATCTAACATTTTACGGCGTTAAACAAACATAAACTTACACTCCAAAAGGCAAAAGAAAAAACCTAAAACAATTCACTCAAACAGTGGTTCGTTTTAGGTTTCATTTGGCGGAGAGAACAGGATTTGAACCTGCGGAGGCTGTTAACCTCGCACGCTTTCCAAGCGTGTGCCTTAAACCGCTCGACCATCTCTCCATATCTGTTTGCTGTTCTATTTTAACAAAATATCGGCAAATAGTCAATTGTATTTTCAATTTTTATTGATATCAACATAAGTTTTAGCCTTATCGCACGGCGGGGCTATACTGTTTTCCATAATTCTAACTCACTCAAAATATTTTTCAACTTTTTTGCAACTCATCTTGACATTTTTAATATCAATAAGTTATTTTACCGTTATCATATTTAATCGAGATTCCCCGCATTTATTTAGACTTAAGCAAGCAACATCGTTCTGCTTACAATGCTAATGCAATTAGCTTGAAATATTGACTTGAATCAAATTTAATTGCCTATTGCGCGTGAACCTAAAAAACAACGTTTATAAGCGCGCCGAAGGGGCAATAATATTACCAACTGATTAAAACTGCAAGGAGAGCGAAATGCAAGTAAGAGTAAACGAAGACTGCATAGGTTGCGGAATGTGCATCAATTTATGCCCCGAAGTGTTTGATTATAACAAGGACGGACTGTCAACCGTGATAGGCGACGCCGACGCATACCCGCAAAAGGTTGCGGAATCGGCAGAAGTGTGCCCAACTAACGCGATTGAAGTGGACAATTAGCCGACGTCCTTTACAATGCGCTATTGAGAAAGTAATATCAGCGCAAAACGATTGTAAACGCCAAACGCGGTTCACTCCGCGTTTTTCTTTTTTACAACAAACTATCGGCGCAAAACCGGCGCATATATTCTTTTGGAAATTATTTATCGGGAGTAATTGACAAATAAAGCGAAAAGCTTTATACTGTTAATTACATTGGGGTATAGCCAAGCGGTAAGGCAACGGATTCTGACTCCGTCATTCGCAGGTTCAAATCCTGCTACCCTAGCCAAACGCGAGCTTCACCTTTAAGTCGCAAAGAAAAACGGATTGCGTTTTTTGCAATCCGTTTTTCTTTGCTTCCGTCTGCTCGTTTGCTCGTATTTCGGTTAGTATAAACAATTTGAAATATTGTTTCAGAATGTGACGTACACGAAAACAGACTCGAACAATATCCAACATACACATTTATCGCCTATATCAGTTTTTATTCGATATTTTTCATCTTATCATAAGACAAATATGCCGAAACCATTTCTCTCAACTTCTTTTCGGAGACATCGTTCAAATCATCTTTCGCTTGCTGAACCAATAACCACTCATCTTCATTAAATGACTCCTTATGATTTATTATCTTAATTTCTCTTTCAATTTTTTGTAAAAAGAATTTATCATGAATATATCTAAATAAATCGTCTTTTACTTCTTCAAAATGAAAGCATAAATTATCCACGTTATTTTCGACACGAAGCATTAGGCGATCAAGTTCGCTTTCTTTTCCTATTTCAGAAAAACACTTACGCAAATCGTCTTCCGGCAAATTTTTCTTTAATTGAGTAACAAAGAAAATTTTGCCATCAACCCGGTTATAGTTTTCTGCTATAAACTTTGCAACAGAATAAGTCTTACCTAATCCTGTAGGCATATCTATAATTAGCAAACCATTTTTTCTTTTGTCATTACAAAATTTTTCAATAAGTTCTTTCATTTAATACTATTCACCCATCTCTTGACTTCAATAAACAAATCTAAAAATTTCAAAAAGAAATATTATTATAAATACGGTAATTACTTTACAATAAGTAGTCTGTGCATTTTATCTACAGTCAATATCTTCAACGGTACTATCTTTATATAAAACTGGTATTTTCAGCATATTTCTTCCATCTTTTTCTTGTCTAAGAACATATTTCATTGGATCAGTTAAATACACTGCTGTTTTAATTTCTGCTTCAGTCGAATTAAGATACTTTTCTATAAATTGGTCTATAAACTCTTGCTCACATTTGCTTAGACTAGAATCAATTTCTGTGTCACAAAACAAAATTAGACGTTTATCCATACTTGTTCGAATATTATTTTTTTCCTTAATAATATTTTTCAAGTAAGGAATCCATGGTCCCTCCTGCATTCTTAAATAAATACAATGCGACATTGTGTGACCGATATTTTTTAATTGATGATAATCTATTAAGTAAAGCAATTTAGTCAGCTTAAAGAATGAGATACTCTTGCATTTATTAACTACATACTCCACCATAGCAGAAAGCTTATTATTAGAAAACTCTCCACTACTTTTGTTTCTACTACTTATTTTGTTGCTATTCTTTTTTAATCCAGCCGATGGGGACACTTCATGTGACAATGCAATAAAATCTGATCTTTGCTGTATCAGTGTTCTATGTACTGTAGCACGAGGACTCATATGATACATTGGAAACACATACATCCCGTTCCAACGCACTAATTTCGCCACACTATTCTTCAAGGATATGTCGTGATGACAAATATTGTTTAATGCTTCCAATGCTTTATTTCCAATTGTGACTATCACTTCAGGATTTACTAATTCTATAACCATATCCAAATAATAACTACAATTCTCAACTTCAATATCTGTTGGCGTTGCATTATTTCCGTGTTCGTCTTGTGGATTACACAAAATAGCATTGGTTATAAAAATTTCATCTCTATTCCAACCTATATTGGCGAGAAAAGATTCAAAATTATTTCCAGTCACATCACCGTACAACGGTATCCCCGTGCATTCAGCTCCCAATCGACCTGGCGCTTCAGCAATGAACATTACTTTGGATTCAATGCTCCCATTTAAATGTGATAATACTTTTTTTCTGTTACACATTCTTGGGCATATATTACATCTTTCTATTGAAGAAATTAAATTGTTAAAACACTTCTCTTTATTCATCTTAATATTCCATTTTTAAACATGCAGGGTCCCGTCTTGATTCTAACGTTTCATTTTCTAAAAATTTCTGAGCTAAACATCCAGAAAGACATTGAGAATACTGCGAACATAATTTACATGTTTCATTGGGTTCCTGCGCAAGAAACTTTCTAACAGTATTTAGGTATGTGGATTTTTCCCAACATTCCAACAACGAACAATCTTTCAATGAACATGCATACGGAACTGCTACTATCCGCTCTGCCTCTATTTGCTTAAACGCATCACAAGGATAGATTCGCAAATCAGGAGCAATAATCAATCTATCTTTCGCTGCCATACATTTGGGATTATCATTGACTAGCAACACATTAAAAGGCGATCCGGTACGAATATTAAAACCTTTGACTCTAATATCTTTTATCATTTTTATCAAAGCAAGATTATCATTCTTTGTTAATGTCCCCTTACGCTTTAACATTCTCCCTCTGCCCTGTGGAACAAAACGCAGCACACTAACAGTATCTACTTGACTTTGCTTCGCCAAATTAATTATATCATACAATTTTTTATAATTAGTAGCCATTGCCACAAAATGTATTTCTGTTTTTATTCCCAGTGAATTACACAACTGTATAGCATTCAACGTATTTTTAAAGCTATCCTCTCGACGAGTAATCTGAATGTGTTCGTGTTCAACTGGTGAATAAACACTAAATACCGCTCGATATAATCCGGCTTCAGCCAACTTGTGAAAAAGTTCATTGGCACTTTCACAATTTCCCGAAGTATATATTGTGCTTTGTATTCCCAAATCTTTGCACAACGCCACACATTCCGGCAAGCCCTGCCACGTTAATGGCTCTCCTCCAGAAAACGCTATATCAGCGACCCCCATTTCTCTAGCCTGATGGACAATACTTTTGCACGTGTCCACTGACATATTTAATGCGTTATTTTCGTTTGCTTCACTAGAACAGTGTACGCAAGCAAGTGGGCAATGATATGTAACTTCAATTTTAAGTTCTTTTAAATTATTCTCTATGTTCATTTCTATCTAATATTGTTTTCGCGATATCATATAATCCGGTTTTACATGCGTTAACATAAGCGTGCGATGATACACATGTAACCGAACCCACATTTGAATTAGTTTCTTTGCATATATATTGTAATAGGCTACATAGCCCCCAATAATTGCCAAATGTACGTTCATAAAAATCATGATTTCTGTAAACAGCCAATAAATTTATAACTCTTGTCCCATTTTGTTTTTCTGTCTGAACAGCAACATAATTTAGACAAGGCCCTCCCATTGTCCTGTTTGTCTCATTGCCAATTGTCGGTATAAACATGATGTTTGCCGAACCGTGGTTGCTTCGTCTATTATTAATATGATCAATAATGTTTCCTAATTGATCGCACTCCTCTCCATTTTTCGTAGGGTAAGATATCATACGTTTAAAATACGTACCCCATCCACTATGTTCCATAGATCTTGTGCGAGCATAAAATCTATTGTACCATCGGTAAAACTTTTCTCGATTATTAATGCGGTCGCCTTTATAAAATCTTTGTGGAAAAATAGTATGCTGAACTTGGCTTGGCAACACTTTATGGGTTTCCTTCGCGAAATCAGTCATTAAGACGACAGCCTCATCATTATACAATAAAGGCTTACATATCGTCACAACTAAATTCCATTGATTCCATGCGTTGTTTTTAAGTGTTTCGATTGCCCTTGCCCAGGCTACGGAAAAATCATCCTCGCAAATTAGCTTTGGTGTATTCAACTATTTTTACCTCCCATATTATAACACATTTCATTTGATTGTACAACATGTTACTTCGCCCTATTTCATATGGTCACTAATACAAAGTTTTGAATCAACCAATTAGTACAACAATATAAAATAAGACAAATTAATTATAATTTATTATATATACTACTTTTTTTGACAATTTGTTAACCTACTGAACGATTTTTTAAATAAAACTTTTTGAATAATTTTTATATTTGTTGAAAAAAAGAAGTAAATATGATATCCTATCCAACCAATACTTTGACCACCGATTGACGATTGTCATTAAGGAGGTTATAAAATGGATTGCAAATTAAAAGTGGCCAAGCGTGCAACGGGTTTACGTCTTTACCGTCTAATAGAAAACTCCGAGTATACACGAGAAGAAATCGCCAATTATTTAGAGTAAACCTCGACTCGTGTTATTTATGATTGGCTCAATGGAGTAAAACTACCTAGTACTGAAAATTTACTAAATCTTTCCAAATTGCTCAAAGTCCAAATAGAAGACATCCTTGTAATATAGGATGTCTTCCTTTTTTGAACTCACGGTTCATTGGCAAATAAACCAATATCATTTATAATATTGACATAAGATTTGCTTATGTGTTAAAATAATTAACACATAAGAGTTTGTTCGGACATGTGTTGCCGAATATATGCCTAAAAGCATAGTTTGTTGGAATTGTAATTAACCTTGACACTTAGTAAGTTTAATACCGCATACTAACGTATTCAGTACTAAATATTACTGCTTAAGATTTCACAAGTAGCGTTACAAGGAATGCAAATGAGGGCTAGCGTGGTATGTGTCTTATGTACTAGCTTGGTAATCAATCGAGCGGAGACACTTTTCACGGAAAGTGTCTTTTTTATCGAGGAATATTATGAAAAGAGAAAGAAAATGTAAAAATACCAATTATGAATTATATAAGTATCTTGATGCTAAATCAAAAATAGATGACACGCGTTATTGGGGACTATTTAGACTCCAAAAAAACAAAGAACATACCGCTAATGATATTAAAATTGATCCAAAACGTTTTCAAAAAATGACTTATCACCATTTTACTGAAGAACAATTGAAAATCATTAATGCTCGAAAAACACACTATTTTTTTCCTAAAAAGTATTATTCTACCGATTATAATTGTAATATTTTTATAAGCGAAATCAATGATATTAAGTCATACTGGAACACCCAATTCTTGCCATTAATCAAGACATCAGTTAATAATATAAAGAAACCTAAATAACTAACCCCTGGAGATTATCATAATTTGCAATGCGGCATTTCAGGGCCCGGAGCAGCACAAGCATGGGCAAACTTTGCTAATATGAGCCAAGCGAATGAATATCGCGAGCAATGTTTCGTTACGTTATTTAGCCTATATTCTGAGTTCTTCCACTTTATGGCTTCGCGCTTTGAAGCTATACTTGTCAAGGTATTAAGTAAAAACAACGCATTGGCAGACAAATTTGATCGAAACATATTCTACGCCACTGCCATTGGAAAAGACAAAAGCATTCAAGAATTAGAACACTTTAAGTATTTCGATAAACTATATTGTATTTGGAATTTTATAAAGCATAATAGTGCCTCAACTTACAAAACATTAAACGATAGATACCCAGAAATTATATACTCAAAAGAACCTTATGAACAAGGCGAACTCGCATTATATTATATTAAATTTTCCGAGCAACTAATAAACGAAATAATCGATGGATGTATTGAATTTTTTAAAGAATATTGCTCATTGGTATTCAATGAAAACTATCAGGAAGCACAATGGAATTACACTACTTATTTTACATCAATAGTAAGAGATGAAATAGAAAATATTATAAATCCATTAGGTCTTCAATGGTGGGATGACCTAGATTAAAAATAAAGGAGGTGATATAAATGGGTAAAGGACACGGCGTTTCAGGATATACTCACACACAAAAACAATTGGACAACTATGCGAATCGACATAATCCTAACAATCCTGCTTATCACGCAAACTTGGAAAATCATTCAAATCAATGCAATCCTAATAATGATGAATATTATCGTAGTCGCGAAGGTGTTGCAGGATTAAAATCGGATATTACACCAGATTTATTAAAAAAGTAACAAATTTTCCATATAAAAACACCCTTTAAAAGGGTGTTTTTATATGTCTTTAAAGTGAAAATCGGTGTATTTCTATCTCAACGCGACGGAGTAAAATTGTGCTATAAAAATGTCGGTTTTGCCTACGCATCATTTTTGTTGAAAAATGTTGGCAAAATGGTTAAAAAATACTAAAAAAGTCGGTAATTGTTGGCAGTTTTGGGGCTATTTTGGTTGTTAAATGGTTAGGCTGCCCATTCCGCGCGGACTTCTGATCCGTCATTCGCTGGTTCAAATCCTGCTACCCTATCCATTTTGAGTGCATTGTGTTTTAACAATGCACTTTTTTATTATAAATATTCCACGCAAATCCATTCTTCCGTAAAATCTCGATGTTGTAAATATAAAATCCGCTTGATAATATTTTTCAAGCGGATTGTTATTTGAATAAACTATTCTGCATACCGTCGTAAAAGTTTAGACGTTCTATGCTTGTGTTATTGAAAAATTTAACACAACTCTTAAAATCGGCGTTCCGGTAACGTACAGTTAAATGTCGCCTTTAATTCCGCCTTTTGCAATGATTAAAGTTGCAAAACCGCGCCTAACCGAATTGAAAACAAGCGGCAGCAGCTTAACCCAATTCTTTTATTACATCACAGGTTATCGGGTCGAAGACATAGGTGTCTTCCAACGAAAAGCTCACGGCTATATCGTCGTTGGTTGTAATCAAGCTTTTAGCGTCAAAGCGCGCCACAACGTCCTTATCGCAAAAATCGAAGTGTACGCTATACTCGCCGCCCAACAGTTCGCAAATAGTGGGTTTTGTTATAAAGCAACCTTCGTATTTTTTGCCGACTTGCACCTTTTCTATACGTATACGCTCCGGACGGATACCTACCGTCAACGCGCCGTCCGTATGCAAACGGTTCTTCAATTCTTCCAATTTGCTTTCGCCAATCGACTTTTCCTTGGGGACTTCGTCCGCGCCGTTCTTCTTTTTATCCAATTTTTCTTTTATTTTTACAAAAATATTTTCCTTCTTTTTAACTTTTTTATCCGAAAGGCTTTCTCCTGTTGCGGACATAATCTTCAAAACTTTTTCGCGGGCTTGCGCGTCGAAATTTTCCAAAATTCCTTGGAAGTCGGCAACTTTTTCCTTATAAAATTCGTCGTAACGCGCGACAAACTTCTTGTCCATAGGAATGCTTACGTCGCCGTGCTCCAAGCGCATACCCTTGCGATCGAACTTCATATCGAACAAGTTCATAGAAGGAGACCCGATAAAGCGCGCTACAAACAGGTTGGAAGGACTGTTGTAAACTTCTTCGGGCGTGCCTATCTGCTGGATAAATCCGCGCGACATTACTACGATGCGGCTTGCCATAGTCATAGCTTCCGTCTGATCGTGCGTAACGTATATCGTGGTTGCGTTTATCTTGTTGTGCAGCTTGACTATTTCGCTGCGCATTGTAAGACGAAGCTTTGCGTCAAGGTTAGACAGCGGCTCGTCCATTAAAAATACGGGGACGTTCTTGATAATAGCTCTGCCCAACGCCACGCGCTGCATTTGTCCGCCGGAAAGCTCCTTGGGAAGCTTGTCTAAATAGGCAGTCAAATCAAGCTTTTCCGCCGTTTCGTAAACCTTCTTCTTTATCTCATAGTTTGTAAGCTTACGAATCTGCGTTTTTTCGTTGCCGTCGCTGTCCACTTCGCAAAAACGCTCGTTAAGCTTAACGCCGCTTTGCGCAACCTTTTCCAGCTCGGCAGTCTCGCTCATACGTATTCTTTCCAGCCACACGCTTTTAACATCTTCCGACGGCTGTCCGTCAAACGCGGACTTGGCGCAAAAATCGTACAAGAGTTTTGCGCCGTCAAGCGACAAATCGAAAATAGTGGCAATGCGTTCTTCCTTGTCGTCCTTAGAGCCCTTTTCACGCATAACGTTTACAAGTGCCGCCGTAAGCGTATTCCAATCCGTTTCGCCAAGCAGCTTTTTTACTTCGTCGCAGGCAAACAAAACGGAGTTTACAATAGGCGCGGGATATTTATTGATTGTTAACGGAAAAGCGATATTATTAAATACGTTCATCTGCGGGTACAAGGCGTAGCTTTGAAAAACTATTGCCATCTTCCTGTCTTTGCACGGCTTAAAATTCAAAAGCTCGTCTTCCATATAAATCTCGCCGGCGGAAATGTCTTCCAAGCCAGCTATCATTCTAAGCGTAGTGGATTTACCGCAGCCGGAAGGTCCGACGATTACGATAAACTCGTTACGCTCTATATCGAGATTAAAATTATATACGGCTTTTTCTCCGTTAGGATATATTTTCTCTACGTTTTTTAACGTTATAAATGCACTGTTTGCGCTCATATATGTCACCTTTTATCTTTATTGGATTATAGTCGCGCCCGTTACGCCTTAATGCCCGTGGAAGCAAGTCCGTCAATCATTTTACTTTGCGTAAACAGGAATACTATGATTATCGGCAACATAGCAAAAACGCTCGTCGCCATTGCCACGCCCGTAGCGGCTGCCGCCGCTTGCGAATCGGTAAACTTGGTAAGTCCGATTGTTACCGTCCACCACTTTTGCGCTTCGCCGGAGAAAATAAGCTGCGGCCAGTTAAGCGAGTTCCACGAACCGGTAAAGGTAAACAGAACTATAAGCATTATGGTAGACCTTGCAAGCGGAACGATAATCTTGGTAAATATCTTGAAATTGCTCGCGCCGTCGCTTCGCGCGCTGTCCACTATATCGCGCGGAATGGACAGGAAGAAGTTGCGCATAAGCAACATATTGAATATACCCGATACGCCCGGCATTACTATCCAAAAGAAGATATACGCATACGACCCTGCGGAGCTGCTAATCGCCAAGCCGTTGCGTATAGCGGCAAAAATAGCAAACATAGGCGCGGTGCCTATTACTCCGGGAACAGCCATCCACAGGTAAAGCAACTTGACAAACTTTTCCTTGCCTCGGAAATTCAAAAACACCAAAACGTACGCGGTAAGCAAATCCAACAACACGGTCAATCCAACGTGGAGTAACGTCGACCACAGCGAGTTGCCCAACCAGTAAAAAATCTTGGCGTCCGAATCGGCGGACAAAAACGACTTGTAATGCGCAAGCGTCCACTGCCCCGCAGACGGGAACAGCTTGCCCGGATTGGTTTGCAGGTCATAATCCGACTTGAAGCTTGTGCCCACCATATAAATCAACGGCAGCATCCACAAAATCGTCACTATAAACAATACAACGAAAGACACCGTCTTTTCCTTACGTATAGTACGCTCCGACTTGGAAAGCGTCTTTTTAGGTTTATCAGTTAATCGAGTTAACATTGTTGGCGCCTCCTACGCTTTGTACGTCTTGGGCAGGTCCCTTTAAGGACAATCCCCATTCAACGTCTTGTTTAGATTGCTTATACGCCGCAGAGTGTTTGTCCGTGCGCTTCCTTTCTCCCATTACTTTGCGTTCGATAGTGCCGAACACCATAACTATCAGTCCGAACACTATAGCCGCCGCGCATATATATCCGGTCATATTGACGAACGACGCGTTTTTAAGATAATACTGTATAAACATCATAGGAGAAACTATTTCTTGATCTATGGAATTTTCCACGGCGTGCAACACGTAAGGCTGACCGTACAATCCCAAATAGCCTATAAGCGTGTTAAACAGACAAATGCCTACCGACGACTTGATATTGGGCAACGTTACGTGCAGTATGCCTTGAAGTCGGCTGCCGCCGTCCATTTCGCAGGCTTCGTATAACGACTTGGGAACGTTGCGCAAAGCCCCCGACAGAATTACGAAGTTGGTACCCGTCTGCCACCAAACGCTCGCTATAAATATTACTACCCACCGCAAAATATCGTTTTCGAACGGCTTGCCGGACAGCCACTTGATATTTGTGCCGAACAGCGCATTAAAAAAGCCCAATTCGTCGCCCGCAAACAGCTTGCTGAAAACAATACCCATAACGGAAACGGATATTACGCTGGGCAGGTATATAACCGCCCGATAAAACTTGTATCCCGGGGGATGCAGATTGATAAGATACGCAAGCGTTAACGGGATTATTATCAACGTCGGAACCATTACTATGTCGAAGAGAAACATAGTGGCAAAAGACTTCCAAAACTTCAAGCTCACCGAATTGGTAAAGTCGAATAGCTGAGCGTAGTTATAAAAGCCTACGAACATATTCTTGGAAGAATCGATAGGGTTGTACTGCATAAAAGAAAATACGAAACCCATCAAGCACGGAATAACGCTGAAAAATAAAAATATTAACACATACGGTGCAAGCAAGGCGTAACCCACGACGTTTTTGCGCCGTTTGCTTTTACGCATTTCTCTTTGCATCAATTCAAAATTATTCATAATAATAACAGTTATTTGCACTCTTAAAAAACACTACTGTAATTACGGAATTAGCCGTAATTACAGTAATAGTTTTTTGTATAGGATTGACTTATTTGTTCATTGCTATTTCGTCGTTAAACGACTTTTGTATGCTTGCAAGTTTGGATTCGATATCCGCAGCCGTATTGGACAGCGTTTCGTACCCCAACGTCTTGATATGAGAGAGCACCGTATTGTAGTGGCTGGTAAGCCCCATACTGACTAAATTGTCGATGTCGGGATAAAAATTGTTGAGATAACGCTGACAATACGCGTCGTTCTTGTATTCTTCGGTGTCGCCTACAAGCTTACACGCGGTAATATGTCCCGTGCTCGCCCATTTCTTACAAACGTCCGTTCTTTGAGTAAACCACTTGATAAATTCCATTATAGCGGCTTTCTTGGAAACGTCGGTAACCAACTTGCTCATAGCAAAGAAGTGCGAGTCAACAAAAATCTTACCTGCGTCGGCGCTCGAGCTATCCATAGCAAACCAATTTGCAATGGAAGTTGTGCCTATTATATCGGTAACGTCCTGAACGTTGTTGCGCGTCTTGTACAACGATTCCAACGACTCGATACGCCACGGGAAATACACATAGAACAACGCCTTGTTATCGGCAAATTCCAATTGGGACGAATCGTCGGACGTTTTGTCGTTGAACGGAGCGTATTTTACAACGCCGTCGGAGTCGACAAGATCGCGTATCGACTGAATAGACTTGGTCATAGCCGTCTTGTTGGGTTCGCTCGTCCAATCGGCTTTCTTTGTATTTTCGTCGTACAGTTTGCCGCCGTTTTGCATTATCGCGGTGGTAAACACGTAGTTATACCAGTGATTGTTTTGATTTGCCGCGGGCCAAGCGATGGGGCTTGTTCCCTTGAGCTCAACAAACGCTTTACATACGTCCAGCAGTTCTTGATGGTTAGTGGGCAGTTCTTTGCCGATTTCTTTGAGCAGCGTCTTATTGTAAAACACAACCATACTTTGCGCGTC
This sequence comes from uncultured Christensenellaceae bacterium, assembly GCA_910586625.1. GTDB lineage: Bacteria > Bacillota > Clostridia > Christensenellales > CAG-314 > Fimimonas. The sequence goes on from CAJUIZ010000001.1 coordinate 266,215, forward strand.
GCAGGGAATGGAGAACAGTTCGTCCTTGTACCCGAGCGACGAATAACGCGACAAGCCTGCGGAATAGTCGTTCATATCTATGGATATCTTGGACTGTTCCATCAAGTCCTTGTTAAAGGGCTGGATAATTTTGTTTTCTACAAAGTATTTATGTCCTTTTTGGTGAGACATTATAAGATCGGGCGCTTTGTTCTTGGTAGATATACGCTGCGCGACCGTGCTTTCGAAGTTCGCCTGTCCTATGTCTTCCGAGTCGATTGCTATCCTGCCCTTGTATTCGCGGTTGAAATCGTCTATTATCGACTTGAACGTATCCTTGTCTTCACCGCTTACAACAGTTGCAAGCTTTATCGTAATGTTGGAATATTTTACATTTCCTTCGCTGTTAAAGGACAGCTCGCCGGTGTCTTCCCACCATTTTTCCGTAATCACCTTGTCGTCATCGTCGTCGTTGCCTGCATTAGGGTCGATACAACCCGCAAAAACGAATGTCAGACACAGAATCGTTACGCACAGCAAGGCAATCCATTTGATTTTTTTCATTTATATCTCCTATATTTAACAGTTATACTTTCTTTTTAAGATGGATAACGAATCCGCCCGATTCGCCGACTTCTATTTCCAACTTGTCCGCGCTCGTATGCGAAGCCGCGGTCTTGATTATCGTCGTTCTCTTGTCCGTTCCTAACGGTCCGTCTTCGTACAAATACCCGTCGAACGTTCCTTCGCCCAAGAAGCTTAAATCGACTGTTACTTTACGCGTTTTCGAGCCGATATCTACCGGTCCGTTGACGCAGGCGATAAACCACTCGTCACCTGCGCGTACAGCCGCGCAGAAGTATTCGTCAGGCTCGCCGCACAAAAATCTTGTGTCGTCGCGAGCGGTAGGCAAAGCCTTGTAAAGATCTTGTATCGGCGCATAGTTGAGGTTGACTATCGTATCGCCAACCGTCGTCATACCTTCGAACAGAATAGGCAAGCTAATCATAAACCCCGTGGTAAATTGATGTCCCTTGGGTTTGACAAGCGGCGTAAAATCTGACGGCCCTATTACTGCGCGCGTGAACAATTGATTAATTGTGCCGGTTGCGGTATTACGGTTCATCTCCGCGCCGTATATACCTTCGCGGTTGATAACGTTGGGATAAACCCTGCGTTCGCCCGTAGGCTTGTTGCAGCCGTGGCAGTTTACAAGCAGCTTGCGCTTGGCGCATTCTTGGTAAACGGTTTCGTACCATTCCATATTTGCGCTGTCTTCGCAGCGATGAGTAGGAATCTGATGTCCGTCGCGTAATTGACGCTCGCCGTCCCAGAAGTCCAACTTAACGCCGGCTACGCCCATAGCCACCCATTTATCCAGCACGTCGCACAACACGTTGTAATCGCCGTTTCCGAACGTACGCAACGCGTCGCCCCATACGATAATCTTGATGCCCTTTTCGTTGGCGTATTCTATAAACTTATCCCAGTCTTCGGGAACGCCTTCCTTGGTTATCCCGTCTTCCTGGAAATTACCCGTGCTCTTGGAATCTTCCGGCTTTTCGTCGTCGCCGCGAATCTTGTATTCCGCAGACCAACTGCCGTCTAATAGCAGGTATTTCCAACCCATTTCGGCGGCTTTGTCAAGGTACGCCTTGTGAATGGCAAAATTCTTTTGATCCGCGGCTCTGTACACTATCCAACTCCAAGCGCACACGTCGGGATCGACCCAATCGTAATTGTAAATTTCCTTTTCTTCGTCGGATAATTCGTCGTAGTTATCCGGCTTCCAGTACTCTGCGTCGTCGTAAACCTTTTCCACTAATTCGCTTTCAACAACCGTTTGAAGCGTGCCCGTAATGCCTACTCTCCAAGGAGAGGTAAAGGGCAAGCTAACGTATCCGTCGTCTTCGATAGAGCCTGCCGGCGTAGGCACGGTTTGCAGCCGCAATTCGTCGTCGCCCACAGCGGTCGCCTGCAATATAGAACCGTAAAAACCGCTGCCCACAACCGCCGATTCCGTAACGAGCGAATACACGTCTTCGTTAACGTCGGGACGATACAAAACGGGAAAAGCTATTTGATCGTTCTGCAATATTCCGCTTGCGGGAATGTAGTCGTAGCTGCTGCGTTCGTACGCGAAGGTATCGAGATTCTCGTTCTTTAACGCGTCGATTACCGTAAAATCGGTATAAGGCTTGTAGACCTGACGCCACACCAGCGACGACGTGGGGATGGTAAAGGACGATTTTTCTTCGTCTATTTTCGCCGTTTTGCCGCCGCCCGCCGAATCCAACTTGTAACGGAACGCATAGCCGTCGTCGTAAGCTCTGAGATATACGTCGAGAGTGTGCTTCCAACTCTTAAACGTCAATTGCAGTTCCATAGCGTCGTACTCTACTTCGGAGTGCTTGCCCGTAATATTGCTGTACGAGCCCGTAATGCGACGTACGGTCTTTTTGTCGAAGGCAAGACTGTTTAGGTCGTCTTCTCTTATGTCCAAGCCCAAGGCGGATTTGTCGACAACGGCAACTCCGTCCTTATTTACGGAATAGTAAACGCTACCCGCGCTGTCCATTCCTACGGACACCTTGATGCTCGTATCGGGAGAAGAAACTTCCCACGAGTTGGTTTCGCGCGCTTCGAGCGCCTTTTGAATAATCGGGTTGCCGTCGGGGTTACACGCCGCAATCGTTAACAGCATACACACCGCAAGCGCTACGGCAAATAATTTACATACAGTTTTTTTCATATCAGAATCCCCCGTTAACAAACGTCGAAGTTAACTTGTTCGTCGTAATGCGTACATAGCGGTCTATCGTCGCGGCGTCCGTAGCGCTAATGATATAGTCCAAATAACCGAGCAGCGGCTTTGTTCCCGCAATTTCGGTAGCTAAGGGTTTACCCAAAACGTAACCGTCCATAGTGTACAAGTTGTCGGGGTCGCCCACTATCATGTTAAGCAATTTTATAACGTCAACGTCGCTTTGAGCGTTTTCTTCCACGCCGAAGATACTGTCGTTTGCCAATTGCTTGTTAAGCGGAACTATGCCGTATTTGGCAAATCGGTCGGCGCGTTTTACTACGTAATCGGACAACAACGCGCATGCGGCAAAGTATTCGTCCGGACGGTTAGAATTGAGCGTACAAACCTGAATACCTACCGTATTGACGGGTATTTTTCCGCTCCATTCGTCGTCGTTATCGGAATACAGTCCCGACAGCGGCAATACGCCCAACGTGCCGTCATTAACCTTTGCTATTACGTCGCTTAACACGTCCGTTCCGTTGTTAACGTCGTCGTACCAAGAAACGATACCGGCAAACGCTTTGCCTTGCGACACGGGGGTAACAACGTAGGACAAGTCGTCCTTGTTGTCGTTGTAATTTACCAATGCGCCGTGACCGCCGCCGCCCAACAGATTGTTAATATTGGTCGCCGCAGTCAACGCCTTAGAGTAGCCGTCGGTCGTACCCCAATCGGTATAATAATAGTTCGTTTCCGTGTTATAACGGTAATAAGGTATACCGTTTTGTATAAACGCTGCGGCGCTTACGCTTTCGCGGAAGGGCCATGCTCTGTTTTGTATCAAGGTACGATATCCCGCCGTACTGCCGTACGTTTCCCAAGCCTTGGCGAATACGTCGACGAATTCCGAATACTTGGTAGGCAGCGTTCCGTTTGCGCCCAACACGGCGTCCATTTGCGCCTTGTTGTATACTATAAACGGAACTTTCGCCCCCAAAGGAACAGACAGTAAGCCGCCGTTGACGTAGGAATCGCCCATCGCGTACCAGTTGTCACGGTCGTAGTAGGACGTATCTGCATTGGCGAGATCCAACAAATCGTTTATGTTGAGATAGTTTTTGAGATTGTTGTTTGTTTCCGGTATTTGCTGAACGCGCAGCTGGAATTTGGATTGGTCCTGAATGGTCGCATTCCAAATATACTGCTGCTCATTATTGGGAACCTTACGGTCGGATTCTTCAATTCGGATACGGAAATGCTCCTTGCCGTCTTCGCCTATATACGTCTTGCCGTACTCGGCGTTGAATTCCGCAATGATTTGATCCATTTCCGTAAGAACGCCCTTGAATAAGCCGTAAACGCCGCTCTTTTTGCAGTAAATTCCGAGAGTAATATCTTCGAACTTGATGTCGCCTTCCTTAACGCCGTCGATTTGCGCGGCTTCGGCGGCTGTGTAGCGCGCTATTTTGTCATTGAAAGCATAATTGGCGTACAAGGTCATATCCTTGGTTACCGCAGCGTTGAAGTCGTACTTGGTTTGACAAGCGGCGTCGGTATACCAACCTTCTAACACCATTCCTATCTTATTGATAGCGGGCATTTGTTCTTGACTCAGTTTATCGCCGTCGCGCACAATAACGGAACGGTAATGACGCGCTCCGCCGTAGTTGGCGTCGACAGCAATTGTACGGGCTTCCGCCTGAGCTATCCAGTTGGCGTACAGTTCTGTATCGGCGAACACGCCCATTTCGAAGTCGTAGGGCTTGGTGCAATCCTTGTCGGTGCACCAATCGGCAAGCACAAAGCCTGCGCGTACGGGCTGCCAATCGGACGCGGCATAGCCCGCAGCTACGGTGAGCGTACGCTTGTCGCCCGTGCCGTCGTTGAGATTGTAGGTCACTGTGTAGGAATCCTTAGGCGCGGGCTTGGCGCAGGCAACCAACAGCAGCATACATGCCGCGGCTAACGCCATTGCCAAAACTATCGCAGTGATTTTTTTAGATTTCATTTAGCATTCTCCTGCAGTATTGCCGCGATTATTCCGCGGGTTCGGTAGGGGTTTCGGGCGCGGTAACCTTGGTAAACGAGACGTTATACGTGCCGTGTCCGAGAGTGAGACCGCTGAGCTTCAAGTATCTGCCGTTTTCGGTTATTGTAACCGTTGCCGTATAAACTTCCGACAATTCTATATCGTATCTGTTATATTTATTAGTGCCAAAATCAATCTTTTTATCGCCATTAGCAACTAATTTAACAGTATATTTGCCTGCTTCCAAAGAGCTATTCTCTCCCAAATCTATAACAATATCTTTGTTATAGATAGAATCTCCGAGTACCAACATATCAGAAGTGACTTCTTCAAATTCCGAACCAGTCTCGTTTGTAGCACGTTTTTCAGTTTTGGATTGAAGCGTAAGAGCGTCGGTTCCGTCGGTTACAAATTCAGCTGAAATATCGTTAGGAAGTAGACTCCAATTTATATTGGTAAATTCACCGGATACACCGGAATTACGCCAGTAGGCTATAACGGGGTCTTTCCATTGACTGTGAGCTGTTGTATAATTACCAGCGGTTACCGAAGTTTCGCTGCCGCCGATATTAACAATTCTCGTATAAGTTTTTGCTTCGTCCCCGACGACAGTAGCAGTCATAATGTACTCCGCATGGTCGTCGTGAAGTATGCGCGTTAACGAGAATCTTACTTTCGTACCGCTCTCTCCGACTGTCAAAGTATTCAGTCCTGTTGCGCCATAGTCGTTAGTACTGGGTTCGCAGTATTTTCTCCAACCATCGGTATTATTTGCGGACGTATATCCCTTAACGCTCATTTTGAAAGAGCCGCCCGTTGTTTGATTCTTGCCAGGACCTACACCAAGTTGAACAAGATCATAGCCTATGGAATTGGTTTTTAATTCCAATATCGATCTGTAATCATCCGCATTGGTTGCTTGGGGGTCAGTGCGCAATGCTTTAATTCCCGTCAATTTTGCTTCCCATGAATACGTAAAGTTACCGTCAAAATAGATATACGGGCTTACCGCTGCGCCTGCCTGATTATTGGACGCGCCAATTGTAGGATTGATACCGTTTTCATACTTGAACGCCAATCCGTTTGCTTCGGAAGTTAACGACGTATCGATTCTTACGTTATCTCCGTAAGACTGGCTGTGCGAACCGGTGGCGCTGTCGTTGCTGTCAATAAACGGAACAAACATTTTTTCTTTGTGTTCGCCAAGAAGTCCGTCTGCCGTATAAAGCTTTGCGCGGACGGTTGCTTCGTCGGCAGAGTATGCAATATTGGTTACGCTGGTATTGCCGTTTACGAAATACTTACCTACCAAAGCGGGAACGGTATCCTTGCCGCGAAGGTTTTGTAATGTTACGCATTGCACGTATTGGTCGTTAATGAACGTATAGAAGTAGTCGCCGTCGCGTGCTATGGATATTTTAATAAAACTTGTCGAATAAGTTTCGTCAGTAACGTCGCCTGCAAGCTTGGCGATATGCTTGGAATTCAAAACCTTGTAAACATACATACAGGTTTGATTATTTGTCACAGCCTGACCCTTGGTAAGATTGTCCGTTTTGGAAAGGTCAACGTCAATGTTAATGAAATCGCCCGAATAGGTTATCATTGTAGACGTAAGAACGTACGTTTCGTCTGCTAAATAGTGTCCAAGCGCGACGCGTACGTCGTTACTTAAACCGACTTCGGGAATTGCAAACGTAGCTTCCGCATAGTAGAACTGAGACGGGGCAACGCCGTTAAACGAACCTACGAATATATCGTTTGTGTTCGCAGTAGTCGTAGGAATTAAACTGCCTTCTTCCCCTGCCAGTTTTGTGGACAATTTGCCGTCGGTTTGCGTGCCGGCTTTATAGGTAACAACTTCGTCGAATATTTTTTCAACTACGTCAAACGTAATTTCTACAATCTTGTCGCCCTTGCTGGGGTCGGTAAACTTGTAGGTTACGGTGTATCTGCCGATTTGGTCGGCGGAAGCCGTGCGCTTGTCTTGCGCGTTGATTTTCAATTCGGCGTTATCGCAAGTAACCGTAACGCTTGCCTTGACGTCATTCTCGGACGAGTCGGTTGCAACAAGTATTTCGGGAAGCTCGAACGATTCGCCCACGTAGCGTTCAAGCGTCTTGTCGAATTCGCCGATAGTAAGCACAGGCGTGACTTCTACCGTTATGTTGATAACCACTTCCTTGCGGTCTGTACCTTCGCCGCAAGCAACCGTAACTGTTGTTTTGCCTGTGCCTACGGGAACAATCTTCATGTCTTCAACCTTGACCACTTGGGTATTGGCGGAAATTGCGGTAACGTCGGACAACGTGTAGTCGCCCGCTTCCACAAGGTTAACTTCGATAGCGCGCGGTTCGTCTGCCTTGCCTAAAACGCCTTCGAGCGCAGCCTTGTTGGTTACCTGCATATCAAACGAGCCCCATACCGTAACCTTGAAGCTATCCTTGAAGGTAACTCCGTTAAGCGTGGTAGAAGCCGTGATGGTGGATTCGCCCTTTGCAAGAGCGTGAAGCTTGCCGTTGACAACGGTAACCGCGTCGGTATTGGACGATTTGATTTCCACCTTGTTGTTCTTGATAGCGTCCGAAAGGGTGACCTTGACTTCGCGGTCTTCCGTGTTCAAACGGAACGCCTTGACAAGGTCTGACTTGTTGGATATTGTAAGCGAATAGTTGTAGTCTACCTTTATCTCGACGGAATCGGTATACTCGTGTTCTTCGTCGAGCTTAACCGTAGCTTTGACGGACGCGGTACCGTTCTTTGCGGCGGTAAGTTTCATTCCGTCTATTGTAACGATTCCTTCCGGCTCGGCGGTAAGAGTTACCGTCTTGCCCTTCAATCCGTCGGACAACGCAACTTCCACCGTGCGGTCGGCTTCGCCTACGTTCCATTTGGCTGTAAGCGCCGCTACGTTAGTTATTTCTATAGATTGCTTGTCGGGATCGACCGATTCGCCCGGTTTACAGGCGACGATGCCTACTACCGACAGACATAGCGTCAGTACGAGCGCTATGAGCAGCAAACTTTTTCTTTTCATTATGTTCCCTCCCCAAAAATTTATTTGTCGCAAAAAATTGCGTTATGACCTTAGTGCAAAAATATATAGTTAAGTATACCCCCCCCGTATCTGAATGTCAATACCAAACTTTAATAATGAAAAAATATACAATTATGTTGCTTTTACTATGGTAACCGTTGCCGCTTACAAATGGTATAAATAATTACGCGGTTTGGAATAGCTTTCATTCATTACAAATATTTCGCTTCGGCGTATTACTCCGCGCGCGAAATAATTGCTGTCTGTTCAGCGCCGCATAAGTTTAGTTTGGCAGAAGCCGCGTAAATAATACGCGCGCAAAAAGACCGACGCTCAGTGCGTCGGTCTTGAATTGTTTGTATAGAAGCTGAAATTATACGTTCGTTTACGTATCGGCGAATATTAACCCGAACTAAAAATCTATTTCCATTCCGTCGTAGGATACTATTATGCCGTAGGGCTTGGCAAGAGCTACCATATCGTCGTAGGTGTCGCCGCCGTTATGCGAAAAGTGATTGACGATAACAGTCGTATTTCCGTCAACATTACCTTGACTCTTCAATCTGTCCAAAACCGTAAGAGCGTTATTAAAGCTTAGATGGCGGCTGGAAATATCTATATTCTGCTTGTTGCAGTGGGTGCAATCGAGCGTTACAAGGTCGAAGCGTCCCAAGCCTGCTAACGTTTGCCAAGTACCGTCGGGGAAATAGCCCGTGTCGTGGGCGTACAGCATACGCTTGCCGTCGCACTCGATTGCGTAGATTAGCGGCGTGGAGTTAAGATCGTGGTTGGCGTCCATAGGAGTTATAACGTACTTCCGCTCGCCGTTGATAACGAAGGGTTCTCCCGCACGGATAAGCGTTGCCGACGCCTGCCCCTTGGTGCCGGGGACTTCCGTCATAAGCATATCGTAACCGCGCTTGGCGGAATAGAAGTCTATACGGCGATGCTGATTGGAAAGCGACGGCTTGGCTATTTCTACTTCCGCAGGGTACAAATGGTCGGGGTGAGAATGTGTAATAATGCAGCCGCACACACGCTCCCAATCGATATTGTACTGTATGAAATGCCAATAGCTGTCGGCGTTGAAATCGATGAGCAGCTCGTCGTTGACAAGCGCCTGCGAGCGCGTACGCAGATTACGTCCGCCCAAAGCGCGGCTTTTTTTGCAATTGGCGCATTGACAAAACATAGACGGAACGCCTTCCGCAGCGCCTGTGCCGAGATATTTCAGTTTCATATTTATTCTCCTTGTTTTTACTCCGCAATGGAGTTATTTACTTTTTATTTCCCGCTCGGTCGGCGACCTGCTCGATATGCCACGTCCAGCTGCCGAAGTCGCCCGTCTTGGGCGCGACCAAGCCCGCGGTTTTAAGCGCAGCGCCGCTTGCGGTTAGATTCAATTCCCTTACGCAATACAACTTGCTGTCGTCAAGTCCGTAAATACGGATAATACGGTTTACGTCCCGCGGAAGGGTTAAAGCGCGTTCGCCCACTACGTATGCTCGGGATTTATCCTTAGAAACGACCGCAACGCAGAAAAAAGGCGAATCGAATGGAGACGACAGACGGTACAAATCGCCTTGAAGCACTAAGCCGTCTATTTGCTTGTACTCGGTTATTTGTTCGGCGACTTGCGATTTTTCTTCGTCGGAAAGCTTGGTCAAATCCAACTCGTAGCCGGTAGCCCCCAAAGACGCTATGTTTCCGCGAGTGGAAAAGGGTACTACGCGCCCCGTTTGATGATTGGGACAGGCAGAAACATGACAGCTCATTGCGCTTAGCGGATAGCACAGCGAAGTTCCCCACTGTATTTTGGCGCGTTCGAAGCCGTCGGTGTCGTCGCTCGTCCATATTTGCGGAAAGTAGTACAGCATACCCGCGTCGAAACGTCCGCCGCCGCTTGCGCAGCCTTCGAAAAACACATCGGGGAACGCGTCGGTAAGCATTTCCGCCAAACGGTAAACGCCCAACACGTAACGGTGAGCAAGCTCGCCCTGACGGTCGGCAGGCAGCGCCGACGAATAAAACTCGGAAAGATATCTGTTCATATCCCACTTGACATAGGCTATGTCGTTATTTTTAAGAACGTCGCTTACCGCGCCGAAAATATAATCCACCACTTCGCCGCGGGAGAAGTCCAACACTAACTGAGTGCGTTGACGTACGGGCTCGAAACCGCTTTTGCCGATTATCCAATCGGGATGCGCGCGGAACAGGTCGGAATCTTCGCTGACCATTTCCGGCTCGAACCACAGACCGAACTTCAAGCCGCGTTGCTTGCATCTGTCTATCAGCGGTTTAAGTCCGCCTTGAAGTTTATTCGTATTGACAAACCAATCGCCCAAGCCGCTTGTCGCGTCGTCGCGCTTGCCGAACCAGCCGTCGTCCAAAACGAAAGTATCCATACCGAGCCTTGCCGCTTCGTCCACTATTGGGAAAAGGCGTTCGTTGCCGAAGTCGAAATAGGTGGCTTCCCAATTGTTGACGAGCACGGGGCGGCGCGCGTCTACCCACTTGGAGTTGACAATTTGCGCGCGAATGAAATCGGCATAGGCGCGGGACATACCGCCCAGCCCTTCGTCGGAATAGCAAATTGCCGCTTGCGGCGTAACAAACCGTTCGTTTTCGTCGAGTTTCCAACGGAAGTTGAGATCGTTTATTCCGCCGATAACGCGCGTTTGCCCCTTGTTGCCCAATTCCGCAGACAGAGCAAACGAGCCGCTGTAAACAAGCTGAAAACCATAGCATTCGCCGATATTTTCGGAGCAATTCGGTTTTATAAGCGCAATGAAAGGATTCGTCTGATGAGACGATACTCCGCGAGTGGACTGCAAACGGGTTACGCCGTGCGCGAGCGCAGATATTTCGGGAGAGCGTTCCTTACCCCAATCGCCCCACAGACGCATTACGTCAAAACGCTCGTCGGTAAAGTCGCAGCAGAAGGAAAACGCGCGAGTAAGGAATATCGGGTCGCCTCCGCCGTTTGCAATCTCGCAGTTTTTAACCATTACGCCCAATTCGTCCCATACGGTATAGTTGAGCGTTACTTCAACGGGCGAAAAATTATCCTTTAACGTTACGGCAAGCGTTTGTCCGCCGCCGCGAGCGCGCGGCATACCCTGCACGGCGGGAACGCCGTCGTAAATTCTGTGCGACGAGTAAACGAAACGGCTTACGACTCCGCCGTCGGAGCGAACAGCCGTAATCATCGGTTCGCAGGTGTCTATACGACCCCAAAAGGGACATTCCGACGGCATACCGTCAAGATAGCCCTCGCGGTTGGGATTATCCTGCGGCGGTTCTTGAATTTTGCCGATACCGCTTATCAAAAAATCCAAATCGAACGGCTGAATTTTACCGCCGAAATGCAATTTTTGCAAAAATCCCTGTCCGTCTACGAACATCGCGTAGGAAAAACCATTGCCGCCAAGCAAAAATCTGCCGTTTTTTGCGTAAATCATATTTTTACACCGCCAATATAAAATCGTATTTTACATTAGCACTAACGGAGACAAATGTCAATAGGTAAAACCCGAAAAAATACGCGGCAACAAAAAAGGACTCGAAAATATCGAGTCCGTATTTCGGCAATGTACCGTTATTGCAAATTTTGTCTTTCCCGTCTGCTTCGCACGCCCTTGCGTATTACTTCGAACACGGTAATACCTATGCCGATAAGTATATACACGTAGTAGGTTAAGAACCGCCAAGTGAATACCACCCAAAATACTACCGTTGTGGCAAGCGTTTGGAATGCAAGCAGTATTACGTTTTCCAACACACCGCTGTTGCCGGGGGTGGGGACTATCGCCACGCTCATAGACGCGTACGCGCTGAGCGTCATTATTGCAAACATTGTTTCCGCGCCTATCGTAACCGTTTCGCCGCCCAATGCAACCAAAATAAAATAGGGGAAGGACCAACTCAAAAACTGCTCGCCCAAGCATGACAGCACCAACAGCACAAACTGTATCGGCTTGTGAGACATTACTATAAAGGACGAACGGAAATCCTTGACGGAAGTATGCGCGCTGCTTATCCATTTTTCCTTGCGGCGCAGTATCTTGATTTTACGGCGGAGTTGGCTTTTGCCCGTTTTACGCTCCCTGCGCGAAGCGACGCTCCAACTGACGTTGGTTGCAATATTGATAAAAAACTGCAAGATTCTATCGGTTATTTTGGGAAAAATCGCAAAGAAAACAATGGAAAAGGGCAGCACTGCGTTTATAGCCCAGCCTATCCAGCCGGAAATCATCAAAAACTGCTTTTGCGCGGGCGCGTATATATCTAATACGCGACGGTTGACGGACATCAGAATCATACACATCGTCACCCAACACAGCATATTGACAAAGTATTTTATAAGCACTATCGCCGTCGAAGTGCCGCCGCTGTAACCCTTTTTGTGAAGGTATACAATCTGCATGGGCTGCCCGCCTGCGGAAAACGGAGTAATTCCGTCGTAGTAACGTCCCAAAAACGCAACCTTTATGCTGTTAAGCGGCTTTAGCTTGCCCGTAGTAGCGTGCGTTATCAAACTGAATTTTAAGCATTCCAAAAACATTATGCTCAAAAGCACCACCAATGCCCAAACGGCGTAGTTGATGTTTACGTGCTTGATAACGTCCGGAAGCGACTTTATTTCAGCGTCGCCCACCTTGGTTGCCAACTGCACCATAAAAAATATGCCGAGAGCAATAATAAACAACAAAACAATCATTCCCACCCAACCGTGCTTTTTCTTGGGGGGTTCCGCAATCTGCTTGCTGTCGAAGTTTTGCATGGCACGTTGTACGTCGTTTACCTGCGTCGGCGCCGATTTTTCGCGGGGCGCGTCTTTGTCGTAAACCTGTACGATGGTCTCGTCGTTTTTTTTCATATATTCCTTCGTCGCGCCTATTCAAGAGGCGATACTGTCACATTATATAATCATATTCAGTTTAACATATTTTACACGCGTTTGCAATACTTTTTGCCGTCGCTTTCCCTTTATATCCTTTATTGAATTGGAATTTACGACCGCACCGCCGATTTTCGACGGAATCGGTCAATAAATAGCAGAGATATCCCATATTACTGTTGACTTTACAAAAACAGTTTAGTAAAATATATATGTATGGCTATTAAATAATATTTATTAAAAGACTACAAAACTCGGAGGATTATATGACAACGAATGAAAAGCCCGCGAAAAGAAAGCAATTGTGGACGATTCAAAGTCAACGAATAATGCTTGCAAGCATTATCGTAGGCGTGTTGATTTGCGTAACGGTTTTTACCGTGATGGGCATTGTGATGACGAAACAAAGCAACAGCACCATAGACAATATCGGCGAAATGTATACAAAAAACATGGGTAACCAAATCGCCGAAAAGTTTCAATCCGTAATGAATCAACGCTTCGCTATGGTTAAAGCATTAGTGGAAGAATACAGCGACCATGAGGGTGTCGGCGAAGAGCTTGCCGCCAGCGCAAGCGCGCGCGAATTTAGATTTTTGGCGTTTTATTCGGTAGAAGATATCAACGATCTGGAAAAAGGCAGTTCCGTCGATATGCTGCTTGGCGAAGATATGGAAGTTACCGATAAGATTCCGTTTAGAACTTCCGTAAAAGCCGGCGCGGAAAAAATGGCTGTAGGCGAAGGAGTATACGCCGACGGCAAAACGGATAAGGACATAGTTATAATCAGCGTCCCCACCGATAAGTTTACGATGACGGACAGAAACCAAGTAAGAAAAAAGTGTCAGGCCTTAATTGCGGGCATTTCCAACAAGGACTTTATTGAAATGCTCAACCTTAATCAGGATCACGCTGACAAAGACAATTTGGAAGTCTATTCGTCCATTATACGTAACGACGAAATCGGGTCCTTCGTAATGAGACATAACCAAGAGTCTGTTTCTTACTTCGAATACATTGCGGAAAAATACAAAAACACAAACATGAACCAAGAAAGGCTTATCGACAATATCAAAAACGCAATGGACACCAAGTCGATTTACTCCGACGTTCTGCACGTTTCCGACAATAATCAAACCGACCATCACATTCACTTGTACTGTCGGCTTTTGGATAATTCCGAATGGTACTTGATATCCGTAATGGATAATAATAATTTAGACACTATTGTTGCGTCTTTGAGCGACAAGTGGATATTGATGATTGTTATCGCAATACTGACCATTGTATTTGTTATGACAATTATCATTCTCATGTATTTCCACTACAACAAGCAAAACGTTTTGCAACTGCAGCAAGCGCGCGAAGAAGCCGTGCAAGCAAGCAAAGCGAAAAGCGAATTTCTATCAAATATGTCACACGATATCCGCACGCCTATGAACGCAATAGTAGGTATGACGGCGATTGCGCGCGCAAACTTGGACAATCAGCAGCAAGTGCAAGACTGCTTGAAGAAAATAGCATTGTCCAGCAAGCACTTATTGGGGCTTATAAACGACGTACTGGATATGTCCAAGATAGAAAGCGGTAAAATGACGCTTAACGTAGAACAGGTATCATTGCGCGAAGTATTGGACGGCATTACCACAATCGTTCAACCGCAAGTAAAAATCAAAAAGCAAAACTTTAACGTAATTGTACACAACGTTCAGCAGGAAAACGTTTATTGCGACAGCGTACGTTTGAACCAAGTTTTGTTAAATTTACTGTCCAACGCAATCAAGTTCACAAGCGAAGAGGGCACAATCGAAGTACACTTCGAACAAGAAGAATCCCCGGTCGGCGACGAATTTGTACGCACGCATATACGCGTTAAGGACAACGGAATAGGAATGTCGCCGGAATTCCAGCAGAAGATATTCGAATCCTTCGCCCGCGAAGACAACAAACGCGTTCATCGAACCGAAGGCACCGGACTGGGAATGTCCATAACCAAATATATCATAGACGCAATGAAAGGCACAATCAAACTTCATAGCGAACAGGGCAAGGGGACGGAATTCCACATAACGCTCGATCTCGAACGGGCAACAATCCCCGAAGAAGAAATGATATTGCCTAATTGGAAGATGCTTATCGTCGACGACGACCAACAGCTGTGCGAAACAACAATCACTTCTCTTAAAGAAATCGGCATCGACGGCGAATGGACTTTGGACGGCGAAAGCGCGGTAGAAAAAACCGTACAGGCACACAAAGAACGCAAGCAATACGACATTATTCTTATGGACTGGAAACTACCCGGCATCGACGGAATAGAGACCGCGAAGCAAATACGCAAGCGTTTGGGCAACGAAGAAATTCCCATTTTACTTATATCCGCCTACGATTGGAGCGAGATAGAAGACGAAGCGCACGCAGCCGGCATTTGCGGATTTATAAGCAAGCCGCTGTTCAAGTCTACGCTGTTCTATGGGCTTAAACAGTTTGTTACGGACGCGGCTTCAAACGGAACAACCCACACGGAAGAAAAGAAAGTCAGTCTTGCGGGAACTCACGTTCTGCTTGCGGAAGACAACGACCTTAACTGGGAAATTGCCGAAGCTCTGCTTGACAGCGTAGGAATAACCTGCGACCACGCGGAAAACGGTCAAATCTGCGTAGATATGCTCAAAAGCTCCAAGCCCGGCACTTACAAAGCAATCCTTATGGATATACGAATGCCGGTAATGACGGGATACGAAGCCACAACAGAAATACGCAAGCTCGACCACCCCGACAAAGATTTGCCAATTATCGCTATGACGGCGGACGCATTTGCCGACGATATGAAGAGATGCTTGGAATGCGGAATGAACGCGCACATTGCAAAGCCTATCGATATAGAAATCGTTCAAAACACTTTGGCAAAATTTCTAAAATAAAAGCTCACACAAAAAAACAACGACTTTCGTCGTTGTTTTTTTATACAAATTTTAAGTTTTAACGGAATTGCGCTTGCCGCGAAAATACTCCGTCAACAGTTCGGAACACTCGCGTTCCAATACGCCGCCGCAAATCGTCAGTTCGTGATTAAGCGTTCGCCCTATCATCTCCGACAGCTGCACACAGCCCTGCCCGCTCAAATCGTATGCGCCGAAATAAACCGTCTTGATACGCGCATTATAGCACGCGCCCAAACACATAACGCAAGGCTCCAACGTTACATACAAATCGCAGCCGCTAAGCCGCCAATCGTCCAAAGCCTTGCACGCGCGCTCGATTGCCACCAATTCCGCATGCTCTACCGCGCTGTGCGACGCGTTGCGCGTGTTGCTTGCACAGGCGATAACCCGACCGTCCTTGACGACTACTGCGCCAACGGGTACTTCGTCGCGTTCGTACGCTATCTTCGCCTGCTCCAACGCAAGACGCATAAATTGTTCGTCGTTCATAGCTTTACTCTGCGGTTGATTTCCCGCATCATCTTGGGGTCGATCTTCAACACCTTGCGGTCGTACGTATACAAGCCGTTTACTTCGTCTTCAACGTCGGACACCTGCGTGTAAACCGCCGCGGACAACCCGTTGCCTATTTGAGATATTACGTCGCGCTCGTACAATTGATACACACCGTCGTTAAACGCCTTGATATCGTCGAACTTCTTGTACGAATACGTTCTATCGGGATTAAAGCTGTGTTCCGCGTCCTTGTAGCTGTATCCGCCGAATTCCGTCAGACATACCGCGCGTTTGTCATCGCGATTTAACCGAACTTTCTTGAAATAAACGTGCATACTGTTTATGTCGCCGCCGCCTTGGTCGTGCCACCCGCTGGCGTGGTCCACCGTACGCGTCGGGTCGATATCCTTGGTTAGGCACGCTATGCGATTTGCATCGAACTGTCCCCACGCTTCGTTAAAGGGCACCCACATTGCAATACTTACGCAATTATACAGTTGGTCGAGCATTTCGGTATACTCGGCAATAAAGGCGTCCCGTCCTGCTTCGCTCTTGCGGGAAAACAGACCGTAACGGTTATCTTTGAGTTTGTTCATTCCTATATTGGGGAAAAGTAGCGTAACCGATTTGTGCTGCTTACTTCCGCCGCTCGGCATATCCTGCCAAACAAGCATTCCCAACCTATCGCAATGATAATACCAACGCATGGGCTCTACCTTGATATGTTTACGCAGCATATTAAAGCCCAAATCTTTCATTTTCTGTATGTCGAATATCATTGCTTCGTCGCTGGGCGCAGTGTAAAGTCCGTCGCTCCAATAACCTTGATCCAACAGTCCGTTGTGAAAATACGGCATATTGTTGAGCATCAGACGATAGTACTTTCCAACCTTTGCGCAGGAAAACTTGCGCATTCCAAAGTAGCTTTCCACAATATCTCGGCGTGAAATTACTTTCAGTCCGTACAAAAATGGATCTTCGGGAGACCACAGCCGACATATTCCGTTAGGAAAACTGAGCTTGACGACGTTTTTGCCGTCGGCTTTCATTATTTCCTTTTCGCCGTTATATACAATAACGGTCACGGGCTCGTCGAAGTTGGAAGTTACTTCTACCGTTACGGATGCGGTATCGATACTGGGCGTTATGCGTAACCCCTGTATATACTGCGCCGGAACGCTTTCCAGCCACACAGTTTGCCATATTCCGCTTTGCGGAGTGTACCACATTCCGCCCCTACGCGTAGACTGCTTACCGTTGGAATAATATTTGGTGTCGGTAAAGTCGCGCACGCGCACTATAAGTTCGTTATCGGTATCTTTAAGCGCGGACGTGACATCCACGGAAAAAGCGGTATAACCGCCTTCGTGACGGCCGACAAGCTGACCGTTAACGTAAACGTCGCAGATACAGTCCACTGCTCCGAAATTGAGCAGCACTATGTCTTTAACAAAGCTTTTTGCAAGCGTAAACCACGTACGATAGTACAAAAATTCCTGCGGTTGAAGCTGACGGTTGACACCTGACAGCGGTGACTCCGGCGAAAACGGTACGAGAATCTTGCCGTCGTAAACGGAAGGCAATACGTCGTTCTTGGTTATTGCGTAGTCCCAATATCCGTTAAGGTTGACGAAACTCTTGCGGACAAATTGCGGACGGGGATACTCCTGCAATGGCTTATCCGTTATATTTTCGCCCCAAACTGTTGTAAGTTGTTGCAATGACATACGATGCGCTCCTTGAAATATCGTCGTTAGAATTATAGCACAAACCGCAAACAAAGTAAACTTGCAAATAGCAAAAAAGAGTTCGTTTTTATACGAACTCTTTTTGTACATAACATAAATTATTGTTTCTTTTTCTTGGGTTTGGCTTCCGTTTCGGCTTTTTCAGTCTTGACGGACTTTTTGGCATCCGCGTGAGTGAACGAGCCGATGGCAATCTTTTCCTGCGTTGTTTTGTTGAACAACACAATACCTTTGCCCACTATTTCGAAGTTGACGGGCTGATTGATTGCGTAGTCTACTCCGCCGAACACAACGGAAGTTAACAGACTGTCTCCTACCGACAGCTTGACGGTTGTTTCCATACCTGCGGGCAGGTTGGCGTAAATAGTCGCGCCTATATTACCTTGTTCCAAACGTATAAATTCCGGACGAACGCCCACTACCACATCCAACTCGCCGTCGGCGGCGATACCTTCGTTGGCGGCAAACTCGAATTTTTGTCCTAACGCCTGCACGTTAGCCGTGTTACCCTTGACAACAGCTCTGCCTTCGATAAAGTTCATGGTGGGGTTGCCTACGAAGTCGGCGACAAACAGGTTGTTGGGGTTATTGTACGTTTCCAGCGGGGGCGCGTACTGTTGAAGGTGTCCCATACTCATAAGACATACTCTTGTTGCCAACGTCATAGCTTCCAACTGGTCGTGCGTAACGTATACGAAGGTAGAGTCCGTTTCGGAATGCAGACGTTTAAGCTCCGTGCGCATTTCCATACGCAGCTTGGCGTCCAAGTTGGACAACGGCTCATCCATAAACAGAACCTTGGGGCTGGTTGCAAGAGTACGCGCTATCGCCACGCGCTGCTGCTGTCCGCCGGACAATTCCGCAGGGTAACGGTGCATAAAGATGCCGATTTTAAGAATGCGGGATACTCTGCGAACTTCAAGGTCCATTTCTTCCTTGCAAAGCTTGCGAACCTGCATTACTACTTCGCCGTCTTTGACGTATTCGTACTTTTCGTTCAGCGAACATCCTTCCTTGGCTGCCGCTTCCTGAGCGGCTGTAATCGCAGCCTTTAATTCTTCTACCGCCTTGTCAACGACTTCCTGCGGGTTGGCAGCAATATGAAGATTATAGCCGTACAGCTTCTTTGCCGTATAGATGGAAATTTTGTAAGTATCTATAAGATCAAGATACAGCTTGCGGTCATCCACCTTGCCTTTTTCGTCCACAGCGCCTTTAATAAAGTCAATAATTTGCTGATAATCGTTCAATATCTCGATTATGCGCGCTGAAACGCGGGCGTTGAAGCTGATTTTGGGGAAAGACTGCTTGATATTTTCCAAACCGAATGAAATATTTTGATAAACGGTCATATGCGGCCACAAAGCGTAGTTTTGGAACAGGAAGCCGATATCGCGCTTGCCGGGGGCAACGTTGATACCCTTTTCGGAATCGAACACCACGGTATCGCCGATAGTGATACGTCCTTCGGTGGGCGTTTCCAATCCCGCAATCATACGGAGCGTGGTCGTCTTACCGCAGCCGGACGGTCCCAACAGGGTTACGAAACCGCGGTCTTCTATTTCCATATTAAGGTCTTCTACCGCAATAAATTTGTCGAATTTTTTTGTTACGTGTTCTAATACAATTTTAGGCATAATTTATTTTCTCCTACTTATATCTGTTTAGCCGCCGATTCCCTTGTCAAGCGACGCGCCCGTAAGCTTGTTGATGATAAACTGGAACATCAAAATGGTCAAAATGATAATCAAGTTGATACCGTTAGCAACGGGGGTGGCTCCATATAAGCCGTTGTTCGTCCAGTCCTGCAATACTACCGTCAACAGCGATCCCGCGGGGGCAAGCAATACGAACAGCGACATTTCTCTCATACAGGAAATAAACGGAAGCAGATAACCGCTCATAAAGCTGGACTTCTGTATCGGGAACAGTATCCTTGTCATACGCTTACCCCAATCGGCATTCATCATAACGGCAGCTTCTTCTATTTCGCCGGAAACCTGCAGCATTGCGTTGGTTCCCGTTCGGGAAGCAAACGGCAAAAACTTGATACCGCCAACCACAAGTAATAATAAAAAGCTGCCACTCAAAAATGAAACTGAGCTAGAAACACTAAGGTATATTGCACCAAAGCTCAATGCGGGAATAAGATACGGGAAAAACGCCAAATTGCCCACCCAGGTGGCAAGACGACTTCCGCGCTTGTGCGATACCGCGTAGCCGATAAGCATACCGCAAGTACCGGCGATTAACGCCACGCACAAGGACAAGCCCAAACTGTAACCGAAAGCTTTCCATATAGTGCCGTTGCGCAAAATACCCGTCGCTTGACCTGTAACACGCGCGGACAATTCGTCCGTAGTAGTCCAGTAATACAGCGTCCATTTGCCGTTCGGACAAAAGCTTTCCAATGCAAAGGATATTAACGGGATAATAGCTGTAAACACCACAACTATCAAAAGCAATACGGCAAATACCCAACGCCACACTTTACCGAGCTTGACGAGAGAAACCTGTCCGGATTTGCCGGATATAGTAGTAAAAGATTTACGTTTGCCCGTAAACCAGTTATTTAGGGAAAGAATCGCAACGGAGAATAGCAATAAAATTATAGCTATTACGTAGCCTTGTCCCCTTGTGTTCGGATTACCTGCAACCGAACGCATTTGAGTAGATATTGTTGCAAAACCTTTGTCTCTGTTCAAAAATGCCGGTACGGTATAACTGCTTATGCTGCTTGAAAAAACCAACAAAATTGTAGAGATAAGCGCAGGGGCAACAATAGGCAGCGTTACTCTCCACAGTATTTTTGCGCGACCTGCTTTTAATACTGTTGCCGCTTCTTCCAAGTTTGCATCCATATTACGCAGAATTCCGCCTATCAGTATGTACGCAAAGGGCGCGTAGTGAATACCCAAGCACATTGCCGTAGGAAAGAAACCGTACACCATCCATTGCGGGACGCACAGACCGTGCTCCGCGCCGCCCGTTATCATTTGCAACATTCCCACCTGCTTTGTAGCTGTGGTCAAATTCGTATTTTTGAAAAAGTTTTCCCAAAACATTGCAATTGACCAGCTTGGCATAACGTACGGAAATACAAATACCGTGGAAATAAACTTTTTGCAGGGAAGATTGGAACGCGTAACAAACCAAGCGGTTACCCCGCCGCCCAAAACGGCGACCAAGCAAGCAACCAACGACATTCCGATAGAGTTGCCGAGCGGTATCCAAAATGCATTGACGGCGTAATCGTATTCCGAATCAAACAATACCCCATACCAATGCTTTCCCGTTAACTTTCCAAGCGGTAAGTTAATTGTCGCAGATTCCCCGACGGTACTTACACGAAATGAATCTATCAAAATAGTAATTAAGGGGGCGACAACAGTTATTGTCAAAATTATCAAAAATACGATTGTAACGACATTGGCAGGCTTGCCGAAATATGTGCGCATGTTATTGCCCAATTTATTTAATTTCAATTTCTTGTCGTTAGTCATAAAATCTCCTTATAACTACGTATAGGAGAGACGGCGCGTCTCTCCTATACGAGATTCCAGTTTGCTATACTTATTTAATATTATTTTGCAGTCCAAGCGGAAGTAACGAATTTTCTTACGTCTTCACCGTTAGCGCGCGTATATGCCGCATCTTCTTGCAAAACTTTCGTAACATCAAGGTCATACTCTACGCCGGCAGCAGTATCTACGTTATTAGAAACCTTAGAATTGGGAGAAGAATATCCTACGTCTTTCCAACCGGCTTTGAAGCCTTCTTCCGTGAGAATGTATCTTGCGAACAAGCACGCCGTATAGGGAAGTTTGGACGTCTTAGGAATGCTGAGATAGGTGTTGTAGGTAAAGCCGTTGTAGCCTTCTACGTCTCCGTCAACTCCGGAATAGAACAAATCTTGGTGCCAGTTATTTTCACTTCCGGCATATCCCTTTGTCTTATTCAAACCTACAACGAAAACCGTACCCGTTGTATCGGTAGCAAGAGTTTCACTCAAAACCTTGGAGTCCGAACTGTGATTGTTAGTCAAAGCTTTGATATATTCTTGAACAAAATAATAACCGATATTTTTGCAGCCGGATTGATCCGTGTAAGCGCTTCCGAAATAGCTTTGATAAGCGGCGGCCAGCTTGGTGCAGGCAGCAGGACTTGTCAACATGGTTAAAAATGCCATGTTAATACCTTCGTTGGAAGGATCCTGAATAGACGAACCCTTAACCTTTTTCAATGACGTACCGTCTTTACCGGTCAGCTGCCAAATGTTTCTAAGAACAACGTCGCCGGCAGCAGCCTTGTTGTATGCGAACAACTTGTCTGCGTACAAACCTACGAGCGGTTTCGTAGCGGAATCCGAAAGCTGAATTTCATCGTCGTTTTGGGGAACATAGTTAAGCAGATAGCCCGCATCAACCCAAGTTTTAATATTGGACGCGATTTGAATCATCGAAAAGTCCGCATAAAAATTGTTGTTTGCAAGCGTAGAATTGATTTCTTCGGCAGCAGCTCCGTCCTTAGAAGAACTAAATTCATTAAAATCGAACCACGTGTACTTCGCTTTGAACTTAGTCAGGACCTTGCCTACGCCGGAAGTAGTTGCCTTAGCGGTAAACTTAATATTGGCAGCTTCAAACTCTGCTTTGGCCGCATCTTCCAATTCTTTCAACGACATTTTTTGTGCCGCGTCAATTGCTGCTTGTACTTCAGAGCCGGTTTTATCACAAGCTGCAAGTACTGCAACCACAGAAGCAACCATAACTACCGCAAGAAGTATTGCAAATAATTTTTTCTTCATATTTTTTCTCCTTTTTATTTTTTGTATTTTTACCGAGTACTCGGTAGAAATCTATTTATTACGCTTTGTTTGCGCTGCCCATTACGTTTACCAGCCTGTCGTACACAAGGTCGGCAACCGCTTGACGGGCAGGAAGGAAAAATTCCTTGGCGTCCCACTTATTCGGCTTCAACGCAAACTGTCTGCGCAGTTCGCCGAAGTAGCAAATGCGCAAATCGCTTGCGACGTTTATCTTACACACGGCCTTTGCCGCGGCTTGGCGCAGCATATCTTCGGGAATGCCGATAGCCTGAGGCAGCTTGCCGCCGTAGCAGTTAAAGATATCTAATCTTTCCTTTGGTATGGACGACGCGCCGTGCAGCACCAACGGGAAGTTGGGAAGTTTGTCCGCTATCTCGTCCAAGATGTCGAAACGCAAATACGGCTGTTCGCCCGCTTTGTACTTGTACGCGCCGTGGCAAGTGCCTATCGCAATCGCCAAACTGTCCAGTCCCGTGCTGGATACGAATTCCACAACGTCAGACGGACGGGTAAATTGCCCGTACTTCCCTGCGACGACAATATCTTCTTCCTTACCGGACACAACGCCCAACTCGCTTTCCACAACTACTCCGCAAGAATGCGCGTAATCCACAACTTCGCGAGTCAACCTGACGTTGGTATCGAAATCGTACAGCGAAGCGTCTATCATAACGGACGTAAAGCCCGCGTCTACACAGCGCTTGCACAGTTTAACGCTCTTGCCGTGGTCGAGATGTAACGCTACGGGAATGGCGTTGTCATGCGCGGCAAGCTTACACGCTTGCACAATGTACGGAACGTCGTCAAGCATCCGACCGCTTACCGCCAATATTACGGGGGACTGCGCTCTAACCGCGCCGTCTATAACGCCTTGCATTATGTCCACGCTGTCTACGTTAAACGCGCCTACTGCGTAGCCTTCGGCGTACGCCTTGTCGAACATTTCCTTTGTAGTTACCAGTGCCATTTTTATTCGATTCCGCTCTTATCCATTTGCTTACTCAGCGTGGCGAAAGAAAGTTCTATATATTCGTCCATACTCAACACGCCGTAGTATCTGCTTGTAGGGTTGCAGTAGCTTTCGAGATTTATGCGCTCGACATTGAAGCGCTTTAACCCTGCGAATACGTTGTCGAAATTTACAATCCCCTCGCCCATAAGATGATGCTGATCTGGAGTCTCGCCGACAGGTCCCGCGTTATCGTGTATATGCGTGGTTACAAGCATATCGCCGTACATTTCCAACGGAAGCTCGTTCGGCGTGTACGCGTTGGCGTGTCCGCTGTCGAAACAAAAACCGATATTCGCGTCACAACGCCCGAAGCGTTCCAAAATGAAATCGTTATATCGCAAAAAACGAGTGTTTTCTATCGCAATTACAATATTATTGCGCCGAGCCGAATCCAACATTTTGGCAAAGTTGGTTATGCCGTATTCGTTGATTTGCGGAGTCACAAGCTTGCGCGTTAGGTGCAGAACAAGATTTTTAACTCCGCGTTCGCCGCATTCTCGGCACGCGGTATCGAAGCTTTTTACGTATTCTGCCGCTCTGTCGCCGTCGTACCACAGGTCGTCGGCGTGCGTAGACGGGAAATGACACGTATTAACGCCCAGTCCCAATCTAATTGCGGTGTCGAACAAATCAAAACGGCTGCCGTCGGTATCTTCGTACTCGTCGCCCCACCAAAACATTGTTTCGTCAAAGCCGACGCGCTTGATAACGGCAAGCCGCAGTTCCGGCGATATGTCGTAAAAACCGAATCTGAAATTTTGTCCTTTTTTTACTCCCGAATTCATTACGTAGCCTTCGTTTATCCGAAATTTACCTTGGTACACAGGGTCAACTCTATTATGACCCGAATAACAGAGATAGTATACCCCCCCCCCGTGTCCGAATGTCAATACCAAAACAAAAAAATGAAAAAAAAACGTAAGCGTTCGCAAATAATAAGTTAACAAAAAACTTCTCCCGCCAGGCGAGAGAAGTTATAGAAAAAAGTTATAAATTTATGACAAGCGGCAGTTGAAAGCCGCAAGCAGAACCGTCAGCAAACCAAAATTATTAACGAGAAGTCGAACCGAGTCCGCCGTTGCGCTGCGCGGTTGCGTCATCGTCTTCCGTAAGAAAATACCGCGTAAATACGCCCTGCGCAAACGCCGCGCCCTGCGGAATAATAAGCGGCTTGTCGCTTTCGTTGGTCATACGAACGAATATATGTCCTTCGTTGTCGGAGCTGCTGTAATCGGCATCGATAATGCCGACGGTATTGTTGAGCTTTAATCTATACTTAAAGCCCAAACCGCTGCGCGGATATATCATCAGGCACCAGTCGTCCGGCATTAACGCGCGTATTCCGGTCGCCGCCGTTACCGTACAATGCGGACCGATTGCAAGCTCGTAAGGCGCGTAAAAATCGTAGCCCGCGCTTTTAGCGGTAGCTCTGCGCGGAAGCGCGATATTGTCGTACGTTTGCTTGTCGCCGTAGGCGGAATATTGTTGATAACTGACTTTTTCAAATTTGGCTTTCGTTCTCATAATTTTGTCCTTCCGTAATACCTTCTATTTGCCGCTCCTGCGGCTTATCGTGCAAAAAACCGTACAAGCGCTCGGCGGTCGGGCGAGTCATTCCCTTGACAGCAGCTATATCTTCCACCGTTGCGGCGCGGAGAGCGTCCATCGACTTGAAATGACGATGCAGTTCAATTCGGCGTTTTTCGCCTATGCCTTCCACATCCTGCAATACCGACTTAATACTGTTTTTATTGTGCAGATTTCTGAAATACGTTATGGCGAAACGGTGCGATTCGTCGCGGATATTGATTAGCAAATTCAACGCGTAGCTGTTGCGCGGAAGGAATATCGGCTCGCGGCTGTTTAATGTGTACACCAATTCTTCGCGCTTGGCGAGCGAAACCATTTGCACGGACACGCCGGCGTCTGTCATTGCCTGCCGCGCGTAATCCAACTGTCCCAAACCGCCGTCTACCACTATCAAGTCGGGCGTTTTGCCGAACACGCCGTCGTCCGCTTTCATACGCTCGAAGCGGCGGGTTAGCACTTCCTTCATACTGGCGAAGTCGTTTGCGCCTTCCACCGTTTTTATACGAAAACGTCGGTATTGCGACGAATCTTTCTGCCCGTTGGTAAACACCACCATACTGGCAACCTTGTCCACGCCCTGCACGTTGGAAATATCGTAGCACTCCACGCGTTTGGGCATAACGGACAAACGAAGCAATTCCTTCAATTGCAGCACAGCTCCCTGAGTAGTATTGAACTTTTTGTCTATGGCAGTTTGACTCTTGGTAAGGTACTCTACCGCGTTGCGGTACGACATATCCACAAGCCGTTTTTTGTCCTGCTTCTGCGGACAGAAAATCTGCGTTTTTACGCCCGTCTTCGTTTGAATAAGACCAGCGAGCTGCTCGGCGTCCGACAAAGGAAGATTGGTATACAATTCGCCGCTAAGCTTTACTATATCGCAATACTCCGCAAGAAAGCTGGACAGCGTTTGCGCTTCGTCCAGTCCTGCGTCGGACACGGCGTGGTTTTCCGACAAAATTACCTTGCCGCCGCGAATCATCGTGTGATTGACAACGCATGCGCTACCGTTGGAAGCTACCGCGAACATATCGTAATCGACGAATTTATTCAAAACCACTATACGCTGTTCGGCGATTTTATCTATTATCTCCAAAAAGCGTTTGTAGCTTAACGCTTGTTCGTACTGCATTTTATCCGACGCCGTTTGCATACGCTCGGTCAATACTCTGCGAACTTCCGTATCGTCGCCGTTTAGGAACGCAACGGCGCGGTTGACTATCGCGCGGTAATCCTGTTTGCCGATCTTGCCGGCGCAGGGAGCGACGCACTTACCTATGTGATAGTTTAGGCACGGACGGAAATTGCGCGGTAATTTATCGAAATTGTAATTACACGTTATTGTTGGGAACACCGCAGACAAAATATCCATAAACGACTTAATCCCACCCTGCGTAATCGGACCGAAATATTTGTATTTGTCTTTAAGCAGCTTGCGCGTCGGAATAAACTTAGGATAATCCGCCGACAAATCCACCTTGACATACGGGTACTGCTTGTCGTCCTTCAACATAATGTTGTAGGGCGGCGTGTGTTTTTTTATAAGTGTGTTTTCAAGACTCAGCGCGTCCGCTTCGCTCGCGGTAATTATATATCGGAAATCGCGGACGTGCGAAACCATAGCGAGCACCTTTTCGCTTTTATTAGACGATGCGTGAAAGTACTGGCGAACTCGATTTTTAAGCACTTTCGCTTTGCCTACGTACAAAATATTGCCGTCGGCGTCGTACATTATATATACGCCCGGCTCGTTCGGAAGATTTTTAAGCTTGGTTTGTATGTCCACTTGAACCATAAAATAAGTATACCACATTTTGCAATATTCAACAATACAATTTGCCAATAAAGCGTTTGGGGCTTGCGCGGCAGAATTATTTTACAAAATGCCAACTTATAAGCTTATTCGCAGTTTACTAATAATCTTTTACGGCAATAATTTTACAAAAAAGGAGATTACCTATGAATTATATTACCACCGTATTACAGTTTTTGGAAAAATACGACATAATCGTTTTGCCCGCCGCGGCTGTTCTGCTGACGCTTTTTGCCGTAGTAAATCTTGCGGCCAACGTATACCGCAGGCAAAACAAAAAAATAGTCGCCGTAACCAACAAAATAGCTTCCTATCCCAACAAAGCCGCGCAGTTCGCATCCGCGCTTCCGCAAGAATACAAAAGACAGTGGCGCGCATACGTAAACAGCAAAGCCGCGAAGCCGTCTTTAACATTTGAGTTCGCGCCCATAAAGAACAAAGTCCGCCTGCTGCGCTTGTTCATCTTGACAGCCGTAGTCAGTTCGCTGTATATTGTCGCTTTCGCATTTAATACTGCGCGCAGAGAGTATATCGTATTTCAAATAGTCTTTTGGCTGGCGTTTGCGCTTATAATGATTGTAAGCAAAATACTGCACGTACGCAAAGAACGCAAAGCCAAACGTATATTCGCCCGTTTAGTTACGGAATTAAACCGCGCAACGGAAATTCCGCAATCTGCCGCAGAACAATTGGACAAAACAGTCGCGGAGCTGAAAGAATTTAACAAACGCGACGTAAACGTTGTGGCCCTTAGCCGCGCAAGCGAGCTGCTGCGAAGCAAGGGGCTTACCGCAGACAGAAGCGTAGAACAGCAGCGCAAGCTTAACGGCGCACTCAACGGACTGCTTCAATCGTACGCGCGCGCAACTGCAAAGCAGTAGAATTATCGCACAAAATAAAAAGGATAACTTTCGGCAATAGCCATCGATAAGTTATCCTTTATTTTTACATTTTTATCAGCTTGTTGTCCGCAATTGACAAAACGTAGCAAGATACGTCCGTTATTCCGCAAATGTGCTGAACCGCCAGCTTGTAGCTATTGAGCTGCGCGGCGTAATTATCTTTAATCCGACCGCTCTTAGACGTGTATTTGAAATCTATTACCGTAGCCTTGCCGCCGTCTATCACCAACAGGTCTATTACGCCTTGCAGCATTACGTTGTCCGTATAACGCCTGTCCTTGGATATTTGGTCGTACGGAACGTACAGCATAAACGGCAGTTCGTGATATGTTGTCCCCGCAGAAAGCAGACGTTTCAATTCGGGATTGTTGAGAGTACGGTGAATAAGGTCTATGTCCAATTTGTCCGCAAAACGACGTTCGATTACGCCTCCGAGCACCAAACCTTCGACGGTATCGGAAATTTGCCGTTTATCGGCATTGTAATCGACGTATTGATAAACCTTGTGGTACGCCGTGCCTACGAAATTGCGATCGGCGTCGTCGCATACGGCCGTTATCGCCTGTTCGTCGTCTTCGCCGTATACGTACTCCCTGTCCAAAGCCGAGCTGACTACCTTTGTAGGCATATCCTGTTGCTCGGCGTATGGATAGCGGTACGCCAAACGTTCATAAATAGCCTGCTCGTCCGTATCCTGCGGACATATATTGTCTGCCGAAGTACCATCGGCCGCGTCGTCCGCCAAACTTTCTATCACGTTAATTTCCAACTTGTCCGAGGCAAAATCGGACGTAAAAGACTTATATTCCGTTTTCACTGCCCCGAGAACCCAATCGAGATGCGCCATAGCCTTGACGGGAGCTTTGGGCAGCGACGTAAGCTGCCTGTCCGTAACCGTACCCACCATATACAGCGCGTATTTGGCACGAGTCATAGCCACGTACAGCAGCCGCATTTCTTCTTCGCGGGATTTTGTTTTGTTAAACAACCCGCACGCCGTAACGGACAGCGTAGGAGCGTACTTCATACTGTCGAAATCGTAGTACTTCATTGCCAAGCCCAAATCGAAATTACGCTCCACTTCGGGATTGTCGAATCGAAACTTTGTTTCCAGCCCTGCAAGAATGACAACGGGAAATTCCAATCCCTTAGACGCGTGCATTGTCATAATGCGCACGGCGTTCGCTCGCGCCGCGCCTTCTTCCGCGCGGTTATCTTCCGATTCGTCTATGTAGGACAAGAACTTATCCACGCTTTGAGCGTATGCGGCGTCCTTGACTCCGTCGATGAAAGCGTACAGCTTACGTATACGCAATCCCGCGTTAGGCAAGCCTTGCACATACAATTGATACTTCGTAAGCTGCAAAGCGCGCAAAATTACTTCGGAAACGGTTGCGCTGCGCGCGTAAAACCGCAGTTGTTCTATTGTATCGAGCATAACGTTGATTTTGCCGACTATTACTCCGTCGCCGCCGCTCGCAGCATATTCCGTCAGCCTGTCGTAAAAAGGCACGCGTCCCGCGGTATCCAATCGGATAACGCCGAGCTCGCTTTCGGTAAAACCGCCTATGGACGACAGACAAACGCCGACAATATAAATGTCGTTATAAGGGTTGTCGATTACGCGAAGCAAATTTATCAAATCCTTTATTTCCTTCGCGGAATATCCGTCTGTCTTGAAGTTGGCTACTACGGGTATGTTGCGGCTTACTAACGCATTGTATATTTCCGTGGCTTTGTACGTTAACGAACGCATAAGAATAACCACGTCGCCGTAATTTATTCTGCGAACAATACCGTTAGAATCCTTATACGCCGTTCCGACATATTCCTTTATCCTACGGGCTATCAGTTCGCCCTGCTTTACGCCGTCGTCCGTACGCGTCTGCTCGGTTATATCGTACACCTGCGTGATTTCATTTTTTTCACGGGTATTGGCAAGCAACAAATCCATTCGGCAAGAAGCTGTTTTCAAGGTCGGCTTGGCAGAGCCGCGCAACTGAGCGTCACGGCGGTAATCAACTTTGCCGAAGCTTTCCGTCATAACGAAATCGAACACTTTGTTAACGAAATTCAGTATCTCGCAGTTACTGCGGAAATTGTCGTTTAGCTCTTCGACGTGTCCTTCGCCGTAAGTTTTGAACCGCTTGTATTTGTCTACGAATATGGACGGCTCACAGCCGCGGAAACCGTAAATGGACTGCTTTACGTCGCCCACCATAAACAGGTTGCCTGCGGAAGCCAAACGGGAAATTATCGCTTCCTGCACGGGGTTAGTGTCCTGATATTCGTCTACGAAAATCATTTTGTAACGCGAGCGTATATCCGCGAGCGTTTCTGCGTCGTCGAGAATCCGTACCGTCAAGTGTTCCAAATCGTTGAAATCCAAGCCGCCGCGTTCCTTCTTCATTTTGAAATACGTTTCGTCGAAGCGCGTTATTATTTCCACCAACTTATCCAACAATTCAACCGTACTCTGCGTTTCCTTCCACAGCTTGTCCATGGGTTCTCCGCGGCAAACGCCGACGTACTTCTTAACGAATTCGTCGTATTCCTTGCTTACGTCGGCATAATCCCGACGAATCTGTTCTTCTATCTCCTTGTCCACGCCGTAATCCGTCTTTTTGCTGCGAGCGGGAAGACGATTAAAGTTCAATTTATACAAATCGAACAGCGCATGCTCCAAGCCGTCCAACCGAACTTTTTCCAATATCTCGGCATTAGCCTTGAAAGCTTCGGCGAAGCTCAGTCCTTCATTTACGCTGCGTCCATACAGAATTCTCATATTCTCGGCGCAGCCCGCAACGTTTTCACGGATGTCGCGCATGACGGTTGCAATAAGGGGATTATTATCTCCGTATTCCGTCAAGTTGCCGCGTTTAGACGCGTACCACTCGCCGAAATTTTCAATACAGCGCGAAAAGCCGTATAAATCGAGTAAAACGCCGCGAAAGTTGCTTTCCTGCCGCGACTTGGAAAAGATTTTATAAACTTTTTTGAAAATTTTATCGTCTTGATTGAAATACTGCAAAAAAACTTCGTCCATTGCGTTTTTTTGCAAGGTTTTTACCAAATTGTTATCTAAAATAATAAACGACGGGTCGATATCCGCAACGTAGAAGTAGTTGCGCAGCAAATTACCGCAGAAAGAATGCAGCGTGGATATATTGGCAGTATCCAAGCGTTCTAACTGTTCTATCAGTCTATTGTCGCCCTTGCGTTCGGCAAGCTTGACAGACAAGCGGTTTTTCATTTCCGCGGCGGCAAGGTTTGTAAAGGTTACCACCACAATTTCCGAAACGTCCGCTCCTTCGGCGAGCAAAGACATTATCCGCTCTATCATAACGGTGGTTTTTCCCGTGCCGGCGGAAGCGGATACAAGCATACTTTGACCGCGGAAGCTTATTACGTTTTGTTGAGACGGGGTGTATTTTCTTTCGCTGCTCATTTCTTCACCGTTATATCTATCGTATCGCGGCCTACAGTATCCTTGACTTCGCGCGCGTCGTAATTGTACACGTCGCCGAAATAACATATATCCTTGTAGTCGCAGTAATCGCAGGTTCCCTTGTACGGATTGACTGCGGCATAGCCGCGCTTCATAAGATTACCCGCGTTGCGTATAAGAATAAAGGCGTACTCTATCTGGTTATCGAACTGTTCGTCCGTTAACAGATTGCGGCTTTTGTACAGTTCGCCCTTGCTTGTCAGCTTCAATTCCAAAACTTCGCTTACGCCGCCGCGCAAATTTACGTCTATTGCGCTCGCAACGTCCAAATCGTTAAGCGTGCGACCGTTATAAAAATATACTTTGTTCTGTCCTATTTCCGTAAAGTTATCGTGAATATTGAAGTAGTAAAAGCCTGCGGGACGTTTGCCGTATAAGTCCTTTACCGCCTTGACATACACTAAAAGCTGCATTTTGTGTCCCAAGAACAAGTCTTTTTCGGAATACTTGGAAGCCGATGAACCGCTCTTGTAATCGATTACGATAAAACGGTCGTCCTTGACGTCTACGCGGTCGATTTTGCCTACAAGCGAAAATTTGCCGCCGTCGAACTCCACTTCCACTGCGGGAGCGTCGGCACTGCCGAAAGCAAGCTCCGTTGCAAGGTTGGCAAACTCCGACGAAGCCAACTGCCGTTTAACCACTGCGCACATACGAATCGACTCCGCTTTCAATTGCTCCATAGTAGCGTTCATCGCCGGGTCGCTTTTTATTCCCTTGTAAAAATCGTCGCTGACCGCCTGCTCGAAGCAACGTTCGGCTTTGCCGCGCGTTACTTCGTCGCTTTCGTTAACGTCTGCTTCACGAACGTAGTTTTCCAGCACTTCGTGCAGGATATTACCCAAATCGGCGGTTTTGAGCTCCGCAACCGAACGGGGCTTTACGTTTAAGCCGTATTGAACGTAAAAGCGGTAGGGACACTTGTAAAAATCCGTAAGCTGACTTGCGCTTGTGGCTGATTTTTTAAGGTATAATTCGCCGCCGCGCGCAACGGACACCGAATGTCCGTCCTTAACAAATGCGTATCGGTCGATTTCCGCCCCGTACTTTTTCATAAGTGCAATATACGACGGCATATTGACAACCTGCTTATCCCAAAGCTTACGCGTATTAAGCACTAATTTCGAAATAGCCTGCTTAACGGTATACGCTTGTTCGTCGGCGCTTTCCGTGGCTTTAAGCGGTTGTCCGTCGCGGGTAAACAATGCGCCAAGCTCTTGCACGAAAGGCGACGGCGTAAGGGTTTCCGCGCCGTCGGCTTCGGCATAGGAAACGTACAGCTTGTCGCTCGGCTCCTGCAACAACTGGAACAGACTGAACCGCTCGCGTTTGTTTTCCGTAAATATCTGCGGCTCGACGTTTATTCCCGCGCGCACCAAGTCCTTTATGTTGCCGTCGGACAATAATTTGCAATCCGATTTGACAATGGGCATCGCGCCGTAGTTAGCTCCGAGCAATGCCAAAAACTTTACGTCGTGCTTACGGGCCTTTGCCATGTTCGCAAATATTACACAGTCGTTGGATACTGGAATTACCGATATATTTACAGCAGACACCCCTGCTGTAAGCGTCTTGATAAATTCGTCCAACGGCATAAACCTACCGCCCAATACGCTTTCCGCCTGAGTTAAAACCTGTTCGAATTTTTCCCGAGCCTGCGCGGTTACTTTCGCTTCGAATAGCAAACCGCGTTTTTCCTGCAACTGCACAAAACGCAAATTTTTGTCGTCCAACTCGGAGCAATCGATCAGACTGCGTATTTTATTTATATAATTTGCAGCCGTGTCGTTTTTGGAAAATACGACTTCCTTATACAGCGAATTGAACTTGGCGCGGAACGCGTCCGCGCTTGCGAAATCGGGGTCGTCTTTGCCCAAAGAAAACCCGTCGTAACGGTACTGAGCATTGTATTTGAGACAGTAATTTTCAAAGCGGTAAACGTCCTGTTCGTCTCCGCAGAAAAGGTAATTTTTAACGAAAGGCAGCACGCTGTTCAGCTTGCCGTTATTGCGACACAAAGCGAGATAATCCAAAATAAACCGAGCGTACGGATGAGTCGCCAACGAAAATTGCCTGTCGCAAAAATACGGAATGCCGAATTCTTCGAATACCGTATTTACGGAATTGTAGTAGCGGTTTACGTCGCTGGTTACGACGTACACGTCCTTGTACCGACCGCCTTGACGGACGTAGTTGCTTATACGGCAGGCAAGCGAGTATACTTCCTGAGTACGCGTTGAGCCTTGGTAAATTTCCACAAAGCCGTCTGCGGATATCGGCTTGGCTTCTCCGTAACGATACAAATTTTCGCCCATCTGCTTGGTATAGACGTTGGAATGCCCCGCGCCTTGCACAATATTGGGCGTAATGCCGTTTTTGGCGCATATAGCCGCCACGCCGTTATATATATCGTCCAAGTAAAGATACTTGTCGCGCGCGTTATTGCTTACGCAGCACGCCACCGTCACTCCGCGGCTTACCAGCATAAGCCGTTCGATAATAGCCAACTCCTGCGCGGAAAAATTGTCGAAATCGTATAAATAAAAATACCCGTTCGTAACTACGGAAGAAGTATCGAGATTATCTCGCAGCAGATCCATCTTATCCGCCGAATCGACGAAACGTCCCGCGGTATAATCGATATATGCTTGATACAGCAAAGCGATATCGTGAACTTTGCCCTGCGCACTAAGCGGAAGTACCGCAGAGCTTAGACTTTGCGGGGTTATACGGCAGTATTTCATAATGCTGATAGTATCGTACGCGTCCTGCACGAATCCCGCCGTATCTACGCCCTTGACGTAACAGGTTAGCTTGTCGCGGTTGTCTTGAATAATACCGTGAAGCGCCATAATTCCCGCTTGCTTGGACAAATACTCGTATTCCGGCAAAATGTCTTTGGCAAGACGGCGGAAAGTTCGTACCTGCGCGTTAAAGCTGCCGCCCACAGCTTGCAGCAATTGACGTTCCGCTTCGAGCGACGCGCGATCGGGAACAATTATCGTATGCGTTACCGACAGATTACGCTTGTCCACCCGTTTGAGCGTATCTATTACGAAGTTTGACGCGTCCTTCATTGTGTTGCTTTTGTAAATAGTAATCATCGGTATTATTATAGCATATATTTCGGAATGCCCGCAATATTTTTTCCGTTTATACGACGGCAAAATTTATCGAACAATATACGACGCCGCGCAAAAAAACGTATCAGGATATCTGTTGTAGGAATTTCCTTGTTAATAAAAAATAGCGCACTATCTCCGCTTGCGTAGTATAGTGTGCTATACTTTATTTAAGTTTAGAACGACAAATTGAAATTCGTTCTATTTTATCTTCATAAAATATGGACCAAGCCCCATATCAGTTTCGTGCGTTACGATATAAGTCCAAGCAAAATCTTTTCCTACCACATAAAATTCTACATAATTCCCATCGGGAGTTTCTATTTTATCTACGCTATCAAAGTCCGCTGTCAAAGGTGTCGTAAATCCGTCAAACCATAATTGGAGGCATATCGCTCCTTTTTTATCCACGTTATTATAGGCATTTCTCGCTTCTTCACCTTCAAGATATGTTCCCTTCGGGATAATATTCCAACTAAATGCGTGCCAAATATATTGATTGTGTATTCGTTTTCTAAACTGACTTTTTGTTATATTCGGAGCAAAAGCGTGTATCCAATTGTCTATAAATTCTTTTATATCCATTGATAGCCTCTATTAAAATTCTCCGCTAAATTACTGTTTATCGTAACGTTCAACAAGGTCAAGAAACTTCTTCTCGTTTAGGATTTCGTTTGATATATATTGTCCGTTGTAAAATACGGCATAATTCGTCCACGCCATAGGCGCGTTTTGTGCTTTTTCCTTGCTGTCTATCAATACGCTTTCAAACGCTATGCATTTGTCATTTGCCGTTTGCTCAACAATAGGAACGTATTTAGCCGTAAACGGACAACCGTGCGTATAATACACAACAAAACCTTGTTTGTCAATATGCGGTTGCTTTGCATTATCCTTGAATTTAGGAATAGGCGCATTATTATCGAACGGTAAATACATTAAAGTAAAATTCGGCTCGGCTTTATCCGCAAGCTTAAAACCTTTATAAGCAAGATATTTCGGGTCTGACAAAAACGGCATTTTCTTCGGGGAT
This sequence comes from uncultured Christensenellaceae bacterium, assembly GCA_910586625.1. GTDB lineage: Bacteria > Bacillota > Clostridia > Christensenellales > CAG-314 > Fimimonas. The sequence continues at coordinate 301,908 of CAJUIZ010000001.1, forward strand.
GAAATTACGGTTAAGCCGTATTTGCCTTGCGATTTTGCATCCTCTATACAGGCGTTTAATAAATCGTTTGCATAGCCGTGTCCTTTGAATGAACCCGAAACCCAAAAGCAATTTATGTGCATATAGCCGTTTGCTTCGATAGGACACCAAGCATTTTCGGTTGGTATGTATTCGATAAAACATTTTCCACGCTCGGTAGATTTCAAAAATACCAATCCGTCTTTTATCCTTTCTTTAAGCCACGCTTTCTTGCTGGCTACTTGTATATCTTTATTGTTAGATATGGCGCAACAAATATGCTCTGTTTCCAAATTTTCAAGCGTAAGTTTTATGTATTCCATTTTTTCGCACTCTCCGTTAAATTGAAATTTATCTTACTATTCTCTCTATTTAATGATACATTCGTAATCTTTCCAAGTATAAATTTCGTATTTATCGGTACGTCCGAATATGCGCCAAAGCAGGCTTTTCTTCTTGCGAATTCTTTTCATTGTTGATTCGTATTCGTTCATATTATTTTCCCAATCATCGTCAGATTCAAAAAAAGACATATCGCCAAACCACTTGTTTGTTTTTGCATTGCGAGCAAAAATAATATGTACTTTATTGTTTATTACTTCTTCAATTTTCTCAAGAATGGAATCGTCGCCAAATAATTCATATGAATATCCGCCAAACCAAAAGTCAAACATTACAAAATCATAGTCTTGTTTATATAATGTAAATTCCAAATTTTGAGAATGATTAGGATTTTTAATTGTTACAACTTTAATATATGATAATTGCTCTTTTTTATTTGAGCGAAATCCTTTTGAAATATAAAATTCCTTGGCATTAATATCAGATACTTCGTATTGATAGCCGTTTTCATTTAATAAATTTGTTAGTTCGTGTAGTTTCATATTCCATCACTTTTTGTTTTAATTTGTCTGCTTATTTACTATTTATAGTAGTTTCATTATATCATAACCATAATAAAAAAACAAGGACGGTTTTATTGTCCTTGCTTTAATACCTATGAAATACAACGTTAAATATCTGTTGCTTTTTAATTTACTTTTCTTCCTTTGCAGTCAAAGCCGTTATAAACTCCGTTTTGAAATCGCCGTCTCTGAGTTCGTAAGAAAAGCTGCCTACGCGGAAACGTACCGTAGTGTATTTGGGCGGTTTCTCGTTGGCGGAGACCGCTTGACCCACGTCCACGTTTTTGGCGGTAAGATCGGGAAGATTGAGCTGGTACATAAACGGCGCGCCGTTAACACTGACCGCCACGGCGTTAAGCGTTACATACGCATTATTTCCGCCGTTGACAAGCACTACGTTCGCTTCGCGGTTCAAGGCAAAATTTGCGGTTGCAAGCGTGTTGTAGTACGGGTCGTACACCGCTTGAGACGGATTGTCGTTGAAATCCTGCGCGGTTTTACCGAGACTGCGCACATACAGCAGCATTTGGTTGGCGTCCAAGCAGTAGCCGCCCTTGCGCACGCCCAACGAGTTTTCCTTGACATCGTCCGTACCGTCGGCTTTTTTCCACGTAACTTTTGCAATGCGGTTGTCGAAATCGTAAACGGTGGAAATATCGTAATTGGATAAGCCCTGATGATTTTTACCTATATAATAACCGTCGGTTTTGTTATACGAACTTATCGGCTTTTGCGTTTGGTCGTTGACAAACTTTACGCCCGTTTCCGTTACAGACTTGAAAACCGTGTACCCGTCCGTTTTGTCGAACATACCTTCCGTTTCCGCCGCAGGAGCGACTGCGTCCTTCAAAACGGTAAGAATGTCGGCATTAAGCTTGGTCAGATCTTCCGTCTTGTACTGCGCGTACAGCGTTTGTTTAGTGGTCAGCTCGCGCTCGGTGGAAACTGCCGTTTTGTCTATTGTCATTTCGAAAGTACCCTTGGCACCTACGGGACGTAATTGATCGGAAGTCGCGAATACGCTGCCTTCCGTAGCAGACATAAGCGAATCCTTATAATAAGTTTTGTTATTGTCCGAATAGGTATTGAAAAACGTTTTGGCGTTTTCCGACGTATTGAAGTCGGCAAGCTCTATATCGAAAATAAATTCTTCCTTATCGTTCCAGCGAATGCTGACAGACGTAACGGCATTGTTACACGCCGTCAATATCAACGCCAATAGCAAAATCAAACCAAGTAAAAAAGCTGCTCTTTTTTTCATAACTTTCTCCAATCGAACGGAATAAACCGTTAATGACAATTATATGTACCGACTCGAAGCCGTAGATTTCTTCATCACGAAAAAAACACGCTTTATATCGGCGAAATATATTGTATCATACTTTTACGAAAGTGCCAACGAAAAAACGGAATTTACGGCAATGCTGAATGATAGTTGAAGCGTTTGCGCCTATTTTCGACAAAAAACCGCCGAGCGTAAGGCTACGCCAAGCGGTTTATTACTGCTAATTTTTTATTTTTGCTTCTCGTCGGTTTTTGTTTCCGATTCGTCCGCAGGCTGTTCGTCCGCGCTATTTGCAGGCGATTCGGCGGGCGGCGTCGGCTGTTCTGAATTTTTACCTGCCGCGCGGTTGGATTCCGCTTCTTTGGCTTCCATATATTTTACGACTTCTTCCACCGACTTACCTTGCATAAGCATATCCACTTCTTCGGTGTGAATGGTTTCCTTTTCAATAAGGATACGAGCCATATTGTGAAGAATTTCCATTTTGCTTGTAAGAATTTCCGTTGCGCGCTTGTGACAGCCGTCTACAATCGCGCGTACTTCTTCGTCGATTACGCCGGCGATTTCTTCGGAGTACGCCTTTTCCTGCTGATAGCTTCGACCTACGAACACTTCGCCGTCGCTGCCGTAAAATATAGGTCCTACGCGTTCGCTCATACCCCACTCGGTAACCATCTTGTGAGCGGTTTGAGTTAACGACTTGATATCTCCCATTGCTCCGAACGTAACGTTTTTAATAATAAGCTCTTCCGCTACGCGTCCGCCCAACGTCATGGTAATTTCGTCCAGCAGCTGCTGTTTGGATTGGAATTGATTGTCGTTTTCGGGACGGGTCATAGTATACCCTTCCGCACGTCCGCGCGGAATTATGGTCACTTCGTGTACGGGATCGCAATATTTGAGACTGCACGCAAGAATTGCGTGACCCGATTCGTGATAAGCCGTAATGCGCTTGTCCGGTTCCGTTACCAAACGAGACTTCTTGGACGGACCCATTACAACCTTGTTGATACCTTCGTTGACGTCCGCCATTGTTATAAGACGTCTGCCTTCGCGAACGGCAAGTATCGCCGCTTCATTAAGCAGATTTTCCAAATCCGCGCCGGTGAATCCCGCGGTAATACGCGCAACGGTACGGAAGTTTACGTCCGGACCGATAGGCTTTTTGCGGGCGTGAACCTTGAGTATTGCTTCTCTGCCGCGAACGTCGGGACGGTTAACGTAAACCTGTCTGTCGAAACGTCCCGGGCGCATAAGCGCGGGGTCAAGAATATCCGAGCGGTTGGTCGCCGCCATTACGATAATGTTGGTGCTGGTTTCGAAGCCGTCCATTTCTACCAACAATTGGTTAAGCGTTTGCTCTCGTTCATCGTGTCCGCCGCCCAAGCCTGCTCCGCGCTGACGGCCTACGGCGTCGATTTCGTCGATAAAAATAATACACGGCATATTCTTCTTGGCTTGGTCGAACAGGTCCCTGACACGGCTTGCGCCGACGCCTACGAACATTTCTACGAAGTCGGAACCGCTCATCGAAAAGAACGGCACTCCCGCTTCGCCCGCAACCGCCTTGGCAAACAAGGTTTTACCTGTTCCCGGGGGCCCCACAAGCAATACCCCCTTGGGGATACGCGCGCCCATGTCTGAAAACTTTTTGGGGTCTTTAAGAAAATCTATAATTTCCTGTAATTCTTCTTTTTCTTCTTCCGCGCCCGCAACGTCGGAGAAACGCACCTTTATATTTTGTACGGATCTCGCGCGGGAACGTCCGAAGTCCATATTCTGATTGTTTTGCTTGGCAATCTGACGGAACATCAGCACGCCCATGAGAATGAGCAGCCCTATCCACAATACCGGCACGATATAATCCGTCCAGCTCGAAGCATTGGGGTCTGCAACTACATAGTTTGTGTCCTTGTGGAGTATCAACTCGGCGTTAGCCTTACCTTCATCGATTGCTTTGCGAACGTTTTGGTCGAAAGCCACTCGGTCTACTACGGTAAATACGTATTGTTTGCCCGTCGCGTCTACGCAGTTTACTCTGTATATATTGAGAGTAATTCTTGTGTAGCTGCCTATATTCTCCCAAAATGTAGGTTCGCTGATTTTAGTGGCGGAATTTCCCAATACCTGCCACACTATTAAAAATACCGCGACGAGCAGCAAAACCGCTACGACCGAGTATATAATTCCCCTGCGTTTTTGTTGATTCAATTCTTTTCTCCTTTCGATGCGCAGTAAAAGCATGGCGCAACGCGTTTAACAGTAATTCTTTTGTATTGATTAAGGCTGCGACTAAGCGCGCCAACCTAAAACGTGAAAACGTTATTGCCGCGAAAATACATAATTCCGCAATAATATGTTACTATATTGTACCACACAAATCGGGCTTATGTCAAATTAGTGGACTTACAAAACCGTCGTGGCATAAGCGTAATATTATGTCGTAAATGCGCGATAGTCGTCGGTTTTGTCATTTATCGCCGCGACGAGACTATTTCTCGCGCTTTGCGCGTTAGCGCGGCATAACGCTTAGTATTGGCGTTTCATAGAAACATTATTAGTTTTATAACCATAATATACGCTTTCGCTTTAAGATTGCTTAAAAAATCGCTTAATCGGCGCAATAAAAACTTATATCTTCTTATTACGTCTAACTTATCGCCGCACCTTCGTCTGCTTGAATGATAGCGTCGGCAATAAATTGAGCGACTGCGGAAACGAGCCTGTCCTTGGACGAATTTAGCGTATAGAAATCGCTCATTCCGCGCTCCGCCACTATGCCGACTATGCCTATATCCCCCACGGACGGCAGGTTTTTGTTTGTGGCAGCCCCCGGGACTATTCCGCCGAGAGACAGCTGCACACTTCCCAATTGCTCCGTCGACCCTACGCCTGCGTCTATTACCACGATTTGATTGTCGGGATGCATCGCTTTTATAAAATTATAGCTGTTCAGCAGGTTTTCCGCCGTGATGTTGCGGTCGTTCATTCCGTAAACGAACAGCGGCTTGGTCATACGTTCGTTTAGCAGCGAGCCAACGCGCGGACCGAGACTGTCGGAAAACACTTTTTCCGTGCCGATACACATATATACCGGCGAATCGGCAATCATTTTTTTCATTTCGGAAGACAATACGTTTTTATTCTTTTCATTGTAAATGCTTACTTCTACCATTGCAAACACCTTCTCCTTGTTTTTTTATAGTGTTTACAATACGCGTTAAGCATTATCGTACGGCAATTGCATTTTTTGTTCTATTGCGTCGAATTAGGACGAATCGGTCAGCCTTACGATGCAAACCGCAAAACGCGGCGCATTGGCGGCCTTTTTGCAAACTGCGCGAACCAAGCGAATAGACATTGCTATGCTTGCGACATTTTCTCGCGACAAAATATTTCTATTTTTTTCAATTTTTTTATAAATTTGCCGCCAAGTTGTAAAATACTTTATTTTTGGCAATATTTATGTTATTATATATCAATAAAACAACAATGTTCATACTGCAAGCTGCGCTTCGGTATAGACGAGTGACGGCTCGCCGACATATAATAATATTGACGGCAAGCAAATAATGAACGCACGTTCATTATTATATCAAAAGGGGAGGTGACGTTCATTGGCGCTATATGTTGATATAGGCATAGGAGTAATTGCTCTTATTGCGTTAATAGTAGGAATTGTCAAGGGTTTTTCCAAACAATTCACAAAAGGGCTGTGCGGATTTATCGCCTTTGTCGGATCCATAGGACTTACTATCCTACTTATGCCGTTTATACAAAAAGCAGGCGCATTTAAGAGCTTTGCCGATGCCGCGACAAAATGGTTTGCCCAAGATTACTTTACCGTTACAATTACAAGCACAGAAGAGTTAAACCAAACGCTATCTCAAGGTTTTTTGCGTATATTAGCAGGCTTATCTGACAGAATCTACGGCGTTATGCAAGCGAATGAGATGACGACGTTGGGAATGTATTTCGGAGATTTGGTTGCGCGATTGATTGTAGGATTTATTCTTTGGATAATATTACTGCTTTTAATCAAGCTGATATTCCTTGGAATTCGCAAACTGTTGGGGAAATTGGCGAAGCTGCCGGTACTGCATACATTAGACAAAATATTCGGCGGTTTATGGTCGGTAGGAATAACGTACTTAATTGCCGTATGCTTATTGCTCACCGTAATAGAAATTGCCATTCTCAAATTATTGCCCGATTTTCAACCTACGTTGGCGCAATTAGCACAGGATTCGCACATATTCAAGTTTCTGCACAACACCAATGTAATAGGCGCATATTTAGCCGATCTGTTCGGCGTAGACTTGGTAATGACTGCACCTGCGGTATAATTTTAATAAAGATACGCAAATGTTTCCGTTAAAATAACGGGAACATTTTTATGTCAAATTATGATTATAGAGTTATTTTTCGAAGAATTAATTGACTAAAACGGGTTGATTTTTATATAAAAAGTGTTAAAATGCCTATTTTTAAGCCCAATTCTGCAATAATTTAGCCCAAATGGACGTATATTTCCGCACAAACATTAATTGTTTTGTTCCACGTGAAACATAAAAATCGACAACACCGAACATTTAGATTGTTTCACGTGAAACGCAAACAACCACAAAGAAAGCTCGATACCACATTAAAACTACCGCAAAAGTATTCCAACTTAATAATACTTGATAGCTCCACGCGAAACAATAGGGCAAAATAGCAAAAAGATGAGATATGCGAGCAACCAAAGCTTACACTTACACGCCCAAAAGCGGAAAGCGAAATATGATGTAAAAGTCCATTAGCACAATCAATTAATTAAATATGCCGTAGGGCATAAACACAAACAACAAAAATAACGCGATTTTTGTTATGGTGCGGCGCAGACTGGGTTTAATTTAGACTCTAACAAATTATACTTACTTTATTTGTTTCCAAAAGAATAGTATCTTGAAATCAAAAGCAATTCCGGGATTTCCTTTACTTGCCGCAATCGCAAAATACGTTAATCCAATGTGCTAACATAGCGTATACATAGCCCCATAACGTTTCGGAACTCGTTATTTTTAATACAGCCCCCTGACTTAAACATCTTTTATATTTAATGCCCGAGTTGCATTACCCAAAGCAGAGCTTTATAGTCTTTTAGCAACTTATTTATCAAAGCCTATACCTTAACTCTCACTTAATAAGTGAACATATTTTCATTATTATGCCTTGCTTCAATAATGAAATTTCTTTATTGATATTTCCGTTTTTGGCTCAGAATGGGGATAAAAATGTCCGCAAATTTTTGAGAGAAGCATAAATTATTCTGGTAAAACGGCCATATCAACCAAGTTTTATAACAAAAATATTCGGAATTTTATTTATAAAAAGCATATAGACTTTGGCTTTGCGCGTAAAAAAAATTACTATTACACCAAACAAATCCGTGACTGCTTCGATTTGAAAATAAAAATAGCGGCGGAATTTATTTTCCGCCGCCAAGCTCACATACATCAATCGGACAAAATGCGTCAAAACACATTTCATTCTTCTTCCTTCAAAAATCGATCGCTCATCCAATGTTCTACCATAGCGGATATGCGATCCAAATCATCCGAAGTAAAGTAATCGATATAAATTCTACCCTTGCTGCCGTTGCCGAGCGCCGAGACTTTGGTAGCAAATGCGCGCTGCATATTTCCCACTAAGCTTATAAGCTCTTTGCTCTCTTGCATTGCGGGTTTTTGTTTTTCGGGTTTGGGGTTAAGGAAGTCGCGAACCATTTTTTCCATTTCACGAACGGTAAGCTGGTTATCGCAGCCCTTCAACGCCAACTTGTATTGTTGATCGCGCGGAATTACCACCAAAGTACGCGCGTGCCCCGCAGAGAGCCTACCCTGCTCAATCAGCGCAACTACGTCGTCGCTCAATGTCAATAACCGCAAAGTGTTGGCGATTGCCGAACGGCTTTTACCTATACGGTCGGCGGCAACCTCCTGAGTCATATTAAACTCCGTCATAAGCGTACGGATAGCGCGCGCAGCTTCTATAGGAGACAAATCTTCGCGCTGCAAATTTTCTATTAAGCTTATCTCTTTTATTTGCTGCGGAGTATAATTACGAATAATAGCGGGGATTTCCGTCTTGCCCGCCATTTTGCTCGCGCGGAAACGACGTTCGCCGGCAATAATCATATAACGCTTGCCGATAGGCGTCAATACAATAGGTTGAATTACGCCGTGAATCTTGATACTTTCCGCCAATTCTGCCAAAGCAGCTTCGTCGAAGTTCTTACGCGGCTGCTCGTAGTTAGGATCGATATCCAAAAGTGAAATTTTAACAACGTTATCCGCGTTGGCAACAGACGGCGCCGAGATTTCGGTATTTTCCGAAGCCGTCGGTTGAGTCAAATCGTCTATGTCGTTTAATCCCATCAAAGAAGCAAAGCCTCTTCCTAATCCTTTGTTAGCCATTTATTTGTTCCTCTCTCTCCAAAAATTGTCGAGCAAGCGTCTGATACGCCAATGCGCCGTTAGAATGAGGCGCGTGCAACACTACGGGAACGCCGAAGCTTGGAGATTCCACAAGCCTGATATTGCGCGGAACCGGTACGGTGTAAATCTTATCTCCGAAATATTTGTAAATTTCTTCCGTAACCTGCTTGGACATTGTAGTGCGCGAATCGTACATAGTAAGTATAACGCCGTTGATATAAATATCGGGATTGAGACGCTGTTTTACTATGCGTATGGTATTCATCAATTGGCTCAAACCTTCAAGCGCAAAAAACTCGCTTTGAATAGGAATGATTACCGCATCACTGGCGACCAATGCGTTAAGCGTAATAAGCCCGAGACTGGGCGGACAGTCTATAAATATGTAATCATACTGATTGCGTATGGAAGATATAACTCTCTTCAACACGCTTTCTCTGGAAGGCACCGAAACCAAGTCAACTTCTGCCGCAGCAAGGTCTATATTACTCGGAATAATCGACAGGTTTTCTATCGCAGTAGCGGCAATAACTTGACTTGCCAAGCAGTTCTGCATCAGCATATCATAGCAATTATTTTCCAATTGATTCTTTTCAATGCCGAAGCCGCTGGTGGCATTGCCCTGCGGATCGAAATCGATAAGCAACGTTTTTTTGCCTAAACGGGCTACGTACGTTGCCAGGTTAATCGCAGTGGTGGTTTTGCCCACACCGCCTTTTTGGTTTGAAAAAGCAAATACTTTTCCCATCGTTTTCTCCAAGAAATTATTATACAAATATATGATAACATAAATCGCGAACTTTTTCAACAATAAATGTCACTTTATACTAAAATTATAATAATTTACATCTGTACTGCAAACCGTAAAAATTGAAACTACAAACTGTTTTTCTGCCGACTGACGACAGAATGCCGACGTTTCGATGCACAAAAACCCAACCCAAAATATTATTCGCTTCAATACAAAGTGATGTAAGCGCAATAGCGACATTACAATAAACGGCGTTAAATATACAATAATATGTACTTTAATCGGTTTACTTATACTATTACAGACATACAGCTCTGCAAAATCGTTATTGCATTGCATTATTAAACATTGTGTTTTAAGAATATTATCCGATAAATAGGCGCAACAATCAAACGCTAAAAAGCGGCGTCAACGCGCTATTTTACGCGTAATATTTTGATAAAATTTAGACAAGAAACGGCTTGTCGATTTTAATATAAAGTGATAAAATATTCTATATAAAACTTGCTTTCGCACAGCTTGACGCTCACGGTATTTCAAGCGCGGCAGCAACAAATACGTGATAAAACAGAGATAAATCCGCACGCATCATAACAAACCAAACCCCATAATACCAACCTACAAGGAAAGCAAAAACAATATGAACAAAACCATAGTAGCGCTATCCACTGCCCGCGGAAGATCTGCAATAGCCGTGGTACGAATGAGCGGAGACGACGCCATAAATATCGCAAAGAAATTTTTCGAGCCGTTTCCCAAGCAGGCGAACTACCTTAGAGTGGGAACTCTGCATACAGAACAATTCGACGAACACGCAATGTGCGTATACTTTGCCGCGCCGCATTCCTATACGGGCGAAAATACGGTGGAATTTCACTGTCACGGCGGAACGGCGGTTTGCCAAGCGGTAATAGAGCAGTGCATAGCAAACGGCGCCGCCCCTGCGCAAAACGGCGAGTTCAGCAAGCGAGCCTTTATTAACGGCAAACAAAATCTGACCAACGCCGAAGGCATAATAGAAATGATAGACGCGGAAACGGCGTCGGCAGTTAAAGCCGGCGCAAATCTTTTGGAAAACAAATTGGGCAAAAAAATTGTGGAATTGCAAAATGTTTTGCTCGATATGATATCCGCTTGTGAAGCCGCTCTCGATTACCCCGAAGAAGACTTGGAACTTCCCACCGTCAATACGGTACAAAACGGACTGGGAGAATTGGTAAACAAACTGAACGAACTCATTTCCACCGCGACTCTCGGAAAAATTGCAAAGTACGGCATAAACGTTGCGATAGTGGGCGCGCCCAACGTAGGCAAGTCCAGCTTACTCAACGCGCTGCTCGGCACAGACCGCGCAATTGTATCGGATATTAAAGGAACCACGCGCGACACGCTAACCGAATCGGTAAATTACAAGGATATACGCTTTAATTTCGTTGATACGGCGGGGATACGCGAGACGCAGGACGTAATAGAGCTGGAAGGCGTACGCCGCGCGCAAAAGGCAAGCGACGAAGCGGACGCAGTGCTGTATGTCGTAGATAATCCGTCGGATCGGTCGGTCTTTCCCACGACGCGTCCGCAGATTCGAATTTACAACAAAAGCGATCTCTTCGACAATCCGCCGTGCTGCGCGGACAGCATAACCGTGTCCGCCAAAAGCGGCGATGTAGAAGTAATCAAATCCGCCCTGTACGAAATGTTCAGCGCAGGCGAAATAGAAAACAGCGACTTGCTTATTACCAACGAAAGACATCTTTCCTGTCTTAAAACTGCTCGCGAGCAACTGCTTACCGCCTCGCAGGACTGTGACACAGCGACATTGGACATAGTAACAAACTCGCTCAAAACCGCCTGGGACACGCTCGGACAAATAACGGGCTCTACTACGCAGGAAGATATTATAGACAGAATTTACAGCAAGTTTTGCTTAGGCAAATAAAATATGGCGTGCAAGTCGGGCGATTAAAGCCGTTTACTTGCGCACATATACAATAACAACAACGCTACGAAGCAAATCGATCAAAAGCAACTTACATACATATCTTTTACAGCTTTTACATTAAAACAAATTAAAGGAAACACGTACTTGAAAAATTTCGACGTAATAGTTATAGGCGCGGGACACGCCGGCTGCGAAGCGGGATTGGCTGCTGCAAGACTCGGATGCAGTACCCTTCTGCTGGCAACCAATCTTGACACGGTGGCGTTTCTTGCGTGCAATCCCAGCATAGGCGGCACAGCCAAGGGGCAAATCGTAAAAGAAATCGACGCTCTCGGCGGAGAAATGGCTGTCAACGCCGACAAAAGCCTTCTTCAAATGCGAATGCTAAACCGCGGAAAAGGTCCCGCGGTTTACTCTCCGCGCGCGCAAGTGGACAAAAACGCTTACCACGTCAATATGAAGCAGACGGTGGAGAACACCCCCAACCTTTATCTTCGACAAGGCGAAGCGGTAAACGTAGAAGTTACTCCCGACGGGGAATTTGCCGTCACCACCGCCGTCAACCTTAGCTACAAGGCAAAAGCGGTAATATTATGCTGCGGCGTATATCTCAAATCCAAAATTATAGTGGGAGAATGCGTACGCGACAGCGGACCTAACGGGTTTGCCAACGCGCAATACTTATCGGATAGTCTTGCAAAACTCGGTTTTACATTGCGGCGATTCAAAACAGGCACGCCCGCGCGCGTCCGCCTGAAATCCATCGATTTACGTAAAACGGCAGAGCAGCGCGGCGAAAACGACGTCAAGCCGTTTTCCTATCTTTCCGACAGCATCCCCGCCACAAAACGCAGCTGCTATCTTACTTACTCCACGCAGCAAACAAAGGACATAATTTTATCCAACAAAAAACTTGCACCCATTTATAACGGGTCGATAAACGGCGTCGGTCCGCGCTACTGCCCCAGTATCGAAGACAAAGTCGTGCGCTTCTCCGACAAAGAACGGCATCAAATATTTTTGGAACCCGAATCGGAAGACACCTGTGAGTTTTACGTTCAAGGCGCGTCGTCGTCTATGCCTGCAAGCGTACAGGAACAAATCTACCGCAGCATAGAAGGGTTGGAAAACGTCGAAATAATGCGCGACGCTTACGCGATAGAGTACGATTGTATAGACGCGACGGAATTAGACTCGACCTTGTGCTCCAAGCGAATACGCGGACTGTTTTTTGCGGGACAAATAAACGGCACCAGCGGCTACGAAGAAGCGGGCGCGCAGGGAATAGTCGCGGGAATCAACGCCGAACGCTTGATTCACGGAAAGCCGCCGATAGTATTCAAGCGCGACAGCAGCTATATAGGAGTACTAATCGACGACATAACCACCAAGGAAACGGTCGAGCCCTACCGTATGATGACCAGCCGCGCCGAACACCGACTGATTCTGCGTCAGGACAATGCGGACCTACGCCTGACGGAATTAGGCAGAGAAATCGGTTTGGTAAGCGACGAACGCTACGCCAAATTTTTACGCAAAAAACAACAAATAGATAATGCCGAAAAACAGCTGGGCCGCGTGGTTTCTCCCAAGGTATACGCGCCGCTATTCGAAAGCAAAAACGAAGCTGTAAACAACGCCGGCTTAACTGTGGACGAAATGCTTCGCCGCACAAACATTACGGCTAAGGACATTCAATCTCTCGGATTCTTTACGGACACGGACGACAACGCATTGGAAGAAATAGAAATCGAATGCAAATACCGCGGATATATCGAGAAGGAAAAGGAAGCGATAGCGCAAGCCAATAAGTTGGAAAGCAAGGCTTTGCCCTACGATATCGACTACTTATCAATAGACGGACTGCGGCTGGAAGCTCGGCAGAAGCTCGATAAAATACGTCCGCAAAATTTGGGACAAGCGGGTCGCATATTGGGAGTATCTCCCGCCGACGTGCAAATATTGATAGTATACCTTGCTCAAAGAAATTCCAAACGCTAACCAAACCAGCCGTACAACCTGCGCCGTTAAACCGCGTAACCTGTACGCCAACATTTATACTTCATATGATTAAACAATACATACAACAAAATACAGGCGTGTGCTTATCGCAAGAAGCGGAAAACAAGTTGGAAGTATATTACCGCTTTTTGACGGAAGAAAACGCCAAATATAATCTTACCGCAATAACCGAGCGCAACGAAGTGTATATCAAGCACTTTGCGGACAGCATTCTCGGAAGCATAGCCATTCCGCAAAACGCAACGTTGTGCGACGTAGGCAGCGGCGCGGGCTTTCCGTCAATCCCCATTGCAATTGCGCGGTCAGACGTGCGCATAACCATAGTAGACAGCTTGGAAAAACGAGTCAACTTTTGCAAAACGCTTTGTAATCAAATAGGCGTGTCCGCGCAGTTTTATCACGACAGAATAGAAGACTTTTCCAAAACCAATTCCGAACGCTTCGACGTCGCTGCGGCGCGCGCAGTAGCCCCGCTGTCTGTATTGCTGGAATACTTGGCGCAGATCGTAAAGCTCGGCGGAATAGTTCTTGCATACAAAACGGACGATGACGAGCTTGCTTCTGCACAGAACGCCTGCCGCACATTGGGCTTGCGTTTCGAAAAAGCTTTTCGTTTCGTACTGCCGGACGACAGCAAAAGATGCTTGTTGGTTTTCCGCAAAACAGCAAGCACGCCGCAAAAGTATCCGCGCGGACAAAACAAACCGCGTAAGCAGCCGCTGTAATTTTTGTTCGCATATAATTTACAAAAGCGTTCGGGCTCAAAGCAACAATTCGAAGCTACGTTTCTTTTAACAATACTTTTAATGAAGGATTGCCCGTTTTAATACCGAAATTCCGTATAAACGGCTGTTTCGGTCAGTTTTTGTTTTATTTCCGCAACAACAACCACCGAAGTATTTGGATATGAAGCGCCGACCAATATCATTGTTGGATTTTGCAAAATATCATATCAATAAATAAACTATTGAAGTAAAACACAACGCAAAAACCGCCGCTGACTTGCGACGGTTCTTTTTTGTTAAATTATAGGGTTTTATCTGCGTCTTTTCTTTTCGCTGCGGTAAACGAAGTTGAGCGTTTTTCTCGGCGCATTTGGCGCGTTAAGAATATTGCTCTGCTCGACTGGACTTATAACAACGTGACGTTGCGAGCCCTGCCCTTCGCTGGCGGTAGTGACGTACTTGCTATTCTGCAACGACGTATGAATAATGCGCCTTTCGTACGGGTTCATCGGCTCAAGCTTTGCCGGCTGTCTTGTGCGTTTTACTTTTTGTTCCAAGTTGCCTGCCAAGCGCTGCAAAATCTTTTCGCGCTTTGCGCGATACCCTTCGGCGTCTATGGTTACGCGTCTAAACGCGCTGTCCTTGCTGTTAAGCAGCAAGCTGCACAGGTATTGCAATGCGTCGAGAGTATCGCCGCGGTAGCCTATGGCTTGCGACGCGCCGTCGCCTGCTATATTGAGTAAAATCGTTTCTCCTGTTTCAGTCGCTTCCACCGAGCAATTTTCCAAGCCCATTTTAGCAAGAACGTTTTCCAAAAACTCTTTGATTCGCGCCGTCTCGCCGCCTGCGGGCGCAACAGCCGAAGCTTCCTTCGTCTCAACAGCCGTCGCTTCCGCGATTACCGTTTCGTCAGTTTTTTTTGCTTTTCTCATTATACTACCTCATATAGCTTGCCTTGGAAGATTTGTCGTTTTTATCTCCCTTTGCAAGATTTTTTTCTACTAATTTCTCCACGGGTATGCGCAATGCTACCGTAGATATAATACTCAACGTATAGTTAAATACCATATAAATTGCAAACGCGCCCGTGTATATAAAGCCGAAATACGCCATCATTAACGGCATCAAGATCATCATAGTCTTGTTTGTGGCAGCTTGCTGCTGATTTTGCTGTACCGCTTCGCCCTTACGGTTTTTCTTTTCCATAAGCTGCGTCACAAACATTGACAAGAACGACAAACCGATGGACAGGAACGGCAGAATCATAAGTCCGTTCCATTTACCTTGAGTTCCGCGCACACCCGTCTTTAATATTTCTTCGCGAATAATGTTATACGTCTTTTCGCCCATATCTCCGGGATAACCCGTCATATCTATTTGCTGCGAAAAGCTGTTGGCGTTTGCTCCGCCTTTATACGGCGGCATAACGGTATCCCAAGTGTCCGGTTGCCATACGTTTTGTATCCACAGCCAGCTTTCCTGTATTCCGTCCGTTTCTTTGTCGCCGAAGGTATATTCTTCGCCGTCCGCCGTAAACGTTACGCCAGTGGGCAGCTTGCCGCCGACGTATTCAACCTGTATGGTTTTGCGCGCAATCGCTTCCGCTTCCTTGTACTGCGCTTCGAATTGAGTATTTGCAATAACCACGCTTATACCTTCGATTCTGGCGTGCAGTTCGGCGTAAGCCTTGTCCTTATCGGATACTTCCCCGCCTTCTTCCAACTTATCTTGAAATTCCTTGATCTTCGCTTCGTACTCGCTGTCGTACTTTACCTGATACGTTTCCGCAATATCTCCGCCCTTACTTACAATTTGTTCGGAGTACACTCTGTAATACTCGTTAGACAGCTTTTCGAAGGTGGTAATGGTGCTGTACGTCGAATAATTACGCAGTCCCGCAAACATTACGAAGAACACTGCCATAGATATTATCATCGGCAAGCAGCTGGACAGCATCGAATAGCCTTGTTTTTGGTACAGCTTTTTTTTCTCGTCGTTGGCGCGCGGAGTATTGGCTCCGTAACGCTTGTCTATCGCTTCCATCAACGGCTGCATTTTAGCGGAGCTTTTCCTTGCGGAATATCTTTGCCAAAAGTCCAGCGGCAGCAGCACCAGTTTAAGAAAAACCGTAAATACGACTACCGTCCAACCGTAATTGCCAATCCATTGGTGCATCAAACGCACTAATTGTCCGATGGGTCCCAAATTTTTGTCGGAATAATCGAAGAAGCTTACCCGACTGCTTCCGCAGCTTACAAGCACCATCAAGCATAACGAAGCCAACAGTACGATTGTAAGTATAGAACTTATTTTTTTGCTCATTATTTCTCCTACTTAACCGTATTACACATGCCACTTGTAGCTGCCTTTCAAGTTGGCAGGGACGGGATCGAAACCTCCCTTGCCCCAAGGCGCGCATCTAAACAGCCGTTTTACGGTAAACAAACTGCCCTTTACAAAACCGAACTTCTCGTACGCTTCCATAGAATAAACGGAACAACTTGGCGTATAAATACACCTTTTTCCTTTCCATTTTGACAAAGTCGCCTTGTACAGCTTCAACAACGCTATCGCCAAGTACTTCATTGCAGCAGCCCTGATCTCGCAAACAACTCGTTTACGCTATTTACTATTTCCGAATGCAAATAAGCCCGCGGTTTACGCGGTAAAAATACCACGCTGTACCCGCCGACAACGTTGGGCATAACAGCGGAAACCACCGCCTTTAATTGGCGACGGATTCTGTTGCGTTTTACGGCGTTGCCGTATTTCTTGCTTACGGAAAACCCAACCTTGGTTTGCTTGTTGTTACTCGAACAATAAAGCATCACAAAGTTCCTGTCCGCAACGCTCTTGGCGTGCTTGTAGACGTAGTTGTATTGACAGTTCTTTTTAAGTCTGTAAATAGACTTCAACTCGATTGGCTCCTAAATTATGCGGAAAGAGAATGACGACCCTTGTTTCTTCTTCTTTGAAGCGTTCTTCTGCCGCCCGTCGTCTTCATTCTGGCTCTGAAACCGTGTACTTTGCTTCTTTGTCTTTTTTTAGGTTGATAGGTTCTTTTCA
Organism: uncultured Christensenellaceae bacterium; assembly: GCA_910586625.1. Lineage (GTDB taxonomy): Bacteria > Bacillota > Clostridia > Christensenellales > CAG-314 > Fimimonas. Next base: position 319,101 of record CAJUIZ010000001.1, read on the forward strand.
TTTTATTTTCTCCTTATGATAGCGCTCCTATTCGCGCGTTTTTTGTTATTCGCATCGTCCGCCGTTCGCGCCGAGCGGCGCGGGACAGTATCCCACGATACATACTATATTATTTTAGCAAAAGGACGCGGCAAAGTCAAGTGTTTACAATTATCCCCTTGTTTTCAGCTTATTATATCGCGCGCAAATACAGCCGCCTGCAAACCAAACCCTTCGAGCGCGATTTCTAACCGAACGATTGCAATAGTACTTGCTTTATTTGTGAATTATAAACGCAGTAAACCGCGCAGAATACGCCGTTTAAGCCGCCGCATTGCGCACGAAAACCAAGCTTTTAGCCATACAGTGCTCGAACCTGCAAGGTTTTGGCGGATAGACTGCGTGAGATACGCGCTTTCGGAGTTCAGAGTTCGAAACCTGTATGGCTAAGCAACGGCGCGCCGATACGGATACAAACGCAAAATAATACGCCGATTTTTATCCTTATTCCATATTGACAAGACGGCTTGCAGATTTTATAATGTATATAGATTATAAACGAAGGAGATTACACACTATGTCTATTCCTACACCGCACATTTCCGCAAAAAAAGGCGATTTCGCCAAAACCGTTCTTATGCCGGGCGATCCGCTCCGCGCAAAGTATATTGCCGAACATTATCTCGAAAACCCCGTGCTTGTCAACAACGTCCGCGGCGTTCAAGGCTACACAGGCACTTACAAGGGCAAGCGCGTATCCGTTATGGCAAGCGGTATGGGTATTCCTTCCATCGGAATTTACAGCCACGAGCTTTACAATTTTTACGACGTGGACAACATCATACGCATAGGCTCGGCAGGCGCAATGCAGCCGCACGTTAAGCTGAGAAGCCTTGTGTTCGGACAGGGCGCGTGCACCAACAGCAATTTCGCTCATCAATTCGGAATGCCCGGTACAATCGCTCCGATAGCAAGCTACGAATTGTTGGAAAAAGCGGTTGAAACCGCCAAACAAAAAGGTATAGATTACAACGTGGGAAATATCTTGTCGTCCGACACCTTTTACGACGACGGCGCGGGAAGCGCGGTGTGGAAAAAGATGGGCGTGTTAGCGGTGGAAATGGAATCGGCTGCGCTTTATCTCAACGCTGCGCGCGCAGGCAAAAAAGCTCTGTGCATATGCACGATATCCGACCATTTGCTGACAGGCGAAGCCTTGGACGCGGAACAGCGTCAAAACTCCTTCCACGAAATGATGGAGCTTGCTCTCGAAATCGCGTAATCCATTGCTTTGGTTAAAAACGGATTTCAATCCAAAACAAAATCTCGGCATTGCTTTGCCGAGATTTTTATTTGTCTTATTATTGATTTTTGTACAAGTAGCCAAGTTTAATTGCTTTAATTGTACATTTTTAATATCTATTTTAACTCTGCCGTCGCGCCTGCTTTTGTCAGCTTGTCGACCAGCAGCTGCGCTTCGTCTTTAAGTCTTCCCGTCGCTATCGTTACGGGTGTGCTTTCAACAAGCTGCTTTGCGCGTTCCAAATCGCATTCGGCTGCGCTTCTTATAATCTTGATAACAGCAATCTTGTTACTGCCGGGATTAACTAAAACTACGTCCGCAGTAAGTTTTTGCGATAGCGTTGGCTCATCCTTCCGCTCTTCGTTTTGCGTCGTATCGGGCGCGCTGTTTTCCGCAATTTCGGCAGCGTCCGCGCAGTCCTGCGCCGTCTGTTCGTTATCTTGCGCTTCGGCGGATTTCGGTTTGCGAAAAACAATAAACTTCTGCCAAACAAACTCCAATACAAAGTTAATAAGCATACAAGTGCCTTGCGCTATTACAAACGCCCAATCGCCTATATTTACAAGCGACTTTTCTACGGCGTCTATATACCATATTTGGAAAGGATAAAACGGAACGTAAAAGGCAAACGCCAAGAGCATTGCTATCGGCACATTGCTTGCCGACTTAAAGGTAAACTTGCGGTTAAAAGTAAAATTCCATAATATGGACAAAGCCAAGCCTACCGTATCGGCAATAAACGTGTCCAACGCCAAGTCGGTAATAAAGTGAACGGTAGCGCCTTGCGGAATACACTTTTCCAATATTACCAATTTCAGCACCAAAGCCGACACCATTTGTATAACGCCTGCGGATAAAGAGAATAACGTAAACTTTACCGCCTGCAATACTTCTTGTTTGTTTATTTTATTCTTTCTGTTTTCTTCCATAATCTATCTCTGTACGGGCAAACCGTTATAAAGCATTTGCCTAACAATAAATAATTTGCTTTTTTACCGCGGCTGCGCGTTTGATAGCTCCGCGCCCGCTTCGTCTGCGTTTTACCGAATAATACCGCGAACGATCTTCTTGACCGAATTTATGAACGTAGGTTCATTGCAAGCCGATTATTCTGTCTAAACGCTTCTGTTAACCAAGCTGCTCAATTGCAAGGCCTATGCGTTCGAGCGTTTCGGCTTTGCCGATAATCTCCGCTATTTCGCTGGCTCCGCCGGGAGTAGCGGCAAGTCCCGTCAACGCTACGCGCGCAATCCACAGTACCGCGCCCTTTTTGCATTCCAACTCGGCGGACAATTCGACCAACGCGCCGAACAAGTTTTGATTGTTCCATTCCGCAACGTTTTCCAATTTGGTTTTTATTGCGGGCAGTATCTGTTTTGCAAGTTCCGCGTCGGCTTTCTGCTTTTGGTTTACGTACAATTCGCTGTCGAAGGAGCCGTATTCCGTCAAAAAGCGCAGCTTTTCTTCCATTTCCGCAAAGGTTTCTATACGGCTTTGAATAAGCTTGCACACAAGTGCTTTATCGAATTGTTTAAGATAGCAGCCGTCAATCCAAGGCGTCGCGTATTCTGCAAAAGCTTCGGCGGACATTTCCTTTATGTACAGCGAGTTGAGCCAAGCAAGCTTCATCGGGTCGAAAATAGACGGGCTTTTGTTTATTCCCGATACGTCGAATTTCCGCTTCAATTCGTCGAAACTCATCTTTTCGCTGTCGTCCTTGGGCGACCAACCGAGCAGAGCTATGTAGTTTATTATGGCTTCTTTCAGGAAGCCTTTCTTTATAAGATCTTCGTAGCTTGCGTCGCCGTTGCGCTTGGAAAGCTTGTGCTGCGCGTCCTTCATAATGGGCGGCATATGAATGTAGGTGGGTCGCGCCCAACCGAACGCGTCGTACAGCAAATTGTATTTGGGCGTACTGGAAAGATACTCTATACCGCGCATAACGCAGTTAATACCCATCAGGTGGTCGTCTATAACGTTTGCAAAGTTATACGTCGGCATACCGTCGGACTTTATCAGGATTTGGTCTTCCAACTCGCTGTTTTCGATAGTTATGTCTCCGTACACAACGTCGTGGTAAGTGGTGCTGCCGACTGTCGGCATATTTTGACGGATAACGTACTTTTCGCCCTGAGCTATGCGGCGTTCCGCTTCTTCTTTCGGAATACTCATACAATGCTTATCGTACCTGCGCGCGCCGTTAACGTCGGGCAATGCCGCCAAGCGTTCTTCGGTACAGAAGCAGTAGTAGGCGTGTCCGCTTTCCACCAACTTTTTAGCGTAGTACAGATATTCGTTTTTACGTTGGCTTTGTATATACGGACCGTAATCTCCGCCTACGTCCGGACCTTCGTCGTACTCGATACCCGTTTCGTGCAGCGTGCGGTAAATAAGCTCAACCGCGCCGTCTACGTATCTTCCTTGGTCGGTGTCTTCTATACGCAGAATAAACTTGCCGTCCGTTTTCTTGGCGTACAAGTAGGAATATAACGCGGTTCTAAGACCGCCGATATGCAAATACCCCGTAGGACTCGGGGCAAATCTCGTCCTTAGCTGTGACATTTCCTTCTCCTTGTGTATTAGAGTTTGGAGTATCGAAGGGCGAAGCCGTCCATCAATCCTTCCTTAAAAAAGCTGAAATATGCGCCTTCCGTATTGAACACAATGTGTTCGAGCAAGGCTATATTAAGCGGCGCCAACGCAAAAAACAGTTTTTCCGTAAATTTGATGTCTTGTTCGCTGGGTTTTACGCCGCCCTGTACGTGACAGTGATACATTATTATTCCGCTTGCGTTCAAGCGCATTGCGGTAGCAATCATTTTCTTTACGTCTACGTATACGTCGGTAATGCTTCCCGAATCGTAGTCTTCGCTGTACAAAAAGTTCGTACCCGAGTCCACGTACACAATGACGATACGTTCAACGTAGCTTTCGGCAATAAGCACGCGCGCGTATTGCATTATGGAAGATACTCCGCCGAGATTCTTCCTTTTGCTGCCGTCCTTCTTGTACCTGCGCCACACTTCCTTTAACATAGCTAAATTGCACGCGGTTACTTCCGATACGCCGTCAACAAGCATCAATTGCTCGGGCGCGGCGTTAAGCACGTTTACCAATCCGCCGAATTTATCTAACAGATTGTGCGCAATCTTGTTGGTATCTTTACGCGGAATATACTGAAAAAGCAACAGCTCCAATATTTCGTGGTCGGCAAACCCGTCGAGCCCTTCCTTCATCATTCGTTCGCGCAGTCTTTGTCTGTGTCCCTTGTTGACTTCGGCCATAAAAACCTTTTTGTATTTTTTAGTACAAATATAATAGCACAATATACAAAATTTGTGTATACTATTACGTATAAAAAGTTAAATTATAGGGGTTTATTATGAAAGATATTAACACCGTACTAAACGAGCAATTCGACGACCTTGTAGCCACGCTGCAAAAGGTTATTACGTTTAACACCGAAAAGGGCGAAGAAGCCGTCGGCGCGCCCTTCGGCAAACAGGTTCGCGCCTGCCTTGACTACGTGCTTAACACTGCGCAAAGCTGGGGGCTTAGCACGTTTAACGACGACGGCTACGCCGGACACGTAGACTTTGCTGGAACAGGCAAGGAAATAGTGGGCGTATTGGGGCATCTTGACGTAGTGCCTGCCAACCCTGCGGAGTGGAAGTATCCCCCGTACGCCGCGGAAATACACGACGGCAAACTGTTCGGCCGCGGAACAATGGACGACAAGGGTCCGATGATTGCGTGTCTGTTCGCCGTAAAATTTCTCAAAGACGCTGGCTTTAAGCCGAGCAAAACGATACGGCTTATATTCGGCTGCGACGAAGAAACGGATATGGGCTGCGTACGTCACTATTTCCAAACTATGCCCTACCCCGATATAGCTTTTTCGCCGGACGGCGACTTCCCCGTTATCAACCGCGAAAAAGGTATTTACCACTTCGACATTACTCTCGGCAAGCTGCCCGCGGGCGTAACGCTTACCGCAGGCGACCGCGCCAACGTCGTTCCGTCCAAGTGCGTGGCGACCCTGCCCGCTTCGGCGGTTATCGACGCCGACGGTTACGCCAACGTAACAGTAACGCGCGGCGAACAAACGGTCGTAACCGCGGTCGGCAAGGCGGCGCACGCAAGCACTCCCGAAGAAGGTATCAACGCCACCCACGCAGTACTGAAACTTTTGGCAAATGCCTACCCCGACAACAAGTCCGTATGCTTCCTTGCGGATAACCTGTGCGACAGCACGGGGACGGACTTCGGCATAAATCTACGCGACGAACAAAGCGGCAGCCTTACCTGCAATATCGGAGTACTGCGCACCTTGGAAGACGGCACGCTCAACGCCACAGTGGATATCCGCTTCCCCGTTTCCTACAACTGCGACTTTATGTACGACTTGCTTCGCAGCAAAACTCCCGCCGAGTTCCAAGTAAAGCCCTGGCACGTCAGCGACCCGTTGTACGTCCCTGCCGAGTCCGAATTGGTAACCACCCTTATGGACGTGTACAACAACGCAATGAATACCAAGCTCGAGCCCATAGCCATCGGCGGCGGCACGTACAGCAGATGCCTGTCTAACTGCGTCGCCTTCGGTCCGCTGTTCCCCGGCGAAGAACAGACGATTCACATGCCAAACGAATGCGTTGACCTTGACAATTTGAAGCTGATGACGGCAATATATATGGACGCGCTGTACAGACTTGCCAAATAGTTTCCGCGCAACTTACGCGTTTTAACAGAATAACTTGTACACAAATCCTGCCGTTTGCGCAAACGGCAGGGTTTTGCTATTCCGCGTCCCGCAAATAGTTGCGTATTTCTTCCAATGTTGCAAACGCCCTATCCATTGCCATTTCCATTCTGTAATCGTGGTTTAGCTTTTGCAGTTCTTCGCTTTGCCACAAGTCGCAGCCCGCGTTTGTGCGAACAAGTCTTTTGGATAAATTGGCGTTTACGTTGCCGTTGGCACAAAACCCTTTATGCGTAGGACTGAATCTAAATCCCGCAGATATCACGTAATAGCGTTGAAAATATTTGCAGTTGGTACAAACTTTATTTTCTTTCATCACACACCCCCACATTAATTATAATATTCTACAAATATGCAGAAGTCAAGCATTTTCTACATTTTTGTAGTAATATGAGTGCATGAAAAATTACGGAAGCATATTAAAAGAAATACGATTATCCCAAAACAAGACTTTGATAGAAGTAGAGCAAGCAACGGGAATAAGCAACGCTAACCTAAGCCGTTGGGAAAGCGGCAAGGTAGTTCCGAGTATTGCGTTTTGCGAACAGCTCGCCGACTACTACGGAATAACTCTCGATGAATTGGTTGGACGGAACATAAAATAAAACGCGTAGCGATAACCGCTGCGCGTTTCTATTTTTTTCCGTTTTTATTATTTGCTTTGCTGAGCTTTTAGCAGGTCCGCTATTTCCGCAAGCAGTTGGGTTTCCGTTTTGGGAGCGTTCTTGGCGGCTTCTTCGTCGGCTATGCGCTTTTCTTCGGCAAGCTGCGCTTGCTTTTCTTGGGCTATGGCAAGTATTTCTTTGGACGATTTACCTTCCTTGCGGTAAGCGAGTACTTCTTCCTTGGTCAAGGGGTCGTACTTTTTAGCGCCGTTTTTCAAGCCTTCGTTTGCGGTGTTGATAGCTTTTACTATGCAGAACAGTACAAACGCTATAAGTATGAAGTTAATAATGGCGTTGATAAACGCGCCCCAGTCGATATATATAGACTGCGTAAGGTCCAATACCTGCTGGGTTTGACCTTCCACAACCGAATCGACGTACACGGGTTTTAACACGGTGTAAACTTCGCTAAGCGAATCTTTGCCGAGTATCAGTGCCAACAGCCAGTTAATAATCGGTTTAAGAATGTTGTTGCTTAACGCGTTGACTATTGCGGTAAACGCTCCGCCGACGATAACGCCGACAGCCATATCCAGCACGTTTCCGCGGGTGATGAATTTCTTAAATTCTCCGAAGAATTTTTTCATACGTTTACTCCTTTAATATTATTGCAACAAGAAGTATATCCTATCCTTTTTCCGTTTGCAAGCGATTTGTCGGAATTATTCCGCAAAAGGCGGATATTGTTTTCGCGCCGCCGACTTATCCCGCACAAAACGAACCACAGCCCGTTTGACGGAACATATTCCGCGTGAACGCCCGTATCAACCAAGCAATCCGCATTTGTACTAAGCGGCAAAATCGTTCCAAACAAAGCTCCTGCGCCAAATAATCGCGTAGTAACATTGTGTACGAGCTGTTCCGCCGCAATACAAAAAGACGGATAAGCCGAAATAAGCAAAAGAAAAAGGAACGTTATTTTTTACGTTCCTTAGTTTGCGGCTGCTAAGCGAGCCTTCGTAGTGGTCGAAGTGACGGGATTCGAACCCATGGCCTCTTGGTCCCGAACCAAGCGCGCTACCAACTGCGCTACACCTCGAAATATTGATTGCTAAGCCTATTCTTTCGCGCCTGCAAACAAAACGGTTTGTATCGGCGCCGATTTCGACTGCTTTGATATTATACTAAATTTTGTTTAATATTGCAACAGTTTTCCGTCATATCTTCGCAATTTCCGTTTATTTGTTATTGCGGAATTTTATTGTTTGACCCTATGACGGCGCGGTCTTTTAATTGTTTACACGTAAAATTTACTCAAAGTTAATCTTTTTATGCTAAGTTTGCAGTAGGTTTGCTTGCGAAAAAATGAAAAAAACTGTATAATAAATCTGTATAGGCATTTTTTCGCATACTAATATTACGGAGAATAAACCAATGAAAATCGCAGTAACAGGCGTAACGGGCAATATGGGCGTTCAGGCTTTGAACGAACTGCTTAAAATTCCCGATACCGAATACAGGCTTTTGATTCTTCCCAACGACAAACGTGTAAGAAGATTAAAGCGCGACCACAAAAAGGATATCAAGCGCATAGAGATTATTTACGGAAACATTGCCGACAAGTCTGCTTGCGAACGTCTCATCGACGGCGTAAGCTACGTAATCAATATGGCGGCGGTCATTCCCCCGCATTCCGACCAACACCCCGAGCTTGCGATCGAATGCAACGAAAAGGGCGTAGGCGTGCTTGTAGACGCTATCGAACGGGCAAACCCGCAGCCGAAGTTTATTCATATTTCCACAATGGCTTTGTACGGCAACCGTAACGAAAAGCATATGTGGGGACGTGTAGGCGACCCGCTGCTTATCAGCCCTTACGACATTTATTCGCTTACTAAAATGCGCGGCGAATTCAAGGTATTGGAAAGCGACATAAAGACCAAGGCGGTAATCCGTCAAACGGCGATGCTGCACTCCAATATGCTTAGCGACAATATGAGCGACGGACTTATGTTCCACACCTGCTTCAACGCGCCGTTGGAATGGGCAACTGCGGAAGATTCGGGGCTGCTTATTGCTAATATAATACGCAGCGACACCGCGCAGGACCTTGGGCAAAAGTTTTGGGGCAAGGTGTTCAACTTGGGCGGCGGACAGTGCAACTGCGTAACGGGCTACGACGTACTGAACGACGGCTTCGAAATAATCGGCGGCACGGTCAAGAACTTCTTCGAGCCCGCATTCAACGCGACGCGCAATTTCCACGGTCTGTGGTTTTACGACAGCAAGGCTCTCGACGACCTGTTCCATTACCAACGCCAAAGCACGGCGGACTTTTGGAAAAAGTTTAAGCAAACGCACGGCATAATGAAGGTCGGCAAAGCCGTTCCCAAAAGGCTTATTAAACGCTGCGCAATAATGAGCTTATTCAAAAGCCCCAACAGCGTAAAATACTGGTACAAGCACAACGACGAAGCAAAGCTCATTGCTTACTTCGGCGGAAAAGCGGAATACGAAAAGCTCGGCAGAAAGTGGGACGGTTTTCCGCTGCTACGGTTCAATCAAGCCCCCGACGGCGGATATATTGATTACGAGCAGCTTAAAAACCGCAAAAACGCCGTACTGCCCTATATAGGCTTCGACCCCGAAGCGGAAGTCACGCTGCAAACGCTGAAAAACATAGCTTCGGCGCACGGCGGCAAATTGATTTCGCAAACGGGCGACATTGACGACAGCTTGGAATGGGAAAACAGCGACGGCGAACGTTTTACGGCGAAGGGAACTTCCGTTATTGCCGGACACTGGTTTAACCCCAGCTACGTGCGCTATTGTTGGGACTTCGACCGTTTGGCGAAGAAAGACAAAATATACGCCGACGTATGGTACGACAGCCACGCGCGCGACGAAGACAACTTCTACTACTACGACGAAAGTTTCGAAGCAAAATACAATAAGATAAAGAGCTGACGATGAAAATACTGCTTTGTTATTTTTCGGGTACGGGCAACACCGAACGGGTTGTAAAACGCTACGCCGAAACCTTCACAACGGAATATAACGACGACGTTACTCTCGTAAAAATCGAAGACGGCTTCAATCTCGATATCAACGCCTTCGACCTTGTCGGGATAGGCTATCCCGTGCACGCATTCAACGCGCCGTCCATAGTTTTGGATTTCTGCAAGTCTTTGCCGGCAGCGTCGAAGAACATTCGCGCGTTTATAGTCAATACTTCCGGCGAACCGTTAAAGCTGAACAATATATCGTCTTTGCGTACAGCTAAGCTGCTTAGACAGCGTAACCTGTTCGTTACCAACGAATACCATTACTGTATGCCGTACAATATGATATTCCGCCATTCCGACGCTATGGCTTACCGAATGTGGAATACGGCGCAGCTTTTAATTCCGTTAGACGTCAAGGAAATGAAGGACGGCAAGTCGCGGCTGCTCGATCCCGTATTTATGGGCGGCTTTATCGCGTGGATTATGCGCTGCGAGCACTGGGGCGGCAGGCTCAACGGCAAACAATACAAGGTGGACGACAAATGCGTTCATTGCAACAAGTGCATAAACATTTGCCCCACCCACAACATCAAGGTGGAAAACGGCGAATTCAAGTTCGGCAACAACTGCATTATGTGTATGCGCTGCGCAATGTCCTGCGGACGCGACGCGATAATTACTGGTTGGTTCAACCGTTGGAAGGTTAACGGGGCGTATATGTTCCAAAAGCCTACGGAAGAAGAACGCCAAAAGTACAACAAAATGCTTACCGCCGCATACGCAAAGTACTTCGAAGAATGCGATCTTCGTATCGCCACCAATTATCCTACAGTAATAGTGCGCGAAGCCGCCGCTGCGGAAGCTGCCGACGCTTCGTTGAATACTGCGGACGTAGAACAAACGGAAGCCGCCGTTAAAATCTGATTGCGGCAACACTATCCTGCAAATATAGCCGCTGCGGCTTAAAAAACGCTGTCGTACTCTGCGTACGGCGGCGTTTTTTTAATTAAAGTCTTATCGCGCGGTATTGCGTTTTGCCCGCCGTTATGCTATACTTTTATTGTAATCTTTACATAGGAGAAAAGCTAATGTACGACGTTTTCATCAGTTACAGGCGAGACGGCGGCTTCGCAACGGCGCGACTGCTGTACGAACATTTGAAGTCGGTAGGACTCAATCCCTTTTTCGATTTAGAAGAATTGCGTTCGGGGCAGTTTAACGCAAAACTTTACAGCGCAATAGACGAAAGCACAAATTTCGTTTTGGTTCTGCCGCCCAAAGCATTGGACCGCTGCTCAAACGAGAACGATTGGCTTCGTTTGGAAATAGAACACGCAATTACCCGTGGTAAGAATATAATTCCTATTATGTTAGACGGCTTCGAATGGACAGGAAGTCTTCCCGCGGCTATGAGTAGTCTGCCTACGTACAATGCTGTTCGACTGAGTCGCGAGTATTTCGACGCTTCCATACATAAACTTCTCACCATGTTAAAGGGCGTATCCGTAGAAAACGGTAAAATACTGCGCAAAGAACTGCGCGACGAACGCAAATCCAACACTTACTATTCTGCGGAAGACAAGAAAGAAACCCGAAGATTGAAAGTACAGCAAAACCTTATGAAAGAGTTCGATACTCCCGCTTACAACAAAGCGAAGATCGCGTACGATTCGCTACGCATATTGGATATAGGCTCCAATAACGGCGATTTTATTATGGACCGACTGGGATCGGACGATAAAACGCGCATACTGATAGGTATCGAGTACGACGAAGAAAGCGTTAAAATAGCGAACGACAAATATGGCGTTTCGGGCAAAATCGAATTTTTCTCACGCAACGTCGAAGACGAAGACTTCAAGGAAAGCTTGACGGATATAATGGAACAAACCGAAACGGGCTCTTTCAATGTAATAAACGTAAGTATGGTGCTGCTCCACTTGAAGTCGCCCTACAAATTACTCAAAACTTTACGTTCAGTTTTGTCCGACGACGGTCTGCTGATAATCAAGGACATCGACGACGGATTTAACATAGCGTATCCGGACGAAAACGGAGATTTCTCGCGCGTCACTGAGATTTGCGCTTACGACGAAGCAGGTGGATTCCGCAAAAGCGGCAGACAAATTTATACTTTGCTTTCCCGCGCCGGTTTTTCGTCCGTTAATTTGGAAAAATTGGGTATGACCACAGTCGGAATGGACTTCGACCGCCGCTCAGCGTTATTCGATACCTATTTTTCATTCGTTTTGGAAGATTTGAAACTGATGAGAAACCGTTATCCGAACGATAAAAAAATAAAATCCGACTACGAATGGTATCGAGACGTTTACGAAGAGTTGGAAGAAAAATTTTTAGACAAAAATTTTTTCTTTTCGTTGGGATTTATGCTGTTAACCGCACGGAAAAACTGAATTAAGGAGCTTACTATGTATTTAGCGTTAGGTATCGTTTTTTTGATTGTAAATATCGGCATCATTGCCGCCATAGCTTATATTATGGCGCGTTCCAACAAAAAATCCGGCGAGCTTATATCCAAAAAGAATTTGTTTTTTATCGCTCCGTCGCTTGTTCTTATTTACTGTTTATATCTTACCGCAGCCGTTTTCAACGGCGAAGTTTTAACGCCGCTATACTGCTTTAACCTTATAAGTACGTCATTGGACGCGTTCAAGTTCAAGGCGGCGGTAAGCCTTGTATCGCCTATATGCCAAGCGTACCCGCTGTTCTATGCGGATATTATGTTGGCGTATTTGGTTACGGCGGCTACGACGGTATTATCCGTAGCAAGCTTTTTCAGTCTGCGCATACGCAATTATTTTAGGGTAAGCCGACTGTTAAGGCGCGACTGCGACGTAGTAGCAGGCGACTCGTCGGACGCGGTTAAGTACTTAAAAAACAACCGCAATTGCATTTTGTTAGACGCAAACCTTTCGTCAAGCAGATACGGCGATTTGCTCAAAAGCAACGTTCCCGTTCTGCGCGCCAAGCTGTCCGCAAATGCAACCGCGAAAAAACTCTCACGCGGCGAACACGACTTGATTGTTTTCCGCGACAGCAACGTTGTTTACACCAAGATAATAGACGATTTCGCTCAAATAAAACAACAGGGCGTAGACGCTCTGCTGCACTTGGAAGCCAATCACGACGAAATGAAGTTCATCAAGGAGAAGTTTATCTCGCAAACGGACGGAAAGATAGGAGCTTGCATTTCCTGCTTTTCCAAGTACGAGCTTATTGCGCGCAAGTTCGTTACGGATCATCCCATTACGAAATACATACCGCGCTCATTTTACAACGGCAATTACTCGCTTAAAAACGACAAAAACATCAACGTTGTGTTCGTCGGCTTCGGCAAGTTCAATTATCCGCTGTTCCGTATGTGCGCAACGCAGTTTCAATTTGCTACGGAAATAAAGGGCATACTGCAACCCAAGCTTGTTAACTACTACGTTTTGGACAACAGGGAAACGTCGCTGCATAACGAGTTTTTCTCGCGCATTCAGTACGAATTCGACGTAGATTTCCGTCAGTGCGACTTTGAAAAGCCCGCAAATATATGCAACCTGCACACAGAAAAAACGGATATCAATTCCGTAGAAGCCAAAAAGCTGTTCAAATCACTGGTAAACGACGACAATTTCACCTACTTTATAGTGTCGCTTTCGGACGATATCGAAGACGCTTCCTACGCCGAGACGATAAAGCGTCTGCTTAACAATCAGACCAACTACCACATTTTCGTACGCGCCCGCAACAACGGCGGAGAAAAAGTCAAAATTCCCGACGAATTCGTTACCTACTTCGGCAAGGAAAAGCAGATATATTCTCACGAAAGCATTGTCAACGACGACCTTACTGCGCTTGCTCAGACCATAAACCTTATGTATTCCAACATATCCGAAGGCGGCGACAACCGCGAGCTTATGCGTCAAAAGTGGTTCGAGCTTCCGCTTATACAGCAGCAGTCCAATCTGTACCACGCGCTCAATTACGGCTTCAAACTTAACCTGTTGGGCTTCGGCATGGTAAAGCGCGCAGACGGCAACGAAGCTATAACGGAAGAGCAGTTCAATAAACGCTACGTCAACAGCGGCGGCGGCAAAGGATACTGCGATTACTCATTCTATTTCAAGACGGAATCGAGCAACGTTTTGGCGTTTATAGAACACTCGCGCTGGAACGCGCTGTACATTCTAAACGATTACACACAAATGCGCAAGGCGGATATGAAGGCCGTCGACGGCAAGGTGGTTCACAAGAACGAAGCGGTCAAACAGCACGCCTGTTTGACGACCTATCAAGGATTGGACGGTCTTGTAAAGTTCAAGTACTCCTTGCTTAAACCGAACGCCGATCTCGACAAACTCGATAACAACGACGAGCTGCTTAAAAGCTTGGCTACTATTTACGCGTACGATTATATGGACCTTGACAGACTGTATAAAGAAATAACCGCGCTTGGATACGATATAGTAGACAACCTACGCGATTAAAATCCGTAACCCGTACACGACAAAACTCCCGAAATAGCTTCGGGAGTTTTTGTTTTTTACGTTTTTAACTCAAATGCGGCTTGCGTTAACCTGTCCGTTCTGCCGAAAGCGCAGCGCGTTAACGGTTGTATATTTTATCGCGAACGTCCTTTACCTGCGAAGCGATAACTTCGCTGCGCTTGCATTCTTCGCTTATTTTGTCGCGCGCGTGCATAATGGTGGTGTGATCGCGTCCGCCGAAGTATTCGCCTATCGATACAAGCGGCACGCTCTGACCCAATATATCGCAAATAAGGTAAATACATATTTGCCGCGGTACGACTATTTCCTTGTTTTTCTTTTTGCCTATCAGTTCTTCGCGCTTTACGCGGAAATATTCGCAGGTGGCGGCAACGACGTGGTCTATCGTTATAATATCGCTGCTTGCGTCGGCGTAGTCGCGCAGCGCGTCGTTGACAATATTCATATCGTTGGGATCGCCGCCCACCAACGTAGAGTAACTTATTATACGGTTTAGCATACCTTCCATTTCGCGGATATTGTTTGTAATTTTTTCCGCAATAAGGCTGAGCACGTTTATTCTAAGCACGTATCCCTTAGCATTGCATTTCTTTTGCAATATGGCTATACGCGTTTCCAAGTCCGGCGGCTGAATGTCCGCTATTACTCCCGTTGCGAAGCGCGTTTTTAACCGTTCTTCTATCTTTATCTCCTTGGGCGGACGGTCGCTGCTTAGAATTATCTGCTTGTCTGCAAGATACAGCTCGTTAAAGGTGTGGAACATTTCTTCCTGCGTTCCTTCCTTATTGGCAAGGAACTGAACGTCGTCCATCATCAGCACGTCTAATTTACGGTACTTGGCGCGGAAGTTCTTCATCGCGTTGGGGTTTGCCGTATCGTGCAGCGATTCGATAAATTCGTTGACGAATTGGTCGCAGGTAACGTACATAATCTTTTTAGAAGGAAAATTACGTTGCAGACAGTTGCCTATCGCGTGCATAAGGTGCGTTTTGCCCAGTCCTACTCCGCCCCACAAAAAAACGGGGTTATACGTTTTGCCGGGGTTTTCCGCAACGCTGCGCGCAACGGCCGCGGCGTACTCGTTGCTTTTGCCTACTACGAAGTTATCGAAGGTGTACTGCGAAACGAATACCGCTTTGTCTTCGCCTATCGCAACAAAGCTGCTGCTAACGGGCAGGTCTACTTCTTTTTCTATTTTACCTACGTTGTCCAAATCATTTTCCGTTATAACTTCTATATCTATTATAGACGGAAACACTACGTTGGTACACTTTTTAATAACGTCCTTGTAGTTGTTGTCCACGATATTTTTAAGCGCGCGCGTTTCGGCAAGCAAAATAAGCCTGTCGCGGTAAATTCCGACGGGTTGCAGTTGGTTTATATACAGATCGTACTGCAACGTAGAAACCTTCGCTTCCGTTTCCAACAATATGTTATTCCATATCTGATTTATTTTTAACATAGCCTAATCATTATACACGCTTTCATAGTTTTTGGCAACATTCTTTTGCAAAACGTACTACATAAAAATTACGCGTTCGAACGTAATAACGCGCAATTTTTTGTCAATACTTTTAACCAAAGGAGATAATGATATGGAACTTATAAACAGTCAAACTTACGTCAATCTTGCCAAAGCGTATTCCGGCGAAACTCAGGCTCGCACGCGCTACGAGTTTGTGGAATACGGTATGCGTAGCGAAGGCTATTCCGCCATGGCGGAAATAGTGGACACTATCGCGTATCAGGAATTTAACCACGCCCGTATGTACTACACTTATCTGCAAAAAGCGTCCGACAAACCTATAAAAAATATAGAGTATTCCGCAGGCTTCCCCTTTAAGGAGAAGTGGAATATATTGGATAATCTCAAATTTTCCGCCGAAGACGAGCATAACGAAGCGAAAATTTATTTGGCGTTTGCCAAAACCGCGCGCAAGGAAGGCTTCGACGATATAGCACTGCTGTTCGAGCAAACGGCTGCGGTAGAGAAGTTTCACGAAGCGGTATTTTTAGAACTGTACGAACAGATGAAGGAAGGTTCTTTGTACAAAAAGGACGATCCTACAACCTGGACGTGCTCGTCCTGCGGCTACCAAGCCACAAGCGCGGAAGCGTGGACGGAGTGTCCGCTGTGCAAAGCCAAGCAGGGCGCAATTTTGTTAAAGCTTAAAAGTATGACGTCTCCCGACGTGGCTGCGATATACGCCAAGAAAATGCCGTCCACCCACGCGCAGACGTAAGGTTTACGACGCGGACATTCCGCAAAACTTACTGCACATTAGAACAATACAAAAGCCCCGTCTACGCATTTCTCGGACGGGGCTTTGTTATTATTACTATTGCGTACGTTATCAAACGATTTGCTTTACAGGCAAAATGAAATACAGTACTTCGTCGCTGTCGTAAATAGTAATTACGCAGCTGTTGTGCTGAGCAAATTCCATTTTGATGGTTTCGGCGTTGATTACCTTCAGGCAATCGTTTATATAGCGCGAATTGTACGCGCATCTCACGTCTTTGCCCGATAACGATATGGTAACGTTTTCCTTGGCGGTGCCGTATTGGCTGGTGGAAGATATGTTCATATTGTATTCTTCCACATTAAGAACTACCAGATTGTTCTTTTCGCTGCGAGACATAATAGCAGCGGTGTTAAGCGCCTTTTCGAATGTTTCCTTGTTAACAAGCAACGTTGACATGAAATCCTTGGGGACTATGTTGTCGTACTTGATATACTGTCCGCCGAGCAGTCGCGTATACAGCTTGGTATTTTCCATAGCAACCGTCAAGTAGTTGTTTTCTATAAACACTTTCAGTACATTGTCGGAATCGGTAAGCAACTTGGAAAGCTCCGACAGACTGCGGGAAGGAATCGTGGCGGATATTTCGTCCACTTTTTCTTCCAAAGCCTTTTTGCTCATTGCAAAACGGTATCCGTCGGTTGCCACAGCGGACAGGGTATATTCTCTTGCTTCGAAGTGAACTCCCTTTAACATAGGACGGCTGTCGTCCGTAGCTACGGCAAAAATAACGTTGTTGATTATGTCTTTGAGATTTATTTCCTGAACGGCAAAGTATTTAGCTCCGTTAATCGTCTCCGTTTCGGGGTAATCGTTTACGTCCAACGTGCCGATAGTACATTCGCTGTTGGCCGAGCTTATAAACACGCGGTTGTCTTCGTTTATCTCTAACGAAATGTCGCTTCCGTTATCGGCAATGTTGCGAATGTAATCTCCGAATATTCTTCCGGGCACAAGCATTGCTCCGCCGACTATTACGTTTGCGTCAATGGTCTTTTCTATAGCAAGATCCTTGTCCGTTGCGTACAGCGTCAGTCTGTCGTTTTCGGCGCTGATCTTGATACATTCGAGAACCGGAGCTACGTCGCGGCTGGGTAAAGCTTTCGAGACCTTGTTTACCGCGTCGTTGAGATCGAGACTGTTAACGATTATTTTCATAAAAAAACTCTCCTTCTAAGTTTTTTCGTATTATCTTCGGTGATTTGAACGTCAATGTATACTATTTCTTTGGGTAGTAGTGTTATTAGGCGTTGTGAATATGTAATACAACTCACACCGTTTCCGCTATGTTGTACCGCTTGATGCTGTTTGGCACAACATATTGTATTATGACTTTAATAATCGGTGTGGACAAGTTGTTAATTACTTTGCGCCTTGTCAAAAGTTATCCACCGAGCGGTTTTTGGGTACGCGTAAATTTGCCGCGGCGGCGCATTTTTCAGACTTTTTGGCAATGCTTTCGTCCGATATTATTCGTCAAAAATCTGCCGATTTATTTTCTCGGACGGGAGCTGCCTTATGTCAATAAATATTTTAACATAATAATAAAAAAAATGCAATGCTTAAATAAATAATCATAGGCGCATTTTTACCGTAAGCAATATTAGTAGACGATAACGGCGCGTCTAAACTCGGCGTGAAAGATGCGTTGGTATGCCAAGCCAAGCAATCGGTCTGTTGCGCGGCGTAGATTTTCAAACGTGTACGTTGCCGACATCGGACAAATCGGTGTGTAACTATTTTGGCGGTTTGCGCAGCTTAAAGCGATAAAAACCCCTGTTATACAAGCGCGATGCCGCAAAACGCTTGTAAAACGCCGCGGAAGTATGTTAAAATATTAAAGTATAGCTTTATTTGTCCGCGGCAGTGCCGCGGCGGATAACGATTAAAAAGGAGATAATTGCGATGAGCGTTCTTATTTGCGACGCCGACGGCGAATTGTGGTATACTCGCCAAGAAGAGTTGGGGTTGGATTATATAAAAATGCCGTATTCCTACGGCGGAGAAGAATATTATTACGATTTGGGGAAAAACACCGATTTCAAGAAATTTTACGCGGCGGTACGCGGCGGAGAAGTTCCCAAAACGATGGCGCTGAACCCCGATGAGTACGTTGAAATATTGGAAAAATATTTTTCCGCGGGACAGGACGTTTTGTATGTAAGTTTTTCGCACGCTATGAGCGGAACGTTCGAGCATTTGAACACCGCGCTTAAAACGCTCGGCGAAAAGTATCCCGAACGTAAGTGCACGGTGTTCGACACCAAAGCCATAAGCCTCGGCGCGGGTATTCAAATGGAGTACGCAGCCGAGCTTAAGAACGGCGGCGCAAGCGACGAAGAAATAATATCAAAGTTGGAAGAATTTACCGACAGAGTGGCTGTCTACTTCGTAGTCGACGATCTTATGCACTTGAAACGCGGCGGCAGACTTTCGGGAGTGGCGGCTTTTGCGGGAACGTTGCTTTCGTTAAAGCCTATCTTAACCTTTGACGAAAAAGGAAGCTTAAAGGTATTCGAAAAGATTTCCGGCAAACGCAAGGCTCTCAGGAAAATGGCGGACCGTGTTGTAGAAGAACTTACCGGTACGGAGTACAGCGTGTATATTATCGACGCGGATTGCAAGTACGAAGGCGACTCTCTTGCGGAAATGATTAGGGAAAAACGTCCCGAAGCCAAGATTGTCCGTCAGATAGTAGGACCGGTAATAGGCGCACATTGCGGACCGGGGACTGTAGGAGTAATTTTTATCGCGGACAAGCGTCCGATACTGCTTCAAAAGTAGCGGCTGTCGGCTTTTCGTTTTACAAGCGTTTATACGACGAATCAACACAGGAGACCAATCGTGTCAAAAGAAATAACGGTAAAGGAAATATCCATCAACTCGAAAAGAGACAAAAAGAAGTTTTTTAAGTTTCTTATAGATACGTACAAGGGCAATCCTTACGCGTCGCCCAATCTTTATTCGGACGAGATGGACGAATTCGACCCGTCGGTTAACGACGCTTTCCGCTTTTGCGAGTGCCGAATGTTTTTGGCGTACAGGGGCAGGCGCGTAGTCGGACGTATAGCGGGAATTCTGCACAAGGGCGTAAACGAAAAGAACAACGTAAAACAATTGCGGTTTACGCGCTTCGACACAATTGACGACTTTTCCGTTACCAAAGCGTTATTCAAACAGCTTGTACTGTGGGCGAAAGAACTGGGTATGGAAGAAATTATCGGACCGATGAGTTTTTCCGACCTTAACGAAGAAGGTATGCTTATCGAAGGTTTCGACCGCAAAAGCACCTATCAGGAAATATACAATTACGAATATTACGTGTACCATATGCAGCGTTTGGGAGCTTACAAAGTGGTGGATTGGAACTGCTACCTTATCAAGGTCCCCGAACAGCACGACGAACGTATAAGCCGTGTTGCCGAATACGTAAAAAAGCGCAACGGCTACGAAGTCGCGGACGTATACGCGTTTGCAAAGTCGAAGGACAAGAGCAAGCTGCGCGAGCTTATGATGAGCTGTTTGGACGTAATGAACGACGCATTTGAAGATTTGTACGGTACGAGTCCGCTGAGCGAAAAGCAGCAAAAGCGCGAAGTAAATATGCTTACGCAGGTATTTTTGCCCGAGCTTGCCTGCGCCGTGCTTAAAGACGGCAAGGTGGTTTGTTACGGCTTTTGTATGCCGTCTATGCTTGAAGTTTTGCAAAAGGGTAAAGGGCATATTTTCCCTATGGGTATTATACCGTATATCAAGACGATGACTCATCCTACCGTTGCGGATATGATGTCGATAGGCGTTACGAGCGAACACAAGAATTTGGGCGCGGTATCCATAATTTTCGACCATATACTAAACGGGTGTATAAAACTCGGGGTACAGTATCTCGAAACGGGACCGGAGTTAGAAGATAACCGCAGCGTGCAGAACTTGTGGAAGAATTACGACCGAGCTCTTGTAAAACGCCACCGTTGCTGGGGTATGAAGGTAGACGAGCTCGACCGTATAGTAAACGAATAAAAAACAACGCGTTCAAATCCGTTACGGAACGAACGCGTTTTCTATTTTGTCGATTTGCAAATTTTGCGGCAATTCGGCCGTTACTCTTACGGCGTTTGGAAAAAAGCGGTTATTTGATATAATTGTTCCAAAACGCACTGGTTAACAGCTTGTTGTTGGTTTGCACCCTGACGACCGAGCCAGTCAGCTTTTCTTTGAGAAGATAAAACCCGGGATTCTTATCTTTTTGTTCGAGCTTGTACTGCATTTCGTTTTTTATTAACCGTTTAAGTATATCTTCGACTTCGTTAGTAGATTGACAGACGATTACACCGCCGGCTACCCCCGTTTGAAAGTTTACCAAACGGCTTAGCGGGTGAACGTCTTTGTAGAATTTTGCCTTACCGTCCTTTTCCTTGCAATAAAATATTGTAGGCTTGCCCATACTGAGCGCCATAGCCGCTTCGGCGTCTTTGCCGTAGCTGTCCTTTAATCCCGCCGAGTAAACCAAAATTCGCGCCGATTTTACCATAAGGCACTCTATCAACCCCTTATCTTCGTGCGAATCGGCTGCGCTTATCGTAGGGTCGAAGTACCGAAGCTTAATGCCGTTGTTTTCCAAAGTTCCGAATATTTCCGAGCAGAAATTCGCCATTTCCATAAAGTCTTTTTTATTACGCATACTTGTAGCTACGTAAACGTCCAAATCGTTACATAACGACAAATAGAGCGATGTATTTTTAGTGGCTTTGTCATGCGCTACAAGAAACCTATCTGAAAGATTTTTTGCTTTTGCTTCGGCTTCTTTTTCCGATTTTACAACGTCGTTCGTTTCCGAGACGGAATCTTGAAAAATACTCATCTGTTGATAGTTTTCTTCTTTCTTGTGTTTTTCGTCTGTATATTTACCTTCCAGTAAGTCTTGGAATTTGATGCGTTTAATGCCCTTACTGACGGCGTTTTTGCAGGCTTCGACTATCAATTCGATGAACTTTTCTCTGTTTTGAGGTGTAGCCAGCGTTTTGCACGCCATTTCGGAAATTAAATAACGGTCATTTTTATCTATATCTTCGAAATGCAGTGCTTTGCCGCGTTTAATTATCTTTTGCGTGTCGAATTTATTTTTATCGAAAATATCTTGTAGTTCTTTTGTAGAACGTTGAGACAGATAATCATAACCCGCCTGAATATTTCCGAATAAAAACAGACAGTCGATAAATACTCTTTCGAATCCCCATTTTAATTGTTCTATCGAAGTTACGGTAGCTCCGCTTACGGGTACGTAGGGCTTGCGTATTTTATAAAAATGATCTTTCGGAGTTGTTAACCAATAGTATTCGAAAAAGTCGTCCGACATATTTCTTAGACCGTCGAGACTCAGCAATTGGTCTAACTGAACTTTGGACAGGGGATTTTTTTCGATATCTCCAAGCAAAGCGAATAATCGGTCGGAGTTGGGTCTGTCCGAAATAAAATTGCATATGTTTACATCTGTCTGCTGCGAGTACATAATATCTGCGAAATATTCGATTATATTTTGTTTTTCCATAACTTTCTCCTTCAAATGTTCGAATTTTTTGTAGTAGTTTTGCTTTTGTCGTTTTTTGAAGATTATTGTTATATTTTATCTTTTTTACTTAATTAGACAGTTATAAGTTAACCGAATGAAAAATGCGTCTGTTACGTAATTATTTTGCATATTAGATTGTCGCACGTTTCGGCAGTCGTTTCAAGGACGCCGAAGAATTCGAAATATCTCAAAGGTTCGCTGCGCGGGCTTGGTGAATGGCAGTAAACACAAAAAATAAAGCCTTCCGCATTTGACTGCGGAAAGCTTAGTTGTTTATTATAGGCTGCGCTCGTTTATTTCAGTTTTGTAGTAAATTCCGTCTTTGCCGCGCCGTTTACAAACGGGTTGTATACCGAAACTCTTTGTCCCTGCGCGTTTAAGTAAACGTGCGTTTGCGTTCCTGCGGCAAAGTCTGCACGCGTTTCCAATCCTATATGGTCGCGTTTGTTTAGCGCACCTACCTTGTCTGTTTGCGTAGTGCCGCGCCGTCCTGCTATAAAGGAATTGAATCGATAATCCGTCACGCGCCCGTTAAAGGTTTTATTCGGCTTAAATTCGGCGTTGTACGTAAGCGTTCCGTCGGCGTTGTTTTCCGTGCGTACGTTACCCAATCCGTCGTTTTGCAGGAAAGGATACAAATCGTGCTGATGTCCGGATACTACAAGGTCGGGAGCAATCTCGTTTAACAGCTCTGTCCACATTGTTTTTACTTCCGCGTGGTTGCCGCGTTGGTTTATAAATTGAACAGGGATATGACTGCAAGCCAAGGTGTACTTAAAACCGTCGTTTTTGTTGCTGTCGACAATATCTTTAAGCATTGCCGTCTGCTCTGCCTGATACTGTTGAAATTGCGCCGTGCCGTAGTACTCCCACCAGTCGTCGTCGTGATCTTCGCCTATATCGAGAGTTATGCCGAATACGTCCTTGCTTCCGCCGTCGTAATTGCCGAAGGTAAATTCGTAGTAAAAGTTTCCGTTTTTGGAGCCGACGTATTTATACAGGTCTTCGGCGTACAAGCCTTTTATTTCGTGGTTGCCCCTTGCGTATACAACGGGTATTTCACCTTTGGTAGTATCGAAAGCGAGCAGGTTGGTAAACTGCGCGTCGTATTCGCTGTCAATCATTGTATACGAGTCGCCGAGTATAACAAGAAAGTCCATATCCTTTACGTTTGCCGCTGCGCGCGCAGCGCCTTTTCTCGAACCGTGGACGTCGCTCATCGTATAAAACACAAGCCCGTCGCTCGAATTAACTGGACGGAAAGAATATTCTTTGGTAAACTCCTTGCCCTTGTATCCGCCGAAAGGTCCGCGGTAAATCATTGTTTGCGCGCCGATGGTGTATTTGCCCGCTTTGTCCAGCTTTTCCTGCGGAACGGTTACTTTGTGAACGAGATCTTTGGACTTCATACTGCCTGCGTACAGGTCGTAATATTTTTCCCCGTCTATTTCTACCCAAGCAAGACTTTCGTCGTTGGTGGAAAATACTATTTGATACTCGTCTTCTACGGCGTATACGACCGCTTCGTATGTAAAGTAGTTGGCTTTTACGTCAAACGCTATAAGAACCGTACCGAGTACCGCAACGGACAGCGTTACGCACTTCAACGCCGTGCACAGCTTCCCCCTGCCTGTCGGCGGAAAGAACAGCAGCAGTCCGAAAACAGCAAGACACGCCGCAATAAGCACGGATTCGCCGAACTTCGGCAATATAAACACAACGTAGTCCTTTGCGCCCATTATAACTACAACTATTTCCAGTACAAGAAATACTCCGCTGAGAGACAGCGACGTTATAAAGGGCCACTTGCGTTTGCCGCTCCAAATAAAGGATGCGGCTATTGCGAAAATAACAGCCAAAAACATAACAATGCAAAGCATCAGCGGCGTTTCCATTATAAAAAACGACCGATTCGTATCCGCGCCGAATTGTTTTGAAATTCCGCTCCAATTGACGCGTAAAGCCAGCCAAAACAGCGCCGTCAATAAGCTGAACGTAACGGAAAGCACTGCGAGCCAATGTTTTTTCAGTTTTTGAATAAGCATAGTAATAGTCCCCATTCGTCGGTAAAAGTGTCGGCGCTGTTTCTACGCTTGCGCAGTATAATGCGCTGCTTACAGTAACATTTTGCCGAATATAATACAGTATATCATATATAGGGCATTCAAACAATATCCGATTTTATAAATAAGAAATTATTGTCCTATGTTCATCTTTTACGGTAAAAAAAGGCGACTTCGTATCAGGAAGCCGCCGTTTGTATTATTAAACGTTTTCGCCGCTACGGTTTCGGCGGTTCGAACGGCGCGTTTGTATTGTCAACGGTATCGTTGATCGAATTTTTGCTGATTAGTCCATATTTTCATAACCGCGGTAGTGGGCAGTAAACGCGTAAGCCGCGTTTGACTGCGAGCTATAAATCCGCATATGGAAATATCTTTGCCGCGCATTATATCTTCGTACGCGCGCTCGGCAACGTCCTTGGGGTCGTACATAACGGTATAGTTGATAACAACCTTGTGGTCGTCCCGCTCCGCTCTGTCGAAGAAATGCGTTTTGGTCCAAAACGGACAAACGGCGCACACCGTTATGCCGCGCGGTTTGAGCTCGACGTTCAGAGCCCGCGCGTAATTGTGTACAAAAGCCTTGGTAGCGGAATATACCGAAACGTACGGCGTAGGCTGAAACGCCGACACGCTGGAAATTTGCGCTATTTTACCGCCCTTCGGCATATAGGGCAGGCAGTACTCCGTAAGCAGCAGCAACGCTTCGCAATTCAAGCGTATCATATTTACGCTTTGTTCTACCGGTATTTCATCGTATCTGCCGAATTTGCCGAAGCCGCTTGCGTTAACCAGCCATTTTACGTCCGGTTTGTCTGTTTTAAGCGCGTCATTTATTATGCTTACGCCGTCCTTGGTTAAGTCTGCGGCAAACGTGCGCGTAGGCGTTTTCATCTTTGCCGCCGTTTCGTCCAAACCCGCTTGATCCAACGCAACAAGCCACATTTCGGCTAATCCCAAACCGTCCAGTTTGAGAGCGAATGCTCTGCCTATTCCGCTTGACGCTCCCGTAACTATTGCAATATTCATATATGCACCCCCTGAACATAGTTTTTACAGGGAAAGGCGCGTCTATACGTCGAAAGCGATAATATCGGTATTGCCTGCAATGCACGCCGCAGTTTTGGTACGTTTTCCGAGATATTCGGCTCGGAACGCGTGCGGCCGAAGCCTTACACGCGGCAGCACACGAGTGTTTCGTTTACCGCGGGGAACGTCTCCGACGCATTATGCGACAGTGCCGTTTGCTCGCAAGCGAAAGCGGCTTTAAGCGGGATACGCGGGTTATAACCATTTGGCGCGGGAAATTTCCCTTTTGGCAACCTTTTCTAACTTTTCGTCGGAATCGGGCAGCGGAATTCTCATTGCGTCTACGTCTAACAGCACGAATTTCGGCTTGTTGTTTTTGAATATTACAACGCAGCCGTCTTCTTCCGCTTGGCGTACGACCTTGGAAAAATTTTGGTTGGCTTCCGTCATGGATACTATTTGATTGCTGTCTATTAACATATTCGTCTCCTTCGTTGCTTGGTATTTTTGTTACGGTCTGCCTACAAGTTTGTTGTAATGTTTTGGATAAAACGCATTCGATATGCCCGTTGTCAATGGTTCTAAGCTTATATGCTAATGAATTAACATACTTTGCCTGACCTAAAAATACGGCGCAATCCCAACAACCGCGGTGCGGCTCGGAAAATTTGTCCGAATTGCTTCTCGCATTCGAGCGGCGTGCGCGTGTGTCAAAAGTTACGATAACAAATTTTTACGCTTTTTATCAAGCCGCCGCAGCTTTTTTTGCATTGACGAAGCTGTTTTATCCGCCAATATTGTATCATAAAAATAGGATAAATTCAACCTTTTTTCTGAAATGTTATATAACATAATTTTAATAAATTATTCCACAAAAGTGACATATTTTGACGATTTACTTGATTTTTTACGCATTTTCGGGCGCAGAAATGAACTTTAATTGTAAATAATTTTTTATTGTGTAATCTATTGACAAGTCGGTACGGGGGGGGGTATTATATATGAACATAATAATAATGAAAATAGATATAATGGAATTTTTTGTAATCGGACTGACAACTCGGCGGCAAAAGTAAGTTTGTATCTTTACAGGGGCGCGAGTAACGTCGCGTTTTTTATCGCTTTCATCTTTCTTTATGGAAAGTGAAAATAAAAATTTGGAGGAAAATATGAAAAGAAAGACATTAGCAATCTTGCTGTCCGTACTTCTTGTCGTTTCCGCCGTATTGGTTCTTGCTGCATGCAGTAAGGAATATACCATTACGTTCAGAGACGCAGGTATTAAAAAGGACGAGCAAACTACGGTAAAAGGAAAGGTCGAATATAAGGGCGACGAAATGAAAGCCGACGACCGTATTTTCGAAGGCTGGTACGACGCGGCGACAGGCGGCAACAAGATCGATCTTGAAACTGCGGTATTCGACAAGGATACCACGCTTCACGCGCACTGGACGATGATCGGCGAAAGCAAAGGCTATTGCTTGCCCGGCGTTATTAACGGCGTACAATACATGGGCGAAGAAGAAAAAGACATGTGGGATACCAAGAACGCCGCCGAAGAACCGACGAGAAAGCTTACTCACGAATCGGCAACGAGCAACGTATACACAATCGAACTTACGCTTAAAGCTGCCGACTCTTTCAAGCTTATAACGGCTTACGGCGAAAGCAACTCTTGGAATAAGGGTAAGATCCAAGTCGGCGGTAAGGAAACCACAGTCAAGCTTGCCGAGGGCGTAACTCTTCCCGAAGATTTGACAGTTGACGATTTGTTCAGTTTGTCCAACAGCGACAACAACATTATGCCGCAAATCGACATGACGGCTACGCTCAAGTTTGTCTACAACGGCAATTCCGATAACTCTACAATCGAAATCACCGTCAAGTCCGTAACAGGTTCGGCGCTTGAAGCTCCCAACAAGGTAGGCTTCTTTGTTGCCGGCGCGTTCAATAACTTCTACGATAAGGGAACGGTTCCCGCAACCGGCGACGCTAACAGTAAGTATGTTATGACTGCCGACGCGACTAACAATCTGTTCACAATCGAAGGCTTGGAAATCAAGCAAGGACAGGACTTCAAGGTAAAAATCAACGAAACAGGCTGGCGTAAGCAGTACGGTTATGCCGCGTTTACGTTCTCTCTTGCAGACGACGCTACCGTAACGGGCGAAGCCGGCGGCAAGACGATGGCAGACGTATTCGTTCAAGGCTCGAACGAAGACTCCAACAAGAACGTAGTTGTTAAATACAACGTAACTGTAGAAATGGAATTGGATTACAGCGCGGGTATTATCTCCGTAACCGTAACGGCTATCGACTGGACGGAACAAAAACCCGATTCCGAACTCGGCTATTTTGTAGTATGCACTCCCAACAATTTCTACAGCGCAGGTACCGTTGACAAGACGGACGCTACCAACGGCAAGTACGTTATGAGCGTTGACGCTGCCAATGATAAATTATTTACAGCGGAAAATATTCAATTAACAGCTAACCAAACATTCAGAGTAAAACTCAATATTTCAGGTTGGACTTGTCCGCAATATAATTACACTCACGCAGAATTTGTTCTTGGAACAGGCGTAACTCTTCCCGAAGGTATCGAAAGTGTTGAATCAATGTTCAAAGGCGAAGATAATAGCGACCATAATATTGTAATCAAGGGCGCAAACCTGAAATTCAATCTGTCATTGGATACTTCTAAAACGGAAAAACAGCTTACCGTTACTGTAACGGAAATCGTTAAAGCCGCCGAAGAAAAACCCGTTACCGAAATCGGTTGTTTGATTGTAGGCGACCATAACGGTTGGGCACTTTATAATAGTCCTGCCAACGTATTGGCTTATGATGAAACAAGCGGAACTTATAAAATAACAGGCGTTCAAATAGGACAAGACAAGAACTTCCAACTTAAAGTTAACGATAACGATAACTGGTCTCGCGGACAATTCGGTCGCGGTTGCGTAAAAAACGTTACTTTTGCCGCAAGTCTTACGGATCTTCCCGCCGGTATTGACAGAGATAACGCTATTGCAGTAATCGGCGGTGACGCTACGAACAAAAAGGGTAATATATCACCTAAGAACGCTGTAACTATCAACGTTACTCTCGATTATGAAACAGGCGAAATCGATATTGAAATAACCGCAATTGAAGCGCGTAACGAAGCTGCTCCGGAAGCCGGATTTAGCATTGCCGGTAGCATTAACGGTTGGGGATCGGAAACTCCCAAAATCGCTATGACAGAGAACGAAGATAAAACGGTTTTCACGAAAGAAGGTTTAGTTTTGGAAGTTGGCAGCCAGTTCAAAATCAAAAATGGCGAAACCGGCAATTGGACTCCGGAATTCGGCGCTGCCGCAGT
Source organism: uncultured Christensenellaceae bacterium (assembly GCA_910586625.1). Taxonomy (GTDB): domain Bacteria; phylum Bacillota; class Clostridia; order Christensenellales; family CAG-314; genus Fimimonas. Next base: position 347,597 of record CAJUIZ010000001.1, read on the forward strand.
TAAGTCCATAACATTGGCGCAAGGACTGGAACTTCCTGCCGACAAAACCAATGTGAATGAATTATTTAATTTAACGGCAGCCAATATAGAAGCAGAGACGGCTATGACAATAACCGTAACGCTTGATTGGACAACAAAAGAAATTTCCATTATTGTAACAGCTTTTCCCGCTGCGGAATAATTGTTGATCGGGTGAATTACAATGAAAAAAAGTAAAATTATTTTAGCTCTTCTTATTGTTGCGGTTATGGTTGCGTCGCTTTTCGTGCTGATAGCGTGTACCGAAAAACCGCAGCCGGAAGAAGAATTGGTAATGTGGGCTCCGGCAGGCGCGCAGACGTTCTATCAGACGTGGGCGGACAAATGGGCTGCAGAATACAGCCAGTCCGAAGCTGCGCAAGGCAAAACCTACAAGGTTATTATGGGTATAATGGGCGAGAAGGACGCCGCTACCAACCTTATTCAAACGGAAGGCGACGGACCCGACCTGTTGTGCTTTGCCAACGACCAAATAGACGACCTGTTGGCGGCGAATTTGCTTTCGCCGTTGGGCAACCCCGATAACGAAAACGCTACTCTCGCCAAGGATATTGCCGCTCGCAATACCGAAGGCTCGGTTGCTACGGCAAGGGGAAAAGACGGCAATTTGTACGCGTTTCCTATGCAGGCTGACAACACGTTCTATTTGTTTTACGATTCGTCCGTTTTAACGGCGGACGACGTAAAAACGTGGGATTCTCTGTTTGACGCGGTAGATAAGTATAACGCCGCAAACAATAAGGAATACAGCGTTCAGATCGACCTGGGAGACCCTTGGTATCAATCTTCGTTCTTCCTTACCTTTGGCGGACAAGTCAACTCTACGCAGTCTAACTTCGGTTCGGACGAAGTAGGTTTGAAGGCTCTCAAAGCTGTTCATCAATTCGCTTTACACAGCACGTTGAAGGTTGTTCCTGCTAACGATTTGGGCAAGGAATTCCAGAAGTCGTCGCAAAAGATTGTCGCCGGCGTAGGCGGTTCGTTCGTTTACAAAGAAGTTATGCAGAACAATCCGGACGTAAAAGTAGCCGTATTGCCGAAGATTGTATACGAAGAACAGGAATACACAATGATTCCCTTCTTGGGCTCCAAGCTCATAGGCGTAAACGCAATGGCGGGAGACAGAATTCCTGCGGCGCGCAGTCTTGCAAACTATTTGACGAGCGAAGAAGTTCAGCTTGATAAAATGGTTAAGTTGGCGGCGGGTCCCAGCAACATTAACGCAGCTAACAGCGATCAAGCCAAACAGTCCGAATTAACGAATGTGCTGGCGGCTCAGGCGTTGTACAGCGTGGCGCAAAGCAATCTTCCCGGCGGTTATTGGGAAGCGATGAAAACTCCCGTTAACGCAGTCCGCACAGGCGTAACTTCCGAAAAGTACAAGTACTATCAAAACGGAGTATACAACGACGTTGCGTTAAGGGAACTTCTCACCAATATGATGAGCGCGATTAAATTTGACAAATAAAAGGTCGATATTTAACGGCAAAATCAGGTAATTAAAGGTATCGGGGGCGGGGAGTGTCTCTCCCCCGATATTTTATTAGGAGGCAAATTTATGGCTGAAGCAATTAGTCAAACGACCAAACAGCCCAATAAATTTATGCGTTGGTTGGCTACGTTAGGCAATTCTTTTGTAAGTTTTTTTAAGAAAATAGGAGCTTTCTTCGTAGGCATTTGGAATATAATGCGCAACGGCAATTGGAAAACGCGTATGTCGTTTTTGATAATGGGCTTCGGTTGTTTCGCGTACGCTCAACCGTTACGCGGCGTGCTGTTTCTTTTGGTGGAAATAGGCTTCGTATTGTTTATGACCTTTTCCGGCGGAGTTTATCTTAGTAAATTCGGAACGTTGGGAACGGAAGTACAAGGACCTATAATAGACGAAACGGGCGTGCAGGTAGGAATGACGAAGGGCGACAACTCGCTTGCGATACTGCTTTTCGGCGTTTCTACAATACTTATAATCTTTATGTTTGCTGCGGTCTATCTGTGGCAGCTGCGCAACGCCTACGACAATCAGCAAAAGGCGGAATTCGGTATGCCGATTAGCGGCGCCAAAACGGATTTGCGCAATATGTTGGACAAAAACTTCCATACTACGCTGCTTGCGTTGCCCACGCTCGGTATACTGATAGGTACGCTTATACCGCTTGTCTTCATGATATTGATAGCGTTTACCAACTACGACCGCGACCATCTTACTCCCGGTAATTTGTTTACCTGGGTAGGGTTCGAAAACTTTGTCAATTTGTTCGCGATGAAGGGCACCAATTCGATGGGCAAGACGTTTTTCAGCTTGCTCGGTTGGACGCTGTTGTGGGCGGTATTGGCTACCGTAACCACGTACATCGGCGGAATGATACTCGCAATACTTATCAACAAAAAGGGCGTGCGCTTCAAAAAGATTTACCGCGGATTTTTTGTTATTACTATTGCTATACCGCAGTTCGTAAGTCTGCTTGTAGTAAGCAAATTTTTCTCTACGGAAAACGGTTTGGTTAACCAATTGTTAAAGTCTTGGGGGCTAATTACTCAGAACGTAGGTTGGTTTGAAAACGTAACGCTGGCGCGAACGATGGTTGTGATTGTCAATATGTGGATAGGTATTCCGTATTCGATGCTTATAACAAGCGGTATACTTATGAATATTCCCGAAGAGCTGTACGAATCGGCTCGCATAGACGGTGCGGGACCGGTAACAACCTTCTTCAAGATAACGTTACCGTATATGCTGTTCGTAACAGGACCGTATCTGTTAACGCAGTTTATAGGCAATATCAACAACTTCAACGTTATATTCCTGCTTACAGGCGGCGGACCGACTTCGCCCGACCTTATGGCTCCTGCGGGCAGAACGGACCTGCTTATAACTTGGCTGTATAATATCACCGTCAACGGAGTATACAAGGATTACAAGACGGGTTCCGCGATAGGTATTTTGGTATTTATCGTATGCGCTGTGTTCTCGTTAGCGGTTTACCGCAATACGTCGTCCGTTAAAAACGAGGAGGACTTCCAATAATGAGAAACGAACTTGTGTTAACGACAGCAAAACAAAAGAAACACCGCAGTATGAAAGCTGCAAAAATCACTTCCCTTACGGTAATTCATGTAATTCTGACCGTAATGGCGCTTGTTTGGATACTGCCGTTTGCGTATGTATTTATTCACTCTTTCCGCGGAAACGATATAAATATACCATTCCCCGACCAAGTTTTCCCGACGCAATGGTCGTTGGACGCTTGGTCGAAAATGTTCGGCGGCAACCCCGAAGCGTATTCCGACATACGGTTTAATTGGATAGATTTCCCGCGGTGGTTCGGCAACACTTTGCTTGTGGCGTGCTGTTCCTGCGTGCTTTCCACGCTTATGACGCTTGCGACAAGCTACGCGTTTTCGCGTATGCGGTTTAAGCTGCGTCAGCCGTATATGAAGCTGATTCTTATAATAGGTATGTTCCCCGGCTTTTTGGGAATGATCGCCGTTTACAATATTTTACGCGCATTTAATCTAAACGAAGGCGCGTTGAAGTTGGTAGCGCTGATATTTGTTTACAGCGCAGGCGCGGGAATGGGATATTATATCTCCAAGGGCTTCTTCGATACCATACCCAAGGGATTGGACGAAGCTGCGAAGTTAGACGGAGCAAGTCAGGCGCAGATATTCTTTAAGATAACCCTTCCGCTAAGCAAGCCTATTATCGTTTACACGGCATTAACGGCGTTTATGAGTCCGTGGATGGACTTTATATTCGTCAAGCTTATCTGCGGCGGAGATTACAAATATTGTACGGTATCGCTTGGATTGCAAACGATGTTAGAGCTGGAAAACTACAACACTCACTGGATTTTGTTCTGCGTAGGCGCGACGATGGTCGCCATACCCATTACGATATTGTTTATGTTCCTGCAAAAGTACTACGTTGCGGGAGTAACGGGAGGTTCGGTAAAAGGATAATGAAAAAATTTACTACAATATTATCGCTTGTAATATGCTTGTCTATAATCGCCGTTTTGTGCGCGGCTTGCGTGACCGACGGAGCGAAAGGCACTAAGGCGTGGGAAAGCAACGAAATCGTCGACGACGGCAACCCCTATTACAAGGATTATTATCACATTTTCGTATACAGCTTTGCCGACGGCAACGGCGACGGAATAGGCGATCTCAAAGGAATAGAGCAGAAGCTCGATTATATTGCAAATCTCGGGTTTACGGGTATATGGCTGTCGCCCATAAGCCCTGCGGATACGTATCACAAATACGACGTAACCGATTACAAGAATATCGACTCCGAATACGGAACGTTGGAAGATTTCAAGTCGTTGGTGGACAAAGCCCACGAAAAGGGCATATCGGTTATGTTGGACATCGTAATAAACCACTCGTCCAACAAGCATCCTTGGTTTGTCGAAGCGCAGAATGCTCGCAAAAACGGCAAAACCGACAATAAATACTACGACTACTATATGTTTATTTCCGAAGACGGTTCCGTCTACGAAACGTTCGGCAACTATACGCATATGCCTAAGCTTAATCTCGACAGCGCGGCGGTTCGCGGCGAAATCGAAGATATATGCAAGTTTTGGCTTCAGGATTACGGCGTAGACGCGTTCAGGCTGGACGCGGCGTATCACTACTATAACGGCAGCGTAAGCGACAATATCGCGTTTATGCAATGGCTTATGTCTGCGGCGCGTAAGTATAACAAAGACGTTTATATGGTAGGCGAAGTGATGGAAGGCGACGCTGTGGTTTATTCTCATTACGCCGACGACTCCGTTCAAAGCTTCTTTAACTTTGCTCTGTCTAATTCGTACAGTCAACTAAATCCCGCTATCAACGTGGGCACGCCGAACAAGTCGGCTAAGTTGCAGGAAATTATTACTGCGAAACAAAAAGGCACTGCCAAAGGCATCGACGCTCTGTTTACGAGCAACCACGATACGAGCAGAATATCCAACTTAGGCTTGAATTATTACAGTACCCGTAAGCAGGAAGTAACGGCGGAATTGTTCGAAAAGCACAAGATGGGTGTAGCCCTGTTGTACACTCAGGCGGGCAACGTTTACAATTACTACGGCAACGAAATAGGTATGCGTAACGGACTTCGCAGAGATCCGCGCGAAGATTACATCGACCAAACCTACCGTTTGGCTATGAATTGGGGCGACAGGTCGGAAATTACTCACGAAAACGGATTTGCGTATCAAGCTTACGGTATGGATACCTTATTTGGAGCTTATGACGATTATTTGGGCGGAGTTGCGGAGCAAGTAGACGACCAAAACAGTCTGTACAATTTTTATCGCCGCATAATGCTGCTGCGCCGTCAAAACCCCGAAATTGCTCGCGGTTCTTCCGCCTTCGTGGCGTACGAAGATACCGACGTTGCGCTTGTGATACGTTCGTACAACGGCACAAACATTCTGCTTGCGTACAATCTTAACAGCACCGAGAGTAAAAAGGTAGACGTCGCCAAGATAATTGCGGATAACAATCTCCAAGGCACGCTTGCGGGCTTCCTGTCGTCGGATAACGGCAGAGACGTAGCCATGAAGGGCTCGACGCTTACGTTGCCGCAGTATTCAATAGCGGTAATTCGTTAACGTATTGATATCGAAAATTTAATAAACAGTTTTTACAAAAAACCGCGTTTAACTTACAGTCGAACGCGGTTTTTTTGTTTTCATACGCTAAATACACTGCGAAGTATTACCCGACAAATCAATGACAAAATTAGCTATTTTTTATCCTATATTTTGTAAAATAAACGCGTTTTTTTATTGGAGAATAGTCTTGACAACGTTTTTTTTGTTGTCTATAATAGTATAGGACGTATGCGCAAACGGCGTTTTAGTATATTTTGCTATTCGGCGTTTTCGCGCGACAGGCGTTTGGGGCGGCGGAAAAACGAAGTTAAAGCGTTTGTCCGCTGCCCCGCGCAAACGAAAAAAGGAGAAAGATTATGGCAAGCGTACAACTCAATCACATTTACAAGGTATATCCTAACGGAGTAAAAGCCGTCAACGACTTTTGTATGGATATAGCCGACAAGGAATTTATCGTTTTCGTAGGTCCGTCGGGCTGCGGTAAATCCACAACCTTGCGTATGATAGCAGGCTTGGAAGAAATTACCGCGGGCGAGCTTAGAATAGGCGACGCGGTAGTCAACGATATGGAACCCAAGGATCGCGACATAGCGATGGTTTTCCAGAACTACGCGTTATATCCGCATATGACGGTATACGAGAATATGGCGTTCGGACTTAAACTGCGTAAACTTTCCAAGGCGGAAATAGACGAAAAGGTTAAGGAAGCCGCGCGCATATTGGGCATTACGGAATATCTCGACCGCAAACCCAAGGCTTTGTCGGGCGGACAGCGTCAGCGCGTAGCGTTGGGACGCGCGATAGTGCGCGAGCCCAAGGTATTCCTGCTCGACGAGCCGCTGAGCAATCTCGACGCGAAACTGCGTACCGCTATGCGTTCGGAGATAAGCAAGCTGCATCACAAACTGCAAACGACCTTTATTTACGTAACCCACGACCAAGTGGAAGCTATGACTATGGGTACGCGCATCGTCGTTATGAAGGACGGTTTCGTTCAGCAGATAGACAGTCCGCGTAATTTGTACAATTTCCCCGGCAACAAGTTCGTCGCAGGCTTTATAGGAACGCCGCAAATGAACTTCTTCGACGGCAGACTGACCCAGCACGGCGACAAAGTTACTGTAACGTTAGACAATACGGAAGTAAGTTTGGATGCTCCCGCAAGCTACTTCAACAAGGCGAACCGCGCATATCTCGACGGCAGCAAACCCGTAGTTATCGGCTTGCGCGCCGAGCACATATCCGTCGACCCCAAACAGTTCCCCTACAAAGCCAAGTGCCGCGTTTCTCACGTGGAAGAATTGGGTACGGACTGTCAGGTATATGCCGACTTTAATATCGCCAGCGAAGAAACGGTTGCGGAAAGCCCCACGAGAGTCATTGTAAAGGCGCCCGCAGGCAGTTTTTACGATATCGATCAAATTATCGAAGTATCGCTCGATTTGTCGCACATTCACGTATTCGACGCGGAAACGGAACAGACAATCGCTCCGCGTATTCCCGCCGAAGTAGTGGTAGAAGGCGTTGTCGCCAACGGCGCGCTGACGGCTCTCGGCACGGAAACTGCGCTTCCCGCTGCAATCGAAGCGCCTAACGGCAAGTATGCCGTCGTCATTCCCACAGACGCGGTAAGTTTGAAGGGAAAAATCGACGCGGAAGTTATAGGCGAAGAAGACGTAAACGGTCAGCGTCTTGTACACTTGAAAGTGGGCGATACAATATTGTTTGCCAAGCTTGACGCGGAAGAAAAGGTCGGCAAAAAGGCGAAAATCGCAATCGACTTGAAACAAATTACGTTGGAACGCGACGGCGAAGTTGTTTCCGCCCCGCTTAACTGCGATAACGTGCTTGTAGGCAGATTGGGCAAGCGCAAGGTATCGGTAGAAAAAGAAGTAAACGGCAAGATGAAGAAAGTAAGCGAATTGGAATTCTATTTAACCGTATTCGGAGCGGAATTCCCCTGCTCGCGCGCGCTTGCGCTGCGCCTTGCCAACGGCGGCGGACAGGATATTTTCAACAAGGACTTGGAGCTGCGTTTTACTCCTTACCAAGTAACTGCAGGTGAAACAGGTATAGAAGCTACGGTGGACAAAGTCGTCGACTACGGCTCGGAACGTTTTGCCGTATGCAAGGTGGGCGACAAGACGGTTAACGCGCTTGTAGGCAAAGATTTTGCCGAAACGTCTGTACGCCTTGCTTTGGACGCGGAACAGCTTGCTATTATCGAGCTTGCAAACGGTATTCGTCTTGCATAGTTCGCTCGCGCTTTGTTTTGAGCGGTTGACTTTTGCTCGCGCGTGCTACCGAAAACTGTTGCGCTTTGCAAATAATAATAGCATACGAACAACAATTAACTGCGTTAATCAACAACAAACTGTTATAAATTACTCGCTATTACATCGTATCACATTGACGGTGATGTATTGCGATATATGTTGTTCGTGTACGATATAATATAACCAAGAATAAATTATGGGGTTGCCAACGGCGACCCCATTATTTTTTTGCTTATAAAAAATAAGAAGTAAAATCCGTGTAGCTACACAGCGGTTATTGATTGAGCATAGACAAATAGAAAAAATATGAGTTGTAACGCCGTATTGCCATAGGCAAAATTTCAAAAACGAAAAAAGGGGAATGTCGCATTAAGCGGCAAACCCCTTTGTTTTACTGAATGTTTACAGTATTATCAGCGATATAGTCAACGGAATAATCAAGTAAACCGCAAACCATATCCAGCTTTTGGTTTTGACTGCGCGCATTACCATATAAACGGATACCAGTCCCGAGCAGAACGCCGCGGCAATACCTATAACCACGCAGTACCAAGGCACCGTTATAGCTGCCGTCAGCGCTTCGTAGCCTTCCACCGCCGCGCTGGCAAGTATTACGGGGATGGACAGCAGAAAGGAAAACTCCGCCGCGTCGCTTGCGTTTACGCCGAAAAGCTTCATCGTGGAAATCGTGCTTCCGCTGCGCGACAGTCCGGGGAACACTGCAATACCCTGCGTAACCCCCGTAATAATCACGGGCAGCCAACCTGTTTGTTCAAGGCGCAGCCGCGGACGGGACAGGCGGTCGGAAACGATTATTAACACAATCGTCAAAGCAAATCCTATCGGCAGAAGATTGGCAAGAAAGGCTTCGGGAACAAACAGCTTTACCAATAGAGCAATAACAAACGTGGGAACACTTGCCACGACAAGGTATACAAACCGTTTGTCCGCTATCGGGTGACGAATAGTTTGCCACAGGCATTTTCGCATAGATATAACTACGGCGAGCAGCGTGCCGAGATGCAGCATAACATCGAAGAACAGTCCCGCTTGAATATCGAACAGTTTTTCCGCAAGTAAAAGGTGTCCGCTGCTCGACACAGGCAGGAACTCCGTAAACCCCTGCAAAAGACCCAAAAATATGCTTTGTAAAACCGTCATAATTTCCTTATGTTCCTTGTTGATAAAGTTGTTGCGTCGCCGTTGCCGAATGCAAAGGCTATTTTATCGTCGGTTTTTGCAATATAAATTACCGAAATGTAATTTTTATTTACATTGAGCGCGTTTTATTGTATAATTAAACGGTCGGATCGGTCTAACCGAATAGATCTTATTTTTGCATCGTAGGCTGTTGATAGATTTTTAAGAAAAGATTTCGCGTACGATAAAATAACTTAACGGTCGCCGCAAAACAGACTCAGCCGCATAATTAAGCATACGCTTTTTTACGTTGTTTTAGACTGTTAGGGTATATTTTCCTTATCTAAGGGGGTTATTATAAATGAAATTGGGAGTCGTCGGGTTGCCTAACGTAGGCAAAAGCACTCTGTTTAATGCAATAACGCAAGCGGGCGCGGAAATAGCCAATTATCCGTTTTGCACAATCGAACCTAACGTAGGCGTCGTCGCCGTTCCCGACGAACGGTTAGACAAGCTTGCCGCGCTGTACGACAGCAGAAAGGTTACGCCCACGTACTTGAAGTTTGTGGATATTGCCGGGCTTGTCAAGGGCGCGTCCCGCGGCGAAGGCTTGGGCAACAAGTTTTTGTCGCACATACGCGAAGTGGACGCTATCGTTCACGTCGTACGCTGCTTTGTCGATTCCAATGTTACGCACGTTTCCGACAGGATTGACCCCGTATCGGACATGACCACGATAAACCTTGAGCTTATCCTTGCGGATATCGAAACGGTTAGCGCGCGGCTGAATAAAGCCGTAAATATGCAAAAGACGGGCGAAAAGAAGTACAAAATCGAAGCGGAGCTGCTCGGCCGCATTCTTTCTCATTTGGAAAGCGAAAAGCCCGTCCGCACAATGGAATTCGACGAAGACGAACAGGCTCTCGTCGACGATATGTTTTTGCTTACGGCAAAGCCCGTAATTTATGCGGCAAATATTGCCGAAGGCGATTTGGGGCAGCCGGAAAACGATTTAGTCAAGCGGGTTGTCGATTACGCCGACAGCGAAAACGCCGAAACGCTGGTTATCTGCGCCAAGGTGGAAGAAGAACTGTCACGTTTGGACGCGGAAGAAAAGGCAATGTTCCTTGAAAGCTACGGCATAGAAGAAAGCGGCTTGAACCGACTTGTTAAAAAATGCTACAAGCTGCTGCATTTGGTGAGCTATCTTACGGCGGGGGAAAAGGAAACCCGCGCTTGGACCGTTACGGAAGGAACCAAGGCTCCGCAGGCGGCGGGCAAAATACATTCCGATTTCGAAAAAGGTTTTATACGCGCGGAAATCGTCGATTATAACACAATGTTGGAGTTGGGCGGTTACAACCAAGCCAAAGAAAAGGGTAAGGTGCGCAGCGAAGGCAAGGACTACGTAATAAAGGACGGCGACGTTGTGCTGTTCCGTTTTAACGTATAACGGTTGAAGCTTCGATGAAAACTCATTACGAAATAATTGAACCGACTTCGGAAGAAGCGGAAGCAATAGACGGTAATTTATTGGAAGAAATACGCAATGTCAAACCGTTTGCATTAAAGGAGCCTTTTGTTCCGCTGAACCTTTGCGCCAAAGTAAACGGCGATATAGTAGGCGGAGTGTTGGCCTACGCGGTTATGTGGGATATATTGTATATCGACACAGTTTGGACGAAAGAATCTTACCGCGGACAGGGCATTGCCGTTCGCTTGCTCGAACAAACGGAAAAACGTGCGGCGGCAATGGGCTGTAAAACGGCGAGGCTAAGCACGTACGATTTTCAAGCGCCGTATTTATACGAAAAAACGGGCTACGCAAAATTCGGCGAAATAGATTACGGCCATTGTAAAGAATTTTTTTACTTCAAACGATTGACGGAGGCAAAATGAAGCGTTTTACCGCAAAAGAAATAAATCCGAACAAAGTCGGTATCGGCAATAAAATAGCGTTCGCCTGCGGAGATATTTTCGGCGGCGGAAGCTTTAATATTATCAACTTTTTGTTTACGCCGTTTTTAACCTTGGTCGTAGGCATACCTATGGTGCACTTGACTTGGCTGTTGCTGCTTACTAAAATTTGGGACGGTATTATCGACCCGTTTATCGGCAAGGTTACGGACGGCAAGCGTCCGGGTAAGTACGGCAAACGGCGTTACTTTATGCTTATTTGCGCGCCGCTTGTTTTGGTAGCGTTTGTAATGCTGTTTTTCCCTTGGAATATCGTCACCAACAGCGTTCCGTTAAAATGCGTTTTCGTAATTATAGTATATATGCTGTACGCTACGGCGCAGAGCTTTGTGCTTATTCCCTACTATTCGCATGCCAGCGAGATGACGGACGACTTCAACGAACGAAACAACGTCAACGCGGTGCGTATCGCTTTCAGCATAATGTCAAGTATAATTTGCGTAGCCGTTCCCGGTATGATAGCTTCGCCCACCAAGGGCGACAACGGCGTATGCTATATTCTTATGGCGGGTATATTCGGCGTTATCTTCGCAATATCCATTTTGGTTACGGCATTATTCAGTAAGGAACAAATAGTTACTCCGCCCGTCAAAACCAAGCTTAGCTTGAAGGAATTTGTCCGTCCGTTAAAGCTCAAAACTTATCGTCAGTATCTCGGCATACAAATGTGTACGTCTATGGCTATGGCGGTAATGAGCAGCTTTTTCTTTACGTTCTGCGATTTTTATTTAAGACGTATGAGTTACAGTCAGTTAACTCTCAACGGCGGCGGCCGTTTCCCCATAGCTACGGTTGCGGCGGCAATGATGTTTGTAGCGCAGATTTTCGCGTTGCCGTTTTATTTGAAGCTTATAAAAATCAAGTCGAAACGCTTTGCGTATATTACGGGCGCGCTGATTTGGATAACAATGGTAGCATTTATGCTGTTGTTGCCCGCCGAAAGCGAAATCGCAGTAGGAGATAACGGCGGCATAAGCACGGTTAAAGGCGCGCCTAATTGGTTGGTTATCGTGTTCGGTCTGCTTACGGGCTTCGGCATAGGCGGCACGGTGTTCGTTCCGCACAGCAGTTTCGGGGACGTATGCGACGTAGGCGAGCTGTATTTCGGCGAGCGTACCGAAGGCGCGTTTTCGGGCTTGACCAATTTTCTCAACACAACCGCGCAGGCGGTAGGATTGGCGATTCCGCCCCTTGTGATAGGGTTGTGCGGATACGTGGAAACTCAATACGTTACGGCTGCGGAATTTGCGGCAAAGTACGGCGACGTTGTAAGCGGCGCAACCGTTACCTTTAACGGCATATTGTGCAAGGTTACCAAGGGCGCGGAAAACGTTCAGCTGCTTCCCGTCGAACAAACGGAAACGGCGCAGCTTGCCATAAGGCTTACGTTTATTTTGTTGCCTATCGTTATAATGTGCATAGGCATAGCGATAGCCAGCCGCTATAAGTTGACAAAAACGCTGCAAAGTAAAATTGTTGAAGCCAACGCGCATACGGACAAGGATACCGACGAGTTCCGTCAAACTCGCGAAGAATTGCTCAAACAACTGTAATAACGCGCGCTGTCGGGCGGAGTTCGAATTTTGTACGGCGGCGGTTCAGATAATATACGGATAAAAAATGATAAAAATTTCCCCATTATTTTCGGGAAGCAAGGGCAATTGCACTCTTGTACAGTCTGCCGAAGCCAACCTGCTTTTGGACTTGGGCTACGGTTACAAGCAGATATTGTCCGCTCTTGCCCGACATAATATTACTCCGACGGATATCGACGGGATAGTCGTAACGCACGAGCACAGCGACCACGTTTCCGCCCTGCAATATTGGGCGCGTAGGTATCGTACCAAGGTGTTTGTTCCGAGCTTGATTTCCGACTACGTAAGCGCGGCTGCGTATTGCGGAACGGTAACGCCTATTCAAGGCAGCTTTGCGGTTAAGGATATCGACGTGGATTTTTACGAATGCAGTCACGACTCGCGCAGCTGCTACGGTTACCGTTTTACGTCGGACGGCCTGTCTGCCGCCAGTGTGACGGACACGGGAAAAACCGATGCAAAATTGGTTGATTTTCTCTTGCCGTGCGTAACGGTGCAGCTTGAGAGCAATCACGACGAAGATATGCTGTTTAACGGGCGTTATCCGTATTTTCTTAAACGCCGAATATCTTCGGATTTCGGTCATTTGTCCAACAAGCAGTCGGCGGAAGTATTGGCTTTGCTGTTAAACGGGAATTTGAAAAACGTAATATTAGCGCACCTGTCCGAACAGAATAACACCAAAGAATTGGCGTTCGGCTCGGCAGTTAGCGTATTAAAGGATAAAGGAGTAGTTGAAGGAAAGGACGTTTCGGTGTATGTCGCCGATCAGTATTTCAACGGTATAACGGTATGAATAAACGAATTTGCTACGAAAGAAACGATTTGGGACTGTCTTTCGCCACGGTAACGCTCGCCACGTTGATATACGCGTTTGCGTCCGCTATTGTCGCGCAAATTTTTAACCTTCGGGAACAGTATTGGTGGCGTATAGTTCAGTTAACGCTTAATACTCTCGTAATAGGCGCGTCGGCTATTGTTTACGCCGCAATTACCAAGACGGATTTTGTCAAGGCTACTACGTTGAATAAAAAACCGCTGCCGGCGCATATAGGCTGGGGAGTATTGGCTACGGCGTTTCTTATCGTTATGATGGTACCGCTTAACGAATGGATAATGGAAGGTATCGTCAGGCTCGGACTGAAAAAGCCGACCGTCAATATCGACTTGGATATATATTCTATGATAGCGATAGCCTGCATTTTGCCTGCGTTTACCGAAGAAATCGTTTTCCGCGGAACGGTCGCTCAGTCTTTGGCGGGAAGCAAAAATAAGCTTGCTTCGTTAGCGGTGGTAGGAGCTTTGTTTTCGCTGTTCCATATGAACCCCGCGCAAACCGTTCATCAATTCGTATTGGGCGCGTTTATGGCGTTGTTGGTGTTCCGCAGCGGCAGTATTTGGACAAGCGTTATCGTGCATTTGTTCAATAACCTTACCGCCGTTATTCTCGATTTTGTCGGGGCGGACGCGTTCTTTCAAGCTAACGCCGTTTGGCTGTTCTTTGTCGGTCTTGCGGGCTTTGCGGGAGCCGTAGTAGGATATCTGTTTACTACCAAAAGCAAATGGGGCACCCGCGCCGAGAGCGACGAAACCGAAAACGCAGGTCAAGTTAAAAGCGTAGCCGCGTCTAACGCGTGCTTGGGCGTTGCCGTCGGCATTTGCGGCGTGATGTGGATTTTGAGTCTGTTGGTGTCGGAATGAAATTCAAAATTGTCGCCGTCGGTAAAATAAAAGAAAGCTTTTACCGAGAAGCCGTTTCGGAATACGTCAAGCGCTTGTCGCGTTATTGTACCGTCGAAATAACTGAGATTGCGGAGTGCTTGTATAACGGCGAACCGAACGAGAAGGAAATAACAAAAATTACGGAAACGGAAGGCAAAGCGATTTTGTCGAAGACGGAAGGTTTCGTAACCGTTCTCGATATAAACGGAACGGAGCTGACAAGCGAAAATTTGTCTCGTATAATTTCCGAGAAAAAACAGAATCATTCGGTATTTACTTTCGTAATAGGCGGAAGCTACGGATTATCCGAAGAAGTAAAACGTCGGGCGGATTTGCGTCTGTCGTTTGGGCGCATTACTCTGCCGCATATGCTGTGCCGCGTGGTTTTGTGCGAGCAGCTGTACCGCGCGGAATGTATAGCGCGTAACGTAAGCTATCACAAGTAACTTAATTGTTGACAAATTCGTAATGTGTGGTACAATATCGCTAACTGATATCGTAGGTGTTTATGGAAATTTTAACTACGCAAGCGTTGTGGGAGAATTATAATCCCGCCGAAGAACCGTTGGAAGCCAACGTATTCAAGACCGTCGAAAAGGACGGTCTTGTTACCAAGCAACTGTATTTTACCGGACGAACGGTCAATAACGACGTTAAAACCCGCGTTTACGCGGTTGTATGTCACAAGAATACTCATTCCGTCAAGCAGGGCGTTTTGCTGATAGGGGATTACCGTAAGCCTATCAATCTCGGCGACTTGGAAGAGCTTGCAAAACAAGGCTTCGTCGCTATGGCAATAGATTTTGCGGGGAGAAATCCCAAGGGTATGCACACCGTGTATACGGATGCGTTGGACTACTGCAACGCCGACGTCGCGCCCAGTATGTTCCAAATCACCGATACCGCGCGTGAAACCAAATTGTACGAATACGCGCTGAATTGCCGCCGCGCGGTAACATATATGCTGCAATCGGAAAAAATCAAGGGCGTATCCGTCGTGACTATCGGCGCGGGCGTATACATTGGCGTAATAGTCATGGGCAAGGACCGCCGTTTGACCAACGGAGCGGTGCTGTTCGGCAATTTTACGCGCGATTTCCCCGAAAACGACAGGGACGACGTTGTGGACGCGGACGACGCGGCGAGTCTAATGCGTCACTTGGAGTACGACAAGGCGCGGCAAACTTGGATAATGGGGCTTGCTCCGCAAACCTATTCGTTGGAGATATCCATTCCGCTGTACGTTATCAATTCCGCAAACAGTCCCAACGTTGATGTCGAGCAGTTAAACAAGATGGCAAGCCGTCTTAACGCCGATTGCCGTTATTTGGTGCTTCCCAATTCCTATAATTATGTCACGGACAAGTATTTCGAAGGACTTGTCAAGTGGCTTAAAGGAGCTCAGGTTCCTTCGCAGCTGCCGTTAATACCCGCTACGGACGTAAACGGCGAATACTGCTTGAAGGTAAAAACGTCGTCGTCCATCGCAAAAACTTCCGTTTGGTATTGCGCAAATGCAGACTGCAAGGCAAAGTATTGGAAAACCGCCCGTCTTAGCCGCGAAGGAGACTACTATGTTGCCAAGCTCGACTTGTACGACAAGCAAAACGAGATATTGGCGTTTGCGTTATTCGACAGAGAAGTAGCCACTTCTACGCCGTTATTGCGCGATTCGGTAACGGTATCGCGCGTAAAGGTTCCAAACAAAAATATTTTCAGCGGAAACGCCAACCAAACGCTGCTGCGTATGGACAAAACGGACAGAAGCTTGAACGTGCGTTTGGAGCAGCAGCTGGTGGAAGGATATTTGGGCATAGTAGGAGCCGTCGGCAAGGCGTTGGCTACATTTGCAATAAGCGACAAAAGCATATGCAATAACGCCGCGTTGACTCTGGGATTCGACGTATGCTGCAACGTCCGTCAAAGTCTTACCGTTACGGCTGTAAAAAACTACGGCGAAGGGTACGAAACGTTATCGCAGACAATTCCGCTTATAGGCGACGGCAAATGGCAGCGCGTAACCGTAGAACGCGAAAACTTCCGCCGAACGGACGACGGAAAGCAGATTTCGGAAGAAGACGTAATCGATCTTATCATAGTGTCCGCCGAGCAAGACATAATTGTTAACAACGTATTTATAGTATGATTACGTATTCGGTTGGGGACAATATAACTACGCGCAAACCGCACGCCTGCGGATGTTCCGATTGGCAGATACTGCGCGTGGGCGCGGATTACAAGCTTAAATGTTCCAAATGCGGACGCGTAATAATGCTCGACAGCGTCGATTTTCACAAGGCGGTAAAAACGGTAAATAATGACAAATAACGACGAACAACTCAATAACGCGACGGCGGAACCCGTCGTAACTGCAAACGAACAAACCGCAGATTTGCCGACGGCGGAAGAGCCTGCCGTCGAACAAGCAAATACATACGTTCGGCGTAAACGGGTGGACAGAGCGCTGAACGTAGCCATTTGGGTTGCGATAGCGGTGCTTATCGTTTTGGTAATTTTGCGGCTGTTCGTATTTACCAATATAAGGATTGTCGGCGAATCTATGTCCGACACCTACAATGCCGGCGACGTGGTAACCGTAAATAAAACGGCGGCAATCAAGCGCGGCGCGGTAGCCGTATTTTATTCCAAGGACGTAGACAACAAGTTTCTCGCTATGTTCGCTTCTCCCGAAGACAGCGCCGAAGGCGGCAAGTACGAAAAGTATATCAAGCGCGTAGTGGCGGTAGCGGGGGACAAGCTGTGGGTGGAACGCGCCGACGGAAACGATATGTACCGAGTGGTAATCGAAACGCCCGACGGTACGCAATTACGGGAAGATTACTACAAGCGCGGTAAGACTGTTGTTTCCGAACGGCTAATCTGTAACGATTCCGCCGTTGCCGTTACAGGCATAGGAAAGGTCTTATCCGAGACAAGCAGAGACAATCCGTTCGTCGTATCCGAAGGGCATTTCTTCGCTATGGGAGACAACAGATTGAACAGCTGCGATTCCCGTTCCTTCGGCGAAATACCCGTTAGCCGTCTGTTCGGAATTGTAATAAATTAGACGAGTTTATTAAAGAATATGGGTTATCGACCGTAACTCGCCGTATAGCCGATTATAATTTTTGAGAAAAACAACGATTAAAGTCGTTGTTTTTTTGTCGTGCAAGTATATTTTGTTTTTTATTACGGAAAAATCTATCGTATGAAGGAAAATTCTCTGAAAAAATTTCTTAAAATTTTCGACGGCGACGACGATGTCAAAATTCGTGACATAGATTGCGGAATCAAGCTTACGGTCGTTTGTCTGGACACGATGGTAGACGACAAAAAGGTCAGCGACTATGTACTGCAGCCCCTTGCGTATGTTAAGCAAGCGGAAAGCTTACGGGAAATCCGTACAAAGTTGGCAACCGGATCGGTAGTCGTCAAGATTGCGAGTATAGCTTCGGCGGTGGAAAATTTCACTAACGGCTATACGTTGATATTCGATAACGGCGAATGCATTGCCGTCGATACGCGTACGACGGTCGGGCGCGGCGTAATCGAACCGCCGACGTCGATGGTACTGCGCGGTCCGCGCGAAGGCTTTGTGGAAGATATCAAGGTTAATATTACGCTTCTGCGCAAGCGTCTTAAAACAGCTAACTTCAAAACGGTCAATTTGACCGTTGGCAAATATACCAATACGGCGGTAAGCGTTTGCTATATCGACGGAATCGCCGACAAAGCTATCATCGAACGCGTAACTCAGCAGCTGCAGTCCGTTTCTACCGACGGAATTATGGACAGCAGTTATTTGGCGCGGTATCTCGACACTCACAAGACCGCGCTGTTCCGTAGGATAGGAATAACTGAAAAGCCCGATATTGCGGTCGCCAAAATGTTAGAAGGCCGTATAGCAGTTATATGCGACGGCTCGCCTATGGTATTGACAGTTCCGTATCTTTTTGTGGAAGATTTGCAAAGCCCGGGCGACTACTACGAAAACTCTACTATGACGGTGGTAAGCAGAACGCTGCGGCTTGTAAGCGTGCTTGCTTCGGTGTTGCTGCCCGCGCTGTATGTATGCTTGCAGGTGTACAATTATCAGATTATACCGCTTAAATTTTTGGTTACCATTCTCAACGCTTCGGAAGCCATACCATTTTCGCCTATGGCGGAAATGTTGCTTGTGCTTATTATTTTCGATATTCTGCGCGAAGCCAACCTGCGTATGCCGTCGGCGGTAGGAATATCGCTGTCTCTCGTCGGAGCTATTGTTCTCGGCGACGCGGCGGTTAAGGCGGGCTTGCTCGGCGCGCCTGCGGTAATGATAGGCGCGCTGTCCGGCATAGGACTGTTTACGTTGCCGGACAATACGCTGGTACTGTCGCTGCTAAGGCTTATCATAACTTTTCTCGGCGGGCTTATGGGACTGTTGGGCGTGACGCTCGCGCTTATGGCCACATTACTGTATATGTCGTCTTTGCAATACGCAAAAACGCCCTATCTCGCCCCCTTTGCTCCCAATATTCCGCAGGACAGGCAGGATGCGGTAGGACAAAATCCCGTCCCCCAGATGACGAAACGTCCGCGGTCCATTCCTACGGACAACAAAACAAGGAGAGGCTAATGGATAAAAACAGAGTGGGAATAAATCAGATAGCGTTGTTGTATCTTTTATCCATTGCCGGCGGAAAATTTTTGACTTTACCGTCCATCCTTGCCAAGGACGTAGGTCACGACAGTTGGCTTGTGTTGGTTTTCGGCTTTTTGTGGGACGCAATTTGCCTGTGCTTTTTGTTGTGGGCAATCAAACTCAATCAAAGCGGAAAAATGGACTTGGCGGCTATTCTTGATAAAACGTTATCCAAGGTAGTTACCAAAATCGTAATGGTTTTGTTTTTCGTAATATTTATTATTCGCGCCAACATTCTGTTGGCGTCTTGCTACAAAACTTTTGCGGTGACCTTCGACGTAAGCACCAATTGGATAGTGTTTGTTTTGCCGATAGCGTTTTTATCTTTTTTTGCTATAAAGCTCGGTTTCAACGCCATAGCGCGAACATCGCAGCTGCTGTTCGGCATAATTTTCATCTCCGTATTATTCTTGGTACTGTCGCCGGTATCTCAGGTAAAGATTACTTCTCTTCTGCCGATAGGCGAAGCGGGATGGGGCAAGATAATAGGGGATTCGTTTTTGCGCGGCTTTTGGTTTTCCGATTATCTGTTCGTTTATTTTGTGTGGGACAGTATAAAGGTAAAAAACAACAAAGTGTACGCGCCGATACTGTTGGGTTTTGCAGTGGGCGTAGCGTTGACTGTATGTATGGACGCCGTTTTCGTGGCGTTATACGGAAGTATGGCGTCGGAGTTCGACTTGGCAATGAGCAAAATCGGCGTATATTTCGTATCCAATTCGTCCAACGGACGTTGGGATTGGCTTACGTTGTCGATATGGCTTACGTCGGTATTTTTGAAAATAATAGTATTTATTTTCTGTGCGTACAAAAGCTTGGAAAAACTGTTCGAATTCAATCCGAACAAGCTAAACGTCGTGGCGTTGATTTTTATTGCGCTTACGTTAATGCTGCCTATGCTGATATCGTCCGAAACCGTATTGTCAACCGTGGTAGCGTGGGGGTTGATTCCGTTCGCTTTCGTTCAATACGCTTTGCCGATATCGCTGCCATTCCTTACCAAATTAGCCAATAAAAAGACGGAGACGGTGAAAAATGAGTGATATAAAACGGATTATAACATTTTTGATAGTAATAGTCGCGGTAATGCTTGTGGCTTCCAGCTTTGTCGGCAGTAACATTGGGGACAGAGCGATAATAATAGGTTTGGGAGTAGATCTTCGCGAAGAAGGAGTCAGGCTTACCGCCGAAGTAGTCAGCCCCGGAAGCAGCGGCGAAATGGTGGGTACTTTCAGCAAGACGGTATCTGCCAACGGACAAAGCGTCGGGCAAGCGATACAGCGCATAGCGGAGCTGACGGGCAAGGAAGCTTCTCTCGGAAGGTGCTTGATACTTATGCTCGGTCAGGACTTGTACGAAAATCAGGATTTTTCCGACGTAATAGATTACTTTATCAATTCCGATAGTTTTAAGGAGAGCTCGGTAATCGTTTGCTGTCAGGGAAGCGCCGAAGAGTTGATAAATAAAGGCTCGGTGCTGTCGCAGAGCGTATCTCTCGCAGTTTCGGCGTTGGTTCAGGATCAAGCCAATAAAACGGCAATTGTGACCAACAATATGTTGGAGTACGCGTTAAGTCAGCGGGATTTGTTGAAAACGGGTTTTATCAATAAGGTCAGGTACGTGGAGTCGGACAATTCCGACCCGCAAAATCCCGATAAAGACCAAGGCTATTTCGCTATGGACGAAATCGCCGTATTCCGTCAAAACCGATTGGCGTGCGTGCTCGACCGTGAAGAAATGCGCGGATTCTCGCTGTTCGAAGATTCCGTTTTGGGGGATACGTTTTCGTCCAAGGCTTCGGGTAAACTGCTCACTCTCAATATCAACAGCAAGAAGGTTAACAAAAAGCTCAAAGACGACGAGATAACCGTCACAATAAAGCTGTACGCCAAGCTTGCCCGCAACGACAGCGCGGATATAGAAGGAGTGTTTATAGCGCAGGACGAAAAAGAAATTCCCAAGGAGACCATCACCGACATAACGGAACAGGCGCGCGTATTGGCGCAGGCTTTATTGGACAAGCAAACCGAGTACAACTTCGACGTATTGGGTTTGCACGATTTGTATCGACAAAAATTCGGCAGCAGCCGACAGCTGGACGACAAACCGATGGAAGAATTCAAGGTTAACTTGGAAGTGGAAATAAAGGAGAAATAATAGGTACGATCGGTATCGACGGTACGCGCGATTCCTTGCGGAAAAGCGCGTATTTTGTTTTATTCGGTTTGACTGTATAAAAGAATTGTGTTATCATTTTAACCGTATGAAAGGAACAATAATTACCAATCCGTTCGATAACAGCGCCGTGCAGCAGCACAAGGTCAAGCGCATGACGGAAGAATTTCGCCGTCTTAACGCATATATCACGGTTGTGTCCAACGACAGATTTTTAACCTACGTAGACCAAGGCGAAATAGTAAGCTCGGTCGACGCGGATTTCGCGCTATACTTCGACAAGGATAAGTACGTTGCGCGTATGCTGGAAGCGCGCGGAATAAGAACGTTTAACACCGCCCGAGCCACGGAAATATGCGACGATAAAATGCTTACGCATATAGCGCTTGCCAATTGCGGAATAAATATGCCTACGACTCTTTCGGGCGCGCTGTGCTACGTTAAAGACGGCGAAATCGACGGCGATTACTTGCGGTTCGTAGCCGACAGGCTGAGCTTTCCGCTTGTGGTTAAGGAGTGCCACGGCAGTTACGGCGAGCAGGTTTATTTGGTAAAGGACTTGAACCAACTTCAATCTACGGTAAACGCGATTAAAAGCAAACCGTATTTGTTTCAAAAGTTTATCGGCGAAAGCGCGGGGCGCGATATGCGCGTTATAGTAATAGGCGGCAAGGTTGCGTGCGGAATGCTGCGGCAATCGGCTGTCGATTTCCGTTCCAACGTACAGCACGGCGGACAAGCTACGGCAGTGCGCGTTCCCGACGATATAGCAGGTCTTTGCGAAAAAGCCGCGCGTATAATAGGCTTGGATTATTGCGGCGTCGACGTGCTGCTTGGCGGCGTACCCGCTATTTGCGAAGTAAACAGCAATGCAATGTTCGCGGCTATGGAGCGTACTACGGGAGTCAACGTGGCGCGGTTGTATGCCGAACACATAGTCGACTGCGTAAAACACGGAAGATAATCAAGCGTGGGGGAGTAAACACTATGCAATTAAAAGAATTTCTCGAAACGAGCTATACGGCGTACCATACGGCGGCCAACGTCGTTAAGTATCTCGAAGCCAACGGTTTTTGCCGTCTTGCGGCGGGCGAGAATTGGCAGCTGCAAACGGACGGCAAGTATTACGTAACGCGTAACGGCAGTTCCGTAATAGCGTTCCGTTTGGGCAGTAATAAGGTTTTTAACATTTGCGAAAGTCATACCGACAGTCCTTCTTTCAAGATAAAGGGAAACAAGCTTGCGGCGGGCGACGTCAGCCGTCTCAATACGGAAACTTACGGCGGCGCAATACTGTACAGCTTTTTCGACAGACCGCTTAAAGTTGTGGGAAGGCTGCTTGTAGAGACGGATAACGGCGTGGAAGAGCGGCTTGTAACAAGCGGTTACGACGTGGTTATTCCGAGCCTTGCAATTCATCACAACCCTACTGTTAACGAAGGGATTGCGTTCAATACGCAATCGGACACTTTGCCGTTGTTTTCTCAAAGCGAGCAAGAATTATATTCGACGTTAACTGACGGCAGCGTATTAGACGCAGACTTGTTCGTAACGCCGTCCGCGCAGGCGTTTAACGGCGGGGTAAACGGAGAGTTTCTGTGTTCCGCGCGTTTGGATAATCTTACAAGCGTTTACGCAAGCGTCAACGCGCTTGTGAACTGTAAGCCGCAGTGTATTGCCGTCGCCGCCTGTTTGGATAACGAAGAAATAGGCAGCGGAACGCGCCAAGGTTCGCCATCCTTTATCGATCAGGTTCTTAACGCATTATCTTGCGCGTTGCGTCTGTCGGAAAACGAACGCTTGTACGCCCGCGAAAACGGGTTTGTGCTGTCGTCGGACAACGGGCACGCTTCGCATCCCGCTCATCCCGAAAAATACGACGTATGCAACAAAACGACGCTTAACGGCGGAGTGGTTATAAAGCATCACGTAAATTACGCTACCGACGGACTTTCTTCCGCTATTGTCAAAAAACTGCTGAAAGACAATAATATAAAATACCAAGACTACTACAATCGCAGTAATTTGCGTTGCGGATCTACGTTGGGGCTGTCTACCGCAAGGCAGTTGGGGATGCGCGTTTGCGACGTAGGCATTGCCGAGTTAGCTATGCATTCCGCCTGCGAAACCTGCGGAACGGAAGATATTGCCGCAATGCAGTCTTTTATGACGGCGTTTCTGTCGTCGGGAATATTGAAATAGGGAGCGTATTATGCAGGACTGTTTTGAAAAATATAATTATTGGCTGCAACATGCTGAGGACGGCGAAGTACTGCGCAGCTTAAAAAGCATGAACGAAGAAGATATCCGCAACGCGTTTAGCAAGGATTTGCAGTTCGGCACGGGCGGACTGCGCGGAATAATGACCGCAGGTACGGACAGAATGAACGTTTACACTGTTTACCGCGCTACGGAAGGATTGGCGAGATATATGTTAAACAACGGCATGGGCAGCTGCGCCGTAACTTACGACTCGCGCATTAACAGCGACGTATTCTCGCGTTTGGCTGCTGCTGCGTTGGCTTATCACGGAATAAAGGTTTACATTACAAAGGAATGTATGCCTACGCCGTACTTGTCCTATATCACAAGATACTACGGCTGCGACGCGGGCATTAACGTCACGGCAAGTCACAATCCGTCGTTATACAACGGTTACAAGGTATACGACAAGCACGGCTGTCAATTAACGGATGCCGCTGCAATTGCTGTTACCGAGCAAATCGAAGCGGTGGATATGTTCGAGCGTCCGCTACCCGTATTCGAAGATTATTTCGGCAAGGAAATAACCTATACCGACGAGCAGGCCGAACAAGAGTATATAAATTGCGTGTTGGCGGAATGCTTGGGCAATGCGGAAGGTCTGAACGTGGCTTATACTCCGCTAAACGGTGCAGGATACAGGATAACGCCTGCGGTTCTAAGCAAGCTGGGAGCAAACGTCGAAGTAGTGCAGGAACAGTCTTTCCCCGACGGGAGATTTCCCACCTGTTCTTATCCAAACCCCGAGAAGGCGGAAGCGTTAACCATGGTTATGGCTCTTGCCGACGACAAGGGTTCGGACGTCGTCATCGCCAACGACCCCGATTCCGACAGACTGGGCGTGGCAGTAAGAGACTTAAAGGAGAACGGAAAGATAGTACAGCTGACAGGCAACGAAGTGGGAATACTTCTGTGCGATTACGTTTTGGCAAAACTGTCCGAACGGAATCAATTGCCTGCAAGACCGATCGTGGTCAAAACGATTGTTACGTCTATTATGGTGGACGCGGTATGCGCCAAGTACGGCGCGGAAATCGTCGACGTATTGACGGGCTTCAAGTATATAGGCGACGTTATCAACAAGTTGGAGCAAGCGGGCGAAGCCGACCGCTACGTATTAGGCTTCGAAGAAAGCTGCGGTTATCTAAAAGGAACTTACGTGCGCGACAAGGACGGCGTAGTTGCCGCCGCGCTTGTAGCGGAGTGCGCGGCGCATTACAAGCGCTTGGGAAAAACGTTGTGCGACAGAATGCGCGAGCTGTACGGCGAATTCGGCAATTACTTTTTAAGGACGACTTCCTACCGTTTCGACGGAGCTGCGGGCGCGGAATTAAAAGAAAAACTGCTTGCCGATTTACGCGTTAGCCCAATAGAAAAATTAGGCGCAAGCAAGGTCGTTAAAACGTGCGACTTTCTTACGCAAAAGCAATACGATTTGCCCCGTTCCGATGTTTTGCGTTACAATGCCCAAGACGGCAGTCAACTGATAATACGTCCCAGCGGAACGGAACCGCTTATCAAATGCTACGTAACGGTCAGCGGAACGTCGGAGCAGATTAACGAACGCTGCGGCGAAATCGAACGTCAGCTAAACGCAATGTTTGCAAAATAAATAAACGTAATTGCAGACTGCCAAAACAAGCGGATAAAAATTTTATAGTGAATTATTAAACAAAAAAAAACGACCTAAAGCTTGACGTTTCAGGTCGTTTTTTGCGTTTTATATATAAAATATAATGCGGCGCAGCCTTGCTATTTGTAGGCGTTAGTACGCGTTACCGAACGGCGGGCGTGGTTTTGCGTGCTATTTCAAGTCCGCCTTTTCAAAGGAGAAGTATCCCGAAACGGTAAATACCGCCGTAAACAGCAAATAATACAACGCTATTTTGCCCACAAGCGCGCCGTCTATTGCGCCCGCGTCGTAAATCGTGGCGTTGTAAAAGGGTACCCAGCTTGTAGCCGTGTAGGACAGCGCGTCGCCTTGCAGCCCCAATACAGTGGTTATGATGATTATCACCGTATTCATAATATCCGGCACCAATAACGTAATAAGTATGGGAAACAGTATTGTAGCCCATTGCTTGCGCGTTGCAAACAAAAACATACATACGCAGCTTTGCGCAAAGGTTACCGACAGCAATCCCAGCGCCAACGAGCAGAACACTGCGGATACGGCTTGCCCCGCAGTCAAATCGCCAAAGCCGTAAATAGGAGCTATTATTACCAGCGACGTAATTATAAATGCCAGCATATACGTTGCTCCGACCGTTAACGCTATAATAAGGTACGAAAAATACAATTCGCAGCGTTTTTTGTTGGCAAGTATGGCGTTACGCATAGTACCGTCTGCAAATTCTTTGCTGAGCACTACGCTTGCGGTAATAAGCGGCAGCAACGTCGCGCCGTAGCCCACCATACCCAAACTGGACAAAATGGAAGTGGTAACGGACGAGCGGAATTGTTCCGCCAAATTACCCATTCCCGCGCCGGACGAAGTTACCGCGTCTATAATAGAAAGTATCACCGACGAAACCAGCGCCGTGATTATAGGCAGTACTGCGGTAACGCCCAAAAGTATCCAAAACAGCTTGCTCTTTTTCAAACGGAAAAATTCCAACCGCAATACGTTAATCATTGTTTTGTTCCCCCGTTATTTAAGTCTATTTTAGCTTGCCTTTCGCGCTTTATAAGGTTAATATAGTATTCTTCCAACTCGTCCGCGGCTTGCTGAACGCTTAAAACGTTTACGCCCGCCTGCGCGAGAGTAAGCATAATCTGCGTTACGGGTACATCTGCATAAAGGTCCACGTCGTTGTCCGTTACCGTTGTTTTTCCGTATTGCTTTAACGCTTCGGTAGTTTTGTTTACGTCGTCTACTTTAAGCCGTACGCGCTTGCTTGCCACTTCGCGCAGCTGTTCGGCGGTTACGCGTTCCAATATTTTGCCCTTGTCCATAATGTAAAATTCCGTAGCGAACTTGCCTAATTCGGATAGAATATGGCTGGAAACCAATATTGTGACGCCCAACTCGCGGTTGAGATTTACAAATACTTCGCGCATGCCGAATATGCCTTGCGGATCCAGTCCGTTTGTTGGTTCGTCCAACAAGAGCAGCTGCGGTCTGCCTACAAGCGTCATAGCGATTGCCAAACGTTGCTTCATACCGAGAGAAAAGTTTTTGGCAGGCTTTTTCGGCGCGTCTTCTAACCCGACGAGAGCAAGAGTTTTTGCAAGATATTGCTTGTCTGCCGCAATGCCGAGCAGTTGGCATTGAGCGATTAGATTGTCCATAGCGGACAGGTTGGTATAAATCGACGGACGCTCGACAATTGCGGCTACGTCGTTGTCGCGCCGAACGGCTCCGTTAAGCAAAGAAAAACTGCCCGAAGTAGGCTTCACAAGTCCCGTAAGCATACGAATAAGAGTTGTTTTGCCCGCGCCGTTTTGTCCTACGAGTCCTACAATTGCGCCGCGCTCGATTTCGAGATTGACGTTGTTTACAACCGTTTTGCCATTATACTGTTTGGTAAGATTGGTTGTCCCAATCATAATGTCAGCCATAAACCTATCTCCTGTTATATTGTAATTGCGAAATTCAGTATACACCTTTTTGCGTCTTTTGACAAGCTCAGCCGAAAGATATGTTGAATTTGTTAAACTAAACGATAGCCTTCTTATCGGTCAACGACTTCGGCATATAAAATTTATATTAGCTTTCGTTAAGGTTTCGCGCAAGTGTAAATTGCGTCTCATATAATTTTCGTGTGCGAACTCAACTGTTTGTATCAAGCGGAGAAATCAACTTGTTTGACTGCGGCAACGCATTATGGTAAAATACAGTTAATCGGTTTAAGGAGTTTTTGCGTATGATATTGTACAAAAACGGTTCGGCGCTTATAGACGGCAAGCTCAAACGGGTGGATATAGCCGCCAATCACGGACGCATAATTGCGATAGAGCAGGAAATAGTACCCGACGAACAGACGGAAGTGGTTGACTGTTCGGGACGCTACGTTTTGCCTGCTTTGGTGGATATTCACACCCACGGCGCAAACGGCTACGACTTCAACTCCGCCGATTACGACGGAATGAAGAAGATAATGGAATTTTACGTTGCGCACGGCGTGGGTACGGTGTTTCCAACGGTTATGACGGATTCGGACGAAACCATTTGCCGTCAGCTGGAACTCATTGCCAAGCTTGCCAAGGAATACCCCGAAGTAAAGGGAATTCATCTCGAAGGTCCGTTTTTGTCGGAGCAATTTTGCGGGGCTATGCCCAAGCAATATTTGCAAAAGCCGTCCTTTGACAAGTTTTTGCACTATCAAAAAGCTGCCGACGGGCTTATAAGGATTGTTACCGTAGCTCCCGAACTGCCCAACGCAATCGAATTTATTACGGAAGCAACTGCGCACCGCGTACACGTTTCCATCGGACACAGCGGGGCGGACGGCGATACTGTTCGCAGGGCGCTTTCGGCGGGCGCGGTTTCCTTTACGCATTGGGGCAACGCTATGTTAGAGATGGACAGGCACGGTTTGAACGTTTCGGGTGCCGCTCTTGCGTCTAATAACGCCTACTGCGAAGTTATCTGCGACGGCAAGCACGTAAATAAGGACGTATTAAAGCTGCTTGTTAAGGTTAAAGGCATCGACCGCGTTATAGGTATTACGGACAGTATAATGGCAACGGGCTTGTCGGACGGGCAGTACAAGCTGGGCGTAAACGACGTAACGGTAACGGGCGGCGACGCGCGTATTACGGGGACGGACGTTCGCGCAGGCAGCACTTTGGACGCGTATCAAGGTCTTGCCAACGTGGTAAGCTTTACGGGGCTGCCGCTTGCCGAAGCCATAAAGCTGTGGACGGTCAATCCCGCAAGAATGGTGGGCTTGCATAACAGAATAGGCACGATAGAAGTAGGCAAGGACGCGGATTTTATCCTGTTCGGTTAAATGCCGAAAAAAAGCGTTGCATAACGGCGCGCCGAAGACGTCTGAAAGCGCACGTTGCCGTCCGAACAAGAACAAATTATAAACGCCGCTTTATGCTATCCTAAAACCGATTTTATAGTAAATCGTTGCGGCAAATATTGACTTTAACCGCAAAATATGGTAATATAATATTGCAAAGCAGATGGGACAATCTGCGGCATTATGGGGGAGTAATTGCCTTTGTTTTAGGCTCTTAACCGTCAGCACAACGCGTATTGCGTTCGGGAGAGATGAAAAATGAGACTCATACGAAGTGTTTTTCGTATGAGTTTTTGTTTATTACGTAAACGCTTTGTTCGCGGCGGAGCTTGGACAAATTTGCCTTGTAAGCATAATATAATGTGGTTTTTGCCACAAAGGAGATTAATATGATCGGAATTATTTTAGGCATTCTTTTAGCGTTGGTAACGGCAGGCTGCGTTGCGGCGGCGGTAATTTTCCGCACGAAGAAACGCGCCAATAAAACCCGTTTTATTGCTTTTGCGGTATCGGCTTGCTGCGCGTTTGCGCTGTTTATGACAATACCGTTCAGCTTGCACACCGTTCAGCCCGGTCAGGTTGCGGTAGTAAAGGTGTGGGGTAAAGCCGCATACACGCGTACGGCAGGCACCTACTTCGACTTTTGGATAAACAAGCAGTACGAAATATACGATACAACCGTGCAGCAGGAAGAAATAGACACGATGTGCTATTCGTCCGACGCGCAGGCAATGGACGTTAACCTTGTTGTGCAGTATCAAATACAAGCGGACAAGGCCGTGGAAATTGCCAACAACTACAACGGGCTTGACAAGCTTAACAGACTTATCAACAAGGTTGCAATAGACAAAGCCAAAACCGTGCTGTCGCAAAAGTCGGCAATGACCATTATCGAAACGCGCGCAACCGTCAGCCCCGCAATCGAAACGGAAATAAAGAATACGGTTACCGAAGGCTACTGCGTGGATATCGTGGCGGTGGTAATTACCAATATCGACTTTTCCGACGCATTCGAAGCCACCGTTGAAGACAAGATGATTGCCGAGCAACAGCAATTAAAGGCGGAATTCGAAAAGAAAAAGGCTATTATCGAAGCGGAAAAGGAGTTGGAAGTTGCCAAGCTTACGGCGGAAGCCAATATTGCCAAGGCTCAGGGCGACGCGCAGGCGGTGCAGGTAAGGGCTCAGGCGGAAGCTAAC
Organism: uncultured Christensenellaceae bacterium; assembly: GCA_910586625.1. Classification (GTDB taxonomy): domain Bacteria; phylum Bacillota; class Clostridia; order Christensenellales; family CAG-314; genus Fimimonas. Next base: position 377,251 of record CAJUIZ010000001.1, read on the forward strand.
GCACTTAAACTTAAATCGTTGGAAGTGGCGCGCATGATGGGCTTTAAGGTTGTGGCGGACGAAGCCACGTCCACGGAAGAAGTAACCAATTACGTAATAGACTTTGAAAATAAAACCGCGGAAGAAATAAAGGTTATAGCGGACTATCTCAAATATATCGAGTATCTGGAAGTATGGGACGGCAAGCTGCCTTCCGTTGTTACGGGCGACTCCGCAAACATTTACGTTCCCGCTCAACCCGTCAATCCGTAACGGACGAAAAAATGCTTGACTTATGCGCGGCGCAGGGGTATAATTAACAGGCAATATTGGGAACAGCCCAAAATATAAAAGGAGACAAGCGAAATGAAACAAGGTATACATCCGAATTATCACGAAGCGACTGTTGTATGTGCTTGTGGCGCAACCTTTAAGACGGGTACTACTAAGGATACCGACACGATAAAGGTAGAAATCTGCAATAAATGCCACCCTTACTTTACCGGTAAGCAAAAGCTGGTAGACGCAGGCGGACGCGTAGACAAGTTCAAGAAGAAGTACGGACTTCAATAATAAAAAATAAGGAACGGCAATTACCGTAGTTCCCATAGGGAATTTTAGGCAAGCCGCAGGTGAAAGAGAATTAGGCGTGGCGTGAAGCCACGCCTTTTCTCTTGTCTTGGTTTAGTTGCTTGTTTTAATAATCTTCATCATCGAAGAACGACGGGGCTATTTCGCCAACGAAGTTATAGACGATTTCTACGGTCTGTCTGTAATGTCCGTTTACTTTGGCTTTCTCGTGGACGATTACCTTGTCGATGAACGAACGCAGAATTTCGGGCGTAATTTCTTCGAAGTCGCTGTACTTGTGTATGAGTAGCATAAAGTCCAAAATCTTATCGTCTTGCGCCTTTGCTTTCTCGATTTCCGTTTTCAGAAGTTTGACGCGCGATTTTAGCGTGGCTTGTTCCGTTTCGTAGGTATCGCTCATTTTCAAATACCGTTCTTCCGAGATTTTCCCCGCAACCTTATCTTCGTATAGGCTCTCTATAATCTTGTCAAGTTTACCGATACGCTCTTCCGAAGTTTCGATTTCGCGTTGGTTCTCTTTGAGTTCCTGCTTTGTCTTGGCTTCGGCATTGTTGCGAAGTGCCTGTAAAAATGCTTCGTTATGTTTCCGTGCGAAGTGGATAGTACGCCGCAAATCGTCCTGTATGATTGCCGTTACCGCTTTTACCGTTATTTGGTGCGAAGTGCAAGTACGCTTTTTTTGCTTGCGATAGGACGAACAGTTGAAGTATTCTGCTTGCTTCATAGTGGTACACCTACAAAGATACATTTTCTTTCCGCAGTCCGCGCAGTAAATCATACCCGACAGCGGACTCATCTCGCCCATATCGGTAGGACGCCGTTTGTTCTCGCGTATCTTTTGAACGGTATCGAAAGTCTGCTTGTCAATGATTGCTTCCTGCGTATTCTCGAAAACCGCCCAATCTTCACGCGGTACGTCAATGCGCCGTTTCGATTTGTAAGATTTCTTATACGACTTGAAGTTTACGGTGCAACCCGTATATTCCAAGTTTTCCAAAATGTAAGTAACGCTTCGTTGTTCCCATATATGCGAATCTTCCTTTATCTTTAACGACGTAGGCAATCCGTTTTTATGGAAGTAGATGACGGGCGTATCAACTCCGCGTTCTGTGAGTATTCGCGCTATCTGTGTCGGACCGTAGCCCTGCATACAGAGTTTGAAAATCTCTCTTACGATTTCCGCGCCTTGCTCGTCTATTATCCATTTTTCCTTATCTTCGGGGTCTTTCTTGTAGCCGAGCGGCGGCATATAAGTTATATGTTTTCCTGCGTTTCCTTTGGCGCGTACTACGGCTTTGATTTTCTTACTGCAATCTTTGGCGTACATCTCGTTCAAGATATTTTTGAACGGCGTAATATCGTCGTCGGGGTTGGTTTCGCTGTCCACTTGGTCGTAGATTGCTATAAACCTAACGTCCGCTTCGGCAAGATAGTATTTCGTGTAGTAGCCTACAAGAATATGGTCTCTGCCGAATCTTGACATATCTTTGACGATAACGGTATGTATCTTTCCGTTGTCCACGTCGTCCATCATACGCTTGAAGTCGGGACGGTCGAAGTTGCTTCCCGAATATCCGTCGTCCACATAAAACTTTACGTTTCTCAATCGGTTTTCGTCCGCATACTTCTGTAACAGCATCTTTTGATTGCGGATACTGTTGGAATCGCCGTCCAAATCGTCGTCGCAGGACAGTCTGCAATAACAGGCTGTCCATTGTTCTTCTGTGTTTTTTACTTTCTTATATTTAATTGTCGGTTGCAAATTCATTGTTTATTACCTCCCGAATTGCAACTCCCAAGCGATTGCTTATGAGACAACCGAATAGGATAAGACGGTTTCAACGCTTCGTCTATATTCCGTTCGATTAGTCTTTTTGTAATATCGAACGCTGTTGTGGTCGCGTCCGCTCTTTCACGGGATATAACGGTATAAACCGTGTTCCCGATAACCTTTTCTCGGCTTCTTTCAAATGAGCCGTTTTCCGTATCGGAATAGTATTCCAAATAATTAGCTTTCGGTGTTTGTGTCTTGTTCGTTTTAATAGTAGTACTCCTTGTCTGAAATCGGGCGTTTCAAGTTATTTGTTCCCGTTCCGCAAGAAGAACACATAAGGTTGGTTTTGTGTCGTTACTGTCCGTTTTCCTTTTTCATAGCGACTTCGTCTTTCAATGCTTTATATCCCGCTTCTATCAATCGGACTTTTGTGTAACCGTTTTCAATTAAAAATGTGTTAATTTCTTCCGCTTGTTTGCGCGGCACGCTCGTCCCCCAAACCAAACTCTTTGCTTTGCGTTCTTCTCTGTGCCGTTCTTCGTACTTCTTATCTTTTTCCGCTCTCGGTTTCATAATTACCCTCCGAAAATATTGTGTCGTATTGACACGCCTTTTTCTTATTATATACTTTTCAAGGGGTTATGTCAACGGAATCAAATAGAGTAGTAGAACGGTATCTTATAAAATTTTTACTTCGACCACCAATTCTTCGATGATTTAACGGGTGGCTTCGGTGCGTTCTTGCGCTCGGTTGCCGTGCGCTTGGCTTCGTCCAACTTGTCGGGCGCGTACTCGTGCAAAAATGCGACGAACTCTTTGTATTGTTCCAATTCGGGTATGCGCCGCTCGGCTTTCTGTAATTCGCTGAAAAGATTTGTTCGGTCATTATCCGTGATTTTCTTTTCGTTTTCCAATCGCTTATACTCGGTCATCAAGCCTATAAGCATTTTATTTAACTTGCCCGATGAGAAAGGCAGGTCGCCGTTCAACGCTTCGTGGAAAGCGTCCAGATACCCCTGTAACGGTTTCAATTCTTCCAACGCCTTATCTCGCGTGGCAACGGCTTCGCTTGCTTGTTCGATTATTTCTTCCGCGTGGGCTTTTTCATCTTCCAATGCGGCAAGTTCGGCTTCCTGTTGTTCCTTTTCCCATTGGTACTTGGTTTTATGCTTTTTATTGCTTCCGACTTCGCCACGATCCAAACCATAGTAAACGCTTATCTGCTCGTAGAATTTGTCCTGCATATTGCCGTAAGACAACTGCCCGCCGCGCTCTGCCCAAAAGTCCGAGCTGCACAATTTCGGTTGTTCCAACGGAACGTACTCATACACGCTTTTACCGTGTTCGTCTTTCTTCTGAATAGGCGAGCCTTTTTCATTTCGTTTTACTTTTCCGTCTGTGCCTTTCTCATAGACTTTTTTCTTTGCGGTGTCCACGATGGGTATGTAGTAGAGTTGCAAGTGCGGTGTGGTTTCGTCTAAATGTATGACTGCCGACAATACGTTTTTATCCGTTCCGTTATAGCCGATTTCCTGTAACGCGAACTCGTAACAGCGGTTGAAAAAGTCTATGACCGCATACGGCGTATCTTCGCCTTTCTTCCAACCGAGCCGTTCAAAGAACGCCGTGTCAGAAGTGATAATCATTCCCTCGAAAGCGGTGGAATCTTTCTTTTCCCGAAAGGTTGCGTTCAAGTATTGCATTGTCTTTTTCCATTGTGCGGACAGTCCGCCGCTTGAGCGTTTGAAGTAGAGATTGAGCGGCGTGCGCTCATCGTCTATATCTTCGTTTCTGTGGTGCTTGCTAGTGCGTTCCGTTTCGCCGCCGATTTTACCTAAACTGCCTTTGTTAAACTGTTCTATTCTGACTACCTGATAACTTATAATTGTTTCCTCCGTAATAGTTGTTTTGCTGTGTGGACGAAAGCCCCGCAGGGCGAACTTGGCTACTTGTAGCCTAGTGAGATATGGATATACTCCGAATATCCCGTTTTGTCCGTCCGAACGGCAGAGTTTGATTTCTGTTTTTTGCTTTCCGTTTGCTTGCCGATTATGGCGGTCTAATAGTCATTGTTTTTACCTCCGAATTGATTTATTTTTATATCTTCGTCCACGCACAACCTTACGTTGACGGTGTGTCTTAATTGCCTTTACTTTAAGACCAAGTAAGACGCTCATCAACATAATAGTGGAATAGATACCGAAAAAAGACGACAAAAAAGCCGCTGATACTTCAACGTAATCACCGACTTCAACCGTATTTAGCATTTCATTTTGCTCTATGGTGGTTAGCCATTCTATTGAATTTTATGAGTTGTCGTTACCTAAAAATTTGTACAACAAAATAGACCATCAACGCTACCCTTCAAAAACTTATAGGATAACTCCGGACGCACTTCGTCGCTTGCTGTCATACGAATTGTATAACAACAAAACCCTGTCGTCGCTCGTCTTGCGACGGCTCGGGGTGGAAGAACTCATACCGTTACTTTCTTTCCGTTCTTCCGAATAGCGGTCTTAACCGCTCTCATACGCTAAATCGCGTATAACAAAACATACGAACTTGCCATTCGTATGTTTGTATTATATCACTATATAGATACACTTGTCAATGGATATTCAAAACAAATGTTTGCAATTTTTGAGAGATTTTGTCGAATAGTTATAACCGCACCGACCAATCGCCGTAATCGTATGTTCCTGCACCGTGATGTAGCTTGCCTTGCGTTTTCAATTCACAGAAAGCATCTCTCATTCTAATTGCAATTTCGGGTTGAATGTCAAGCGAGTGATGTGCGGGGAACAGTCTTTTTGACGGTAATGCCGCTATTACTTCGAGCGATTGCAAATACGCTTCGGGGTCTGTGGACGGATAATTTGCAAATAAAGTTCCCTTATAAATCAAATCGCCAGTGAAGATATAACCGCGCTCTTTCTCCCAAAAGCAAAGATGTCCGAGCGAATGTCCTGCCGTATGTATAGTTTCGATTTGTCTATCGCCTAAATCAATAATTTCTCCACCGTCGAGTATCCTTGTCGGCGTTCCTTGAAAGATTGTATAGTCGCTAATGTCAAAATCTTCTGGTAAATTGCCTTCGGCAATCATATTCCTAACCGCTTGAATAGGTAAAGGAAATTTGCCATTTAGCCAATCCAATTCGACTCTGTGCGCATAGAAATCGGGAAAATACTTGTGTCCGCCGATGTGATCCCAATGGATATGAGTAGCAACAGCCGTTATGGGCATGACAGTTAATTTGCGTACTTGTTCGTAAATGTTACCTATGCCAAGTCCCGTATCAATCAGTAAGCAACGCTCACTACCGATTAAAAGGTAGCAATGCGTTTCTTCGGGGTGGCGGTATTCGCTTATGATATATGTCGTATCGTCTATTTTATCTATTGTAAACCAATCTGCCATTTGCTATCTGCCCGATAAATTGTAATTTATTTGCACAATTTTATAATTGCTTCTTCTTTTGACGGAACGAAGAAAATATCTTTGCCTTTATTGCTTTCATAAATGAAATCTTTTAGCGGTTTGCTTGTATATTTTGTAAAATCGCCGTAAATCGCAATTCTGCCACCATAATTTATAAATTTTTGCAAAATTGCACCCGCAAGCCCCGTACTCAAAATGAAAAAATCTTCTATAATCAAATTTTTGTCAATAATTATATTTTTCGTCCCAGCATTATATTTTGCATTTATTAACAAATCCAAAGCGGATTGCTCGTCATAAATAACTTGTTCATCGCTATCTACAACCGCACAAACAATGCCATTTTTATTTGAAATTTCAAAATTCATAAATTACTCCGTCAAATTACTGTTTATCGCTCTGTTTGAGCAAATATATTATATCACTTTTAGAGCCATTTTGCAATAAAATACGGTACTCACTTGATTGTGAATACCGTATTGCCTCGCTTGAAAGTGCAACTCTTATAAAATTTTAGTTTTTATTCCCTATGGGAAGTGCGCTTTCAAGCGGTTCCTTTTTTTATTGTCTTTTCATTCTTGTTAATGTAATTATATTCTAATATTCAAGTTCCAGCTCTTCCGAGCGAAATATCTCGCAATCTACAAATTCTGTTATGGTCATATTGAATCCTTTGGCAATTAAGATAACGTTATTAAAATAAACGCTTTTTGTCCTGCCGTTCATAATGCCTTGCATTGTTCCGTGTTGGATACCTGTTGCTTTTTCCAGATAGTATTGAGTCCAATTATTCTTTTTAAGCAATTCTCTCGTTCTTTCCGCTACCGCGTGCGCTACGGTCATAATCGTTACCCCATATGTAGATGTTTCTACATACATTCTATTTGACGAGCGATATGAAAATACGAAGATAAATCTACATATTTACTTGCATAATTTGATAGTTTGTCGTATTATGTTAAAAAGGAGAATGGTGCGCAATGATACTGGCTTTTATAGGACAAAATAAAATCGACGGCAATATCGATAAATTAAAAAGCTGTATAAAGTGGTATTTGAATTTTTACTCAACCAAGGACGAATTAACCGTCTTGTGCGGAAATAAAAATCGATATGACGATATTGTAAGGGAATGCGTAGCCGAGTTGATTGGTAAAACCGTCTTGCCGGTCAAGCTGTGTTTGGTAGTGGCGGATTGTAAAAAAATAACGCAGGACGTATTGGACGAGTACTGCGATTTGATTTGTATTTATCCCAGTTACAGCAAAGAAAAACAAAGGTCTATCGATTATTCAATTGACAAGATGATAATGAATTCCGACCGCATAATATTTTATGTCGACAGCGCCTTAAACAATGATGTCGGACTTTATTACAGGCGTGCGTTGTCGTACGGAAAAGTAACTGTTAATATGTATAAAACAATAGAAAAAGTAAATGTAGCTATTCATTCAAGCAAGCAATAATGTTTTCCTAAACCTTGATTTAATATTCTTTATAAATAAATATATTGACAATGATTTGCCGTATTATGTATACTTGAAGTAATATCGTTATCTTTTTTGTAGCTATTGTCGCGGGAATATTATGAAAAATAAAAGAACACTGATAATCATTGGTATAATAGCAATCTTGGCGGTATTTATTTTTGTCCAAGTAGTTGAAATAACGAACGAGAAAACCGACTATCAATGGGAATGGTGGGTAGTATTAGCCGCATTTATTTTATTGGAAGCTTTAGTTGTTCTAATAATATTTCTTGCTAACCGTCAAAATTACAAAAAATGTTTGACGTCCCGTTATTTGGATGAAAAAGCAAAGGATAACGGTCGTGCATATTTAGCCGTTGCAAATTTCGAATTGGAAAATTACGATAAGTTTTTAGAAGAAATAGATAAAATACGCCACGAAGATATTGTGAGTAAAAAGTATTTTTGGCTTTGGGTATGTAATCTTAAACTATCGCAAACGGAACAGCCGACTACTATAAGCAGTGTCTGCAAAACAGTAAAGATAGCGAGAATAAAGAAAAAGCCCTACGAATACTAAACTTAATCGAAAAACGCCAAAGTGACGGCTATGAATTGGATTCGTCCGATTTAGAGTTTGTAAAAGAAATAGCGTCTGATACGTTGAAAAATCTGATGCGTATATAACTGCTTTGACGAATGGTTGAAATCGAATTATGACTTGTTACAGGCTCTTTGGGATATGTTGTTAGCAATACCCAAGTACTTATAGGAGCATAACTATGAAAAAAATTTTGACGGCTATTGTATTGTTGAGCTTTTTGCTGTGTTGCTTGTCGGGTTGCCATTATGTAAGAGAGTTCGTAGAAAACGGTATAGCATACACATGTTGGGAAGGTATATTAACCGTAAATGGGTTTGATTTAAGAGCGGAAGAGAACGATTTGATTATAAAAGGAACCGTAAAGCGTTCTTCAGAATATTATGTGAGATCAATAGAAGCAAAGGCATTTGAAAATACTAATATAAAAAGCTTGAAAATAGAGTATTACAAGGCTGAGAACAATCCTTACTTAACCGACGACGATTTTCTTACGTTTGAAGAAATTCGCGTATTTGCTTTTAGAAATTGCAAAAGGTTAAAAACAGTCGAATTCCCCTACGGAATGACCACAATCGAGCGACAGGCGTTTTACGGGTGCGAAAGCTTGGAAACGGTAACTTTCCCGTATTGCTTGAAAACAATCGGTGACGAAGCCTTCGGTGCGTGCTCAAGCCTTACGGAAGTGTTTTTCGACGAAAAGCTGGAAAGCATAGGTGAAGGAGCTTTCAATGACTGCAACGACAATTTTACAATCCACTTCAAGGGTAAGCCGCCCAAGGCAGACGGAGAGCTGTTCGGCAACGTCAGCAATCTAACTATACTTGTTGCCGAAAAGCATTTGGAAGAGTACACTCAGGACGAGTATTGGAGCAAATATGCGGACAGAATCGCCGCGGAATAAACAATATGCCAAAGCAGCCGAGATTTTTCTCGGCTGCTTTTGTAATTGCGTTACGGTATTCACGCTCACTTTTTATGCGGGCGGCTCATATATTACAGTATGAAACTGCAAGATATCCCGCGCAAGGTGCATTTTGTCGGAATCGGCGGTATAGGTATGAGCGGTTTGGCGCAATATCTCGCCGCCAACGGCTACCGCGTTACGGGCAGCGACCGTAAGGCAAACGACAGAACGGAAGCTTTGGCAAGGGCGGGCGTACAAATAAGTATAGGACACGACAAAAACAACGTAGCCGACGCCGAAACGGTCGTACGCACGTCCGCGGTACATAACGACAACGTAGAAATTCAACAAGCCTTGGCAAGCAATATCCCCGTAATTTTGCGCGAGCAGCTGCTGGGCGCAATTTTCAATTCCTTTCCCACGCGCATAGCGGTTTGCGGAACGCACGGCAAAACCACAGTTACGGCAATGCTGCACGAAATTTTGTCCCAATGCGGCGTTGCGCACACAGCCTTAATAGGCGGTGTGTACCACGGAAACAACTGCTACTTGGGCGAAGGCGTAATTGTTGCCGAAGCGTGCGAATACAACCGCAGCTTTTTTAACCTTAACCCCACAGTATGCGTATGCGTCAACGCCGAGTATGACCACCCCGATTGCTATGCAAGCAAGGAAGATATCCGCGAAGCGTTCCGTACGTTTATGAACAACGTATCTTCAAGCGGCGCTGTTGTGCTGCCGCGAGAATTGGAGTATTTAGACGTTCGGTCAAAGCGCATTTTTTACGACGATATCAAGGCGGAAAACATCCGTATAACCGACAGAAATACGCAGTTTTGCGTGTACTACGGCGGCAAACCGCAGGAAGTTCGCCTTGCTGTTCCGGGCAGGCACAACGTAGCCAACGCTACGGCGGTAATGGCTGTGGCAGATTTGCTTCAACTCCCCGCGAAGTCTGTTTTGCAGGCGCTGTCGAGATTTGACGGCGTAGACAGGCGTTGGACGGAGAGCGACGGCATATGCAAAATCGTCCGCGATTATGCTCATCACCCTACGGAAATAGCCTGCGCCGTAGACACTGCGGCAAGCGTAACGAGCGGCAGGGTAATATGCTTGTTTCAGCCGCACACGTATACGCGAACCAAAGCGTTTTTGCAAGAGTTCGTAAGTTGCTTTGCCAAGGCAAACAAGGTGGCGTATTTGCCCGTATATTCCGCACGTGAACAGCCAATCGACGGCGCGGATTCGCGTACGCTTGCTTGTCTTGCGGCAAACAACGGGCAAGACGCAACGTACGTCGCCGATTTCGACGAAGCAGTCGGCTGGATTAAACAAACCGTAACGAAGAATGACGTTTTGCTTATCTTGGGTGCGGGCGACGTGGCGGAAATTGCCGAAAGGCTGTAACCGTCAGGACAAATAGGCGATATCGCCGCCGCATTCGGAGCAGACGTAGGCGTTTTTCTCCGCGCATTTAGGGCAGGACCTTTGACGGCATTTTGTGCATATGCAGTAGTCGTTGTTGTCTATTTCGTTGTTGCAGGAAAAACATTTCATAGTATAAAACCCCCGTTTTGATTATTTACAAAGCGGGGGCTTTTTATGTTGTTTGGGTTAAATTTCGGTAAAAATTTTACAATAATTTATTTGCGCGTTTTAATTAAGCAGTTACTGCTCGTAACGGAGCTTTCCAACACCGTTTCGCCTATTTCGTCGGCGGTAATTTCGCCTGACTTCGGGTTCTTGACTGAATCGATACGTCCGACGATATCGGCTTTCACGTCGGAGTACTCGAAAGCTAAATCGCACCCTTCCGTTTTGCAGTTAATCAAAGTAAGCCCCTTGCAGTAGCACAGCGGCTGCGTTCCCGTAATGGTACAGTTAATAAACGTTACGTTTTCCGAATACCAAGCAAGATATTCCCCTTTAACTACGCTGTTGCGCACCGTAACGTTTTTTGCGTGCCAAAATGCGTCCTTCGTATCCAATACGCAATCGTCTATTTCTGCGTTCTGCACGTATTGGAAGGAATACTTGCCCTTGAAGTCTACGTTTGTAAACTTGATATTCGAGCTTTCGAACATAAAGTATTCCGATACGTAATGTCCGCCCGTAACGGTAACGCTGTCGCATTTCCAGCCGAATTCCGGCGAGTCGGCGTCGCAGTCCGCAAGCGTCAGATTTTTGCATTCGCGGCAGGCTTTTATGCCGTTAATACTGCATTTTACAAGCCGAGCGTTGCGGTCGTACCACATGGCCGCGCGGCAGGTGTCGTACATACGGCAGTTCGACATCTCGAAGTTGATGCCGTGCCACAACGGGTAACGCAGATAGAAGTCGCAATCGTCCACAATAAAATCGCGGCATTCTTTAAGCGCGGATTCGCCGTCTTCCATTCCCGCGAAACGGCATTTGGCAACGGTCGCATTTTTAAGATTGTACAGCGCGCGTTCTTCTGCGAAGGTTTTGTTTTCTATTTTCATTCTTTCTCCTTTGTAGAGTTCGAAGTATGTAAGCCCGATATTTTTCCAATCGCCCGATTCGCCTCATCTACGTTGGGACTTTTGTCAGTTTGGCATAGCATACGAACAACCATTAACTGCGTTTATCTACAACTAACTGCTATCAATTACTCGCCATTACATCGTGTCACGCGATAAGTTATGTAATGTGCGTTAAGTTGGTTCGTGTACGATATTATATATTAAATCGAATTTTTTGGCAACGATATACGGTTAAGCACGGAGCGTTTGTTCGAATAGACGCCTTAAAAAGAAAAAAACGTTGCAAATAGGCAAAAATTATGATATGCTTTAAGCAATGAAAAACAGGGAGATTCGTTATGAGCAAGGAATCGGAAGCGAAATCGATGTATAATACGCTGTGCGCCACTTTGGACAATATCAAGTGGCATTACAGCAAGGAAGAAGACAAGTTAGTCGTGCGCACGTCGGCGGTAGGCGAAGATCTGTCTATGAAATTGTATATCAAGGTGGACGCGGATCGCTCGGTTATGTATCTCAAGTCGGGTATGCCTTATACCGTACCGCAGGATAAGATCGACGAATTGTGCAAGGCGGTAATAATCGCCAATTGGGCTATGCTCAACGGCAGTTTCGAGATGGACGTTAACGATGGGTATATCGCGTTTAAGCTTATCGTTCCCTTTATGGAAAGCATAGTCAGCGAAAAGGTGTGCCGCTATATGATAAATCTTTCGTGCGATATGGTAGACAGGTTCAACGACAAATTTCAAAAGCTTGCGGACAGTAGGATGACGCTTGACGAATTCAAGGAATTTACCGCGCAGGCATTCAAATAAAGCGATATGTAAAACGGCTTAAAATATCTTTTAAGCCGTTAATTATTTTACGTTTAGAACGTTATTTCGAAGCGTACGCACGCAGCGTCGTTTATTCGCCGTTTGTTGTTTCGTCTTTTTGTTCTTCGTCGGGCGCGTTCAATTCTATTTCGTTATCCAACGGATTGTCGTAAATTTCCGCGGTTACTTCCCGTTGGTCTCCCAATTTTTCCGCCTTTTCTTCCGCTGTGGGGACGTTGGGCACGTACCGCGTTTGCAGCTTGTTTATTTCGAAGTTAATGGTATTGAACGACAGACCCAATGTGTTTTTGAAGCTGTCGGCAAGCAGACAGCGGAAGGTATCTATCGTTTCCGCGACGTTATCTGCGTTTACGTTTACCCTAAGAGTAATGGCAAAGCCCTTTTTCTCGTCGGAGCGAATCTTCGTTTTGCGTACCGTAATACCGGTCGTTTGCTTCGCGCAGCTGTTAACAATGTTTTTTACGACTTTCGCCGTGGTACGGGTGGCGCTTTCGCTGTCGCAGAACAGCAGCACCTGTTTGACGTTTTCGCGTTCGGAGAAGTTGACGTATATCAGATAGACCGACAGCCCGAGATAAAGCAAAAACAGCACGATAATAAGAGACGTCAAAACGCCGTTGTTGACGGCTATTTCGTTTTCGGGGAATACTGCCGTCATATTTAGCAGCGTAATTATGGCAAATACCAATGTAATACATATTTGCGCTACAATTACAACCTTTTCCGCAAGCTTACGCATAATACACCTCGCATTTAGTATACGCCTATTTGTCGCCGCTAATACTATTTTGCCGTTATATTCGTGCAAGAATAAGCTTTTGCAAAAAGCCTTCGCAGACAAAAAACGCAAAAAAGTTTATACGAAATATTGACAAAAGTATCCGAGTTATATTAAAATTTTTTACAGACGACAACGGAGAATCGCACAGCTATGAACGAACGCGGATTTCAAGGCATTCTTATAGAGCTTATATTGGAATATCTCGGCTCGAACAACGACGTTAACGAGTCCGTTTCCGATTCGCTCGACCAACGGACGGCGACGGCGCTCGTCAATTTTATCGACGAAATTCCCGGCGGATTTTTGATTTACCGCGCCTACGGCGACGAAGATATTATTTACGCCAACAAAGCGCTTATCAAAATTTTCAAATGCCGTTCGTTGCAGGAATTTCGAAAGCATACGGGCAATTCGTTCAAGGGAATAGTTCATCCCGTCGATCTCGAAGCCGTGGAGAACAGTATTGCTCGGCAGATTGCGCAAAACAAAGACAAGATGGATTATGTCGAGTATCGCATTCGCCGCAGAGACGGCGCCGTGCGTTGGGTGCAAGACTACGGACACTTTGTGCAAAGCGAAGCCGTTGGGGGCATTTTTTACGTGTTTATCAGCGACGTAACGGAAGAAAGAAACCGCCGTATGGAAGAAACCGCGGCGTTAATCAGCGAGAAAGATCACAAGATTCAAACTTTAATAGAAGAATACGACAAGGAGCGCAAGCTTATCAATCAGGAGCATCTGCGCAGGTTGGAAGTAATAGAAGGTTTGTCCGTCAATTACGACACTATATTGTATGTGGATATCGACACTGACAAAATGCTGCCTTATCGTGTAAGCCGCCGCGTTGAAAGTGAGTTCGACGAGACGAATCAGCCGCGCGCGTTTAAGCCGTATGTAAAGGGATACGCAGCCGAATGGGTGTATCCCGACGATATGGAAACGTTTTTGCGCGCTACCGACCGCGCGTATATCAAGCGTAAGCTTTCCGACAATAAGACATTTTTTACAAATTACCGCATTGTGGAAGGCGGAGCAATATATCATATGCAGCTGCGCGTCGTTAACGTCGGCAGCGAAAAGCATATTTCTCAGATAGTTATCGGCTCGCGCAATATCGAAGAAGAAATACGCCGAGACTTGAACCGAATGAAAGTGTTGGAAGAAGCTCTCAATAACGCCAAGTCGGCGAACGTTGCCAAGAATACCTTTTTGTCTAATATGTCGCACGATATGCGTACGCCGCTAAACGCCGTGTTCGGGTATACCGCATTGGCAAAACACGGCGCGGACGCCAAAACGCGCGAATACTTGGATAAGATTGACGCGTCGGGTCAGCAATTGCTGGAACTTATAGACAAAGTGCTTGCAATCTCGCAAATAGAATCCAGCGAAACGGAGATTGTCGGCGCAGAGTATAATATAGGGCAAATTGTACGCAAGGCGTACGATTATGCTTTGACGTTGGCGGGCGACAAGCGGCTTAACGTTACTTGCGACGTGTCGAAAATTACAAACCTTGACGTGATATGCGACGGAGACAAGCTGGAGCAATCGCTGTTTCATATAGTAAGCAACGCCGTCAAGTATACGGAAAACGGCGGCAGCGTGGCAATTGCGGCAGTGGAAACGCAGCGGCTTCCCAACGGATACTCCGTTTACGAGTTGTCCGTTACCGACAACGGAGTCGGAATAAGCAAGGATTCGTTAGAGCATATCTTCGAGCCGTTCGAGCGAATACGCAATACGACATTTAGCGGAGTATTCGGCACCGGGTTGGGCCTGACGATTACCAAGCGATACATAGACGCTATGGGCGGAAGAATAGCAGTGGAAAGCGACGAAGGAAAGGGCAGCAGATTTACCGTAACGCTCAATTTGCCCACTGTGGAAACGGGCGAAAGGCTGGCGTTCACCGCGGAAGAATTGGTTCGGGAGTTTAACGGGCGCAAGATTTTGCTTGTGGACGACAATGAAATCAATTTGGAAATAGAGCGGGAAATATTGGAAGATATCGGCTTTGTTATAGATACGGCGATGAACGGACGGCAGGCGGTGGACAGGATAACGGAGTGCCGCGCCGACGAATACGCTCTGATTTTGATGGATATTCAAATGCCCGTTATGGACGGTCGGCAAGCAACCAAGGAAATACGCGGATTGCCCGACAAGTCGAAAGCGAGCGTGCCCGTTATCGCGTTATCCGCCAACGCATTCGAAAGCGATCGTAAGCTATCTTTGGAATACGGCTTGGACGAACATTTGACAAAACCGCTCGATATACCCAATTTACTTAAAACGGTATCGTTGGTTCTGCGCTCCCGCGGTAAATAGCAATGATGATTTATGTACAAATTTGTGTCGGAAAACGGAGCTCGAACGCAATCGGGCTCTGTTTTTTCGAAAAAACACGTACTTTTTGCCGAGAAAGGTAACAACTTTTATATATCGCTTGATAAATTATTTTTACAATGATAAAATAAACCTATCACAATGCGGAAAAGATAACATTATGTCGAAATATGTAAAAGAAGTTAACGAATGCTTGCTAAAAATTCAACAAGGCGACCAAGCACAGTTCGAAGAACTGTACAAAATGACCGCCAACCATCTGCGCTCTACTGCGGCTATGTATTTGTCTAACAAAGACTTTGTCGACGATGTACTTTCGGAAGCGTACAAGAAGGTTTACACCTACAACGAGTCCTTCGATTACGAACAGGACGGCTTTAATTGGCTGTGCAAAATCGTTCAGAACGTAGCTCTTTCCAAAAACGCCGCAGAAAAACGCGCCGCATTTCTCGAAGAAGAATACCGCAAAAATTTGGAGTTGCGTTACTTGCGCGATGAATTTGCCGATGCGGAATTCAACTCGATACTAAGCGTGTTGGACGAGCCCGATAGGTCGATTGCTTACCGTTGGTTTTTCTTGGGCGAAACTCAGGAAGAAATCGGCAGGGATCACGTCGTGTCCAAGGTTGCCGTTTGCAAGCGGTTAAAAAGGATTTGCAAAAAATTGAAAAATTATATGGACGACGAGTAAACTAAATTACAATTTGCTCGGTATATAGAATGCATTAAACAATTGGAGATTTATACTAATGACAAGAACTAAGACGTTTATTATCGTTGCAATACTGCTCGCGTTTGTTTCCGTTTTCGGAGCGTGGACGGGCAGCAACAACGCGGAAACTCGCTATGCCGATTCGCAGCTGTATTCAACCTATGCCAACGAAACGGTAAGTTATACAAAAAAAGTTACTACGGCGCAAAATTTCACTGACGGAAATTGCCCTTTCTATTACGGTACTCCCGATATAACCAATGCCTGCGGCGCGGTAGCCGGTTCGGAGATTGTTGCGTTTTATGACAAATACTATCCTAATATGATTCCTAACTGGACTTCGTATTATACTGCAAGCGGCAAGTATCGTATTCAGGATTCCGTATATGTTCCTGCGCTAACGAGAGAACTGTACACGCTTATGCGTACCAATGTAGACGACGTTGGCGTGAGCCGTACGGATTTTCTTAACGGACTTACAAGCTACATAAACGGTAAAGGTTATCAAGTAAATTATCAAAGCGTTAAAAGCGGCAAAACAATAGATTTTGCCCAGTGTAGAAATGCAATAGATAATAACAAGGTAATTGCGTTGTTTGCTTTGCCGACTACGGTATATCAAATGTCGGAAGAAGGCAATAGAGATATTTATGTGGGAATAAATATCAACAGCGCGCACATAATGGTGGTATTCGGATATGTTCAATATCAGTATTATAACAGTAGCGGACTGTTTCGTACTGACACGTATTTGTATGCCGCGATAGGTAAAACTGGTACGCAGTTTGGATTATATAAAATAGATTCCGCCGATACGGAAGCGGCGTACATAGTAAACATTCAATAGGAGCATTATGAAAGACTACGAAATTCACAAACTGATAGAACAGCAGAACCCCGAAGCCAAGGAAAGGCTGTGGCAGCGTATCAAGTCGGAGCTCGATCTTCCCGACAATCCGCCCGCCCCCGCGCCCGTTGCGGCTAAACCCAAAGTGTGGAGGAGATGGACCGCCATTGCCGCAGCTTTGGTATGCGTTATAACGCTGTCTATCGTTTTGCCGTTAACTCTCGGCGGCGAGAAGATACGATTTAGTGATTTTGAGCACTATACGGTTGCAAGACTGGAACAGAATCTCGAAGATTATTTTTTGTCGAATAACCGAGATTTGCTTGTTGTCGATTGGTACGATATTGCCGAAGAAGTTAAAACGGATTACGGCCATATAAATGAAGACCCGAACGATGTAGTGTTTTTCATGGAAACTATCGTAAACAACGAAACGGGCGAAATTTTAACGCTGTATATAACCGATAATAGAACGCGAGTTGATATACTGGAAATTTATCACACGGGCAATAATACGACAAGCGTTCGTAACGTTTCGGTTAAATACAGTAGCGACGTTTTATATACGAGAGCAATGTTCGAATACAATAAAAATGTTTATTACTTAAATATAGACGTCGGCAACGCTCAGGAAAGACTGACGGAAATTATCGAAAGTATGCTTCCGTAAAACAATGTTTACAAAAATAAGACTGTTGATTGGCAACGGTCTTATTTTTTTGTAATATTATGTAACAATTTGTCGGAAATAGTTAACAAACGGGAGCAAGCGGCAGTAGAAATGGCAAATAGTGTTTTCGGCACGGGGGGGGGGTGCTCTAATTGCGCCGCGCGGGCAAGGGACGCGCTCCGCTTTTCTGCCGTAAGCTATTTCATACTAAAGATTAACAAAGGGGGGGGGATCGCAATGAATAAGCAATATATAATGTCGTATTTTGTGGAGAAGTTGTATGTTTGGTTGGACGAAGTGTGGGACGAGTATTGCGGCGGTTACGAATCGGAGTTTCTGCTCGGTAAGATTTACGCTTACATTGAGTGCTTGGAACTGATTTTGCAACATGACGGAATAGACAACAAAATGTTACTTGAACTGGAAGTTAAGTACGGTTTGAAGTAAGAACGAAGGAATAAACCGAGTTTGCTTTTTGCCTGCGGCGCGGTTTATCTGCGCGCTGATGCAAATCTGCTTTTAGCAGGTTCGCATTATGCTTATACGGCAGTGTGACGCAACGAGCCGATTGTGCAACCGTTTTTGCCGCTATTCCAATACAAGCGCTTTTTGGGGGCAAAATGACGAGCACTTTCCGCAGCGTATGCATTTGGTGCGGTCGATAACGGGCGCGTTGTAATCTGTTTGGGACAGTGCTCCTACGGGGCAGACCTTGACAGCGGGGCAGGGATGGTTTTGCGGACAGTTGTCTGTTTTTATATTAAGAGTTTATGACATAAGCTTATCTCCTTTATTGTATTATACTACACGTTTTTTCTAAAATCAACACAATTTGCTTTTAGACGTTTTTGCGGGATAAGAGCGGTTAATTACGGCACAATCTTCCGCGCGGCAAAGACCGTCCCAAGGGCTTAAATACCGATAAAACGCTATTGTCGATTGGGGACGCAAACAGACAGCAAAGTTTAACGCTTGCGCCGATTGATTTTTTGTCGAAAATAAAAACCCCGCCCCCGCAAGGGGCGGAGATTCTGCCGATTGTAGACGGGATTATTCTATTTTCAACCGTACGTAATACGTATTTTTTCCGTTTCCGAGTTTTTGGATATATTGTTGGATAACCAATTCTTTTAACGCTTTTTCTATCGAGCTGACCGATAGAGAAGGACACAGTTCCATTAGCTCGGCTTTTGTGAATTTCCCCAGTTTATTTCCGGTGGCGGATTTTACAATACTTAAAGCAGAGCTATTGTCGCTTACTAAATCCATACGATCTTCAAAATCCACATAGGCGGAGAAAATGGTGCTTAGCAAATATTTAATAAACGGAGTTGCGTTGTCTTTGCCTTCGTGCCACCCTTGCTGACTTGCATACAGCGCATCGTAATACAAATCTTTGTTGTTGGCTATCTTTGCTTCAAGCGAAACATATTTACCGACGCTGAAACCGCAACGGTATAACAACAACGTTGTTAATAACCGCGACATTCTGCCGTTTCCGTCCAAGAACGGATGAATGCACAAAAAATCGTGAATATACGTCGGAATCAAAATAAGCGGATCGACGTCCTTGTGTGCAAGCGCATTGTTCAGTTCGTTGCAAATTTGTTCGATGGCAACGGGGGTTTCGTGCGGAGCGAGCGGAGTAAACAAATTGACTATATTTCCGTTCGCGTCTGTTGCGCTTATAAAATTTTGTACATTTTTGAAGGTGCCGCCGATTGCTTTTTTTGTATTGTGAGAATACAGTATCTTGTGCAATTGCAGAATATAATTCGGGGTAGTTGGTAAATATTCGTAATTCTCGTGTATTACATTTAACGCATCGCGGTAACCGGCAATTTCTTCTTCGTCCCTGTTTCTCGGCGAAGCGCGGTCTTGCAATAGCTGCTTTAACCGAGTGCTTGTCGTGCTAATGCCTTCTATAGCGTTGGATGCTTGGGTACTTTGTATTTTTGCAATTTCCACCAACCTGTTTAATTGAGCGGGGTTTTGTTTTAGATACAAATCTTGCATACCTTTCATTCGGTAAATTTGCGCAATATAATTTACTATTTCAGTATCCCACTTGCAATTTGTAAGTTTAGAATAATCGAATACTCTCATAACGCCCACCCCTTTCCCGTAAAGTATACCCATTTTTACGGGAAAAGTCAACGGATTACGGGAAAATATTATTATCGTATTCAATAGCTATATCGTAATTTCAAATTATTTTATAAAGCAGTCTATGTACTGTCATTTTGCGCTAATTCCGAAAATAACGCTTGGCGAATTACAATCTCGGTTTTTTTACTGTATAAAGTTCGATTGCCGTACGAAAATAAAAAAGCATAAAAATAACGTGTTGAATTGTGGGCGTTCAACACGTTATAGTATGGCGGAAGCGGTGAGATTCGTCCCAAGCGCAGCGCAGGGTAAGCGCAGTATTACGGAGCGCTACGTTTTCAGCCGAGCAAGCAGTAGGCTTGCGAACGCCACGAGCCGTAGGCGAGTATTTCGATGATCCAGCGCAAAAGCGTCAAGCAAGCTTGCGCCGTTGTCGGCACAAAAAGTACGTAAAACTAACACGTACTTGCATATATAAAACCTATGACTATTTTTAACCAGTCAAAGTGAAAGTTTAACTATTATCAATCTCTGCGCAAATTTTAATCGTCTTTTTTTATTTTATACGCTTTACGGAACATAAAGCCTGTGCCAACGAATCCCCCTACGGAAAATATCAGACATAGCGTAATCAATAATATATGCGTTGAATTTCTGAAAACGACGTCCGTCGGATTGTCGCGGTTTACGTAAATGGTAATTGTTTTACCCATGTCGTCGGGCGGAGTGTTGGCGGAAGATGGGGTATCGGCGGTTTTTCTATACTTTTTTCCGTCGATTTCGTATTCGACTATATCGTAATAAGTGGGTCGCTTGGAATGAGGACCTAAATGTTTATCGGAATCGTTTTCATAAATAATTTTGTGGTCGACAACCACCGACTCAACAGCTATAAACCGAGTTGCTTGAATTTGTCTTGCAAGCATATAGCATCCGGTGCCGAAAAATGCCAAAAATATAATCAGGAGAAATATTCCGCCAAACAGCCAAACTTTGTAATCGCTTTGATACGGGTCTGAATAATAATCGGACATTTGATGTTATCTCCAAATTTTATAAAAAAATTGTATCACAAATAAACTTTTTTTTCAACTTTATAACTGTATAAAAAGGGTTTCGATGCTATGTTTCGTACGCTGATTATGCAAAAAATAGTCCCGCAACGAACCATTAGGGGTTCGTTGCGGGACCGTTTGGCTAAATGGTTGCAACCTAAACCGAATAATTTGTGATTAAGCAACCGATATTTTAATTAACGTTTTTCTGCTTGAACTATGTTTTATTCAAGTTTTATAATTCTATTGCAAATTCAGTAAATACTGACGAAAATTTTTCTTTTTCATACTCAAGTGTTTGCACTATATATCCCAACCTGTTCACCTCTGCAACAGCAACTACCGAGCGATATGAAATCAACCTAAAAACTCCGTTAGCCGGGTTAAAAGCAGGAGATACAAAAGAAATATAATTTACGTACGGGTCGGCACCTATCACGCTTCCGTCTTTAGCAAAAATCTGCTTGAAAAAACTTTTATCCATATATTTTACATCTACACTAAGCAAAGTTTTTGTCTGATTATTCTCGAGTTTCATTATTCCATCAGGCAAAAATTTTGCATTGAACGTTGTGTTTTTGCTGTTTTCTTTATCATCGTAAATTAGTTTGTACCCGTTTGGTCTTAAAAGGTAAATTTGATAGTTTCCATATCCTCCGCTTCCGCCCGTTTGGGAAGAATAGAAAAGCAGTTTGTCATCTCCGCCAAAATCAAACGTCTCGATTGACGGAGAATATCCATCTTCAAGCAATATCGTATAAGATTGGTAATTATAAAAATTTACGTCTACTTTTATATCGGTTATAAACGTTTCTCCATTGCCATATAAATTTGCGACACCTATATTTTTTCCACTGCGTATAGCAATAGTTTTTATAAGCGAAACTGAGTTTTTCGCAAAAACAATATTGTTTGTAAAACAACCGAACAGAGTAATAAGCAAAATAGCTACCCAAACAAGGTTAAAATATTTTTTCATATAGTTAATTTGTGCAAATATTTGCTTTAATAAAGCTTATAATGAAAATAAAGTGCTTACAAACTAAATAATTTACATTTTACTTTTAATCCAACACTAAATAATAATTAGAAAAAAAATAATACGAACCCTTTTTTAACAAAGTGGTTCGTATTATTAACTAATGGCGGAAGCGGTGGGATTCGAACCCACGATATGCAGGTTCATTATACTTAAAATAGCCCCATTTAAGGGGCTTAAAACACTAAAAATACAAAATGGCGAAACGGCTGACACTTGTTCTGACACTTGGTTTTTTACTGAATTTTACTAAATTTTACCGTAGTAAAATCGCTTCCGCAAGCGGAAGCGGGAAAGCGGTCGACTTTATTCTAAACTGTCCCTAACAAAAAAACGTTCTTTCGCATTGCCGCTTTTTTCGACCTACTACGTAGGCACGAAAAATTAGCGGCATTATGCGAATTAGAACGTTTTTTTACTTTTTACCTTTGCGTCGTCCATCCCAATAGGACGACTTTTTTTCACTTATAAGAGAAGTCGCTGCTTCCGTGTCTTCGTCGGCTGCGTCGTCGTCAACCGTTTCCTGTTCTTCCGTCGCTTGCTCCATACCTTCCGTTTGTTCCTGCGGCT
This sequence comes from uncultured Christensenellaceae bacterium, assembly GCA_910586625.1. Lineage (GTDB taxonomy): Bacteria > Bacillota > Clostridia > Christensenellales > CAG-314 > Fimimonas. The sequence continues at coordinate 399,488 of CAJUIZ010000001.1, forward strand.
CGTTCGGCTGCTGTTCGCAAGCGGCGGGTTCGTCGCTCTGCTTCGTATCGTCGGCGGTAGCGGTTGTTTCTTCCGTTTGCTGCTCGTTGTCCGTCGTCGGTTCTTCGTCCGTTATAGGCTCGTCTACGGGCTCGGTTTGGATGCTCCAACCGAAGTATTCGCAAGCCGCAGCGGTAAACTGAGCCAATAGCGCGTCGTTGTTTATCTCTACAAACAACCGCTTAGGAACGAACAGGTCTTTGTTGTATAAAAACCGTACGCCGTACACAAGCAAGTGTTCCAATATTCCCCGATTAAAGTACTTTTGGAATACCTTGTCGAACCAAGCGTCCGCGCGGTCGCGCTTTGCAAGTTTCAGCTTGGCGTGCAGCAGCTTGTTGTAAAACTTCTTTTTGTACTTAATTTCCAATTCTTCGCGTTCGGTAATAGCGTCTATTTCCTTTGCGAAGCTCGTGAACATAAGGTCTTGCAGCTGCGTCTTGATTGCCGGCGGCATTGTTCCGCCGTGGTTCTTCGCAAAGTACTTTATGTCGTCGCCGAACTCGAATACGAGTTTGTCCATTTCTTTGTAATCTTTCATTTATTCTCCTTTTTTGTTTTCGCTATCGGGTGTTTGACAGCGTATTTTTCTATGCCCTGCGGCGTATAGTCGGAAAGCTCCGAATACTCGCAGGAAAAATCTTTGCCTTTCAGTCCTATGTAGAATTCTTCTTCGCCGTCGTACGTGTTGTATGCTTCGCGTATGTCGCCGTTATATACGTACGTTTCGTCCGTAGGCTCAACGCCGTTTTGCCAATCTTCGTAGCACTTCCAGTTGCTTAACGACCAAACGGTTTGCACAACGTCGCCGTACTTGTTTTCTATAAGCTCCATACTGTTTACGCGTGTTATTAACGCCAACATACGGATCCGCTTCTCTACCTGCTCGACGTCTTGGCAAGTGCCGTACATTGTTATGCTGTGTTTGCGGTGCTTTGCCCAGTAACGGCACATACCGGCGGCGAAGTTGCTCCAAGCTCGGCAGTCGGCAACGTCGGGCAATTCGTCAATGCACAGCGTACTGCCCCGGTATACGAACTGCGGGTCGAAGCCGTCCGTTGCTATGCCTAATCGTTCCGGGTATAACTGCAAGCTGCGACGATAGCCGAAGTCCGGGCTTGTAACGTCGATAGTTACGCCGGCGCAGTATACAAGGTGTTCGCTCTTTGGCGGAGTAACGTCGAAGCCGCTTTCGTTTAGCATAGTAACTTCTTCCTGCGCGGTTTCCAACGCTTGGATAGCGTTGTCGCCGTACATACTTTCTATGCCCAACGCAACCATAATAGCCGTTTTGCCTGCGCCCGGTATGCCGTAGAATAGTCTTATCAATGTTTTGCTCCTTTTGTGTTATTGAGTGAAGTCGCCGGCGACGATGGCGCGCAGCTGCGAGTAAAATATCACTCGCGTGAGTGATATTTCTCTGTACGTATCGATTGCGCAGCGCGCGGTTTATCACTTGAAATTGCTGTTAAAAATGTTGTTGACAGTTTTTTGCTGAGTGGTGTATAATACATCCGTAAAGTAACGAGCCGCTTTTTAGGAAGCAGGGCTGATGGCATTGCAGGTTTGGCACGGGCGTTACTTTATGGAAATAATGACCGCCCCGCAAGGGGTTGACCTGTTGTTCTCGGAACGTACGGAGTCGGTCATTATTTTTTTTACTTATTGGCTTTTTTAATTGCTTTGGCTTTCGCCTTGTCTGCTATCTGTGTTACTTTCGTTTTGTCCGTTTTTGTTATTTGCCCCTGTTTGGGCGAGTTGTAATTGTTCTTTTTATCGACAGTACCTTTTCTACTTGCATAAGACTGCTTTTGATTGGAAAGCGGGCTGTGTTCCAGCGGGACGTTTTTGTGCTTGGTGTCGTATTTCGGGTTGGTGGTTAAGCCGACCGAAACGTGATTGTCTCCAAGGTCTTCGACGATTATGTGATGATGACCGCCGTTGCTGTCAGGGTGGAATTTCAAATCGACGGTTATTAAACCGCTTGTTGCTGTCGGTTTTGAAGTCGTAGCTTTTGTAGCAGCCGTAGCTTTCTTTGAACTTGCTGCAACATTCTTGCTTGTTTCGACTTTTTTGTTTGCAGTTGTTTTAGCCGCGGGCTTCGCTGTCGTTTTGACGGGCGCAGGCTTTTTGGCTGCGGGCTTGTTGGTCTGCTTGGCTGTATCAGCCGATTTAACAGATTTTTTGCTTACAGACGGACTTTTACCTGTTGTTTTTTGTTTGTTTTGAACTGCGGGCTTGCTCGCTTTTTTCGTAGAAGCGGGCTTTGCGGCGCTTTTTGCTTGTTTAGTGTCCTTTTTCATAATTTCTCCTTTATTTAGATTTGGCGCGACTTCTCTCGGCGCGCGCCTTGCCGTTTGAGTGATAGCATATCGACGTTGGCTTCGCCATGAGCGCAAGCTCCAACGGTGTAGTTCACTCACGTGAGTGATATTTCCTTTTCCGATTCGCCGGAACGTCGAGCGGAATATCACTCGCTTTTGCGTTCGCGCACTTTAAGCACGATAGCTCGAATTATCCAGTACGGGCAGGTAATTACGTAAAACAAGCCTATTGCTAAGTATTTAATAAACCACCAAAGCCCTTTGCCTATGCCTTTCAATACCAAGAACACAGCTTCGCGCCCGACACGGAAAAACAGCGATACGGCTATTGCAATTACTACAACGCCCACAATTATTACCCACCAGTTGGCGGCAAGCCATTGTCCCGCTTTGACGAACCAGTCGCCGACGGAATTAAAGAAGTCAGTTACGCGTTTAATTGCTGCGTTGAAACCATCAAGCAAATCTTCCGGATTATTTGACGGCGTGTCGCTTCCGGTTTGTTTATTATCCACAACGCCCAAATTGTATTGAATATCATTAGTTTCAAATTTCAAGCGTAATATAGTAACTTCTGTAATTTCCGTTGCAAATGTTCGCACACCGGGAGACATTCCGCTTACTTCCGTAAACGGAGTTTGGGCAAATCTTAATACCCAATCCTTTCGCTTAACCTGTTCTTTTGCGGCATCGGTCAAATCTTCTCTCAAAAAATCGCTTGTGCTTTCTATCTCTCTCCAAGAGTATTTATGAGCAAATATACCTAATTCGGGGTTATTAACAACCGTTGTTGCTTTTAACAAAGCATAATTATCTTGCTTGTCAAAATACTCGTAATGGTCAGTTATTACATCTTTACTATGGACGTACTCACGCGAAACATAAAACACTTCGGCTTCCATTAGTTTATCTATCGGTCTATCAGTACTAAAAGCTACAAACCAACTGTCCGTTTTAGCGTTAATCCACGCCCAACCGGAATAATACCTAAGATAACCGATATACTTATCCGTAATGGTAATGACTTCTTCGTGAACTTCCGTATACGTAACTTTGCCGTCAATAGTGCAAGCGGTATACTGTTTGCCAATCGGATACGGTACCGTCGTAGCTTCGTTACCCGAAGGCTTGCCGTCAACGTCGTCATTCCACGGGCGCGCAAGCTGTACTATTACGTAATAACGCACTGCATCGGGCAGAACGGTAAGCTCGTCCACCCTGTATTTGCTCAACGTTCCCGAACGGGACAGAAGCGTTAGCTTGTAGTCCTTCGGAGACAGATTATCTCCTATGCTCGTGCTGATGCGCGCTTCGGAAGCGGTGAACTTGTCTGCTTGCGGTTGGTATACGTACAGGAACAGTTCCCCGGCGTTGCTTTCCGCAACTTGTATTACGTCCATTTTGTCTTCGTCTTTCTCAGGATACTGCGCAGCGTCGAACGTTTCGTCTTTGCCTAAATCTTCCAATACGTCGGAATATATAGTTTCGGAAGCGGCAAAGGCTATGCCCGGTAAGGCACAGCCTAAACAACTTGCTATTAAGATTAAAGCCAATATTAAAGAGATCCTCTTCATTTCCGTTTACCTGCCTTAATTCCTATGAAAGTAAACAACGCTATTAACAGCGCGGCGACGCAGCTTACTCCTGCAACCGCCCACCAAAAGTACTGCTCGGGCAGCCAATTACCTAACCAAGTATTAGCAAGACTTACTGCCAAGTCTTGCTTAACTAAAAATTTCGGCTATGCTCATCCGCCTTGTACAATGCAGTGTTAACGCCCGCGCCGTTCAACGCTTGCGCAATGGAAGTACCCCAGTCGCATACGTATACCGCATACACTTCGCCGTCTACCATAAACGTTACGGTGCAGCGTATAATACTGAACTTTGCCGTTAACGTAACGTCTTCGGATAAATTCTGTTCTTCGTATTTGGTACCGTCTTCGTAGTACCAGCCGTCGAACAGGTGTCCTTCCTTAACGGGGTTTTCGGGTAACGTTGCCTTAGTGCCTATCGCTATCCAGGTAGTAGCAACCGTATTATCTTCGGAAACGAACGTAACGCAGACTTCCGAACGCTGCCATACTGCAAACAGCTCAACCGTAGCGGCGTCTTCCGTTGTAAGGTTGTTTACTTCGGCATTGTTTGCGTATACGACTTCGCCGTCGGCAGACGTAGCCCAGCCCTTGAATTGGTAGTGGTCTTTTGTAAAGACGTTTGCAGTAAGCACCTTCGCTTGGTCGTAAGTCATAGCTTCGTTTGCCATAGTTCCGCTACCGCTGTTGGCGTTGAATTTTATTTCGTACGTATTAGCTTGGAAGCCTGCGTACAACGTAATATCTCCGTGTACCTTGTCTTCGGTGTACTTGTTAGTGCAAGCTTCGTCCGTGTACCAACCTGTAAACGTGTATCCCGTTTTCGTGGGAGCGGGCGGCAGTTCCGTGCCTACGAGTTGTATATAAACGTATTCGCTTGCATACGTAACGGTACCCTTTGGGAAATTGGAAAGTCCCTGTCTTACGTCATACAAATTATCGTGGACAAATCCCCAGTCCATTGGTTCATAAACGTATTCCAAAAATTCGTCTCTGTCAGTTGAATCAGCGAACTCTTCGGGACAGCCGTCATAGTTCAAAGAAATGTAGTCTTGCATTTTGGACAAGTATAAAAATTTGTTGTAGCCCGTATCCGTGCTGTAAATTGTTGTCATAATAAATCCACTGTCGGTATTATTAGCAGGCGGAGTTACAACGTCTACAAACAATACCGTGTTTTCGTCTATTACGTCGCCTACTCTTAACCGACGACATCCCAACGGAACGTCCTCAGCCTTAGCTGCAATGCCGTCGGAAGCAAGTTGCGCTGCCGAAGCGTAAAACGTCATCGGCTCGGATACGAACGCCTGCGGCTCGGGTTCTTCTACGGGCTTGTCCGCTCCGCAGCGAGTGCACTTGTTATCTTCGCCGTAGTGGTGCTTGAACAGGCATACGGGGTTGGTGTTCTTTACTTGCGCAACGGTAAGCCACACAACGGCGGCTATAACCAGCGCGAGTATGATTGCAATTGCTGTAATTGCTCTCTTTTGCTTTTTTGTTGTCATAATTTTCTCCTTTGCCGGGGTTGCCGGCGTATAGACGCGCCGGTTTCCGGTCGCGCCCTTTTACTGCGGTAAAATCCGCCTAAAAGCTATTGCCATGCAGCCTATCTGTTCATTTTTGAGATAAGCTGCTGCCGCCCCATTATTACAGGAATAAATAATATTTTTCCTACTTACTTACTTTCTTATTGCTGTAATAATACTTGTACCGATAGATGTAATAATAATGGGCGAGAATTTTTTCATAGCACTATGAAATTTTTTTCATACCCCCGTGAAATTTTTTTCATAGTACTATGAAAATTTTTTCATAGGCAGTTAAAAAAAATAATAGAGCGTTTACTATTGGAAATCTTCGGCAACGTCGAAGTATCCTTTGTCTATTGCTCTGTCTAAGCTCGCTATTTTTCCAATTGTGTCCTTGCCGTGTGCAAAATCTAATCTTGTGATAATGCTGTACATTTTCTCGTTTGTTATCATTCTGCCGTTTAAGTTGCAGTGCTTTATAAACCGAATAAACGCCGCTTTAAGCTCGCCGTACACTCCGCAGCTTGCGAAGATTTCATCGTAGCTTTCTTGCTCATATGTCGGCAGCGGCGCAGACTTTAACCTGATGGCTCGCAAGCCTGTATCGTTTGCGCGAGCGGTGGAACGTTCTATAAAACCCTTGTTTTCCAGTAGTTCAAGCCATTGTTGAATTGTTCGGACGCTTACGTCGTACAGTTTTGCAAAGTACTTGTTACGCGCAAAGCAGCCTTTGTCGGTAGACGCTAACGCCGTAATCTCGCCGTACAATAGCTTGGCGTTCGGCGGCAGGTCTTTGCAGTAGCGTACTTCCGCCGGAATAACGGCATAATAACTTGCCTTGATGTCCATTTAGCCCCCTTGTTTGCTTTGTTGGTTCTGACGTTGTCCAACGTCGCGTATCACTCGTGTGAGTGATATTTGCCCTTACGTATCGATTGCGCAGCGCGCGGTTTGTCACTCAAACGCGCTATCAAGTCGGATAACGTAATGTATCGTTTTTCGTAGCCGTCGCCGCATTTTACAAAAGTAAAAAGCGTAACGGTTGCAGTAGCTTCCCGCGTCAGCATAGCTTCAACCTTCGCCATAACGGGTCTAAAAACGCGTGTACGGCGGTCATACTTTTTACTGCCGTATGTTCGCAGCCGAGCGCGTCGGCGTAGGTAACTTCGTAGTGGTTGGCGGACGTACGTATAACTACAATCGTCCGCTGCACCTTGCGCTGTTCGGGCTTGGGTATGCGTATCGTGTAGGTATCGCCCTTGTCCATAAACCGCCAGTCGTGCGTATCCTGCTCGAACTTGGCTTCGGGTATCTTGCTGTCGTCGCCGTATTGGACGGCGAACAGCCCGCTTTCCGTATTGCTTACAACGGTTATTCGGCGGTATCTGTTGCTGCCGAAATCTGTTTCTTTAAGTTGCATTGTATTTTCTCCTTGTGTGATAATTCGTTGCCGTTGGCTTCGCCATCGGCGCAGGATCCAACGGTGTAGTTCACTCACGTGAGTGATATTTAGCTTGTAGCTACGCGCCGACGTCGCAGTGCACTTCACTCGAACAGATTGTAAACTTCGTCCAACGACAAGCCGAACCGCCGCGCCAATTTCTTGGACATTTCTATGCCCGGCTCGGTGTCGGAGTACAGCCACTTGGTAACGGTAGCAGGGCTTACGCCCGCGACGCGGGCAAAGCCGCGCTTGTTCGTTTGCAGCTTGTAGCGGATAAATTCCGCTAACTTTACCCGCTTGATTTCCCGCGTCGGAATACCGAGCGCGTCGTTAAAGTCCTTGTTTTCAGCTATCCCTTCGATAGCAAGCTGTGAGTATTGCGTGTTCATAGTTCCACCCCCTTGGTTCCGACATAAATGTCGCACTATTTTAATTATACACGACATTTTTGTCATTTGTCAAATTTTGTTCCGACATTTATGTCATAATTTTTAACAAAAGGGGGCTTAAAATGAATAAAATCAAAGAATTAAGAGAAGAAAATGGTATTTCTGTACAAAAACTTGCTGACATAATTGGCATAAATCCCAGAACAATATTTCGGTGGGAAGCAAATACGTCGGAAATTACGCACGGCAATTTAGTTGCTCTTGCAGATTTCTTCGGCTGCACAACCGACGAACTGTTGGGACGCGAAAACTACGGGACGGGCAATATCGAAATTATCGGAGAAAAACTCACAAGCGACGAAAGCGAAATACTTGCCGTATACCGGGCTTTGAACAGGGACGGCAAGACGGCGTTTCTGTCTATGGTCAAGAACCTTGCAACGTTACATAACGTCGCCGTAAAAATCGGCTGACACACAATTTGCTTTTTGGCTTTTCAATGTGCTATGCTGTTTGTATAGAGTGAAGTATTCGGCGACGTCGGCGCCGTTCGGAAGGGCAAATATCACTCACGTGAGTGAAATTTGCCGGCACGTTTCGAAGCAGCTGCGAACGTAGCTTCACTCGAATATAAGCTACAAGGAGCAAATCGTTGAATATACAAGAGTACTACATTGACGAAATTATGCGAATAGCGTTTCAAGCCAAATGCGAGTTCGCAAAGAACGAAAGAGAACGACAGGAAATAAAAAGTAAAATAATAATGCTGAAACGTCCGACTGCGCAGTCAGAACAAATGCCAGCCGTTTTGCCGAAGGAAGAAGAAATGCGAAAATACAAGGGCAAGACAATAAAGAAGCGCGCGGACGGTAGATATTGGACGCGTTACTACGATAACAGCGGAAAGCAGCACAGCGTCTACGGCAAGACGCAAAACGAATGTCTAAACAGGCTGAAAGAAGCCCTGAGACAGAATAACAACGGCAATATGAACGTTACCTCGTCCGTTTTATTGGGCGATTGGCTGCAAAAGTGGCTCGAACTGTACAAGAAGCCGAAAGTGAAACACAGTACTTTCGACCAAATGGAAAGATATTTGCGAGAGATAACGCCGACTATTTTGCAAAAGCCTTTGAAAAAAGTAACCGCGCTTGAATTGCAAACGTTCTTAAACGGTATAGATAAGCCGCGCAAGCGTGAGAAAATGTATATGTTTATCAAGGACGCGTTTACCAAGGCAGTAAAAAACAAGCTGCTCACGGATAACGTATTTGACGGTATAGACAAGCCGAAGCACGACAAGAAGAAGTCCAAAGCTCTCACGCGAGAAGAAGAAGCGCTGTTTGTAGAAGAATGCAAAAAGAGTAAACAAGGCGACTTATTCCTGTTTTGTCTTTTTCAAGGCACGCGCTTGGGCGAAGCGTTGGCGTTAACATATGAAGATATTGACTTCGACAAAAAAACAATAAGCATTAACAAGTCTATCGACACGCTTGGAGAACTGACAACGCCCAAAACCGCGACTTCGGTACGAGTGATACCGTTATTCAAACAAACATTGGCAATTTTGCCGAGATTAAACTTCGGTAAAGTTTTCCGATATGACCGCAAAACGTATCAGCACAAAATAGTAGAGATATGCAAGAAGTTGAATTTTGAAGGAATTAGTATACATAGCTTACGGCATACGTTTGCAACGCGCTGCGCCGAAGCGGGCATAACTGCTAAAATGGTTCAACATTGGCTCGGACACTCAACGCTCGATATGACACTAAATATCTATACTCACGTTAACGCCGATTTTGAGCGGAAAGAGACATCCAAACTTGACACTTATTTTGACACTTACGACGAATAATTTTACGCCGAAAATAAGAAAAACCGCCCCGAAAAGGGGCGGAAATCCTGCCAAACTACTGTAATATCCCATTAAAAACCGTAGTTTTGGCGTATTTGGCGGAGAGTTTGCTTGTTTGTACAAACACAAATTAGAGTTATTTTTGCCGTTTTTAAGGCGGTTTAGTTCACTTTCTATCTCGTCTATGTCGTCTGGCGTGGTTTTCTTCATAATATTCTTGTCGGTGAAGTTATACGTTATCACCAAGCAATCGTCGTACAATATGATTTCCCGAACAAAGTATTTGATTATATGTTCCCGTGTGCTTTCGGTAGCAATATCACCGCAAATCACCTGTCGAAAGTAGTCCTTTATCTTTTCGGGTGTAAGGTATGAATAGTTACGTTGCCGTGCTTGTTCTATGTCAAAATCGAATTGAGATATTTGCGCCTCTAACTCTTTCAATCTCATTTTCGTTTGCTCGGTGATTATTCCTTGCTCGATAGCGGCGATCAGATTGTTAGACGCTTTCAACGCCTCGTCCCGTCTTTTCTCTAACGACTTAATAAGTGCTGCTTCTTTGTTCTCGGTTTGGTGTTTCTTATAAATCGCATTTACGAACTCGTCAAGGTAATCGTTTTCCTCAATGAGTTGCCAAGTAGTGTTTATGACTAAATCCTCAATCCAATTTTTCTGTACGGACTTCAAATCGCATTTTTGTTTACGTCTGCGGCGAGAGAGGCAAGTATAATACTTGTAAATGTCGCCGCATTTACTTTTACCGCTTTCACCGACCATATAAGAACGGCAATCACCGCATATCAGTTTGCCCGATAGCAAAAACCTAAACTTTTGCTTTTTACTTCCGGGCTTATGCTTGTTGGAATTGCGTATCACCTGAACGGCTTGCCACGTTGCCTCGTCCACGATTGCGGGGTAGATATTCGTGTACACCGTATCGCCGTGCTTAATCTTGCCGACGTATTTTGTGTTGGCTATAATCTTATAGATTTTCTTTTCGTCTATGTAGTGTCCCGTCTTTGAGCGTATGCCTCTTGCTATAAGATTATCGGCAATAGACTTGCCCGTGTGTCCGTTGGCGAACTTTGAAAATATCTCCCGTATAATTTCCGCCTCGTCGGGATTGATGACGTTTTTCTTATCTACGACGTCATACCCGTATATCTGCGCACCGCCTGTGTAGTTGCCTTTCAAATAACTTTCTTTCAGACCACGCAAGACCTTTTGAGATAGTTCGGCGGAATAGTATTGGTTCATACCTTCGAGCAAACTCTCTAATATAATGCCTTCGGGCGTATCGGGTATGTTTTCCATAGCCGACAATACTTTGACGCCGTTTTCTTTCAAAGTATGCTTATGTATTGTCGTTTCGTACTTGTTACGGGAAAAACGGTCTAACTTGTAAACAATAACGAAATCCCATTGACGCTTGTTGCTCTCTTTTATCATACGCTGAAAATCGGGGCGAGCGTCGTTCGTACCCGTCATAGCACGGTCTATATATGTTTCGACAATGAGAATATCATTGTTTTTAGCATACTGCTGACAAACTCTTAATTGCCCCTCGATAGACTGTTCCGTTTGGCTGTCTGACGAATAACGGGCATATATAACACCTGTTTTCATATTAGTGTTTACTCCTTATCAATGTCATATTGCAGATCGCTTTCAAACATTGCTTAAACTCCGCATCCATAGGCGCATTAACGATAAGCAACGATTTACCGTTACGCTCTAACTGTTCGTCATAGGCTAAAAATTTCCGTCTATCACGGCACATTCTGTCTGCGCTGTAAGTAATCACTGCGTCCCACGATGCCGTGCGACTTTCGTCTAACATACGAGCGAGCGACACACGGTTTACGGGCTTTCCAAATTCCTCATTGTCGATATACTTACCGACAACCTCATAACCTTGTTCTTCCGCATACTGCTTGCAAACTGCTAACTGTCTGTCTATAACTTCTTGCGAGCCTTCCGTCACTCTTACACGTACATAAATAACTGCCTTTTTCATATTGAAACCTCCTCAAAATCGGTAATCACACCGAGAGAGTACAACACCGGCGAAAAAAACGTAATGACATCATTTGCCGAGTTGATAACCTTTTGACGGCAACACCTGCCGAGATGACGACAGCGGTTGACCGCACTTGACTTTGATTGACGTTTTCGCCACTCAAACCTTGCTACTTTCATTTTCTTTACCTCCTTGCCGACCTTTTTTTCGGCAACGACGAAAATGCAGGAAATGGCTACGCCGTCAATCGGCGTTTTTTGTTATCAAGCCAAAAATCAAAACAATTATTGCGTTAAGGTTATTTCCTTTTTCGGTTTAAGCAAGAGTTGTTTTAGATTGACGGCACGTACATTTTCTGCCACAAAAACAGACGAAAAAAAGGTCAATTCATATCAAGTAAAATCAAGTGAAATCAACTCAAATCACTAAAATAGCAAACGAAGTTATCAAAGTGTTAGGTAAACGGCAAGTGATGTCATTCACTTATTGCCCCGAATTTTGTATAGTCGAACTATCAAAACAGCACGGAGGCAATATGCGAGTAATTAAAGTCGTTCCGAATAACGGACGTGATACGCTCTACGTCAAAGGAACGCCAAATCCCAAAATTCTGCCGAAACAAGACTATGATGCCTTAATCGCAAGTCTTGAATTGGAAATAAGGAATTATTATAAGGAGCAAGACACAAGCGCCGACCTATCGGCAGTAAGACCGCCTTAATAAAATTTTGCGAAAGTTTGAAAACGGGGCTTTCAAACAGTTGACTTTCTCAAACGTATGTTCTATAATTCTATCGTAAACAATCGTTCACGATAGCGAGGAGCACTTATGAGAAGTAAGAACTCAGATTTAATGAATAACATAGTCGAGTTTATAAACAAAGAGTATTTAGATAACGGCATAACGCCCACTATGCAAGAGATAGCGACCGCTTTCGGTATTTCAAAAGGCTGTGTAAGCAACTACATAGCGGAAATGCAAGAAAAAGGAATGCTCGAAAACAGCGGCAGTTGTCGGGGTATTCGTACCAAGTTGATGGGAAAGATACAGCAAGGTGTGGAATACTTGCCCGTTGTCGGCTCTATCGCTTGCGGAACTCCAATGCTTGCGGAACAGAATGTCGAAACGTATCTACCGATACCGACCGAGTTTTTAGGCATAGGCAAATATTTCATACTGAAAGCCTACGGCGAAAGTATGATAAACGCAGGTATAGACGACGGCGATATGGTAATAGTTCGTCAGCAGGAAACCGCCGAAGAAGGTCAGATTATCGTGGCTCTCATTGACGGCGAAACGACGTTAAAGCGGTATTATCTGGACGAAAAACGCAAACGTGTTAGACTGCACCCCGAAAACGACGGTATGGACGATATGTATTTTAAGGGCGTTGACATACAAGGCATAGCAATCAAAGTAATCAAAGACTTATTTTAACACCGCAATTTTACGAACTTCATAGCCCCGAAGTTTTTAATATTGAGAGGACGAAAGATAACCTACTTTCGCACGGGATTTCCCAACCCTGCATATACAGTACGTTAAATATACTCTTTGCGTATTCACGGGAAAAGGAGGCATATATGAGTAAGGTCAAACGGATCAAATGCCCCGACTGTCTGAACTATATGACGGTTACAATCGGCGACAACGGCGAAGCGAAAGGCTGTTGTAAAAAATGTAATGCGGTCATCATAGCAAAGCAACCGTCGGAGAAAGAACGGCTTATACGAATAGTAAAAGCACAATAATAAAAATCAAATACATACGTCTGTATTGCACGGTTAGGTTGGACAAGTTTCCGTAATTCCTGCCCTCTACGGTATAGATAAGGTTCGTGCCACCGGCATAACAAAGTTATAGCCCCTACGAACAGTAAAACTCAAATTATGGGTTTCTGTTGGTAGAGGCTATTTTCTTTATCGACAAAATCCTACAAATACTGAAATTCGGAGGATTTAATATGACAACTCTCAATGCGATAAGAGAAGAATTGAAAGAAATTCGTTATTATATGTCCCGCAAATCGGTTTTCGATAAATCGGTAGATTGCGTCGGTAAGAACGCCATTGAAAAAAGAATAGAATTGTACAACCGCTATATATGCGACGCCAAACCTCGCCTATACGACCTTTATGTGTCGCTCTATCTCGACAACAACACGCAGGAGTCGCTGTCGGAAAAATTAGGCTATTCAATGGAACACATTTGCAGGCTCAATACGCAGTTAGTGAAATTCTTTCAGCAGAAGTTGACTGCGGACGGTTTAGCGTAACGAGGTACATATATGACGGAAATAAGAAACAGTCAAGGCAAACTCGTCTGCCGAGCAGACAAGGACAATAAGACCGTCGAGATAGCCGTAAAAGGCAATGTTACCGTGATACGATTTACGGACGACGGCAAAATGAAAATTGAGAACACCGAAAGAAAGGTGTAAAAAACAAAATATCCGCAGACCGCAAGACGGCAAGGAAAGCAAATCTCAATCGCTTTCACGCCGTCTTTTTTGTTTGCAGAAAACAGTACGGCTCTGCGGATTCCACCAAATTCAAGGAGTTAAAACAATGAAAACTATAACCTATAAATTTGCGGACGGCACGACAAGCGCCGTCGAAGTAAGCGACGAATTTTACTCGCTCTATGAAGATATGGAAAAGGCGGACGGACTGTCCGAACGCAAGCACTCTCGCAGAAATCAGTCGTTGGAACATTCGGTAGATAACGGTTGGGAAGTTGCAGATCCGAACGCCGATGTCGAAGAAGTCTTTGACAAACAAGACAGCGACGAAAAACTGTATAAGGCTCTTTCCACTCTCACGCCCGAACAGCAAACGCTCATAAAGCAGGTATTTTTCGACCGCATACCGCAAGTAAAAATAGCCGAGCAGCAAGGCACGACTAAAAAAGCAATTAACAACCGTTTGACACGGATTTTACGAAAATTGAAAAAAGTTTTGCAATAATGCGTGGACTTTTGCGATTTTCGAGGCTATTAGGTGAAGGGGTTAGTTATTCGCCCACTCACAAAAACGAATTTAGGAGGCAGTATGAAAAAGAATATCGAGCAGTATTTTCGGGTTGAGTGTAACTTCGGGTGCAAGTATTTCACTAACCCCGACAAGGCAAAAGCCTATTTCGACCGCAAGGCGGACAAACACCTTGACGTGGAAATGTGGCTTGTAACCTATTGCCGTTGCGAAAGGAAACACGCCTTTTATGCAACGCAGGACTTGTTAGCGTATTCGGGAACGGCAATGCCGAAATGCTAACTCACTTTTGAATGTTTACGGCGCAAAGACAATAGCGATTACGGTTTAGCGTGAACTTCGTAAAGGCGGCCGCCTACGAGCATAAACCAATCGAAAACACAAAATCAGCCGCCGTATTAACAGATATATACGCTGTGCTATGCGAGCGTCAACGGGCGAAATTTTATCATTAGGAGATTTGAACAATGGCAGATTACAACAAAGAAAGACGTTGGACTGCGCCGAACAAGCGTGCGGAAAGTTACGCTAACGAGCGCAAGGCAAAGGTGCATCAGCACGGGCAGAAAGAAGGTCAGCCTTTGACGGACTACGAGGCAGGTATGCGTTCGGGCTACTTGCAGTGTCAGAGCGACCACGCCGGACTTTTCCGTTACAAGCAGGCTATGGACGCATTCGGCGATAAGCAGTACGCAAAGAAATTTTCCCGTGAGAAAGGCACGAAACTTAAAAAAGGCGGAAAGAAATCCGCATAACAAGGAGGCAAATTTATGGCAAACAAGAACAACGGCATTAAGGTCGAAAAAGGCACGTTCGAGTATAAGGGCAAATCGTACTTCGAGTATTATATCTGCGGCGTCGTGCGTGGCAGGGATGTAAAAATCAAACTTGCGCCGCCCGACAAGAACGACAAAGGCGGTTATACCGTGCTGGACATAGTGTTCGGCAACGAGGATAAGGCGGATTTTATCGTCGTGCCTTACGAGTTTCAGGACGCAACCGGCAAGACCGTTTCGGGTAACCGCTTTCTCGTCCGCACGGTGGATAAGGAAACGGGCGAAATCTTTGAAAGCGCAATCAAGCCCGCCCGCAATTCCGATAAGACATTGCTTGCAATGCTTATGCGCTAAAAGCGAGGCGATTCTATGAAGAAATTGATACTTATACTACTCGTCATTATCCTTGTAGTGCTTGTCGGAACGTGGCCGTTATCAATTCTCGCCAAATTGTTTGATTGGATTGCATACGGCTTACGGTGGCTCGCCAAAATGCTCAATTTCTTCGGCTGGAACGGCTTGCTGTAACAAACAACGACGAAGGCACTATTTAGACGGAAATGTTTATTTAGTGCCTTTAATTTTTCAAAAGGAGGTTTTATGAAAGTCTTAAAAACAATCGGCAACTGCTGTCTGGTATTCCTTACCGTCATTGCCGTTTGCGTGATTATCGCCTTCGTTTACTACCACTATTTCGTAAAGGACACGACGATCGGCGTCAACAATATCAACGACCAACTTGCCGTAGATATTAAGAAAGACGAAGATTTAACGCCCGAAGAACGTAACGAGTTCGAGGAACGGTGGTTTATGGAAGCGAGTTATTACTCAAACGCAAAGAACAACGGCGTGCAGTTGCAGGAACTCAAATACAACTATTTCACGGGCTACAACCTTACGAGCGACCAATACCGCTCTACGGGTATGCAGTACATGGGCGACTTTGAAACTTATATGAACGAAGTCAACAGCGACAAGGAAGCCCAACAGCGAGTGCTTTCCGAGTTCTACTACTACGATACGACGAACGGCATAACGTGGAGCGGTTTCAAAGGTCAGTACGGCAGCGTCGCAACAACGCTCAACCGTGAACAGCAGTTTATCATCAAGATAGACAACCGCCCGTTCTCGATACAACTGACCGGACAATACGACGTTTACGGCAGGCTCTGGGGCTTTTTGTGGAACGTCAAGCAAGGCACGGTTTACTTCGATTACGGCGACGTGTTCGACTGCGTGTTCTCGGCTATAAAGTCCAACGATCACGGCTACGGCGATTACTATATCACGCTCGACCTTTCACAGTACTTTACCATTCGGGAATACGACACAGCGGCAAAGAAATTTAAGGCGGACGACGTAACGGACATTATCAAGAACTATGCCGTGCTGAAATTCCACTATGACGAAAACGGCGCAAGAAACAGCACGCAATCGCTTTTCGGCTCTATTGCATGTAATCCGAGTTACGACACTTCGGACGAACAAATAGACACTACCTATTGGCAGGAACGTATGACGTACAATCTCGACGGCGCAAGCAAACTGAACGGCAAGGAAGTTTTTACTTACCGTTACAGCGAGGTTTACGACGGATATTTCGTTTCGCTGTCTATGGACGCAAAAAAACTGTTCGCAGGTATGCCGAGAGCGAAAGTCAATATCACGCTCGACTTGGACACGCCGAACTTGGAACACATAATCGTCGGCTTGGACTACGACGCTTTCAACGGGCTGGAACTCGATACGCTCACTATTCGGGGCGGTACGCAGACGTTTTACTTGCTCGACAAATCGCTGAACGATACGCAGTTGCGAACACTCAAACGCACTCGTAACGTAACGCTCGACGGCTTACAGAACGCTATAAACAGCGAATTTGCGGAGGTGGTTTTATGAAGAAAATCATAGGCTTGGTTATTCTCTATCTTATCGCTTTCGTGCTTATCGTCGTCGGCGTATTCTGCGGCATACGGCTCTATAAAGAAATAAAAGCCGAAAGTTACGTCAACGGCAGCATAGACATTTCAAATAGGTTTTCGCAAGAAAGTTTTAATTACTCGTCAACGTCGGTAGTGTTCTATCACGACCTTTACGACGATACGAATACTTACTCTTTCGAGAAAGAACTGCTGAAAGTGGACGACTTCGACGGACAGAAAAAAACATATCAGGTAGTGCTGAACGATTACGTTTTGCTGAACAGTGAAATCAACGCCGGCTCGGTGTATGCAACGGTCAATATGGACTTCTACAACACCGAAGGCAAAATCGTCAACAGCGCAACAATGAAAATATCCGTCAAGTTTTTAAGCGGCAAAACACAACTCACACTTGCAACCACCGGAAACGAAAATGCGTCGTTCCTCGAACAATACTTTTCGGACAACGGTATTCGGTTGCAGATAATCGAAATCTTATAAAGGAGGCAAACAATGTCAACGACAAGAAAAGTTTTAACAATTATATTCAGTATTCTTGCTCTGCTTGCATTTATCTTCGTTCTAACTTGGGGCATCATAAATTGGTCGAAGGTCAAGGACGGAATGGCGGGCAACGGTCTTTACACGCAGGACGACGTTCAAAACGCATACGAGGACGGTTATAACAAAGCGCTTGCGGACAAGGACGAATATGAGGAACTTATAAACGGTTACAGGGACACCATAACCACGCAAAACGACCTTATCTCGCAGTACACGAGCGAAGCGACCGCCCTTAACAATTCCATCAAGGACTATCAAGGGCAAATCTCTACTCTTAACGAGCAGAAAACCGCTCTCGAAACGCAAATCGACACGCTGAACACAATCAAATCGAGTAACGAAGCGACCATTACCGACCTTAACGGGCAGATCGCCACGCTCAATAATCAGGTGTTGTCGCTGCAAGCAAATAAGGACGAGAACGCAAGGCAAATCGAAAGCCTTAACGGACAAATTACCAACTTGCAGACGCTCAATAATCAGTTGCAGGAAACCAACGAATTGAACACTCGCACGATTAACAGTCTTAATGCTCAAATCGTCGGGCTGAACAATCAGATCGCCGACCTCACTTTGCAAATGCAGGACAGTTCGTCAACGGTCAACGCTCTTAACGTCAAGATTGCGGAATTGCAAAAATCGGTCAGTTACTACGAGCAGTATTTATCGTCTTTGGAAACCGGCGAACAGGTAGTCGCCACGTTCGAGTTTGACGGCAGTGTTTACAGCATACAAGTCGTCAACAAGAACAGTACGCTTTCCGTAACGACACCGACTTCTACCGCTTATGTCATCTTTAACGGCTGGACTGTGAACGGTGAGCCGATAGACCTTGCAACGTACCGCATAACGGCGAACACGAAAATCGTTGCGGACGTTACGCACAAGTACGAAGTCAACTTTATGGTGGACGGCGAAAACCGCAATAGCCAAATCGTGCTGAAAGACGCCAAAGTTACAATACCTGCAAATCCGACAAAGAACGGATATGTGTTCGACGGCTGGACGATAGACGGCAATAACGTCGTCAATCTCACGACCTATACCGTAACGCAAAACGTAACCTTTACGGCGAAATTCACAAAACTTCACTCGGTTATTTTCAAGTACGAAGATACCACGTTAAAGACAGATACCGTGAGAAGCGGAAACTATGCGACCGCACCGCAGGCGTCGTCAACGGCGTATAAGGTATTCAACGGCTGGAAGGTCAACGGCGTTATGAAAGACGTAAGCGAATACCGTATCACGTCCGACACCGTATTCGTTGCCGACATTACTTACAAATACGACGTCAAATTTATGTCCGACGGTAAAGTGCATAACTCGCAGATCGTCGAGAAGCACGCCAAGCCCGCTGTACCGAGCAACCCGACAAAGGCAAATCACGTTTTCGTCGGCTGGTCTGTGGACGGCACGAATACCGTTGACGTAAGCAAATACATGATTGTCGGCAATACCACCTTTACGGCGATATTCCGTGTGGATAAGTTTACCGTTACTTTCAAGAACGGCAGCACAACGGTATCTACGCAGGAAGTAACGAACGGCAGTTATGCGACAAAACCGAATTTCGACAGCGAAACCT
>CAJUIZ010000002.1 GCA_910586625.1 uncultured Christensenellaceae bacterium
TTTTTTGTACAGCTTATTTATCTTACTACATACTTCTTTCTATGTCAACTGTTTTACGGAAATTTTTCACGTATTTTGCAAAAATATTTTGTCGAATTATTTTCGATTACAAACTTGCCGCTTCAAAAATATATTGACAAAAAGCTACGTCGAATCCCCTTAGAAAAAAATTTTGCGAAAGACAGCGTTACAGATTACGACGTTTATCTTACTCTTCAAGATAAAGCCGAAACAAAGTCAACGAAATTGAGAGTTAAAGGAGAAGAAAAGAAAATTACCGTGTACGTCGTAACCGGCGAAGGCGCGGAAGAAAAGCTCGAAATTTACTTGTCGGTTAACGCGCAATACGAAACGAATTAAATATCTACAGATAAAACTCATCGTTAAAACTAATAGATGAGTTTTGTAATTTCTACGCAAAAAGCGCAACAGGCAATAACCTGTTGCGCTTTAAGTATACCTTTCTCTTATCGTTTTCTCATCAATAGTTATCGTTGCGAAGCTCGAAATAGGCTTGCGGATGCGCGCAAACGGGGCACAATTCGGGAGCGGACTTGCCGATATGTATATGTCCGCAATTACGGCATACCCAAACGTTTTCGTCCAGTCTTGCAAATACTTCGCCGTTTTCGATATTCTTGACCAGCTTGTTATAACGATCTTCGTGAGCCTTCTCGATTGCAGCCACGCCGCGGAATTTTTCCGCTATATCGTGAAAACCTTCTTCGTCGGCGATACGGGCAAAGTCCTTGTACATCTCCGTCCACTCGTAATTTTCGCCTGCGGCTGCGTCAGTAAGATTGTCTACGGTGGCGTTTATACCGTGGAACAGCTTAAACCACATTTTGGCATGTTCTTTTTCGTTATTAGCCGTTTCTTGGAAGATTGCGGCTATTTGCTCATAGCCGTCCTTTTTCGCCTTGGAAGCGTAATAATCGTACTTGTTGCGCGCTTGGCTTTCGCCTGCGAACGCAGCCATAAGATTTTGTTCCGTTCTGCTACCTTTAAGTTCCATAATGATTCTCCTTTATATTTTGTAGCTAAAATTATTGACCGTCCACAACCCGAAGCTTCGTATTTCGCTTATGCGCGGCACACTACAAATCACAGTGCATTAAAACCAATATAAACGGCGGCATCGGCGACGGATAAGAGCTATAATTCCAAAATTCCGCTAATCGTAACGTCTTCGGGAATATCGGCAACGCGCACGGGCAAGCCCAATTCGTTTTGCAAAAACATATCCAAACCGGCAAGTTTAGCTCCGCCGCCGCACAGCATTACGCCGTCGTTCTTAACTGCGGACGTAACGTCGTTCGGAAGATTAACCAACATTCCCTGTACAATCTTGACATACTTACGCACAAAATCCACCGCAGTATCGTATAGTTCCTTGGAACTGACGTTTACGCTTTCCGGCGCGCCGCTTTGAATATTTTGTCCGGTAACGGAACCTATAGTAGAATCGTTAGGATACAAACTAACACATTTTGTTTTCAAATATTCACCTTGATCGAAAGGCAATTGTATCATATATTTGTTTTTTATACGCTCGATAATAGCTTCCGTCAAGTGCTTGCCTGCGTGAAATGCCGTACAGCCGCATACAATGGCGTTTGCGCACACAACTGCCACGTCGGCGCAGTCGTAGCCGACGTCTATAATTATACCCTGACGGGCACGAAACTCCCTAAACAGACGCAAGCTGTCGGCAACGGGGGCTTCCACAAAGCTTACCTGTTTAGCTCCGAGAGACAAAAATACCGACTCTATCGTTTTCTTGTCGCTGCTTATCATACCGCACGGAGTAACGCAGGCGACGTTATAACGGGAAAACGCGCTCATCTTGTAGTTAATCAAGCGTTCTAACAAAGTGGAAACAAGCGCCTTGGCGCCGTCGACGTCGATTATCGCGCCTTCGAGAATAGGTCGGCTGAGCTTTACTCCGCCGCCGTTCAATGCGGAAGCCAAATGCAACGCTTCTACGCCTACCGCTACAATCTGATTGGAATCCTGTCCGCCGTAAGCAACTACAGACGGAATTTTGTCGGAAAAACCGTCCTTTTTAAGCCCCGCGGATATATAAGACGACCCCATATCGAAAACCAATTCGTAACTTGCCATATAATCACCCTTTTATCGTTTGTAGTATTGCGCCCAACTCTTCCGTGGGCAACCCCATCACGTTGGAATAACTTCCCTTGATATCAGCTACAAAGCCGGAATCCTGTATGCCGTACGCGCCCGCTTTGTCCATTGGCGAACCGCTTGCTACGTATGCGGCGATTCTGCCCGCGTCAAGCGCGTAAAACTCCACTTCGGACGTGACGGCAAACAGACGCACGCCCCGAAAACTTACAACGCAAACGCCCGTATGCACCCTATGCGCGCGCCCCGACAATCTGCCAAGCATTTCGCACGCTTCCCGCTTACTGTGCGGTTTGCCGAGAGTCTCACCGTCCAAATCCACAACCGTATCGCACCCGATTACCGTAGCTTCGCGATTGCGTACGTATACGTCGAGCGCTTTGCGGCAGGCAAGTTCCTTTACGATTTCCAATGGCGCAGACGAATAACTCTTTTCTTCGCAAACGGCGGGAATCACGTCAAACGAATAATTCAGTTTAGACAGCAATTCTTTACGCCGCGGAGAATAGCTCGCCAAAATCAATTTCATAATTAAATTATACAACACAAGTCGTATTTTGTAAAGATATTGCGTAATTTTGCTTTTGTTCGTTTCACCGCAAACGAAATGGGCAATATAAAAGGCGTTCCGAACGGAACGCCTTATTTTACCGTCAATTATTGCCGTGAATTCTGCTGTGCATAGTATCTTGCCAAAAAATCGCGGGCGAACTTGTCGAAGTACGTCCCCCACGCGGCTTCAAAGTGCTTAAAGGTACTGTTAAGCAGCAATTCGCATTCGATTCCGCGTTTGGAAAGCTTTTTGTACAAATCCAACGAATCGTTCGCCATTACCTTGTCGCCGCGGTTGTTGTCACCTTCCCTGCCGCCGCAATATACCAATGCGTACTGAGGCAGCGTCTGCGGCGTTTTATTCAAAAACTTATCCAACGCTCCTTTGTTAAAATGCGAATACGTGGAAAACAAACCGATAGTTTCGTACAAACGCTGATGCCGTAAAGCGATATAACAACTGATATAGCCGCCCATACTGCTGCCGATGATTGCCGTAGCTTCTCTTTCCTTAGCGGTGTTGTACTTGGCGTCCACGGCGTTTTTGAGATTTTTGGTAAAAAACTCCGCGTACTGCTCGCCTTCGCCGCCGCGGTTATGCTTAGGCGTACTCCTGTAACCTGCCGACGAAAAGGGCATTCTCCACGGACTGTATTCCGAAAGGCGAGCTCTGTCGTAGCTTTCAACGCCTATAATTATAGCTCCGCGTCCGGTTTTTTCGTAGATTTCGTCCATTATCTTGTCCACGCGCCACGCCGTACCGTATGAGGTAAGTTTGTCGTAGAACAAATTTTGTCCGTCCTGCATATAAATTACAGGCAAAGGCGCGCCCGTAGACTTATAGCTGTCGGGTAAATACACCCAAACCGTGCGATCGCGTTTTAATTGCGGTATTTCAATTTCAAAACTTTCTATTTTCGACATATCAGCCTTCTTTTGAGTTTAGTTTATAATCTATAAACAAGATTATACAACAAACAAAACGTTTTGACAACAGCAAATGCATTTAATCGTCGTATTCGCGCAAACTGCCATTAAAATTGAGTCCTTGGAAATCATGCTGACGAAGAACCTCATAAACCGCTATCGCCACCGAATTGGACAAATTGAGCGAACGGGTATCCGCAATCATCGGTATGCGCACGGCGCGCTCGTAATTATCGTGAATAAGCTGTTCCGGCAATCCCTTAGTCTCCTTGCCGAATACTAAAAAAACTTCGTCGGGATACTTCGGACTGCAATGACTTTGCCGCGCCTTGGTTGAAAAGAAATAAAATTGACCTGCGGGATAAGCCGAACGCAGTTGTTCGAAGTTATCCCAATAGTGAATCTCGCAGTCCTTCCAGTAGTCCAACCCTGCGCGTTTGAGCATTTTGTCGCTCGTGTCGAAACCTAACGGGCGCACAAGATGCACCGTGCTGCCAGTTGCCGCGCCTGTACGCACGATATTGCCCGTATTTTGGGGTATTTCCGGCTCGACCAAAACTATATGTATCATAAAAATTCTCCTTGGTATTTTAAGACGGACTACCCGCCGCAGCAAATTGCGGATTATCTCGCAGAAAGCTGTCAACAAAGCCAAGCATCTCCGCAGTAGTTTTCGCCGACATTACGGCAACCGTCGTATTCTTTGCGTTGCGTTTGCCCTTTAAGTAATATGCGATATGTTTTTTCATTTCATTGCAAGCGACCCTGTCTCCAAAAACCTGTACCAAGCTTTCTGTATGAAAGCGTATTGCGGAATACAAATCGAAGCTATATTCCGCACCGATAAGTTCGGCAAAAATATACGGACGCCCCAATGCGCCGCGACCGACGGAAACCCCGTATGCGCCGCTGTCCTTCAATTGCATATAGCGCTCACGCGACAGTACGTCGCCGTTTGCGAATACGGGAATACCGCAGGACGCTATCTGCGGCAGTTTTGTGTAATCGGCTGTTCCCGAATACATCTGCCTGCGCGTTCGGAAATGCACCGTTACGAAGTCTGCGCCAGCGTCGCGGCACGTTTTGACGAAATCGACTGCGTTTTTATCGTCGGATACGCCCAAACGGAACTTGACGGACACAGGCTTGTCCCCTGCGGCAAGCTTAACGGCGGAAATACACTTTGACGCCAAAGTCGGAGATTCAAGTAACGCCGATCCGTCCCCGTTACTTACTATTTTACGCACGGGACAGCCCATATTGATGTCTATACCTTCGTATTGACCTACTTCGTCCAACCGTACGCTATCCGCCATTACTGACGGCTCGTGCCCGAAAATCTGACAAAACGTAGTGCCGTCGTCAGGCAAACGTGTAAGCATTTTCCGCGATAATTCGTTTCCCATGACAAGCGCTTTGCTGCTTACCATCTCCGTCACGGTCAGTCCTGCTCCGTAACTGTGACAAATTTTGCGAAACGCCAAGTCGGTATATCCCGCCATAGGCGCGAGAATTGTCCGAGAAGAAACCCCGTCAAACAGCTTATTTATCATGACGTTTAGCCCTTGCCCACGTTTCGTCGAATTGCTCCTGCGAAAGCTCCGTCAAGCGTTTGCCTTCGTCCGACAAAATTCGTTCGCACTCGGCTACGCGAGCGGTAAACTTGTCGGTAGAACAAAGCAGCGCCGTTTCGGAATCCACGCCGTAAAGTCTCAACAAATTAACTACGGAAAAGAGCAAATCTCCCCCTTCCATTTGTCGCTCGGTATCCGCGGCGTTCAAAAATTCGGCAAGTTCTTCGCGCACTTTATCCGCAGCCTGCGCAATATCCGAAAAATCGTATCCGCCCTTGCTCGCTCGGGATTGTATCTTTTGACTGCGCATCAGCGCGGACATATTGCGCGGAACGTCCAGTACGTTTTCCGTAACGCTCTTAATCTTGTGTTCTTTGAGCTTCTGCGCATTCCATACGTCCAACGATTCGTCGGCATTTTCCGCCTTGACGTCCCCGAAAACGTGCGGGTGACGGTCGATAAGCTTGCGGCACAACGCCGTATAAACGTCCTTCGGTTGGTATTCGCCGCTGTCTTCGCCGATTTCCAAGTGAAACAGCACCTGCATAAGCAAGTCGCCGAGTTCTTCAACCGTATTGGGGACGTTTTCCTGCTCTAACGCGTTTGCCAATTCGTATGCTTCTTCAATTACGTTTTTTACAATGGACTTATGCGTTTGCGCCCTGTCCCACGGACAGCCGTCTTCTCCGCGCAATATACGCAATACTTCGTAACAATCGTTATAATCGAAATTATCCTTGCCGAGCAACTCCGCCCTGCGCGCTTTTTCTTCCGCAGTCATATTATTTTACCGCCTTGTTATTTTTGTTTGATAGGCAAGAAGGCAAGCTCGCTTCGGTCGAATACCTTGAAGGCGAATATTCCCGCAAAATATATTACACCGGATAACGCTATCAATACAAGCGTGCCCCAAGACGAATTAAACGTTCCGCCCGTAAACAGCACCGCTACGGTTATACACAGCGTCATAAGCATTCCGGATGCAAGCGGCTTGATTACGCACTGATTGACGTTAAGCTTAAGCCCCACCTTTCGCTTCAAATAAATTATAACATAAACCGTCGCAAAAAAATAGCACAAAGTTTCGGATAATGCCGCGCCGTAAATATTTATTTTAGCGTTAGGCAACGTAAACAGATTTACCAATGCCTTGACGACTATTGCGAAGGAAATAATAATAACCGAAGCATACGGTTTGCCCACGGCCTGACAAACGGAAACCGCCGTTTGCATAATTGCAAGGAATACTATCGACAGCCCCGAAATTGACAGCAGAACGGAAGAGACGTATATTTCGGTATCGGGAAGTCCGCCGTATAACAGCTGCAATATCGGGCGGGAAAGAACTATCATACCGAGCGCGCAAGGAATAGATATTACCAACGTAAGCTTCATAGCGGTATTAAACGCCGTGGACAGCTTTTCTTTGTCGTTGGAATAAAAGGTTTTGGTTATACTGGGAAGCGCGGAAACGGCGACTCCGCCGGACAACGCTATGGGAAGCCCCAGCATAGAATTAACCGGACCCGTCCACAGACCGTACATTTCCGTAGCGTTAGGCACGGTTAGCAGATTAACCACCATTACCGAGTCGATAACCTGCGACATTTGCATTGCAAAGCCGCCCAAAGCAACCGGAACCGCTAATGAAAACACCGACGGAGCAATCTCCTTAACGTCTTGTACGCCTATTGTAATTTTACTCAATTTGCGCTTACGCGAATGCACAAGATACACAGTCGCCATTATTATCATAGAACCGAATTCGGACACCGTAATAGCGAACACCGCGCCCATTACCGCCTTGTGTACGTCGGGCATAAACTTTACTGCGCAAAAAAGCCCTACTGCGAGCTTGACTATCTGCTCTATTACCGTAGTAACTCCGGAAGGCACCATATTCATATTGCCCTGAAAGTACGCCTTTAACGCGTTGGTTATAGGCACAAACAGTAATGCGGGAGCAACAATCAAAAACGCAGTCGCCGTTTCCGCATTACCCTGCGAACGCGCGATAACGTTGGACAGTCCCGCCATAAGTCCTACGCAAATAAGCCCCAACGCCGCCAAGGATATAAACGCCGATCGGAATATTTTGCGGCTCTTGTCGTAATTGCCTAATTGATTGTTTTCCGCAATCAGCTTAGACAACGCCGTAGGAATGCCCGCCTGAGCTACGGTTAGGAACAGAATATAAGGCGGAAACACCAATTGATACAAGCCCATTCCGTAACTGCCGATTATGTTGGTTAACGGAATGCGGTACAGCGCGCCGAGAATCTTGGCAAACAAGCCGCCCAAGCTCAAAATCAACGCGCCCGAAATAAAACTCTTTTCTGCTTTCTTCATACTAAGTATAGTATGTAGAATGTCGCTAAAATATATTTACTTGCAGCTTATGCAAATAAACGCACGCAACCGCAGCCATTAAACGTAAATTCAAAGCAAAATTAAAACGCCGAAAAGTTTTCGGCGTTTTACATATTTATTTTTCTGTTTTATAAAGCTCGAAACCCCGTTTGTCGTAATCGAACCAAGGAAAGTTCTGCCACTTGCCGCCGTTTATACGGTAAATTTCTTCTATTGCGAAGTTCAATCGTATTGCGCTGAATCTGTCGGGCGTAAACATAAGAAACTCGCCGCTTGCAAAAGTACTTATAAAGCTTGCGTCGATATTTATTATTGTAGTGGGAATGGCTTCGCTTGGGATAAATACTTCCCAATCTTTGCCGTCGCGCGTACCGACGTATTTAAGCCCGCTGCGGTCCACGCGTAATTTGCCCTTGCCTACGTCGTAGGTTTGCAAACCGTGTTTTACGTAACCGTATCGGGGCTGTACACCGAGAATTACGTTCTCTTCCATAGCGAAATCGGGATTGGTTACGGCTCGGCGCATTTCGCGGCGTTCCCAGTCGTACCATTCGCGCGGATTACAAGGTATTACGCTGTCGCCGATAGGCACGAGATTGTACCTGTCGTCCAGCGTGGCGCCGTTGCCGCAATGCTTACATTCGATAACGTTGTCGTGACCGCGCATCTCCATTTCCGTTCCGCACATAGGACACTTGTAGAGTATCTGTTCCATATTTTCGGCATACTTTCTGTCCTTGCGGAAATATGCGTTTTGACGGGAGGCGTTCCATTCGTAATCGTCTGTAAAGATAGCTTCGTCGACTCGGCGTTCTATCTCTTCGCTGTCAAGCTCCGCAAGCTGCTCGGGAGTAAACACTTCGTCCAATTCCACTTCCACATGTCCCTTACGTTCTTTAAGGTCGAACTTGGGGCAGGCAAGGTACGCGCCGTGTATGCGTACAGCCAGCACGTGTACGCCGAAGTGTTTGAGCATTTTGCCCGTGCCCAGCATAGACGGTTGCTGCGCTCCGCTAACGGTGCTCAGTCCGCACGGAAAAATAGCTACGCAGCCGTTTTTCTCGTTACGGATAATTCGCGTCATACCTTTAATCGCGTTAACGTCCGGAACAAAACTCTTTTTGGGAATGAGCCGTCCGAGAGCAAAAACCGTCTTGAACTTAGTACGGTGAAACTCCTGCTCCGCCGCTACGAAGTTGATGCGGCGTTTACGCATTACGCCTTGTACGAAAGCGTAGTCGAAACGCGAAGCGTGATTGACGACAAGTATCAGCGGTTTATTCTTATAGTTGTTGGGCTCTACGTGACGTATAAATTTGACACTATACGGCTTGTAATATAAAACACTTGCAAGCGCGCGCAAAGCTCCGTTCATAAAAACGGATATTTTTCGTATTTTTCTGTCACGAATAATTTGGTTAGTAGTTTTCTTCACTTGAAAACATTCCTCCGTACCGTTATTTAGTTATTTTATCACAATTGACCGATATTATCAATATTTATGCAAGTAAATGCTTGTATTTTGTCGAGATATTACACAAAAACAGCGAATTTTGTAGAACAAATCATACTATGTTATGATTCTGATTGTCTTTTGAATAAACAGTCAATAATACGCCAACGAGATACAAGTGTATTGATTTTAAGTAACTGCCGACGACGCATTAATAACGCATTATTCAAATACCGCAAACAGTGCTGCGGTTTACAAAAAAAACACGCCTTGAACTCAATCAAGACGCGTTTGTTTGCTTTTTATCAGTCTTCCTTTAACGCTTTGTCGAAATCGTAGGAAAGTCCGTTGTCTTTTAAGAAGCGTGTGAGCATCTTATCAGCTTTAATAAGATTGCCGTCTACGTATTCCTTCTTCAACGCTTTTTCCGCCGCCGAAGTAAGCTTGCTTGACTGCGTACTGTAATAGGACTTGAATAATCTGTATTCCGCAGTATCCGTATTGTTACCCAAGTCGGCAAGAACCGCCGCAAAATCCAAATCCTTAGCTACGACGTCGCCCGAATAGAATACGATGTGAACGCCGTATTCGGAAATAGCCAACGCGTAAGAACCTATGCCGCCTTCCTTAGCTTCTTTTGCCGCTTCGACAAATTCGGGAACCCACTTCGCCGTGTAGTCGGACGGGGTTTCGCCTACGCGTACGACGTAATCGTACTGCGCAGTATGTTGAGCGGTATCCGTATTGTACTGCTTCATAAGGTCGATTATCGTCTGCGTTTTAGCAGTCAAATCGTCGCCCTTGACGTTGCCGTCGCTCAAAAACTCGTTCAGCGCGCCTTCGGGATTGATTATCAGCTTGTCTTGGTTCATAGAGAACACGGGCTTGTCCGTCATCTCGTGTTTGCCGTCTTCGTCTTTGGGCGTATTGAAATCTTCCGCTACAATCTTGCTTGCAAAGCTGTTGCGAAGCGCGATATACGCGGGCTTTTTAGCATAGCCGGAGCCGAGATCGCTTGCAAGGTTGGATAACGTCGCCTTTTGCGAGTCCGTAAACGGAATAAGAATATTCTTGACGAAAATGTATTGTCCTTCGTATTCCTGCGGAACGTTATAAATATAGCTGGACGAGCTTAGACCTTCTATGAAAGATACGAAGTTATCGTTCAATTCGAATCCGCCCGCCTGAGCCGCTTTGTTGATTTGGTAATTTCCTTGCAGTCTGTCGAGAGTTTTTTGCCTGTCGTCCGTTTCGATAGCCTTGTACTGATTGTAATTGTACTTGGCTACTATGCTGCTGGTGACCATATCCGTAATTTGGTTTTTAAGGAATTGTTCCAAACCGACGTAATAGGACGTTAAAATGGATTTCTCGTAGTTGTTTACTATCTTCTTCTGAGCGGCAGTATAATCTTCAAAGGCAATCTTGTCTTCTTCGTCTTCGATTCTTTCGTTGATTTCGTCAATCTTAGCCTTTGCCTGCTCCGCCGTAGTATAAACGTATTCGTCCGCCTTGGCGTCGACATTGATAGTAACGTTAGCGTAGTACTTGTCGAAATATTCGGTCATATCTTCGTTGTCGAAGTTCTGATTGTACATATATTCGGCGTACGTAGCCGCGCCTTTTAAGTCGTCCTTTTCCGTAAAGTCGCGCGAAGTGTCTTCCGCTTCGGCGTCCTTAATTTCGCGCGTAGCTTTGAGTTGGTCGATTACGCTGTTGTCGAAGGTCTGGAAAGTAAGGTACTTGACATACTTGATTACAAACGTAATTTCTTTTTCCGTAAGATACTGCGCGTTGTGGCA
The DNA here is from genome assembly GCA_910586625.1 of uncultured Christensenellaceae bacterium. Classification (GTDB taxonomy): domain Bacteria; phylum Bacillota; class Clostridia; order Christensenellales; family CAG-314; genus Fimimonas. Next base: position 10,827 of record CAJUIZ010000002.1, read on the forward strand.
GAAATTAGCATACGAGTGAGTTTCCGCAGTAGCGGTCTTTACGTACGAATCCACCTTCATAGCCTGCGTGTACAGCGAAGTAACCGCCATATCCACAACTTGATCTAACGTGATGTATCCCGCGCTTATATAAGAATAGTAGTTGTTGTAATAATTGTTGAACGTATCCAGTACTTTGCCTACGGTAATTACTTCGTTGCCTACGGTTATCGCAGTCATATCGCGATACTTCAAGGCGTCTCTTCCGAACATAGCGCACCCTGTAAACATACCGCACAGCAGAACGACTACTAAAATTAGCGTAAGTATTTTACTTGCTTTTTTCATTTTCTGTTTGCTCCCAACTTTTGCGGCGCAAAATTACATAACGCCACATATACTTATCTATTATACATTTTATTGTTGCAATTGGCAAGCGGTTTGCCGCTATTTGCGGATATTTTAACCGCCAAGTTTGGCTTTCGTCGAGTTTTTTGCGCTGAAATTTTCCGCTACGGTTGAATTTTCAACAGGAAGTCTTCTATCGCGCTTATCAACCGCTCCTTCTGAATAAAATCTCGGGATACAAACTGTACTCCGTAGCTGTCGGAAGCCGCCGTCGCTCTGTCGCCGAAATCGGACAACGCGTCGAATACTTTTTTGTTCATCATATCGTCGCGCGTGGCGAAGGTAAGCTCTCCCTTGCCCGTTTTTATCGTAACTCGAGCGATTCCGGCGTTATTGGCGAGCAATTTCAGACGCGCCACGGTAAACAGGTTGTCAACCTGTCTCGGAGCTACTCCGTACACGTCGACAAGCTGTTCGTTTACGGTGCTCATTTCTTCTACGCTCTTGCAGGAAGCCAATTGCTGATAAAATGTCATTCTCTCCGCCTGCGTGGGAATATAACCGTCCGGCGCGTACGCTTCGATATCGATCGATATATCCGTAACGATACGCGTCTTTGTTTTTTCTCCCTTTAATTCGGCTACGCTTTCCTTCAATAGACGCGCATACATATCGTAGCCAACCTTCATCATATGTCCGTGCTGTTCGCGTCCCAAAATATTGCCCGCGCCGCGGATTTCAAGATCCTTCATCGCTATTTTGAAGCCGCTGCCCAATTCGCTGTATTCCGTAATGGAGCTTAGACGCTTGTACGCCACTTCGCTTAGTATCTTGTCGCGGCGGTAGGTAAAATATGCGTACGCAAGCCTGTTACTGCGCCCAACGCGTCCGCGCAGCTGATACAGCTGCGACAGACCCAGCTTGTCCGCGTCCGTAACTATCAGGGTGTTAACGTTGGGAATATCTATGCCGTTCTCGATAATAGTAGTACACACCAGCACGTCTCCCTTGCCGTTGGCGAATGAACCGACCACGTCTTCCAGCACCGTTTCGCTCATCTGTCCGTGCGCGACCACAATCTTGGCGTTTGGCAGAGCCTGCGACAGGTTGTACGCAAAGCGATCGATCGATTCCACCCTATTATAAACGCAGTACACCTGACCCCCGCGGGCAAGCTCGCGGGTTATAACGTCCACAAGCAACGCATCGCTCTCTTCCACGACAAAGGTCTCCACCGCCATACGCGATACGGGCGGCGTGGTTATCGTAGAAATATCCCTTATGCCCGAAAGTGCCATATGCAGCGTCCGCGGAATGGGCGTGGCGGACATAGTAAGCACGTCCACGTTGGTTTTAAGCGACTTTATCTTTTCCTTATGTTCCACTCCGAAACGCTGTTCTTCATCCAATACAAGCAACCCCAGCTTGTTAAACGTTACGTCCTTGGACAGTAGCCTGTGCGTACCGATAATTATATCCACACTGCCGTTTGCAACGCTCTTCATTATTTCGCGCTGCTCGTCGGCACTCCTAAAACGGTTAAGGCACGCAACCTTTATGTCAAAATGCCCCATACGCTCGGAAAACGTTTTGTAATGCTGCTCGGCAAGAATTGTAGTAGGAGCAAGCATCGCTACTTGGTAGCCGTTGGACACAACGTCGAACGCCGCACGCATTGCAACTTCCGTTTTGCCGTATCCTACGTCCCCTACCAATATACGGTCCATAATTCGATTTGACGTAAGATCCTTTACAATCTCTTGATGACACCGCAATTGATCTTCCGTAGCCTTGTAGGGAAAATACTGCTGAAACTCGTCGTCGAGATACTCGTCTATATGATACCTGAAACCGCGCGCCTTTTCACGGTCGGCGTACAGTTTAAGCAGGTTTACGGACATTTCCTTTATGCCCGCCTTTACCTTATTCTTTACCTTGGAAAAGTCTTGACCGCCAAGCCGGGACAACGTCGGGTTTTCTCCGCCCGAATAACGCGAAAGCATATCGGTACCGTCGGCGGGGACGTACAACTTGTCGCCGTTTTTATACAAAACTACGACGTAGTCCTTTACTTCACCGCTCGGAGACGTAATCTTTTGTATTCCTTCGCACAGGCCTATTCCGTGAATATCGTGAACGACGTAATCGCCCTTTTCCACCGACAAAAAAGCGTTTTTGTTGGACTTGCGTATAGTCTGCGTGTTTAATCCGCGACCGATGTCACGCGTGCCTATTACTACGAGCTTGTTGGTGTGAGATACAAAACCGTGCTCTACGCCTATCGGCAATACAAGTCCGTCGGCTTGCTTTACGCCAAGCCTGTCCGCTTCTACAACATATACGCCCTTATCCTTGAGCTTATCCTGCGTGGGCTGTACCCCGTCTGCGCCGGCAAGTATCACCGTTTCGTAACCGGATCGCATCCAGTTACGGATATCCACAGACAGCGCGTCTTCGTTCATTGCGTAATTTGGAACGGCGCTTGTCTTGAAGTTGCGTATCACTTGCGGACGGAAAAAGTCGGTAGCGTAAGGCAGAGTTTGGAGCGCTATTTGCGGAAAGTCCGCGTCGAACGCTTCATCCTGCATACACAAGGTCTGCTCGTGAAACGGCAGAACTTCCCCCGCTTTGGTAAGGTTTGCCACGCGCTCGCGATGTTCGTTAGACAAAAAGCGCGACCGCTCGGCAAGACGCTTGGGCTCATCCCAAAACACGACGGTATCGGCAGGCAAATAGTCGAACAGACGCGACCGCTTAACAAAAGGTATAAGCCACGCGTTATCGACGCGGTCGCCGCCTACAGCGGCAAGCTCCGAAACTATCTCGTTCAAACGTGACTTGGCGTCGGAAGAAACTTTGAGACGGCGGATATATTTGTTGAACTCGTCAAGCTTTTCCACAGGCAAACCGGATGTGTCGTACAGCGGATAGACGAATGCCTTGTCCGTTTCACGCGCGGTCGTTCCGTCTACGTTGACAATACGGATTTTTTCCGCTTCGTCGTCAAAAAAATCTACGCGGTAACGCTCGCCGAAAGGCAGCGACACGTCCAAAATATCGCCGCGCATTACAAATTCTCCTTCCGCCGAAATGCCGTCTACGCGGGTAAAACCGCAACGCACGAGCTTGCCTACCAGCAACTTGGTATCGTAGCAAACGCCCTTTTTAATGGTAAAACAGTCTTCGGCAAAGCGCGACCGCTCGGGAAAGTACTGCAACAACGCGTCAATGCAAGTTACGGCGCGTTCCGCGCCGTTAAGTATAGCGTAAAGCGACGAATTGCGCGCGAATACGGAATTGCGCGAAGCGTTACGCTTGTACAGCAAAACGTCTTCCTTGGCGGGAACATACGCAACCTTGCCGCGGCACACCGCTTGAAGCGTACGCAACACGCGCTGCGACTCGACGTAATCGGAGCAAACGTACAATGCAAAGCCTTCGGCGCTTGACACAACAAAGGGTTTTTCGTTCGGCTGTACGCCGAAAGCCGAGATAAACATTTTATCTCGGGTGTCGGTGAGCAACTGCTTATAGGCTGCGTTATTGTTTACTCTGTCTAAAAAGTAATACATAGCTTGTTTTGTTTGCAAAATGCATGCGCTACGTCACAAAAAAACTTTCGTGCGGCTGTTGCCTGGATTTCTCCGCTCGCTTCGAAGTCTACGGGCATAGCCCTTGACCGCTTGGACTACGCAATCCCCACAGGGGATATGCGTTTAACGCGTCGCGTAGTCGAAATGACATTGAATATCGCAAAATGAAACGAACTGAATAATCTAATTCGCATAACGCAATTATCTCGCTGAAATAGTTTAACACAATACGCCGCAAAAGTAAACGGTTGCGAGAGTTTTACATTTACAAATATTTATGTTATACTAATTTAGCAATAAATAATAAGGTAGCGAAAATGTACTTAGTCGTAGGATTGGGCAATCCCGAAAAAAAATATTTTAACACTTTTCATAATATGGGCTTTATGTGCGTCGACCGCCTTGCGGATAAATTGGGCGTTGCGTTCGACAAATGCGAATGCAAGTCGGTAACGGCACACGCGCGCGTTAACGGGCAGAAGGTGATAATTGCCAAGCCCGTGACGTATATGAACCTTTCGGGACAAGCCGTTGTAGAGCTAACCAACAAATACAAAATCGAAAAGGGCAACCTGATTGTAGTTTACGACGACGTGGACATACCTATCGGAAATTTGCGTATCAGGCACAACGGCTCGGCAGGCACGCACAACGGTATGCGCAATATAGTGCAGCTGCTCGGAACAAGCGACTTCCCGCGCGTACGCATTGGCATAGGCAAAGATACGCCTATGAGCCTTATGGACTACGTGCTGTCGCAAGTAACCGACCCCGACCGCGAAGCGTTGAATCCCGTATTCGATTCCGCCGCCGCCGCTTTGCACGAATTTGTTAACGGCACGCCGTTAGACCAAGTAATGCAAAAGCACAATATTAAATAATAAACAAAAAACTCACGAAATTATTTCGTGAGTTTTATTTTGTTCGCTTCTTCTAAATCTTCGCGCGGAGTTTTGCAATTGGGACATATCCTATCTTCGGAATATAACTGCCAATCGCACTTTTTGCATACATAAACTTTGTCGGAATACGATATTTCTATCTCCTTTTTTGTTATAATTTCCTTGTCTTGTAATGTTTGTTCAATGTAAGCAATTCTCTCTAAAATAAAATGTAATGTCCATATTAAAAACGTACTGATAGCTAATCCCAATAACATTACTAATCCTAATATAATTGTTATACTATGATTAAAAATGCCTATAACTACATAAGTCAAACCAACTACTGCTGCAATTGTTTCAACAACGGCAAGAATCGTTATAATTAGAATCCGATTTTTGATTTTTTTCATTTATACTTCCTCCCGTTCACTTATTTACTGTATATAATTCAATAGGAATAGCAATATTGCTAAAAAACTTTTCTTTTTATGGTTAATAATATCAAGTCTTTTCGGACTTAGACAAAGTATAATAAGATAAAAAAATCAATTTTACAACAATGACATTCGGAACACGACTAAAAGAATTGAGACAACTAAAAAATATTAGTCAAATGCAGTTATCAATTATGACGGGAATCAGTCAATCTGCAATTGCTAAATGGGAATTGAACAAAACAGAGCCTACCGCATCGGCACTGATTACGTTGTCGAAATTCTTCGACGAATCTGTTGATTATTTATTAGGTATAGAAGATTAAAACGCTTGAAATTTGATTTCAAGCGTTTATTATAAATAAATATTTATTTCATCAATTCTTGCGCCATTTGCTTTATTGCAAGGCGGTTATCGTCCGACATTGAAGACGTTATTGTAACGGTTGTATCCAGCCAAGTTATATTCTTGCTTTTTTCGAACTTAGCCTTTATTACTTTTGCAGCCATAGGCGCCCAGCTGCCGTTTTCGATTACGCCTATGGTACGGTTTTGGTAATTACGTTCCGTAAGGTGGTCGATAAACTCGCGCATAAAGGGGAAGATATCCGCGTTATAGGTTGTAGTGGCAAGAATAAGCTTGCCGTACTTAAACGCGTCTTCCACCGCTTCCGCCATGTCGTCGCGGGCAAGGTCCGCCATTGCAACCTTAGCGCAGCCAAGAGCTTTCAACTCGCAGGCGAGCAGTTCAGCCGCTTGCTTGGTATGCCCGTAAACGGAAGTGTACGCAATAAATACGCCGTCGCACTCCACGCCGTAGCTCGACCAAATATCGTAAAGGTTGAGATAGTATCCCAAATTCTCCGTCAAAACGGGGCCGTGCAGGGGACAGATTTTTTCTATATCGAGCGTTGCGGCCTTTTTAAGCAACGCCTGCACCTGCGCGCCGTACTTGCCCACTATGCCGAAGTAGTACCTGCGCGCTTCGCACGCCCAATCTTCGTCGGTATCCAACGCGCCGAACTTGCCGAAGCCGTCGGCGGAGAACAAGACCTTATCCGTCGAATCGTAGGTCACCATTACTTCCGGCCAATGCACCATAGGCGCAAACACAAATGTCAATTGATGCTTGCCGAGAGAAAGCGTTTGACCGTTTTCCACCACAAGACGGTTGGGTATGTCCAAGCCGCGGAAAAAGTTGGAAAGCATAACGAACGTTTTTGCGTTGGCTACGACGGTAGATTGCGGATAGACCTGCAAAAATCTGCCGATATTGGCGGAATGGTCCGGTTCCATATGCTGCACCACCAAATAATCGGGCGTTCTGCCGCCCAAAGCGCGCTTGATGTTGTCTATCCATTCGTCTCCGAAATGCTCGTCCACAGTATCCATAACTGCAATTTTATCGTCCAGTATAACGTAGGAGTTGTACGCCATACCGTTGGGAACAATGTACTGCCCTTCAAACAAATCGACGTTACGGTCGTTTACGCCGACGTATAAAATATCATTTGTGATTTTCATAGCATTCTCCGCAATTAGATTTTTAACGTACAAATTATATATTAAAAACCTTTATTTGTCTATTAAATACCGCGCATATGCGAATACACCTATACAAAAATACAAAACGCCGAACGGGCGTAAGCTGTTCGGCGTTTTTATATTTATCTTTATTTTGCAGCAATCAATTCGGGCAATTTGCCGTCGGTCAAATTCCATACGGTATCGTCCAACTTCAACGTTTGCTTGAACCAAGCCGCAGTAAGATACACGTCGGCTGCTACTGTTATAACGTCGTCGTCAACCATACCTTCGGCGGAAACTGCCGCAATATAATTGTTTGCAACGGAATAGCCTGCGGCTTGCATTGTAAGGGCGTACACCTTTGCATTGTCGGTTTTATCTCCGCTTACAGTTGCAGTTCCTACATACAGACAATTCTAAAGCTTTTTGTCTGTACCTAACGCATTACAGATTATTCCCGAAACTATAACGTTAGAGTTGTTCCATTGAACGTTGAAGTCAACTGCCGAATAACAATTTGCGATACTGCCCGACGGTGCTCCTATTGATTGAGTTACGCCCGCCGTTATACCGCCTGCAACACAGAGCGCTTGTGAATTGACATAATTACCGCTTACGGAAATACTACCCGTGGCATAACAATCTGTTATATCGGTATTAGGCGCTAACCCGATAATTCCGCCCGCATAGCAATTCATTGCCGACACAGTTAGGCTCGTAGTTGCCCAAGATCTTGCAATTGTTACTGCCGTAGCTTTTTCCACAGCGCCTACAAGTCCGCCGGCATAGCCTTTCATAAACACCATCGAACCGTTATCTGCGGATATTTTGGCGTTGCTGTTTTCTATTACGCAATTTGCGCTTATCTTGCCTACCAGTCCGCCGAAGTAAAAGCCTGTCGTTTCTTTTCCGGCAAGTTCTATTGTAACGTCCGCGCTGCATCCGCTGATTTTGCTGTCGGAGTCGTCGATTTCTCCGCACAAACCGCCTACTGAATAACTACGCGAAAGGATACATGATAGCACGATTTTTCCGCTTACCTTACAGTTAGACAATTCCTTGGCACTATTTATAAGGATACCATGCGTCATAGGCGACGGCGCGGTTGTTATCTGCGCGTTTTCGACGGTTAAGTCGCGAATTACCGTATCCTGTCCGTTGGTATGGAATATTCCGCCGTAAGCGTTAATTCCGTTGTTATCGGAATAATCGATAACGGGCGAAATCAATTTTTTTCCGTTACCGAGCAACGTTCCCGAAAAAACGATAATGTCGCAAACCGGAGCGGCGGGGAAAGTTATGTCTTCAAGCAATTTATATGCGGCTTTGTAATCGTAGTCGCTAATCGCCTTTAATTCGTTGTATGTCTCAATCAAAAACGGGTCGTCGGCGCTACCGGTACCGCCGGCGAAATCGTTGTACGATATCTTTATTTTCAGGTCGTCGCCCGCAAGATTTTCCGAAGTTTCCTTATAGCGCACCAACACGGTTTTTTCGCCTTTCTGAGTATACGTATGCGTTACGGCGGCAGAATAGCTTTCGCCGTTATCGAAGCTGACTTCCATTTCGTCCGTAACACCCTTTAAGGTTACTTCGCCGTGATAAATAGTCGCGGTGACATCGGTTGGAACGCGGTCGCTTGCAACACGCAGGGTTTTGACTTTTTTACAAAATGATTTGCTCGCTTGATATTCGCCGTAGCCCTTTTGACGGGCGCAAACTGTATACTCCGTATTGGGCGTTAACCCGTCGAATACGTATCCGACGGAATTGTCAAAATCCTTCCAATCGGTTCCGTTTATGCTTATCTCTGTTTCGCCGCCGCCTTCTTCGCCGTATAAAACGTCTAAAACTTTTATCGAATTCTTCGTAATTGCTTCAAAAGTAATATCCGTTGGCGAATTTAACTCTTTATCGTCGTTGTTATTGCCGTTTGGAATAAATACGCAAGCCGCAAGCATAACGCAAACGCAGACGCTCGTTAGCGCCAAAATAATAACCCGAAACAAGTTACGCTTCATTTCGTTATCTCCTTACTGCAAACTGATTTAACGACATTTACGTCCGCAAAAAGACTTAAACATCGAACAAAGCATATTATACTACCTTTACCCCCCCCCCGCGTCAACTTATCCGTATGTAAAAAAAACGAATACTAAGCAAAATATTGCGGAAAATTGTTAATTATTTATAATAATATACGCAACAACAATTAATTACATTTAACTACAACTAACTACTATTAGTTACTCGCTATTACATCGTATCGCGCGATAAGTAGCGTATTTAGTAAAAGGCACGTTCGTGTACGATATTATAAAATGTTGAATTCAAATAAAATAAAACCCGTTTCGTTTTCGAAACGGGTTTTTTATAAGCAATTATATTCGGATTACAGAATAACTACAAGAGCCATTTCCGCGCCGTCACCGCGACGCTGAGTCATCTTGTATACTGCGGTATAACCGCCGCGCTGTCCCTTTTCTTCGGCAATTCTGTCGAACTTGGGAGCGTACTCATTGAACATTTTTTCAATAAGCGGATGACGTACGGTTTTGGTACGCAAAGCGTATTCCGTCTTCTTTTCCTTGGGCAAACGCGTTTCTTGAAGGTCAGCCAAGTTAGCCATAAGCGTGCGTCTTGCGGCAAGCTTATTTGCTCCGTCGTTAATAACCTTAACAGTCGTTTCCTTGCCGTTGACGATCTTGGTCTTTTCCACTTCTACGGTATCTTTGTAGGTGTTTACGGCAAGAGTAATGTACTTCTCGGCAAGAGATTGAACTTCCTTGGCGCGGGCTTCGGTAGTTTCCAGCTTGCCGTTCCACAAAAGTTGAGATACTTGGTTCTTCAAAAGAGCCATTCTCAAATCCGTTGCTTTTCCTAATTTTCTATGTGATGCCATTTTGCGATTCTCCTATTCATCCTTATTTTTCAAAGACAGACCGTAACTTTCCAATTTCGCTATAACTTCGTCTAACGACTTTCTGCCAAGGTTACGAACCTTCAACATATCGTCTTCCGTCCTGCAAGTAAGATCTTCCACCGTTTGAATGCCTGCGCGCTTCAAGCAGTTGTAGGAACGGACGGACAAATCCATATCGTCGATATTCATTTCCAACACGCGCTTGTGGTTGTCGCTTTCGCGCGGGATAAGAATATCACGGTTGAAGTTTTCGGACAAATCGACGAACATTCTGATATGGTCTTCGATAATTTTCGCAGCCAAAGATACGATTTCCCTTCCCGAAAACGCGCCGTTTGTTTCTACTTCCAAAGTCAGCTTGTCGCGGGTTATATCTTGTCCCACGCGGGCGCTCTCGACGTTATAACTCGCCTTTTTTACGGGTCCGAACAACGAATCGATAGGTATGTAACCGATGGGATAGCTAATCTTAAGCTCACGGTTGCGCTCTTTGTTCTTTTCGATGGAGTAATAACCGCAGCCGCGGGCTACGTATAGCTCGCAGTTGAGCACGGCGCCTTCTTCCAACGTACAAAGGTACAAATCGGGATTAAGCACTTCCACTTCGGCATCCGTCAAAATGTCTCCCGCGTGAACTTCGCAGGGTCCCGTCTTGCTTATCGATATCGTCTTTCTGAAATCATTGTCTTCGTTGTCCGACTTTAACGCCAAACGTTTAATATTAAGTATAATGTCCGTTACGTCTTCTTTTACGCCGGGAATAGTCGAAAATTCGTGCTGAATACCTTCTATCCTAAGACCGACCACAGCAACTCCCGGAAGAGCGGCGAGCAACACACGACGCAAAGCGTTACCGAGCGTTATACCGTAACCCCTTTCCAACGGTTCTGCGACAATCTTGATTATGCTGGCATTCTGTCCGCTTTCTTCAACTGTCATTACCGGTTTTTCTATTTCCATCATTGGACAACAATCTCCTTTTATTATTTAATGTTGTAGCTCGCGCCGAATACCGTGCGCGGCAGGTGCAAAACAAACAAGTACGACAGAGAGAAATACTACTTGGAGTACAACTCGACGATCATATGCTCTTGAATGTTCATATCGATATCTTCTCTCGTAGGCTTGGCAAGTACCTTACCTGTAAGCTCGGCGGGATCGAAATCCAGCCATTTGGGAAGATTCGACGGTTTTTTGGATTGTTTAAGCTCCGCAAACAAGGGTTGTTCCTTCTTGTTTTCTTTGATGGAAACCGTATCTCCAACCTTGATTTCGTAACTGGGGATAGTAACGCGCTTTCCGTTTACCGTGATCAAACCGTGGTTAACGAATTGTCTTGCTTGGCTGCGGGAAACGCCTATACCCATACGATATACCACGTTGTCCAGTCTTTCTTCAAGCAATATAAGCATATTTGCGCCCGTAACGCCTTTAAGACGTTCGGCTTCTTCGTAATATTTGTGGAATTGCTTTTCTTGAAGTCCGTAGATTCTCTTGGTCTTTTGCTTTTCTCTTAATTGCAGACCGTATTCGGTTACTTTCTTACGAGAGTCGGCGTGTACTCCGGGAATCTTGCCGCGACGGGTAATAGCGCACTTATCGGTGTAGCATCTGTCGCCCTTCAAGAATAATTTGCATTTTTCGCGTCTGCATTGACGGCAATCTGCCTCTGTATATCTAGCCATATTTATTCTCCTTTAACTATACTCTTCTGCGCTTGGGCGGACGGCATCCGTTGTGAGCGATGGGAGATACGTCTCTTATCAAGGTTACTTCGATTTCCGCAGTTTGCAAAGCGCGTATTGCGGATTCGCGTCCTTGACCGGGACCTTTTACGTACACTTCTACCGAGCGAAGTCCGTATTCTTTCGCGCCTTTTGCTGCGACTTCGGCAGCTTGCTGCGCGGCGAATGCGGTACTCTTACGCGAACCGCGGAAGCCGAGACTTCCGGAGCTGCACCAAGACAGCGCGTTGCCGTTCATATCGGTAAATGTTACGATAGTGTTGTTGAAGGAAGCGTGAATATGTACTTGTCCTTTGTCTACTTTTCTTATGTCGCGTCTTTTCTTGACAACTTTTTTACCAGCCATTATTCGTCCTCCTACTTAGCCTTCTTACCGCGAGATACGGTGCGTTTGGGTCCTTTTCTCGTGCGGGCATTTTGTTTAGTGGATTGTCCTCTTACGGGAAGTCCCTTGCGGTGACGGATTCCACGGTAGGAGCCAATTTCAATTTGTCTTTTTATATTCATAGAAACTTCACGACGAAGATCGCCTTCTACGTGGAGATTCTTTTCTATACAATCACGGATCTTGGATACGTCGTCTTCGGTCAAATCCTTGACGCGAGTATCGGGATTAACGCCTGTTTCGGCAAGAATGTTCTTAGCCGTTGTGCGTCCGATTCCGTAAATGTAGGTCAAGCCGATTTCAATACGTTTTTCTCTGGGTAAATCTACACCGGAAATACGAGCCATTAGTTTTTCTCCTTAAAGTTTTGTTAATAAATTATTTTATATATTTACACGCAAAGGCGAGCGAGCCTAAGTGGAATGATGTCGCTTATCCTAAAACGTGATTGTATCCTAAGTTGACGCCGTTGTATCGGCGGTACTTACAGACAAATTTTAGCCTTGTCTTTGCTTGTGTTTGGGATATTTGGAACAAATAACCATAACTTTTCCGTTACGTTTGATTACCTTACACTTGTCGCACATAGGCTTAACAGACGGTCTTACTTTCATTTTATCCTCCTTGTTACGGGTTTCCCCGTAAAGCGTATTTATAAGAATTATTGTTGAACACCCTTCGTTCTCCAAACGATTCGACCTTTGGTAAGGTCGTAAGGGCTCATTTCAAGTTTTACTGCGTCTCCGGGAAGAATTCTTATGGAGTGAATCCGCAATTTTCCCGAAACGTAAGCGGTTATTTCGTGATTATTTGTAAGTCTTACCCGAAATTCTGCGTTGCGAAGCGCTTCTACGACTACGCCTTCAACCTCGATTACATCGTCTTTTGACATTCGATTTCTCCTAATTGTTTTGTTGGTTAAACTGTCTTAACGCGCTTTTTACTTCGCTGTCGAAAACTTTCTTGTCCGTTTCGAGTTTAAGCGCTATGGCGTCCAGCGTCGTTCCGCTGAAAGAAACGTGCTTTATGTTTTTTTTCTTGGGTGCGTTCAGTTTACGCGCGCCGCCGTCGGCAAGATATACATAACCGTTCTTGGCGTCTACGCCTACGACTGCAAAATAAGTCCCTTTATCTCTGCCTTTGGTGGAAAGCACCACGTTGCCGATTGCTAAACCGTTGTCGTTCATATTCACCTACAAACTTAAAATCTCTATGCCGTCGTCTAAAATCGCTATTGTATTCTCGTAATGAGCCGACGGCTTACGGTCGCGGGTTTTGACGGTCCAGCCGTCGGCGCACCAGTCGACACGTTCCGTGCCCATCGTTATCATGGGCTCTACCGCAATAGTCATACCGTGAGACAATCTCATTCCGTGTCCCGCGCGTCCGAAATTGGGGACTTCGGGGTCTTCGTGCATTTCTCGTCCTATACCGTGACCAACCAACTCGCGCACTACCCCGTAGCCGAAGCTTTCGGCGTAGCTTTGAATTGCGTATCCGATATCGCCCAAACGAGTTACGCCCGAAACGATACTGTTTATTCCGACGAAAAAGCTTTGCTCGGTAACGTCGATTAACTGTTGGCACTCGGGAGATATTATCCCTACCGCCACGGTTCTTGCAGCGTCGCCGTGCCAACCGTTTAATATCGCTCCGCAGTCGTAGGAAACAATTTGTCCTTCCTGCAAAATTTTCTTTTTGGAAGGTATTCCGTGAACGACTTCGCAGTCGACAGACACGCATATACTTGCGGGAAAACCGTTGTAGTTTAGAAAACTTGGTACGGCATTTTGAGAAACTATATAGTCGTGAGCCAACTTGTTCAAGTCGTACGTCGATACGCCCGGCTTTGTATTGTCGCGCAGCAGATTCAACGTGTCGCGGACGATTATGTTCGCTTTACGCATCTCGTCGATTTGCGAACTGGACTTGATTAAAATCATTTTCCGATTGCCGCCGTGATCCTTGCGTATACTTCGTCTACCGTACCGTTTCCGTCCACGGTAATAAGCTTACCTTGCTTTTTGTAATACTCGATTAAAGGAAAGGTTGTTTTGTAGTACACTCTCAATCTCTCTCTAACCGTTTCTTCCGAGTCGTCCGCGCGGATAATCAGTTTACCGCCGCACGCGGGGCAAATATTGCCGTCGCCGAGAGTCGAAACGTGGAACGTACCGTTACAATCGGGGCAGAACCTGCGTCCCGATAAACGTTTGACAATAGCGTCTTCGTCTACGTCGATATTTACCGCGGCGCTTATTTGCTGAAAACCGTCCAACGCTTCAGCTTGTACTATCGAACGGGGAAAACCGTCCAATATGTATCCGTTGCGGCAGTCGGCTTCCGACAATCTGTTTTTTACGATTTCTATCGTGATTTCGTCGGGAACAAGATCGCCGCGAGCCATAATGTCGCGAACCTGCAAACCCAAGGGGGTTTCTTCCTTCAAATTTTTGCGGAAGATATCCCCCGTGGATATTTGCGGAATTTGTAAATCGTTTGTGAGCTTCTGCGCCATGGTGCCTTTGCCGCTGCCCGGCGCGCCTAACAAGATTACGTTCATATTATTTCAAAAATCCTTTTGAATTGGAACCTAACAGTCCCTTGTAGTGGCGCATCAAAATCTGATTTTCCAGCGCCTTGTTGAATTCCAACGCGACGGAAACGCAAATCAACATACCTGTCGTGCTGAAACTGGATACCAGCCGCGAAACCCTCGTCAACCCCGCCCAACCGGGTATGGAGAACAGAATTGAAGGTACAAACGCGATTATTGCAAGGAAGACCGCGCCCCACAAAGTGATACGCGACACAACCTTTGCAAGGTATTCCGCAGTTTCTCTGCCCGGTCTGATACCGGTTACGAAACCGCCGTTATTCTGAATGTTTCGGGATATTTCGACGGGATTGAACTGTATCTGCGAATAGAAATACGCAAATACGAAAATCAATATCGCCAAAATTACGTTGTAAATAATCGTTCCGCCGACGTGTCCCGTAGATGCCGTAAACCAATCGTTAAAGACATCTGCAAACCTTGTCTCACTCCAGAATGTGGTGATAAGCATTTGCGGGAAGCTCATGATTGCGTAAGCGAAGATTAGGGGCATAACGCCGGACGCGTTGACCTTGATAGGAATAAAGGTCGATTGTCCGCCGTACATTTTGTTCCCCTTTACCTGCTTGGCGTACTGAACCTTGATTTTTCTTTCCGCTCCGTCTACCCAGACTATGAAGCCGAAAACCAAAACAAGTTCGACAACGAAGATAAGCGCTTCTACCCAATGACCGCCCATAAGGGTGTTGCCCATTTCCTGAGCTGCCGTCGATATGATACCGACGAAAATCAACAACGATATACCATTCGAAACGCCGTATTCGGTTATGCGTTCGCCTATCCACATACACAGCATACTTCCGCCGACCAACATCGCTACAATGTAAATACCCATTATCCATTTTCCGCCGGCAGTATTGCTAAAGAAGTCTGCGTACTGTCCGCCCAGCCAAGAATAATTAACGTAACTGAGCTCGCCGTTATTGGAAAACGTCAGATATACGCCTACCGCGCTGATGATTGCGAGAGCCAAAGTTACCCAACGGGTAATTTTGTCCATTTTCTTTTTCCCTTCTTCCCCTTCCTTGGACATTCTTTCAAGAGCAGGGATAGCTACCGCCAACAATTGCACGATAATGGATGCGTTTATGTACGGTGAAATGCCGAGAGAAAAGAGCGTACCCTGACTTAATGCGCTACCCGTAATGGAGTTGAGAATTCCGAAAATATCCATTTTGTCGGACGACAACTGACTGGTTATGTTATTAAGTCCGGGAACCGTGATGAAACAACCAAGTCTAAACAAAATGATAAACAAGATTGTCATAAAAATCTTATTGCGTACTTCCTTTATCTTAAAGGCATTTCTGATGGTTTCAAACATTACTTAATTTCCTCTGCAACACCGCCTGCCGCTTCGATTGCTGCTTTTGCGGAAGCGGAAAACTTATCTGCCTTGACAGTAAGTTTTTTTGTAAGGTGTCCGTTGCCAAGAACTTTTACGCCGCCGTTGTTCTTACCCTTTAATACGCGCATTTCTGCAAGTAATTCCGGCGTAACGATTGTTCCTTCTTCGAACACGTTGAGAGCGTCTACGTTTACGATATCGTAATTAACCGCAAACTTGTTGTTGAAACCACGCTTGGGAAGACGTCTGGCAAGAGGAGTTTGACCGCCTTCGAAGCCGGGGCGTACTCCGCCGCCGCTGCGAGCCCATTGTCCTTTGTGACCCTTGCCGCTTGTTTTACCGAGGCCGCTTCCGATACCTCTACCCAATCTTTTCTCGGAAGTGTTCGCTCCGATAGCGGGTTGAATTGTATGTATTCTCATATTAGCCTCCTACTTTACTTCTTCTACAGCCACAAGGTGCTTTACTTTGAAAATCATTCCGCGAATCGCGTCGTTATCAGGCAATACGTTCGTAGAACGGATTTTCGTAAGACCGAGCGCTCTTACCGTAGCCTGCTGATCCTTCAAGCAGCCTGCGGTACTCTTGATCAAAGTAACCTTGACGGTTTTCTTCGCTTCGGCGTAAGGCTTTGCCCCCTTGGCGGGTTTAGCGGGCAATTGCTTTTCCACCACGTATCTGCCGTTAATGTAAAGGGGAGCTTTGACCGATTGCTTTTTAGTCGCTTTCTTTGCGGGAGCTTTTTCCGCGGGAGCCTTCTCGACAGGAGCTTCCGCCGTCGTTTCGGCTTGCGTTGCCGCAACTTCGGAAGCCGAAGTCTCGGCTTTAACCGCTTTCTTTGCGGGTGCTTTAGCCTTAGAAGCCGCAGGTGCTTTTTCCGTCTCGGGAGCGTCTTTCTTCGTCTTAGTAGTAGTTGAAGTTTTCTTAGTTGCGGTTTTGGTCGAAGCTACCGTAATGGGCTTTTCGCCTACGACTTCGATCTGCACAACTTCTTCTTTCTTATCTGCCATAACTTCCCTCCTTAAATTTCGTCGGCATTCTTGCCGCGAAGTTCCGCGATATGCTCGCGAGTACGAAGATTCGTAAGCCCGTCGAACGTCGCTTTTACGCAGTTGATAGGGTTGTTGGAGCCGTAAGACTTGGTACGGATATCCTTGATACCAACCGCTTCCAGTACGTTTCTTACGGGACCGCCCGCAATAACTCCGGTACCGGGTTGAGCAGGCATAAGCAATACCTTGCCGCGTCCGAACTTACCGATGGCTTCGTGGGGAATAGTGGTATCTACCAAAGCAATTTTTACCATCGCTTTCTTTGCTCTCAAGTTTGCCTTTTCGATAGCTTGGGGAACTTCGGCAGCCTTAGCCATACCGATTCCGACCATACCCTTGCCGTCTCCGACGACGCAAAGCGCCGAGAAACGCATAGTACGTCCGCCCTTAACAACCTTGGTTACGCGGTTAACGGCAACCAGCTTCTTTATAAGACCGTCGTCTTCGCGAGCGTCTCTGTCGCGGTTGTTGCGTCTGCCGCCCTTTCTGTCGGAACGACCGTCGCGGTTATAACGTCTGGGCTGTTGTTCTTGCTGCGGAGCTTGTTCTTGCGCGACTTCTGTCGCGACAACTTCTACTTCTTGTACATTTTCCATTGTGTAGTCCCCCTTAGAATTTGAGTCCGGCTTCTCTGGCGCCGTCCGCCAAAGCAGCGACTCTGCCCGTGTAAATATATCCGCTGCGATCGAATACCGCTTCCGTAAGCCCGAGCTTGACGGCCTTCGCCGCGATATCCTGTCCAACCATTTTAGCCGCTTCCGTCTTGGTCTTGCCTTCCGTTTGCTTGGCGAGAGCCAAACTGCTGGAAGCCGCCAACGTTTTTCCGTTGACGTCGTCGATTATTTGAGCGTAGATATAGTTTGTGGAACGATATACGCAAAGACGGGGTTTAACGTTTGTGCCGAATACCTTTTTTCTAACTCTTGCGTGACGGACACGTCTGTCAGCATTTTTGTTTAACTTTTTTATCATAATCTACACTCCTTACTTACCTGCCTTCTTGCCTTCCTTCAAGATTACGGTTTCTTCCTTGTAACGGACGCCGTAAGCGTGATAAGGCTCGACAGGACGTTTAGCTTTGATATTGGCGGCGGTTTGTCCAACAAGCTCCTTGTCGAAGCCCGATACGACGATTTCCGTCTGAGTCGGACACTCGAACTTGATTCCTTGCGGAGCGATAACTTCGATAGGATGCGAATAACCTATGTTAAGCACCAATTTGTCGCCTTGAACTGCCGCTTTGTAACCTACGCCGTTGATGATAAGGTTTCTCGTAAATCCGTCGTGAACGCCTTTTACCATATTGGCAACCAAAGCTCTGTACAAGCCGTGCTTGGCTTGAACGTCGCCGGAAGCGTTTTCGGGACAAATCATCGTAAGCTCGTTACCGTTGATTTCGCATTTGATAGCGGGGTCGATAGCACGCGTCAACGTACCCTTGGCTCCCTTTACGGTAACGGTGTCGTTAGCGTAATCGACGGTTACGCCGGCGGGGATAGCGATAGGCTTTTTACCGATTCTTGACATATTCCTACCCTCCTTACCAAACGTAAGCAAGTACTTCGCCGCCCAAATTCTGACTGCGAGCCTGCTTGTCCGTCATAATGCCCTTGCTTGTGGACACGATTGCAATTCCCAAACCGTTCAAAACCTTGGGAAGCTCTTCACTTTTAGCGTACACTCTCAAACCGGGCTTGGAAATACGTCTTAAACCGGTTATAACCTTTTCGCCCTTATATCCGTACTTCAAAGCAACCTTCAACGAGTCTTGAAGCTCGTTTTCCTTTACTTCGTAGCCGGAAACGTAACCTTCGGCAACCAAAATATCCAAAATTGCTTTTTTCGTTTTGGAAGCGGGGATTTCTACGTCGGCGTGTTTCGCAGTTATAGCGTTTCTGATACGCGTGAGCATATCAGCAATAGGATCTGTAACAACCATTTGTATTTCCTCCTTCTTACCAGCTTGCTTTTTTAACGCCGGGGATTTCTCCCTTGTACGCCTTTTCTCTAAAGCAAATTCTGCAAATTCCGTACTTACGAAGAACAGAGTGCGGACGTCCGCAGATAGAACAACGCGTGTATCCGCGAGTGGAATACTTGGGCGTTCTTTGTTGTTTGTTTATCATTGATTTCTTAGCCATATCATACCTCCGACTACGCTCTGAAAGGCATACCCAAATATTTGAGCAATGCTTTTCCTTCCGCGTCAGTCTTTGCCGTTGTAACGAAAGTCACGTCAAAGCCTCTTGTCTTTTCCACTTGGTCGTAAACGATTTCGGGGAAAATGAGCTGTTCCTTGATACCCAGCGTATAGTTGCCGCGTCCGTCGAAATTGGTGTTGACGCCGCGGAAGTCGCGTACTCTGGGCAGAGCGATGCTGACCAACTTGTCCATAAACGAATACATACGGTCGCGACGCAGCGTTACCTTTGCGCCTACCGCCATACCCTTTCTAACCTTGAAGTTGGCGACGGACAGCTTACTGTTGGTAACCAAAGGTTTTTGTCCGGAGATGGATTTGAGTTCTTCTACCGCCAATTGGAAAGACTTGGAGTTATCCTTTACGTCGCCGAGACCTGCATTGAGCACGATCTTTTCCAAACGGGGTACTTCGTTGATATTTTTGTAACCGAATTCCTTGACGAGTTGAGGAACAACCGTATCTTTGTACAGCTTCTTCAATCTACATTCAACCGGTTTTACGCTTGTTTCAGCGGTTTTCTTTGTAGCCATTTTGTTCCTCCTTTATTATTCTTCGGTTGCGGCGGCTTTCGCCGTCTTGGTCGTCTTCTTTGCGGAAGATTTAGCGGCGGCTTTCGTTGCCTTTTTAACCTGCTTCTTTTCTTCCTTGACGTCTATTTTCGCTCCGCATTTCTTGCAGCTTCTTACGTACTTGCCGTGTTCGCCGAGAACGTGAGCTACGCGGGTTGCTTTGCCGCATTTAGGACAAACGAGCATAACGTTACTTACGTCTATGGCGCGGGGTCTTTCCACCTTGCCGCCCTGCTCTTGCGCTGAACGTGGTTTCTTGTGTTTTGTAACCATATTGAGATTCTCAACGATTACTCTTCCCGTTTTGGGATCGGCTACGATGACTTTGCCTCTTTTGCCGAAGTCTTCTACTCCTCCGACAATGATTTCGACGGTATCACCGGACCTAACATTCATACTTGCCATTGATTTGTCCTCCTTTTACAGCACTTCGGGAGCGAGAGATACTATCTTCATATAATCTTTTTCACGAAGTTCTCTTGCTACCGGCCCGAAAATACGCGTGCCCTTGGGTTGCTTTTGCGCGTCGATAATAACCGCCGCGTTGTCGTCGAAACGGATATGCGTGCCGTCTTTTCTGTTGACACCGTAAGCGCTTCTTACTATTACCGCCTTGACTACGTCGCCTTTTTTAACGACTCCGCCGGGGTTTGCGCTCTTTACCGACGCTACGATTACGTCGCCGATATTGCCGAATCTGCGGAAAGAACCGCCAAGGACTCTTATGCACATAAGTTCTTTCGCTCCGCTGTTGTCGGCGGCTTTAAGTCTTGTTTGTGGTTGAATCATTGTACCGTCCTCCTACTTAGCCTTTTCGACGATTTCGAGAAGACGCCAGTTCTTATCCTTGGACAGCTTTCTCGTTTCCACGATTCTGACGGTATCGCCGATACCGCATTCGTTATTTTCGTCGTGCACTTTATATTTTTTGGTTGTAGACACCGTCTTTTTGTAAAGCGGGTGCTTGTACTTGTTTACTATTGCGACAACGATAGTCTTGTCCATTTTGTCCGATACTACGATGCCGACTCTTTCTTTTCTACTGTTTCTTTCCATTGTTAGTCACCTCCGCTTACGCCCTACTCGCTTGCTCTCTTTCACGGAGAACAGTCTTGATTCGTGCAATGTCTTTCTTGACGTTGTTAAGGGCGAGTGGATTAGTCAATTGTCCCGTTGCGTGAGATAAACGCAAGTTGAACAATTCCTTTTTCAAATCCGCAAGCTTAGCTTGCAATTCTTCGTTATTAAGTTCGCGAACATTACTTGCTTTCATTTGCATTCACCTCGTCGACTCTTTTCACAAACTTGCACTTAACGGGCAATTTGTGACTGGCAAGACGCAACGCTTCGCGAGCGATATCTTCGGACACGCCCGACATTTCAAACATTACTCTTCCCGGTTTAACTACCGCTACCCAATATTCGGGAGCACCTTTACCAGAACCCATTCTGATTCCGATGGGCTTTTGCGAGACCGGTTTGTCGGGGAAGATATTCACCCAAACTTTACCGCCACGCTTTATAAAACGCGTCATTGCGACACGGGCGGCTTCTATTTGATTGGACTTAATCCAACCGCATTGAGCGGCCTGCAAACCATATTCGCCGTAGGCAACCTTATTGCCTCTGTGCGCTTCGCCTTTCATTCTTCCGCGGAAGACGCGGCGATGCTTAACTCTTTTGGGCATCAACATTATTCAGTTACCTCCTTTTTGACGGTTTTCTTCTTTTTAGGAAGCACTTCACCCCTGTACACCCATACTTTAACGCCGATGATACCGAACGTGGTAAGTGCCTGAGCAAAACCGTAGTCGATATCCGCTCTTAAAGTGTGAAGGGGTATACTGCCTTCGTGATACTGCTCGCAGCGTGCGATTTCCGCTCCGTCAAGACGACCGGAAACCATAGTTTTGATTCCCTTAGCGCCCGAACGGGTAGCTCTGCCCATACATTGACGCATAGCTCTGCGGAAAGATACGCGCTTTTCCAACTGCGCAGCGATAGCTTCGGCTACCAATTGAGCATCCATATCGGGGCGTTTGACTTCGATGATATTGAGCGTAACAGCCTTGTCGCCCACCATCTTGGCAATTTCCGCCTTGATTTCTTCGGCGCCCGCGCCGGCTTTACCGATTAAAACGCCGGGACGTCCCGTATGAATATCTACGATGACCTTACCTTCGCTTCTTTCGATAATAATCTTGGAGATTGCGGATTGATAGTACTTTTTCTTTAAGAAAGTTCTGATCTTATCGTCTTCTTTAATAAACTTGGCGAAATCCTTTTTATCCGCTATCCATTTAGCGTTCCAGTCTTGAATAACGCCTACTCTAAGTCCGTGTGGATTAACTTTTTGTCCCATAAAATCTTCCCCCCCCCTTTACGCTCTCTCGTCCATAATAACGGTAATATGGCTGGTTCTCTTCAAAATGCGATATCCCCTACCGCGAGATACGGGTTGCATTCTTTTGAGAGTCGGACCTTGGTCCGCAAAACACTCTGCAACGTAAAGAGTATCCTTGTTCATTCCTAAGTTAACTTCCGCATTGGCAGCCGCCGAATTCATACATTTAAGTACGGGTTCGGACGCGGCCTTGGCAGTAGTTTTCAAAATAGCGACGGCTTCCTTGTAGTCCTTGCCGCGGATAAGGTCCAAAACGATTTGCACCTTGGAAGGAGAGATACGTATGTACTTCGCTATTGCCTTGGGGCGCCTGTCTTTGCTCTCGGCGCGCGCAAGGGCTTTCGCTTTACTTCTTGTAGCCATTTATCTTCCCTCCTATTTTCCGCCGGCAGTCTTGCTGCCCGCGTGTCCCTTAAACGTTCTCGTCGGAGCGAACTCGCCCAACTTCAAGCCGACCATATCTTCGGTGATATATACGGGAACGTGCTTTTTGCCGTCGTGTACCGCAATTGTGTGTCCTACGAAATCGGGGAAGATTGTTGAACTTCTCGACCACGTTTTCAAAACTCTCTTTTCGCCTTTCTCGTTCATTTCTTTTATTCTCTTCAACAAAACGGGTTGAACGTAAGGTCCTTTTTTAATCGATCTACTCATTTTCTTTCCTCCGATTAGTTAATGCGCTTGACAATCAGTTTGCCGGAAGCTTTCTTCTTCTTTCTGGTCTTGTATCCCAAGGCGGGCTTGCCCCAAGGAGTAACGGGACCGGGACGACCGACGGGAGATTTGCCTTCGCCGCCGCCGTGGGGGTGGTCGCACGGGTTCATAACGCTGCCGCGAACGGTAGGTCTAACGCCCATATGACGCTTTTTGCCGGCTTTACCGAGCGACACTATTTCGTGGTCTAAGTTTCCAACCTGACCGATGGTCGCGCGGCACTTCAACAGGATAAGTCTCATTTCACCGCTGGGCATACGAATTGTGGCGTACTTGCCTTCCTTTGCCATCAATTGAGCGAATATGCCGGCCGAACGGGCAATTTGTCCGCCCTTGCCGGGATTCATCTCGATGTTGTGCACTATCGTACCTACGGGGATATTTTCAAGGGGAAGATTGTTACCTACCTTGATATCCGCGTCGGAAGACGATACTATTGTATCGCCCACATTCAGTCCCACGGGAGCGAGTATGTATCTCTTTTCGCCGTCGGCGTAATGCAGCAATGCGATATTGGCTGTACGGTTGGGATCGTATTCGATCGTAGCAACCTTGGCAGGTACGGACTTGTCGCGTTTGAAGTCGATAATTCTGTACTTAATACGGTTGCCGCCGCCTATATGTCTGACGGTAATTCTGCCTGTGGAGTTTCTGCCGCCGGACTTCTTGTTTTTAGCTAACAAACTCTTTTCCGGAGTCGTAGTCGTAATCTCCTCGTACGTCGAAACAGACATAAAACGACGCGCGGGAGAAGTAGGTTTATATTTTTTAATAGCCATTTTTCTATCCCTCCGTTATCAGGACAAGCTCTCGAAGAATTCGATTGCTTTGCTCTCTTTGGTCAGACGAACAGTCGCCTTTTTCCAATCGGGCGTGTGCCCCTGCGTTCTGCCTTGTCTCTTTAACTTACCCTTAACAACGGCAGTCGTTACGTTTTCTACCTTAACGCCGAAAATTTCTTCCACCGCTTTCTTTACCTGTACCTTATTGGCGTTTTTCGCCACTTCGAAGGTGTATGTTTTAGCGGGAATACCGGCGTAGCTTTTTTCCGTCAAAACGGGACGTTTGATTATATCGTAGGAATTCATAGCGAGTACGCCTCCTCAATTTTCTTTATTGCGTCCTTGGTTGCAACAATCGCGACGTTGGATACGAGTTGATACACGTTGGCGAGATCCGCGTCCGTTACAGTAAGCTTTTCGATGTTTGCGCCAGCCCTTACGATACCGGTCGCTTCGCCCGTGACTATTACCAGCGTCCTCTTGTCCAACTTGAAGTTTTTAAGAATTTCCGCCATAAGCTTGGTCTTGGGAGCTTCCAGCGTCAATTCATCCAATACGAACAATTCGTTATTTGCAACCTTGTAGCTGATTGCGCTTCTAAACGCCTGCGCCTTCATTTTTTTGTTGAGCTTCTTGGAAAAGTCTCTCGGTTTGGGTGCGAACACCACTCCGCCTTTTATCCATTGCGGAGCGCGAATAGAACCTTGTCTGGCTCTGCCCGTTCCCTTTTGACGCCAAGGCTTGATTCCTCCGCCGCGCACTTCCGTACGGGTAAGGGTGGACTTGGTGCCTTGCCTTTGATTGGCTTGATAAGCGACAATTGCTTGGTGAATAAGAGGTTCGTTGTATTCGCACTTGAATACGCTATCGTCAAGATTCAATTGTCCGACTTCGGAAGCCTTAGTATTATAAACTTTAACTTGCATTGTCTTGTACTCCTTTCACCTTATTTTTTAACGGCGTTACGCACGTAAACGATGCTGTTCTTTGCTCCGGGAACAGCGCCTTTTACAAGAAGAACGCCCAACTCTTTGTCGACTTTTACTACCGAGAGATTAAGCACCGTCACTTGTTCTACGCCGTAGTGACCGGGAAGATTTTTGCCCGGCATAACGCGCGAAGGACTGCTTATCGGACCCATAGAACCGACTTCTCTGTGTACGGGACCCACGCCGTGGGTTTCCTTTAATCTGTGTTGATTCCAACGCTTTATAACGCCGGTAAAGCCGTGTCCCTTGCTTGTTCCGGTGATATCGACAAAGTCGCCCGCCTGAAAAGTATCGCATTCCACTTTCGCGCCGACTTCCAAGGAAGAACCTTCGAGTTTGAACTCGTGAAGATACTTGACCGTAGCTCCGCTCGCCTTCAAATGTCCCTTTTCAGGCTTGTTAAGCTTCTTCTCCGCTACTTCTTCGAAACCGAGCTGAATCGCTTCGTAGCCGTCGCGTTCGATCGTCTTCTTTTGCGTTACCGCGCAAGGACCCGCCTGAATGACGGTAACGGGAACCATAGTACCGTCGGCAAGGAATACTTGCGTCATTCCTAATTTTTTACCAATGATTGCTTTATTCATAGATAAAGTTCACCTCCATATATATTCCGTTTATTATAGCTTAATCTTTACGTCGATACCCGCGGGCAAGTCTAACTTGGTAAGACTGTCGATAGTCTTGGCGTTGGGACTGTAGATGTCGATAAGACGCTTGTACGTGCGCAGTTCGAACTGCTCGCGCGCATCCTTATATTTGTGCGTAGCGCGAAGTACGGTTACGATTTCCTTTTCCGTGGGAAGGGGAATCGGACCGGACACCTTGCTGCCCATCTTTTCGGCGGCGTCTACAATCTTGGAACAAGCCAGATCCACCAGGTTGTGGTCGTAAGATTTAAGTTTGATTCTGATTCTTTGATTTGCCATACTGTTACTCCTTTTTACGTTTTATTCACCGAACCGATTGTGCCGACAACACTTCCGTGTGTTTCACGCTGCGACTTTTAATAAAGCAAATATAAATTTGCCTTCATAATATCCGCGCCAGTATGATTCCGCATCACTTAACGCTTATACCGCTTAAAAGTTGTTCGGTCGCAATCCTCTCGGGATTGCTGGGTCGGCAGCAAGTTTTCTGTTTTCTCAGTAACCTTGCGCGTCAGCCCCTATTACGCAGCTTAATTAGTTTAACACAGCAGTCAACCCGTGTCAAACAAATTTAATAAAGAAAAAATAAATTTTTAATATTTTTTTATCTCTTTTGATCAAGAAATTTGCTTTGCGACATAAACTATCGGATACGCCCGACTTTGACGCAAAAAACCTATGCACACGCTTACACCTACAACCGCGCACAAACCGAAACATACGGGTAGCAACGCAAAACGCGGAATCGTACGGATTCCGCGTTTTTATCAAATCACGCTTCTATTTTATAATAAACTATCAAAAGCACAATCGCCACCAATAAAAATGCCGACCCTACGATAATAAAATGAAGAAAGGTGCGCTTCTTTTCTTTTTGCGCCTGACGGTAATCGTAAAACGTGCGGTACTTTACTTTGGTCAGGTCCTTTCGGAACAAATCGAATAATTTTCTCACACCGAAAGCCAGCATATCGAACGTTCCGCCGTTTGTCGCAACAACAAGAAGTCCGAAGCAAAACATAACCGCTCCCGGCACGGTAAACGCGTCGCACAAATCGAGTACAAGAGCTTTACCCGTCTTTACAAACGAACCGCGGCTTGCCAAAATCACTATTACCACCGTACAGCATATCAAAACGGGAATAAGATACTTTAATACTTTTTTCATTACCGTTTACGCTTTTCCGCGGATGTTTTAGCGTCGCCTTTTTTCGTTTTAGCGGCAGACTTAGACTTGGCGGACTTTTTGCCGTCCGTTTTTTCGACGGACTCCGAAACCGCTTCCGCCTTGGCTTTTTCTGCGTCAAGCTCGACGATTTCCTGCTTATAACGTTGAAATTCCGCATCGTTGCAATAGATAAAGTGACCGGGCGCGACTTCCTGCATGTAGGGCTGTTGTTCGGAATAATCGTGCGCCGCAAGAGGATTGTACGTGATACGTTTACGCTGCTTCTCAAATTTCGGATCGGGCAAAGGAATAGCCGACAACAGCGATTTAGTATAAGGATGCAGCGGATGTTTGAATAACTCGTCGCTAGTGGTAAGCTCGACAATTTTACCGAAGTACATTACCGCAATACGATCGGAAAAGTACTTGACGACGGACAAATCGTGAGCGATAAACAAAATCGTCAGTCCCAAACGCTCGCGCAAATCGTTTAGCAAATTTATTACCTGCGCCTGAATGGATACGTCCAGCGCGGAAATAGGCTCGTCCGCAATAATCAGGTCGGGCTTCAAAATGATAGCTCTGGCTATACCTATGCGCTGACGCTGTCCGCCGGAAAACTCGTGCGGATATCTGCCCGCGTGTTCGGGAACGAGACCGACCAAGTCCAACACCTTGTATACTTGCTCGTCTATGTACTTTTTGTCGCGAATGCCGCGAATAATCAAACCTTCCGCAATTATCTCCCGAACCGTCATACGCGGATTCAACGACGCAATCGGGTCTTGGAAAATCATCTGCATCTTGTTCATAATTCTGTCTTTCGACGCAAGCCGCAATTCCCGCTTCATCTCCGCTTGCAGCGATTTTTGCTCTTCTTCAGTGCCCGCCGCCGCAATCATCGGTTCGTACTTGTCGCGCACCGCTTTCATTTGCTGCTCGGCGTACAGCCTGTTACAATTCTTGTGGTCGTACTTTGCAGATTTTATTTCCGCGGTTTGAGCCGCTATAAATGCGTTTAATTCGTCGTTTATTTTGGCGATTTTCTCATCGCGCTCGGGCGTTTGCGGCTGGGCGTTCAGCTCCTTGATTTCGGCATTAGCCTTATCCTTGGCGGACTTGATTGCTTCCTTGTACGTATTTATACCGGCGCAGATACGTTGACCTTCAAAATATACCGAACCGCCTGTAATATCGTACAAACGTATTATCGAACGTCCCGTAGTGGTTTTACCGCAGCCGCTTTCGCCGACAAGACCGAAAACCTCGCCCTTGTAAATGTCGAAGTTAACGTCGTTAACGGCTTTAAGCTGCTTGTTTCCCATCTTGAAAAACTGTTCCAAATGTTGAACTGACAGCAATACTTCTCTTTCTTCGGACATATTACTTCACCTCCTTGGACATTCTCGCTATACGATCCGTAACAATCTTGGGCGGATCCACCTTGGGAGCGTTGGGGTGCAACAGCCACGTCGCCGCGAAGTGAGTATTGCTGACTTGGAACATCGGCGGCTCCTGCTCGAAATCGATTTGCATTGCGTACTTATTACGCGCCGCAAACGCGTCGCCCTTGGGCGGGAAAATCATATTGGGCGGAGTGCCCGGTATAGCTTCCAACTTCTCCTTGGTGTCGAGATCGGGCATAGACGACAGCAACGCCCAAGTATACGGATGACGTGGGTCATAAAAGACGTCTTCCGCAGTACCGTACTCCACTATCTTACCCGCGTACATAACTGCTATTCTGTCAGCCATATTCGCCACGACGCCCAAGTCGTGAGTAATAAAGATTACAGACAGGTTACGTTCCGCTTTAATTCGGTTGATAAGCTCCAATATCTGCGACTGAATAGTAACGTCCAACGCAGTCGTCGGCTCGTCGCAGATGAGAATATCGGGGTTTGCCGCCAAAGCAATAGCTATAACGATACGTTGGCGCATACCGCCGGAAAACTCGAACGGATATTGATTGTAGCGAATTGCCGGTTCGGGGATACCGACTTCGTCCAACAGCTTTAACGCCTTGGCCTTAGCCATTTTGCGTGTTACTCTGTATACTACTGCGGATGCCTGCTCTTTGAGATAGTCGATAAGTGCAACCATTTCCGCATGGCTGTCAAATTTGTCGGCGTTCTCTATCGCGGCGCGATAGGTAGCGCGCAGATTGTGCAAAACGGAACGAATACTTTTCTTTGACAGTTCCAAATCGACCAAAGCGGCGGGAACAACTTTCCAATCGGGAGTTTTGCCCCTTGCCACCAATGCGTCATACTTGGCTTTTTGCTTATCAAAACGCCTTTGCTCCTTGGGGTTTTTAGCTACGCCCGCAAAATATTTGTCAAGCGCGGCCCTCATACTACTGTGAAACGTATGCTCGATTGCATTTTTGCTTACGCGCAAATGGTCTATGCTGCCTTTAACAAGCACCGACAGTTCTTTTGCAAGAGCATATGCTTGCTTTTTATCAATTGCTTCTTGACGGAAAAAGTCTAACGCCTCTTCCGTCTTGGGCAGCAATTCGCGCTTGACGGCAATTTTATTGCTGTGATTGAATTCCAACGCGCGCGCGCCGTTATCGATAAATTCCAGCATAAACTCGTCATCCAAATACTTACGCGTCATCTCCGTCAACTCGTCTATGGGCATATCGTCAAGATTTGCCTGCGGATTACGCATCATATAATAACCTAACGTAAAGTAGTTGGGTTCGGGTCTTTGCACAGCCTTATCCAAAATGTCCGCTATATCCGCAAGCGCTGCCAAGGTTTCTTCGTCAAAAGGACGAACATGACTGCGGTTTTTGATAAAAATATTCAAAACGAAGTCGCCTATTTTAACAAAGAAATCTCTTACGGGATTGTTATTGCTAAGCTTAGACGAAAGAACATTCAAAGCGTTTTGTAAGCGCTCGTCATCGCGAACGACTATGTCGGGGTGATAGGTATCTTCGATACGGTTTAATACGGACTTTATAATCTTTTTGCTATCTACAGGTTGATTTTTGGACGCCAAAAACAAAACGTTTTCTATGTCTAACTTCAACTCGATTGCGTGACGATGAATTTCGTTATACGCATGCTCTAACTTGGTGCCTGTAATACAAAAGCGATCAAACGTCTTGCACTTTTCGTTGTTTTCGGTTACCTTTTGAGCATTGCCTTCGTCGATTTGATCCAATATTACGTTAAGCAATTTAAGCTTACCGTTAAACGCTCTACGCGCGTTTCGGCGGCTTGCCGAACTCTTTAATATCATAGCTTCGGTAAGTTGCTTGCCCACCTTCATTATCGGGTTAAGACTGGACATCGGGTCTTGGAAAATCATTGCGATTTTGTCCCCGCGGATTTTGTGAAACTCTTCTTCGGAAATCTTCAATAAATCCTGTCCGTCGTACACTATTTCGCCGCCTTCGACAATAGAGTTCCCTGCAAGTATACCTATAATGGCGCGGTTGGTAACGGACTTGCCGCTGCCCGATTCGCCCACTATCGCTAACGTTTCGCCCTTGTACAAATCGAAACTTATATTGCGCACCGCCTGCACTTTACCACCGTCGGTGCGGAAGGATATGACTAAATTATTTACTTCTAACTTTTTTTCCATCTCTTAGCCCTCCGTACCGCGCAGCGACGGGTTAAACGCGTCGCGCAAACCGTTACCGAATAGGTTAAAACTCAGCATCAACAATGCAAGGAATACCGACGGGAAAGCGACTATATGCGGAAATTCTCTCAATTTCGGCTGACCTACTGCAATCAGAGTACCTACGCTTGTAATGTTGCCCGATTGCAAATCGATAATTCCCAAATAAGTAAGGCTTGTTTCAGAGAAAATCATACTCGGAATAACCAAAGCGCAGCTGGTAACAAGCGTTCCCAATGCATTGGGGAAAATATGCTTCCAAATAATTCGGCTGTCTTTTGCCCCCAACGTTCTTGCCGCCAATACGTATTCCTGATTCTTATAGCGATAAAATTGCATACGCGTGCTGCTTGCCATACCTATCCAGCCAGTGACAATAAATGCTATAAACAGAATAAGAATCTGACTGGATTCCATCATATGATACTTCAACAGAGTAATGACAATCATCGTCGGCACAGCAGCCAAAATATCGGTTATACGTTCCATTGCCAAATCGGTGATTCCGCCGTAATATCCTGCGATAGCGCCGTAGATAGCGCCGATAAACATATTAACAGCCGCAATACAGATGGCGAATATAAAGGAAAATCTTGCGCCGCTTGCTAAGTTTACAAAAATATCCTTACCTTCCGCCGTTGCTCCAAACAGAAACGAAGGCTCTGTAATGCCGTCTTTCAATTCGTAGCTGTGATAATACTTGTAGTATTCGTAATAATTAAGACGAACTTCTACGTCGCCGCCCGCAACAGGACGCGAGTATACGTAAAAATAAGTTTCACCGTCTTTTTCAAAGCCGTCCTGTCCTTCTACTCTTAACGAATGATATCCGTCGTTTAAGTTTTCCGCGGTCGCGCTCCAATATGCGGGAGTAATATTGCCGTTTGCGTCTAAAACAGGATTAGGCTTGCCGTTGACTGATTTAGTTACATAGTAATAGTTGGCATCTTTCTGAAAATGCATATCCGTAGGACGATCTTTCACACGCAGCGTCGGATAAAGTACTTGATTGCCCGTTTCGTCTTGATAAGTCTGTATCATCTCGTAACGTTCGGGAGTCATCTGCAAATACTGACAGCCGTGCATGTGATAAGTATCCAAACGGTAGGTATAAAAATTGTCGTCCGTTTGCTCGTACTGCTGATTCTTAATCGCGTAATGTCCTACGCCGCCTTCGTTACTGATATTCAACTCTTCGCCCATCCAATAGTAGTACGAAAAGTTCAACTGTCCTTCCTTTACCTTCGAGCAGCCGTCCCAGAAATTTGTATTGGCAAACAGCTTGGACTTGGGCAGCGTACCTAAATATGTATTGTCGTAATAACCGACAGTATAAGGAGTACACCACGGGGCAATTATTGCAAACAGCACCAGCAGAATTATTACAATCGCGGCAACGACAGAACCCTTGTTCTTGCAAAAACGCAAAAATGCGTCGTGTATATAACTGCGCGGTTTTGTATCGAACTTAACGTCGTGACTCAGTCTATCACTACCCACTAATGTAAACTTGTCGGCAGAAATATTCGGAATATTGTTATTTTCTTTCATATTATCTCGCCCCCATTCTAATTCTCGGATCTATAATTCCGTAAGATATATCGGTGATAATTCCCGCGCCCAATCCTACAAGCGTATAAAATCCCGACAGGAACATAAAGAAGTCGTAGTCCTGAGCGTTGATGGACATAAGATACAGCTGCCCTACTCCCGGGATAGAAAACATCTGCTCGATAATGAGCGAACCGGAAAGCACCGCAATAAACTCCGACAAAATCATCGGGAATATAGGCACCATCGAGTTGCGCAAAGCGTGCCGTAACGTCGCCTGCCCCTTGGTCAATCCTTTTGTTCTTGCAAGCAGCATAAATTCGCTTGTAAGAACTTCGGTAAGCTCCGCACGGGTGTATCTTGCGTAACCTGCAATACTGCCCAAACACAGCGAGAACACCGCAGGCAGCATACTCTTGAACATAGGCCAACTAAAATAATCGTAGCCGGCTTCCATTCGGAGCGGGAACCAATTGAGCTTGAAGCAGAACACATACATAATAAGCAGCGCGTAAACAATGGACGGTACCGAAATCAACAAAATAACGATAACGTTAATGACTTGATCCTGCCATTTGTTCTTGTGAAGCGCGGCGTAAATCCCCAACGCCAAACCTATGGGAACGCCTATCAAGCTGCTGTAAATATTGATCAATATCGTCGGAGGCAACCGAGTAGTAAACGCCTCCAATACCGGCCTGTTGCGGTATGCAGGCATAGTCATACCCAACCCGAAATCGCCGTACTTGAAAATACGTGTAACGTAAGCTCCCAACTGTTCCATAATCGGAACCGTATCGTAGCTTACGATATGTCCGTCGGCATTGTACTGCAAGTTAGTAATATAGTGGCGATTCTCCATTTCGAACAGCAGTTGATCCTTGGTCGCACCGGGAGCACCCTGTATGTTTATAGGCAATAATTTTATAAGTACGAAGCACATTAGCATGATGACGACAAAACACATAATCATCAATCCGATACGCTTCATAATATATTTGAACATATACATAATGATAGTTCTCCTTGCTTTACAGTCAAGATAGTGGGGACGTTATCGCCCCCACTACTTAACCAATACTATACGGAATTAAAAATCAGTTCGCAGACGACGTCTTGTAGAACTCGCTCAAATCGCCGTTGTGTTGAGCAATGAACACCGTCCATTGTTCATCCGTGTAATTGTATCTCATGTACTGTGCGCCGCCAAGTGCCATAAACGTATTATATGTTCTTGTAATGTAATGACTCTTAGCCGACATCAATACCGCATCGTAGGAGTTTGCAACTTGAATTGTATGGTGTTGGCTCAATGCGTATTCTTCCAGCATTGCAAGTATTTCCAAACGTACTTCGGACGGGCATTTGCCTTCGCTCCAGTCGTAGGTCGCGCCTTCGCTCATTTTACCGTTCAAGCTGTAAAACCAGTCTTTTGTTGTTAACGTAACTTCCTGTCCTGCGCATGCATAATTTCCTGCGGGCATATTCATGGTAAGTTGAAAGTTTGTATCCATATACGAGTGATACGAATTTTCACCGAAACCGAGATAGCTGTCTATAGATGAGAAGGGATAGAATACCGCTCCGCCGATACCTGCTACACAGTAAAGTTCGAACTTGCCGTCGCGGAATTCGTCCGCAGATTTTTGCGCGTTGATTTCTAAAACTTCTATCTTAATCTTGTTTTCCAAAACAGATCCTTTAACAAGGTCGTCAACACATTTTTGAATAAGCTCTGCTCTTCTTTCTGCCTTGGGATTGAATTTACCGATTCTCAACACGATATCTTTATTAGAATCGTAACCGTACTTTTCGGCATTATTCGTAAGCTCGGTGATTGCCAAAGCCAATTTTTCCTTAGCCATGGTAAGGTTGTAGCCCGTCATAGCGTCGGTTGCGTCGTCAATATCTTCGAAAACAGTTATTCCGTCCGTCCACTTACCCGCGCTGTTAAGCGTAAAGCCGTAGGTACGAAGCAATGCCGCTTTCGCAGCGTCAGACCCGCGATAGGACAGAGAGTTTTCGGGATCGTAGTAGTAGCCCGGTCCAAGTAAGCCTAAGCCAAGCTGCATGCCTACCAATTGATCTTGGTTAAACGTATTTCTGTCAAATGCCAAGGACAATGCCCAACGGAAGTCTCTTATTGCCAATATACCGTTGTTCTTGCCGCTGTTCTTCAATACGGATAGGTTGCTGTACAGCTGAATTCCGTACGCAGTGGCGGATGTATCGGGAGAGAATACTGCATAATCGGAGTTTTGATATTGCGCAGCATTACCCAACTGATCGAAAGTAATGTCGTCGATTTCACCCTTCCAAAAAGCCATCTGAATTGCGTTATCTTCTTGAATAACTTCTACGACAAATTTGTCGGTGAGATATTGATCCTTCTTGCTTTCCATAGCATAGCCGTACCAAAACGTATTTCTTTCCAATGTGAATTGCTTGTCAACTTGGAAGAAGGTTAATTTGTACGGTCCCCAACTTGCAGACGTTTCAACGGAAGTATTGTAAGTTGTCGTCCATTTTTCAGAACCTTGTGTAGGAGCCTTTTTAAGACTTTCGTACAAACTCTGCTTAACAAGGGGCAGACTTGCGTTAGAGATAGTATAGGACAATTTGCCGTCTTCTCTAATCCAGCTTTCGGGATTGTCCAAAACTACGATAAGAGCAAGTTCGTTGCTGTCTTCGGCAAAAATACCTACTTCGTCAAAATCCATTGCAGCAAACGATTGAGTCATATACACAAATTTCAAAGCAGAATCGGACTTACCGAAAGGAGTCAAAATTGTTGCAAGGGCTTCCAACGTTGCGTCGGTCACCGCAGCTCTGCCGCTTGCTTTATTATCCATAGCTGCTTCGAGCACGGCCCAAGCTTCCATATCGAATATCTCTCCACCGAAAGCATCAATATAATCGCCGACCGAATCACCGTCAAGAACAGCATTGGCTGTGCGAAGCGCCAAGTATATAGATTGACCGTTATAGGTATACTTACCGTCTGTGCCTGCGGTCAGCTTATCTATTGTAAGTCCGTCAATGGGAATGTCTACCGTTCTACCTTGATAGTAATAATTTTTAGCGTTGTGAATCTTCATTCCGTTTCCGCTCCAATATGTATTGGCACGGAAAGGCTGGAACAGATAATTAAGCTGTTCTTTCATAGAGTACACAAAGTCTTGCGCCTTGATGGGCGTTCCGTCGTCCCAAGCAAGGTCGTCACGCAATGTAATTCTCCAAACGTATCCGCCTGCCTTCTTTTGAGCCGCAGTAAGCCCCCAAGCGTCCGCATATTCATCGGTTACATCTTCGAGCTTGGTTGCTGCTTCGTAAGTAACAACGTGATGTTCGAAATCGATGTTTTCGATATTCAGCGTGCCGTCGGCTTTAACTCTCCCCTTAGTATCGTCCTTCAACGCATAATCGTATCCAAAGAACGATGACGTAGTATTGTTGATAATCGCCGTATCATCGTTATTTTGATAGTCCATCTCGTTCCAGTTGGACGGAGTATTGTTCATATAACCGTTGTTTGTGTAGTTTTTCAAATCGTCGGTGTACGTGCTGTTTGCAGGAATAACCGTGATTTTACAAGTAGCCTTAGCAGTACCGAGTGCTGCCGTGATTGTGGCGGTACCTTCCTTAACACCGGTAACCTTGCCGTCAGTAACAGTGGCAACAGCCGCGTCGCTGGTCGTCCAAGTGGGTTCGCCTTTGCCGGTCAATTCATACGGAAGCGTTATTGTCTTGCCTACTGCTACCATTGCAGAAGACGTCGATATTTTAACGCTTTGCGGCTTTTGACACGCCACAAGCACAACTGTGGACAACATAAGCAGTGCAACAACCAACCAAATGAATCTTGCTGCTTTTTTCATTGTTTTCTTCTCCTTCATATTTTTGTTTTTATTGTTACCGATATTTTTGCTCGGGGACAATCTGTGCCGTTGCGTTTTGCCCTTATGTCGGGTTCAACATAATGTCAAAACGCACTTTATCAAAACATTCATATTGCGCGCTTTGCCGTTACGCTACTTTTAGTAACGACCTTTGAAACCGTCAGGTTTCAAAGGCGGGGTTGTTGAGCGTAGCGAAACAACCTTACGCGAACGTCGTTCACGGTTTAACCGAAGATAAAAAATCTCGAAACCGCATTAAAGACGCATACTATCTCTATTTCTCACAAAATAGTATACTACTCGCCTATAAGCAATCCCGAGTCTACTCATTACTACCAAAAATCTTTATTCTGTTTCAGGCTAATCAGTCAACCGCAAGAACCTTCGGAGCCGTTTTATCGGCGAGTTACACTATTCTTTGATTAAATATGTTGTTATTTTACTACACAACTTTTAGTTTAGTCAACTGTTTGTTGATATTTTTTGTTGTTTTTAGCGAACAAATTAGGAAAAAATTTTATTATTATGCTTCAATATTGACATCGCGCACGAAATAATGTAAATTATTGCACCTTCTGTGGCAAAACTCGATTTCGAGCCATAACACAATATTTTATAAGGAGACCGTAACCTGTCGGCTTTACATTCATAATAGCGTACAACAAAGCATACAATTTGGTACAGCAAATTATTTACGGAGATTTATTATGAAAAAAGCCTTATGTCTCGTTATCGCCCTGTGCATTGTAATATCGTCGGCGTTTTTGCTTGCTTCGTGCCGTCCCAACAGAATGAAGGACGCAATCAAAAACGGTGACAACTACGAAATAGTCGCTTCGTACGATCCCGAAACGCACACGTTATCCGCCTGTCAAACGGTGGAAGCAACCAATCGTTCCGGCAACTCGTATACGGCGGTTAAATTTCATATTTACGCAAACCAATACCGTGAAGGAGCAAGCAGCCCCGTTGTACCCGCTTCGTACCGACAGAAAGCCTACCCCAACGGCGACAGCTACGGAGAAATAACCTTCGACAGCGTAAAGGTAGACGGAAACGCCGTTGCATACGTAATAGAAGGCTCGGATATGGATATCCTTTCCGTACCGATGCCCAACGAGCTGTATCCCGACCAAAAAACGACGATAGAGCTAACCTACCAAATAACTCTTGCCAACATAAAGCACCGCTTGGGTTACACAGACGAAACGGTTAATTTAGGAAACTTCTACCCCGTGCTGTGTCAAATAGAAAACGACAACTACGTTTGCTCGCCCTACTACAACGTCGGAGACCCGTTCGTTACGGACGTTGCCAACTACAACGTCAGCCTTACCCTACCGGAAAAATTCGTCGTCGCTTCCACAGGAAACCTTACGGAAGCCCTGCCGGACAACGGCAACGTTACCTACAAGTATCAGGCGCAAGCAGTACGCGATTTCGCGTTTGTTATGTCGGATAAATATCAAAAGCTGTCGCAAACCGTAAACAACACGCAAATCAATTACTACTACTACAACGACCAAACGGCGGAAGAAAGCCTTGCTTACGCCTGCGGAACGTTTGAATTCTTGTCCAAAAACGTAGGCGAATATCCCTATGCGCAGTACTCCGTGTGCGAAACGGAATTTTGCTACGGCGGAATGGAATACCCGTCGCTGACTATGATTACGAGCGGTTCTGCGTCCTACAAGCAAGCAGTAGCGCACGAAACGGCTCATCAATGGTTTTACGGAATTATCGGCAACGACCAAATAACTAACGCCTGGCAAGACGAAGGAATGGCGGAATTTGCAACCTATATGTACCTTGACGAAGCGGGGATTACCCCCTTGGAAACGTCGATGAAAGCGGTAACAAAGAATTACGTCAGCTACGTAGACGTTCTCAACCACTACTACGAACACGTCGATACGTCTTTCCGTCCGATAGACCAGTACAAAAACGACAACGAGTACGTCATATTCACTTACGTTAAGGGCAGCATACTGTTTAATACCTTGTACGAGACAATGGGCAAGACAAAGTTTATGAAAGCTCTCGCCAACTACTACGACGCAGCGGCGTTTACCGTTGCACAGCCGCAAACTATGACGGACTGCTTTATCAATGTCGGCGGAACGGAGATAGGAACGATATTTACCAACTTTATAGAAGGCAAAGAAATCATCTCTACTATTCTCAACTGAAAGCAGTAGCTTTTACACATAGCTGCGGTAAAAAAGCCTTGAAATGCCGTCCGAATTATGTTATAATAATCGCGGGGTGACAAAATGAGAGTTTTTATCGCGCTTAACCTGCCCGAACGTACAAAAGACAACTTGGAGCGTTCGGCGAACCAATTTAAGACGCACGCGACGAAGGGACGGTTCGTACCCAAAGCCAACTACCACGTAACGCTGCACTTTATCGGCAACATAGACGAAAACAGACTGCTGTACGTACAATCCGCCTTGGACGGAGTACGCGAGATGATTGCTCCGCGCCTTGCCGTAAGCCAATTTACCGTACTGCGCGCAAGCAACATAGTGTGCGCCAAGTTTGGCAAAAACGAAAATCTTGCAAAACTGCACGAAGCATTGGGAAACAAGTTGGAGCAGACGGGATTCGCCGTGGAACACCGCGCGTACCGACCGCACGTAACCATTATACGCGAATACGGATTCGAGTTGCCCTTTTCGGAAGTTACAAAGTTCGTAGACGTTTACAACAAACCGTTCGACGCTCCCGAAGTAGTACTGTACGAAAGCGTATCCGGCAAGGACGGGGTAACCTACCGTCCGCTGTACGCCGTAACGCTTGAAACGGAAGAATAACAATATAACAAGCAAAAACCGAAAGCTAAAAGCCTTCGGTTTCTTCATATTGCTATAAGGTTCCGCCGCACTATTTTAATGCGTAATTCGTAATGCGCAATTAAAAAAGCCCGTTTGACAACGGGCTTGGTTTTTTATAAGGTTTCGCTGCGATAGACTTCCCAATGCGCTTCGCTTAGTCGAGACGATGTAATAAAAATTACAGCGGTTGTTTATTATAGCATACGAACAACCATTAACTGCGTTTATCTACAACTAACTCTATCAATTATTGGCTATTACATCGTATCACGTAGATAACAAAATATTGTGATTGGTATAGCTCGTGTACGATATTATATCAATCGATATATCGATAAGCACTATTACTGCGTTTAACAATAGCGTTTGTACCGGCCGACACCGAGAGCGAGCGTGTTCCGCTTTTACGCCTTTGAGCGAAGCGAAATGAAGTTAAATACGGAATACGCGAGCGACTACTTGGAC
The DNA here is from genome assembly GCA_910586625.1 of uncultured Christensenellaceae bacterium. GTDB lineage: Bacteria > Bacillota > Clostridia > Christensenellales > CAG-314 > Fimimonas. Next base: position 49,532 of record CAJUIZ010000002.1, read on the forward strand.
TTGCTTACGAATTTTTCGTGCAGATTGCGGTTGAGAATTTTGTCTAATTCTTCCAAACTGCCTTCAACAATGCTTTCCTTGGGTAGCACGTGACACTGCATTTTGGAAAGATACAGCATATAGTATTGCGGAGTAGACACTACTTTGTGAAAGTAGCTGTATTTGGCAACGGTTATCGCCTTGTATTCTTCGCCTTTTTCCTGCTTGATGCTGAATTGGTCTTCGTCGAAAACGTACGTTTCCACCGTGTTTTCACTCATAATCGACATAGACTTATCAATACGCTTTTGTACACATGACGTTATCCATATACACAGCGGAGTAAACAGCACGCCTATTACTATCATTACTATGCCGAACACAAGGTCCGGTTCGGACGAAACTATATCCATCACGCCCAAAGCAACAAAAATTACCGTACACAACGCATACGCCCACCAAAATTTTTTCATAGTGAATTTATTGAGCTGCTTGGTTTTGTCCGCGTCGAACTTGGTTTCGAAACGTATCATACTTTACTCCTTAGTTACGCCGATAACGTAACTTATATTGTTGATATTGAGCAGCATATCCGCCAACAGCTTTTTGTTAATGTTGATATGTTCTTCGAACACTATCCAACGCCCGTCGGAATCGTCCGTGTTGGGCACGGCGAGAAGTAATCCCACATACAAAGCAGTTTGCGTTTCCAACGGCAATTCGTCATAAGTCAGCGTTTCGGCACCGTCCTTAACAACAACCTTTCCGTCCGATTCCGTAATAATATATTCTCCGCCGACAAAGGCGTTGAGATACTGCGAAGCAACTACCAAAGTATTATTTATTTTTTCCTTTATTAGCAGTCCGATAAGGTCGTTGTGGTCCAACGTCGCGCGAAGATTGGTAAGCGCGCGCGCTTCCGCAGCGGCGGCTGTAACCTTCATACGGGCGGTGCTTGCCGAAACGTAAACGTCTAATTGCAGCTTGCGCTCCGCTTCCAACTCCTTTTGACGTTTAATAAGTGCTGCGAGCTTCTGCTCCTTGACGTCAATTTCTTCCTGCGGAACATTGTCGGCAGGACGACTTTGCAAAATACCGTACAGGTTCTCTATTTTTTCCGCCAACGTGTTACGCATTGCGTCGTATTCGGCAACGGTCTTTTTCAGTTCGTCGAAGTTGCCATCCAAGTCTTCCGCGGTAACCTTGTCGATATCGAGACCTTTAAGGTTAAACTCGAATTGCAATTCCTGATGCAGTTCGTCGTATTCCTTGGATTTGGAATCGTACAGCCATTGCATTTTTTCCATTTCCAAACGTTTTTTGAACACTTCCTTTTCGGTGGTTTGCTTGGAATCCAACAGCATTTGACGTTCGCTTTCCACGTCGCCGAGATCGTACTTGAAGTTAGCAAGAGCCTGTTCTACGTCGTCGCTTCCCGCGTACTTCTTAGCCTTTTCGTTAGATTCGGCGATTTGAGCTTCGTTAACCTTGATGGTCTTGGTTGTTTCGATAATCGCGCCGCGGATATCGTCGAGTTTGGAATCTATGCTTTCCAACTGGCGAGATACCGCCTTGTATTGCTCGTAGCTTGCGGACAGACGTTCGCCGATATCCGTAAGTTCTTCCTTTACCTTATCGTTTGTAGAAACGAGCGAATCTACCGAAACCTGAGCGCTGTCAAGCTGCTGCTGCGTTTCTTTGAGATACTTCATACGCGACTTCAACGCCGATAGCTTAGCGCGCAGGCTTTCGGTTGCGCGTTTGAGCTCCGACAGCTCGGCTTCACTGCGCACCGCGTCCTGCTGAACGTCGAGAAGATACTTAGTTCCGCCGTCGGCATTTAACGCTTTGAGATAATTGAATACAGTCTCGTTGGTATTTTGAGCGACAATCTCGTTATAACGGCTGTTGATATTGGCTTTTTCGCGCTGCAAAGATTCCATTTCGGCGCTGTTGATTTCCATATGCCGTTTGATTTCTTTGAGCGAGCCTTCCAATTGATAAGAACGTTCGAGCAGCAACTCGCGGTCCATAGTCCGCGCGGAAAGCTCCTGCTCCAACGCTTCGATTTCCTGATCGTGGAAATTGGCTGTTACCGCAAACACACCGGACGCGTCGTCGCTGAAAACCTTTTGACTGTTCAAAAACACTTCGCGCTTGAACTCTTCCTGCTTGCGAAGCATGGTTTTGTCGTACTCCGCTTCTATTTTGCTCTTGGATTGTTCTATCTGAATGATACGGAACTTGTAGTCTTCAAGCGCTCTGTCAAGATTGCGCGACTTTTCCTGCAAGGATTGGTTGACCGCTTCTAACTTGGAATATTTGGCGTCCAAAACCTGCAAAATAGTGTCTTTCGCCTTCATAGGAGTAACCGCCACGTCCAGTTCGGCGACGGAACGAAAACGCTTCATTTGAACGACAAGATTGCTTTCCTTTTCCGCAATCTGACTTTCCTTGACGGCAATCTCGCTTTGCAGCTTGTCTATCTGCGATTCCACTTCGTCTATTTTTACGTCTACGCGCACCGTTTCCAACAATTCGCCGACCGATTTTGCCGGGACGTTAAACGCGTCGAGATTCTCCTTGACTTCCGTGATGGACTTCTCCAATTCGTCCATCTTGTTGGTATACATCACCTTTTCGGTGGACAACCGCTGCTGCTTGTCGTTTAGCTCCAACAGCGATTCGTTAAGCTGTTTGTTCTTTTCGTACAACGACGAAACGTAGGCCAGCTCGTTATTGATAACTTCCACGCGGTTACGCTTGTCCTGCGACAAAGCGTACTGACGCTGTTTTTCTTCCAATTGCTGATTAATGGAAGTAAGCTCCTTTTCCTGCCATTCCAACTCGGTGGTAATGGCGTAACGCTTCTTTTCGTATTCGGCACGCTGTTCTTCCACTGCGCGCATCGTCTTGACCTTGGGAATAAGCGTTTCCGTTTCTTCGTGGAGCTTTACCTTGGCGCGGGCGTCTTCGATTTCTTCCTGACGGGAAGTAAGCGTATTATACTTCTTCTGCGTGGTTTCCAATTCGCGCGCAACGTCTTGACGCAAGCCGTCCGCCGTCTGGCGCGCTTTAAGCTCGCCCAACTCCGCAGTTGCGATAGTAATATCATGAAACAAAGCGTTGAGCTCGTTATTGATTGCGTCAAGCTGTTCGGGCGAAGCCTTGGCGGGCATATTGTTGGCATAATCGCGCACCTTCTGCAATGCTATTTCCTTACGTTTGCGCGCTTCTTCGGACGATTGCTTTACGCTTTGCTGAACGTCTGAAAGCAGACGAATCTCGTCGAAAAGCATCAAATCACCGTGGAAATCTTCGATAGACTTGTTATTGACGTAATCCGCCTTCATCATATCTGCCAGACGTTGATTTACAATACCTTCGAGATATTCCTGAGCGTGCGAACGCGCGACAACCTGCCAGCTGCCGTCTTCCTTCTTTTTAAGCACGCTGCGCGTAGTGCCGTCTTCGTTGTGTAAACGACTGAGCGAAAACTCTTCGCCGTTAACGGAAAACTCCACTTCTACGTCCTTGACGCATTCCACATCTTCCTTAAAGCAGAATTCCAAGTAGTTATTAAGTTTTCCCCCGCCGTTTGTGACGAGCCTTTTGCCGTCAGCCGCCGTGCCGAACGTATATATACGTTTTTCTTCCGTTTTAACGTCGGTCGCAACAACTTTGCAGATTCTCATACCGTACCTCTTTAATTAGTTTTGTAATTTTGTTGATAAGGCGAAAGTTTTGTGATAGAATAAAATAACCGAAGAAATATTTTCCCAGTTTTATTCCGCCAAAACCGTTAGGTATTTGGAACATACTCTTATAACAGTATAACTCATATTGAAAAAATAATCAATACTTTGATAATAAAAGAAGGTAATTTATGGCGTTTTGCGAAAAGGAAAAACAACTTATATACGACGGATATACGGTTGTCGACAACAAGTTTTTTATAAACTATCTGCCTGACGCGCCGGAAAAGGTCGTATCCGTTTACCTGCTCGGTCTGGCGCTGTCCGACAGCAACGGCAGCGACAACTCCTGCGAAACCATTGCGGAACGACTTGGCATTACCTGCGACGACGTTATGGCAGCGTACCAGTATTGGGAAGAATTGGGGCTCGTACATATAATTCACGACGCATCGCCGAGAGTGCTGTATCTTCCCATCCGCAGTTCGGCAAGCGCGCTGAAAAAGGTCAAGCCTTCCAAATACAAAAAATTTTCGATTGAAATTCAAGACCTGTTCGCAGGCGGACGTACCATAAACACGGCCGAATACTACGAATACTATATGTTTCTGGAAAACACCACCTTCGAACAGGAAGCTTTACTTGCGGTAGCAAAATACTGCATAGCGTTAAAGGGCAATACAATAGGCTACCAATACGTTTTGGCAGTGGCGCGTAACGAGCTTACGCGCGGAGCCACTACTCTTGCGCTGGTATCCGAACACCTTAACTGCCAGCAAAAGTACGACGAAGATTTGAAGCTGGTATTCAAGGCGTTAAAGCTGACGCGGAAGTTCGAACACTCCGACAGGGAATACTACGACAAATGGCAGGATTACGGCTTTACGCAGGACGTTATTCTGTCCGTTGCCAAAAGCTGCAAATCGGGCGGAATGACGGCACTGGACAGCAGACTGACCGAGTATTACAAACGCAGAGCAATGTCCGTAAAAGAAATTTCCGATTATGAAGAATGCAAAACCCGTACTTACGAATTGGCGAAGAATATCAACAAGACCATAGGCGTGTACTATCAAAGCGTGGACATAGTAGTAGACGAATACGTTACGGCTTGGCAAAGCAAGGGCTACGAAGACGAAACACTGCTTGCCGTTGCCAAGTACTGTTTTAGAAGCGGTATACGTACGTTAAACGGTATGGCTTCGGCAATAGACAAGCTGTACCGCAACGGAATAACGACGGTAAACGCGCTGGAAACGTATCTCGCGGAGCTGTCGTATAAGGACGAGCTTATACGCAACATACTTGTCAAATGCGGCTTGGACAGGCGCGTTACGCAAAACGACAGAATGCTGTTCAACACCTGGACAGCCGTATGGAAAATGCCCTACGACGTTATAGAATACGCCGCAGAGCTTTCCGCAGGCACCAACGCGCCCGCGGCATACGTTAACAGACTTTTATCAGACTACAAGCAGCACGGCATAACGACGAAGGAGCAGGCGCTTTCGTACAAAGCAAACCAAGCGCAATCCGCCGCCACCAAAAGCGCGACATTGAACGGCAAAGAAATGGATAGACGCCAATACACCAATGAAGAAATCAACGCGCTGTTTAGCGCGCTGGACGAAACGGGGGACTAATGAACAAACAAGAACTGCTGCAAAAAGCCAAGCGCAATATAGACGACCGCCGCTACAAGGCGGAAGAGCAATGCGACAACACGCTTACAGATTTGCGTACCAATGCTGAATACCGCGTGTGCGAACGCAATCTACGCCAAGCGCAAGTAAATTACTCTATGTGCGACGAACCGCGTAAACGCGAGCTTAAAAAACTGCTCGACCAACGCAAAGCGGAAATGAAGAGCGTGCTTGCAAAACTGAACGTAGACGAGAAAACGCTGCGCCCGCAATATGCTTGCGAGCTTTGTCAAGATACGGGATACGTAAACAACACAATGTGCAGTTGTTTGCTAAATGAGTTAAGCAAGCTTTTACTTAAAGAGAGTCAAATTGTTAATCCTACGTATACTTTCGAATTGGCGAAGGAATCAGACAAGCATAATCTTTCCGTTTATAAAGCAGCAAAAGAAATAACGCTTGCAGGAAATAAAAATTTATTACTGACAGGCAATACAGGTACAGGTAAAACATATTTGATTACAGCCTGCGCCAACTTGGCGATAAGCGTTAACAAAAGCGCGCTGTTTTTTACCGCCTACAATTTGAATTCTATGTTCTTGGAAGCGCATTTGTCGGATTTTAGAATTAGACAATCGCTGCTCGACGCGTTGACGGATACGGACATTCTGATTATTGACGATTTGGGAACTGAAATAGTTTTCAAAAACGTCACGGCGGAATATTTGTTCGCAGTGCTTAACGAACGCATCGCACGCCGCAAGCAGACCTTTATAAGCACCAATCTTACCCTTGCCGATATCCGCGACAGGTACGACGAACGCATATTTTCGCGGCTGGTAGACCAAAGCTCCACCGTTGTGGCTCAGCTTACTGGCGCAGACAAAAGGCTGGTAAAATAAAGTCGGATATTAGGCGTAATTTATCAACTCGGGAAAATAAGACGAATTTTATATTAAAAATTTGCAAAAAATATAATCAAAATCGTCTAACCCTATTGAAATTACGCTTTTTTTATGCTATAATGTCGCAGACACAAAACAAAAGGGATAAAATGCCACGCGAGACGTATGGAAATGCGGCTTCCGTCGGCATAATTTTTTGGAGATAGAAATGTATAACACTTTGGCGTTTGTCAAAAGCATATCGAACTTCTTCGACGAGCTTACTTGGTGGCAAACGGAACTTATTTTTTTGTTACGAATAGCTATAGGCGGTCTGCTTGGATTGGCGATAGGTATCGAACGCACGCGCCGTCAAAAGGAAGCGGGCATGGGCACGCATTTTACCGTAGGGCTTGCTTCGGCATTGTTTACCTGCATAGGCTACGCATTCGACGAATTCGGCGACGCCGCCCGTATTGCCGCGCAAGTTGTTACCGGTATCGGATTCTTGGGGGCCGGCATAATTTTCTTCCGCAGAGAAAGCTTGCACGGGCTCACCACCGCCGCAATCATATGGTGTACAGCCGCAATAGGTATGTGCTGCGGTACGGGTATGTATATTTTGGCTACCGTATGCGCGCTGCTGGTTATTATAGTGCAGCTTATTCTGCACACCAAGCCCTTCAAAAAACACGGTCAGCGCTTACTGCTTGTGCGGTTTTACAACTCCGATGAGCTGCAAAAAACACTGCAAATGTTTTTCGGCATAACGCAATTCCACCGTTACAAAATCACGCGCGTGGACAGTCGTTTGGTAGTAGAAGCGGTTATACGCCCCAACCAAAACTACCACGCGGAAAAAATAAACAACTTTATCGAAAACAACGAAGAAATGATTTCCATAGAAAGATTGGAAGACCTATAAAAAATAATGCAAAACGGCGTTCGAAAAATTTCGAACGCCGTTTTTGATGCAAACTACACCAAAGATATTAAAGTGTAAGATAATCAGCGGTTTGGCGACCGTCCACACGGATTTATTATTCTTCGGGGATATCGCCTACGCCGTTGAGTATCATACGCGGACGGAACGGAAACCGCGCAACCGTATCGCGCGAAGACACCCCGGAAAGCACCAAAATGGAATCCAGACCGCTTTCGATAGCGGCAATAATATCCGTATCCATACGATCGCCGATCATCGCCACGTCGGGCGAATGAATGCCCGCCTTGTGAAAACGTGACATAGCCGCGCGCATCATAAGCGGATTGGGTTTGCCTACGTAGTACGCCTTGCGGTTTGTAGCGTATTCTATCGGGGATACCAACGCTTTGCAAGCGGGGATTAGCCCGTGTTCCGTAGGAGTTGTAATATCCGAATTGGTTCCGATAAGCAACGCCCCGCGGTTGACGAGCTTAGTGGCTTTTTTTATACTTTCGAAGTTGTAGTTTTCCGTTTCACCCACTACTACGTATTCGGGGTCGACATCGTTAATGGTAATACCTGCGTCGTACAAGGCGTTGGTAAGACCTGCGTCGCCTATTACGTACGCCGTTGACGCGCCCTGCATCTTGAGAAAGCTTGCCGTTGCAAGCGCGGCTGTATGAAAATTACGTTCTTCCACCTTCAACCCCATACGCGCAAGCTTTTGCTGCAATTCCTTGGGCGACTTTTGACTGTTGTTTGTTAAAAATAAAAATTCTTTATTGTTTTTGTGCAGCCAATCTACAAACTTTTTTACGCCGTCCAGCAAGGTATTGCCGTGATATATAACGCCGTCCATATCGCAGATAAAGCCTTTTTTACTTCTTAATGTGTCCATATCAATTCTCCTATAACATAATTCTGCAAACTATACGGACAAACTATACGCAATAAAAAAAGAAAAACGCCCCGTACTCGGGGCAGTCGTTCCGACCAAATGACAAATATTCAATTGAACGCAGTCATTTAGGCTGTATTGGCGGAGAAAGAGGGATTTGAACCCTCGCTACGCTTACACGTACTACACCCTTAGCAGGGGCGCCCCTTCGGCCACTTGGGTATTTCTCCATATCCGGTATGCTTGTCAATATTCGCTTGCGTAAGTATTCTATCATAAATTTGTGCGTAAGTAAAGTTATTTGAACGCATTAACGCCAAACTTTTATTAAAAGACCAATAATTTGACTTAAAAACATATCGAAATTTATTGACAAAAGCTTACGTAAGTGGTAATATACATAAGCAGTACAAAAACTGCAATATTCCTCTATAGCTCAGTCGGTAGAGCATGCGGCTGTTAACCGCAGGGTCGTTGGTTCGAGTCCAACTGGGGGAGCCACAAGACACTGATGATTTCAATCAGTGTCTTTTTGTTTGCAAATTATATTATCCGCGAGCATGCGCCGAACACGGCAAAGCGAACGGCGTTTTTTACTATATTGCCAAATACAAATAAAAATCCACCGACAGTTTTGTCGGTGGATTTTGTATAATAGATTGCTTAACAAACGCATAAAAGCATGCTTACTCTTAGTACGCGTACGTCGTTTCGATAGTTACGGCATTGCCGTTCGAAGACGTGTAGTTTACTGTAAGCTTAATCACATTTCCGTCCTGCGCGAGCATCTCAACTGCCGCATCGCCATTGACCTTGGCGGATTCGATACCGAACGCCGTTTGAAGCTTGTTGTTGACAACCGTACCCCTCAAAGAAGATCCGTTATCCGTAACGGCAGAAAGAGTAGAAGCGTCTAACTTGGCAATCCCGTCGCCGCGGGAAATATCCTTGGTTTCCGTAGTTGTGGTAAAAGCTTCCTCCGCAGACGAATCGTTAAGCGTCTTACGTTCGATAGTAAGCTTGCCGGAAGCAAAGTTGTAGGTAAGAGTTTCTTCGACAAGAATTGCGTCGCCGTTTTTGATTGTAATCTTCTGCACTACGTTGTTCGCATCTTTTACTCCCTGATACATTTGCAATACGGAAGAATCCTTACAAGCGGCAAAGCAGCAAACCGTAACGGCAAGCAATATTGCCAATGCCAATAATAACTTTTTATTCATTATCTAATCCCCCTTTTAAGCACGAACGCCAACGCTGCAAGAGTTGCTACAGCAGCTACTACCGCGCCGATTTCGGCTGCCGCAAGCGTTGCGCCGACGCTATGAGCCGTTTCCAGGTCGGCAGCTGCACCGTTTACAAAAGCTTCGAGAGCAGACTTAGCCGTGTTGTACGCCGTAAGGTCTACTTGCGCTTTTTCTTCTGCTGAAAGGGCGTTCAAAGCCGTTTCCGCCGCTTTAAGTTGATTGAACAGGGCTTCGCCCTTCTTGCCGTCGAGAGCGGCTATTGCGGCTTTGGCGGCTTCTACCTTGGTCTTGCTTGCAGCAAGTTGATCCACCGCAGCTTTTGCAATGTTTAACGCTTCGTCAATAGCTTCGACGGTCTTGGCCTGTGCGATTCCGTTTGCAGGAACTTCCACTCCCTTGCTAAGCGCGTACGCGGCAAGAGTTTGCGTTGCGGCGATGCGAGCGGATACGATATTTTCCATACTTTGTTTCGCCGTATTAAACGCGCTAAGCACTGCTTGTTCGGTAGTTGCAGCCGAAATACCGTTTGCAGGAACGTCAAGACCGTTCGTCGCAGCATAATCGGTTAATTCCTGTGTTTTAGCCGTTTTAAGCGCGTTTAAGCCTTCCGCAGTTATTTCCCATGCTGCCGACAAAGTCACGTCGCGCGCAGGCATAGGAATGTAATATTTCCTATCGGAGCTGTCATATTGCCAACTAACCGATTGCCCGTCCAACGTCCAACCGATAAATTTGTAACCGCTTCTTGTAGGATCTTCGGGTTTAATAATCCATTGATTTGCAATAAGCTTACTCGTCGAAAGCGAAGAATCTCCGCCGAAATCGATTGTCAATGTATATTCAATCGATTGCCATACCGCAGTCAGAGTTGGGTTGGTATCTGGCATAGTTGTAAATTCGTATTCGTTTCCGTTTAGTACCCACTTGACGAAGGTGGCGCCTTCCTTAGTGGGATTGGCAGGAGCAGTTACCGCCGCGCCAAACACCGCCTTAATAGGAGCGATCGTGCTTCCGCCGCCCGTATTAAAGGAAATCGTATATTCGATTGCGCGGTAGGTAGCCCTGTATTCGTTATCCTTGATTGCAGTTATTTCGTCAGAAGTAGATCTTACCGTATCTCCGTTTTTAACGTCCCACCAAGATATGGTAAAGTGCGCCTTGATAACTTCTATTCCGTCGCCTTCTTCGGGATGTTCGAGTTGTTCTACAAGTCCGTCGATGGAGAATTTCGTTCCCTTTTCTATATTAAACTCGTGCGGAATATCGTTAATCTTCAATGTGATAACCCACCAGTTGGGCGTCCATATAGCGTACAGCGTACAAGCGGAATTGACCTTTCCGTTAGGTTCGTAAACCTTTTCGCCGCCTTCTTCAGTAGCCCAGCCGGACATAACGTACATTTTACGAGTTACGTTTGTGGGTAATGCGTATTCCGTTCCTTGAGCAAGCGTACGCGTAACGTCGGGGACGTCATTGCCTTCGTCATCCTTGAAACCGTACTTCAACACAACCGTATAAGCATCGGCGGCTTTCGCCCACAATTCGGTATTATCGCTAACGGTAAGGCTATAAACTTGCTTGGTCATTGCCGAATCGCTAAACAATCCTTGGAAAATCTTGTTTGCCACTTCAAAGCCTGCTTCTTCGAATAAAACCGACGGACTGCCGATAAACGTTCCGATAGTTTTTTCTATCGACTTAGTTTCTCCTGCGAAATGTATGGTTATTGTAGCCTTGTCCGTCCATACGGCAGTAAAAGTAACGTCTCCGTTAACGGTGTAGCTCGCGCCCGCATTGTAGGTGATTGTTCCGTCGCTCCATCCCACGAACAAGTGCTTGACGTACGTCATATCCGTTGCAAGGGGCAACGTGATAACGCTTTCTTCCGCAGCCGTTTTGTCATCGTACAACGTAGACTCGTCCTTTAACGTTGCTCCGCCCAAATCGAAATGAACGGTTCTCATTGTAGCATAGTGAACGGTTAGTACTATGTTGGGGAAATTAGCAGAATTCTTGTTAATACTAATCGTCGTCAAGCTGTACTCGTCGCCGTTGGCAGACGTGAAGCTTTGAACGGCAGAGCCTTGGGGGATAGTTCCGTGGAATTCCGTATTGCTTAAATCTAACGAAACGGAGCTTGCGCTACTGCTTACGTTAACGGTATGCGTCTTGTATGCGGTTCCGTCTTCCGTTTGGAAGGTTGCGGTAAACAAGTCGCCGAATACCGCTACAAGTTCAACGTTGTAGTTATCGATTCTGTAGCCTGCCGCCGTCGACGTTTGATAAGGTAAAGTTATATATTGCGTTGCGTAGTCGAAGTCGGTACCGCCTATATTATACTTGTAACCGTTATAATCATTATAGATACTGTTAGTCGTCCACTTTTGGAAAACTTTACCTTCGGGAGCTTCCGGTATAGTTACTCCGTTATCAGCAAACTTATAGGTATAAGCCGCCGTACCTTTAGCGCGAGTCTTCTCCATATAAACTTGATCGCCCACCTTGAAAGTTAGCGTAAAGCCGTCAAACTGCCAAACGGCGGTAAACACAATCTCTTCCAGTTGTTGTCCGTCTTTGACAAATTCTTCATTAAGTTTATAAGATTTACTTTGACCAGATGTATTCGTCAAATCTGCCAAATATTGTTTGCCGTTATTACAAGTCCAACCGGCAAAAACGTATCCGCCGACTTTCGTAGGCATTTTAGCTGCGTCATAAGAAGAATAATGCGTATATAACGTATACGAATCCGTCGGCCTTTTAGTTTCGTTCTTAAATGCCGTATACGAATTTGTCGGGGCAACGCCGCCGTTCCAATCGTATACAATACTAATACCTTTTACAAAAACCGGTTTTACCGTTATATCTGACGTAGGCTTATACCAAGTATAGTTAGTAATTTTTTCATCGGTATCGGCCATTGCCCAACCGTCAAAAATGTAACCGCTCGGGTCGGTTGCCCCACTCCAACGATCGGATAGCTTTGAACCCAAATTAGCGCTTTTCTCTTTCTCAATAAGTAGCGTAGTATTTTCCAAACCGCTATCGGCAAGCAAAGTGCCTTCGGTAGTATAAGTTACCGTCCAATAATTGGCGGCCCAAGTTGCCGTAATCGTCGTAGGCGCGGTAACGGATACGGTATCGCCTGCTTGTTTCTTTTCTACTTCTCCGTCGCCGACCTGTACGTTCCATCCGTCAAAAGCATAATTGGATAACTTAAACTTACAATCCGGCAACGTGAAGGAAGAATCCTTTTCCACTTCCTGCGCGGGCATACTGCCGCTTGCGTTAAGTGTTGTGCCGTCAACGTGCGTAACAGAACCGCCATTAAAAGTTATTGCCGTAGGATTGGCAAGAATTGCGGATTTCTTATATGCAGTCCACGTCATCATATAGTTTTCGCCAGCAGCATTCAAAGAAGTTGAACTACTAATATAAATATAATTTTCAGAATTATAATCTTGTAAGTAATTGGAACCATAAAAATTTACAGCAGTATCCGATAGTGCGGCATCGGAGCGACTAACACTCAAATACTTGCTATTGGCAACATTGCAAAAACGCAAATAACTTCCCGACTTACTTAAAGTCCATAACATTTCGTTTTTAACTTCAGACGTTATTTTATCATTCTCTACTGTTACCTTCGTCAATGTTAGACTCGTTCCATTAGTAGTAATAGCATATGGACTCCCGCTATAATTAGCAACTAACAAAATTTGTGCATCAACATTGCTATCTAATGTTACAGCACTTTGCTTTTTATACTCGAAGCCCAAGTCTGCCGCTTGCGCGGGAACAAGTCCCCCTCCCACAACAAAGGAAGCGACGAGCAACGCCGTTAAGCAAACCGCCGCTAACAGCGTTGTAAGCAACAGGTTCCTTTTCTTTGCCATATTTGTTTTCCCCCTTAATACAAATCTCTCTCGTTGTTAGATATTAGCTTGATAGTAACTTATATCGTACACAAATAATAATTTCACCAAACAATCACTTGTAAGCGTGATACGATGTAATTAAACACAGTCGAATTCCGTTAAATCCGATAAGTTGCTTGACTGCAACGGAACACGTTTGCACGGCTGTCGTACAGACTTGTCCGCGCGCTTCGCCAATCGATTCCGCAATGCTGCGAATAAAATAAAAATACGCTTGTCAAACGGCTGATAGATAGCCATTTCTACAAAGCGTACTGTGATATAAAACAGCAATGCGGGTACAAATATGCCCCCGTTGTCTATTACTATATTAAGTTAATGGCTAAACATACTGTAATTTTACTATAATAAACACGCACATGTCAAATATTTGATAAACTTTTTACTTGAAAATTTTATTTTTACGTAAAAATACGCTTCGAAACAAAAGTTTCGAAGCGCTGTTTAATTGCAACAAATATTTTAAGCGGAATGTTTTAGCGAATTTTTCGCCCGCTTCGACGACGCGCCGAAGGTTAGACGGCATTGAAAACAGTCAGTCGAAGGCTCATAATATCCGCTCGAAATAATTACAGTTTGTCGGGCCAATCGGCGGCTACGTTGTTGAAATCGAAGAAACGGTATTTGATTGCATAGGTATTGCCGTCTTGATCGTGCGCGATAAGCGTTATACTTTGTTCCAAAGCCATCTTGGTTATTTCGCCCGTTGTCGAGTCCTTGTCGTATGCGACCTGTACGCGCAAAGCGTCGTAGGTCAACTTACTGCCGTCTACCGCAAACTGACCGATAAAGGACGACTGACGCAGAATGGCTTGCGTTGCCGCGCCCATATCCGTATACTCGTAAATCACCCCGCGATAATCGCGCACGTCGCCGCTTACTTCCTTAAACTTAGTTACGTCAAGATTCTTGTAGGTGGCAAATGGTAAAGTGTCAAATTCCACTCCGCCCTGCGTTGTGCTTCCTTTCTGCGTAACGGTGGTAAGCGCGCCGTTAAGCTTGCTGCCCTGTACGGAGAACTCGTACGTCCAGCTTGTTACCACGTCCTTAGCGTTGGTAGATTGTCCGTCCGCTTTGTATATGATAAAGCGGAACTTACCCTTGTTGTTGGGCTGATAGTAACGGAAGCTCAACCAGCATTTGTAATCTGCAAGGGCGGCTAACGTCTTGTCGTCAAAAATATCCGTTACGTCGTTAAGCCCCTTGATTATGTAGTAATAGGAAGTGGCTTGCGACGATGCGTCGAAGTTGAAAGACTGCGAAAAGTCAATGGCTTCGAACAGACTTGTTGCGTAGTGCTTGCCCGTATTGCATGTATAGGTGAATACTGCGGCAATACTGTCGCGCGTAGGATTGTCCGCGCTATTATTTCCCTTAGCTACAACGGATACTTGGTAAGTACGTCCGCTAAGCAGTTTTTGCGCAGACAGGTCGAGCGTTACTGCGGTTGTATCGACGACTATCGCTTGCACGTTACCGTTTACTTTGCCGCCGAGCAGCTCTTGCATTGTAATCGAATAGCCTTGGTTTGCAACTCCGCTTATAGAAACGACGGAACCGTTAACGCTAAGCTCGGGCGTTTGCTCGCGTCCGTACTTGTGTAATTCGACATATTTGTAATCGGACGGAACGGCGTTGTTATGCGTTGCGTCGCCGAGAGCCGTAAGCGTTGCGTAGTAGGACACGGTAGCTTCTCCGTTAAGCAACGAAGACGACGCGTCGGCAATTTTCTGCCCGTTTGTAACGGCTATGGGGTCGTCTACAAGCTCGTAAACTTCCTTGCCGTCTACCGTCTTTTTACTGTACAGACGAAGTTCGTAACCGACTGCGCCGGCAACTTCGTCGAAACGAATGCAATTGTTATCGTCTATCTCAAAGTTATAGTACGCGACAAGGTAATCCTTTACAGAGTCGGGACGGGTCGCGTCGGGAGTTCCCGCGCCTGCCGGAAGCGTCAACGACGTAGAACCGATACTGGTAAAGTTTGCGTTGCCGCTGAACGGCTTGTCGTGAGAGCCGAACGTACCCTTGACGTGAATCACACCGGAGTAGTAAATATTGGACAGCTTGGGAGCGTCGGACGAGCCGCCGAGCGTTACCGCTACGTAGTCGAGTTGAACAGTCCAACGGTAGCCTTGAGTAAACTTGGTGCTTGCATCGGCTTCCAAGAATTGTTCCGAGCCGCTAAAACGGGCAATAACTTCGGATAGCTCGGACATAAAGTCCGCTTTACCGTAGTACTTGCCGTCCTTGCCTTCGTAGAACCAATCTGCATCGAGTAAACTGTTAATAGGCATTATCCACGACAGCCAAGAGTTGAGTTTTTCTATGTCGTCTTCGAATTTAGGATCGACGTCGTAGGTGGCGCGCGTATTGCTTAGACTGCTTAAATAGCTTATCTTGGGCAACCCGTCTTGGAAAAACGCGTAGTGATCGCCCATTATCCACGTAAGCGAATCGGTATATTTGTAGGTATCGGAGTTTTTGCCGTACACTCCGCCAAGCTCATCGGTATCGTCGTAAGCGAATTGGTCGGTGTAGGTATAGTTGCTGCCGGTATTTACAAGAGCGTTTGCCAATTTTTCCGTGGAACCGTTAGCCTTAGCTTCGCCGGGAGCTATAAACATAGCCGACACGCTTGCCGGGATAGTTACCGTTTCCGCAACGGAATTGTAATCGATAAGCAGTTCGCGAACAAAGTATTCCGTCCAACCGCTGCCATAAAGCATATCGCTGCCGGCAAGAATACGAACAAGCTTGCCGTTATTGAGATACAGTCTGATATACGAATAGGTTTCGATTTGACCGTCATCGGGATATGCGAAGTCGGCGTTGCCGAACAGAGCTTTACCGATATTCGTCATTATATCCGTATCGCCGCCGATTTCGAAATAGTGATTGGCTGCGTTAAACGTAAACTCGGCGCCGTCCAAATAGCCCGCCAACGGCGCAGGCATAACGAAATTATAGCCCACGTTTGCAGTGCCTTCCGGCGGAAGACCAAGCAAATATTGGTTGTAATAGTAGTTGGTCTTGTAGTCGTACTTGCTGCACCACAACGTGTAACCTATGTTGCCGTCGGGGAAAGCATAGTAGAAAGTATTCGTCGCTTCGTCGTACTTATAATAAGCGTTTACGTTACCCGAAGAACGGTGCTCCGTAGCGGTACCGAATACGCCGTTGTTATTGAGCGTTGCGGTGAAGGAGCTTACCGTTCCGTAATAGTTGCTTATTTCGGTGTAGAACGCCTTGAAATTGGCGTTTCTAAGCGCGGCGAGAGCGTTTATAAGATCGGTTTGAGTATACGCCTTGATATCCCAAGTAACATTGGGACGGTTGGGATCGTTTTTGTCAATCTCGGGATATACGCCGCTGGGACGGTCTTGATCCTGAATAAAGTCGTCTTCGGAAGGCAGCGTGGTTTCGCCGACCTTGCTAAGATCTATCTTGTGCGTATAGTAGAAGTAAGTTACCGCTTGCCCTACTCCGCCGATGCTCGTCATACGCGTTGCGGTAGATTCCGCCTCGATACCGGTAAGCGTTCCGCTTGCGTTGAACACCAGTGCGAACGAGCTGTAATGAGAATTGTATGTTGACGGGTCTCCCGAGCAATTGCCGAGTATGGCGTTGCCGATTTCGTCTACGTAGTCGTCCTGAACGTACCATTTACCGTCGTACGGATAAAAATAGTTGGGATTGAGCGCAGCTAACTTGCCGGCGTAAATCATATAGAAGTATTCTTCCAAATTGCCGCTTTTAAGCGCTTGGTAGGAATACTTGCCTTCTGCTATACCGTCGTTGCACACAAAATTGCCTTGCTGATCTTCCGCATACATAGCGTAAG
Source organism: uncultured Christensenellaceae bacterium (assembly GCA_910586625.1). Classification (GTDB taxonomy): domain Bacteria; phylum Bacillota; class Clostridia; order Christensenellales; family CAG-314; genus Fimimonas. The sequence continues at coordinate 66,582 of CAJUIZ010000002.1, forward strand.
TGCCGTCGGGACGGCGGAAACAATATTGACGAGCGTAGACGTAGTTGCCGTTAACCTTGATAAAGTTGCCGTCGTCATCCATTAAAGGCGCGATACAAAGCAAATCGTTATTGGCAAACTTGTAGTCGCTTACGCCCATATAGTAAGTATGAAACGTGCCTTCGTTATCCTGAACCTGAATCTGCATCAGGTACTTTGCCGAAAAATTAGAGTAGGACTTGCCTTGCAGGTAACCGCGCAGCTCCGTCGCCTGCTCGGGCGTGATTGATTGGTTGACCTTCCACTTAGCGTACAGCGTGCAGTCGTCCGAGGGAGTAAACGGGAAGGTTACGCGGTCGCCTTGGAATACGGAATTGGTATACCAACCGTCGAAGTTGGCGTTAGTTTTCGTTACAACGGGTTCTTCCGTTATTTGTCCGCCTTCAATAGGTACTACTTGGTCTTGGATTTCCGGCTTGCCGCCGTTGGTTTGAAAACTAACGGTAAACGTGCCGTTAGTTTCGTCTTTCCACTTGGCGTACAGAGTTATATCTTCAGTTACCGTGTAGGGGAAAGCGATTTTGCCCGTTTCACACTTCGAATCCGTATACCAACCGATGAAAGTGTTGCCCGCCTTGGTTGTTTTGGGAGATTCGGCAATCGAAGCGGTAAGCATATCCGCAATAGGAGTGCCGCCGTTAGTTTGGAACTTGACGGTGTGCTTTTCGCCGTCGGGGTTGGGATTATCGCCGTCTACAACCCATTTGGCATACCAAACGGTATTCTCGGTAAGTACGCAGGGATAACCGACTCTGCTTGTGTCGGACAAATCTTCGGATTCGTGCCAAGACACAAACTTATGCCCGGTCCATTCCGGCGGAACGGGAGCGTCCTTACGCGTAGCAAAGCCGTTTGTTATAACCGGTTCCATATCGATGCCTGCGGCAACTGCTTCGTCGCCGAGAACAAATACTAATTTATATTTGGTTTCTTTACAGGCGGCAAGCGTTAACGCCGTTACCATTATTATCGCGAGTACTATCGCTATAATCAGTCTCTTCTTCATGTTCTACTCCTATTTCTAATCGGCGGGCTGCGTCGATTCAAAGCTATAAGTTGCGGTTATGGAAATCTCATTGGCATAAACCGTTACGTAAGCTATACTGCCGTCTTCACTCAAACCGAAGCCGATACCCGTAAAGCCGCCGAATTTATCCGCTTCGTCGGTTACGCCTTCGTCGTAAATATCCTTGTAGTTGCTGTAAAACGGAACTATTGAGATAATCTGTTCGTGAGTAAGCCCCACATAATACTCGCTATGCAACGCATCGTATTGTATTGCTTGCTTTGCCAATTCGGACAAATCGAAGTTTATAAACAACAAGCGCAAGTCTTCTACCAATACGCGATCATCTCCTTTGACCTGATACCATTTACCATCGACTGCATTTAATTCGTATTCGGTGGTTTCCGTTTTGTTGGGAATATTGGTGGTTTCCACAAGCGTTGCGTGATTTCCGTTATAATCGTATACGTCGCCGAACGAATCGGTAATTGTCACTTTGTTATATACATCGTTTACAAGCGCGCCGTTTATTGCCGTTTGCTGCTGTTGGGTTAAATTATGCAAATTACGGTCGGTGGGCAACGTTACTACGGCGGAATCGAAATCGGAATAACTCAAAACATGAGTTTCATACGTGCGAGCGGCATCATCGCGTATTATTATCGCCAGCTTTGTAATGTTGCTATCGCCGTCAAGCGTAAAGTAGCAGGAAATAAGCGAATAACTGCGCGGCTTAAAGCCTTCTACGTTAGCGTTTGCCTGACTTCCGTCGATATCCAACGCCTTATTGAGCTTTGCGTACGCTTCGGCAAGCTTATCCTGCTTTACTGCGTACCTACCGTCGAATTTCGCAAACAAATCCGATGTCAAATCCAACGATCCAACCGAATAAAAATGCGTTGCTATCTCGTTCGCCGTTGTAGTCGTTTGATTCGAATACAGTTTTTTGTAATAAGTGTAGTCCTTATCGTTAGCCATCTGATAGAACCACGCTTCCCTGTCAACATCATGACTGTAATACCTGTTGAGACCATAGATTGTCGGCGTCTCTATATATGCTACCAAACCATTGATTGTTTGGGCATAATTACACACATAAACAAGCTTACCGGTTTCCCACTTAGAGTTGATACTTTCGTAATTTTTTGCAAAAGCGTTAGTAATGTTGGCTTGCTCGTCGGCTGTTAAATCCGTCGAATCGCCCGTAACGTAATGTTCGTTGGTATTAAGTTCGTAATCGACGGCTTCGGGAACGGTTATGGAAACGTTATCGAAATCGCTCCACTCGTAGGTTACGGTGTATTCGAAATCTTCGTATTCGGCATTGGGCATAGTATATTTGATTTGCAGACGCGTAATATAGCCGTCGGTAAGGGTAAGGCGCATATCGGTATACAAAACATTCTCCAGTTTGCCGAATATCTGTTCGCAATAGCCGTCTAAATTGTTTCTTACACGGAACGTATTTTCGTCGAGTTTTTCAAAATAACCGTCGGCAGCGTCCCACGCGTATTCGTTTAGCTGGAACGCGTGGGGAAGATATCCTTCAAGCTGGCCCACAAGTGCTATTCCGTAATAACGGTATCCCCACACTCCTTCGCGATACTCGAACGTATGCTTAAAATGAGTGTCGTCTTCCTGCCAGTAGTATTTGACTTCGCCTTCGTCGTAAACGGGGGTTTTGTTGCCGGTAACCGGGTCGATTTCGTAGTTGTTGTCTTCGTACGAGTAGTCGATATAGGCGGTTAAACCATCGATTTTTTCTTTGCTTAGATCAAAAGCGTAAATGTCGGGAGTAGTCGTCTTGTCTCCGCGTTCCGTGCGAACAATGCATGCGTAAGACGAATACGTCTTTGCGAAAGCAGTGTTTAACGCCTGCTGCTCGGCAGCGGTCAAAGCGTCGCCCAAGGTATAACGTACGGTAACGGTTTTACTGTAATCGACATTGTCGCGCGTATACACAACCTTGTAAAGGCACACTCCTTCCTTAGAATCGTCGCCCGATTGCTTGGTAATTTTAAGCTCGGGATTAACAACTGGCGTTCCGTCGTAGGTCACGGTTACGCGTTCATTCCAGTTTATGTCCGTGCCCAATCTTACGGAAAAGTTATCCGCGGAAATAGTCACTTTGCCGTCCGTCACGGTATCGGAAGTAAATGTTACCGCAATATCGACGCTGTAAGTAGTGCCGAATACTTCGACCGATACGGTATAAATACAAACGCCTGCCTTTGTAGGATTGCCGCTTTGGAGCTCAGCTTTAACTTGGAAGTCGTCGACTTTATCACCGTCCACGGTCAGCGTGGCTGCGGCGGCAAAATCGGGAGTTTGCCCTACTTTTACCGTTATGTCTTGGCAGATAAACTTGACGTCCTTTTCCTGCTTGCACGCGGTAAGCGCAAGCGAAGCAATCAGGACAAGAACAAGTATCGCAATCAGTTTTTTCTTCATTGTTGTTACCTTCATTTCATTATAAGATATAAAACAAGCGCTACGAAAGCAAATGCCACGACAAAAATAAGCAATATGGGCGCAAACACTTGATATCCGGCGGAAATCATCGCGCGCTTTTCCTTACGGGTAAGCTTGACACGCTTTTTACGTTCTTCGACGCGTTTCTCCGCTTCTTCCTGCGTTAAGCCTTCAAGCGCAGCCATAGAATATATCGTTTCGCCGTCGTCCTTGTAGACAACCTTGGTTTTAGGTTTCTTTTTCATTGTTGACATCCGCCGCGGCAACGCCGCTTTCCGTTTGTTCGTCCGCCGCTTCGTCGTCGTACAAATTACACGCTACAATGTGCCCCGGAGATACTTCGATATATCGCGGAGCGGCTGACGTACAGCGTTCGGTACAATGCTTGCAGCGGGTGTGGAACTTACAGCCTTCGGGCGGGTTAGCAGGACTGGGTAATTCCCCTTGAAGCTCTTCCGGATTGGATTTTTTGTGCGGATTTGCAACGGGAACAGCCGAGAACAGCGCCTTGGTGTAGGGGTGCATAGCATGATTGCATATGTCGTCCGTAGTGCCCATTTCCACAATGTTCCCCAGATACATTACGGCAATGGTATCGCTTATGTACTTGACGACGGACAAATCGTGCGAAATAAACATATACGACATACCTTCTTCGCGCTGCAACCTTTTGAGAAGGTTAATTACCTGCGCTTGAATAGATACGTCCAACGCCGAAACAGGTTCGTCGCATATAACCAGCTTGGGTTTAACGGCAAGCGCGCGCGCAATACATATACGCTGACGCTGCCCGCCGGAAAACTCGTGCGGATACCTGTCATAATAGTGCTCCTGCAGTCCGCACCGTTTCATTACGCTTACAACGTAGTCGCGAACTTGGCTTTTTTCCACTATTTTGTGGGTGATAACACCTTCGCTTATAATCTCTCCAACCGTCATACGCGGGGGAAGAGACGAGTACGGGTCTTGAAATACGTATTGCAGATGCGTACGCAAAGGTTGAAGCTCATTGCGTTTCAACTTGGCAAGCTCGTGAACGTTGCCTTCGCCGTCGGTGTACAATGCCGATCCTTCCGTGATATCGTAAAGACGCAATATCGTACGTCCGAGCGTCGTTTTGCCGCAACCCGACTCTCCGACGATTCCTATCGTTTTGCCGCGTTCGAGATTGAAAGAAACGCCGTCTACCGCGCGCAAAAACGCTTTCGGCTTACCGAACATACTCTTGGCAATAGGAAAATACTGTTTTAGGTTGTTGACGCGTAAAATATAGTCCTTTTCGCCGTTCACTGTTAAGTTTTGTTTGTTTTGGGAATCCATTTGTTCTCTCTTTCGATTGATTACGCGCGTTAGAAGCTATATACTAACATAGAAACGCCGCGAAATAATGCCGCTTTATTATTTTTTTCTCTGTTGGTCGATTCTGTGACAAAATACGCTGTGAGTAGGGGACACTTTGATCTCTTCGGGATACTTTCCTTCGCATTTATCGCAGCGCATATTACATCTATCCTTGAACAAGCACTCGTCCGGTATGTTAATAGGATTGGGAACGCTGCCCGGAATGGTATACAAGTCGGCGCCGATATCCGATTCGAACGTAGGCTTAGCCTTTTGCAGTCCCTTGGTATACGGATGAAGCGGATTGTCGAAAATTTCGTAAACGGTGCCTTTTTCAACTATTTTACCCGCGTACATAACAACTACGTAATCCGCCATTTCGGCAATTACACCGAGATCGTGCGTTATAAGCATAACGGAAGCTCCGCATTGCTTCTGCACGCTTTTTATAAGCTGCAAAATCTGACTTTGAATGGTAACGTCCAACGCAGTGGTCGGTTCGTCGGCAATAATCAGTTTGGGATTGCCCGTAAGGGCAATAGCTATCATAACGCGCTGGCGCATACCGCCGGACAATTGGTGCGGATAGTAGTCGATTATCGTTTCCGGCATAGGAATGCCTACGAGCTGCAGCATCTTTATAGCTTTGGCGCGCGCCTGCGCCTTGGTGGCAAGCGGATTGATAAGATACACGACTTCTTCTATTTGATAGCCGACTGTGAAAACGGGGTTAAGGCTTGTCATCGGTTCTTGGAATATCATCGATATATCCTTTCCGCGTACGCGAGCCATGTCTTCGGTAGGCATCTTGCAAATGTCGTACACCTTGTCCTGCATCTCGTAAACGTACAAGCCGTCTTCGTTGGTTTCGTATACAGGTTCGATAACGGGCAAGCCTTGTTTGTCCAAAACATCGTTGCCGTGCTTGTCTTTTTTGGTTTGGGTTAATACTTCGCCATTACCGTCGCGTTTGCAAACGCGGATACGCTTACCCTTGTCGTCGAGTACGTAGTCCTTGGTGGCAAAACGTATGCTGCCTTCCACCACCTGACCCTGCGGAGCCTGCACCAGTTGCATAATAGACAAGCTGGTAACGCTCTTGCCGCAGCCGCTCTCGCCCACTATACCGACGATAGAATCGGCAGGAACGTCGAAGCTTATGCCGTTGACGGATTTTACCACGCCGTTATCGGTAAAGAAGTAGGTTTGAAGATTTTCTACTTCCAATACGTTATCGGGATTCTTCATCTCCGAAGTGAAATACTCGGGAGTAACCTTGGCGCGTTTGAGCTTTTCCAAACGCTTCATTTCTTTTAGATTGCTCTTTAATATTTCGCGGCTTTCTTTTATGGTTAAATTATATGGATTTTTTACGGTTTCTTTTTTCATCGGTTACCTTTTCATTTTGGGATCCATTGCGTCGCGTAAGCCGTCGCCTACGAAATTGAAGCCCAGTACCGCCGCAACTATCAAAATACCTGCGGGAATCCACAAATTGGGATAATTCTGCATAAGAATCGGGTCGGTCGAAGCGGATATCATCGAGCCCCAGGCAGCGTATGGAATTGGTACGCCCAAGCCCAAATAACTTAACGTCGATTCGTACAAAATAATGCTGCCCAATCCCAACGTCATGGAAACGATAAGCTGGGGCATTATATTGGGCACCAAATGCTTGAATATTCTGCGCCAGGTGGGAACGCCCATAACTTCACACGCAACTATGTATTCCTGCTCGCGCAGATACAGTATCTGTCCGCGTACGATACGCGCAGTGCCGCTCCACCCAAAAGCCGTTAGTATTATCAACAAGTAGTAAATATTAAACTTGGGGTCAACCTTCCACGATTCCAAAACCGCGGAGGCGATAAGTAATATGGGCAGAGTGGGAATACAGTTCAATATATCCACTATACGCATTATTATTTGGTCGACCCAACCGCCAAAATAGCCGGCAAGTCCGCCCAAAATTACGCCTATCAACGTTTCCAACAGCACTACTACGAAACCGAGCGTCAACGATATACGTCCGCCGTACATAAGACGGATATATACGTCCATACCCTTTTCGTCCGTTCCCAGCCAATGATCCTTGGACACGGGAGCGTATTGATTGAAGTTTACTTCCTTGTCGTTGTACTGATACGTTTTAATTACGTTTCCCTGCGCATCGGTGTATTCCACCCATTCGCCCGCGTGGACGATTTTTATGGAATCGTCCGTCGTCGTTTCCCCCCACTTGTAGCCGAACCAGTGCATAAACACGGGGCCCAAGAAAGAGAACAAAAACAGAAATACCAGCATAGCCAACCCGACAATGGATAGGCGCGAACGGAAAAACCTGCGCGTTACCATCATTGCGGGAGACAACTGCTTGTAGTGTATCTGCTGAGTTACGGTATCGTCCGTTACAATAAGCGGAGTTTCCGTAACGTTAGTTTCGATTATTTGTTCTTCCGCGGACTTAACTTCCGTAGCCGTAGTTTCCAAGTTATCGCTCGGGGCGATATTGTCAAGTTTCTTTTTTTCTTTCATAATATCACCCTATTTAGTAAGTTTTACGCGCGGGTCTACCACCGCGTACATTATATCGCTTAGCAACGTACCTATAACGGTTAATATTGCCAAAAACATATTATAACCCATTATTAACGGAATATCTCCGCCGCGCAAAGCCTTGTATGCAAGCCGTCCTATGCCGTCGATTGCAAACACTTCTTCGGTAATCATCGCTCCGCCGAACAAACTCGGCAATATGCCTGCAAGCATGGTAACAAGCGGAATCAGCGTGTTACGGAATGCGTGAACGTATATTACCTTCTTTTCGGAAAGCCCCTTGGCGCGAGCCGTACGTATATAGTCGCTGTTTAATACTTCCAACATATTGGTACGGGTGTATCTCATCAAACCGCCGATAGACAGGACAACAAGCACTACCATAGGCAGGAACAAGTGCCACATAATATCCGGAAGATTTTGGAAAATATTTACCGCGCTGCTGCCGCCGCTTACAAGTCCCGAAGGGGGGAACCAACCGAGCGTTGTAGAGAACAGCTTGATTAGCAGAGCCGCGAAGAAGAAAGACGGCAGCGAAATACCCATAAGGGTAATTATCGTTACGGCGTAGTCCGTTGCGGAATACTGCTTGGTTGCGCTGATAATACCCAAGGGTATGGCTATCAAGAACTCCAAAATAAGCGCGATGAAGGATAACGCGAAGGAAATCCACATATTGTCCGCAATGACCTTGGTTACAGGCTGCTGATGGTCGAAAGACTCTCCAAGGTCGAAACGAATTGCGTTGCCCAACCAGGAAAAGTAGCCCGACAATACCGCCACAAACTTCTGGCCGCCGGTAGAATTGCGGTATGTTGTCGCACCGACGTAGCCGTCGCTCAGAATATCGCGGTCGAAGATTACGTTGCCCTGTTCGTCTACGTAGTAGCTACCCGATGCAACGCGTTTTTTAACGTCTATTTCGCGTTGCTTTTCTTGATCGAACTGTTTGTCCAAATAGCTGATTACGTAATCGCCGTCTTCGTTAAGGTTGAGCATATACGTCTTGCCGTCGATTGTAGCGTCGAATTCGTTGATGAACTTGGAATACCATTCCTTACGGTATTTGGCTTCGGCATCATGGTTGGACTCATAATCCTTGTCCGTAGAATTACCGGTAAACACCGTCCCGCCGTAATTGGGCATCGCGTCGTCCATCTTGATATCCACGTAGGATTCGGGCATATACAAGCCGTACTTTTTGCGGAACTCATTCAGCTTGGCGCGCGTCATTTGCCCTGACTGCAGCTGCGCCGAAAACTTGGTTTCCAAGAAATCGGTTGGCATCAGTCGGACCAAAGTGTAAATTATTACCGATACGCCGAAGAGAATGAGTATCGACAAAAGTATTCTTTTGATAATGTACTTTACCATTTGTTTTCTCTGAATTTAATTACTTAGTTTCGTTAAGACTTACTTCCCACAATCTTGCAAGCGGTCCGTTGTACGGAGTGAGCTCTTTTTGCAAAGTGTTCTTATCGATTATTTTAGAACTGTAAGCGAACAAATCGCTTCTTTGATAAGTGGGCAATTCCACCGCCAAGTCCATAACGTCATTCAATGCGAGCGAATAGTAGTAAGCTCTGTCATCCTGATCTGTCGTCAAGCGAGCGGCTTCGATGTTTTCAGACAATCTGTCTATTATTTGCCTTTCCGTCTCATACTTTGTAGTCTGGTCGCGCAGAATTTCAGTGTAGCCCCAATTCGAAGTAGATCCGGCTGTAGAATCTTTGTGATAAACCTGATACATATCGGGGTCTATTGCCGCGCCCCAAGCAGCCGCCCATACGGTAAGCTCGCCGTTATTGAGCTTGCTGAGCGCGCGAATATCCGTGCTGACGGTTATTTGGAAGCCAATTTTATTGAGAATTTCCGACGCTTGCTTCAACGCTATATACGCGGGGTGGTCGGTTGTTTCGCCGGCAATGGTAAACGTGTACTTTAATACGTCGTTGCCCTTGGCTAAAACTTCGTTTTTCAAAGTGTATCCCGCATCTTCGACAAGTTTTCTGCTGGTTTCGCCGCTCTTATCGAAATAAGGATAGTGTTCGTCCTGACCGTACACAGAATTGGTTTTGTCGTGATAAGTATCTATACTGTGGGGATATGCCCAAGAACTTTCCGCCATCGGTCTGTAAATAGGTGTAGAATAGCCGGAATAGTAATCTACGCATTGCGCCGTTTCTATGGCGTGCATAATAGCTTTACGAACGGCAAGACTCGGAACTTTACCGGCGTTGATGCCGATATAACCGTAGCCGTTTGTTTTGGCTTTGACAAAGCCGATTTCGCCGGATTTGAATTGCTTACTGTTTTGGATACTGTCGATATTATCCTGTTGACAAGCGGGCTCGACGAAATGTACCGCTCCCGTATACAATTGTTCCAACATAGATTTGGTAGGTACTACTTGGTAGTTAACGTACTTTATTGTTACGGGGAACATAAAGTGGTCGTTACGTTCGAAATATACTACGCCCTTGCTGCGGAACGTACCCGCTTCGACACGACTGCCGTCGCCCGACTGCGTGGTGGCTTTGTAGGGTCCCGCTCCTACGGGCACGCCTATTTTGGCGTTATCCTTGATTACGTCGTCTTGGAAATCGGGATTACCGAAATCCACTCCGAAATGAGTTTTGTAGTCGAACAAGTCTATTTGCGTTTGATTGGAGTAATAATACATAGGAGCAACCGTAAAGCCGAAGTTCCATATTGCTTTGGGGTCAACTTTATTGATAGTTATCTCCAACACTTCGTTACCTGACGTAACTTCGCCGTTGGGAACGCCGTTTTCCTTGTAGCTGCTGTAAGTGGGTTTGGAATACTTTGTTCCGTTTACCGTTATATCGCTTGCTTCCTTGTACTCGTCGGAATTCCAAATGCTGACAATTCCTTCAATACTGGCAATCCTATCTTCGTCGCCTACGCTGTCGAAGTATTCCTTCTTAAGCTTACCTGCGACGTAGTTGAGCAAATTGTTAGCGCTTGCCGTTGCCGTAAGCACGGTTATCGCGTCGTTAGGAATAAGAGTATCGTACATCATTTGGATAGCTTTCTCTTTATCCCAATCTTTACAATTGGGCCAGCTGTAATCGAATTTTCTTTCGTCTTCGTTCCAAGTAATCTTGCCCCAATTGTACAGGAAGGCTTCCGTATCGGTATGCAACGAGATCATTTCGTCAGAGCCTTCTTCCTTGGCAAACTTGATATCTTCCGCAGTACCCATAGAGTTTATGTAATCGGACTCGAGTTCTTGCTCCAAATACTTTTTCGCGGCTGTATAATCGTCTAAAACGTTAGCGTAAATACCGCCGCGATTCTTATATTCGGTAAGAAAACCAACCATCTCGGCGTCGGTAAGAGTTCTTTTATTGTCTTCCTGAATTTCTTTGATAGCTTCTCTAAGATAACCTATACGGTCGCCGGCAGCATTCAAAAACCTTCTGTTGAAACCCTTTTGTTCCTTCAATTCGCGTTGTTGAGTTTGATACGCTTTAAGTCCAACGATATCGGTAGAATAAATCGTCGCGCTTCCGTAATATGCGGGGTCGAGATACTCGTACAAATTGAACAGTACGTCTCGCATAGTAAGGGGCGAACCGTCGCTGAACTTCAAACCGCTTTTAAGAACAAATCTGTACCGAGTGAACTGATCCGTACCCACGGTATATGTTTCTTCGTCGTAATCGGCGACTACGCACGGCTCTTTTGCAAGCTCGGCTGCGCGTTTGGAAGCATTCTCTTTGCCGTAACCGATAATTTTACCGTCCGTAGTAGAGCCTAACATAGAAATCTGCGTCATTCCTACAATACTGCTGTCTGCGCCCGATGAAGAATAGAAGGGGTTAAAAACGCCTTCCAATTCCGCCGTGGACAATACCAAACGTGTGCTTTCGTTGTCGATAACGTCCTTTTTGCAGGCAACAAGCGCAAACACCGCGCTTAGCGCCAACGACGCTACAATCAGCCAGCTTGTAATTCTTTTTATTTTGCTCATAATTTCACTCCTTCGTTTCGAGCGTAATGCCGTAACCGCTGTTGCTTAAAACCACCTTGTTGTTGCCGTTTATAAGCCAACAGCCGTTGCCTTCGAACAATCCGCTCAAATCGTAATTATTTGTACTGTTATTCACAACTGTTCCGTTAATATGTACGTTGGTCAATTGCAGTTGCTTTTGAGTTGTGCCTTGCGCCAATACGGCAATTTCCATAGTAGGCATGGAATTTTCCGAAATTACATATTTAACGTTATTAAACGTAACGTCGTGCATTTGACCTTTATCGCCAATAGTGTGTATCATACATAGACTGAACGCGCCGAATGGATTTACGGTAATATTAGATATTATTTTTCCGTTTCCGTTAAATTCGTAATTCAACGTCTGAATCTGCAACTCTTCTCCGCCGCAATCAAAGTCGTTCATTATATAAACGTTTCCGCGCAAATTGCCGTCGCCGTTGATGGCATCGTAAAGGTTTTGATAGTTTCTTACGAGAATGTATTCGCCCTGCAAATACTTAGCGTATACCGGAACGTCAAGGTCGGAGTCTCCGCCGGGATGGGTATAGTCATAATCCCAAGGCTGGGTACATTCCTTATCCTTGTAGTATTCTCCAAGAGAAGTATAGCCTTTGCGTAAATTTGCGTAATTACGTCTATCGTTAAATTTTGCTCCCGCAGATATATCCGAGTCGCTTAATTTATATGTTCCCAAAATTACTTCCTTTGCGGAAGATTCGTCCCAATAACGTACGGAGTAGGTATGATTTATAGCCAATTCCCAACCCGCATAGAGAATAAGCAGATCATCTTGAAGAGTGTCTTTGTCAAAATCCCATTTGACCGTACAGCCTACGTCCTTGTACCAACCGGTGAAAACATACTTGTCACGAGAAATCGCGTCTGTAGTTCCTGCGTGAGAATACTTCTTGACGGGGTCCAAAATCAGCACGCCTTTTTCTTCGTACGCATATCCGAAAGTAGAAGCGTCGTTGACGGTTGACGTATCGGTAGAAAGCGAACCGCCGTTGAACTTGAACTGCACCTTGTACATTCCGTCTAACATATCGCCGTTGTTACAAGCAGCCAAACAGCCCGCAAAGATTGCAAGTAACAAAAACAGTAATATCAATTTTGTAATTTTTCGCATAGGCGTCTCCTAATCTTCCGATTGATAGCTGTAGTTAGCCGTTATAACGGAGCCTTGCTCGTTAACGTAGGATATTACCATACTTATAAGAGAATTATCACTGTAACGCACTGATACCGAGCCTTCGCTCCCCTTAACCGATGTTCCCGTAAACGCGGACAAATCGTTAATCTTTGCGCTGAAAAAGCCGTCGTTATCTTGAATGTCCGTAAAGTTTTTGGAATTGAACTTTATATTCTTGGCGGTTACTTCCTTCAAGTTAATATTGAGCTCATCTCCGCTTGACTTAACTATCGCGTTGTTGCGGCTAACGTCTACCGTGAGCGTTCCGCGGTGAGTGGTTATGCGCCCTTCCGGCAGAGTTATACCGCCGTTACCTACGTCTATCGTGTTAAACGTCTGATAAGAAAACCGTATCTGCGTTTGATTGTTTTCCGTCTTGGTAGCCGTATATACGCTTGTAAGAATTACGCCTTCGATATCGGTAGTGACGGTAAGACTTACATAGTCGTAAGACTTCTTGACCATTTTATTGAGATTGCGGTCCGTCTTGTTGCAAGCGCACAAAGCAAAACACGTCAAGACGAGTAACAACGCGACTAAAACCGTAAAACGTTTGTTTTTCATTGGTTACCCCCTAACAATCTCTTAATAAACACCACCGCTATTGCCACTAACGCCGTTACGTTGGCAACGGACATCGCTACCGCACTCCAAACGTTATTGGTTTCTACGTGCTGGACATTACCCGCATTGGCGGATTGGTTATATAAGTTTATAGCTTGCTGCAAAGTTGCAAAGTTGGTTATAAGCTGCTTGTCTTCGTCGCTCAAAGCGTTGTAGTTGTTAACCGCTTCGGCGATAAGCTTGTAGCTGCGCTCCGTAGCGTCTATACCTACCAGCTTGTTGATACTGTTTATCGTTACGTCCACGCTGTACTGACTGAACAGCTTCAAGTAGTTGTCTATTATTGCTTGGTCAACGTACTTCAATTCGTCCTGACGCTTGATTAAAGCGTTGTATGCGGTAGTTGCGTTATCTATCAGTGTTTTGTCGAATCTGTCTACCGCCGAAGGAAGTCTGTTAACAGCGTCGATGAATTCCGTAGCGTACTTACCGGCAGTTTTACCCGTCGACTCCTGCGACTTTTTGAAATACGCATTATACAGCGCGCTGTCGTAGCCTTCGCAATTGTCGGGTGTAACGTACGTAAGGTTGGACGCAGCCTGACTGGTTACCAAACCTACGAAGTTTGCGTAAGCCAACGGATAAGGCACTCCGAACGGCGGAGTGTAGGATTCGCCGTTTTCCTGTGCTTCCTTCAACGCTTTGCACTGCATATAGTAGTAGTAATCGTACTTGTACAGTTTGTTGAAGTTGGGGAACTTGCCCGACATTACGTCCGAGGGAAGCATATCCAAATTGCCGCTCAACGTACCTTCCAATACGGGCGCGAAGTAGGACTTGAATCTCACTTCCGTAAGAGCGGTACAATCGTAAAACGCCAAGTTGCCGATATTCTTCATTGTGGACGGCATCGTAACCTTTTGAAGGTGCTTATTGCCCGTCGCGGCGGTAAATTCGATACGAATGACTCCTTCGGGAATAACGTATTCCTTGTCCGCTTTATCCATAGGATAGCAAACAAGGTTGTATCCAAGGTCGGTAGCAAGATACAGAACGCCGCCGTCTAACATAACATTTGCAAGAGTTGCCGTCGTATTCTTTACTCCGCCCTGCATTGTGTAAAACGCCTTGAATTTTTCGGCGTTGTAGAACGCGCCGTAGCTGACCTTGGCAAGAGAATCCGTAACTTCGAATTCTTCAATCGCGGTGTTGGTAAACACCATATCGCCTATTTCCTGCAACAACGGAGCGTTAACGGTTGTAAGCGCGCCGTTGCCGTAAAATGCGTTATCGGCCAGCTTGATAAGGTTGGGAGCATTGACTAACTTCAAAACAGGATTCTGTGAAGGAATATACTCGAACGCGCCGTCCTGAGACGAATAGCGACGTTCCGCTTCGCCGAACGCTTGCGAGCCGATTACTTCCATACTGTCAAGGTTAAGCGTCGCAACTGCTTTGGTAGCCATAAACGCCATTATACCGACACTCTTAATATTGGAGAAATCGATTGTCGCAAGATCCAACGCTTCGCATCCGTAAAATACGCCGTTGTTTATCACCGTAAGACGCGGAGACAAGTTAACGCTGCTCATTTTTTCGCAGAATTGGAACGCGCCTTCACCGATATACGTAGCATTGGGGATATTAGCGGTAACAAGCTTCATACAGCCGTAAAAAGCGTATTTACCTATATTCTCCGCAAGCGGCAGGTTTATTTCCGTTATAATCGGTCCTTCGTAAACGAAGGTCATACCCAAATTGTTCTGTGTCTCGTACTGCGAAAACGCGTCGTCGCCCACGGTTACAACATTATACGCAGTTACATTTTCCAACGAGGCACATCCCGAGAAGCAACCTTCGGGAACTTCCGTAAGATTGCCCAAGTCGACGGATTTAAGCGCGGAGCATCTTGCAAAGGCGTAATCGCCGAGAGCCGCAGCCTTGGTAAGGTCGATTGTTTCCAGCTTAGTACAGCGGAAGAAAGCAAACGCGCCCACGGTTACTCCGCCGTTTTCGGGCATTGCCACCGCAATCAAAGCGGAATCGGCAAAGGCGTAATCGCCCAACGTAGCGCCGTCGTCAAGATATATATTGGTAAGTCTACTTACGTATTGTCCGCCCGTAACGGTGGAATTGCCCGCCGAAAACGCTCTGAAACCGATATTTACGTTTTTGGCGAAGTGCAAAGACGTTACAGCCGTATTATAAAATGCGAAGTCGCCGATATATTTGGCGTTAGACAAATCTATTACGGACAAATTTACCGCTTCGGCAAAAGCTCTGTCCCCAATTGACAATTCGTTAGCGGGAAGACGTACCGTTGCGAGATTGTTACAGTATGCAAACGCCGAATTGCCTATGCGCTCCAAGGCGGAAGCGGAAGCGTCCAACGTTACAAGATTTTTATTTGCCGAGAACGCGCCGTCGCAGATTTCTCTTACCTTTGCAGGCAACGTATACGTTCCATTGTTGAATGTGTTTCTCGGTAAAGCCCAAATAAGCTTCGTGCCGTCCTTACTGAACAAAACGCCGTTGTTTACAACGTAAGAATCGTTAAATTCGCTTACTTTTATTGTCAGAGACGAGCTGTCCAAGCCGTTGAAAAGCAATGCTCCTACGGTGTCGATTGACGTACTGTCGTTAAGAGTTAACGTTCTAAGTCTACTGCATCTGCCGAATACGTTATCGCCGAACGATACCGTGCCGTTAGGCAATGTCATAGCGGCAAGCGTCGCGCAGTTATAAAACGCATTGTCGCCTATGTACTCGCATTCGCCCATAAAGTCGAAGGAGCTGAGCTTGGTACAATTCTCAAACGCGCTTATTCCCAAATACGTCAGGTCTCCCGCAACCGTTACGGTAGTTAATTGCGTACAATTGTAAAACGCTTCGTCGGGAATTGTAGCGCAGAACAACACTATTTCCATAACTGCGGAGTTCTTAAACGCGCCCGCCGAAATGTTCGCGCGCTCGCCGAGAATTACCGTTCTCAATCTGGGGCAATCGCTGAACGCGCCTTCGCCGCTGCGGCGCATATCCGCAAGATTAGCAGACGACAGCGATTTGCATTCGGCAAAAGCGAATTTGCCTATGAAATTGACGTTGTCGAACAACACGTTATCTAACAGCGAACACTTGGCAAAAGCGTAATCGCTTACGGTTTTGACATTTTCGAAGTTGATAGTTTCCAGTTTTACGTCGTTATAAAAAGCGTACTCGTCTATTTTTTTACAATCTTCGCCCAACACCACTTCAACAAGCTTTTCGCAGTTGTAAAAGGCGAATTTACGTATTTCCTGCACTCCCTTGGGGATTATCACCTTGGTTACGGAGTTATTACCCAACGGTTCTTTCTTATCGTCAAGGTCGTATTTGTCGTCTACTTCCTTTTCGTTGTCGAGATTGTAGTGACAGAACGCAAAGCTGCCGATATACATTATACCTTCGTCGTCGGGAATTTCCACAACGCCGCCCAAGCCCTTGTAAGCAACCAATTCGCGGTTTTCGATAACAAATTCGCTCTTGATATTGATAATGCAGGACGCTTGCAAAATGGATTCCTTGCCGTCGACGACGATATTAAGAAATACGCGGGCTCTGCCTTCGGATTTGCCTTCGACTACGCCCTTGTCGTCCACGGTTGCAACCGCGGGGTTGGATGAAGTCCATCTGAGTTGATATCTGCTTTGCGGCAAATTCCAAGGTTTTATTTCGTAATTCAACCGAATACTCTCGCCGGGATAAAAGTTAAGCGTGTAATTTCCGCCGAAGTAGTTGATTCCGCCGGTACGCCCTATTTCCGAGGTGTCGATATCGCCGTTATAGGCGTATAGCGTTTCGTAAGAAGTAAAGGTTATCTCTTCCAATGAAACTTTGTCCTGCGATGACGACGAGCCGTCGTCTACGCCCTTGACGTTAACCAGTATTTCCTTGGCTTTCGTCCAAGTTTCGCCCTTGACGGAAATACGTATTCCCGTATTCTCCTGCAATGCTTCGATTTTGCCGCCGTTTACTGCCACTACGGACGGGTTAGACGAAGTCCAAGTAAGATTTTGCAAATAATCGGTTACGATTTCGCGGGAAGAATCCTGCGTGTCGTACATAATCGTAGTAAGGTCGAAAGTCTGTCCCTTCATAAGTTCGATTGTGGGAGCAGCCGTACCTTCCGTCTGATTGTGGAAATTCAACGATTCGTTCTGCACTTCGGGGAAGGGTACGTAACAAACGTTGGAGTTCATTGCGTAGTCGTCTATATAGAAGCAAATACCTTCCTTCAAATCGCTTTGTCTTATAGCGTCCAAATAGTCGGTGATTTCCACGCTGATTTTTGTTTGCGTACCGCGTTTTTCCTGATAGATAGGGATAGGATACTCCGACAGCGACGCAAAGGTCTTTTTCGTTTCGCCTTTTTCGTTTACGTAGTCGTACAATACCACGGGACGCAAACTCATAGCGTAATGGTTGTCGTACACCGTAAGGTCTACGTAATATCTGTTTTCTTCCAACGTTTTGTCGTACTTAACGCGGAATTCGGAATCGACTATTATCGGAGCTTCGTAATCGATATAAAAACTGAACTGATACGTATCGTTTACGTTGCGAACACCGTCCTGCCAATACTTGTCGTCCACGTTGGAGTCCGCCGTTTTGCCAAAGTCCAGCTTGGCGGTCATCGTCACTTGATAATGCGTGTTATTGTCGCCGAATACTTCGCCCGTCTTGGTGTTAGCCATATCAAGGTCGATATCGCAAACGTACGGGTACTGAACGCCGGCATTATGCGCCTTGTAGCAGTTGTATTCCGTCTTTTCCCACACCGTCTTGCCGGATACCGTGTCGACGATTTGGATATTAAGCTCTTTCGCGCCGCGGAGAAGTCCCGTAAACACTGCGTAAATACCGCTGATACAATCCTTGTAGTAGGATACCGCGGCGTGCTCCGCCGTTGCGGGTATCGGAGTATAATCGTCCGGCATTGCGTAGACGTAACTGCCAAGGGGGATTATATAGTCGTAGTAATACTTGCCGAGCGGCGTCGTAGCGTAGTAGTCCGCCTTGATTTTGTCCTTGTCGTCGATTGCGCCGTCGTACGCTTCCGTTTCCACAACGTAATAGTCTTCGTCGAATATGGGAGCGTCCGTCCAATTACCGTAAAACGCAAGGAAGGGTGCGTTCAGATCAACGCCGTTCTCGTCAAGGTTGTCAAGAGTCAGGAAGCCTTCGACGTACATACCGTTTTCGAAATATTGGTTAAGGTAAGTTTTGTCGCGCGTAGACAGCGTAAGCACCGCGGTTATTTGCGCGGTTTGTCCCGCTTCCACCGTTATTACGCCGTTATTTATTTTGCCGTTAACAGCCGAATACGCCGTCGAACCGCCGAGCATGTAAGCGCGTTCCGCCACGTAATCAGTATCGGAACTGGACAGAGTTTCCGTCATCGCATACATACCGAGCTTATAACTTACTGCAGACGACGACAAGTTGCGCAGACTTATGGTCATTGTGTACTTGCCTGTACGCGCAGGGTCGTCGCCGAGCTCGAGCTTAGTCTTGCCCTTGCCTTCAACAAACAGATACGCGTTGGTAGTAGTCGCCTTCAAAATGTCGGCTATCCCCGCGCCCTGCTTACGGGGCGAATAGGGGTTTCCGGCCTTGTCCATTGCGATAGTTGCCGTAGACATACACAGTTGATTGACCAAATCACGCACCTGACACGAGTCGAAATCGGGGAAATTTTCCTTGACGTATTGGCGGATAAGAATGGTAATGCCGCACATATTGGGGCAAGCCATACTGGTACCGCTAAGCTTGTCATAGCCGCCGCCGGGAATAGCTGACAAAATGTTGCCGCCGTGAGCGGTGATTTCCGGTTTTAGCGTAAGGTCGGGATTGGGTCCCCAACTGGAGAAGTCGCTCATAAACGGACCGGCTTGGTTTTCGTACACGAACTCCAATGTTCCGCGCCCTTCGTTTTCCTTGCCGGCATTTACGTTTGCGAGAACGTCGCCGTCGTCCTTGCCGATAGATACTACGGGAATCTTGACGTCGTTACCGACCGTCATTACTATATCGCCGAATACGTTGTTGTAAATAATTACGGCTGCCGCACCGCTTTCCGCGGCGTAGCGCACCTTGTCTTCAAAGGAAATGTCTCCGCGCTTGACAAGAGCTATCTTGCCCGTCATATCCAAGCCCAAATAGTTAGAGAAATGTCCGTAACCGGGAACGGCAACGTAATCGAACGTTTTGGGGTTGCCGGGCGTTATACCCAACATCTCGAAGAAATTATATTCCTTTGCCGCTTGGTTGAAGGATTCCAAGAAGAACACTTCGCGCGAGCCGTTGGCAAGCATATACTTATCTTTATTACCGTTGATGGAAGCTACCGACATAGACGCGCTGTACGTAGACGGAGCGCCTACCGTTGCCGAGTCGGGATTGCGCGTTTTGTTGGTGTTGCCGAATTCGCTGCCGTACGCACTGCTGTAATCGTTGGAGGCTGCAACTACCAAGGAAATTCCCGCTTCTTCTATGCTGTCGTAAATTTCGTTCTTTCTCTGCTCGTCTACTTCGCGAGTAAAGCCGCAGGAAGTACCGAGACTCATATTGATGGCGTCGACGCCGAGCGTTACGCAGTCTTCGAGAGCCGCCAAAATGTCGCCGTCGTCCGCGCCTTCTTTATAATCGGAGAAAACTTTCATTATAGCCAATTGCGTATCTAACGCAACGCCTGTAATGGTATCGTCCTTGCCGCCGATAATGCCGGCAACGTGCGTGCCGTGTTCGCTGCCGAAGGGCATTACGTCGGGATCCTTATCCGCGTAGTCGTAGCCCCAAGCGATCTTATCCTTGGTTACGTTGCCGTAGTACACTTCGCGCGGTTCGAGCGTGTTGTCGTAGCCGTAGGCAAGCGTATTGGGCAGCAGTTCCGCAATCTTGTTGCGGTCGTACAAGGGCTGCTGAACCTGATGCGTAGTAAACGCAGTATGCGTGTAGTCGCAGCCTGTGTCGAGAATAGCCACTATCGTGCCTTTGCCCGTATAGGAAACGTCGCTGCTGTTAAATATACCCGTGTCGTACACGTTTACCGCGTTTTCGGTAGCTACGGACGGTTTGTAAGTGTTGGACAATATGATGCGCGCAACCCCGTCGTAATTTGCAATTTCCGCAATATTAGCGAAAGTTGTGGATACGTATATTCCGTCAAGTATAGTCGAGTAGCCGTACTTAACTTCCGAAACGAGCCCCGCGCGTACAAGCTTGCTTGCAACGCGATCCTGACGTGCGCGCATATCCGAGCTTAGCTTTTTAGCCTTGGAGCCTGCCAAAAATTCCGACAGCGTCTGCTTGGCGGAGTATCCTTGATTGTATTGTTTGACGAGAGAATCTTCGGAAAAAGTGATTATTGCGTTGACCTTGCCCGAAAGGCTGTAATCGGAAATATTTTTAACTAAATCTTTGTTCAACGACTTGATAAAATCGTTCTTCAATTCGGCAATCACTTGCTGCTTATCGAACAAACCGGCGGACGAAGTCGAGCCTGCGGACGGAGAACCGCCTGTCAGTTGAGCGGGCATAGCAAAAGCCGCCGTGGTAAAGCTCGAAATCATTATCGCGCATAAAACAAATATAAAAATTGAATGGCTAATCTTTCTTTTTTTCATTTCATTGCTTCCCTAAATAATGAGTAAGCGAATAGCATTTTTGAACTAAATACCAGCCTGTTAAAACCATAGCGGATATTAAACGCCATTCTACCATTATACTGATACAAATTTTAATACATTTTGTCAAAAATGTAAAGCGAATACCCCCGCATACGGCTTTCATATTAACATTTTTTTCAATCTTCGTTCGGTATTTAAGTCAATTGGGACGCAATGCCGATATTTGCAATAAAAACGGATAAATACGTTATTTTGCAGCGGTGCGCAAATATTTACCGCCGAAACCGCACAACGCCCCGCCCAAACAACAAAAGAAGCTCGGACTGTTCCGAGCTTCCATAATTATTTGGCGTCTGATTATTATGCCGATTGCAAAGTTAATGTTACCGGCGCGCCAGTGAGTAATTCTACTTCGTCCGCTTTATGTAAAGATATAAGAATCAATTGATAATTGTCATTTTGATCTTTCATAAAGCCAAATTGAATAGTAAAACTTCCGCTTTCCATAGTAAATTCAGTACCAGCTATTTGTTCTTTTCCGGAAGGGAAAGTATACGACTTGCCAGTGGTTTTATTTGCGTCTGCCAACAATACAATTTTATAGCTGTTGAAATTACTATCAAACGTCACCTTTGCAGCAGTATAATTAGTCGTACTACCAAACGATGTAGTGCTATAAAACGCAGATTCCGCGACAAATACTTTGCCGTCAATATCGGCCAATTCTACTCTTTCGTACTTTTCAACAATTTCACCTGTTTGCGAAACGAACTCACCTGTACCATACGGTTTGTCATTACTATCGCAAAGAGTAAACTTTGATTGATCGGGATTTACTATAATGTAATTCTGAGTGGACATCTGACCGTATTTTATTGAAATTTCGTAATACGTGCTATTTGCGCCGTAAACTGCTTCAAGTTCAGTCGGCATTGATGTTAATAGCTGTAACGTAATGTTAGACTCTGCGTTATCGATCACTGCCTTACCCGTAAGGGCTGCAAAATCTATTTCAAATTTCGAAACGGTATACTGTTGCGCAAGTATTCCGCTACCCACAGTTACCAAGCAATTGCCAATGTAAGTTTTAGAACTGTCGGAAGCACCGGTTTCGAATACCGCAACTATCGACACGTCTGCAGTCATAGCGGCCGTAAGGTCGAATTCGGTTTCCGTGCCTGCAAGCACCCACTTGGAAAAGGTTTGTCCGTCGGGAGCGGTAGGCGTTTTAATTTTGTTTGCGTCGGGAGCCGAACCGCTGTTTACAATCTGATTAAGTTCGCCGTCAACCGTCAACGTAAGGAAATCGGCGGGAACAAACGTTGCGGCTTCGGGAGACTTTTCGGAAACATCGTACCAACCGACAAGATTATTTTCGCTTTTTTCCACAAGATAAGTGTAATTATACTCATTCGCACCGGTATAACAAATTGCAAAATTGTTGCCTATAACCAAACCGATAGCCGCTTTGGTTAAGCCGATACCGTAGTATACGTCGCTTTCCGTGATAATCCAAGGCTGATAGCCGGTAACAGTACCTGCCGCGTTCTTTACTTCTTTGTTCCATTTACCTTGGAATACGGTGCGTTCCAAGTTAACCAATTCGGTTTTACCGCTTAGTACGATAGCACTACCGCTATCGGGAGTCAAGCTGAGATTTTCCGCAGACAAGCTTACAGCATAGAACAATTCGAAATCTTTACTGTACGCATAGTATATTCCCGAATCATCCATGATTTCCAGCAAGAATTTTCCGTCAAGTACGGCATAACCTTTTATATATTCGTTAGAAGAATCCGAAATTGCCAAAATATCAAGCGTATGTCCCGTTGCCGTCCAACTGCCCTTTATATCATCGATAAGCGGAGTAGTAGGTATGACGGCCGCCGTCTGCCAAATAGCATAAAGCGTTACCGTATCTTCGGCAGATACTACCGTAGCGTCCAACTTGGTACCGTTTGGTACAATAGCACCGTTGGCGGAGAAAGACCAACCTTCGAATTCCTTCCCGACAGGCGCGGTAAACTTACAATCGAATGTAGCAGTAGTTAAAGCAAGACCGTAGCCAAAATCTTTTTGCAAAGAATTCATTGTTCCGCTGCCGCCATTGGCGTCAAACGAAATAGTAACTTTATTAGCCGTCCAAACGGCAACGATTCTTATTGCTTTGGAAGGCATTGCATACGCTTCGCCCGGGTTAACATTGGTAATAGTTTCCCAATAACCGTCCGTTGTATAAGTTTGAACACGCCACTTTGTCAATGTATAGTGCGCAAACGTTAACGTATCGGCGGCAGGCATTGTGATTGTTTCTCCCGCGGCAAGCTCCAGCTCGGCGGGAAGATTGCCCGTAATGCTGCCGCTTTGACTTTCGTTCGATGACTTCAACCACGTTACGGGATACTTTTGGTCCGGGTCCGGTTGAGCGGCCTGTTCTCCCCAAATAGCTTGCAGCGTTACGTTTTTAGCAGGCATAGTATATATAGATCCCGCAAGAAGCAACGGCTCGCCTCTCCAACTTTCAGACCAACCGAGAAATACTTCGTTTTCGAAGCCTTCGTCCAGTACAAGACCTGTTCCGTCAGGCAAGACTGTCGTTTCGCCTGCGGACAATTGACGTGTCGCAGGGGGAGTCCCCGCGCCATGACCGCCAACCGTAAACGTCAACGTAAATTTATTCGGGTCTACGGGTTGCGAATCGTTCCATTGCGCGGTAAACGTTACGTTTTGAAGGCCAGACGTTCCGTATAAATCTCCGGCATCATACGTCATAGTTCCGTCGTTCCAACCGGCAAAAACCTTGCTGCCGTTAGAAAGCCCGGTCGCTTGCGGCAACGTAATAGCATTGGGTCTCCACATTTTTACCCATTGCGGTTCGACGGTACCTGTTGCGCCTTCGCCCGCCAAGAAGGTTATCTTCCAAGCATATTCCGCCGTAAGTTCCAAATCCGCCGTAACGGGGGTTGCAAAGTCGTACTCGCCGCCGTTAGCCCAATAACGGAAGGTTTTGCCGCTTTCGATTGTAGGGTCTTCGGCAGGTCTTGCAACGGTTGCGCCGTGGTTTACCTTGACAGTCCAAGTCGCGCCATCATTGTTGGGGTCAAACGTTACGGTATACTGCACCGCTTTCCACTGAGCGGTGAGCGTTACCGCTTTTGCGGGCATAGTAAATTCCGCGCCTGCGGCGTACTTGGTTGTGCCATCGCTCCAACCGTCGAATTCAAATCCCGTTTCCGCAGTAAAAGTCGTTGCAGCTGCAAGGTTGAACTTTGCGCCGGCTTCCTTTTGTACTGCCGCGGGAGCAGTACCCGTACCGTGGTCGCCCACAGCATACGTCAACGCGTACGTCGTGGGTCCAACCGGCTGTTCGGCTTTCCATTGCGCGGTGAGCGTTACCGCTTTTGCGGGCATAGTAAATTCCGCGCCTGCGGCGTAGGTATTTGTCCCGTCGCTCCAACCGTCGAATTCAAAGCCCGTTTCCGCAGTAAAAGTCGTTGCAGCTGCAAGGTTGAACTTTGCGCCTGCTTCCTTTTGTACTGCCGCGGGGGCAGTCCCCGTACCGTGGTCACCCGCAGCATACGTCAACGCGTACGTCGTGGGTTCAACCGGCTGTTCGGCTTTCCATTGCGCAACAAACGTAGTTTCGGCTGCGGTTACTTCAAACGTATCGCCCGCATTGTACGTTTTGTCGCCCGTCTTCCAGCCGTCGAAGGTGTGTCCCGTCTTGGTTAGGTTACACTGCGGCAGCGTTACGGTTGCGCCGATTGTCGTATCGATGGCTTGCGGGGCTGTTCCGCCCGTCGCTCCGTTGCCGTCGAACGTTATTTTGGCGGATGTGTCTTGACACGCGACCATGGCAACCACAGCCAACGCCAGTACGGCAATCAACGCCAATAACGTTATTCTTCTCGTCTTCTTCATATTATTCTCCTTTATATCAAACGGCTAACCGTTAAATATCTTGTTTATGCCTGTTTTGTCAAAGTAAAGGTTTTGTTCGTCATATTAAGTGTGATAACGTACGTTCCGTTAAATTCGCACGGTGTACCGTCTTCATTATCGTTTCCTTGAACTGTTACAAGGTACGTTCCGTCGGGTTGTTCGGCAAAGGAAGTTGTTGAACACGCCACGCTGCCGTTTGCCGTCTTGAAGGATAATACTATACCCGCAACGCTGCCGCTTGACGTTACCGTTACCGCCGCCGTATCGCCGTCGGTACTGAGGTAGCCTTCTACCGTGGCGGACTTGGTAACCGTATACGTAAATGCGTCGTCGGAAACTACCGCCGTTACCGCGTAGCGGTCGCTAAGCCATTGAACAATCCAAGTGTAAACGTTGTCGCTTTGCTTGGTAAGATACCAGCTCCAAGTTTCGCACTTCAATTCTAAACCGTCGACATTCTTCAATACGCCGTTTGCGGTAATAAACCTGTCGCCCAAGCGAATCGTAAGCGTAGAGCCGTCGGCTGCGGTATAAGTGTTTTCTACCGTAATAAACGTTTTTGTAACGCTGAACGTTCCGTCGTTGTATAATGTGGGAACGTATCTGTATCCGTCCAAGTCGAAACGCATACGGTAATTAACCGTCTGTATCGTTACAGGCTGACCGTTGAATTCCGCTTCGCCGCTGCCGTAGGTAATTTTTAGCGTTTGCTCGCCGTTATCGAACAGCACCGTGTAGCCTTGCAGTACAAAGTGATATTTGTTATCCGCCAATTCCAATCCGACCCATTCGCCCTTGGCGTTACGTTCGGCGCGCTGCTCCACAACGGTTAACGTATTGTTAAAACCGTCGCGATTGAACCAGGTTACGTACAGGTAGTCGCCGTCGAACTTGTACAATCCTACGTAGCTGCCGTCGCCGAAATCCGCCCTATCGCCAAGGACGAGAGTATCGCCCATATTGGTCTTGGCGTACAGCGTGACTTCTTCGTCCGCGTTCTTTACGCGCAAAGCAGTGACGTACAGCGTCCAAGTACCGTTATCCGCATAGCCTACGCCGACTTCGAAGGACGGAACGTAGATACGCGGCTGCGTTTCGCTGAACACGTTGCCGCCCATATTGGGAGCGGTAACCGCCGATAACGTCAGGACAAAATCGTTAAACGAAACTATGCGGCCGTTTTCGTCAAGATTGACCGAGCAGGACGCGAACGCCATAGAGCCGACAGACGTAATTTGCGAACCCGCCGTTACTTTAGAAAGGTTGAAGCAGCGGTTAAACGCGGAGCTGCCTATTGTTTGAACGTTGCCGAGGTCAAGCTCCGTCAAGCTAACGCATTGGTAAAACGCTTCGTCGCCTATCGACACGGTATCGGCGTTGAAAATTATTTCAGTCAGGTTTACGCAGCCGTAAAACGCTTGATTGCCTATTACTACCGCATTGTTTAGGTTAACCTTTACAATGTATTCCAATCCGGCAAACACACCGTCGGCAATCGCCGATACTTCGTCGGGCAAAGTCAACGTCACGTCGGTCGGGTTTTCGTCCTTGTTGTTGTAGGATAACAACACGCCGTCCTTTACTTCGAATACGGGCTTGTTGTTCTGCTCCGCCACACTGGTTATATGGCTTACGTATTTAGACCAAGTTTCCGCCGTGCGGTACGCTTCTTCACAGCCGTCGGGAACGAATATTTTGGCGTTTTGCTGCAACCAACGGAACGGGTCGGGAGCCAATGCGGAGTTTTCGTCATCCACCAATATCGGCGGAGTTGTCGCATTGATATAGATTGTCGTAAGCACGCTCATATTTGTTGCGCTGCTTGAATTTTGGAACGCGTACTTACCTATCTTCGTAATTGTGGACGGCAGCGTAAGCATAGTTATATTTTTATCGTAAAACACTTTGTCGGCTATTTCGATTACGCCTTCGGGAATAACGATGACGCTGGATTCGCCGATATATTCCGTCAAAACGCCGTTAGCGTCTATTACGAACTCTCCGAGCGCGCTATATAAACCGTTGGCTTTGTCCAGCGACACCTGCATTTTGCCGCCCACGTCGTCGGCGAACTCCAATACAACCGTATAGCCTTCCGCGCCGTTAGGTACTACCGAGTAGTAAGCGTATCTGCCGTCGTCCGATTCGGAAGCTGTAAGCAAGCCCATACCGTAGCCGTCCAAATACAATTCGGGATACTTTGCGCCCGCGCTTTGCTTGTACAAGCCCGCTTCGTCGCGCTTGATTACGAATACGTAATAATCGCCGATTTCCGCCAAAATGAAGTAAAACGAATCGACGGAAGCGTCGCTCGGAGCAAATATATACTCGGGAGCCGAATCGGTATAGTTATCCGACGCGTAGTAAACGCCCTTGACGGAAGCGGTTTGATTGCCGTCGTCGTCAACGCTTATCATCTCGCCCGCGCCGTAACCGTCCAAAATAAGTCCGTTATTTTGCAAATCGCGGTTGTACAGCAACACGTAACTGCCGTATTCCGTACCGCGCAACTTAAAATAACCGTCTACGGTTATTACTTCGCCGTCGGTCTCGATTTGTTGTTTGCCGCGTATCAAGACGAAGTAGTCTTCGTAAATCTTGTCGGGTTCGCTTGGCAAATAGTACTGCATATAGTATCCGCCGTTGCCGTCGGACGTATATTCACAATAAAAATTAGCTATGCGGTCGCTGCCGTCGGCAAGCGGAATTGCAAAGACGCCCACGCCGTAGCCGTCCAAAGCAAGCGCATAGTAGGTGTAAACGCCCTGCCCCGTGTGGTCGAGATAATCGAAGTAAACGTACTTGCCCGCCTCGTTTTCGTTGCGGTAGATGAACTTATTGTCTTTAAGTAATTTACCTTGAACCTTGTCCGCGTCTACCGTAACGTCGAAGTAAACGGCATTGGACTCGACTGTGACGAAACCTATATACTCCGTTCCGCCTCTAATAAGTTTGGCTGAACCGAGCCCCGTCATATTACGGCGGATATATACCCTGTCTCCGCTTCCGTTGTTATCGGTATAAATATCGACGATTACGGGGTACAAGTTTATGTCTTCCGTGACAATAATTTCCTGCCCGAAAGCATATTCGCGCCCGTTGCCCGTTTGGGACGTACAGTAGGATACGACGGTTTCGTCCTGCGGCGTACGAACTGCGAGCGTTTGACCGTACTTTACCTTGACGGCCGTATCGTCGTCGCGATACGTTACCGTATAAGTTTTATAACGGAAGTACGTTTTAAGCACAAGCCCCGTCTGTTCGGTCAATTTGCCCTGCGTAACACCCTGCGAGCCGTCCAATTCGTAATACGCTTCGTTATTCGGCGGATAGGTTTGAGACAAAACGATACTGCCGATCAACCCCGTTTTATCGTTAAAAGTTTTCACCAACTTAAACGAGCCGTCAGCTTGTTCGCAATATATTTCTTCCGTATACGTGTTTAACCACTGCGCGTACAGTGTAACGTCCTGCGTAAGCGTTAATTGCGCGCCGTCGGCATAACTGTCTCCGCTGCCGTCGGCTGCGGTATTCCAACCCGCGAATGCAAAGTCGGAAGCAAAACCGACCTGCGGAAGTTTGACAGAATGCCCGTATATAACGCCAAGCGAACTCATCGAGCCTACGGCGGACTGCAAATTTTTGTCGAAACCGACCGTTACCGTTTGACGGTTATAATAGAGTTTTAAGGTATTATCCCCGGAACCGACCGTTATCGATTTGACATTATTTACGTTATTCTCGTCGACGACGTACCCGGCAGCTTGTTTGCGTACAATGTCTATTGCAGAACCCACCTTGGCCAACCCGATAGACGTAAGCTTACCGTCCATAACGTAGCCGTCGTCCGTTTGAAAATAATACTGCATTACATACTGCGCGGACCATTGCGCGTAAACGGTAGTATCCGTTTCGAACCGAGTATAGGCGGTGATTTGCTTGCCGTCGGAATCGAACCAGCCGTCGAACTGGTAGTTACAATCGGGCAGTTGCACGTTTGCCAGTTTGCCGTAGACTGTTTCGTCGGAATTGACCGTAATAGTAACGTCTTCCTTTCCGTCGAGATTAAACTTTACCGTAACAGTTACGGACACACTGTCTTTGCAAGCGAACAGGCACGCAAAGCACACGCACAGCAACGTTATTACCAATATTGTTTTTCCAAATTTGTTCATTGTTACTTCCCATTAAATTATTATTACGTCAACTTCCAAAGACACAAATAGCCGTGTGCTTTCGCCACGACTATAAAAATATCTTACAAACGCGGAACTGAAACGGTTTCGCGCTGATTACTAAAATATTTCGTTAATAGCTGAAAGTTATAAACATTATATCACCCCCCCCGTATCTAAGCAAATAAATTAAGGTATAAATTTCATTTTTTTAACTGAAAATTACACAAAAGAGAATTAAAGCAAGCAAAAAGTTATATAAATGTACACAAAAGCTGTAAAAAAAAGAAATGAACGGGCTTTTGACGTAATTACAAAAAAACCGTTGACATTTTTGCCCGAATAGAGTATTATAGTAAAGCAATCGGGAAACCGAGCGCATTTATATCGCGGGGTAGAGCAGTCTGGTAGCTCATCGGGCTCATAACCCGAAGGTCGTATGGTTCAAATCCTGCCCCCGCAACCAATTGATGACGGCGACCGCGTTAGTCGCAATAAAAGTAACGCTACGCCGTTACTTGCGCTGATGTGGCACAGTCGGTAGCGCACCGCCTTGGTAAGGATGCCGTCTATAACTTTTGGTCATATCAGTAGCAAACTAAATACAGTCAAAATTCGTGCATTTTTTGCCAATTTTGACACTATGCTGATATGGCTCAGGAGGTAGAGCACTTCCTTGGTAAGGAAGAGGTCACCAGTTCGAATCTGGTTATCAGCTCCACAAACCACCCAATTGGGTGGTTTTTTATTACATTTTTACTATAAATTATGGCAAAAAATAGGGACGGCAAACCACCGAAAATTTTGTGACACATTTTCAATTTTGTGTGCCATTTTTTGCAAGTGTTTTTGCACTATTTTTGTTAGCTGTTCAACCATTTTACTGTTTGCACCGCTTTAATACTGTTTAACACCGTCTAATTCTATCCTGTTGGCACACTATTGGCACACACATATATAATAAGCGGTACATAACGTCTCAAAACAAATAGGCACATAGTTTTTGCCATGCGCCTATTTATTTTCGAGTATTTATTTTTTTTGCGTTAAAATTGCATACACTTCGGGAAATTCGGTTTTTAATCTTGTTAGTAAGTCAACCGACGTTTCCTGTTTCGACTTGTCCTTTTGAGCAATTTAATTTATGGATGCGCTTTCAGTAATGTACCCTTCGGGAACAAACGTACAATCTTCTTGTGCGCAAGCACGGAAGGAAGTAAAGAACGTCTTTACACTAGTTACCATTCTAATGATAAAACGAACGGTAGCTCGGTAGCTCATACACATTTTGCCGACGGTTCGGATAAAATTGTCATCAAACAAGGCGATCATGTCAAAGTAAGTTGGAACGAAAAAAAAATAGTATAAAATATTGTAAAAATCTCTCGTAAATACGGGGGATTTTTTTAAGGATAAAAAGATGACAAGATTACAATAGAAAACTCTCGGTAATAGAGAGTAAGCATTTTCAATATCACATTAATTCAATAAGATTATTGTTAAAATATTACTTGTTTTATTATTTTACAAACCATTCTAAGGGGGATGGTTTTTTTTATGCTGTTTTCATCGGTATATATTAGGAATTATTTATGAATAAAAGAAAAAGTATATTAGAAGCAGGACGAAATAGCAATCAAAACAAAAATTCCGACGATACGAATATACGGATAGTAATTGAAATAATAAAGAGATATCTTGCTATTTACGATATAGATAAAGACACCATGCACTCGCAAGTGTTTGAAATGCTGTATTTATCCGAAAAGTTTTATACATATAAAGATATTTGCAATACACTTTATATAAGTAAAAACACGCTGGTTAGATACATAGGCAGATACAATAATCTGGCAATAAATATTTTGAATAAGATAGATAAACGAAGTACCTAAATGTTGTGTACTTCGTTAAACCTATCATATTGTATAATATGTCTATAATGCGAAAGAAAAAATCTTTATTAGATGAAATAAAAGATAAATACATATATTCACAAGATAAAGCCTGCGAAATGTTTTTACGTATGGTGTGGGATTACTATGTCAAGAATGATTTAGAAACTGGAGATCAATTAGCGGATATATTCTATGCGTTATATATGAACTCGGAAAAATTGACCTACGATGAAATAGTTTATAGATTCAACATCGGTCTTTCTACTCTGAGTAGATATAGAAAAAGATTTAACAAGTTGGCGAATATACTTTTGCCTAACAAATAAGGAGTCTGGATAACCAAACTCCTTATTTGTTACATTTTATTCGCACTGGTCTATAACTACTGTTTTGGTATTATCATTAGGGTCATAAAAATAGTAACACTCATAGCCTTCTTCCGCCGTTTCTTGATGACTGAAAACGTAAGGTACGCCGTCGATTATGGGCCATTGCGGCGGCTGAATCCAAACCGGTTTCTTTTTATCCCAAGTAAATAGTCGCCTAATTTCGCTTCTGAACCATTTATCCCTTTCTTTGGATTTCAGGTCCTTTGGCGCTTGTGCCATTATATTTGCGAAAAACTCACCGTTCCCCATATCTATATATGAAGGTAGCAAATTCAATAGTTTGCACAATAATGAAACGTCTTCATTGCGAAATCTCAAACCAATATTTCGTCTACTAAAATAATTTTCTACGGCTGTATACACGTCAACCCTACATTCAAGTAAATTCATATCTACCCTTTTGAACTGGTCAACAATGTATTGTCGTGAAGGCAATTTCTTGTCATTCAAAATAATATCTTGCAAAACGGGGCTTTTTTGATACAATTCCCAAAATTCGCGAATAGACATTCTTCCTTCGGCTAAATCTGCCATTTGTTGCACAGCGATTTTTTGCTCTTCGGATAATACTTCTTCTTTTTTTCTCAATCTAAAACACATATTTATTGCCACCCGAATAATGCTCTTATAAACTGCCACCAGTTTAAATAATTAGGATTTAGTCTATTAAAAGGTCCGCCCGCAGTTTTGTATCCAAACTCCGCATGAAACAGTTTATGTTCTTCATACGTCTGTAACACGAAGTAATTTCTATTATTGCCAAACGTTCCATAAATATGACTTATTTGCAAACCATTAACCGATTTGCCTTGCAACGCATATTTATTGCCATGAAATGGACTATTTGGATCCAACGCTTGACTTCTCCAGAAATGATACCGTTGTTTATTCCTGTCATTTACGGTCATAAAACCGTTTTGAGAAGGATTACCAATTTGTTGAGAATAAGCAATGGTTCCGCCGATAGCGCCGCCGATTCCGCTTACAATAGTGTTGCCTAATGCTTCACTACCATAGTTCATAAAAGTATCGATACACTCAGCAAATGAGCCACCGTTGAAAGCAGTATTGATTGCCATGCCGCCGGCTACTATCGCGGATGCGGCAAAAGCACATCCCGTTGCCACAGATGCAAATGCAAAGATTGTAGTTGCAGCAGAACCAAATGCTAAGCCGTTTGCCGCCATACCTATTGCAAATATACCAGCACCAAAACCACCTGCAGTTATACAGGTAAGCGCAACGCATGCTACAACAATTAGCGCCCCAATAAGCCAATGCCACCAAGCAGTTCCTTCGGGGTCAACTGCCATAACAGGGTTATTTCCGCAGTAAGCGTACAGATTAAGTCCGCCGAGTGTTTCTGGATCAAGGTACTCTATACTGTCAGCAGAGATGAAGCGTCCCAGCTCGGGGTCGTAGTAACGGGATTGCAGATAGTACAAGCCTGTTTCTTCGTCGAAGTAGTAACTGCGGTAGCGGAAGGGGCCATTCGTTTATGACGTAATTGCAAACGTATTTTTCAAGCGGATTTTCGCTGTTCCGCTTGACAGCCTTAATGTTGGTAAGCGTAAGTTTCATTTGTCATTCTCCTTATTCGGCAATTTCGAAATCTTCAATGTAGATAATATCTAAAAGCGGACCGTACTCGAAGTACAGTCCGTTTCCGTTTTGTTGTAAGTCAAAATCTTTAACGGATATTTTGCCTGCGCAAGTGATTACTATAGTAGTAGCCATTCTATCCTTGTTTATTGCCAAGATATTTAACGTGTGGAAATATTCACCGTCGAAGTATCTGTATTCGTAATTGAACATTTCGCTTATCTCCTTCCGTAATAGTGTTGGTTAAGTCTTTGCTCAAAGGGGCTGGGTTCTTTGAAGCAATAACCCGTTCCGTTCTTGTGCTTAATACCGTCAATAACGCCTTTACGCCATTGAATTTGATCGTAAGTAAGCTTATTGCCATTTTTGTCAAAGCCTTCGTCTATTTGCTTTTGAAAGCCTTTTACGATCATATCGTTTTCTTCGTCTGCAAAATAACCATGTTGTAGATGGTTATTATTCGAGATTTCGATGCCCTTTTTGAAGCCTTGTATATAACTCCAACTTTTGTTTGCCTTTTTGAGTTCCATTGTTTTTTCTCCTTTTTATATTTTAGATTTTTAGCCTTTCGGCTAGGTCAGCAGGGGCATAGGTCGAAAATCTAATATCTGTGATTAAAATAAAGGGCAGCCGTCAACGAACAAGAAACAAAAATTTAACTAGAAAAAAGCCAACCTGCAAATACAAGTTGGCTTAAAAGAAAATATTGGGTATGAATAAGTTTTAATAGAAGCTCAATGTTGTTAGACAAAACGGAAATTTTTGTTTCCGTTGACGGCTTCGCTGACCTATGCCACAATGACCAACGCCGATAGGCTAAAATACAAAAGGAACTAGTTGCACAATATCGCATGCAAATTGAAACAGCGAAACCAATATCGTACTATTGTTTATTTATTACGCAAAGTATATTGATACCTAAAATTAACGATCCACGAGATCTGTTTTTTTAGTGTTGTGGAATAATTTTGAGATTCCGGACTTACTAAATAGTCAATAAATTTGCTTACACTATAATCGTTATCATCATTTGTAATATCATCATTTAATTCATATGCGTTTTGGTTTTCTTTAAGTCTCAAAGCTTTTTCTAATTGTTCGACAGCCTCAGAAAAAGTTTTTTGACTTTGATTAAAGAAAAATCTTTTTACATAAATCATTGATAATGTAAATTGTATATGTGCAAAAGATATTGCGAGATATGGATTTTTTTCATTTTTCGTCATAAGATCATCTACTATCTGTGTTGCCAATATTGCAGATTGAAGTGATTCTTGCAGTTCGTTGCTTCTACGAGGTTCTTCTAGTTCTTCAATGCCCCACAATAAACACTTTGCATACTGATGATTAAATTGATATTGATCACCAAGCAATTCTTTTAATTCTAGATAGATATTTTGGATTAACCTTCTTGCACCAAAAGGCGCACCTTT
The DNA here is from genome assembly GCA_910586625.1 of uncultured Christensenellaceae bacterium. Taxonomy (GTDB): domain Bacteria; phylum Bacillota; class Clostridia; order Christensenellales; family CAG-314; genus Fimimonas. Next base: position 100,879 of record CAJUIZ010000002.1, read on the forward strand.
TTTTCGCGCGCCACCAAGTAGCATATTTAAATTGTCAAACTTTATAAAGTCGAAGAGTTCTTTGTCGCGTTTTTTTATATTTGTGTTTTCTACCATTCTTTTTACAATGTATACCACAGCCTTTGTTATCGTGTTAAAATACATTTGCTTCAAAGATATTCTAGATATATAGCCCATTAACCACGCTTGCGCATTACATACGATTTGATAGTATGAACTATCATTTATTGAGGAAGTTATCATAGGACGGAAATCAGGTTCGACGGCTTTATCTAATTTCGGCATCAATTCAAACGGTTCTTGCATTAGCTGATACTTTACAAGGTCAGCTGATGTTAATTTACCAATATGTACCATTAGAATTAGATAAGCCGCTTGTAAATAATTTTTGGGATCAATTTGAAAGTCCTTTAATGTATAATTGGACTGTTTCGTTAATAATTTATTTTGAATCCATATCTAGTAACCATTTATTCTTTGTTAAACTATTAATATATTGTTCTGTATCAAAAACCGAAAAATCATCTCCGTCTTTCAAAAAAGCAATATCTTGTGCTGTACCATGCAGTTTATATAAAATTTTAGCGTCATATCTGGTTTGTTCCAAATCTTTGTTAGGTCCAATTGAAATATAGTCGGAATTTCTTTCTATGGCATCATCTATATTTAAAGTGTAAATATATGGCCAATTTATTGTTAGTAGATTTTTTGATTTTTGAGACAATTTTGCCCCAATAAAATTATCTACTATATATTTTTTGCGTATAGAAGCATCAATAACTCTATTATAATATTTTGCGATTTGAGAAAATGATTTTTCTTCATAATTTACATTAACACCATTTTGCGACAATTTTTCTATCATAAACTGTTTCATCTGCTTTCCATTGGGAACTATTCCTTTACTCGTTTCGTTCCCCGCAGAAAAACCAGCCCCAATTACCGGAATCAAAGTTGAGTTGTTGATATATGTCTTTATTTCTGCTATACAATTTTCAAAACGCAATACTTTAATTTTTGATGTCATTTTCTAATCTCCTTCATAGATTTTGTAGTATATTGAGTATTTTTTTGTCGAATTAATACCATTATTTTAGCATAATTTTATATAAAAGAAAATACATTTTAAAAAATTGTAAAACATTTGACAACTTTAAAAGATTGAATAAAAATTATATTGGATAAACGCCCGCCAAATTTTTCATAGCTCTTGAATAGATAAATAATAAAACATTGAAAATAGTTCTTGACAAAACAAAATAAATGCAGTATACTCACCACGCTAGTACATCGGGTAATTACTTCCCCTGTGGTCTACTTGATGTAGATGGACACTGGAATCAGTGTATTTTTCTTCGGCGCACGTGCCAAGTGAAGCAAAAAGTGTCGTCGTTGAACGGTGCGTATAAGCCTATGCAACTGCAAGGGGGATATTCGCACCCCGTTATTTGACATTTTAGTTCAAACCCTAGTATCTAACAATCGACTTGTTATTGGAGCGTAATTGCAAGGGGGCTCTTATTAAAGAGGCTACTAATAACAAGGAGGTGAACACAATGTTAGATGCTAACAAGACAACTGATAGTGATAAGGTTGTTAATAACATTACGGTAAATATTTATGTTTCGGGTAATGTTATTTGCGGCGACAATAATCTTGTCGTTGACGAATCGTCCAATGTAGATAAAAGCATTGGAGAAAAAAGTGTACTAGTTGAACTACTTGGCAAAATCGGCAAATTCATAGCAAAGATTGTTAGCAAGATTAAAGCTATGTTTTCGCTGAGAAAGTAAATGTCAAATTTTTTCGGATTATTACAGGCACGAGGTGGCCTTTTGGAATATAGAAAGTGTAAACTGTATAAGTTGCAATCAAAGAAACAATTAAGGGAATGGCTCGGAATAGATAATCCGAGTTTTTTTCGTTATGAAAATTTAGTACAAAATACTCGTCCGAAAATTATGCACAAAGGTGATAAAAAACGACTAGTGGACACCCCTTTTAACGAGTTGAAATTTGTACAATCCAATATCCTTCATTTTTTAACGAAATTGGATTATCCCGAATATCTATTCTCGGGACTAAAAAAGCGTTGTTTTATAGACAATGCTCGTTATCATATTGGAGCAAAATATATTTTTAAATTAGATATTTCAAAGTTTTTCCCAAATATTAAAAGAGAAAAAGTGTATAAATTTTTTCGATATGCTTTGCAGACATCCCCAGATGTGGCAACTATTTTAGCTAATTGTACAACCGCCAACTTGGAAAAAGCAACCTATAAAAATGATAAAATAAAAACTGAAGTAGAAGATTTCGTAAAAGAACATAGACTTCCCAACTGTCATTTGTCCACTGGTTCACCGGCAAGTATGTTATTAGCTTATTTGTGCAATAAGCCTATGTTTGATAAAATATACAAATTAATAAATGATAAATCAATGAAATTTAGCATTTATGCTGATGATATTACAATTTCGTCAACAAAACCAATAGAATATCAAATTCGTGAAAAAATAGTTAAAATTATAAGTTCCTATGGCTTTTCGGTTTCGAAAAATAAATCAAAGTATTATACAGAAAAACAAAGTAAAATTGTAACTGGTGTTGCCATTGATAGACATGGTAAAGTTCGCACCCCAAATAAATTATTATTAAAAGCACATTCTAAAATTTGTGAGTATAAAAGAGTAAATCTTGAAATTAAGTCCTGGCAATCCTTACGCGGAACGATAGGGGTATCTAATATGATTGATGGAAAATTTAGCCAACTTATTAACAAAATGAAACATGATACAATAGATTTCGAAAAGCAGATATATCAGAAAAACTAAATTTATATTGGCACATAGTGTCCAAATCAGGGGTTTTGCGTGCCAATAGGGGCGATTATGTTATAATTTTAGGTGATTCTGGTGTTCCCGAACGGCACACTTAAACGGTTTAGAACGTTATAAAACGGTCTAAAACTGAATTATTGGCACACGTTTGGCACACAAAAATTACAAAAATACTATATATAGATGTATAATTGAACAATAACCACCATATATTGTGCTTTTTACAAAAAGTACGGTGCCTTGGTAAGGCGGAGGTCACGGGTCCGAGCCCCGTCATCAGCTCCAATAAAAAGAACGTCCTTATAATGGGGACGTTCTTTTTATTGGGGCCGGGCGCTTGCCTACTTCGTAGGCTCGGCTATATCTCCTTGTTTTTCATCTTATTCATTTTATTCATTCACCTTTTCAAAAGCACAAACGACAGTTGAAAGCATACCAAAGCTTATTTTCGCAGATAAGTAAAAATTGCCGTTATTAGAGCTGCGTTTCGTTACACTTGTTTTTATCTCCGCTATGCATTTGAAAACTAAGTTTTGCATAGCCGCATCGGATACAGACTGTATATCGGAAAAAGAAGTATTGCCATTGACAATTTTATTATCGGACAACAATTATTGTAGGATAAAATCAACTTAAAGAACAATTAAAAATAAACTACGGTTCTATATCAAGAAAATAGACGCAAAGCCACTCTGTTTAGTTTATCAAAATGTGCATTGGTGCGATATTATGCCTAACAAATTTTTACAAAAAAATACGCCCTGCGGTATGTCCGCAAGGCGTTTAGTTTATGTGAGTTTTATGTAGAACTTTTACAACGCCGACAAAGCAACCGCGCAAAAGCAAATCAAACGGGAAAACCACCACTTGCATTGCGCCGACCAACACCCAAACCAAATTGTTTGCAAAAAGCATATCGAATACGGGACGCGTAAACAGATATGCCGCAAGCAACGTCAACGCGACACCCGCTTCCAACAAAAAGTAATACAGCAGCCACTTCAACCAAACGGGCAGACAGCGTTTGCCGTCCAGCTTTACCGCCACCACCTTACGGTCGTCGCCCTGCCCGAACGGGTCTTCGAGCACCTGACTTTCCTGAACGGACGCGGTTACCTTCATAGATTCGCCGTACGCCTTGACTATCGACATAGGCATACAAAACGCTACTATCGGCGCAACGTACACAACGTTAGCCAAACCGAAAAACACGCCCAAGGCTCCGCTTACCAAGTACGCTATAACGGAAAACGGCAAATTGCGGCAATCGATAATTATAGGTACGGCAACCGCAACAGACGCGATTGCAGCGAATATAAGAACAACCCACTTAAAAACAGGCAATCCCGCCAAAACCAAGCACACCGTTGCAACCGCAGCGCAAACGGCGCTTACCGCCACCGTTTTAGCCTTGTTATTCATATCAGCAGCCGCCCATACAACTCATACAGTTACAGCACGCGTTGCACAACAGACAGTCGCCGCAGCTGCTTCCCGTACAGGTTCCGTTGCCTGCGCCCACGCGCGGACCGTCGTCCATAGGACGGGACGTGGTACGTAGTTGATCGGGGCTTATGGTGTTGGAAGCAAGAATTTTCGTCAGCTTTTCAAGGCTTTGCGTGTACCGTTCGTTATTCGGGTCCATCTGACAAGCCAGTTCAAGTTGTTTTTTACTTTCCAAAAACCAATTACGCTTGTAAAACAAAATCGACTGGACGTAATGCCATTCGGCGTCGCGGCTTTCGCGTTCGTCAAGCTTGGCTTGAGCTTCGTCTAACTTCCCTTCGGAAATAAGCTGCTGCACAGCGGCATAATCGTCGTCGTTTACAAAATCGGACGTTTGCTTTTGTTCCTCCGCCATAGCCAAAATATCGCGGTAAGCAACTTCTATTTGTTGAAGTTTTTCCGACGCTTCTTCGCCTTCTTCTCCCGGCAGAAATCTATCGCGTTGGTACTTATCGCGCAGCTCCTTGTAACGCGCGTCTATTTCGTCGCGCGTGGCAGAAGACGTAAGTCCCAAAATTTCGTAAGCGTTGTATTCCATACTTTTACTCCTGCTAAACAATTTTATACTTGCCCAATACTTGCTTTGTTTTGTTACGAATACTTTCGTAAATTACGTTTTTCAGTATGCAAGTATACTTTGTCAAATCGAGATCGTTAAATGCCGACGCTATACGGTTTAATACGGAAAACATTACAAACTCGATTTCTTGTATATATTGTACCATTCGGTCGGGTTCTTTTATACCGTAAACGTCAACGAATACGTTGTACGCGCCCTTTTTGATATCCTTGGACACGTCGTCCAACGCGTCTATCAGATATATCCATTTGCCGACGTTATAACAAAGCGTTTCAGCGTATTCGCTTGTTCGCTCTCTCAATACAAGCCTGCAAAAGTCTGCGGATAAAGCCGCAAAGGAATCCGCTACGCGGTCTATGCTGTCGCAACCCGACTGTTCGTACCCGCGCAGCGCAGAGTAACGTTCGGCAAGCGTTGTATCCAATTCGGCAAAGTCGGTTCGCGCCTTATTGTAGGACTTCTTTAACGCGCGCAAAGCCAACTTCTTTTTGCTGCCGCCGTCGTCTATTACGTCGTCGTATACGTTCCAATAGGTAAGCAGAACGTTTGCCGCGGCAAGCTTGTTTGTAAGTTCGTTTTCTTTAAGCAGAGAACGCTTTTTGAGCGGGTGAGAAAAGCAACGCCCTTGATAAATCTCAACGTCCGTATTCGTTACGGAATGAAACAGAACGTTAAAGAAATTTACGTCGTTGCTTATAAACGCCCGCGGAAAATTGCCGTACGAGTTCTTGGTTGACTTGCACAAACCGCACATAAAGGTCTGCCACAAACCGCGCTGTCCGTCTTCAAGCGTTCCCTTTTCTATGTCTAAATATCCAAACATTATCTAACTCGTCCGATAAGACCTATTTTACGATAGACCTTGTCAAGAGTCTTGCGAGCTGTTCGTTCCGCCTGTTCCGCGCCCTGCTTCAACACGTTTTCAAGATAGCTCTTGTCGGCGGCAAGACGTTTTTGTTCCCTTTGAATAGGTTCTACTACGGATATAACCGCATCGGCGACGGCATCCTTGAATACCCCGTAGCCGCAGCCGTCAAAACGCTTTTCCGCGTCGGCAATACTCTCGTCGGCTGTTAGGCTGTATATTGTAAGAAGGTTGGATATTGCGGGCTTGTCTTCGGCAAAACGCACTTCGCTGCAACAGTCCGTTACCGCGCGCCTAAGCTTGCGTCGGATTGTATCGGGATCGTCGAACAGAGTTATAACCGCATTTTCGTTAGGGTCGGACTTGCTCATCTTGGCAGTCGGCTCTTGAAGACTTTTTATGCTGCACCCGTTTTGAAAGCACAGCGCTTCGGGAACGACAAACGTGGGACTGTAACGGTTATTGAAACGTTCCGCAAGGTTGCGAGCAAGCTCTAAGTGCTGCAATTGATCCTTGCCTACCGGCACCAAATCGGTTTGATACAGCAAAATATCGCTTGCCATAAGCACAGGGTAGTTCATCAGCCCCATATTTATATTATCCGCGTGCTTCCTTGACTTATCCTTAAATTGCGTCATACGGTTCATTTCGCCTACGTACGCAATTGTATCCAGTATCCACGTAAGCTCGGCGTGTTCGTGTACGTGAGATTGAATAAACAGCGAGCTTTTGTCGGGGTCGATACCGCAGGCTATGTACAGCGCAACCAAATCCATGGTGTTTTTGCGCAGCTCCGCGGGAACCTGCGTTACCGTTAGCGAGTGCAAATCGACAACGCAATACAGGCAGTTGTATTCGTCTTGCAAAGGACGCCAGTTACGTATTGCTCCCAAATAGTTGCCCAAAGTAATACGTCCCGTCGGCTGCACGCCCGAAAATGCTGTTTTCCTGACGTTATCCATATTGCGTTCCCCCTTATATAAATTATTTTCATTGTAACACGACGGCGAACAAAATGTCAATTAAAGCCGCCAAGTTGTTGCAAAGCGAGTTTACTATCTCATTTTAGCCAATTCTTCCGCAAGGTTTTCCATTTCCTTTGACGGCACTTGCTTTTGCGCCGAATGAACCGTCTGCTCTACCGCAAGCTTTGCCTGCTCGGACGGAATTATCGTACCGACACCCGCGACGCAGCCGCCGGGACAGCCCATACCTTCAATCATATATCCGTTAAGCTTGCCTGCCTTGACAAGAGTAAGTATCTTGCGGCAGTCGGCAAGTCCTTCGGCGTGGCGTATTTTTACTTCCGTATCGGGGTAATATTCCGCAATGCACTTTTCTATTGCGCCAGCAACGCCGCCCGCATAGGCGTAGCCTCGTCCCGCGCCCGTAGCCTCGATATTTACAGGCATTTCTTCCAACGCCTCGAGATCGATATTTTGGGCGTCGAACATTCCAGCAAGCTCTTCGATAGTAATTACAAAGTCGACAAAACTGCGAACGGTTCTGCGCGACGCCTCCAACTTCTTGGCGGCGCAGGGACCTATAAATACCACTCGGGCGTTGGGCCGAAGCGTCTTGACGGAACGCGCAGTAGCCACCATAGGAGTGAGCTCCTGCGACACTTCCGCCGCAAGGTCGGGAAACTGCTTTTTTACAAGCACCGCCCAAGCAGGACAGCAACTGGTAAATAAAAACGGTAACTTGCCCGTAACTACGTCTTTTACATAGTGATGCGCTTCCGCAATGCACCCTACGTCCGCGCCCACCGCCACTTCGTACGCGTCCTTGAAGCCTAACGCAAGCAAGCCCGACTTCAGTTTTCCGAGAGTAACGTTTTTGCCGAATTGTCCGATTATTGCGGGCGCAACGGCAGCTACTACTTCGTCGCCTTGCTTTATTGCCTTGATAAGCTGGTATATTTGCGATTTATCGGCAATCGCTCCAAACGGACACGCCGACATACACTGACCGCAAGCTACGCACTTGTCGTTGTCTATCTTCGCTCTGCCGTACTCGTCGGAAGATATCGCTTTAATTCCGCAGGCGGCGGCGCAGGGGCGCACGTGATGAGCTATTGCATCGTAGGGACAGCTTTGCTTGCATTTGCCGCACTTGATACATTTGCTTTGGTCTATATACGACCTTCCGTTGACGATAGACACGGCTTGGCGCCGACACGCCTTGATGCAAGCGTGAGAAATACAGTTTCGGCATTGGTTGGACACGACATATTCGTTATCGGGGCATTTGTCGCAAGCAGACGGAATTATTTGCATAAGCGGCGGTTCGTAGTACTTTTCCGCGATGGTACTTTTGTCCATACCCGCGGTAATGCTTACGGGACGGTTGGCAGGGCGCAAAGACAACCCCATAGCCAAACGTACGCGCTCGGCGGCAATCTGCCTTTCGCGATAGATGCTTTCGCGGTATCGAGGCGTTTCGTCCGGCGTTATTCGGTACGGAATTTCTTCCAAATCGACTTGCGGGTTGTCCGACTCGTACGCCACGCGCGCCACTTCGGCAAAAATTTTTCTTCTAAGCTCCGTTACTACGCTTTGACTTTTCATAATACTCTCCGTAACAATGTCCTTGCTGTCTTTGCGCTCGCGCGCGATAATCGAAACGATGAAAGCAACGGTAAAATTGTACCATATACGCGCTTATATTACAACCGATTTGACGAACGGAAGCTTACGAATAATTTTTACCTAAATAAAAAATTCCGAAGCGGAATGCTTCGGAATTTGCAAAGAAATAATTGCCGAAAATTATCTTGCGGCTTTGATACCTGCTTCCGTGCCGGTATACAACACCTTGCCGCTGCGTTGAACGTTGGATTCGCCTTCGAATTTGATTTTTAACGTGTCTTCAATCTTTTTAATGCTTTCTTGCGCTTTGCTTAACACGGATTTAGCCGTACCGGAATCTTTGCAATAAATAGCCAGCATGCCGTCGCCGTCGGCATTAACCGCAAATACGATATCGGTAACATCTTCGCCTTTAAGACCTAATAATAATGCTGTAGCTCCCGTAGAAATGGCGCCTTTCATATGCACGGGCGCATATCCGTTCTCTTTCAACGCCGCTTCCGCTTTGTCGGGATCACTCGCGGGACCGCAGGAAACCAATACAGCCAAGCTCAACACCGCTATCAAAGCAAGAGCCATAACTTTCGCAAATTTTTTCATTTCACATTCTCCCTTATTCTGATTATTAACGCGTTTATTATGCGATAACAAGTATATTTTAAGATAATATCAAGTCGTTGTCAATAGCGTATTTTGTCTTTTTTCAATAATGAAAAACAAAAGCTTCGGTTAGCTTTATAATTGTTAAACAGTTCGCGGTTTTTCTACAAAAATGTTAGTATTTGTGGCAAAAAAAGTACCGTTACTAAAACCGCCGATTCCTTGTCTATATTTACAAAAATACACAGTGTTTACTCGCTACGCATAAACAAATCCGACGGTAAATTCCGTCGGATTTGCACTGTTCCTAATACGCCGAAAATCCTATCAGTCGTCAAGCAACGAAGAATATCTGTCATCGCCGTCGGGAAACAGCGTTACAATATTCTTACCCTTAAAATCCGCCTGCTGCGCAAGACGTTCGGCAACTACTATATTGGCAGCCGACGATATGCCGCAGCAATAGCCTTGTTTTAGGTTGAGCTCTCGAAACTTGTCAAGAGCCTGATCGTCCGTTACAAGCTCCACACGGTTAACCGCTGCGCCGTCGTATAACTTGGGCACAAAACCCGCGCCTATGCCCTGAATAGCGTGACCGCCGCTTTCGCCGCGTGATATAGCTGCGCTCGAAGCGGGCTCGACCGCCACGACAACGCAATCGGGGAAACGCTCCTTGATACGTCTTGCCGTACCGACAAGCGTGCCGCCCGTTCCCACACCCGCAACAAATGCGTCAACACGGTCAAGCTGTTCGATGATTTCCGCACCCGTAGACAAATAATGCGCCTGCAAATTTGCGGGATTTTCGAATTGCCTCAGCCATACGTGATTTTTTTCCGACGAAAGCCGTTCAACCGTTTCTATCGCACCGCGCATACCCAAAGAACCTTCGGTAAGGACAAGCTGCGCGCCCAAGCCCTGCAAAAGCTCACGGCGTTCCGCACTCATATTATCGGGCATTGTAAGCACAACCTTGTAACCGCGTTTTAATCCGACGTAGGCAAGCGAAATGCCGAAATTTCCGCTGGTTGCTTCAACCAGCGTATCGCCTTGACGCAATACTCCGCGTTCTTCCGCGTCCAATATCATACACAGAGCCGCGCGGTCTTTTACGCTGCCGCTTGCGTTCATTGCTTCGTTTTTGACGTAAATATCCGCATCGAAGTCTTCTTCGTACGGTATAAGCGGAGTATCGCCTATGCCGAGAGATTCCAACGCTTTTTTGAAATTTTCCAAGTTCATATCGATTTTCCTTTTTGCAAGGTTATATAATAGCTTACGCTGCGATAGATTTCTCGACTGCGCCTTCGCTTTATAATGCGTAACGCGTAATGCGCAATGCGTAATTAAGGTGCGGCTTCGCATAGATCTCTCCGTGCGTTCGCTTCGCTCACTTAGTCGAGATGACAAATATAATAATTAGTCGAAATAACATATTATAAATGTTGGTCGAAGTGACATTGTAGATAAACGTCATTTCGAGCGTAATGAGCATAGCGAATGCAGTTTCGCCAAAAGACGGCGAAGGTTTTCTAACGAGCGAGAAATCCAGACCAGCGGGCGAGCCGCACTGTTGCAGTTAGATTATAACGTTTATCAAACGGTTAGGAATAACAATAACTTTTTTCACCGCCGCGCCGTTAAGCAATTCCACCACTTTTTCGTCACGCAACGCCAATTCTTCTATCTGCTTGACGTTAAGCGACGTATCTACCATAATACGAGTTTTGGGACGGCTGTTAAACTGAACGAGCATTTCTATCTCGCTTGTTTTCAGCGCGTTTTCGTCGAAATTGGGGTAGGGAGCTACAATTATACTGCTTTGGTGTCCCGTTTGCCGCCATAGCTCTTCCGTAAAGTGCGGAGCAAGCGGACACAAAACCTTTAACAGATCGTCAACGGTTTCGCGGTACAGCTTGACATTTTTAACGGATTTTTGGTCGTATTTGCTGAGAGCGTTTACCAGTTCCATCATACGCGCAACCGCCGTATTGAAGGAAAACTCGTTGTAGTCGAAGTCCACGGACTTGATTGTGTTGTGACGCACGCGGTTAAGCTCCTTTTCGTCCGCGCCGAATTCGTCCGTAGTTGCGTAATCGCCGTATGCAGCCAAAACGTAGCGTTCCGTCCTGTCCAACCACTTGTTGATCGCCTTGATTCCGTCGTCGCTCCACGGACCGCCTTCGGTATACTTGAAGCCGAACGCAAGATAGCAGCGGAATACGTCCGCGCCGTAGGCGGCTACGAATTCGTCGGGCGATACGACGTTACCGTGAGATTTACTCATACGGTTGCCGTCCGGACCCAAAATTACGCCTTGGTGAACAAGCGACTTGAATGGTTCGTCGAAATGAACGTGCCCCATATCGCGCAACGCCTTGGTAATAAACCGCGCGTACAACAGGTGCATACAAGCGTGTTCCGCGCCGCCCACATATTTGTCCACGGGCAGCATTTTGTCCGCTTTCGGCGTATCGAAGGGCTTGTCCGCGTTGTGGGGGTCGACGTAGCGCAAATAGTACCAGCTGCTGCACACAAACGTATCCAACGTGTCGGGGTCGCGTTGAGCGCGAGCTCCGCATTTAGGGCAGATTACGTCGTGAATAAACTTGTCGTGTTTGGCAAGCGGACTGGTGCCGTCCGGCTTGAATTCCACGTCGTAGGGCAGCGTAACGGGCAGGTTTTCGTCCAAAACTTCGCCGCAATGCGGGCAGTGAATTACGGGAATAGGCGCGCCCCAGTAACGCTGACGGGATACCAACCAGTCGCGCAAACGGTAGTTAGTAGTAAGCTTGCCCTTGCCTATCTTTGCAAGCTTCTCTACCACGGCGACGCGTCCCTGCTCCGAAGTCATTCCGTCGAATTCATCGCTGTTTACCATTACGCCGTATTCGCAAAACGGCAGACTGTCGTCCACGTCGGCGGACGCAGCTCTTATTACCCGATTGATTTCCAAACCGTGTTTTTGCGCAAACTTGTAGTCGCGCGCGTCGTGCGAAGGCACGCCCATTACCGCGCCCGTGCCGTAGGAAGCAAGTACGTAGTCGCCTATCCACACCTGCACGCGCTGTCCGTTAACGGGGTTGATTGCGTACGCGCCCGTAAATACGCCCGTCTTGTCCTTTGCGGTGGAAAGCCGCTCTATTTCGTCAGTTTTGGCTACTTCGTCGCAGTATTTTTCTACCGCCGACAGTTGCGCTTTTGCAGTGATTTGCTTAACCAGCGGATGCTCGGGCGCAAGCACAACATAGGTGCAGCCGAAAAGCGTATCCGCGCGCGTGGTAAACACGTTGAAGCTACCCTGTCCGTCTGCAAGGTCAAATGTGATTTCTCCGCCGACAGACTTGCCTATCCAGTTGCGCTGCATCGCTTTGGTTTTTTCCGGCCAGTCGAGATTATCCAGCCCCGAAAGAAGCTCTTCGGCATAGTCGGTAATCTTAAAAAACCATTGCGTTAAATCCTTTTTTACAACCTGACTGTCGCAGCGTTCGCAGTGACCGTCCACTACCTGTTCGTTGGCAAGCACGGTGTTACAGCTCGGACACCAGTTAACGGGCGCTTTTTTTCTGTAAGCCAACCCGCGCTTGTAAAGTTCGCAAAATATCCACTGCGTCCACTTGTAGTAGTCGGGCAGACAGGTTTTTATTTCGTGGTCCCAATCGAACATAGCTCCGATATTCTTGAGCTGCCGCTCCATTACTTCGATATTACGAAGCGTGGAATCCTGCGGATGAATACCCGTCTTGATGGCATAGTTTTCCGCAGGCAGACCGAACGCGTCGAAGCCCATAGGCTGAAAGACGTTTTCGCCCTTCATTATCTTGTAACGGGCAAAGCTGTCCGTAAGCCCGTAATTATACCAATGCCCAACGTGGAGCTTTGCTCCGCTTGGATAAGAAAACATTTCCAATACGTAGTACTTATCGTCCCTGTTAGGGTCGAATTTGTATACGGGGTTTTGCGCCCAAAGCTCGTTCCACTTTTTTTCTATAGCTACCTTGTCCATAACGTAACTCCCAAAATCTTGTCGGTAAAATTGTACGGCAAAAGCCCCGTTTTGTCAACAAAAGCCGTTTTTATTTGCGTAATTATTTTAAGTTTTCGCTGCGCTGGATTTCTCGACTGCGCTCGAAATGACAAAAGGCGTTCGCATTGCAAGCAATGCTCGGCTATGACGTAATAAAGCAAATCCGCCCCGTCGAACGACGGGGCGGATTGTATAAGCCGAATTGCTTATTAACTATTTGCTTGTTAATTCGTAAATATCCAAAACAACACCGAAATACGGCGCTTTGTCCGAACCCGATTGAGAAGCGGCAGACATATAAACGCAAATCTTATTGTGCTTATCTGTTGCCCAAGCAACTCCGTCCGTCGCAGGATCAAACGGCTTTTGAGTAGTACCGTCAAGTGTAAACATGTTTTGTCCGTCGGTAAACGCAAACAAATCGCCTGCTTGAAGAATAACCGGGAACATTTTAGCGTTATTTTGAACTGCGGCTCTCAAAGCAACCAAAGTATCGTTGTGCATTTTGAATTCTTCTACGATACCTTCGGCATTCTTGGTGGTAAACGAGCCGCAAACGTCAATCAAATTATTGCTGTTTCCGCTCATCAAATCGCCGGGGCTGCAAATAATCGCCGCTATAACGTTAACGTATTTTAAGCCGCCCTGCTCTTTAACTATCGTTTTACGGAAATTGCCCAATAACGTATTTAACGGACCGGTAAATTGTCCAACCAAAGCCGTAGCGTTAAACGTTGCATACCAGCTTTCGTTACCGGTAGCGTAGGACTGCAAAACAGACTTGGTATCAACAGTCATATTGGCGCCTTCCGCGTCGGTGTGATTATCTTGAACGAAATGGTCATTGCCGTCGGAAAGAATAAATAACGGACCGCCCGCGCCGATAAGTTCGCTGTTTTCGATAGTTACCTTGGATCTCCACATAAAGCACATATTGCTGTATGCGTCGTACATTTTGCTGTTGATAATGTTAACGCCCGTTTTATCTCCGAAGGCGTCCACGACAATATTTGTGTAGAACCTGTCGGACAGGGTGTTACTGAAAGTCAAATGGTTGGAATAGCAGTTGACCATCATCATTCCCGCGGGAGTGCCGTTTTTCCTTTCGTCTTCGGATATATCATCCTTGGCGCAGTTACCCGTCATAGCGAGATTCTTGATATCGTACACGGCTTCGAGTCCGGCTGCGTCTTGGGTCATATGGATTTGGAATACCGACCAGTGAGGAATAGGATCGGACGGTTTACTGTCGCCGTTGTCACCCCAGTCTACTACAACGTCGAAATGACGTTCGCCTTCCTTATACGTCTTGGGAACGATAATACCGTTGTAGTTACCGGATATACTCACCTTGCAGGACGCGAACAATCCGTTTTGCATATTCGCTCCGATACCGGTTTCGGCAACGACATTGCTGTTTCCGATCATATCCTTGGTATAATTGGGATGCTGACTGTCGTTTAAGCCTTCTTTTAGAGAACCGTCAAGTTTGCTTTCGAGATTACTCAAACCTTTGATACTTGCAAGCGCGGTTGTATATTCCGTGTCGGTACTCGACCAGAAAAACGTTTCGGGCATTTGGTTGGCGTTCAATTCAAGCTGTTTGACGGCGGGCTTGCCTTGGTCGTCAACGCCCATTTTAGCCGTGTGCAGGATAACCCAGCTTACATTGCCTACGTATTCGTATAAATCTTTATCGTCGGCTTCCAAACGTACGGGCTTATTGCCGGCAGACAAATCGTATTTTTGCGTTGTAGCGTTAAAAGTAACTTCCGCGCCCCACAACGGAGCCCAAGCCTTCTTTTGCATATCGCACATGACAGATAAACCAAGTTGGTCGTACACGTTGTATCCGCCGTCTACGACAAGCAGCTCCACCGTGATAACGCTGTTGTCTTCTTCCAGCAAAGACAAATCGTATTCTTCGGCGTCGATGGCGATTTCCAGCTTGACGTATTTACCGGCAGCGCCTTGGGAAAACTTGTACGTATTGTCGTCGATGGCAACGAAATTTGCAAGGTCTTCTCCCGTAAGCTCTGTATAAGCTCCGTCCTTGGTGTTTTTGGAATATACCTTGGCGGTCGTCTTGACGTTGGTAACGGTAATGGTTTTGTGTTCGTCAAGATCCAAACCTGTAGCAGACGGACGGAAGATGAACTTGTTGACGTTACCCACTTCGTACGTTTCGCCCTTTACGCGGAACTCGGATCTGGCTTCTTCGCCTTGGCTTGCGGCGGATTTGGTTTTGTAGGCAGTATAAAACGTGGGTTCTATAAATGCACTGACCTGAATGTTGTCGTCGACAATACCGCCCTTGGCTTCCACCTTGATATTGACCGTTGTCGACTTGCCGCCGTAGGAAACGGTATAGGACGTGTTGCCTTCCTTGGACAAATCCGCCTTAGTTACGTTGGCTTTAAGTGCCTTGACAGTTTTGGTGTCGGATGTGTCGTCTTCGTAGGTTACCTTGATTAACAAAGAATCGTAATCGATTGCGTCGCCGACCTTGTACGAAGTGACGGGATCGACTACGGCGATTTCCTTGACTTGCTTATTATCGCAGGAAGCCATAACGGGTACGGCTACGGCAAGAATCATAACAAGCGCAAGAATTACCGAAAATCTTTTTTTCATTGCTATTTTCTCCTTATTTCATTATTTTAGCGTTTTAGTTCTATATAAACGTCTTACGACGGTTATTTTAGTTGTAGGGGTAAATCCAAAAGTCCATAGTCGGTCCCGAAGCAGAATCCTGCGCGCTGTACTGCAAATGTATTGCTCCCTTGCGTGTAAACACAATTGTGTTTCTGTCCGTAATGATTGCGGGCGGATTTTTGTCGGGCTGAACTATCGTAATCTTGATGTCCTTGTTAGTACAGTCGGCAGGGGTAAGCTCGTAATTTATTAAAACTTCCAAGCCTTCTTCGTAGGGCACAAGAACATAGTAACCGTTAGGGTCGATTTTTATTTCCAACTCCTGCGCGTTTGCGCTTTTTGTAACGACGGACGTAGGACGGATTTCCTGAACGTACACTATTTTTTCATAGGGTACAGCACGTAAGCCGAATATTCCCACGACGAGAACCGATCCGAGAAAAACTATCAATAATACCAATATCGTAGATTTTTTCATACTCTAATTCTCCACAAAATAGTGCTTGATACGCGTTACGTACAGGTATATCCTTGCCGCCAAAAATACCGCGGCTATAATAATACCCTTGACGATCGAGCTCGTCGTTCCGCGATCGGACAGGAAGTAGTACGCAAACGCGAAGAAAGCCGACAGCAAGAAGCCCACAATGGTAGCGTTACGCTCGTTGGGACTGTCAAACTGCACGCCTACCGTCGCGTATTGGTCGGCGTATGAATGCATAACGTCCATTTCGGCGCACCATAACAAATGCGCTACTGACACAAACAGAGTGACCAAACCCATCATTACCAATTCGCCCTTGTCGGAAGATGATACGGTTACGGCGGTAATAACTACTGCGAAGGTGGACAGAACTATTATCGCGATTCGCGGAGCGATTCTGCCCAGCAACGTATATATGGGGTTTTGCGGACGGGTTTTGATAATATTGCGCGCGTTGGCTTCCTTGCTGTATACGGTAGCGTACTCGTTATTGAAAGCCACCGTTATAACCAGCATTACCAACAAATTGAACGTCTTGGTCATTACTTCGCCCGTATAGTTGGTGTTCATCGAAGCGTACAACTTATTAAGCAGCAGTATCGCTATCGCCGGCAGCGCCAACTGAACGATGGCGGACAGCACGTATCTGCCGCTGCGCACGTTCATTTGCAGCGTTTCCAACACCGGCGAAAGCTTTTTGTTGAATACCTTGTTATTTTTGGGCGGAACAACCATCTTTTCGAACTCGAACTGACGCGCTGCCATTCGGATAAACAACGGCTTCGCAAGCAAATACGCCAATCCGAGCGCAACGGCAAGGCAAGCAAGCATAACGCCGAAATACGCAAAGGTATCGCCAGCAAACAGCTTGGAACCGATACGCAGCGTACCGCCTACAATCATCAGGGTTAAACAGTAAAACGGATATAACGCCTTGGCAAAGCCGTTTAGAAAACGCTGTATTGACAAAAACAAGCTGCCCCAAGTACCCATTATGTTGATATTCGGCGGAATAACGCCGATAAGCGCGACGATGCCCCAAACAACCAAACCCGACGATACAAACATCAAGGACAATTGCAGCCACTTAAACTGCTTTACAAACGTAGCCACAAACAAGGCGGGAATGCTTACGAGCGCGCCTATTACTACGGGAATCATCGAAATAAACGCAAAGCAGAATATCAACCACAAATAGTAGTACCACACCGCGCCGTTTATCATACCGTAGGCTATGAACATGGGCAGGGTAAAGGTAACGTTGCGCTTAAGCTCGAAAACGTAGTACAGTATTAGTTTGGAAAAAAACACAGTTGCCGAGCTTGCCGGCAAAGTAAGCAGCACGCGGTTATCCGCAGTCATATACAAAGCCTGAGTTAAGCCCACTATGCAGGTTACTACGGACATAAGCTGCATTACCGTAAACAGAACGTTAGCGACGGTATCGGGGATATAACCGCTCGGGTAGAATACTCCAAGCATATTGCAGACGAAAAATAACAGGTAGAACACCGCCGTTACCGCGACGAGCTTTACGACGGACAGCACTATCTTGAATATGAGTCCGCGTTTGCTCTTGACGAAAGACAGGTCCAGCTTGTCTTTGAGCTGCATCATAACAAGCGTTTTGAGTGCTTTCATTACTCGGTTTTCTCCTTGTTATCCTTGGACTTTTTGCCGAAACGCTTGACCCTTGCAGGCTTGTCCGCAGCGTCGTTAAGCTTTACATCCGCTTCCACGGCGATAGGCGAAACTTCGCTTCCGTTAATTACGGACATATAAAACGTTTCCAAGCTTTCTTCCGTACGTTCGATATCCGCAACGTCGCGTACGCACTGTATCTGCCCCTTGCGGATAATGGCGATTTTGTCGCAGATACGTTCCACTACGTCTATTATGTGACTGCTGAAAAATACTATATTGCCTTGGCTTGCGTGCAGCTTCATACATTCCTTAACTTGGAATATACTGTTGGGGTCCAAGCCCGTCAACGGCTCGTCCAATATCCATACCTTGGGGTTATGGATAAGCGCAGACATAATGGTAACTTTTTGCTTCATTCCGTGAGAGTACGTCCTGATTGGGTTATCGATTGCGGATTGGAACTCGAACAATTCGATAAATCGGTTAAGACGCTCGTCGCGGTCTTCCTTGCTTACGTTATAAAGGTCGGCTATATAGTTGATATATTCGCGCGCGGTAAGCTTTTCGTACAACGCATAATGGTCGGGAACGAAGCCTATCTGACGCTTGGCTTGAACGCTTTGCGTTTTTACGTCGTAGCCGCACACTTCGATAGCGCCGTCGGTAATAGTTTGTATCCCTACGATACTTTTTATTATTGTAGACTTGCCTGCGCCGTTAGGCCCCAAAAAGCCGAATATCTCGCCGCCGTTAACTTCCAAACACGCGTCCTTGACGGCGTATACGTCGCTTTTGCCGTACCGCTTAGTAAAGTTTTTAAGTATCAGTTTGTTGTCGTTTTCCATATTGATAGGCTCCTCTATGCTTCTGCCGTCCAGCTTTATTTCCAACGCTAATCGGTCTACCTTGATTTTGCGGTTACGGGCGGCAACGTCCTGCCAACCGCGTACGGCGTTATAACCCAACTCGTATATAAACCACATTCCGAACGACATTGCTATATACACGACGAAATACAGCGATTGATAAACAGGATAATACACGAAGTGCAAATCCTTTATATCGAACTCCCACTTGATATTGCGCAGGTTTTCCGCCCAACTGCCCAACTTGTCGGCGACGAAGTCGCTGTTGATAAAGAAATAGTCCACGTTCGGATTGTAGTTGGTGAACCAACCGTTTAGTATCAGCATCAACACGTAATATGCGCCGAAGCCGATAAGCGAGTAACAAAACTCCTTCCAACGCGGACGGCGGAATATACCCAGTCCGACTACAAGCAACGGCATAAAAAACGCCTGATAGTGATCGAAGAAAAATCCCACCGTGCCGGCTACGAGAACGGAACCGTTAAGATTTTCCAACCCGTAGTTCGGCATTGTTATCGCCAAAAACGCTCCCAATACGTTTATAAAGTAGGTAAAGTAAAACACTCGTTTAGCCTTAAACGTCAAACACAGCGGCGTTACATACAGCGCGGTATTGCACAAATGCAGCGGCAGCGACGTCACCCATCCGTTGCCGACAAAATCAACGAACTTGTGTGTAAGCATTATGCCGTTGAGCATTGCCAAGCTGTAATACAGCAAAACCATACGTTTAGTCTCGTACGACTTGTCGTTGAGCAGCAAATACAGCGTTACGGGGATAACTGCTATCGGGTAAATATACAAGCGATGGTAAAGATTGAGATCTATAACCTTCATCGCGTACTTTTCGGGATTTAACAGCAGCTGCGGCGCATAGTAGGGCATAGTACAAATAATTATGCCCAGCACCGCCAACACGGGCCACACCCAAGCAAGCTTTTCGCGGCGCGCTGTTAATTCCGCTTCGGAACGGCTTTGTGCAATTTCGTCTTCCGAACGACCTTCGGGAACGGTTATTTCCGACAACTCCGCTTCGGCGGCAGCGTTTGCGCCCGATACTGCGGCAAAGGTCTGTACGCCTACGGGATTATGCGCGGAACGCACCCGTTCGTATATCCACATAGCAAGTGCGAGAGCGGAATACGCCATACAAAAGCCCGTTTCCAACGCCATTACTACGCCGCGTGCGGTTACGGCAGTTAACGCCTGAGTTCCTTCGACGGCGAGAACATGATTGCCCATTCCCGCGAAGTTGACAAGAAATACCGCGACGAAGCAGCCCGCAAACAAGTCCAAATATTTGACGCGCTTGCGGAAAAACGGATACAGACACAGGAACAGCTCGCCCGCAAAGCCCAACCAAATTTGCATTAAACCGAAAACCAATTGGGCCTGACTGCCGAACCCGCGTGAAACCGTAAGGTTAATTATGCCGTCGATATTTTCTCTGCCGCTGCAATAACGATAAATATACATCGCGCCAAGCACAACCGACAAAACTCGGAATATTAAATTCAAATGTTTGTTGGCAAACTTATACAGCACGACTCCTGCCGCAGCCGTCACCGCAAATATTAAAGTTGCCGCAATGAAATAAACTGTCATTATCCACCGTCGAAAAATAGCATTAAAAAAATCCGTTGAAGTCAATTACATTATTGACAAAAAAACGGATTAACTTGCACGGTTGTCAAAAGGCGACCGACAGTACGTCGGTGATATGCCGTCGTAAAAACCGTCAACTTCTCTTACGAAAACCGACTTGTTTACGACGCGCCGAAAGACGCTTGGACAACCTGATATTTAATTGTTATGCCAAAAAGGATACGTTAAGCTTGTAAGAAAATACGGGTGCGTCAAAAGACGAACGCATTTCTACGTTCTTGTTAACGCGTAACGATTGACGGTTCCGCTTAGAACCCCCCCCCAGACCGATTAACCTGACGAAAAGACCGACACTACAAACAAAAGCGATAGCAACCAACAAGTAGCTGATTTTACTTTGATAAAACAGCAGCAAATAAATAAACAAATCCTGCGAAGCAAGCCCCCGTATGCCTTCCATAACCAAGCGGAAGGTCTCGATGGACATACTCTTGCGAATGTTAAACAAAAACGAAACTATTACGTTGCAAACTATATACAGACAGAGCACAGCAAAAAACTTGGCAAAACTCCTAACTTTTCTGCCAAATAATTTCGCTTTCTTATCAAATTGCGCGAAGTTGTCGTTCATAGTAGAACATACTTCGTAAGATAAGTACTGCATAATGCTCCTGTGTTCTAATTACAACAAAACTATTGCAAATAGTATCAATATTTTAACACAACGAGCACGTATGTCAACAAAATTAAAACGTTTTGCGAAAAATTAACGTTAACATTTCCGTATTAACGCCAATTTTCGCCATAATTTACCCCAAAACCGAAAATTTTACACAGATTAACTTTCCAAAAACGCTATTCGAATACGTCGTCGGAAAGCTGCAAGCTGTCTACGTCCGACTTGTCCTTGACCACGGTATTTAACAGCCGCCGCGGAAGATCTTCGTTTTGCCGCACTATTTCGCCCAACTGCGAATACGGGAACGGATGAGAATACTTGTCCGCGCCCACTTCGATTGTAAAGGCGGGGATATGCAGCTTTTCTACGCACCAGTCCTTGTAGCCGCCGACGCTGCCATGTATTTCCCGCACGGCATATCCCGTGTATCTTCCGATAGATTCGGCATAACGCTTATCGCGGGCACGTCGGTGAGACGTCTGCCCGAACTCCCAGTACACTTCTTCGCCTTTTAAGTGATACGACAGCGTTACGCAGGGGTTGACGCGTTCGGTAAATTCCGCAAGCGCGCGCGACTCCGCCGCGGAAAAAGGCTCCTTGCCGACATAATTTTGAGATGACTTGAAAAATTCGTTTTGATCTCCTTCGCCCCACTTTGCGTCGAAGTTGACGTTTAGGTCCACGCCGTCTATATTGGCTTTCCACAATGAAAAGTCCGCCGAACCGTTGATGGCGAGCAGATTGCTCTTGCGCTCCTTATCTTCTATAAAGCCGACGCCTTCTTGGCAGAGCCGTACGCCGTCGGGGTTGGTCATAGGAATAAAATATATACCCCCGTCTAACTTTAACTGCGGATTCTTGACAAGATACTTGGCAAGACACACCACCAAGAGAGCGGTAAGGTGTTCGCGTGCGTGCATAGCACCCTGTACTATCGCGTAATTTCCGTTTTTGCTGCCAACGAATATATACGGAATGGACTGACGGAGCTCGCTTTCGCCTATCGTCCCCGTTTCAACCCCCGCGCTGCAAAATCGTTCCACTTCGGCAAGTAAATCGTCGTACTTAAACAAATAAATAACTCCTGATATAACGGTAATACTACGATATGCCGAATAATCGGCAAAACGCACAAAAACGCGAATATAATACGAAAAATTCCTTAAAAGCGTAAAACAAATGGTTTTTTAACTATTTTCTCCACAATATTGACATAATCCGCAGAAAAAAGTATAATAATGATAACGATTGCAAGCTTTATCGAAGCCGTCGTTCGCCGTCGGTAACGCGAGCGCATAAACTCTGCGGTCGTCAATGTACATTTTACAATAAGGAGACGGAACATGACCACCTTTGAAAAAACCGAAATCGAAAAATTAGACTCCAAATACCGCCCCATAGGAGCATGGGGATACTTCGGCTACAATATTTTGTTCAGCCTACCTTTGGTAGGATTTATATGTTTGTTGGTATTCTGCTTTTCCGATTCCAACATAAACAGGCGCAGTTATGCGAGAAGTTTCTTCTGCGCGGCGTTACTGGCGTTGATTGTTGTAGGATTGATAATAGGAGTTATGATAGCTTCCGGTTCGTTTGCGGCGATTATAGAACAGATAAAAAACGCAATGCAACAGCCGCAAGGTTAATAAATTGTAAATTATATCAGTAGCCAAACGGCGTGAAAACAACAAGTTTTCACGCCGTTTTTTACAAGGTTTCGCTAAGCCGGACTTCTCCACTTCGGTCGAAGTGACGTATAGGAACCGACAAGGCCCTACTACGTTAACGCTTGACACTTAAAGCGAGTTAGTACCGTTTTTACGCCTATGAGCCTACAATCAAATCGAAGTAAAAACGTACTCACGAGCTGTATGCTTCCTTTTTGAGCACGCATATATCCTGAAGCGTACGGAATTTTTCGTCGAAATCCATACCGTAACCGACGACAAACTCGTCCGGCACTTCGAACCCGAGATAATTTATTTCTACGTTGACTTTTCTTCGGGACGGTTTGGACAGCAGGGCGGCAATACGCACGCTGTTCGCCTTGCGCTCCAAAAGCATCTCCTTTATTCGCGAAAGCGTTATTCCGCTGTCTACTATGTCTTCCACAAGTATCACGTCGCGCCCCTTGCAGTCGAGAGTCAGGTCTTTTAGCAGCGTCACTTCGCCAGAAGTATAAGTACGTCCGCCGCCGTAGCTTGCCACGCAAATAAAATCCACGTCTACGTCCAACTCCACTTGCCGAAGCAAATCGGCAACAAATATCCACGCACCCTTCAAAACGCCCGCAATCAGCGGTCGCTTACCTTTATAATCCTGCGTTATTTCGTCGGCAACCTGCTTGACGCGCTCTTGTATCTGCCGAGCGGAAAACATAATACGTTTTATATCCGAATGAGCTTTCATCAGTTCGCACCTTCTACCCATATATAATACTCAACGGACGCGTCCGTTGTTTTAACCTTATCGGAGATTTCCACTCCGCATATTATCAGTGCTTCGTTTCCGCTTGCCACAATCGGCAAACCGTCCCGCAGACGGCGCGGTATTTTGATATCTATCAAATATTTCCTTAGCGGTTTGCTTCCGCCGCCGAACTTAACGAAAACATCACCTTTCCGCTTGTTGCGTATGATTGCATCTTGCGGAATTGCGTTTATATCGAATCGCAGATATTCGCCGTTTTTCGGGGGACGGTCTGATACCGCTACCGTTCCGTAGGGAGTAACCGTTTTGCCGACTTCGAATGGAATTTCGAAGCCGCACGTCTGCCCGTTCTCCGCAGTAATAGTAATACAGTCGTAATCGTTAATCGCCGTATAACCGAATGGCAGACTGATTTGTTTGCCGCCGTCACAGTCGGACAACGCAATCAACGCTTCGATATGCCTACGTTCTATATCGTAAAAAACGCCCAAAGATCTAAACACCTTGCGCAGCGACCGATACGCTACGGGCTTGGGTTGCTTGACGATTTCCAAGGGTATACACGCCTGTTTTTCTAAAAACGTTACCGACGAAATATCCGCAAGCGAATCGAGATAGGCGTTGTCTTCCGCTATATTGTCCGCGAAACGGATTATGTTTTGTTCCGCAGACGGATTAAGCCTTTTAAGCTCCGGCAATATTACCTTGCGTATATAATTGCGCGAGTACTTGGTTTCGTCGTTGGTACTGTCGTGAACGTAAGGCACGTTATTTTCGCGTGCGTAGCTTTCTATATCCGCGCGCGACCAATCCAACATCGGACGCAGATATTTGCCGTTTTGCCGCCGTATTCCTTCCGCGCCGTAGGATCCGCTCCCGCGGATAATGTGCATCAAAACCGTTTCGGCGTTGTCCCCTTTGTGATGCGCCAGACACACGCAGTCGCAGTCAGCTTCGTCCAATACTTCGTAACGCAAAATGCGCGCTGCCGTTTCTTCTGACAACCTATGCTCGGACGCGTAGTTCGGCACGTCCACGAAAACCTTACGGCACTCTACTTGCAGTTTTTGACAATATTCTTCTACGAAATTGCAATCCGCCTGCGCCTGAGCGCGGATATTGTGATTGACGGTTATAACGGAAAAATTCGGACGCGGAGAAAGAGCGGAGAATATATGCAGCATAGTCATCGAATCCACTCCGCCCGATACGGCCAATACGTATTTTTTCGTTAAGTCGAGTTCTACCATTTTTATCTCTGTCACAATCGATTATATCGTACGCAAATAACACTTACACGGAACTAAGCTTTTAAGCGTGGTACGCTGAAGTTAAAAAATGTTTAGTTCCGTCAAGTCCGATTAACTGCTTAGTTATCAAATATTGCTTTCTATTGCTTTGTACAATGCGACGAATTGCTCCACGGACAGTTCTTCTCCGCGGCAGCCGACGGACAAGCCGCATTGTCTAACCGTATCTTCCGCCGATTCTCGGTTAAAGCCGAATCCCGTTATAAGGTTGTTTACCAACGTTTTACGCCGCATAGCAAACGCGGAACGCACAGTCTTGCGGAACAACTTGCGATTGGGTATATCGTACTTGTTTCTGTTCATATCAATACGAACTACCGCGCTGTCCACGTTGGGCTCGGGATAAAACAGCTTACGAGATAATGTTCTTGTGACAGTAACGTCTGCCACGGCTTGAACGCCTACGGTCAACGCGCCGTAATCCTTGGTAGACGGTATCGCGTTTAATCTGTCCGCCACTTCCTTTTGTATAGTAAGGGTCAATGACGTAACGTTTGCACTGTTTTCTACAAAGGACATTATAAGCGGACTTGTTAAATAGTACGGAATGTTGGCTACAACGCGGTAGTCGGCTCCGCAGCATTCGTCCACGTCGGCAATATTCCGCTTCATAATGTCGCCGATAATTACCCGAACGTTGGAGCAGTCTTCGAGAGTAATCGCAAGCACCTTTTCCAAATTGCGGTCTATTTCATAAGCAATTACTTTATCTGCGCACTTAGAAAGCTCGCGCGTAAGCGTTCCCGCGCCCGCGCCTATTTCCAATACCGTGCCGCCGTTTACGCCTGCGTCCGAAACAATTTGTTCAAGCAGATTCTTATCAGTCAAAAAGTTCTGTCCGAACTGTTTGTTAAAGCGGAAGCCCGACTGACTCAATATTTGTTTTACATCCATTTACATTACCTTATAATAAATTTGTTTGAGTTGCTCGGCGTTCATCAATTTAGGTACAGGATACAACGGATTGGCTTCCTTATCCGCGTGACTCGCCAAAGCGTCCAAATCATTGACGTCGACTTTACCCCCGAATGTTGACGGTATGTCCAACGCATTGTTCATCTCGTCGATAGCTTGTATAAACTTGTCGGCGGCTACGGCGTTAGTATCGGTTTTGTCAGCAACGCCGACCGTAACGGCAAGCGATGCCAATTTTTTATGCGCGGACTTGCCGTAAGCTTCCAAAACTCTCGGAAGCAATACTGCATTTGCCAAGCCGTGAGCAATTCCGTACGTTCCGCCCAACGCATGAGCAAGCGCATGGACGTAGCCTACGTATGCGCGGGTAAAAGCAAGTCCCGCAAGATAAGCGGCTATTTGCATATTTGCGCGCGCCACCAAGTTGCTTCCGCTGTGAGTAGCTTCGGCAAGGTTACCGAATATCAGCTGCACAGCCTGCTTCGCCTGACGCTTGGTTGCGCGGGTGTTGCCGCGCCCTATATACGCTTCGACTGCGTGAGTCAAAGCGTCCATTCCCGTTGTAGCCGTCAAAAAGGACGGAAGGGTTACCGTTAGCGTAGGATCGAGAACGGCGTAATGCGGAATAAGCGAAAAGTCGTTGATTGCGTACTTATCGCGGGTTTCGTCGTCTGTAATAACCGCCGCTACCGTACATTCGCTGCCCGTACCTGCAGTAGTCGGAACGGCGAAAAAGGGCGGAAGTTTTTTGTTGACCTTGAGCAACCCCTTCATTTGATTAACAGACTTGCGCGGCATTGCAACCCGAGCACCTATCGCTTTGGCACAATCCATCGCAGAACCGCCGCCGAATGCGAGTATTCCGTCACAGTCGTATCTTTTATAAACCGCCAAGCCTTCTTCCACCTGCTTGACGGTGGGATTGGGCAACACGCCGTCGTATACCGAATAATCAAGCGTGCCGTTTGCCGATTTGAAGAAAGAATCAAGCGATCCCCTTTCCAATGCGGGCTTGTCGCACACAATCAACGGACGGTTAACGCCCTTTTTCTTCATATACGTAGCAACTTTCGCAAAGCTGCCTTCGCCTTCCAATAATTCCGGCTCGCGCCAGGGCATAAACGCCATACCTACGTACAACGCCCTTTGATATAATCTGCAACCGATTTTTTTCAAAAAATTCATTTCGATATTCCCCTGACGCTTTGCGGAAAAAACCGAAAGCTTGTTGTTGCCAATTATACAACAAAAAACTCGGCGTGTAAACAAAAATCTCACTTCGAAAGAAGCGAGATTTTACAGTCGATTTCCTTATTAGTCTGCTACGTAAGGAATCAAAGCCATTTGACGAGCGCGCTTGATTGCAACCGCAAGCTCTCTTTGGTGACGAGCGCAAACGCCAGTCATACGGCGCGGCAAGATTTTACCGCTTTCCGTAAGATACTTACGAAGCTTGGCTACGTCTTTGTAATCGATATACTCGGACTTTTCTACACAGAAGTTGCAAACCTTTCTGCGGGTAGGTCTTCTCATCGGCCTTTTGATTTCTTTATTTTCCATTGTCATATTCTCCTTATTGTTAGAAAGGCATATCGTCGTCGACGACTTCCTTCAATTCGTCCATCGAAGTATCCTTAGGACGAGCGGGGGCTGCCGTACCCGCGGTAGTTGCACTGTTGGCGCGAGACAAAAACTCTACTTGGTCGGCGCGAATTTCAAACGTAGTACGCTTTACTCCGTCGCGTTCGTAGCTGCCCGTTTGTATACTGCCCGTTACGGCTACCTGACTGCCCTTTACCAAATACTTAACGCAGTTTTGCGCAAGTCCGTCCCAAGTGACGATATTGATAAAGTCCGCCTTGTTTTCGCCGTCGCGCGAATACGAACGATTGACTGCGATAGAAAAACGACAGTAAGAGTGTCCCGAATCCAACGTCGAAGCCGTGGGATCTTGCGTTAATCTGCCAATTAAAAATGCCTTGTTCATTTGTTCTCTCCTAAGCTTCTATTTCTTGACAATCAAGAAACGAATTACGGCGTCGGTAATACGCATAACGCGTTCCAACTCGTCGGGAAGGGTTGCGGGGGCGGTGAAGTTTACCAATACGTAGTAGCCTTCGGTTTTGTAATCGATAGGATACGCAAGTTTCCTTGTTCCCCACTTGTCGATTCCGTCGATAGTTCCGCCGTTATCCGTAACAACCGCGTTGAGTTTTTCCACTACTGCGCCCTTAGCTTCGTCGGAAAGCTCGTTGTTAAGAATATACAACAATTCGTAACTGTTCATAATTTTTTACCTCCTTGTGGTCTGATGTGGCGACAGCGGGCAAGCTGCCGCAAGGTTGCTCGAAATTCGAGTGATATCATTATATAACACCCCATAAAAAAATGCAAGCGATTGCTTGCATTATCTGAACATTGTAAACGCTAAAAAACGATAAACTCCATTACAACAAATTAAAGCTATACCACTTGAACCAAATCACCGTAGAACTTTTTTATCTTTTTTGCGTCTATAACGCCAATTACCAACAAAGGAAATACCCACACTATCAAACTATTTCTATTAGTCTTTAATTTTAAGGTTGCAGAATCACCGTTAGTCATATTACACCGATTTATACTTCTCTTACAGGTACTTCGGGGACGATTTCGCCGTCGGACAAAAATTGAACTACCTTGGGAATTATCACATTGTCGCGGTTGGTATAAAGCATTCCGTGTCCTACGTCTTCGAATTGTTCTTCCTTGTAATCGGTAAAATGTCCTTTGAGATATTCCACCGAACCGCGCGGCACCAGTTCGTCCAAGTCGCCGCGCAAAATAAGCGTCGGAGCAGCGACCGCGGGCGATTCGTCCAAGGTTTTGTTAATCAGCTTTATCAATTTACTGAAAACCGTATACGTATGTCTGTTGAGATTGGGCAAAATTTTGTCGAATTCCAACTTCAAGCATGCAGAAATATTACGCTGATAGGGCTGCATAGTCTCGCGCACGGCAGATACCTTTTCGCGCATTTTTCCCTGAGCGGATTTATACGTTTTATGCTGCAAGCCCACGTAGTATT
The DNA here is from genome assembly GCA_910586625.1 of uncultured Christensenellaceae bacterium. GTDB lineage: Bacteria > Bacillota > Clostridia > Christensenellales > CAG-314 > Fimimonas. The sequence continues at coordinate 129,546 of CAJUIZ010000002.1, forward strand.
TCAAAGCGTCGAACATAAAACGCGGATTGAGATACTTATTTGCGGGAGCCATCAAAACGCATTTATGCGGCTTCTTGGTTGCGGCGATATAGCTCGCCAAGGCTCCGCCCATCGAAAAACCGATAACGTCCACTTCGTCGTATTTTTCCGCAAGGCTATCGAAACATGCGTTAACCGTCTCGATTGTCGAATCCACCGTAAACAGAGAAAAATCCACATTGCCGTTATGTCCCGGAATTTCGCAAGGGACTACCTTGTCGTAAAAGCCCAAGTAGTCGTACAGTCTTCCGAAATCCGTCGTATCCGTCAAAAACCCGTGTATGGTCATTACAGCCCTTGTCATTGCTACCACCTTATTTCCTTATTCTGTAATTTTAAGTATTCGTTCGCCTTGCCGAAATGTCCGCATCCGAAAAAGCCGTTATACGCAGATAAGGGGCTTGGGTGCGCAGCGGTTAAAACCAAATGCTGCGGATTGGTTATAAGTTGCTTTTTAGCATAGGCGTTGCGTCCCCATAGCATAAACACCATACCGCGCTCACGTTCGTTAAGTTTGCATATTACTCTGTCGGTAAAGGTTTCCCAGCCTTTGCCCTGATGAGAATTGGGACGCCCCTGTTCCACCGTCAAAACCGTGTTAAGCAGCAACACGCCCTGCCTTGCCCAAGGCGTAAGGTTTCCGCCCACAATAGTCGACGGACTGCCCGTATCGTCTTGTATTTCCTTGAAAATATTTACCAAACTCATAGGCGGACTTACGCCGTCGGGAACGGAAAAGCTCATCCCCATAGCCTGTCCCGGATTGTAGTATGGGTCTTGCCCTAATATTACCACGTTTACGTCGTCGTATGCGGTATTGTCGAAAGCGTTAAGTATCAGCCGCTTGGGCGGAAATACGCGAACCGCATCGTAACGCTCTACCAAAAACTGTTTCAGCTGCTTAAAGTAAGGCTTTGCGAACTCTTCCTTGAATAGCTCGTCCCATCCGTTGTAATCGCGTTCCACGTCGTTACTCCTTAAATGCCGAAATGATTACCGAACCGGAAACGGGGCTGACCGTATCGCCGTCGGCGAGAGTGATTATATCTCCGCCTTCGTACTCTCTTACCAGTCCGTTAACACGCATATTAAACTTGGTCGACGCGTCGTCGGCGTTTTCCACCGTATACTTGCCGACGTTCAATTTGCCTTCCGCTCCAACGGAATATATGACGTTGCGGCTCATAACGAAATCTTCGCACAAGACCGCTTCATCCCGCTCAGCCGCCGCCTGTGTTTCCTGCGTTTGCTCCGCTTCCACGCGCGGCGCGGCGTTCTTGGAACGATTCCTACTTACCAAGACGGCGGCAACGCCGCAACATATAGCTCCCAATGCGCCGCCGATTAGGGCGCAGTACAACACTATATTGCCGATGTCTAAAAAGGCGAGTAAATTTGCTGTAATCGATGTCATCATTTGCGTCTCCTACAAAAGTGTAAATACGTACTGTGTACTGGAATGGTGCTTGTCGCCGGCTTTTAGAATAGGCTTGTCGCAATCGTCGCGATTGATTGCGTCGGGATAAAACTGCGTTTCCAAACAAAAGCCGCTGCGTTTGTTGTAAACCGACTTGCCTTCCTGTCCGACAAGAAAATTGCCCGAATAAAACTGCATTCCGCAGCAATCGGTATACACGTCCATACATATACCGGTCTTGGTGGAATAAACCGTAGCGGCGTGATTGTCGTTGAGACAAAAGTTATGGTCGTAGCCGCCTGCCAACCGCAGTTGAACGTTGTTGCCGTCTATGTCCTGCCCAATAGGCTTGGCCTGCGTAAAATCAAACGGGGTACCTGCGACTTCCGCCTTGACCGTGGGGATGAGCCGTTCGTCTATTTCCAGATAACGGTCGGCGTTTATCTGCATAACGTTGTCCAAAATACTGCCGTCGTCTTCGCCGTTCAGATTGAAATACGTATGATTGGTAGGATTGAATACGGTATCTTTGTCGCTCTCGCCGTAGTAGTCTATAGCAAGAGTGCTTCCCTTGACAGTATACCTGACGCGCATTTTAAGCTTACCGGGGTAGCCTTCTTCGCCGTCGGGGCTAACGTATTCGAACACTACGCTATCGCCGTCGATAGTGCTTTCGAAATTCTTCGTGTTGAACCCCGCTTCGCCGCCGTGCAAGTGCGCGGTACCGTTATTCCGAGCCAATTGATACGTGGTTTCGTTCAGCGTAAAGCTCCCGTTTGCAATGCGATTTCCGCAACGTCCTACAACCGCGCCCATATAATCGCCCTTATCTACCATATCGGACGGGCTTGTCATTCCGAGAGCCACGTCCGTTTTCTTGCCGAATCTGTCGTGAACCTTGACGGACAAAACGGTAGCGCCGAGAGAGCACACTATTACGTCTATCTTGTCGGATAACAGATAAACGTACACTTCCTGTCCGTTATATTCTTCAAAAAGCTGTTGAGTAATCATTTCGCTCCGCCTTTTTTTCTTTGTTCAGCTTTTCTTGCTTTTCTGCAAGCAAGATACTGCTTAAATAACCTAAAAATATTTTTGGCTGCCGCGCCGTTCAACATATCGATAATCGTAATCAACATTTCGCGGGACAACCTGTCGGAAACCAACGCTCTGAGCGGAGTCGCCAACGTGTTGCGTTTGGATTCCGCCGATTTATTCTTTGTCAGCGCCTTGACGAAAATCTTGGCGGTAAGACTGTTGCCGACATCGTTTAACGCCGTGCTTACATTAACGACAGACGGCGTATCGGCAAGCTCTCTGCCGTACAACGTCAAAAATTCTTCGTCGGATGGATCGAAGTCCGCACCTACGTTATAATACGCGGGGTATTTGTCCGACAAGTCTACCGTATCGTTATCGCCCTTGACTTCGTATTCCAACACAAATCTGTCGTCCCTGCAATCGCGCGCTACGTATAACGCGTATTTACCGCCGTTAACGGCAAAGCAACGCTTGTCCGTATCGTAACAGGCAAGCTCTTCCACGGGTACGGAAACCGTTACGGTTTTCTTCTCGCCCGCTTTGAGAGTCACCTTGCCAAAGCCGACCAAACGCTTTTTTTCTCGGAACATACGGCTGTCGCAATTTTCCGCGTATATTTGCACGACTTCGCTTTCCGCTTTTTCACCTATATTTTGCAGCGTTACGCCGAGAGTTACTTTGTTCTTTTCCTTGGCGGATATGGTCGCGTTACTCCACTTGACGGAAGAATATCCGAGTCCGTATCCAAACGGAAAAGCCACTGGAACGCCCGCAGTCTCGGAATATCGATAGCCGACGAAAATACTTTCGTTGTACAACGCCATTTTGTAATCCTGCGAAAACTTAGCGTCGTTTTCGGGAAGAGACAAATACCACGTCTCCGCCAAACGCCCGCTCGGAGATACGTCCCCGAACAATACGTCGAATAGGGCTTGTCCGCTGCGCTGCCCGCCGTAGTAATCGATAATCATAGCCCTTGCCGAATGGACAAAGCTTACGTCCACGCTCGAGCCGCATTGCAGAACTATAACCACGTTGGAGTTACAGGACGTGACGGCATCTATTAGAGCAAGCTGACTGTGCGGCAAAGTCCAGCGCGTTCTGTCCCAGCCTTCGCAGTCGGGTTTGTCGCCGACTACAACTACGGCTTTGTCGCAGCCGAGCGCAATATTCCGCGCTTCGTCCAACAGCGTTTCGTCCGTTTCGTCCGACAGCGCGTAGCCCTGCGCGTAAGAAAAGTCTATATTCGCCGATTTCAGCGCGGCAACCAAACTGTCGCCGTCAAACGCGTTTATATGCGCGCTGCCGTCCCCTTGAAATACGGGTTTTTCCGCAAGCGCGCCGAATACGCCTATTCTGTCCGTTTTGTTAAGCGGCAACAAACCGCAGTTGTTTTTTACCAATACAGTGCATTGCGCGGAAACTTCGCGGCAAAAATCCGCTTGAGATTCGAAATCCGCCGTTCGCGCCGAAGCGTCTCCGAATTGCCTGCTCAAAGCCAAAACACGCTTAACGGACGCGTCCAATACGCTTTCGTCAAGCGTTCCGCCAGAAACGGCTTGTTCGATAACCGACGCGTCGCCTTGGGGCATTTCCAAGTCCAAGCCCGCTTGAAGGCTTTTTACTCTGTCGTCCACCGCGCCCCAGTCGGAAACGACAAGTCCTTCGTACTTCCACTCGCCGCGCAGTATTTCCGTTAGCAACCGCTTATTCTGCGAGCAGTACTCGCCGTTAAGCTTGTTATACGAACACATTACCATCTCGGGACGAGTTTGCTTGATTACCCGTTCAAACGCTTTGAGATATATTTCGCGCAGCGCCTTTTCGTCTATTACGCTGTCGCACACCATACGTCCGTATTCTTGACTGTTCGCGGCGAAATGTTTTACGCACGCGCCCACGCCTTGACTGTGCAGCCCGGCAATGTACGCGCCTGCAAGCTCGGCGGTAAGCAAAGGGTCTTCGGAAAAATACTCGAAATTACGTCCGCATCGCGGATTGCGCTTGATATTGATACCCGGCGCAAGTAACACGTCTACACCTTCCGCCCTGCACTGCTGTCCTATAGCCGCGCCCACCTTGGTCAAAATCCCCGTATCGAAGCTGCAAGCCAACTTTGCCATCGACGGAAAACATACCGACGGAGCCGTTACTCCGTCGCGCTCCTTACGCAAGCCCATAGGTCCGTCGGCAACCGTAACGGAACCGATATTAAGCCTGCCCACGTCGGCAGTATGCCACGCCCCCTTGCCCGTTTGCAAGGACGCCTTTTCGTTTAACGTTAAAACCGATATCAAATTGTCGTCCGTATTGTTCGTCATAATACCAACACCCGTAAAATACTGCGTTTTTTAATCCGCGTCAAGCGCGATATGCAATAAACCGCAGTATAACTTTATTACTTATTATACATTGTTTTGTTTTACTTGTCCATAACCTTAGAAATAAATTTCGTAAGATTTACGCCGACTCAACCGCGAGTTTATAACAGTGCGCCGCTTTTCAACCGTTAATCGATTGTTAATCGGCAGTAGATATGTTATACTTGATTTACAAGCGGTAGCTGCCGCAAAGGAGAGCTTATGTATAAATTCAAAAATGGTTACTACGCCGACGTGCGTATCGAAGACCGCTTCGCCGCCAACGCGCAATATCAAAACGGTCAATTGCGCGAAGCCAAGGAGACGGTGGAAAAGAAGGCGTTTATTCGCGTATTCGACGGTAAAATGTGGTACTATACGTCGACAAGCGACGTAAACAACGTTCAAAAGGCGTTGGACGACCTGTACGGCTACGCGACGTTTAACCCCGAAATAAACGAAAATCCCATAGTTGCCAAGTATCAGGTAAACAAAGACGAAATAATCCGTTTTGCTCAAACAAGCGTCAAGAATATCCCGCTCAAAGACAAATTGAAGCTCATACTCGACGCGTCCGACCGAATGAATTCCGATTTGTGCTCGTTCAAAAGCGCGCGCTATATCGACAGATACTCCGTTTACGAATTTTATTCGTCCAAAGGCGCGCAAATAAAATACGACTTCCAAACGTGCGGCGTAGCATACGGAATGGCATTCAATTACAACGGAGAAAATCTCAGCGAACAGCTGTCAAAATGCGAAACGGAGTTCGGCAAGCTGATTTACTCCGACAATGAACTGTCCGAATTCGTTACCCGCTGCGAAAGCTATATACAAAACGCCAAGCCCATTACCGCCGGCAGCTATCCGATAATACTTGCACCCATTGCTACGGGCGTATTCGCCCACGAAAGCTTCGGTCACAAGTCGGAGTCGGACTTTATGTTGGGCGACGAAAATATGGCTAAGGAGTGGACTATCGGCAAAAAAGTAGGAAGCGACATACTGACCATTCGCGAAACGGGAGTATTCGACGGGAGCGGCTACGTTCCGTACGACGACGAAGGCACGCGAGCTACCGACACGTACCTTATCAAGAACGGTATTCTTGCCGGAAGACTGCACAGCGCGACTACTGCGGCGGCACTGGGCGAAGAGCTTACGGGCAACGCGCGCGCCATAAACTGCGACTACGAGCCGATTGTCAGAATGACGAACACCTTTATCGAAAACGGCTCGTCGTCTCTCGAAGAACTGCTCGGCGGTATAAAACACGGATATTATATTTACTCCATCAAGCACGGATCGGGAATGTCTACCTTTACCATAGCACCCAATATCGCATACGAAATAGTAGACGGCAAAATAGGCAATCCTGCAAAAATCGCGCTTTTGACGGGCAACGTATTCGAAACGTTAGGTCTGATAGACGGCGTCGGTAACGACCGCGAACTGCTTAGCTTCGTTACGGGCGGCTGCGGTAAAATGGAGCAGTATCCGCTAAACGTAGGTATGGGCGGACCGCATATACGCGTGGCGAAAATGAACGTTCAGTAACAAGTAAAAAATATCGGCTTAAAACAGGAGCAAAAAATGAAAACAGAAAAAATAATTACGAAAACTTCTTCGAGATGTCTCAACGTGACGGCGAGCAAAGTGGAATCGCTGCGTATAAACGACGACCTTGAAAACACCGTGCGCGTATACGACAGCGGCGCAATAGGCGTGGTCGGAGTTCTCGGAAACGCCGACTTCAACGCTATGGAGCAATCCGCGCGCCAAAAGCTGACGCAAGGCATACCTTACCCCGAAACGCACGGCAAGCCCGTAACGATAAGCGTAGATTCTACCAAAAAGATTTTGTCCGACAAAGAGTTCATTTCGCAAATATCGACGTTGCTCGAACGTCTTGCGCGTGAAAACCCCGATTTTTCCTTCGGTAATAAAGCTATCTTAAACGATACGGACAAAACGTACGAAAATTCCGACGGAACGCTTCTGCATTACAAGGGCAATCAGTTCATATGTTCTCTTTCTATAAAGCACAAAGGCTCGGCTAATATTTTAGACGAATTCTACGGCTGCGAAAGCGACTACTTCGACGCGGACAAGATATGCCGCGACATAAAGATGCAGTGCGACGCGTTTCTCAACCAATTACCGCAACTATCGGAAGACGAAGCCGTAATCATAGGCGGATTCGAACCGCTGCATATTGCGGCAAGCCATTTCTTTGCCGACGCTTACTTCAACAAGGCTTCGCTTTTCGACGGCAAACTAGGACAAAAATTATTCAACGAAAAGCTGAATATCGTTATAGACCGCTCGCCCGAACGGCAGCTTAACCTGCCATTTTTCGACACCGAAGGCGTAATAAACGACGGTTACGTAAATTACTTGATAAAAGACGGCGTTTTGGAAAGACTTGCCACCTGCAAAAAATCCGCCGAACAGTACTCTACCGACAATCTCGGCTCGGCGGCGGCTTCCTACAACGGAGTTCCGCAAGCAGCCATAAACGGCGTCGACGTATTGAATACGGCGCAAAGTTTGTCCGAATTGATAAAGGGCAAAGCAGTATATATGTCATACACAAGCGGCGGAGATATGACTTCTTCGGGAGATCTAAGTCTGCCGTCGATAGTATCCTACCTGTACGATAACGGCAAATTGGTGGGCAAGCTGCCGGAATTTACCGTTACGGGAAACATATTCGACATTCTCGGCAACAGCTTTATCGGAGTGTGCGACAAAGGACTGTATGAATTCGGAAGATTCAAATATATGGTTTACAAAGCTAAGCTGGTAAACAAAGCCAAATAAAAAAACTTAACTGACAATCCCCGCTGCGACTGTGCCGCAGCGGGGATTTTTGCAATGACAAAAGGTTTATGCTCGGAGGGGGCAAACGCCGCATAAAGCCGCAATCTATTTTACGCCGTTATACGTCTTTTTAGGAGCGGGACCGTTAAAGGCATAGTAACTGCACTTTATACCCGCGTTATATAAATAGCGTTTTTTGTCCGCGCGTCTGCCGAAAGCTTTTTCGAAATCTTGATACGGCGACAAAAAGTAAAAGTTCCATTTGTCGAGAGTTTTGTACAGCTTGCCCATATCCTTGGCGGTCTGTTTTACTTCTTCCAAATCGCCGAGCCTTTCGCCGTAGGGCGGATTGCTTACCGCAACGCCATAGCTTTGGCGCGATACGAAGTCCTGCGCTTTGCGAAGATTAAACTTGACGTATTTGTTCACGCCCGCTTTTTCGGCGTGAAAATTTGCTATTTCCACCGCTTGGGGATTGACATCGCCGCCTATTATAGACAGCGGTCTGTCCACGCGCACGTCCATTGCTTCCTGCAAGGCAAGCTTGTACGCGCCCTGGGGAACGGCCGCCCACTGCTGATATGCAAAAGAACGGTTTAACCCGGGGGCGATTTTTAACGCCTTTAACGCGGCTTCTATAGGAAGCGTTCCGCTTCCGCAAAACAAATCGGCAAAAGCCTTGTCGGGATTCCACACCGACAGGTCGATTAGCGCGGCGGCAGTCGTTTCCTTCAACGGCGCGGAATAGGGCTCCGTACGGTAACCGCGCTTGTGCAGCCCGACGCCCGTGGTATCGAGATTGACGGAGCAAACGTCACCGGTAATATCCAGCTCAACCCTATATTCCGAACCGCATTCGTTAAGAGAACCGTACTTTTGCTGTAATACGGATACAACGGCTTTTTTGCCTACCGATTGTACCGAATGATGAGCAAACAGTCGGCTGTTGACCGTCTTGGTGATTACGACTACACGTCCGTTTGCATCCACAAAGTCGCCCCATTCGACGGAGCGTACGCCGTCGAATAGTTCGTCGAAGGTCGTAGCGTTAAACTCCGCAAGCCTGACAAGCACGCGTTCGCCGCTGCGCAAAAACATATTAAGTCTCGCCACGTCCGACCAATCGCAACCATCCACGGCGACGCGGCCGTTGATTGCGCGCGTATCGGGATAGCCGAGCAAAGTCAGTTGTCTTTTTACCACCGCTTCCACACCCGCGGCAGCGGGAATAAGTAATTTCATATGTTATCCGTTTATTGGCAAGAATACTTGTTTATCAAATAATCGATATAATAATCGGGGTTGAAGTCTTCGCCCGTGGCAAGACGCAGTATCTCGTCGGGATATTTGCTCGAACCGTACTTATGCACGCGTTCTTTCAACCATTCGTTAATCTGCGCGGTATTACCCGACTTCAAACTCTCGCTGACGTCGAAGTCCTTGTTCATATAGTAGAACAGCTGCGAAGCTATCGCACTGCCCAAAGCGTACGTGGGGAAGTACCCGAAATTTCCGTACGCCCAGTGAACATCCTGCAATACTCCCAACGTATCGGTAGGCGGAGTAATACCGAAATATTCGTTAAACTTGGCTTTCCAATACTCGGGCAAATCCTTAACCTGCAGTTCGTTGGAAATAACCTTTTGTTCTATCTCGTAGCGCAGCATTACGTGCAAAGGATAGGTAAGCTCGTCCGCTTCGGTGCGTACGAAGCTGCGTTCGGCGGTGTTGATATACGCCAAGAAGTCGTCCAACGTAACGTCGGAAAGCTGCTCGGGGAAGGTCTGCTTTAATACGGGATAGTGAACCTGCCAAAACGCGCGGCTGCGCCCGATAATATTCTCGTAAAAGCGCGACTGGCTTTCGTGCATACCAAGGCTCGCGCCGCCGCCCGATAACGTCCCGTTTAGCGAGCTGTCGCACTGCTGCTCGTACAAGGCGTGTCCCGTTTCGTGTATGGCGGAGAAAATAGACGAATCGAACTTGTTTTCGTAATAATGGTTGGTTATACGCACGTCGTCCGTGCCGAAGCCGCTTGTAAAGGGGTGTTCGCTTTCCTTCATTATTCCGCGGGATTTGTCGAAGCACATAACGCCGCGCAGATATTCGCAAAAATCCTTCTGCTTGTCCGCAGGAAAGCTGCGCTTTGCCCAAGCGGGAGCTTCAACGGGCTTTGCCGTCACTTTTTTAACGAACGGAACCAACCGTTCGCGCAGAGCGTTAAAAAACTTGTCGTATTTTGCTTGGTTGTAATGCGGCTCGTATTGGTCGAGCAGAACGTCGTAGCCGTGCAGCTCGTCCGTTTGCAGCCACTTGGTCTGCTTACGGCAGTAGTCGACTATTTTTTCCAAATACGGACGGAACAGCTCGAAGTTGTTTTCGTTTTTGGCGCGTACATACACGGGGTACGCCTTGCTGGTCAATTCGCCGTAGGCGGCGTATTCGTCCTGCGGAATCTTCTTGGTGTCGGCAACGGACTTATACGTCACTTCTATCTCGTGGCGCAACGTTTCGTCCAACTTATCCCGCTCGGCGTACAGCGTAGAAACCGCCTGCTCGAACTCGGGATCTGTCATAAGCTGATAGGTCATTTCCGAAATCACCGAGACCTGCTCGGAATCCGCCATTATACTCTGTTCGGCGGCGTCCGTTTCCATATCCCAGCCGATAACAAAGCCGACGTAATTAAACGCCGATATTTTTCTTCTTTGCTTTTTGTAGAACTCCAACGATTTTTCCATAGAATCTCCTTTATCTATCGATTACTCCAATTAAAAAATCTGTCAATTTATTGAAATAACCCGTATTCTGTCATAATTAACGCTCTATCTAAAAATAATATATCAGCTTACTGATATTGTCAATATTTATGTCAGTTTTGTTATACAATTTTCTATATTCAATTCGCAATTAAAAATAATTCTATTCCGTTTTCCGATATAACCGTACACAATCGAATTCGAATGCTATAAAATGAGAATTAACAAAGGAGAAATTTTAATGAAATTGAGAGTGAAAACCGAAGTAATCGAAAACTACCGAAAAGAAAACAGACTTACCGTCGAACAGTTTTGCAAAAAATGCGGAATATCCCAAAAGTCGTACTATAAATTTGTAAACGGACAATTGCATATCCGAATAACGGTTTTTCTGAAAATACTGCGCACAATGAATATCAAACCACGCGATATAATAGAAGATACCGCCGAGTAAAAAAATATAAAAGAGATTTTCGGAAAATTTCGAAAATCTCTTTTGATAAGTTACTCTATGCAATTAACCGTTTGCCTGCGCGGCTGCCTTGGCGGCGCGCTTGTCGGCAAGCTTCTTTTCGATATATTTTACCAAGAACTTCAAACCGATTATTATCCCCGCCATAACTATTACGTTAACCACGACGAACACTATGCGGTAAACGTTGAAGTCGGAGTAAAGGAAGGTTGGGTCGGACTTCTTCATATGGAACAGGTCGCTGACAAACGCCATAACTGGCGAATAGAAGAACACGCACAGGGTTGTGCCTACCGCGCCCAACACGCCTATGCCGATATTTATCTTGTCGTAGGGGAATAGCAGTATCAACAACGCAGCCACGCCCGTAAAGGTAAAGCTGAACATTGCGATAGACGTTATCTGCTGCGAAGAAGCCAGCCCAAGCACTCCGCTAAACGCATAGGTCATAGCAACCGACAGGAACATTGCAGCGCCGCTCGGCAACGTGCGCTTTAACACGTTGGGAATAAACTTACCCTTGATAAGGTTCTTGTTGGGCTTTAACGCCAGCAGGAAGGATGAGATACCTATTACGAAGAACTCCGCCGAGGCCAAGTGCTGAGCTTGGAAGGGGAAGTTTGCGCCGATTATAAGGCACAAAATCGTGGTGAATACCACCATCGTCGTTTTCATAAGGAACAGCGACGCGGAGTTTTGTATGTTGTTGACAACCTGCCTGCCTTCCGCAACCACCTTGGGCATTTGGCTGAACTTGTTGTCCATAAGCACAAGGTTTGCAACCGTCTTGGCGGCGTCCGTGCCGCAGCCGACGGAAATGGCGCAGTCACTCTCGCGCATGGCAAGGATATCGTTTACGCCGTCGCCCGTCATAGCAACCGTGTGTCCCGCCGCTTTCATCGAGCGTACAAGCAGTGCCTTCTGTTCGGGAGTTACGCGCCCGAATACTGTATACTTATTGGCGACTTCCAATACTTCTTCGTCGCTCATTCCGTCTAACGACACGTACTTGTCGGCGTTTTCCACGCCTACCTTACCTGCAATTACCGAAACGGACAGCGGATTGTCGCCGGAAATAACCTTGATTGCGACGTTGTTGTCGCGGAACCACTTGATAATTTCGGGAGCGTCGGCTCTTACAGTATCCTGCAAAGCAACTATCGCTATGGGTTCCAAGCCGTCTATCGTTCCGTTTGCGGAGATAGCCTTTTTACTGCGGCCGACGGCAAGAACTCTAAGCCCCTGCTTCAACAAGGCGTTGCACTTGGCGTTAAAGTCCTTGCCCGCCTTCTTAAACATAAATTCCGCCGCGCCGACGGCTATCGTGCCGTGTCCCTTTACGCTTGCGCCGGAATACTTGCGCGCCGAAGAAAACGGAACATGAGCAGTACTATCCAAAGGAGCTACGCCGTCAAGACAGTTTTTCAACGCAGCGGCGGTCATATTGTCGTCGCCCGTCGCGTTAAGCACGGTGGCTATGTACGTCTTGATTTCGTCTTCCGAACCGACAAGCGGAATAATCTGCTCCACCGTCATAGAACCGTCGGTAATAGTCCCAGTTTTGTCCAAACAAAGCGTGTCTACGCGAGCAAGCATCTCGATACAGGGCAGTTCTCGCACAAGAACCTTTTTACGGGCGAGCTTTAACGCGGCAACAGCAAGAGCAACGCTTGTGAGCAGTACCATACCGCTGGGGACCATACCCAACATAGAACCGTTCATAGCAAGCAGAGCTTCGTCCACATTTGCCACCACGTTATTGTCGGAGTTGTTGATAAAGTTTGCGAAGTACACCGAGAATTGGTCCGTTCCGAACATAGAAACGATATTTTGGTGACGTAAAAACGTTGCAACACCCAACGGGAAAATGATTATAGCAATAAACTTGATAATGCGGCGGATACCCTTCATAAGTTCCGAAGGGGGCATCTTGGCTTTTTTTACGCGAGCGGATAGCTGCTCAACGTAGTTTTCCTTGCCTACCTTGTCGCACCGCGCCGTACAGTTGCCGGATATTATGTAACTGCCGGAAAACAACGTATCGCCCGCTTTCTTCTTGACGGGGTCGGATTCGCCCGTCAACATAGATTCGTTTACTTCCACTTCGCCGATAATTACTACACTGTCGGTACAAATCTGCTTGCCGGCGGAATACAGCAAAATATCGTCCAAAACTATATCGCGCGTTTTGATAGTCTGCTCTACTCCGTCGCGCACCACCTGCGCGGTAGGCTCGGATACGAGCGACAGCTTTTCAACGGCGATTTTACTGCGTATTTCCTGAAAAATTCCGATTACCGTATTCGCCAAAATAATGACTATAAACGTCAAATTCGCCAATCCGCTGTGAGCAATAAGCGATATGATGAAAACTATAAAACCCAACAAATTGAAGAAGGTAAACAAGTTCGAAGCAAAAATGGACAGGTAGCTTTTACCGACAACCTTTCTTACCTTGTTGGTTTGCTTGGCTTGAACGCGTTCTCTTACTTCTTCCGCGGTCAACCCCTGATTGATATCCGCTTGAATTCGTTGTAAGTCGGCTTTTTTACTCATAAATTCTCCTATTAGTGTGGGATGTAATTAGTAAGGTTAGTTATGTTATTTGTAAGCTTAACCCTTCGCACGAAACGACATATTGAAAGAATGAAATCGTTTAACGGCGGAGAAGCGAGCAGGACAAGGCAGACAAGGCGAACACAAGAGCGTGTACTAAGCGTACACAACCGAGTGTGAGACCGCAGTCTAACGAAGTATTGCGAAGCTTATACGCCGTTAAACAGGGCGCTCGCCGCGCAACTTTAACGTAGGCGTAGCATTAAGGGTAAGATCGGCGAATTCGCCGTTGACGAAAGAATAATAACCCCTTGACGCTATCATTGCGGCGTTATCGCCGCACAGGTCGAGCCGCGGCAAACACACTGTAAAGCCGTCCCGTTCGAACTCCTTCATTCGGCTGCGGAGATATCCGTTTGCACCTACTCCGCCTGCCACCGCTACCGTTTTGAGCCCGTTTGCGGCGGTTTCACGGCGCAAGCGTTCTATAAGCCCGTCGACAGCCGCCTTGTTGAATGAGCAGGCTACGTCGGCTTTGTCAATTTTTTCTCCCTTCTGCTCGGCGTTATGTACAAGATTGATAACTGCCGTTTTAAGTCCGCTGTAACTGAAATTGCCGTTGGCGGTAATTACCGAATGAAACTTGTACGCAGCTTTGCCCGCGCTTGACAGACGGTCTATCTGCGGACCGCCCGGATAGGACAAACCCAATACGCGAGCCGCCTTGTCGAACGCTTCGCCCACCGCGTCGTCCACCGTGGAACAAACCACTTCGTATTTATCGTAGCCGACAACGCGCACGATAGCCGTATGTCCGCCGCTTGTAAGCAAGCAGGTATACGGCGGTTGAAGCTCGGGATAAGTAATATAATTGGCGCAAATGTGCCCTTCTATATGGTTGACGGCAATAAGCGGAAGCCCGCTTGCCTGACAAAGACCCTTGGCGTAGGATACGCCCACAAGCAATGCCCCTACCAGCCCCGCGCCGTAGGTTACGGCAACGGCATTAACGTCATTCAACGTTACGTCGGCTTCCGCAAGCGCTTGACGAACAACCTTGTCTATCGCTTCCACGTGATTGCGGCTGGCGATTTCCGGAACAACCCCGCCGAAAACCTTGTGAATATCTATCTGCGACAATACTACGTTGGACAAAATTTCTCTGCCGTTTTTTACAACGGACGCCGCCGTTTCGTCGCAAGAGCTTTCTATTCCCAATATCAATACGTCTTTGCCGCTTTTCATATACATTTATAATACGACCAAAACAATTTTTTGTCAATTTTTTACCGCGTAACCGCAACTATTTTTCAGGCAAGCGTACTATACTGTCGATAAAGTAGTTGCAGTCGGAATATGCGCGAATAAAAAAGCGAAAAATAGTAAATGAACGCAGACAAGCCGCGGATGCTACGAAACCGATATTATTCGCCTGCGGCGCGCAATTACACGGTACAACTTGAAAAACGCTTCAAACAGTGATATAATTTTTTACGCAAACCGATTGTACGGTACGGAGTGATAAAATGAAAAAATTTTTCAAAATATTTTTCAGCAGATTCACGTTGATTTTTTTGGCGATTGTCCTGCAAATAGGCATAGCCTCCGTTATACTGCAATTTTTTAACAGCTACTACGTTCCGATACGTATTACAACGTCTATTATAGCCGTATTGGTGCTAATCGGACTTATCAATCGCGATATGAACGTGGACGGCAAGCTGCCTTGGGCGATACTCGTAGCCGCCGTTCCGATTGTGGGCGTTATGCTGTACTTTTCCTTTTCGCGCAATTATGCAAGCAGACGCGAACGCAAACTATTTGCCAAGCTGCCGCAGCACAAACTGAACGAAATCGATATAGACGCTCCGCAAAATGTAAAGGGACAAATAAACTATCTCAAGGAAATGGGGGAATTTGCCTTTACTGCTACCGACACCAAATACTTCGATTGCGGGGAAAAGTTTTTCGAAGACCTTATAATCGAGCTTAACAAAGCGGAAAAGTTTATTTTTATGGAATATTTTATCGTCGAGCGCGGCAAAATGTTCGACAGGATACTGGAAGTCCTGCTGCGCAAAGCCAAAGAAGGCGTAGAAGTTCGGCTTATGTACGACGACGTGGGAAGTTTGCCGCACATAAAGCACTCCTTCAACCGCAAAATAAGCAAGATGGGAATAAAGTGCATACGTTTCGGTAAGCTCAAACCGATAGTTTCCGCAGTATACAACAACCGCGACCACCGCAAAATTACCGTAATAGACGGAAAAACGGGATACGTAGGCGGAATAAACATTGCCGACGAATATATTAACGAAACGCACCCGTTGGGATACTGGAAGGACACGGCGGTACGACTCAAAGGCGCGGCGGTGGCGTCGCTTTCGCTTATGTACCTGCAAATGTTCGATATGGCGCAAAACGCAACGGAGCCGTTCGAAAAATATATCTACGCTTCGTTCGGCGACGAACAGCAGGAGAAAACACAAGACTGCGGAGTGGTAATACCTTTCGGCGACGGTCCCAAGCCCATTTACCGCGACTACGTTGCAAGAAGCGTTTATCTCAACATAATAAACCAATCGCAGCAAGATCTGTATATTACCACGCCCTACCTGATAGTAGACGACGCGTTTGTAGACGCGCTGCGCAGAGCTGCGCTTCGCGGAGTAAACGTAAATATCATAATACCCGCCGTTCCCGACAAAAAGGCGGTATATTGTATGACGAGACAAGGCTGCGGAAAGTTAGTGGACGCGGGAGTAAAGATATATTCCTACACACCGGGCTTTATTCACGCCAAGGGCATTGTCGCCGACGGCAAAGTAGGCGTAGTAGGAACGATTAACCTTGACTACCGCAGCTTCGTACACCACTACGAATGCGGCGTATTTATGTACGACGCGCAAGCCGTAACCGAGCTGCAACAGGATATGTTCGCCGTAATCGCCCAAAGCCAACCTATGCTTACCAACGTAAAGCTGCGCTGGTGGGAAAAGGTCGTCTGCGTATTCGCAAACGTTTTCCGCCCCTTATTGTAACAAAAAAGCTCCCAAGCGTCATATACTTAGTTAGCTATATAAGCAAAACGGCAAGTTTTGCGTAAAGATAACTAATATCGCTTAGGAGTGAACAATGGCAACTTACTACATAGGCGCAAACGACGAACACGGGCAAAATCCGTTTACGCAAGGCAAACGCACGCCCGTAATGCCTTATCTCAACGTTCCCTTTTACGAAAATCAATTCAACCGACCCGCTAAAATAAAATTTATGGAAGCGTGCCTGCGCAACGGGCTTGCGGTATACGACGTAAAACCGGAGATTACCGACACAAGCATATCCGAAAGGGTAAGACGTATCAATGCGCAGCGCTTGACCCTTCTCGTCACATTCGGCTACAACGCCTTTGGCAGCGGCAACACGTTCAATTCCGCAAGCGGAATATCGGTATTCTACTCCGCCCGCAACGTCAACGCGCGACTGTCGCGTATGCTGTCGGAAGACGTATACGAACAGCTGATAAACGGCACGGAACAGCGCGGACGGGGCGTTTCGACACTGACGGACGTAGGAGTGCTTCAAAGCGTAAACTGTACATCTACGCTTATCGAACCGGGATTTATGACCAACTTCGAAGAAGCCAAGCTCATGCGCGACCCCGATTACCAAACGGAAGCGGCGGAAGAAACCTGCCGCGGTGTTTGCGTATTTCTTGCGCGCAATTTCGTTACGCGCAACGAGCTATCCAACTACCCGCTGTTACGTACGGGAAGCAAATCGGATTTCGTATACCTGCTGCAACTTATGCTTAACCAAAACGGCTTCAATCTGGTAGTAGACGGCATATTCGGCACCAATACCGTCAATGCGGTCACGCGCTTCCAGCAGACCAACGGTCTTGTTCCCGACGGAGTTGTAGGCGCGCAAACATGGAGAACGTTGCTTGTGCTTCCGCCGCGTCCTACCGTAAGGCGCGGAAGCCGCGGCACGTACGTCAAATACTTACAGGAAAAGCTGACTTCCAAGCTGTATCCCGTAGGAGCGGCGGACGGTATATTCGGCGCGAATACCGAGCAAGGCGTAAGAGAATTCCAACAGGAGAACGGACTTGCCGTAGACGGAATAGTCGGTCCCGCCACGTGGGAGCTTGTTTCGCGAATAGGCGGCGGACGCAGTCAACCGTAAAATACAAAATAAAAAGCAGCCGACGGTATACGTCGGCTGCTTGCTTTAATTATAATTACTTTATATGCTTCTGAACAAACTCGGGCAAGTCTTCTTTCGCTCCGCTGGCGGTAATGGTAAATTCCACCTTGTGTTCGTTTGCAATCTGCTCCAAGCCTTCGTACAACTCGGCAAGTTCGCTTACGTTGCAGTCCAGCAGTCTGGACAGTCCGTCGATGTAAATCATTTCTATATCGAAGTTGGTAGCCAACATTCCCTTGATGAAGGACAGTATGTCGCGTTGACTGTGAAGTCCGTAATAAGACGCGTCTACCAAACGGATATTGCGGTGAAGGTCGTGCATACGGTGGTTGCTTCTGTCGAAATACACTACTACGCCTTTTGCGTTTTCGGCGTACGCATTTGCGTCAGCAACAATTTGTTTTGTTTTTCCCGAGCCCTTTGCGCCGTAAATAACATTTATCAATTGAGTATCCTCCTGTTTACAGAAACCCTTTTTGCGTTTCCTGTATATATTTTATATCATTTCGGAGTAAAATTCAATACTTTTAGCGATAATTAACTTTTATTTTTTTCGCGTTAGAAAGCGTTTCACTATTCCTTGACATAGGCGGGTTTTGCCGAATAAGAAGTATGCAGTAATCTGTGCGCTTCCTTACCGCAAGGCTCGCCCAAATAGTTGGCGTACGCGTCCAAAACGGAGCCGTTTTTGTGACTGCGGCGGTTGTACATAGCCTTGTCCGCCTTGTACAGTACGGACGCGCGCTTTTGCGCTACTTCGTTTTTATGCTTTACAAACGTAGCCTTAATCGGCTGTCCGCCGCCCATAACGCAGCCGCCCGGACAGGTCATAACTTCTACAAACTGATAGTCGCTCTCTCCCGCCTTAACTTTATCGCATACCGCCTTGGCATTTTTAAGTCCGTTTACGACGGCGATTTTAATATCCTTACCGGCAATTCTGTAAACGGCTTCCTTTACACCGTCCAAACCGCGAACTTCGTCGAATTCCAATTTGGTATACGGAGCGTTGGGTTCCAATACGCTCGCAGCCGTACGCAAAGCGGCTTCCATAACGCCGCCGGTCGCGCCGAAAATAATTCCCGCGCCTGTGTATTCTCCGAACGGGCTATCCGTTTCGCCATCGGGAAGTTCGTTGAGCAATATGCCGTTTTCCTGAATAAGCCTTGCCAATTCTCTCGTAGTCAACACTGCGTCGATATCCGACATTCCGTCGGTAAACGTGCGCTTCTTTTCGTATTTTTTAGCCGTACAGGGCATAACGGACACTACGAAAATATTACGCGGGTCTATGCCGTTTTTCTTGGCGAATAATCCCTTGACCAACGCGCCGAACATTTGCTGCGGCGATTTGCACGTAGACAGATTGGGCAACAACTCTGGATAGTTCTTCTCGGCGTGGCTTACCCAGCCCGGACAGCAGCTGGTAAACATGGGCAGCTTGCCCTTGCCTTGCAGCCGCTCGATAAGCTCGTTGGCTTCTTCCATAATGGTGAAGTCCGCCGTGCAATTGACGTCGAAAACCTTTTTGAAACCGAGATACCTAAGCGCGGTGTTAATCTTGCCCTGAACGTTGGTTCCAAGCGGCTGATCGAAATTTTCGCCCAATGCCGCGCGGACGGACGGGGCGGTACCTACGACGACGTACTTGTCAGGATTTGCCAACGCTTCCTGAACGCGGACGATTTCTTCCTTTTCCTTCAATGCGCCCGTAGGACACACCGTAATACACTGTCCGCAGCCTACGCACGGAGTATTGACAAGCTTCATATCGAAAGCGCACGCGACGTGAGTTTTGAAGCCGCGTTCGTTTGCGCCTATTACGCCTACGCCCTGCGCCTTTTTGCAAACGGCGATACACCTGCGGCACAAAATACACTTGCTGTTGTCGCGGACGAGATAGTCCGTCGAGTCGTCGTAAACGAAGTTACGCGTTTCGCCGGCAAACTTATTGGCGTCGCAGCCGTACTTATACGCAAGCCTTTGCAGCTCGCAATTTGTATTGCGTTCGCAGGACAAACAGTCTTTGCGGTGATCCGACAAAATAAGTTCCAAGGTTATTTTGCGCGCGTTTAACACCCTTTGAGTGGTTGTATATACTTCCATACCTTCGTAAACGGGGTATTCGCACGCGGCGACCAAACTGCGCATTCCTTTTACTTCCACTACGCATACGCGGCACGCGCCCAGCTCGCTTAGCTCCTTCATATGGCAAAGGGTAGGGATTTTTATTCCGATACTGCGCGCCGCTTCGAGAATAGTGCTGCCTTCCTTGACGCATACGGGGACGTTATTTATAGTTAGATTTACCATATTAAAAATTATCTCCTTACTAAGAAATTTGTTTGAGAGCGCAGGCGCGCGTTAGGCAGGCAACTGTTGGCGAAATGCCGAAGGGAGTGTACATAGACGTACATGACCGAGACATAAGCCAAACGTAGCCCGCATTACGCGATGAATGCGCTGTCAAACTTTGCCACCCACCTTCTTGATAGCCTTGAAACGGCAAACCGTTTCGCAAATACCGCATTTTATACATGCTTCGGGGTCGATTACGTGAGGTTTTTTAACCGTACCGCGTATTGCGTTTGCCGAACAGTTACGCGCGCATAGATTACATCCTATACACTTGTCGGGGTCTATCTCGTACCTTATCAAGGATTTGCACACGCCTGCAGGACACACCTTGTCGACGATATGCGCTTCGTATTCTTTACGGTAATATTTCAAAGTAGACAATACCGGATTGGGCGCGGATTGTCCCAAGCCGCATAGCGAGTTGTCCTGAATGTAGTGACACAGTTCTTCCATTTTATCAAGATCTTCGAGCGTGGCTTTTCCGTCGGTTATCTTACAAAGCATTTCATACAAACGCTTTGTTCCGACGCGGCACGGGGTACACTTTCCGCACGACTCGTCCACGGTAAACTCCAAAAAGAATTTGGCTATGTCTACCATACAGTTATCTTCATCCATAACTATCAGTCCGCCGCTGCCCATCATAGAACCGATACTTTGCAGACTTTCGTAGTCGATTTCGGTGTCGATAAGTTCCGCAGGTATGCAGCCGCCGCTCGGTCCGCCCGTTTGCGCAGCCTTAAAGGCCTTGCCTTTGGGAATACCGCCGCCTATTTCGTATACGATTTCACGCAACGACGTACCCATAGGGACTTCTACCAGACCCGTATTATGTATTTTTCCGCCCAATGCGAAAACCTTCGTTCCCTTGCTTTTTTCCGTGCCGATTGAAGAAAACCATTTGCTGCCGTTCAAAATAATCTGAGGTATATTCGCGTATGTTTCCACGTTGTTTAGCAAAGTGGGTTTTCCGCGCAGACCTTTAACCGCCGGAAACGGAGGACGGGGACGTGGCTCGCCGCGTTTGCCTTCGATGCTCGTCATAAGAGCGGTTTCTTCTCCGCATACGAACGCGCCTGCTCCGAGACGGATTTCGATGTCAAAATCGAAATTTTTATTCAAAATATTCTTGCCGAGCAAGCCTGCATCGCGGGATTGCTTTATTGCCACCTGCAGACGGTGCACCGCTACGGGATATTCTGCGCGTACGTAAATAAAACCGTGATTTGCACCTACGGCATAGGCTGCGATACTCATCGCTTCCAATACTACGTGCGGGTCGCCTTCCAATACCGAACGGTCCATAAACGCGCCGGGGTCTCCTTCGTCGGCGTTACACGCCACATATTTAACGTCGGACTGCGCGTCGTAAGTAAACTTCCATTTACGACCGGTCAAAAAACCGGCGCCGCCGCGGCCGCGAAGCCCCGAATCGGAAACTTCTTCTATAATTTTATCGCGCGGCATATTTAACGCTTTTAACAGCGCGAAGTATCCGTCTCGGGCAATATATTCTTCAATGTTTTCGGGGTCTATCACGCCGCAGTTTCGCAGAGCAAGTCTGCTTTGCTTACGATAAAAATCCGTATCTGCAAGCGGCGTTATTTCTCCGTTCTCGTTGACGGTTTCTTTGTACAGCAGCTGTTTTACGGGCTTGCCGCCTACAAGATGTCCGTCTACTATTTCTTCTACGTGTTCCGACTTAACGTTTGCGTAAAAAGATCCCTCGGGGTAAATTATTACAACCGGACCCAACGCGCACAAGCCGAAACAACCTGTCATAACGAGATTTACTTTGCCGACTAACGATTTTTCTTTAATTTCACGCTCAAACTCGTCGTAAATCTTTTTCGAATTACCCGATGAACAGCCCGAGCCGCCGCAGACCAATACCTGACGCTCGAAACGCGCGTTTTGTTTTGCCAAGTGCGCTTGCCTTGCCGCAATATCAGCACCTAAGCGTTCCTTGATTTTTCTCAGCGTTTTTTCATCCATTATTTTTGTTCTCCTTTGCGGAGTACTTTGACAAAATCTCTTCAACGTCGTCCGCCTTAACCTTGCCGTAAACGTCGCCGTTCACGGTCATAACTGGAGCCATTCCGCAGCAGCCCACGCAACGCGTAGCGTCCAGCGAAAACATCCTGTCCAACGTACATTCGCCGCTCTCTATGCCAAGTACATTACGCAGCTTGTCGTAGATTTCGCCCGAGCCGTTGACGTAACACGCAGTACCCAAGCAAATACCTATTTGATACTTCCCCTTGGGAAACAGCGAAAACTGCGAATAAAACGTTGCCACGCCGTAAACATCGGACAAGGTAACGTTTAATTCATCTGCGATAATTTTTTGAACTTCGTAGGGCAAATAGCCGTACAGTTCCTGCGCATACTGCAATGCGGGCATAAGCGCGCCGCCCTGCGGCTTTAATTCGGCAAGCTTATCGCGCAATTGCCGCTCTTGCTCCACAGTGCCTTGAAAAGGTAAATTAGAGCCCTTCATTTCGTATTCTCCTTATAGTAAAATATAAACGAACAGTTAAAATCTTACCAAAAAACGCCGTTTTCGACAAACGAAATACGGCGTAATTGCAATACATAAAAACTATGGTACTATCAAAAATTTTTGTTAAAAACAGCTTATGCGACAGCGCGGCGAAGTTAAAATAAATTCAACACTTGTTTTCTTAAAGCTTCGTACTCCGCGCCGTAAATATCGCGTTTGCTCGGCGGCGCGGATAACGAAGCTGCTTCGGTTAGACAGCACGGTCTGCCGTCCAAAAAGTATATTCTGTCGGCAAGAGTCAACGCTTCGTCCACATCGTGCGTTACCATAACCACCGTAGCAGCCGATGTCTGCAAATAGTCAATCAACGTATCGTGCAGCCGACGTTTAACGCCGTAGTCCAACCGCGCAAAAGGCTCGTCTAACAGCAGTACCTTGCGTTTGCTTGCAAAAGCCCGCGCAAGAGCTACGCGCTGTTTTTCCCCGTCGGAAAGCGTCAAAGCGTTTTGTTTGCGCTTATCTTCGATACGCGCCAGCTTTAACGCTTCGTCCACAGCATTGCAATCCGCTTTTTTAAGCACCATACGAACGTTATTTTCCACCGAAACGGGCGCAAGCGCAGGCTCGGAAAATACTACCGCCGCCTTGTCCGACACGCATTCGCCCGAATGAGAAATAAGCCCCGAAATGATATTGAGCAACGTGGTTTTGCCGCTGCCGGATCTGCCGAGAATTACGTTTACGCCTTGCGGAAAAACTGCGTTGAAATTTTCGTAAATTATTTCTTTGCCGTAGGAAAGACCTACGTTGCGTAAGATTATTTCACCGTTTTGCGACATAACGCCACTACTCCTTGTATTATAAAGCATACTGCAAGCGCAAGCAGCGTTACAGCCAACACCTTGGCAGTATCCAAATTGACCTTGGCTACGTACATTTGCTTGCCCAATCCGTACGCAGGCAGAGCCAAGGCTTCGCCCGCTATAACCACCTTGATACACAGCGGCAGAGTATCCGACACCTGCGTAACAACCGCGCGCCTAACGCAGGGCAACAAAACGTACCGCGTTTTGTTGGTCGCGGTCACTCCGTACGAAACGCATACGTCAAAAAGCCGCGCTTCCGCATATATCTCGCGCGAAAACGCGCTGTAAATAATGGGGAACGCTACCAAAAACGCCACGATTACGGGGACGAATGATGACGGAAACATAATAAGCGTAATCAGTATTATTGACATCGTGGGCAGAGCGCGCAGAAGCATTACGCACTTATCCGCGGTTTTCTTTGCCGACGGCAATACACCTGTAAGCAAGCTTGTCCCCAGCGCCGCCGCCATAGAAACGGCGAAGGCGATTGCCGCGCGCAGCAATGTAGACAGCAACGCCAAATACGTTTCGCCGTTACCTAAAAGTGAAAATGTCAGCGCAATAACCCGCCAAGGAGACGGGGACAGCATATCGTTATTAACCGATAAAAACACAATAAGCCATATTACGAATATCGCGACGATAAACGCTACCGCAAATAAAAATTCTTTAAGAAGCTTTTTCGCCGTCGAAGTCATAGTAAATAACGTCCTTTAACAGATTGGTAAATTGCTCGCCGAACTCGGAAAGATAATCGAAAATTTCCTGCTTTATGCCGTTTGCCTTTACCGCCCTTATATTGCAGCGGCTTATTATATCTGCGGTATAGTTTACGTCAAGCAGACTGCCCGCAGATTGGAGCAGATCGTTAAGACTGTCGGCATTTGCAGACAAAAATGCGGCGTTGTCGGTCAAAGTCTTATACAGCGCGTCGGCAAAACCGCGTTGCTTCAAAAGAGATTTTTTTACTATCACGCTCGCCTGCGGATAGCCCGTTTCGCCGCTATCCGTTACGTCGCGCCACAACGCTTGCAGGTCGAACACGCGATACAGGGTTTTTCCGCTTGCCGCAGCCTTATTTATTGCGTTGGTTGCCGCAGGCTCTCCTAAAAGCGCGAAGTCGCACTTGTTTTGCATTAGCATACCGATAGCCGTTGTTCCGTCGTCCACGTACTTGATATTTACGTCGTTTAGGCTCGTTCCGCTGCTTGCCAGTATGCGCTTGAACAGATATTCGCCCGTATTGCCGAGACCTATGCTTGCTACGTTTGCGCCTGCAAGCTCTGCAAGCGATTGAACGTTTCGATATCCTATAACATACAACAGCCCCCATACGTTAACCGTAAATAAAGAATAGGACGGATTGACCGAACACAGTCTTACCGCGGCGTTTGTAGGAACAAGAGCAATATCCGCCTGACCGCTTGCGCATTTGCTTACTACGTCGTCGCCCGTAGAAACCGTTACTTCCGCCTTTACGCCGCCCGCTTTGCCTTCGCTTATTATATTAGCAACGGCAAGCGCAGGCGCGCCGTCGGGGACGTATACCTGCAAGGAAGTATCCGTGTCGCAGCCGGCAAACGCCCAAACGAAAGAAGCGGTTATAACCGTCAAAATAATAATGACAATTTTTTTCATTTTATTGCTCCCTATTTACGTTATTGAACGGGCGTCAAGACGCTTTTCGCAGTAACGCCAACTATGCGGCCCAAATTCCCCACAAGCGCGGAAATGCGTTCCACCGTACCTTCGACTATTAATGCAATTACGTTACGTCCCGTAGTATGATTAGGCACGCCCATACGTCCGACAATTATCTCGCCGAAATCACTTAACACCGTCTGAACCTTCGCCACAGCGTCCTTGCTTGTTACAACTATGGCCACCACTCCCGTCCTGTTATCCATAAATATTCTCCTTGTTTTTATTGCAATATTTTTTCGCTTTGCGTCGCTTGACCGATATGGCGTAAAACGGTTTGCTTTTCCTACTCGGTCGCTAATAAAATTTTGTTGTTTCTCAATCTCTCAACAATTTCAGTTGTAAAAACGGACAACGAAAAAGCGTTTCATTATTTCAATGAAACGCTTGTTTGCAATATATTGCGACGGGCAAAAGCCCGCCACACGCCTTTTAACCGAAGCAAGCCGCAGCTCGACTTCGGGAACAAGACCGTACGTAATGCAATCCGTTTCGCCGACGTTCATTGAAAAAGATCGAATATTAAGTTTTATCCGACGTTATTCGCCTGCGTCTTGAAGCTTAGCCGTTTGGTCGGCTATGCGCAAGGCTTCCACCATTTCGCCTATGTCGCCGTTCATAAAGCTTTCGATAGAATACAGCGTAAGCCCTATGCGATGGTCGGTAACGCGCCCTTGCGGAAAGTTGTAGGTACGTATACGTTCGCTTCTGTCGCCCGTGCCAACTTGGCTTTTACGCGCGGCGGCGTATTCCGCGTCCGCCTGAGTTTGAAAATGGTCGTACAGCTTGCTTTTGAGTATATTCATCGCCTTTTCGCGGTTTTTTATCTGACTGCGTTCGTCTTGGCAGTTAACAACAATCCCCGTTGGCAAATGGGTAATACGAATGGCACTCTCCGTCTTGTTTACGTGCTGTCCGCCCGCGCCGCTGCTGCGGTAGGTGTCTATCTTCAAGTCCTTGTCCAGTATTTCGATATCCACGTCCGGCGCTTCGGGAAGAACAGCAACCGTAATGGTACTTGTGTGGATACGCCCCTGACTTTCGGTGTCGGGAACGCGCTGAACGCGGTGAACGCCGCTTTCGAACTTGAACTTGCTGTACGCGCCGTCGCCTACAACCATAAAGGAGCCTTCTTTTAGTCCGCCCAATTCGTTTTCTTCAACGTCGATTTCTTCTATTTTCCAACGGTTCTTTTCCGCAAACATATAGTACATACGGCGTATTTCGTTGGCAAACAAAGCAGCTTCTTCACCGCCCGCGCCCGCGCGGATTTCCACTATAACGTTCTTGTCGTCGTTGGGGTCCTTGGGCAGCAGCAGCACCTTTAACTGCTCGTTAAGCTCTTCCAAACGGGTTTTGCTTGCCGCAATGTCTTCGTGCAGCAACGCAAGCATTTCTCTGTCCGTTTCGCCAGATAATGCGCTGAGATTGGCTTGCAGCTCGCCGTCGGTTTTTTTGTACTCCTTATAACACTCGACAATAGGAGTAAGCGAGCTGTGTTCCTTAACCAGCTTCTTCCACGAATTGTTATCCGCTATAACTTCCGGCTTGGATATTTCGTCCGTAAGAAAATCGTATCTGGCGATAATTTTGTCCAGTTTGTCTGTCATCATATATACTGTAAATTCCTTTTATTTTTTTGCGGGCTTTTTCAACGCGGCGATAACTATGCGATCGTTTCCGCCGTAGTCTTTCATAACTTCCACGTCGAATTTTTCTTCCAACAAGCCCTTGACGGCTTCGCCCTGATTGTAGCCTATTTCCAAAACAAGCAAACCGCCCTTTGTCAAATGCTTAGGCGCTTGTTCGGCAAGTATCCGATAAAAATTCAATCCGTCCTTACCGCCGTCGAGAGCTAAATGCGGTTCGTAATTTTTAACGCTGTCGTCAAGCGTCGGAATAACGTCCGATTCCACATATGGCGGATTACAAATTATGGCGTTACACTTGCCGCAAAGATTTGCGAACATATCGCTCTTGATAAAGTCCACCTTGGCTTTGTTGCGCTTGGCGTTGGCCTTGGCAACCTTTAACGCTTCGTCGGATACGTCCGCAAGCGTTACCGTAGCATTCGTTTCGAGAGCCGCAGTAATACCTATTACTCCGCTGCCGCAACATAAATCCAGAACGGTGCTTTTCTTATTCAGACGCTTTACAAGCTGTTCGGTAACCAACTCCGTTTCCTGCCGCGGAATTAACACCGATTTGTTAACTTCGAAGGTCCTTCCGTAAAACTCTACGCTGCCCACAACATATTGCCAAGGCTCGCCCGCCGCCAAACGTTCCTTCATTTTGTTAAGTCTAATCGACCATCCGAAGGGAACGGCAATTTCCTTAGACAAATCTTCTCGCTTTATCTTTAGTATAGCGCACAGCAACCAATCGAAATCCTGCTTACCCGCATATTCCGTTATACCGCTTTCCTTTACTTGACGAGTAAATTCCGCAAGCGTAATAGGCGCTGGAAACTTGACTTCGGGGGTGTTCTCGTCGGCGTCCATTTCCAACACGGCGTTAAAGGAAGTTATCGCCACTTCCACCATACCGTCGTCAGGCTCCTTTGTAGTCAAACGCTGAAACTGTTTGCCCAGCCACTTAAACGGTCGGAACAAAACGAAATTGGAACGCGCCATAAGCATAAGCGCTTCGTAGCTTATGCCGGCGGTTAGGGGCAACAAAGCCAACTTGAGCAATGCTCTCAGCCACCACTTTTCGATAAACAGAGTAAACTTACAGGCGGCGCAGATAATATCCAATATCATCATTAAAACAATGGACAGCACCACGACGAACACGATGAAGCTCGTCCCGCAGCGATCGTGATAGCGACTGCACTTTTGAACGTTTTCGACGGTTAACGGCATTTCGCTTTCGTAGCAGGCAATTGTCTTGTGCTCCGCCCCGTGGTACATAAACAGCCGCTTGATTTCCTTCATACGGGATATGCACCACATATAAAGTATCAATATAACCATCTTCATTACGCCTTCCAACAACGACTTCAACCAAACCCAATCGAGACTGTTTACGTCAAGACTTGCAAGCTTGAAAATACCCGCAGTTATACCGGTAGGCAGCAAAATAAACAGACAAACCGCAAGCGCAACGCCTATAACGGTTGAAAACCCCATAAGCACGCCCATACCCTTGCCGTTAGAAGCGTCTATTTCTTCTCCCGCCATTATCTCGGCGGATTTGCCGATTATCTTGGTACCATCTATCATCGAGAGCACCATATTTACTATTCCGCGCAAAAACGGAACCTTTTTATACCAAGGCTTCTTGGAAGGCAATCGCTTTGTTTCCAAACGGATATCGCCCATTTCGTCGCGAACAGCCAACGCTTGGGAAGAATTACCGCGCATCATAACGCCTTCGATTACGGCTTGTCCGCCGATTTTTGTTTTCATAAATTCTCCTATCCCTTACGGGTTTATTACATTGTACCAAAAATAACGGGTTTGTACAAGTATTTAATGGTTTTTGCGGCAATACTTTTGACTTTGACGGCAATTTCCTGTATAATCGTGTACGAAAAAGATGTTCCTTGTAAAACCAACTTTCAAATAAAAAACAAGGAGAGTCGGTTGTGAAACACAAAATCCAAAGAGAATTTCAAGAATTTGTTATCTTACTCAAATCCGTACCGTCCGTTTTGCTTTCGTTATTTATCCTGTCAATAGTTTTAATGAACTTGCTGGCGAATAAAAGTATAGATATTCCGCTCGATTGGCTTGCCTTGGACTGCGGAATTATAGTATCGTGGCTGACGTTTATGACAATGGACATATTGACAAAACACTTCGGTCCCAAAGCCGCCACGGAAATCAGTATTCTTGCCCTGCTTATCAATTTGTTCGTATGTCTGCTATTGTTCGCAGCAAGCGTTTTTCCCGGAAATTGGAGTCAATCGTTTACGTACGCGGGCAGCGAAAACGCCGTAAACGGCGCGCTGAACAGTACGTTCGGCGGAGCTTGGTACGTGGTATTGGGCAGCTCGGCGGCGTTTGCCGTTTCGACTGTTATCAATAATTTTCTGAACTTTGCAATAGGCAGATTATTCAAGCACAAACCCGACGGCTTTATCGCATATGTTTGCCGAGCCTACGTTTCCACAGCAATAGCGCAATTTGCGGACAATCTTATATTTGCGCTTACAGTCGGACACTTCTTCTTCGGCTGGACGTTGATACAATGCGTCACCTGCGCAGCCGCGGGAATGGTTGCGGAATTACTGTGCGAACTGATATTCGCGCGATTAGGCTATAACATTTGCAAAAAATGGAAAAGAACCGACGTCGGCGCGGAATACTTCCGATTCAAAGAAAACAAGACGGGAGAAAACGTATGAAAACACTTATTACGGGAACAAGCGCGGGCATAGGGACGGCTATCGCGGAAAAATTTCTTGCAAACGGACACGAAGTCATAGGAATAGACGTACAGCCGCAAACTCTGACGAATAGCCTATATACTCACTGCATAGCGGATATTTTTGCCGACGAGCTGCCGCAAATACCCGACGTAGAGATACTTGTAAATAATGCGGGAGTACAAAATACCGAACGCGACATAGATGTAAACTTGAAAGGAACCATACGCGTTACGGAAAAATACGCGTTTCACGACAAGATTAAAAGCGTGTTGTTTATAGCGTCGGCAAGCGCGCGAAGCGGAGCGGAATTCCCCGAATATGCGGCGAGCAAGGGCGGTACGGTGGCGTATATGAAAAACGTAGCCCTGCGGCTTTCGTCCTATTCCGCCACGGCCAACAGCCTGTCTCCCGGCGGAGTAATAACGGAACTCAACGCGCACATACTAAACAGCAAGGAGCTGTGGACTTCGGTGATGGCGGAAACTCCGCTGAAAAAATGGGCGACCGTTGCAGAGATAGCGGAATTCGCGTACTTTATGACGGTTGTCAACAAGTCGATGACGGGCGAAGACGTATTGGTAGACAACGGAGAATTTATCAAATCGAATTTTATTTGGTAAATTATCGAATGCAAAAGAAATTGACATGACCGCAGTACATAAGATATAATAATTATGTTTTACCCGATAAAAACAGAATATGTTAGGAGAACTTATGAAAGATTACTTATTGTTTATGGACGTATCGGGAGACGTTGCCCGCGAATATATAGACGATAACAAAGTAAAGCTTGTGCCGATGGAATTTATAATAAACGGCACTGCGCACGAATATACCGGCGAAGCGAACGGACTGAATGTTTTGGACTTCTATAAACAGGTAAAAGCTCGCGCCGACATAAAAACGACGCAAATTACGCCCGCAGTTTACGAAGAGTATTTCGACAAATACTTAAAGGACGGATATTCCGTGCTGTATCTATGTCTGTCCAGCGGTTTGTCGTCCACATACAATTCGGCTTGCACCGCCGCGGAAAATTTCAAACAAAAATATCCCGACGCGGAAATGTTGGTTATAGATTCTCTGCGCGCGGAAGGCGCAATGGGTATGATGTGCGAAAAAATGATAGCCAACAAAGAAAACGGAATGTCCGCTCGCGATAACTACTACGACCTTGAAGTGTTTAAGTACAAAATCGACGCTTGCTGCTACGTAGACGACCTTAACGCATTGCTTCACGGCGGACGCATTTCCAAAAGCACGGCAGTTATCGGTTCGTTATTCGATATCAAACCGCTGATTACTTTTACGCCCGACGGAAAGCTACGCAACTGGGGCAAGCAGCGCGGAGTAAAAATGTCCATAAAAAAACTTGTGGAATTTTATCTCGCTAACGCCGACCTTAACAGTCCTTATCCCCTGTATATCTGTCACGCCGACGAAGAAACAAACGCGAAAGAGCTCGCCGAAAAAGTAAAAGAAGCCAATCCGAATTGCGGAGAAATAAAGTTTACGCTTATCTCACCCATTATCGGAGCGCACTTGGGTCCCGGCGCGCTGATACTAAACTTTGCAAAATAAGCCATAACGCGATTTAACAAAAAACAATAACGTTTATAACAAAAACAAACGACGCGCCGTTTCGGCACGTCGTTTTATTTTGCAGTATGATATCTATTTGTTTGTGCGGTTTGCTTTGATTTCTTCTAATTTAGCCTTGGCGTCCGCTTCCGCTTTCGTTAAAGCTTCTTCCATCTGCTTCTTGGCGGAAGCCGTTTTTTCCAAAAGTTCCTGCTTCGTGCTTTCGATTTCGGCAAGCTCGTCTTCGTCCAAATCCTGTTCTATTTTAGCGAGAGTATCGCCCGCCTTGACTTCCATTTGCTTGGCTATCGCGCGCACTTCGTCGGAAGTAATCTTACCGTCCTGCATAATTGCGGCAATGTTATTGCACATATCCGTAAGGTCCGCAAATACCGTCTCCGCAATTTCCTTTACGCTGTCCGGCAGAGCGTTTACGATTTTGTCTATTCCTTCCGTAATACTTTCTATTTGGGGAGCGTACTTTTCCGCAGCTTCGGCAATTTTCGCTTGTAGTTCGGCGTCTATCGTATCAAGCGCGGCGTTAAGCTTGGTCTTGATTTCTTCCAAATCCGCTGCCGCTTGACTGTTCTTAAACGTTTTGTCGGCATAAGCATATATGCTGTTGAGCGTTATATTACCGTCGGAATTTTTGAGATCATCCGCCGTCACGTCGGAACCGAACGCCTGCAAAACTGCGGTTATTTGCTCTTCGTTTTCGATAGTATATTCGTTTACTTTTTCCACAAACACAAGTCCGTCGGCTACGGCGTGCAAAGCGCGCGAGCCCATTTTGTAAGATTGATACATTGCTCCGAGATAGCAGCTGTCCAAATGCCGCAATTGCAATACGCTTTTGGCATAGAACGCCGTATATACGCCGTCCACAGCCATACCGACCGCTTGATCGTACGCCGATGAAGCTACGGCCTTGGCTTGTTTATACGCTTCGGTCGCAAACGCTTCGGCTTTATCGTGAGAAACGGATATCGCCTTGATAAGCTCGGCATTGTTCATTTCCGCTGCCGCTTCGATAGTAATCTCACCGTTTTCCGCAGCTGAAATAACCAATTTCAATTTGGACGGCGTCAGACCTTGAATAGCCGCACTGTCGGGATACTGCGCCTTTAATTGTTCCAATCTGCGATTGAGCGAATAGGACGTTTCCGTACTGCACTTCAACGACAGACTAAGCTTTTCGGCGGACGCTTCTACCTGAGCGTTAATTTTGTTATAAACGGCTTCGTCTTTACCGTTTCTATCGGAAGATACCGTAGTTTGAACCACAGTGTTATTTTCGTTGACGTAACCGAGTTCTTTTGCAAGCTCCAACACCTTAGCGGTTGCAACTTCTATATCCGCGCCGACGATACCTTCTTCGCCGTACAGCAATACTTGACCGTCTTCGTTAGCACCGTAAACGGACAATACCTTGTTGTTTTTATCCAGCGTAAACTCGATGGACGGGTTAATATCAATAGAAACGAAGGTTTCCGCTTCGGCCTTTTTGTTGAAGTCGCACGCCGTCAAGGCAAAACAAGCCGTCAAAGCCATTGCCGTTACAAGAAACACAGATAATTTCTTTTTCATAAAGCACACTCCTTTGTTCTTTCTACACATATTAAACAGCGCGCAATTTTGCTTTATTGCAATAATTTGAAAAACTGCCGATTTTTTTACCGAGTGGCGTTCCAATACTCTCCAAGCGAGCCGTAACGCTCGGCTATACCGTTTATATAACTTGCGTAATCGTCGGCGGTGATTTCTTGACGTACCTGCTCGTATGTCGCCTTATATTCGTCGATACGTTTGTTAAAATCGCGTTGCAGTATTTCAGTGGATTTGGCGACGAATTCCGTCACATTGGACGGAAGCTTCATAAGCTCGCCAATTCCTTCGTCAAGCACTCCTGCTATTTCCATTATATCCGACAGCAATGCGGAAAACTTTTCTATTATACCTGCGGTCAATCCGTCCAACCATTCTTGTAGTTCTTCGAGCGGAACGGGAAGCCTGTCAAGCTTGGTATCCGCGGATATTACCGCCCATTTATCGGCAAATTCCACCCCATAGTTGTTCTTATATTCTGTTAAAGCCGTTTCCATTTCGTCCATAAGCGCGGAAAACTCCTGCGTGTACGCCGCGACGGCATAGTACGACTTTACGCTCCAATAATCCTTTAATAAAAACGATGGATTGTCCGCGCTCTGTTCTATTGCTTCGTTAAGCCTTCTAAGAGCTCTTACGTCCGCCGCGCTTTCTACGATTTTGTTGACGTTATCCTTTACTTGAACAAGCATAAATTCGTCGTAATCTCCGATCAGCTGTTTATAGGACAGCTGCAATTGCTCGGCAGATTTATTTTCCGCGCTTCTCTCCAACGACAGCGTTTTGCCTTCGCCGACGACTCCGATTATATCCGCCAACGAATCGCCTTGCGCAAATCCGCTTCGAGCCTTGTATTCCGCAAAATCTACCGATTCGGTTATCGCAACGGCGTATACGCCCTTATGCGTAAAGTAATTTTGCAATGCGCCGTTAATTCCGTCGAGAAGCTTATCCGAGCCGAAATCCTTGCAGCCGCTTACTCTTACCGCGGAGCCGTCATTGGAAAAATCCAAGTATCCGAGCTTTGCCGCGCAGTCTACGTAGTAAATTACCGCTTCGTCTATTTTCTTGCCTACGATATTTTCGCGCACTTCCGAAACAGACAGCACAACGTCCGCGTCTTCGTTAACAGCCATAACGCCCGTAACCAAGTCGCCGTCCGTAACAAAGCTGACGGCGGGATTGATTTCCACCGTGAACACACCCGCCGACGGCTTCTTGGGAACAAGCAAAACGGTACCCACTATCGCCAAACACAGCAAAATTGCCGCAGCGGCGACAATCAACGCCTTGGAATTATATCTCCGTTTTACCGCCACTCCGCCGTCGTTGATAACGTTGCCGTCGCGCGCAGGAATGGGAGCTGATTTTACTTCGTCGCTCAGCTTCGGAGTTATGTTATCAAGCTCGTTCAACCAAGATTTTTTCCAGTTTTTCACGCTTCCACCCCCTTTAACGCTTGCTGCATTTTGTTTATACTTCGTTTGTATTTGGAAGTAACCGTACCCGTAGGCACGCCTGTCATTTTCGCTATTTCGCGGTGCTTGTATCCCCATAGAACGTGCAGCACGATTATCCGCCGTTCTTCTTCCGTTAAAACACGGTTCATAAGGTCGTTTATCTCGCCGGTAGATTCCCGTCGTTCGCTTGACGTTATCAAACCGTCTTTATATTCCGTAGTTTTACGCTTTTTAAGTTCGTTTAACGCAAGGTTCTTGGCAATTTGCAACAGCCACGCGCGGCCGTTCGTTCCCGATTGGTATTGACGGATATTAAGTTTAACGTTGAGATAAACCGTTTGCATAACGTCTTCGACGGCGGCGTAATTGTTGAGATAAGAATACAAAAAGGAAAATACTCCGCGTTTGGTCTGTTCGTAAAACTCTACGAACGCGTCGTTATCTCCGTCCGCTATCCGTGTAAGCAGTCTATCCGTTTGCTTTTCGTCCATAGTGACACCTTTTACCGTATATTAAACAAGAGTTTTTGTTGTTTTGTTGCTGCTATCGTAAAAAAATGCGATCCGTAAACGCGTACGGACCGCAAATTATGATACCGTCTTAAATATCTCGGTATAACCCCGATTGTATAAAACCGCTTACGGCTTGCTTTACTTCCGCAAGATCTTCGCGGTAGGTTACGCCGTACCACTTGTCGAGATTTTCGTACGCTTTTACCGTAGCGTATCGCTCCTGCAACGCGTCGAAAATAAGCGTAGGTATAAGAAACTCGTCCTTGGATAAATCCGCAGTTTGCAAGAATTGCCGAAACTTGTTTTCCAAAAACGGAAATATATCGGGAGTAAGCCCCCACAAATTCATAGAAACGTCGGTATCGGGACTAAAACGCTCGCCCGTTTGTTCGCACACGCACTTGTCGTTTATCTTAGCCGTTTCCGTTATTTTTACCAAATAGCCGTCGGATATACTGCATACGCCGCGAGTTACCGTGCCGTTCGCACTCAGCGTGTTGCCCAGCTTGTAGCTCGTCATAGCATACTGTCCTGCGCTCGCGCGGATTAAATGACGGTAGATTTCGTCAAAAGCGTGGCTGCCGTAATAGTCGTCGGCGTTAATTATTGCAAAGGGCTCGTTAACGGCGTTTTTACAGCATAGCACCGCGTGACCCGTTCCAAACGGTTTAGTTCGCCCTTGCGGCAATACGTCGGTATTCTGCATTACGTACTCCACAGCAACCTTGCGCGCAATACGGTCACCCACAAGCGTTTTGAAATCGCTCTCGATATCCTTGCGTATTATAAATACAACCTTATCGAAGCCCGCGCGCACAGCGTCGTATACGGAAAAATCCAACAGACATTTTCCGTCGGAAGTAACCGGCTCCATTTGCTTTAATCCGCCGAAACGGCTTCCCATTCCCGCAGCCATAACAACCAAAGTCGCGTTCATATTGTCTCCTTGCAAACATTTCATTATACGCCGCGAGCGCGCTTATTGTTCGGACGCGTCCGCAGACTTACTTGCTGCTTGCTTCGCTTTATCGGCGACTTGTTCGGAATTGTCGTCCTTCTTGCCTTTTACGGGCTCGCTTACCGTCAGACCTACCACTTCGTCTACCGGCAGCGAAAAGGCGATACCCTGTCCTTCCGTTTTGAGCCCCGCCGACTGGTAAAGCGCGTGCAGCACGGCGTCCTTGATGCCGTCCGTTACAAGAATCATAACTATTTCCTTATCAGGCTGTATAGTAATATGAAAAAACTGCTCCGCTTCCTTATTTGCCGTGCCGCGCGCGTGTATTACCGTACCGCCGCGCGCCCCCGCTTCCTTAGCAGCTTTCATAACCGTTTCGGAAAAGCCCGAGTTAACTATGCACAATATCATTTGGTATTTGTCGTTCATTACTTGGTCTCCTTTACCGTTTCGCGGTTATTACTCAAAAAGCCGTAAATAAGCGTTCCTATTACGCTGGTTAACGGAACGGTCCAAGCTACGCCCTTGCCGTCCTTGATGCTGTTGAACTTGTCCCCGAGCGCGCTCAACAAGTCGGGGATTCTGTTTTCCTGAACTACGCTTAGTATCACTACCTTTTCCGAATCGCTAAGTCCCAACAGCTCCAACGTACTTTCGTTAGCCGTGCCGCGCGCCATTACCACGCACTGCATATTTACGTCGAACGACTGAATAAAATCGATATAGTATTCCGCTTTTCTGCGCCCGACAATGGTAACAAGCAGCTTGAGACGGTTGCTGGAAAGCGTGTTTTTACCGCCCTGCTGTTTAGCTTTTACCTTGTTTCTTATCTCGGCAGCTTTCTTCGCCACGTTTTTAGTGGCGGCTTTAATAACGCTTTTTTCGACGCTTTTCGTCGGTAATTTCGAGCTAACATTTTTAGTTGCCATAACGTGTTTCCTATTTGAAATAAATAATTTGTTCGTCGTCTGCGCTCAAAATACGCTTCATCGTTATCTTGTGACGCACTTTTGCAGATGTTATAGCCTTAAATCCCAATATTTGAATGGTTATAAGCGGGGTCATAGCGACCATAGCCACTATGCCGAACGCGTCAGTCATAATTCTCGACCTATCTCCGCCGTTTAACGCCGCGCAAGCGCCGATAGCGAAGGGCAAAATGAAGCTGGAAGTCAGCGGTCCGCTTGCCACTCCGCCGGAGTCGAAAGCTATAGCCGTATATAGCTTCGGCACAAAGAAGGACAATCCCAGCGAAATCAAGTAGCCCGGGATAAGATAGTATAATACCGAAAAACGGTATATAATACGAATAAGCGACAGACCGATTGAAATACCCACCGCGACGGACAAAGCAATGAACATTTCAAGTTTCTTTACTCCGCCGCCGGTAGCTTCGTAAACCTGCTTGTTCAAGACGTGCACGGCAGGCTCGGCAAGCACGACTACAAGACCCAATACAAAGCCCAATATTACCAAAAACGGTCTGTTGAAGGCGGCTATCTGCTGACCGAGCTTAAAGCCGACCGGCATAAACCCTACAGTTACGGCAACAAGAAACACCACCAAGCCAACCAGCGTATAGGACAAGCCTACGCCTATTTGCAGAAGCTTTTTCTTGGGAAGCTTGAGTACGGTAAACTGCAACACGAGAAAGAACACGACGATGAGAGCCAATGCTTTGAGCACGTCAAGGAAATGCTCTAACAGCGTTTTCCAAATATTTTCAAGCGCTCCGGCCACGGAATAGTCGGGCAGCGTGTACTTCGGAACGCCGTCGGCGGTAAGCGCCAGTATCATAACGGCAAGAATCGGCCCGATAGAGCATAGCGCGATAAGTCCGAAGCTGTTTTCCGTAGAATTGCGCCCGCCGATAGTGGCGGATATTCCGACGCCCAGTGCCATAATAAACGGAACGGTAATCGGTCCCGTCGTTACTCCGCCGGAGTCGAAGGACAGCGGCAGAAAGTCGAGCTTACCGTTTTCCGCAAGCACCGCGCACAAAGCGAACAATGCCATGTAAAAAAACATAAGCATTGCGGACAGATTTTTACGGAAAACTATTTTCAAAATAGACAGCACGAGAAACAGCCCCACGCCTACGCCTACCGTAACTATCAAAACCATACCGTTCATAACGGCATTGACCTGTTCCGCCAGCACCGACAAATCGGGCTCGGCAACGGTTATCAGCACGCCCATAACGAAGCACACCGAAACCAATACGCCCACCTTCTTGGACTTGGTAAGACCTACGCCTATCTGTTCGCCCATAGGCGACATTGCAATATCGGCGCCCAAGTTGAATAAGCCTATTCCGATTATAAGAAACACCGCCGACACGCCGAAGGTTAACTGTTCCTGCCAAGTAAGCGGCTGACTGCCGCCCAAAGGAATAAAAGACAGCGCGAGAACTATCACCGTAACCGGCAATACCGAAATAAGCGATTCTTTTAGCTTGGTAAATAACGCTTTGCCCATTGATTTCTCCGACGTTCCGCATATAACGCGCAAATTAGTTTTACTATATATATATTAGCACAAATGCCAATTGCGCGCAAGTTTATAAAAAGCCGCTTCGGCAAAAAATATATTTAGCTACGCTTTCACGGCGTAGCGCCGCCCAACGCGTTCAAAACAAAATACATATTGACATTACAAATAAAAGAGCCGTCATTTATTGCATTTTACGGATAAAAATAGTATAATTTGTTTGTTGACAAAAATACATTGCAACCGATTACATCTGTAAACATAAAAAGGAGATTAAAATGAAAACAGCCATACTTGTAGTGGATATGCTAAACGATTTCGTAACGGGTGCGTTAAAATGCGACCGAGGGCTTGCGATAGTCCCCCAAACAGCCCGACTGCTGGACGGCGCAAGAAAGGCGGGAATACCCGTAATATTCTGTAACGACGCTCACGTAAAAGGAATAGACCACGAATTGAAACTGTGGGGCGACCATGCCATTGCGGGAACAAAAGGCGCGGAAGTTATTCCCGAGCTTCATTTGTGCGACAAGGATTACGTAGTTCCCAAACGCCGTTACAGCGGCTTCTTCCATACCGACCTTGACCTGTTGCTGCACGAACTCGGAGTGGATACCGTAGTTATGACCGGTTTGCACACCCATATGTGCGTAAGACACACTACCGCCGACGCTTACTGCTTGGGCTATAACATAGTCGTTGCCAAGGACGCAACGGATTGCTTTACGCAGGAAGACTACGACTACGGAATTCAATATCTTGTAGGTACCTACGGCGCGGAAATAACGGACGTTGACACCCTGCTTGCTAAATGGGGAGTAAAATAACGCGGTATTTTTCAATAACTTATTGACAATTTAGCCGTAATTTAATATAATATAACCGATACTACCCCCCCCCCGGTATTTTTGCCGCGGAGAGTTTTATCTGCAAAAGTAAAAAAAAAACTAAAAGGGGACAAGCTATGCGACAAGTAATCCAAGACGACAAAATCGGCGAAATAATCTACGAAGAAACCTTTTGGACGGGGAAAAAGACCGTTTATATCAACGGACAGCCGTTAAATAAGGTGGCCAAGAATACCTTTGAAACCGCAGACGGCACCAAGGCGGAATTGAAAGGGAACTTTTTGACGGGAGCCACGTTAACCGTGGGCGAAAATCAAGTACGTATTGTCAATCCTGTCAAATGGTACGAAATAGTAATGTCCGTTTTGCCCTTTATACTGATAATGATTTGGGGCAATTCCACGGCGCTATGCAAAATAGTCCCCGTAATAGGCGGAGCCATCGGCGGCGGAATTTCCGCATTACTCAGCGCGACGAACGTCGTAATTATCAAAAGAGTAGACAAGCTGTGGCTTAAAATCGTTATTTCCGTCGCTATGTTAGCCGCAACCTTCGGCGTTTGCTGCGGACTCGGTTACGCGCTTGTAGCCGCGCTGTCGTAAAAAATATTCGATAATAACAATCCCGCCCCGACGGTTTAGTCGGGACGGGATTTTTCTTAATCAGCTTACCTGTAAATATACACCGGCTGAGTATGATCGCGCGTAGCAAGTGCTTTCTCGAAATCTATTTCGTAACGGTGATACCGCGTAAACGTTTCCGCATGCGTAACGGTTATTTCAACTATGCGCATTTCGGGGTCGCGCTCGTCTACGTAGTCGTTGTAGTTCATAGAAAACTGCTTTTTGAGAAATTTACGCAGCTCGGCGTTAGAAGCTTCCAACGGATGACCGAGTGAACGCGCGTTTCCGTAAATATTGTGAGACGCGTGGCACATCCCCACCCGAGAGCACTCGGCAATATCGTGCATAAGCGAATTGCTTGCCTTAGACAATACGTATACTTTACCGTCGCGGTAATAGGCGTTTACTTCGCGAACGGAAACGCGGTTGTTTCGGCAGGACGCAAGACTCATTTCCACAATATGACCGAAGTTGTCCTGCATAACTTCCAGCGCTCTGTTATAACAATTATCCATAATACGCACCTCTTGGTTTAAGTACTATTATTTTATCATTGTTCTGCGCCAAAGTCAATATTCATCTCAAAAATATGTTATATTATTTTGCAACTATTTAATCACCGCGACGGCTCGTATCGACGTAAAAATTAAGCAATCATACTTAAAAACGGATCAAAAATATATTGTGCAAGCTGCCGTTTTATTTTTGTCCTATTAATTGTTGACACTCCCCCCCCCGTTGATATGGTATAATTGTAAAAACCACGACTGTCGCGAAATACATAGCCGTCAATAAAATAAAAGGGGAGAATATTATGAAGAAACGGTATTTTGCTTTACTTATGTTGGTATGCTTAACGCTCGCTTTACTCGGCGGTTGCTTTTTCGAAAAGGAAAAGGAATATTCCAAGGCAGGCATGACGATAACGTTAACTACGAAATTTACGGAAAAGGAACTTGCTTCGCAAACGGCTTATTACGAAAGTACAACGGCTTTGGTTACCGCGTTAAAGGAAGAATTCAGTCTTGCTGCCGGATTGGAAAAGTACAGCTTGAAACAATATACCGATGCGGTTTTGTCACAAAATAAAATCAGTGCAAAAATAGATATGCCCGAAGGTAAAAGCTACTATAGCTTTTCTTAC
The DNA here is from genome assembly GCA_910586625.1 of uncultured Christensenellaceae bacterium. Classification (GTDB taxonomy): domain Bacteria; phylum Bacillota; class Clostridia; order Christensenellales; family CAG-314; genus Fimimonas. Next base: position 170,249 of record CAJUIZ010000002.1, read on the forward strand.
GAAAAAACTATGAGCGGCAAAACTTACTATTACTTTGCCACCACTTTCAAAGCAAAAGATGCATTTTGGTTGATTCAATTTGCCTGCACGACTGCCAACAAGGAAAAATTGCAGGACAATTTTACAAAATGGGCGGATTCGGTTAAGTTTGAGTAAACAACAACGACTGCAACATAAAAATGGGGTTATCGATGACGATAACCCCATTTTCAATTGTCCGTTTGCCCTTTTACGCGTTAAGCTCGGCGAGCATTTCTTCAACGTCTACGCCGTGAACGGCAGCTGCTTCTTCCACCGTTTCCTGATGCGCCATAAGGCAGTGAATGCAGCCCATTCCGTATCTGCCGAATACCTGCGCGGATTCGGGCTTAACTTGCAAAACTTCGACTATTTTCATATCCTTAGTTATCATAACGATATATCTCCTTTTTAGTATTATCGACCGTATTATTGTACAACAAACGGTTTATTTTGGCAAGCGGTTAAACGGTCCGCGCAGCAACTTGGGCAATAACTTAAAGTCCAAATCCCAGCCGTTTCCCAAATCGGGCAGCCAATTGTCCGACGTCAAAATTACGGCGGCAATTATGCCCGCAACTGCAGCAAGACAGACAAGCACCGTCACCAAAACCTTCCACGGAGAAACGGGAGCTTTGCCGCGTACGCGGGCAACGCTCTTGTTATCGTCGCAAAACAAACCCGATACGTATTGCGAATATACCTTGCCGCGATACGTGCAATTTGCCACATAAACAGGCAACAGCATATACTTGAACGAGCGTTGAACGACAACGGTATCAACCTTTAATCCGCCGTCATGGTCGGCGTCGTATTCGTCCATAATACCTGTGTATATTTGCGAATCGACCTTGCTTTTTGCAATACCGTACGCTTCGTTCGGCTCGACGGTATAATTGTCGGCGACGTAGCCCTGCAAATACTCGTCGCCGTAAACGACGTATTTAGCTTGGTCGGTAAGCTCCAATCCGTCGAAATCATTAACGGAAATATGGTTATTGCCGCTTACGAATACGTCGTCGAAAGACCGCTCCACTACTCCGTCCACGTCAAACCACTTGACATACGTTTCGGTGTGAGTTTTGCCGTTATAGCGCACGGTTCGGGTACAGGTTCTGCCGAGCCTGCCGTAATAATGACTGCTTGTGACCAAATCGAACGTCCACGCCGGCGTGTAAACGCCCGTAATACTGCACGCTTTGCCGTTGCGGCGGAAGGAATTGGGCGCATAAGCTTTGCGGCGTTTCCATTTTCCCAATTGCCGTTCCGCGTCGTCACGCGTAAGCTCGAAGGGCACCAACGAATCGGGACGAACAAGCCCCGTATCGTTTTCGTCTATTACCACGGGCGACGAACAATACGGACAAGTCGTCGCAAGCGTCGTACGCGGAAGAACCGCGCTTGCGCCGCAGTTTTTACAGCGATAGCAAGACACTTCGCTCTCGTTCCACTTTACGTGTTCGAACAGCTCGGAAAACTCGCGTTCTACTACGTCGTCGCTTTTGAAAAATTCCGTCTCGCTCTTGCAATGATCGCACGCCAAACGTCCGCTTGCGGGATTATACCGCAGCGGCGCGCCGCAATTGGGGCATTTGCGCTGATGAGATTTGCGTTGTACCTTGTTGTCCGTTCGCATACGATCAGTTCAGCTTTTCTCCGCATTCGGGGCAGAACTTACCGCTGCCCGCTTCCGCGCCGCAGTTGGGACATTTGCCCGACTGCTGAGCCCTTGTTCCGCAATTGGGACAAAACTTAGCCGTTTTCTTCATTTTCGCGCCGCACTCCGCGCAATACTTTTCGTCATCGGACTTCTTCTGCTCCGTTTGCTGAACGTTATTCATCATAGCGCCCATTTGTCCGTTTACAAACGAACCCAAGCCCATGCCGATTACCGTACCGGTTCCGCCTTGATTCTTAGCCGCTTCTCCAAGCGCGTCAGCCGCTTTCTTTTGCGCGTAAACGCCCATATGGTCGGACAAAATGCCCAAGCTCGTGCGTTCGTCGAGAGCTTTTTCCACCGTCTCGGGGAAGCTGATATTAACAACCGTAAAGGCAGTTATTTCCAGTCCCAACTCCGCAAACCTGCCGCGGGCGTTATCGCGTATCATATCGCCGAACTCCGAATAGTTCATAGCCATATCCAACGCCGAAATTTTACTTTCCGCAATCGTGTCGCTCATCTGCGAAACAAGCAAATTGGCAAGGTTTCCTTCGATATCCGACAGCGTTACCAACCCGCGCGTGCCGAATACTTCCTTCATAAATGTTACAGCGTCCGTCACCCTAAACGCGTAGTTGCCGTAGGCGCGTAGGCGTATTGCGCCGAACTCGTTATCACGCATTGCCACGGGATTGCTCGTTCCCCACTTTCTGTCCAAAAACTGCTTGGTGTTTACAAAATACAAATCCGCCTTGAAACGGCTTTCCCCTTGATACCAGATACTGCCGATTCCGGAAAGAATCGGCAAATTCTTCGTGGTGAGCTTGTATTTTCCCGGACCGAACACGTCGGCTATTTTACCCAAATGCACAAAAACCGCAATCTGCGATTCGCGTACGGTAAGCTGCGAACCGCTCATTATTTCCTTGCCGTCCATAGGAAAGCGGTATACCAATGTGTCGCGGCTGTCGTCCTTCCACTCCAATATTTTCCACATTTGCGATTTGAAAAATCCCATTTTCGTCATTCTCCTTTTTTCTTTGCGTAAATAACTGTTAAAACACCTACTTGCACGCATATAATAGAGTTAACGGACAAACCCGAGATATTAACCCGTTTTGCGGTTTTATCCACTTAACATTATATAACAAAACGGACGTATTTGAAAGTATCTGCGCTCAAAAAAATCCGAAATTTGCAGCAAGGAGTGTTATAATGTACAAATTAAACCGACTTTTAGGCAAAACCGTTACCGATTCGGAAGGGAACAGTCTCGGCGAAATTACCGCAGTATCTTGGAGCAAGCCGTTAAACTCGTGCGTAATTACAACCCGCGCGGGAAAATTCCGTCTGAATGCCGCCGCAAAAACCAACGCAATAGTCGCCGACGAGCACGAACGGCTTGACGGCGAAACGGATATACCGTCCATCACCCCGAATCAACAAATATTCGACACCGACGGCAAATATCTGGGTAAGGTGGACGATGCGGAATTCAACAACGCGGCAAAGCTGACAAAGGTTGTCGACGCCGACGGCAAAACGTATCCGCGCGGAAGGATTTACGCAATCGGCGATATAATACTGATTAAAAAGCCTGCGGTAAAAAAAGTAAAAACAACCGCGAAAATAAAACCCGCGGCAGCTACGCCCGAACCGATACCCAACGACGTTCGTCCGAACACGTCCGCCCCTGCGGAAAAAGATTGCGCGCGCTTTCCGATAAAACGCAGATACGGCGACTTTTCATTCTTAATAGGTAAAACCGCGGATAAAAACATAACCAATTTCTACGGCGAAATTATGCTTAAACAAGGAGAAAAAATAACGCTCGACGCATTACGTCAGGCAAAGCTGTCGGGTAAGCTGATAGAGCTGTGCCTGCACGCAAAATAAGCCGAACGTCAAAGAAACGTTTTAGCAAGTGCAAAACAGCGCGAAAGATACTCCTTGGTTTTGCCGATAAGGTCGTCGTAAACGGTCAAGAAGCGCTTGGCGTTTGTTTGCTTTGCGCCTACATAGCTTAATAATACCGCGAGATAACCGTCCATCAACTGTGCGGCATTGGATACTATTCTGTACGTATTGTGTTCCATACGCGATTGGTTGTTTTGCACGGCGGAATTGGAGTGAACGTCAAAACTTAGCCGACAAAACCTTGCGTACGTATCACCTTCGTCGCAGCATTCCGCAATCCTTTGTAAATTGAGAAAGCTTTTGATTTTGGGAAAAGCCCACCCGTACTGATTGCGCGTCAATTGGTCGAAACCTATTTTATTTCCGTCTATTTCGTCGTACTCTTTGCGCAATTCGGACAAAAGCGACGCTTTTAACCGATCGAAATCGCCGAGCTGCCCGTCAAACGATAAAAAAACATTAAGCCACTTCGACCATTTTTCAGTATACGACGCGTCGTTTTGCAAAAGAAACTTCAATATTATCAGGTTTTCCGACAATACGCGCAGTGTTAAAAACGCAGCGTTATTATCCGGTAGTAGAAAACGACAATGAAACAATCACTATTAAAAACGGTAAATTGAAGAACTACCAAAAAAATTATTATAGAACAGTACCGATGTTTCCGTTGTACAAAGAGAACATACAGGGCAAAGGTTACCATGTTGACGTCAAGAAGTTATCCGTAGCGTTTACAAAGTTTTGTCCTAATCACCAATTAAAAGATTTACGGCACACGTTTACGACCAGAGCAAGAGAGTGTGGAATCGACAACGAATTAGTATCGTTATGGACCGGTCACTCTCTCGGAAATGTAACTGCAAGCGTGTATACACACTTCTCAATAGAGCATCAAAAGGCTGTTGCCGAGAAGTTATTATACGAAGCATAATAAACCTTATAACAAACATATGACTTTTTGCCCCAATTTTGCCCCAATTTTGCGTCAAAAATGGGGAAAAGTCAATCATAAATGGTTAGAGAAACCTAAAAATAGGCAAAAATAGGGGTATTTTAACACTAAAATGGTTAAAATACCCTAATTTTGGCGGAGAGAACAGGATTTGAACCTACCAAGCGATTTCAAAACATCGCGTTTAAGGGCTTTAAACGGGCTTCTAAGCCGAATTTCCATTTTTGTCCCAATTTTGCGTCAATTTTGCGTGGAATACCTGTTCGCCCGACAGATGACTGTTTCTTTATAATTTGAGGAGAACAATGACACAACCTATTCTCACGATAATCCCAAACATATCGCACAGGAATATACTCAAAATCCAATCGAGTTTTTATTATTATAACTAATTTTTCACTCTCTCAATTTAAATACTTTTTTATATAATTTTTTCTTAACATTGAATTAAATTTCATCAGATGTTATATAATTTTTCAATGGTAACATATTGTTTTTTAAAATATTCATAGCAAAAATATCTACCGTTATTTTGTGTTCCTCTAATGTTGTAGATAATGTGACACTTCCATTTTTGACTTTTATTTTCTCATTTAATAGTTTAAACGCAGTATTACGAATATTATATCGATTAAGAAAGTCTGTATACACTTCAAATGCCGCATCTATTTTGGACTTGTCGCATTTATTCAGATTTAGAATCTTGAAAAACTCATCCAAACTTGCTGGTAGCAAGTGTTTTAACTTAATATGTTGCATAGAATTAAACGCCTGCAAATTGCTGGCATGAACATATTCATTGCGTAACATATAGATTCGCATTATATCTAATCTCAACAATCTTTCTATGCGTTCAAATTCTTTTTGAATCTGTTTTGTGTCTGAAAAAACCGTTGCTAATCGTTTCAGTTCCCATTTATAATAAGGATTTAGGATTTTACTAAAGTCAAACTTATTCTGCGCAACTAACGACAGAAACTCATTTAATCTTATGTTCTTACCATAATTGCGATATGCCTGCTCAAGAGTATTATTGGCATCATTTAATACAAAACGAGCTGTAAGCATTATTGGAATAAAATAATTAACCGAATCATAACCTATTTTTCTGCCACTCATTGAAACAAGCGTCTCCAATGCAATCCAATTATCAACAAAAGACGACGAATCCATGTAATCCCTATCTTTTTCCGCATAACTAATCGTGTTTAATATTTTGTGATAAAGATCTTGGCTTGTTTCTTTTAATTCGTTTAAAGTATCGATTGTTTCTTCTAGATTCTTATAAGGTGGAGTTGCTCCAATATATTTAGTAATATCGTCGAATTGTATTTCAAACGTTTCATTAAAATATTTACTACTCACCAAAATATCCTGATCTCTTAAAAAATCAATCTTACTATTAGAGTAAAATCTTAGTATATTAAACAAAGACTCTATTCTTAGTAAATTCTCTTTAATTAAATGAAAGAAATCGCTTATATTATTTCCATAAACCTTACAGTAAGTTGCATTGTTTTCTTTCACAATTTTCTGACCTTTCAATTCAAACAACTTTTGATCTTTTAATCCCAAATCAGTAATTGGAATCAAAATATCAAAAGAGTCCAGATTGCCATACATTAAATATTCCAAAAAGTTTTCGCATGAACCAAATTTGCCCTGTTTATACAATTTAAGCATATAATTAAGATATAAGTAATTGTTGCCGTTGGCCAAAAGTTCATTAATAAAAATAATAACGATATTATGATCTGCGTCCTCTAACGTCCCCGTTTGTAAACTTTTATTAATTTTTTTTAATATCTTGCGTTGATAAGGCTTTGACCAGATAGAACAAACATAGTCTAAATAATTTCTAATCTCTTCTTTATTGGTCATATCACCTTCTGAACAGTTTTTTAGTGTTAGAACCAATCGAGAATATTGCCATGAATTTAATTCCTTAAAAATTGTATCATGCAACATATAGTTATAAAAATTATTGATGAGTAAATTAGAATAGTTATGAGTAACCTTTCCTTCAATTTCGTTTTTTAGGCTGTGCATAATCTCTTTCAAACAATAAGTGAAGCAATTACTATCTGGAAGTTTTAGATAAGACGTGTTTTTACTTGTTATATTATCAAACATAGTAATCAAGAAAGATTCGTATTGATTTTTATCTTTATTTACCATAATTCTCCTTTAGTGCTTGAAGTTGTTTTCTTTAGTACTCTAAAGTCTTCTTTCCAAACAGTCCTTACAGGCATATTTTAAAAAATCTGATTGTTATTTTTACCATACCAATTCTATCTACGCTGAAAAGTTTATAGACTTTTATTCAACTAATATTACCAATAGTTGAATGTTTCTTTCGTTTTCACATTATCTCTATTCAACCGTCAATTTCAATGCTTCCACAAGTTTGAAAACCGTCGTGCAAGAATTCCATTCCCAATATCTTGGTTTGGAATTCTCCCCGTATAGTTCGTTATGGTTCTTAATTCGCTTTTGGTAAACAATTTTTGCGTTAGTACAAGCGTCTCTGTAATGCGGAATAAAGTATTTTGCAAGTTGCTTTTCGTCGCTTTTGCTGTATTCTTGCGTGCAACCGCAACTTTTCAGATATTCGTCTAAAATCTTTTTGTGTCCGTTTGTGTTAAGTTCTTTTTCGCATTTTTCAAAGTGAGATATCAACCAGACTTCAAACGCCAAATTTGAAAAAGCATATTTAACACCATATCTTTCCGCAAGTGTTACTGCTTTGCTAAAACTGCCTTCTTCGTAGGTGTTATCGACGTCGAAAACTATCCATACTTGATTGCTTTCATCTAAATGCTTTCTTGCAGTTTCTACAAGCCCAACCGGATCGGCGTTGTCGAAAAGTATTTTAACGTCATACGGACTTTTCTTTGCTTTTAACAAATTAAAGTAATTACACTCTGTTTCTTTGCCGTTAGTAATTATATAGAATAGGTCTCTTACCGGACGTTCCAGTTTCTTTCGTGCCATAACTCACCTCACAGACCTTTTGTCATATCGGGCAATGCGGCATAGAAACCTGCCAAATATCTTTTGCTGAACAGTTCGGTTTTTCTAACATTTTTGAAATCAGCAAGAGAAATAAGCGTGCTTTCCCCAAACTTATCTTTGCTTGTGAAATAAATTTGGTCTCTGCGCAAATCTTCGTCCATAAGCATAACGTTATGAGCTGTGCAAATGAGTTGAGCGTTCTTGGGATTTTTATCTATTGAGTTGAATAACTTTATAAGATAATCTGCAACCAAGAAATGTAGCTTGGAATCCATTTCGTCAATTACCAAAACCCTGCCTTGATCCAATGCAGCAAGCAGCCAACCCAAATAGCACAGTAATCTTTCTGTGCCTTCCGAGTTAAAGCCCCTGTTTTTATATAGCATTACCTTCTTCTGATGTTTAGATCTCCCCACAGCATCATATATATCAAAAGACGTTTGAACGTCAATATCATAGATATTTGCATCTTCTTGCTTTAATTGACCGAATTGTTGAGTTTGTAACTGAGTATTAAAACGCAAAACATCATTAATGTTCGCCATATTTGCAACTCGATTTTTGGTTACTTCTATATTTTTAATTCCGATATCCGCAAGAGTTAAAATTTCCAATGCTTGCTTTCTATACTTTCCATGTTCCAAATCATAGATATCTAAACTATTTGCATTATTTTCAAATACAATAAGTAAATTTTGAAACCATTGCATAACCGATAGCAATATATTTCTAATTTGCAAGTTATAATTAGCCCCCATAGAAAGGAACAGCGTGTTAGAAGTTAAATTAATTATTTTTGCGGCCGCCTTGTCTGCACCGACAATAGTAATATTGTTATAATCTCTCTTAAATACATTTGCAATTCGTTCTTCTCGTTTATCCAACCACTCACTTGCAATAGCGCCTTTAATTATTGTAAAACCGTATCTAAAAAAAACTCCGTCTTGGATCAATTCTACTTCGTAAAGGCTTTCCTTGTTGAAAGAATCTTCGTAAAAGATAAAAGGCTCATTACCTTGAACGATAGGCCATTGAGAAGCAGATGTAAGAATAACGTTACGCATATAACTTAACGCTTTTAATACATTCGTTTTACCGGATGCATTTCCGCCAAAAATAATTGCAGATTTCAATAGTTCGTTTTCGTCTTTAGGCATTATTTTTTCATTAACGGAAAAAGTATTTATTTCTCTCAACTCAGTATCTGTAGTTGCTTCCATACTCAATACGGATTCTTTGTAAAACGACCTGCAGTTTTTAAATCTGAAATTAACCAACATATTGTAACCTCCAATATATCAACTCTATTTTACTATCATTATATGTAAAAGTCAAGAGTTAAGCCGTTTAATTTGCAAAATATTTGCAAAAATAGTTCTTTAACTCTTATGTTGCCAAAGTCGCTTTGTTTTATACCTAAAATAGCGATGTGTTAAAAATCAAAACTAAAATCTACCATAGATTTAATACCTTTAATTGTAATATTGCTTTCATCATTCTCAAAACCTAATTCTATCACATAGTGATTCCCCATCAAATCTTTTACAATAATTGATATGGACTTTATTGCTTCTTTCATATAGATTGGAAAGTTATCAAATGTCAGTACCGCATAACTGGACTTTTTTATAAATAAATTAGCATTTCTTAAAAGCAGAACCCCATTTATTGACAATCCCACGAAATAAAAATCTGCAAAATCTGTATTCTCTATTATAAAGTCCCCTATACTATATTTCTCATTAAATTTATCATCAAATGAAATCTTAGAGTTAATCGTAATATCAAACTCTAAACAATCAATTTTAATATAATTGACTAATTCTCCATGATAAATATTAAAGTGCGGTTTAAATCTTTTCTTCTCGTCATCACGTCTTATTTCGTCTTGTTTTCTTATAGTCCATGCAACACCAACTAATGTTAGTAATCCGCCGTATATTGCTGCAATTATAGTTGTCACAATACTTTGAAGGTTATTAACCGTAGGTGTAATGTAAATCAAATAAATAGTTAAAGCAATGCCAATCAAAAAGTCAAGCAACAGAAACACTTTTGAAGCCTTATTATTTGGTGATTGACCTAAAAAGGCAAAACAAAGATTATACAATGCTATTATTACAGATAAGCCGCCAAAAACAAATTGGCATACTATCCATTTGTTAAACAATGACATGTAAAACAAATCAATTAAAATGTAAAAAAATACAGACTTGCTTATTTGTAAACACAGACTGAACCATGACTTTTTACGGCTTTTTCCAGATAAAATAACTCCAAGAGATATAGCCCCCAATAGTATCATTACCGCAACCAGTACAAAAGCAAACCAATACCATGAAAATGATGTATTGTAATAATTTACAATAAATATCCCAGTAAAAATAACAATGAACAATATAAAGCCATTTGATGATAAGACTCGATTAATCCTATTTATTTTTCTATCTATTATTGAAAGTATTATATTGCCGATTATTATAATACCTAATGATGGGTACCATAGATATTGAGCCAACATATGATTAACACTTCTATATAAAAATGGAATAATTACAAATCCAATAGCTGCAACGGCAACAATAATAAATAAAAGTATTTTTAAAATCCTTTTCAATTTATTCATTAAAATGTACCCCCTTTAGTATTTTGTTTCAAATATTTGCATTGATTGTTTCATCATATCCCATATCGGAGAAAAAGTAACTATTCTTCCTTATGGATGGTAGCGAGGAAAAATAACCGGATATCTCGACGTCCACAAAGGACTAAATTATTTTCAGCAAGAATTATATATCCGTAGATTTGGCTACGGGTACGACCACACAAACAAAGTACGACATTACACAAGAACAGATAGAAACAAGCGCACGGATATTGGCGAATATCTTACTCGACTATGTAAAGCAACACGGTACTTTTATCTTATCCCCCGAAAGAGTATTCGGCAAAGGAGAACACAATGAATAAACGAGCGGTTATTTATGCGAGATTCAGCTCTCACACACAAACGGAACAATCGATCGAAGGTCAACTTAGGGAATGCTATGACTATGCCAAGCGGCACGATTTGCTTATTGTCGGCGAGTACATAGACCGAGCCTTGACGGGAACGACGGACAAGCGTCCCCACTTCTTGCAAATGATCGAGGATAGCAAGAAAAAGACTTTCGATTACGTTCTCGTTTATCAACTCGACCGCTTTGCAAGGAATAGATATGACAGTGCGAATTACAAAGCGAAGTTAAAGAAAAACGGCGTGCGTGTACTCTCGGCAAAAGAAAACATAACCGAAGATGCAAGCGGTATTCTCATTGAAGGCGTACTTGAAAGTATGGCGGAATACTACTCCGCCGAGCTTTCTCAAAAAGTCCGTCGCGGCATTAGAGAAAGTCTTTCAAAAGGCTATTTCATCGGCGGATACAAGTTATTCGGCTATGACATTGTGGACAAGCATTGGACTATAAACCCTATTGAAGCGCCCATAGTAAAAGATATGTTCGAGCGGTACAAGAACGGCGAGAAAGCGAAAGGCATAGTCAATCGCTTGAACGATATGGGTATTCACAACAAGAGCGGCGCGAAGTTTACCGTCAATTCGTTTGCCAAGATAATCCGCAACACCAAGTATATGGGCGTGGTTATATCTAACGGAACGACCTACACAAATATAGTTCCTGCGATTGTGGACGAACAAATCTTTAAGGCTTGCAACGACATAATGGACAACCAACGACACAAGCAAAAGACCGTGCAAGACCATAGTCCATACGTACTCAGCGGAATACTTTTTTGTGGCAACTGCGGTACGCTTATGACCGCCGAGGACGGAACGAGCCATACGGGCAAAGTCTACCACTACTATAAATGCTTTAACCGAAAACTTCATAAGGAACAATGCAACAAGTCTAACATAACCAAAGAGAAGTTGGAAGATTTGGTGTTTGACAAGACAGTCGAATATGTATTGCAATCCGGCACAATAGACAAACTTGCGCTTACCGTTACCGAAAAATTCAACGAAGGCTTGCAAAAGACCGACACGCTTGCTTTGCTTGAAAAGGAACAAAAGCACGTGCAAAAAGCGATAGACGGATTTCTCTCGGCAATTGCGGCAGGGATTGTTACGAAGTCTACGAAAGAAAAGCTATTATCCTTAGAGCAACAACACGACGAATTGGATAGCAAGATTGCGGTTGAAAAAGCGCGTCAAATACAACCGCTTGACATTGAAAAAGTAAAAGCATTCTTAACTTACTTTGCGCGGAAGCAATATAAAAACGACGAGGAAAAGAACGAGTTTTTCAATTCATTTATCTATCGCGTGGTGCTATTTGACGATTGCGTGTATATCTTTTACAATACTTCGCCGAATACGCCGACGAAGGTTAAATTAGACAAAAGCGACTTAAACGAACTCCGCGAATACCGCACAAATAGAAAAAGCACTCAATTTGTTCCTCTTGGGTTCAAATTGGGTGCTTGTGGCGGAGCAGTAATAACCTAAAACGAATTTTTCCATAGCTAATTCTTTTACAACAAAAGTATTTACTTTTATGGTGAAAAGTGATATACTTTATCATAAATAGAGGTATTGTTATGAAAGTGACAGATATTCACTCACACAATAATTTATGGGATTATACAGTATCTTTTGACGGGCACTGGGATTTATTGCTATATTTAGGGCGTTCATATTTTAGGTCGGCAAATTTGTTAAAAAATCAAGAGTTCGATAAAAATTATATCAACACAATTATACCAAGTATATTGTGTTATACTTATGCCATTGAATATTTAAGTTGTTGCATTCTTGAATTAGAAAAAATAGATTATCCTAAAACGAACAAGGTTCATAATTTAAAGCTTCTTTTTGAAAAATTTCCCTTGAATATTCAAAGTGAAGTGCAACACTTATTTAATAATATGGATAATGGGAATAGTAATTTACTTAGATTATTAGACGAGAATAAGTTAGCAAATAACGATTGGCGCTATAATTTTACACCTAAAAAAAGCGAATTAGATTTTATGAACTTGTACTCGCGTTGCTTAATAAAATACATAGAGAGTAGACAAAAGATAAACCAATCCAATTGAATTATCAATTTTTAAATTACTATGAAAAAAGTTATTGGTTATTTTGTGTTAGTATGTTTGATAATAGGCATTATTGTCGGGTTCTATTCCATTACGGGATTTTATGTTTGGAGTGATACAGCTAAATATTCTAAATTAGTAAGGAAGGTAGGTACTTTCTCTATACATAATGTTAGTGGCGTCTATGCCGATGGCGAAATTATAAATGCAACAAACGACACAATTGTTATAAACACGAACGAAATCATATTATATTGTCAAGATAAGAATACAAAAGAAATTTTTAGTTATCCCAATCTGATATCCTACACGGTCAAAAAGAATAAAAAAATTACGATAGCAATACATATGTTAGACCCTTCGGCGAGCTATCAGAAAGCTTGTTATATTGCTGATAATTATCAAATTGTTAAAATTGAATACAAGCTATCAGATAACGAAGTCTATGAGATTAAGTCTATCGGCGAAACGAACTCTTACTATTTACCACTGGGAACTATAATCATTATTCCAATTCTAATTTGTATAGGGATAGTTGTTTTTACTAAATTAAGAAAAAAGAATGCAAGAATAACAAAAATTAAAGCTGTAATAGAAAGTCAGATAGCCAAATTTAATGAACAGTTAAGAATAATTAAAGTTGATATTTCTAATAACACATCTAGTATATTTGACCAACAAAATAAATTACGTGATATTGAGCGTAAAGCAATTGCCAAGCGGGGTGGAATAGAATATGTAGATACTCTAACTGGTCTAGAGTTTGAAGCCTATTGCGAAAAAATGTTTAGACAACTCAACCATTCTGTAACAATGACAAAGGGAAGTGGCGACTGCGGGGCTGATTTGATTGTAGATAATACAATTAGCGTGCAATGCAAGTTGTATTCAGGTATGGTTGGTATTCACGCCTTATATGAAGTTTATGGATCAATGGCAAAATACAAAACAAAAAATGCTTGGGTGATAACGAATAGTCATTTTACAAAGCAAGCGAAAGACTATGCGCAAGAAGCTCACATTAGACTAATAGATAGAGAACAGCTTATTTCTTTAATTAAAGAAGCTTATGCGCCTATTTCAAGTAACGAAATTATAGAATTACAAAGAAAAATTACAGGTTTGCAAAAGGATAATGCTAATTTAAATAATCAAGCAAAAAGTATAGAGCATCAAATCGAGATATTATCAGCAGATATAAAATTGTTAGAGACCATTAAAACAAAAGGTTTGCAAAGTTTAGAAAATAAATATAATTTAAATGGCACTGTGGCGGGTGCTTGTATATAACAAGTGGCGTCGCTTACGCTCCGCCAACAAGCACCCGCCCTTGCATCTATGCCTTCGCCGAACGGCGAAACTCACTCAACTAAATAGGTTTAACCAAACCCCGACGGCTAAAATTGGGTTCGCGCGCAGGCTTACCGCGAAACCCAATTATCTTTCGCCGTCGGGGTGTTTTGTATATTAAAAGATTTTTGTAAAAACTTTTAGATTTTAGGTTAGCAAAACTACCCTTTTTGAAGGGATAGTTACTGTAAGGCAAAAACAAGGTTTTAGCCCGGTTGTACATTATTTGAAATAATTACAACTTTTTGTGGGCCACTTACCTTGTTTTTGAAGGGATAGTTAGTAGAGAGCAAACTATTGCAGGTAATTAGCAATAGTTACTGCTTTGTTTGCTAACGGTTAGGCAACCGTTAGCAATTAGTAAGCACGGGGTTAGTTTTATTACTTTACCAAAGGTGTTAACCTGTTGGACGTAAAGACAATTACGTCTTTTGTTAGGGTAAAGTACGGGTTAGTTAGGAAACTAACAGGGAACTGTACGGATACAGTCAGTTATGGAAATTTGCTCAATGTGCTATGCTCTACAAGACGAACGGAGATAAAAGGGAAATGCTAAAAACAAATCTAAAAGTAGAAACACAAAACGAGCCTTGTATATTCAATTTGACGGAGAGCGAGCAAAGAGTATTCTTTGAAACGCTGTTTGAACGAATACTAAAATTATGCAATAAGGGGGAATAAGAAATATGGCTTACGAAAAAGCAAAGATATATTTTGACGGCGGTCATTATATTGCCATACCCAAAGAAAACTTTTGCCGTAAGGCAAAAGGCGTTAAAAAGGGTAACACACAAATAGAACAAAACAGTCCAAAGCAAGTATTTGAACAGGCTTTTGAAGAAAGCAGGGAACTGCACAAGAAAGAACGTAAAGAGTATATACAGGAAGTTATGAAAGGCTGTTTTGCTAACTCACAGGAAACAACGAACTTTGTAAATAAGGAATTGGAGCGTAAGCGAATTAACAGTAACAAGCGGAAAACAAGGCTGTATAGAAAAGTATATTTGCAAGAATGGAATTATTTTGTAACTATTACTTTCAATGACAAGTTACTTAATGAAAATACTTTTAGGATTAAGTTAAGAAATACGTTAAAGCATTTAGTAGGTAGAAAGAAATGGAAATACATCGGCGTATTCGAGCGTTCGCCCAATCAAAGATTACACTTTCACGGTATATTCTATATACCCCAAATGGTAGGCGACCTAATTGAAACCAAAGACTACTCTACCAAAACAAAGCGTATGCAGGTAACTAACCAGAATACACATTTTCTAAAACAATTCGGCAGGAACGACTTTCAGGCACTGGGCAGGCGTGAAGAAGTTATATTCTCTGTTAGATACTTAATGAAGTACATAGAAAAGTCTAACGAGAAACTAATATACGGAGGTAAGTTGCCTACCTACTTTGTAGCGGACATAGACGACGAAGATATTGTATGCCCCATAGGTAACGGAGATAAGAAAGCGTTGCTGTTTGACGATTTCACTCTATGGGACGATTGGTGTTTGGTAGGCAAAGTAAACAGTGAAAATATATCTAAAATGCCAAAAGCAAATTAGACAAAAAGCAAGTCTTTTGTCTTTCGCCTTGCGGGGATCGTAAACGGAAACGTACTTTTTTGCAAGGGTAAAGTGCATTGACTTCGTCAACCCTTGCAAAAACGGCAACGAAGTTGCGTTTGTAGGGGTATTGAAATAAATGTCGAATACGGAGCCAACCATTAGGCAAAATGCGTTTCCGTTTATTCGCCCCTTGTCGAAAGACAAAAAATTCAATAAGTAAAGGAGAAACAAAAAACAATGAAAACAGCAGTAATTTATGCAAGGTATAGTTCGGACAGCCAAACAGAGCAAAGTATTGAGGGACAATTAAGGGTTTGTAACGAATATGCAAAGTCCAATGACATTGTTATACTCGATACCTACATAGACAGGGCTATGACAGGTACTAACGATAACCGTCCCGACTTCCAGCGTATGTTAAAAGACAGTTGTCAACGCGAGTGGGATTTTATACTCGTCTATAAATTCGATAGATTTTCTCGTAACAAGTACGAAACAGCCATACATAAAAAGACGTTGAAAGATAACGGCGTTAAAGTAATTTCCGCTATGGAGTATATACCCGACAGCCCAGAAGCAATAATCTTGGAAAGTATGTTAGAGGGCTACGCCGAATACTATTCCGCAGAGTTGAGCCAAAAGGTAAAACGCGGAATGAACGAAACAAGACAAAAAGGTAACTTTACAGGCGGTTACGTATTGTACGGGTATAAAGTAGAAAACCACAAAGTAAAGATTGACGAAGAAAAAGCGGAAATAATTAAATATATCTTTGAACAGTACGCTATGGGCGTATACGTAAAAGATATTATTAAGGCTTTGACGAATAGGGGTATACTTAACAGGGGTAAACCGTTTGCAAGAAATACCATATACAACATTTTGAAAAACGAAAAGTATGCAGGTATTTACCGACACGGAGATGAAGTATTTGAAAATATCTACCCCAAGATAGTACCGCAAGATATTTACGAAATTGTCCGTAAAAAGATAAATACCAATAAATACGGAAAACGCAGCACGGAAGTTGTATACCTGTTAAGGAACAAAATGAAATGCGGTTATTGCGGAAGTCCAATAAGTGCAGAGTGCGGAACAGCAAAGAACGGAGATGTAAAGAGATACTATAAATGTTTAGGCAGAAAGCATCAAAACGGCTGTGTAAAAACGCAAATGAGAAAAGAAGTTTTAGAAAAGTACGTATTAGACAACATAATTGAAAAGTTAAGTAATAAAGAGATAAAGGAACAGTTGGTAACAAAATTGCTTGAATTGCAGGACAGTTACGTAAAAGCAAATTCCGCTTTGAATAAACTTGTTAAAGAGCAACGGCAAACGGAGAACAGTATAAAGAATATTATGACCGCTATTGAGAACGGCGGAACAAGTAATACGGCGATGAAACGATTAAGAGAGTTAGAAACGTTAAGCGAAGAATTAGAAAGGAATATACGGATTGAGAAAGCGAAGTCGGCTTTCAAATTAAGTAAACAGGAGATAACGGAGTATTACAAAATTGCATTAGAGCAGGAACCGCAAATGCTAATAAATTATTTAGTTAAAGAAATAATACTGTTTGACGATAAAATGACAATAATCTATAATACACCCAAAACTATGAACCTTGACAACAGTCAGGGTTTTTCTTTTTATTCAAAGAACGTACAGTTTCCAATATACATACAAAACAAGATACTGCCGAGAATGATAGATTTTGAATTAGAAATGCAAGTATAAAAGCGTAGACTATTTATTCCACAGTGCTATTGACACGAACCTTGCTTGGGGTGTGTGAATAGGCAAATAGGGGCGAAACCTTGCACCCCACCTAACAAAGGGCGTTAGGTGGGTTTTGGTTTGCCGTAGGCTCGTCCAGCCTAACACACCCCAATTCGTGTCAATAGCCTTTTGCGGCATAAACCGTCTACTTATTAGACGAATAAGGAATACGGCTATAAACGCAAATACGGGCGTTAAATACAATAAGAAAACCCGAAAAAGAGCAAAGAAAAAACCTAAACCGAGATGTTCGATTTAGGTTTCATTTGGCGGAGGCGAAGGGATTCGAACCCCTGTGGCGTTGCCGCCAAACGGTTTTCAA
>CAJUIZ010000003.1 GCA_910586625.1 uncultured Christensenellaceae bacterium
GACACCACGGACATCTATTCATAATTTTCTCCGCTAAATTACTGTTTATCGTACTGCCATTATATCACTTTGTCAATGAAAAATCAAATATTCTACTGTTCAGAAATCCCTAATTCCTTGCGTAGTCTGGGCTTTTTTGTGCTGAACCCCTAAATTGAAATCGTTTATCCTTGATATTTTCCTACTAATGTGCTATAATACTAATGCTACGTCATTATTATAAACTCCTGTCTACCTCCTACAAGGGGGGTAGTCTATGTTCATTTGTATGGAAAACAGTGAAAAAATCGGTAGTAATACTTGTTCCAACTGTTTTCCACAAGAAAGGAGTTTAATGGCGTAGCAACCACGGAACGGTATTCTACGGAGTGTCGTTCCGAAAGGGCGGCACTTCTTTTATGTCTGAAAAAACAGTATGCTTTATCGGCCACCGAACCGTAGTCAATGCCGAGCAGGTCAGAACCAAACTGTTCGATATTCTCTCGACGCTCATTTCAAACGGTGCCGATACTTTTTTATTCGGCAGCCGAAGCGATTTCGATACCCT
Organism: uncultured Christensenellaceae bacterium; assembly: GCA_910586625.1. Lineage (GTDB taxonomy): Bacteria > Bacillota > Clostridia > Christensenellales > CAG-314 > Fimimonas. Next base: position 548 of record CAJUIZ010000003.1, read on the forward strand.
TTGCTGGGAAGTTGTAACCGAGCTTCAAAAAGAATATCCGCAACTCAAACGAATAAGTTATAACGCACCGCACGAAGCCGCTTTTACTTCCAAAGAAGAACGGGAGGATTTTGAAAAGTTCTTTTCTCAAATGGTTAAACACGAAGTGCATTATGCCGACTACGAAGAAGCCGTCCGTTCTGAAAAATCTCTTAATGCTAATAAAAACGCATACATAATGCGCAATCAAGAAATGATCGACACAAGCGACGTATGCGTTTTCTACTACAACAAAGACTATAAGCCACCAAAGCGGAACGCCCCAAATAAGTTTTTACCAAATTATCAACCTAAAAGTGGAACGGCGATAGCTTACGCCTACGCCGTTCAAAAGAAAAAACAGATATATAATATATTCACCGAAGAAACCTAACGATAATTATAAACCGAGACCATTGATCTCGGTTTTATCTATATCCTTGCCGAAATTACGACTTGCTAAGCCTGTTTGCCCTATCTAATAATGCTTCATACTTTCTCGCACATTCGCTTTCGGTGGCATTATAATAAGCACTCTGCATCACTACTATATAATCGTAAACTTCCCTACTGACTCCACCGCTCTTTTTAGAAGGAATATTTGCAACTACAGCAAGAAAAACAAGAACAAGGACATTTATTGCAACTAAAATAATCATTATCGTTATCACTATATTTTGAGCATTGTCTGAAACAGAAACACCGACTATTAAACCCACTATAAAAATTGCAATCGTTATGAGAAAAATAGCACCCATTGCGGTCAAGAGAGGACTAACCTTGATGGTATCTATCGAAAAGCATTTACGTTCATCCTCAGTCAGTATCGAGCAAACACGACTAACCTCATTTTTTCGACGTTTCGTTTCTTCCTTACTGATTTTCTTTTGTTCCGAACAACGATAATTTTCTATTTCCTTTATAATAACGGTATAGCCACTCCACGTCGATCTACAAAAAGACGGCATATCTTTCAATAACATTTTATAGGCAACAAGACGTTGTTTTCGGCGCCATTCATCAAGTGTTCCATTTTTGTCGGCACGGACATTAAAGTCAAACCTTTGAAAATCAAAATCATAACCGTATTTCTTAATAATTTCTTGCGTACATTCCAAACAAAGCCGCAAGATAATCTGCGCCGGAACACTTTCAAAAAATCCTTTCGCCAATCCGCTTAAGGGGGCATTATTCTTGTATGTATCGTATTCATATAACCTACCATTTTTCTTAATAGGCTTTGAAAGAAGCGAATCCCCAAAAAGCAAATCTAATTCGTCAAAGTCAGGCGTATGAACTTCATCTTGCCAAACCATTCTTATCGTACCGAGTTCTTCCCATCCGCTTCCACCGATAAGGGTATGATTTTTAATTTTTTCCTTAATCCAATCAGTATAGTTTTTAATATTCCGTTCATTTCTCTCAATCGTTTCTTGTTCTGCTTTAGTATATGGCTGTTCAAAATTATCTTCAGGAAGAATATGCCTTATAAATTCTTCTGGCGAAGGATGAGTAGTTTTTACATACTGATCCATCTCGTCAATAAGGTTTCTTAAGCACTGACAAAAAATCACATCCTGCAATGCTATATTACGAATCGGCTTAGAGCCACTTGTGTTTTTAGGCTTACACGGTGGAGTGCTCTCTCCTACAATCACACCTAAAATAAATGCCGTAAATTCAGTCATAGTTAAACCTCTTTAATCGGGAGGACAAAAATTACACCGTCTTGTTATTTACAAGTTTGTCCATCAAAGCGAACCATTTTTTATGTTTGTCAGAGATAGCGAAAATTATTTCTTCGTTTTCCGTAGTCGTTACTATCAATGCTTTTCTGTTCAACCGAAAACGACCTTTCACGGCAGAAGTGATTTTTTCATAGGGCAAAACGAGATAAAAGTCTTTTGAAGAGACGAGTTCCGAAATACCTTTTACCAACCCGCCACGGGTATATGTAGCAAAAAAGCCGCGCCTATTGAAAACAAGCCCTTCATCCGTTGCCACACACTCACCGAGTATCCCTTTTCCTCCGCGCCACATATTAGTAACGCTGGATAACAACACCTGCATAACTCACTCCTTTATATTCCGTAAAGCCCCGTCTTATCATCAAGATAACCGCCGCCTTTCTTATAATCGCAAAGGTCAACCCAGCCTGTTACGGGAACTTTCTCGATTGGATTTTTGCTATCCCTATAATACGCTTCATTATGCGAAGTTAAGAAAACCTGAACGCTATCAAAATACCGGTTTTTAGCAAAGAGATAGAGATCGTCAAAATACACCGGTTTCCCTTCCGCTGCGCTGGGTTCATATTCAATATGCAAAATCCAGCCATAGTTTGCGTTACTCGTAGGAGGCACAGGATAGCCGTCCCAACGAGGATCGTCCGTAAGTTCGTTTTCCTCACGCCAAGATTTTTGATTGAACGGCGGATTCGCCATAATGTAGTCGAACTTTTTGTCTTTATGCTGATCATTCGTAAATGTGCTTACGGCTATTTCTCCCAAGTCGCTGTTAATGCCGCGAATAGCAAGGTTCATCTTTGCCAGCTTCATTGTCGTACTCGTTGCTTCCTGACCGTAAACAGCAATTTCTCTTGTGTTTCCGTTATGGCTCTGCACAAACTTCATTGACTGAACGAACATACCGCCCGAACCACAGCAAGGATCGTAAATTGTGCCTTTGAACGGCTCTATCATTTCGGCGATTAAATTGACTATACATTTCGGCGTATAGAACTCTCCCTTACCCTTGCCCTCTTGCAATGCAAAGTTGGAGAGAAAGTATTCATACACTCTACCCATTACGTCCTGCTCTTTGTCTTTAGTCAGTTCGATTTTATTCAGTTCATCCAAAAGTGACGAAAGTTTAGAAACGTCAAGTCCAAGACGCGAATAGTAGTTATCGGGCAAAGCACCTTTTAGCGTTTTATTTTTCTGCTCGATATTATAAAGTGCGGTATCTATTTTCAAAGCAATATCCGGCTGTTTTGCTTGCGACATAATGTACGACCAACGGGAAGTTTCGGGAATATAGAAAATGCTCTTTTGCGTATAAAACTCCGTTATATCCACATAAGCACCCTTGCCCTCATTGATAAGTTCCTGCTTACGTTCCTCAAACCTATCGCTCGCATACTTCAAGAAGATAAGGCTTAAAACAACGTGCTTATATTCCGCAGGCTCTACATTACCCCTTAATTTATTTGCAGCCTCCCACAAAGCGGCTTCCATTGATTTTTCTTGCTTTTGTGCTTTTGCCATAAATTGCACCTCGTTTGATATTCCGCAGAACTCTATAATCCTACATATAGCATTATACTAAATTCCGACAAAATAATCAAGCGGTATGTGCCTTAAATAAGGGACAATAAACAGAAATGAGAGCGTGGCGTGTGCTTGTCTTGAACAAGTGGGCTCGCTACGCTCGCCCAGACAAGCACACGCCACGCAACAAACCAACGCAACGCGCAACGGCTGCAACAAACGCAGCGGCGAAATTCGGGCGGCACGCGCGGGGCTTGTCGTGCTCGCCCGAATTTTCGCCGCCGTGTATCGTTAGTTGCACTTTCGCATTTGCGCTATTACTTCGGAGCTTACTTTTCCCATATATAAGCCCTCGTCCCAGCAGTTGAAATCGTCAAACAGTAAGAGTTTTTTTTCTTCCTGTCCGATAGTCGAAACTATATCTTCATCCATAATGTCGGATATAAAGTATTGAAATAAGCCTTTGCTGTATACAATCTTTTCACCCGATTTTTCTATGTACTTCATAAGATACGAAAGTTCTCTTTCCAAATTGTTTTCTATCGGAAGAATTTCTTCAAAATCCGATCTTCCGTACTTTTTGTTAAAAAACGTGTTTTGCACCGTTGTTCGCATCCTATGATTTCGCAAGTCATAGTCCGTTTTTTCAAAAAGTTCACCAACCATCGCATTCTCCGGTATGTAAAATAAGCCGTGAAAATGTAATCTTTGCTTTTCGGGCGAGCGTTCCCATACGCCCATGTATTTCCATTCTTTACGGTAGCACAAATTACGCAAACACGTTTGCAATGCCTTTTTGAAACTTTCTTCCGTGTGTTTCTCATCCGAATACGTAAATGTGCAAAAGTAATTAAACCGCGCTAATCGTGCTTTCCGCACCATACGAATACGCCTATAAACCATATTTTTATGCTTCCGCTCAAACCCCAAATCCACATACCATTTCAGTTGTTCTATGGTATCGAAATACGGTTCCATACCGTCCATAACTTTGTAATGCCGCTCGGCACGCGGCAGGTCTATATACTTTTTATACAGTTCCTCGAACAGTTCTTTTCTTGTCATTTGACGCTCATTTTTAGGCGCGGGAATTGCCGCCTGCGGCTCGCTTTTCGGCGTGTCCGTTAGTAGTTGTTCCGTATCGTCGTTTCCGTCGCTTACCGGCGAAATTAAAGGCTCTGTCGCCTTAACGGTTTCAGAGCCTTCGTTGTCGTCGGCGACGGTTATCTTTTCTTCTACGGGCTTCGGGCGATAGCGTTTCGGACGCTCGGTATGCGGTATCGCTATGTAGTGCGATCCGTCGAAATATACCTTGGTTTCTCCGTAAGCCATAATTGCGTTTTCACGAGGGATAGCCGCCGTAAATGTTACTTACACCGTTTCTTGTAGTCCGGCGTATTCTTGTAAAGCATAGCGTACTCGAAATTGCCGTGAACTTTCATAGCGCGTTTGAGCGCCTTAACGTCGCCGCTCTCGGCGGCTTCACGCAGTTCGCTCTCGCTGTAACGGTAGCCGTCTTTCAGTTCGCTGGCGGTATATTTCCGAGCCAAACGCTTGTGTCGTGCAGTAAAAAATCCCACGCTTATTTACCTCCTTTCTTGGATTTTTTGTTTTGCTTTTTCGCAAGTTTACGCTCGCGTTTCAGCCGCTTTTGCTCGGCTTTCGCGCAACGTTTCTCTTGCTTTTTCTTTTGCGCCTGTTTCTTACGAACTTGCTTTTGAAAGAGTTTATCCTCCCGATCCAGCCGCTTGAACGCCTTTTTCATATTCTTGAAAATGTAGGCGTTTATCTTGTCGTTGTACTTTTCGGGGACAAAATCGGCAGTATCGAGCGTGTGCGAAAAAGTTTCGTAATACTTAGTTAGACACTCGTTAATGAGTTTATTTTTGTTGTAATTCAGCATACCTGTTTACCTCGCTTTTGGTAGTAACCGTCCGGAAGTTCGTCGTCGTTTTCCGAAAGATAACGCATATAGCCTTCGGCGGTTTGCTCGGTCGGCTCGGCGACGGAATAATCAAAATCGGTATCGAAATGCCCGTCGTAGAACTTCGGCTTGCAGCACTGACTGTCGTAACAATCGAACACGTTATAGTTCGCCGTTACGACTTCTTCCGTGTAACACGTTTTGTCCTGCTTGCCGCTCGCCATATATTTGTCAAACAACGCGCTGTTGTCTATGCGACGGATATGCCACCTTAAGCCGTCTATTCTGCCGTAGCCGTTATACGAAAACTCCAAAGACATAATCTCTATAAACTGCGAAAGCTCGCGTATATTCACGTCAATTAGCATAGGTCTTTGCGTATCCAACCAAATATCCAAGTCGTTGTGTCCGTGTTGTTCATACCACCGACTTTGCCAATCGGGAAAATACATAGACATACGGCTGTTTAGGTACTTTTGCGCTTCGGTAATAAAAATGCACTCGAACGGAAGATTGAAATGCGTTTGTACAAAATCGTTAGCAAAGCCGAGCCGAAACGGATTGATACGCCGACTGAAACGGGGAGAATAGCGGTACTTATGGAAAACCATATCGTAGTTCGCCGCCACGCAGTGCGTGGGAACGGTTTTGAGGTTGTCAAAACCGTTCGCCGTTTTGTTCATAATCTCGCGCTGCATACGCTTACTGTGCTGTCTGTCGAAAGCCGTTTCGTGCGCTATATGCGTCATAAAACACGTCTTGCCCGTTCGGGGCGGTGCGAAGATTATCGTTATCATAGGCTTACCTCAAAACCATTACATCCCAGAACGTCATTTGTTCAAGATAGAAGCCTGCCGCGTCGTTCCATTCGATAGTAAGCACGCCGTCTTTCTTGCACGAAATAGTGATAGTGAACGTGTTATCTACGCCGTATTCCACGACGCCGCACGTTGCCGAGAACGGGGTTGTGCTCTTGATTTCCGCAGAAGTGTCGCCCGAAGTGAAACTGTCTTTAATATTGCCGTATTCGTCCATAGCGTGCCAAGCCCCGTCCACATACTGCCAGCCGTAGCAGCCGTTACTGTCGGCATTATACCAATAACTGTTGCTGCCGGTGTCGTGAATGTTCGCCACCATATAGTTGACGCTAATCTTGACCTTATCGCCGGCTTTCAGACCGCTTATGAGAACGGTAGTAGAATTGCCGCTATAACCGTCCGCGTATGCGTGATATGCTTCGTTCTGCAAGAGCGTCCACGCTCCGAACTTCGCCGTAAAGGTTGTATTTGCGGTTATCTTATACGTCGAAAGATTTACCACCGTTGAGCCGTCCGCAGTCCAACCCATAAAGGTTTCGCTGTCGAAAGTAGGCGCGGTAGCATAGCCGCCGTTTTGCACTTCCTGCGTATCGACGGTAGTATCGCCGTTTTTGAACGTAACGGTGAACTTATCCACGCGGAACAGCGCCGTAAACGTCGTGTTATCCATAATCATATACTTGCTTACGTCAACGGTATTCGTTCCGTCGATAGACCAACCGACAAAAACATAATTGGATTTGGTGGGATTGCTCGGCACTTCGGGCTTCGCTCTCTTTTCGACGATTTGCGTATTGTGCGTTTTACCGTCCGCAATAAACTTAACGTCGTATTTGTAGGTAATGTCCGCAACGAAAACGGTATCTGCCGTAATGCGGTATTCGTCGAGATTGACAGAAGTGCCGCCGACTTTCCAGCCGTTAAACACTTTGTATGCCGTGGTTACGGTCTGCGGCGCAGTTGCTTTACTTCCGCTTCTTACGGTGTTGTTGGCAAGCGTGGTATCCTCGTATTTGAAGATGACCGAATACAGTTTCGTAAACTTCGCCGTGAACGTCGTATTCTGCGTAATGGTATATCTGCTCATATCCACAACGGAATTGCCGTCGAGCGTCCAACCGTCGAACTCGTATCCTGCTTTGGTAGGCGCAGTAGGAACAGGCGCAACGCTGTCTTTAAGAACAATCACGTTATGGTAGTTTTCATCTTCGACAACGAAATTTACCTCATACTTGTATGTAACGTCGGCAACGATTTTCGTGTTCTGCGTAATGCGGTATGTCGAAAGGTCGATTGCTTCGCCGTCCACCGTCCAGCCGTTAAAGATTTTATACGCCGTCGATTCCGGCGTCGTAACCGAAAGCAAACTGTTTTTGTTTACCACCTGCACATTGTAAACGCTGCCGTCAAATTCAAATGTGGCGACGACCTGTTCACCGCTCTCCAACGTAGCAAGATACTGTTCGTAATAACTGACCGATTTTTGCAGTTCGGCAATCTTGGCATTGAGCGAACTCACCACAGCCGAATTGTTTTGCGTTTGCAATGTAAGGTCGGCAATTTGACTATTGAGCGAAGTAATCTGCGCGTTCAGCCCGTTTATAGTCTTTATGTTCAGTTCGTTGTTCGCCTGTAACTGCTCGTTGAGCGATTGCAAATTGTTGACTTGGCTCGTGAGTTGCGCGATTTGCGTTTCATTCTCCGCTCCGCTTGCCTGCAAGTTTACGATTTGCGCGCTTAAATCGGCGATCTGCCCGTTCAAATCGGCAATCGTTTCCTCGTTGCTTGCCTTGATAGTATTGAGCGTTTCGACCTGCGCCTCGATTGCCTCCTTCTGCTCGGTAAGCGTAGATATTTGCGCTTGGTAATCCTTGATGGAATTATTGAGCGAATTGACTTCGCTTGTATGCTGCGAAATCTGATCGTTCTGCGTGGTTATGGTGTCCCTATAACCTGTAATGAGTTTTTCGTATTCTTCCTTGTCTTTGAGCGCGGTGGAATAACCGTCCTCGTAGGACTTCTGCACGTCGTCCTGCGTGTAAAGACCGTTACCCGCCATTCCTTCCTTGACTTTCGACCAATTTATGATGCCCCAAGTCAGAACGAATGCGAACGCGCCGACAATAAGAATACTGAATATGATTGTTAATACTTTTCTTGTCGTTGACATTAAATTGCCTCCTTTATGATTTCTATAATTTGCAAGCGCATACCGTTATCCGCGAAATACTGCTCCAAGAATTGAGCGTTCGCGCTTCCGGTAGTCGCAAGCGTGAGTTGGGTTTTTCCGCTCAAAAACTTGATAGATATTTTGAGCGTTGCACTGTTTACTATTTGCCCGTCGGTGTCGTAAAAGTCCATATTGACCGTTGCGAATACCGAGCCTGCCTTTATATCGCAGTTGAGCAAAATGTAATCGTTCAGCACGACATTATACTTCTTGCTTTCGCCATCGAAGTTTTCCGTTTTGAGCAAGTCTTTCTCAAACGAGTAAGTGTCGGTGTCGTCGTAAAGGTCGTGATAGAACACTACCGACGTTGACGTATAGATAAAACTTTCCTGCGAGAAACGGTTGCTTATGTCGATACTGCCGTTGACGTAACTTTCGGATTTGACTTCCTTATACAGCCGGATTCCGCAGAACACGCCTGCGACGATAAGCGCAAAAGCGAGTATGTAGAGAATTACAAGACCGATTATTCTTTTCATAAAACCACCTCCGCAAATTCCGTATTCGTCGCTTTTTCCAAACCGTCGAGAATGATACTTCGGCTGTGCCTTACCGTTTTGACGTCGGTATTCAGTAGCGAATTATCCAAAAAGAAGAACGTCTGCGCTGTGCCTTTGACAGTGAGCATATCCAATTCGACGCCGTTGAAAGCGTCGTAGTCCAGACCGACGATTTTCATTTCTTTGCCCTTGAATAAGTCGGCATTTAAGTCGAACGTAACATTGACTTTGGCTCTCGGAATTTCGCCGAACAGTTTTTTAGCGTCCATAGTGAGCGAAACGAAATACCCGTCGTAAACTTCGCTGTAACGGTAAGCAAAGATTTCTTCGCCGCGCAACCTGCTCTTTTCGTCGAGATTGTAAGTCATACGTTCCTGCCAATAACTCGTGTCGATCTTATCTTCGTTCAGGTCGTATTTCGAATTATTGTCGATAATGCCGAACATACTCTGACTGCTCGCTCTTGCGCCGTTTTCGTCGTAATGAAATTTAAGCACCGAATACGTCTTGATAATGTCCGTTACGTCGTCGTATTTGTATTTGCCTGTTTCCGTGTCAAACTCACGGATAGAGAACAGCGAAGACAAGTCAACCGTAATGTAGTAATCTCCGTAACTTGCGCTATTGGTTCTTACCGCCTGCATACACGACTGAAACAAACTGCCGTAGGTATAGTAATAACGGTTATATGTATCTCCGACTTTCCAGCCGATACCGAAAATGTTTCTCACGTCGCCGACGTCTTTATCGAAATACTTATCCAGCGTTACGGCAAACGCGCGGTTGTCTATCTTCACAATGAAATTCGTCGTGCGCTTTAATTCCGTGGCGATACTTCCGTTTTCGTTGGTAACGCCGTTGAAATTGATGCCGTTGGTAGAATCGTAGTAGTTGAAACTCTTATCTACATAGTTATTTGCGATCCCGACGGCTGTATCGCTCGTGCCGTAATAGCGGTCGTTATTTCCGAACGGATTGCCGAATTTAACTTCGCTGTTGCCGTCCCATGTATCGAGCGGTAAGCCTTTATAATCACCCAAATACTGCATACCGGTGGAACGATAGTCCGCAGACGTAAGCCTATAACTCGTAAAGTAGTTCATCCGCAATTCCTGTAACTGTATGCCGTTGCCTTTGTCGTTACTGTAATAGTTGACTTCGAGAAAATATCGGTCTTTGAGTTCGTCTTTTTCTTCTTCCGTCAAATCTTCGGATTTCAATACTTCCTGTATATCCAGCCCGACTTGGTTATCTATGTTGTTTACGCCTATCGTGATGTCTTTGACGAAATAGTGGTAGTAAACGAAGCCGATAATCACGCAAAGACTGATGACGCACAGGAACACCAAACAGCAGTTGCCGATTGTTTTTAATACCTTCATAAAACCTCCTTGTAAGATTAAAGGCGCTAAATAAACTTTTCCGTCTAAATAGCGCCTTCGTTGATTGTTGCGTTACAGTAAGCCGTTCCAGCCGAAGAAGTCAAGCGCCTTGGCGAGCCAACGTAAGCCGTATGCAATCCATTCAAAGAGTTTGGCGAGAATTGATAACGGCCACGTTCCGACTAAAACCACGAGAATGATTACGAGCAGAATGACGATCAACTTCTTCATAGGAACGCCTCGCTGTTAGTGCATAAGCATTGCGAGCAAGGTCTTGTCCGAGTTGCGCGCGGGCTTGACCGCACATTCGTAAACCTCGCCCGTTTCCTTATCCACCGTGCGGACGAGAAAGCGGTTGCCCGTGATAACCTGCCCGTCGCTGTTCTTGAACTCAAACGGCTCTACGATAAAGTCTGCCGTGCTGTCGTCGCCGAACACGATGTCGAGAACGGTATAACCGCCTTTGTCGGTCTTATCGGGCGGAGCAAGTTTAATTTTTACGTCTTTGCCGCGGATATTTCCCGAAATGTAATACTCGGCATACGTCTTGCCCTTATACTCGAACGAGCCTTTTTCGACCTTGACCTGATTGTTCTTTGCCATAGATTTTTACCTCCCTGTTAGGCGGATTTCTTTCCGCCTTTCTTTGCCGGCAACTTCGTGCCTTTTTCGCGCGAATACTTCTTCGCTTCCGCTTTGGAAAGACCGGCGTCCATAGCCTGCTTGTAACGGAACAGTCCTGCGTGATCGCTCTGGCACTGCAAGTAACCCGAACGCAAGCCCGCTTCGTAGTCCGTAAGCGGCTGACCTTCTTTCTGTCCCCACATATGCACCTTTGCTTTCCGCTCGTCCACGTAGCCTTTTGCACGCTTAGAGGGAGTGGTCCAACGTCTTTCCTGATTGTAGTTTGCCATATTCGAATCTCCTAAAATTAAATTTCGCCCGTTGACGCTCGCATAGCACAGCGTAGTTATCTGCTCACGACGACTTACCGATTACTTTGTCAATTTGTTCGTGCGTAGGCGGCCGCCTTTACGAAATTCACGCCGAAACATAATCGCGCTTTTTTACTGCGTCGTGTAACATTCGGGGTTAGTCTGCGATCTCTCTTTCCAAGAGAATTTGCTCGCCTTTGACAAGCGTGCCGTGTTCGTCGTAGAAATGTCGCACAAGCCACAGTTCCGTGTCAAAGCCGCAAGCCGTCATATAGTCGAAGTACGCACTCGCTTTATCGTCGTTCTTAAAATACTTACTGCCGCGATTACATTCCACGCGATATTTTTGAACGCCGATATAGCCCTTGCTTTCTTTCTCTTTGCCCATTGCTTTCTTACTCCTTTTTTAGATTTGCAGGCGGCTGACTTATAACCCCTACACTTATAGCCACGAAATCGGGCAAAAGTTTTCGGTCCGGCAAAAATTTTTCGATTTTTTTATAAATTCGCGCCATTCTATTGCTTATACTACATACAGCAACGCCGTCTTGCTCGGCTATATCCGTAACGGTCAGACCTTTCAAATACAGTCTTACGAGCAATTTCTTCTGCGGCTCGGTCAACATAGATACTGCGTAATGCAACTCCGGATCGTCTATGTACTCCAAAATATCTTCCGGAGAATACTCGTCCTCATAGGACGGCTCGACGTTCATCTCGACGAGTTTATCTATGGAAACGTGCCGACGGGTATTTTTGCGATTATTGCTTTTTTCTTTGTCGTCCAGATCATAAAGTTCGTTTATCCATTCCTGCCCGACATCTTGGGCGGTAACGGTACATTTCGTGCCGTCTGCAAAGTAGTAGGTGTAATCCGGTTTATTTTCCTTGATTTGTTGTTCGTTCATTTTATTGCTCCTTGAATTTTTTTTGAAATCCGCAGAGCCGTGTTTTCCGCAAACAAAAAGACGGCATAGAAAAAGCATTTGAAATTTGCTTAATTCCTGCCGTCTTGCGGTCTGCGGATATTTAGTTGTTACGGCGTTTACGCCGCGTTGTCCTTATTGATTACCCTGATTGTGCCGTCATCAAAAAAGCGTATAAGAGTGATACAGCCTTTCAATACTATTTCGACGGTTTTGCTCGCTTTATCTACTCGGCATACGAGCTTGCCTTGACTGTTGCGTATCTCTTGCATACTATTTGTCCTCCGATTTCTTTTCCTTTTGCCATTTGAGAATATCCTCAAGAAACTTTTTTGCTATTGGCTCTAAAGTCGCTTTCGGTATTTTTCCATAGTCCGGAATACCGTTTGTTATTAACGTATATTGCACCTGTTCTGCTTTCATTTCCGTTCTCCTTTTAGTCCGAAAGTATTGAGTATGGATTTCATTACTTCCGCATCTTTGCCGTTTAGTTCGGGCAAAAGTCTTTGTAGCAATTCCTGCTGTTCGCCCTTTAGAAAGGACTTCCCCAACCTATAATTTCCATCTACACGAATACCACCTCCGTTGCCCTTGGCGGTGTAAATCGGATACTCGCAGGACAAAATAAGAACGTCGTTACGAATCGTTCTTCCCGACACGCCAAATTCAAACGCAAGATTTTCAACCGTTTCAAATCTGCGCAGGCATAAGACTTCGAGAATTGCATTGCGACGTTCGTTTGCCGTCATATCCGATTTTCACCTCCTTTCGCTGTTTATGGCGTTATTCTAAAATTCAAATAGGAAGGTTTTTTTCCTATTTGAAAAAGTTTTTTAATTTTTTTCGGACTTTTTTTTGAGATAAAAAAAGCCACCGATAAGCGACTTACACTACTCCCATAAGGAAAATAGCGATTGTATCGCTTATCGGCGGCTTCACAATTCTGGATCACCAATCCGATTTAAGTATTGGTCTGATAGGGTCTACCGAATACTATCTCAACTCGCACCTACCGTCGATATACTGTCTATTTAATTGTTGCCCTATAATATTACTTGCCCGGGCGGAGCATACTCGTGGATTTCTTCGTGCCGACGGGTTATCTGTTTACTCACGGATACTGCGTTACACCTCGGACATCGTAATCGCAACAATCCGTCTGCGCCTCTAAACCCAATCAGCTTTTGACCGCAATTTCGACAATACCGAGATTGCGGCTGCATTGTACCGTCATTCATATACTGTCATCTCCTACTTTCTCGTACTTGCAAAAATCTGTATTTAGAAAACTTCCTTTGCACGGTCGAGAACTCCGATGCGGAAGAAATCCATTTTTGCAAGTCTTTATTAAATTCGAGTTTCGGGGCTAAACCCGAATGTTAATACATTTTTATGCAACTGACAAGAACACCTTGTATCTCACAACTCTTGACGACTATATCTTTCATTGTCTTATTTTCCGGATGCAGTCTTACTTCGCCGTTTCCTTTATATATACGTTTCAATGTATTCTCGCCGTTTACCAATGCCACAACTATATCTCCGTCATTCGCTTCTTCCTGCCGCCTGATTACAAGCAGATCGCCCGGATTTATTCCGGCATCTATCATACTTTCGCCAGACGCTCGAAGCATAAACATTTCACTATTGCCGAATATGGAGCAAGGAAGCGAAAAACTTTCTTCTATGTTCTCTACTTCCAAACACGGCTCGCCGCAAGCAATTTGACCGATAAGCGGAACGGTTACGGTTTCGCCGCCCCACAGTTTCGGCAGCGGCGCGATATTGCCTATGTTCGTGCGCTCTATTAGTCCTTCCGCTTCCAACTGCTTTACATACCGTTGCACGGTCGCAAGCGAGTTCAAATTCAGCGCGTGCATAATGTTCCGAAAGCTCGGTGATATTCCGTGTCGCTTTTGATACTCAATGTTATACTCCGCAATCGCGTTCTTTGTTTCTTCGCTCAATACTCTCATAAGTAACCTATTTATCATAACAGAACTTTGCGTTCCGTTATTGTAAAGAGTATATCACAGTCCACGCCAAATAGCAAGCGTGTAGCGTGGCGCTTTATGGACGGTGAAAAATTTTTTTATTTCTTCTTGCTTCTTCGCCTTTAATAAAAAAGAGTGCCAACGGATGACACTCCACTCTTTAATCATAGTTTATAAAATGCAAGCAAATAATTCAGATACTTGTTCAATACTTTTTTTGCTTTTGGTTCAAATTTGGCACTTTTATCTATTACTTCCTTAATCTTTTTCACGTATCCTGAAGCAATTACCGCATCATCAAATAGGAAGAAATTTGGATAACTTTTGGATACGCTACTTAATAATGGATTCAAATATTTTTCGATGGTTCTAATTACTTTATCCGCATAATCTAATGGTTTTTCGTAACAAGCGCAAATATACTTCTTAAATCCCCTCTGAAACTCATTTTGCAAATACTCTCTTAATTCTTTGCGTTCGGCACTGCAAGGACGATGAATAAGAAGCGTAACATCTTTTTTATCAATCTCAAAATAATCTAATAAGTCTTGAAGTAACCAACACGAATGCAACGCAGTATGATTACAATTAAGATATAGGCTCTCGTCAATTTGTTTATAGTTGGTTTTTCTTGAGGTAGCAAACATTGCCGTTTTAGTCCAAGGAGTACGAAAATCTTCAATATGCTCTCTTTTCTCCGGTTTCATATCAAGTAAACACTCTACTAACTTGCATAATAAATCACCCCATGAACCATCTTCCAAAATAGAAGAACCAACCTTGACTTGATATGGAGTACAATTTTCCAAAGCATAATCTCTTTCGCTTAAATCTTCTATATAGTTACGACGAAAGCCACTAAAAACCACTTGATTGAACAATGCCGATCTTTCATCATCAGAAATATCCGATAATGACAAATCATAATTCGGTTGCGGTTTAAGAAGGTACATTTTTTCATACCTCTTAATCTCAATCAGTCTTTCTTCTCTTATTTCGTTTTCATCACCTTGTTCACTAACAATTTCATCAAACGAAAAATCAAATGGATCTTTATTCACTTGTCGCCGCCTTAACAATAGTTTTAATTAAGCCCTGTAAAATTTTAAGCTCATCCAAACTTATTCGGACTCCTCTACTATGTTGTTTATAATCGGATGACCACTTTCTTAAATCAACCCTAGTACCACATCCCCAATCCACCAAATTAACTTCCTTATACCAAACCGTGTTCTTTTTCACAGTTGAAGACACTCTCGCTATCAAACAGAAAAATGTAACTAAACCATTTCCATCCTGATATTGTCTAATCGGCGTATCATAAGTAGCACTAAAATTATATTTTTCCAAAGCCGCATAAAATGCAATCAATTCTCCCATTGTGAATGACATACCTTTTCCGGGAGCACCATTATCTTTCCAATATCTCAAATCAAAGATCTCATTCCCATGCCAATCCACTAATGCAAATATCGGCGCTTTTCTTCTATTCGATAACTTACCGAAATTACGCTTTACGGAAAATGTATATTCATTATCCGCAGTTGTGTTGCACAAAGAAACATCCTCGGTACATTCCCTATCAACTTCACTTTCCAAATCATCAAAAGAGAAGTCATCTAATGGATTGCGCCCGACTTTATTGGTATCCATATGTAACCACTAATCCTCATCCACATTAAAGTCTGGCAATTCTCCCCCGTCATCCAAAAGCCCTACATCTACAGCAAAGGCGTGCACATACTCATACAAGACATTAATAACTTCATCCATCTTTTTAGTATCCTTAAACTTGTTGTATAAAAACTCCAATCCTCCGCACACATAGGAATTAAACAAAGCCATATTAGACTTTAGTTTATCTTTATTACTTTCCTCAGCATCGTCTCTAAATGCTCTATTCATATAATCGTCTATGGTAAAATCGGGAGACTCCTCCACCAACATAATTATTCTATACAGAAGCTTTAGATCAGCTTTCCTTTTACTTAATTCATTCGGAAAAATTGATGCCGCCTGAACTTTATCCGAGTTGTCTTTGGTTTCCTTTGATTTATTAAGAAAACCGACTATTGCCGAAGTAAGATACGCTTCTCGAAAGGTTGCAAAAATACCAGCATCTTCCTTAAGAAATCTAGCCATAGTAGCGTATTTACCGTTTATTTCGATTTCATTATCGAACAAACCGCTATTGCTCTTTTCGATTATACCCGTAGCCATATTAATTTACCTCCACAATCTTGACTTCGGTTTCATCAATCTTTTTTAACTCATACATACGACCAACTTTGCCCGAAAGTCCATTTTTTGCATACAGCCAATCTTTTTCCATAACAGCAAATATAAGCTGGCTAGTTGCATTTGCTAATTCACGTGCTATATTTTGCGTGTGAATTGGATCTGCATGTGAAAATGCGGCATCCAACACCAACGGATATTGTTCACCAAGTTCTTGTTCATCGCCGTTCTCATCGACACGCTCTTGCATTACTTCATAAGCAAGTTTCACAAGACCGCCAACATACGAGAAATATTGAATTACCCGCAATCCACCTGTATCATCAACCACTTCTCCATTTACTGTAATATTGATATTGTATTTTTCATCAATATAAATATCTCTCTTGCCGGAATAAATATTGTCAAACAACTCACTGACATACTGATTCAAGCGTTCTCTCATTTGACTTTCTTTCTCTGAATACTGTTTATTTACCCAATGGTACATAGCTTGGGCATATTTGTAATAGAGCTGATATTCCTTAGCCTTATCGCTCTTACTACGATACATATTGAAATTATTCTCTGCGGTTTCTCTTTCGGATTCTTTTCTAGTTTTTTCAGAAATTTTTCTTTGCAATTCTTCGCGCAAGTCATTAAGCATACGTTTATAACGACTTAAATTTGCCTCAGCGTCGGTCGTGTTAATATTACCAATAGCAGCTATTTCCGCCAACACTTCCTTATCTTCCATCTCAAGATCGGCAATCCTTACTTTGCTAGCCTGAATGCTTTTATACAACTCTTCAAATTCTTCAACAAAGTTTTTAGCATTTTCGTCGTTAGCATTAACGCAATCTTGCATTTCCCTAACCAAAGTACCGACCGATTTAGGCGGTATATAGTCAATATATTTTACAACATTTTTATATGCTACGGTTCCCTCCGTCAAATCAGTACCACAAAGACATTCACCTCGAGCAAGCAATTCGTGAATTGCCGCAGCCTCAATGCCTTTTATTCCTTTATCAGCCACATCCATTTCGTCCAAGCGTTCTGAAACCTTGCCTAAAAAGGGAGTAATAAACATAGGCAAAGAATTACGACTAAACAGCGCCAAAATTTTCTTGTTATTTTTTGCGAGTTCATTTTCTTGATATTTAATTTCACTGGCAATAGTATCACGACGACGTTGCAATTCTTTAGACGGTGCCGCTTGACGTAATGTTTCATTTATTTCGTCGATACGCTTTTCGTACGACGCAATATCGGAATTGATTTCCTCGATTCGATTATCTAATTGCTCTATAGCTTCTTGCGCCGCCACCACTTTATTATACTCTGCCTTGGCTTTATCACTGCTAACATCATTCTGCTTTTCTAAATAAAAGCCCATTACGCTTGAAGTAGATGGCGCCGGTTGATTAGACGAGCCAAACAAATGACTTCTCATCTTTTCAAACGCTTCTAAGCCAAGCAGCGTCCTAACAGAGGTTCCCAAATCTTTTCTTGTAATCTCGTTGTTTTTTTCACCCTCGAAAAAGAAGAAAGATGACAAGTCTTTAGGAAGAATAGCGCTAATAACCTCATTAATAGTTGCTTGACTTGTGCCCAGGCTCTTAGTTTCCCCTTTATCTGTTACATAAGTGAGTTTCGCAAGACTTCTGTCGGAATTAAGAACATTGTTTTGACCTTTGGTAAAAACTTGTGTCCTTGTCATTGTATAAACTTTGTTATCATCTTCAAATTCCACTTCCACAATAGCGGATTCTTGCTGCCCGAACTTCATTTGAGCTTCAATTTTTTTGTTTAATATGTCATCTTTTCTGGAGAATCTACTTTCGCCATACAAACACCATATAAATGACAAAACAAATGTGGACTTGCCAAAAGTATTATTGCCCAAAATTACGACAACATTTTTATCCTCGTTATCGTCGGGAGTCAATACTATTTCTTGATCGCCAATAAAGGGGCGAAAATTATGATATTTAATTCGCTTTAATAGCATTTTTTAGCCTCCTCTTCAATGATTGAGCATATTTCCTCTTTCATCCTTTTCTCTGTTTTACTACCTGTCTTAGTGTTTTCTCGTTCAATACGATAGACACGTTTTAACATGCGCTTAAGTTTGTCGGATTCAATTACCAACTCGGTGTTTTCGTTATAAGTGTTATCATTCATCATAGTATCCTCCTGTGATGGTTTGGTTATATACATTTTGTATTTTTTCTTTTAATTCGTCTATTTCGAATGGATTCCTCGCTGTTTCCGCAAAATCTATCATTCTAGTAAACTCTTTGCGTACAAGTGATAGGTCATATGAAAGTTCTTGTGCGTCGCAGTATGCAACGCTTTCCAATGATCGAGGAAGTGTAATAAAGTCAAAAATATCGGCATACTCTTTACCCTTTGCCTTTCTTAAAACACGACCGCGCCGTTGTATATATTCTTTAGGATTAGTGCTGCTTGCAAGAATAAACGCTTTCTTAATAGCCGGAATATTTACACCCTCATCAAGACATTTGATTGCGGTTATAACCTGTAATTCAGTACCCGAAGCAAACATTCGCTTAATTTCATCTCGTTCGTCCTTGTCTTCTTCTGAAGTAAACTTATGTACTCGCATCCCCAAGTCGAAATAAAGTCTTTTGTTTACTTCTTCAATCTGCCTAACCTCTTCTTCATCATTCAGTTCATTACTATTGTTATCATATTTGGTAGCACCGCAATAAACTAATATATAATTATCATCCTTATAAGGTCGCATTGCTTCAACCAATTTAGCCACCTTATCTTTGCAACCAGCAATAATGCGAGCGCGTTTAATTAAAAGCATTTCAATATAAGGGTTTTTATCTATATTTTCTTGACTCGCTCCGCCATTACGAATGATTGTTTGGGTGATTTCTTTATACCTTTCAAGCTCTTCCGCATCCAAATAACAAACTATTGGATGGTAATAATAACTTGTCAAAAATCCTTTTTGAATTGCTTCTTTCAAGGTAAATGATATACAAGTTTTACCGAAATATTTTCTAAGCGCTGCGGTGCCGGATTCATCCCTATGTCGCTCGATAGTCGCTGAAAGCGCAAGCCTATAACGCGCCTTTTTAGGTAAAAGCGTGCTTAATTTTTGTGCGCCAAAGTTATGAGCTTCATCAACTACGAATAAAAAGTTTTTTCTGAATTTCGACAAAATATTCTGAAAATCCGACAACGCAAAAGTCGCATTAGTTGCAATAACGCAAAAATGTTTTATTGCCCCCGTATTATAAGCGTTTACGGCATCGGCAAAATATTTTCTCCATTTTTGCCCCGGATATGAATAAGCAATAATCGGCTTTACATTAAATTGATTTATATCATCAACCCATTGTTCAACTAAATGCTGATATGGAGCAACAATAATTACTGCAAGATTTTCATTCAATTTTTCTGATAATTTTGTTATCGAGCCCAATGCCGTATATGTTTTTCCTGCTCCTGTTGCCATATCAAAAATGCCACAACAAGAATTGCTCATCCATGAATTAATAGCATCTTGTTGATAGTCATAGAATTTCACATTCTTTGGCACTTGGAAAAAATTATTATCCTCGTCCACTTCATTGAAAGACTCCGATTCTATAATTTGTTGCGTGGTTTCCAAACTATACGACTGCAATTTCTCTGCCGCAACTTTGGGGAATTCAATCACTTCCATTGCAGGATCTAAATTGTCCCACAATTTATCAAAAGCCGATTCTTTTATTTCCACGCGTTCACTATCTTCTTCTTTCCAACTGCAAAACACATCTATTGATTCGTAGTTTTGTAAAAGTCCTGAATATGTCTCATTCATAGAGCCTGTAAACGCCACTTTATTTCCTTCAGAATCTTCCATAATACCAATCTTCTCGTGAAAAATCCCCACGGAATTCAAATCGATTTTGAATGCTATCTTAATATCCAATACACCCTCGGCAATTAAATTTGCCAAGAGATTTAATTTTTTCTGTTCTTGTACAGTATTAGGGCGAGGAAAATCACGCATTAAAGAGTTTTCTATTATTTCCTCTCTTTTGCGATAGCCCAATCGAATTTCATCAATATCTTCTTGCGTTAATCTTGGAGACGCTATTAATTCTATCTTACCGCCATTTTTTACAAGCGCGGTCAATCCTATTGCCATTTCGTACAATGCAGAAGAACTGAAAAAACCCACGGCTCGTTTGTACTTAACTGCATGTTGCAAAATCGGAATATAGAATTCATGTATAATATCGCATTTGAGATTTCGATATTCTTTTTCTATGTAAACTTCTTTTAGACTCATATTCCCCTCCGTTAAAGGTTTCCCTCTAATTCATGCAATACTCTATCGAGCATAATAAAATCCTGATTGTCGGTAAGGCAACTTACGCTAAATCTTACTAACCCTTCCGGAAATGTTTTGAGATATTTATGCGATTCAGGGGCACAATGCAGCCCTCCACGCACAGCGATCCCATGTTCGGCAAGGATATTGCTGAACTCATTTGAAGTATATCCTACTACCTTGCAAGAAATAATTCCGCTTGCTTTGGGATACGGCGTTACGACTTCCAAGTAATTGAATTCTTTCAATATGTTATAAAGTTTTTCAATATTAACCTTTTCAGATTCTTGCACTTCCTTACTATGTGTCATAATCCAATCAATGGAATACTCCAATCCAATAACAGCCATTAAATTTATACTTCCGGCTTCAAACCTTTCCGGCACAGATTTGGGCATCTCGGTATTTGCTGAATCAATGCCTGTCCCACCCAAAAATAATGGCTGTAATGCACAATTACGATTACATACAAAGCCACCTATGCCGTATGGTCCTAAAAGCGTTTTATGCCCTGCAAAAACATAATAGTCAATATTAATCAAATTGCATTCCAATACGCCACAAGATTGTGCAGCATCAACAGTTACGATTGCCCCATATCGTTTCGCCATTTCCGCAATTCGTTCAACGGGAGCAACTAATCCAATCACATTACTAACTTGTGAAATTATAACAGCCTTCGGCTTTTGCGTTGAAAATTCTTTTTCAATTTGATTAAAATCGAATTCAAAAATATTCTCTTTTTGCATAGGCAAAATCTTGATTTGAATTCCTTTTTGCCGCTGCAATGCGTAAAGCGGACGAAGGACTGCATTATGCTCGAAGTGAGAAATATATACGACATCTCCCTCTTGCAGATTAAGACCGAATATTATTGTATTCAGAGCTATTGTGGCAGAAGGCAAAATAACAACCGTATCCGTTTCGGGAGCGGAAGTCAAACTCAAAATTTTACGTCTTAATGCTAAGAGATGATTGTATCCATCCGTAGAGACTTTATACGAACCACGTCCGATATTGGCGCCATACGTTTCCATATATTGCGCCATAAAACCATACATCCCGTCTGGTTTTTTATATGTTGTAGCCGCATTGTCAAAGTAGCCTTTCATTATATCAATTCCTTTAATATCTTAAAGAGTATTTGCCGTTTTTCGTCACTCGAAATAGATTCGTTAAACTCCTCCAAATCGCTTGTTAGGGCATTATAAAGCATATCCCCCTCCGTAGTATTTTCCGCCGAATCAAATTGTCTTGTGATTTCTTGTCCGTTATCATCTCGGAAAACAATTTTATAGCTTGCGGTGTTTGCACGTCTTTTGTCGCTATCATATTGCAAAATAGCATCTTTCACCGATTTTAATTCTTCGATAAATGTGTTCATAATTTCATCGGTAAAATCGCTCATTCGCAAATTAAAGAGAATCCTTGCTACCACTTCAATAAGTTTAGTTTCATCATTGTTAGGATGTTTAACAAGATCCAAAAACAAATTGATTTTCCCACTAAAAGAATGCTCTTTAGTGGTTAGTTTCAGATCATCGTAAAAATTCTCCAATACCGACGATAGACTTTCCTTATCACTACCGCCAAACACACCTTTCGCTTCTTTAATAAGTTTTTGATGAATGTTGTAGTATGTATTGCTAATGCGTTGATATGAGATACGCAATGCTTGTGTAACTTCCGAATACAGTTCAGAATTGTAAATTGATTTTACTTGCCTAAACAGAAAATCATATGCGTTGATGTCTAAATTACTTAGCGCATTCCTAAATCTGATTGACGAAATATCAAGGGATTCTATCTTGCCATCACTTGAACAGTAGTTTTTAGTCGTCACTTCATATTTTGTCAGTTGCAAATACCATCTACGCATTGCTTTTACTAAATAAGCAAATGAGCCGGCACTTTTATCTGCCGAATGAATATACTGCGCAAAAATATTTTCCAGATTTACTATATAAGTTTCCTTTTCGTCATTCCACTTCTCAAGATAAATTTTATATTCCTCCGGTGCGGCAATAATATCGTTCATTACCACCGCAGACAAAGGCAATTCTCTATCTTTTCTACGCAAAACCAAGTGATTTTTATATCGCAAAAAAACCACCGCTAAATACACCGGAATTACACCTTGCTTTAATCCAAAATGATATTCGGGTTTTGTTAGTATAGCATATAGCTCTTCAAAATTCTTTCCCTTATCGGCACTTAATATAAAATCGTTAATTGCTTGCAATACCGCGCGCGTCTTTTCGTCGGCACATGAATATTCCAAATAATAGTCGTCGCCATTCTGCACATAGATGCCGGGAAGAACAAGTAAACTTCGCAAAATATTCATCTCGGGGCCGTTGCCCATAAGCCCAAAATCTTTTTGACTAATATTACTAAACAAAGCATTTAATAATTTTGCGCGCGCACTCTTAATAGTAGAACTCAATTCGTTTCTATTAATAAGTTCATTAACGATTTTCGGCGTACGATAATAAATATCTTGAATAATTTGCGATAAAAGTTGAGGAAGTTGCGCTTTGCGAACAATTCCCATTTTCTCGCCTTTATAATATACAGAGGACATTTTCTTTTCAAATCTAAAGAACGTGTTTTCAATAAAAGCATTAAGAATATTGGCTCGGTCTTCTAAAATATACCCCAATTCATCCAAAAGCTCGATTTCTTTATCTCTATATTGTTCAATCAATTTTTGTATCGCTCTGTATTCTTTGGCAACTCCCGCATAATCGCTAATATTATTCGGCAAGACGATTACAACGCGTTCATTTTCTATTTCACTTATTATCTTTGTTGCAAGTTGAATATCGGACTCTGCCCAAACCAACACACCATACATCAACCCGTCGGCATTAGAATCAATCGCCATTCCCGTTTTTTCAATATACGGCAAATCTTCCGCTTCTATGAAGCGAAACTCAAAATACCTAATTATTTCATTCTCATCATTATACCTAACGGGATAAAGGTACTTTTTCGTACAAATATCATTGAATATGGTTTTTACAGCTAATCCATTATCAATCCGGAACATTTCCTGCTGAATAAGTTCAAGCACGTTATGTCCGCTACCGGCAGTTATCCTAACATACGGACGATACATCAACTCTATTAAGAGATGACAATTTTTTAACACTTCTTTTGCCGACTCGATTTCCCCAACAGAATAATTGACTGAGTAGATTTCACTGATTATATCCCAACTGGGCGGAACAACCTTAAAATCATTTACACAATAAATCAATGCCAATGTTTTAACTATTTTTTCTGCCAATATATTATCATAGTCACGAAGTTTAGATAAAGCCGATGTCGTTATTTGCCACTGCTTTTTAATATTGCTTCCGTATGGTTCATTCTTAAATAATTTTTCAAAATAATCATAAATATAATCCGGCTCGATTATCGAAAACTCATCATTATTGGTGCGCAAAAAATACGGTACGGAATATTTTTCCGTAGAGGATAAAAAAGTAAATATTGTCCTTTCATTTTGTGCAACCAATTCCGAAATTTGCGGAAGCAATAAAAGCGTATAGGGATGCAAGGGATAACATCTCAATGCGAGGTTTTGCCCCATTGATTTATTAACCTCAACAAAAGAATAATCATTATCAATGAGGCTTTTAAGTTTATTAAACTGTATGGAGTGTCGACGGACATACTCATCAAATTGATTTTGGTCTTTTGATAAGACAGTAGAAACTATGTCATATATTTCGCACTCATCATTATCAATAGAAATAGGTTTGAAGCGATTGGAAACGGCTTTCCAACTATCAACTTTCTTTTTGGGTAAATTCCCCAAATAATTTTCTATACTTTTATGTGAAATCAATAGTAAGTGTAATTGATTTTCTCCACTTCGATTACATTTCTCGGCAAAATCTTGTATAAGTTTAATTTCCATAGACGAAGATTTGTCAACACTTCCTTCGAGAAATTTACCGAATTCATCATAGACAATAAATATACCGTTATATCCTTTTCTTTTTATAGCTTGAGCAACGCTATCGTATACAGAAATAACGTCTGCTCCCGATAAAGGATTAAACTCACTACCAGACGTCAGTAACGGATAAATCTTCACAAACAAATCGTAACTATTTTGATCGTAACTTTTTAGAGATTGAATAAAACCATCGACATTTTGTCCTATCTTCTTCTCTAGTTCTTTATATGTTTCCGGAAAATCTTTCCCCCAAGATATTATTTTATCGATTGCTGCATCGAAAAACGTCGTAGGCATCAACTCAGACAGTTGTGCTGTTTTTAACGCTTCGCTCAAACTCTGCAAAAGTGTAGACTTCAAATCCAAACTATTTGCATTAACGATAACCGGCAGAAGTTTCTTTTTTGATGCAATAAAAGCACGGATATTTTTAGATAAATCTAAGTTCGTTTCGGCAGCCTTTTTGATAACCGTTGAAAACAAATTGCCATCGCGACCAGCAAGCAGTGCTAAAATATGGAGAATCAAATGCGATTTTCCTTTACCATATGAACCCGTCAAAATTCTTGCTCTGTCGGTAGACTTATTTTCCGTGCTCGATAAAATATCCTCAATAATGCGCAAAGAACTTTGTGTGGGAATATAGCTTGCTATTTTTTTATCATCATAAATATCATAAGCAATATTTACAGAATATTGAAAACCTTCAATAGGGTGAATTATTTCGGCTATCTTATTCATTGCAATTCTCCTCCATTGATTAAAGTATAATATTGCTCAATAGCCTGCACAAACGTAGAGCGTCTATTTAACTTAATAACATCTAATCCCGCCGTTCTGATTATATCGATATACCCCATTTTTTGTAACTGTTCCAAATAGTAGAAGCACGCACTTCTATCCAAATTGAAAATTCTAGCGATATTGCACGGTTTATCCATCAAATCGGATATTAATATCTCTTTGCTTTCAGCCTGATCACAAATTACGCCAAACACAATTAAAGGATGTAATGTATCCTTGTCGGGTACAACTTTTTTATATTCTTTTATTCCTTTATCGTCGGTAACTACTTCGTCAATCATGCCTAATTCTCTTAAGGGGCATATATTCGTATTTTCGGGAGATTTATCTTTATCTTTCAAATAATACGTTCGTAGCAAACAATCAAATTCATCTTCCAACATTTTATCGGAACAGGAGTAATCATATTGCGTAAAAAGAAAATCTTTCAACTCATTTACAAACAATACTTTATTAAATGATGTCATTTTGAAAACATTGAAAAACCAATACCACGCGGTGGCAAGATCTTCATTTTTAGCAAGTTGATAATGCAACACCCAATTTGTGCCATCTTCCTCAAAATACTTATCACGATCATCAATAAGTCTACCAAGTTCTGTGAGCCGTTGTATTTTTTGGTTTCCGTCAGGCACTTCTTCCATTATTCCTACTACGTTCAACCAATAACGTAAAGACTTTACCATATTAGCACCAATTCCAAGCACATCACAAGGATTGACTTCTTTATCGGTAAAAAGCCTATTGTTTAGAATGATATTTTTAACGCCTTTTCGTATCCAACCCTTGCGAACACAAAAGGTTTCATGAGCTCTTATCTTCATATTACTCCTCTTTCGATTTAAGGAATCGATCCATTAGACAACCGCCGTCAAGATACTTTGCCGTAACGCATTTCTTACAATGTTTACATTTGGTTTCATCAATCTTATATCCTAATGGAGAGACGGTTATAGCGCCAAAAGGACATACCGATTCGCATTTTAAGCATCTCCTACACGCATTATATTTGCGTACTTGATACGCAATCATACGACGTAAGTTTTCATGATCGGCTACATTCATTGTCCGAATTTTAACTGAATATTCAAATTCCGACTGGCTGAACGGTTGAATAGATAGTATCGGGACATTAGTGGCTATATCCAAAACGATTACTTCATGTAATAATTTACGTCCTAAATCTTTGCTCACTTTTCCGAATGGGACAAACAGATTATAAAATGAATCATCGATGGGCTTATTCAATTTATAAATTTTCGCATGATCTTCCGCAGTACAATTTGTATATCGAATTTTAACATCTTCTGCCGCCGCCAACCCGTTGCCGCCTTGACGAGCCTTCCATTTACCTTCGTCAACATACACTTCCGGATCGGGTTTTCCAATACGTTTTGCAAAATCAATCAAGTAGTTGCGCCAACGTTCCGATTGTTCCGGCATATATATTTTTGCAAGGAATTGAGAGCGGACATTGTTATTTGGACAACACCAACAACCAACCCGATCATAACCCAATCTGTATGCGTCATTGAAATCGACATTTTCGCTCAACATATAAAGCCATAATTCAATATCGGTCCAATAAAAAATCGGAGCCGCTACCGTTTGCTTTTGTATTTTTACATTCGCCCCATTAGCAACCCTATCATACTTACTTCTGCTTGTAGACTCGTTTTTTCTTATTCCATAGAAGGTCAATATACGAGAATCTCTAAAAAGCGAACTAAGAGTACGCGTAATCGGACCTGTCTTAAACATAGTACAGCACCACCGCATCATTCTTGCCGGCGGACCAATCTCATCGCAAATAGAATAAAAATCCCTGTCTCTATTCTTAGCCTTTTTTACAATAGTCTGTGGATTGTTTTTTCTATAACGTTCAATATAATCATAAGTCGCAGGAAACTCCAAAGTAGTATCACCAAATATGTGGACTATTTTCGGATTGGACAAAGAACGCGTTACCACATCAGCAACAACAGTAGAATCTTTCCCCCCCGAAAAGGAAATTACTGTTTTATAGTCGGGGAAATTTTCTACTTGTTGACGAACAAAATTGAAAGACTCTTCTTTTATAGTAGATAAATGTTCTCTATTGCAATCTATGAACTTATCAATAAATGAATTAAAACAAGCGTAATCATTATCAGATTTGTATTTTTCCAAATCTTTAATGATCGGTTGAACGTCCATTTTTTTAATTTTTTCCAACGATAAATTTTTGCTTTTACCATCTATGTAATATCTACTATCACAAGCCCATACCGAGGAATGTGCATACTTAAAGGGCTTCCCTTCGATAATCTCTAAAAGCAGTCTTTCTTCCGGAAATACCGGCCTCAAATCTTTCGATAAATATTTGATTTCGTTTCCGCAACAAGGGCATACCTTTGGAGAAGTATCCGATAATTTGCGAATAATGGGTACACGACAACCGCCGCACCAAAATACTTCGGTCGGCTCATCTTGCTGTGTTTTGCTTCCGCAATTTTCGCAAGTGTCGAAATATGAGAATTTATTGCAATTAGTGCACCACATTATTCAAGAATTGCGCTTACTCCTTAATGTAATTATTAATGATTTCGTTTAGATACTCGCTGAATTGGAATTTAATTTCTTTCGGTGCTATTATTTTCAACTTATCACCAAAACTGCAACACCAACCGAAAAACATATCGCTTATTTGTATATCGACAGTGAATTTGAACTTATCATTGCCGAGATCGGTTATGCCAACCTTTTCTCCGAATTTATCGTAAATAACGTCAATCAATTTCGAAGCGACTTCAAACGTAACCCTTTCGGACTTACCACCGAACATTGAAAATACTTGCTTTCTATAATTACATAAATCTATCCCTTTCGGGTGAGCATCTTTATTTATAGGCGTATCAAGTACGCCAACTTCCGTCATACGGTCTATCCTATAATTGGTAAGCGTTATATGATTATCGTGATAGCACACAAGATAGTAATTATCGTTAGAAAACACCATTGTTACAGGATTTGCAACATAACGGTGTCCGTCCCTACGGAAGACACGCTCGCCTTGTAAGTCGTAATCAAAATACTTAAAAATTATCTTTTTCTCGGAAAGTATGGCTTCATCGATTTTATCAATGCTGTAATAAATATTTTCATTTGTATGCTTCGTGGTATTAAACGCAACAATGTTCTTTTTCAAAAGTTCTGCGCGATTGCTACCGCCGAGAGCTGAAATCTTATCTATAAACTCAACCGTCTTTTTCTCTGTTATAAAACTCGCTGCTTGCACGGCGTCCATAAGAATACGCAATTCTGGTACGTCGAAACTCCTATCTACCACATAATACGAATTGTTGTGTTGCCCTCTGCGTTGAATTATCTCATAGCCGTATGCGTTGAGCGTGGCAATATCTTGATACAAAGTTTTTCTGTCACACTCAATACCTGCCGACTTTAACTTTTCTATGATTTGATTGGTTGTCAAAGGATGCTGTTCGTCGGTGTCCTGTTTCAGCATCTCCCAAATCTTTAATAATTTAATTTTTGAAAAGTTTTGTTTGCCCATATAAATCTATTATAGCAAATAATTCGACAAAATGCAAGGGCGTAATGTCCAAAATTCAAGACAGTAAGGAAAAAAGTTAATATTCGTCTTTCGACATAGTTTTTTGTCCGAAAACGCCTTTGCCGTCAAAGGTAGAAAATATTACTTAAAATATTAAATCGTTGTGATTATAGCGTAATATTTTCTACTTCTTCTTTGACGGACGAACTTAATTAAAATGGCACCCACTTTTTACAAAGCCCTTTTCGGACCTCTCCGTTTCTCGTCGAAAGACGAATATAAAAAATCTCAAAAAGGATAAAGTAAATTTTCTAATAGGAAAAAAACCTTCCTATTAGAATTTTATACTGTCCTAAAAATGAGAAAAGGAGCGTTTCAAAATGAAAACAGCCGTCATCTATGCTCGATATTCGAGCGACAGACAAACCGAACAGTCGATTGAGGGGCAAGTCCGCGTATGCAACGACTATGCAGAAAGAAATGACATTCTTGTTGTCAACCAATACGTAGACAGAGCCACGACGGGTACGAACGACAACCGCGACGCGTTCCAGCAAATGATGAAGGACAGCGACAAAAAGGCTTGGGACTACGTTCTCGTTTACAAACTTGATCGCTTCAGTCGTAACAAGTTTGAAATGGCTATGCACCGAAAGCACCTTAAGGACAACGGGATTAAAATATTGTCTGCTATGGAGAATATTCCCGACAGTCCCGAAGGCATCCTGCTTGAGAGCTTACTTGAAGGCATAAATCAGTACTATTCGGAGGAATTGGCACAAAAGACTAGACGCGGACAGCGTGAAACTCGATTGAAAGGACTACACTGTGCGGGCAAACTCAATTACGGTTACTACACCGAAAAGAAAAAAGTGTTTGTTCACCCCGAAGAAGGACCTATTGTCAAAGAAATCTTTGAAAGGTATGCTGCCGGTGAGCGCGGCAACGAAATAGCAATAAGTTTTGCAGAACGCGGCATACTCTATCGCGGAAAACCGTTTAGTGCGGCAAACATATATGTAATTTTACACGGCGAGAAATACACAGGAAAATACGAATTGCACGGCGAGGTTTACGATAATATCTATCCGAGAATTATTGAGCCTGAACTGTACGAGCGCTGTAAACAAAAAATAGACGCTAACCGTTACGGCAACCATATCCCCGATTATTCCTACCTGCTTCGACGCAGAGTATATTGCGGTGAGTGCGGAACGCGAATGACATCTTACAGCGGAACGTCAAAGTCCGGCAGGGTTTCCAAGTATTATAAATGTTGGAACGCTATCGGCAAGAAAAATTGTAAAGCTAAATTCATTAAAAAGGACGTCCTCGACGGTTTGGCAATCAAAACATTGCAGGAAACGCTTACGGGCAAAAATCTCTCTGTTATCGTGGACGAGATTTATAAACAGCACAATGCAAAACTGTTGGGCGAAAACCCCGTCAAAATGTTGGAAAAGGAATTGACACAGATAAACAAATCCATAAACAACATTATGCACGCCATCGAGCAAGGCATTTTAACGGACACCACAAAAGAACGCTTGCAAGAACTCGAAAATCAACGGCGTGATTTACAAGAAAAATTGATATTCGAGCGTATGCAAGAGCAAGTCGTTTTAGATAAGAAAACGATTGAAGAATATCTAAAAGACGGCGTTAAGCAAGAACCCGAAATGATGATTGATTTGCTTGTAGACAAGGTGTATGTTTACGGCGACCGCATAGAACTGATACTTCACTACACCGATCAACCCATAAAACCAAAACCTCAAATAGATAATAATGACGAAAGCCCTGAAGGTAACGACCTTCGGGGCTCTCTTGTTTTTACGGCTATGACGTTGATAGATGAACTTTGGTTTAAGGGATTAAAGAAAAAAGACCTTGAGCCGAAACTCAAAGGCACTCGCAATATGCTTGTCTATGTGGAGATTTAAGGGTAAAATGGCTATTTTTACTATAAAAAGGTGTTCTAACGAGGTTAAGCAAACGCACCATTGCTATAGTAGAATTTTAGTTTTACATAACATTTAAAAATACTCAATTCTATAAATCGTCTCTTTTATGGTTGGGAATACTACTTCTCTTTCTTCCCCACGAGCTATCCATATCTTTGATGCAAATTTGTTATTATAGAATTCTTGAAAGCCTTCCAAATCAAACCCCACCATATTAGGTGGGATATTACAATATAATCTTGTCATACACCCATAAAGTTTGCTTTCAATATAAGAAATTTCTTTATTTTTACTCCAAGAAACGAAAATATCATTATAGATTGGCTCAATATGCTTTTTCTTTGTTGGACTTGGATAACCCAAATAACGATAAACCTTTCCATGATAAACTAAACTACAAACCAAGTCCCGCTCGTCTTGTGTTGGACATATTTTTTCATCTTGTAGCAACGCAATCAAAGAACTTAATGAACGAAAAAAATCCTGGAAGATTGCCGTTTCAGCACTTGTTTTCTTATTCCCTACATAAGTATTTCCAACCCAATACTCCAAAAAGCTCGCAATACCATCACATAAAATCTCAAAGAAATCGATCCTAATAATTAACTTCTTCCGCTGCTCTATATAAGCCTTAACGGCGATTGTACACATTTGTAACGTGCTATAATCCATATTTTTTAGCTGACCACTCGCTTTTTATTAAAACCCTATTCTACGGGGTCTTCCATTCGAAGGCGGAGAATTGATTTCCTCCGTGTGCTGACAAGTTGGGTAATTCGAGCATCCATAGAACTTGCCGAATCTGCCACTGCGCTCAACCATAAAACCACCGCACACACGGCACTTTCTAGGATTTTCAAGAACTGCCGTATCATTGACTGTATAATCGCACTGCGGATAGTTGGAACAGCCTAGGAAGTATCTATTCCTTTCCTCGTTCTTACGAACCACAAGCCGACCCGTTTTACACCTAGGGCAATCCACCACTGTTGTTATTTTCGAACACTCTCCTATCTCGATAGTTATGTTTGGGTTGTTCTTCAAATCCTCGAAAAAGGCAGAAGGTTTATTGTTATCCGTTAAAACTATAAACCGATTCTTTGTTCGAGTCATAGCAACATAGAAAAGCCTACGTTCCTCGCCAAATAAATAATTATCGGCATTACTCAAAACTAGTTCAAGCATAGGATCATCCGAGATTTTGTTGGGGAAGCCAAGCGTAGAGTTCTGGAAGTTCAGCAATATTACATTGTCCGCTTCCAGTCCCTTTGCCCTATGAACAGTCAAGAACGATATCGGTGTATTCGGTGATTTCTTGTAAACGTAGCGTTCTGATGCCCTACTCTTGCGCTCATAAAACAAACCGGACGCATCGAGCATTTCCGAATCATAAGCGGTTCGTCCAAGCAAAAGAATGGACTGCCCTTCATAGTTGTTTACGAGTTCGGTGATGGCTTTATCCAAAGCTCTAAAGGGATTGTCATCGTACATCCAAAAAGTGATGGGATGGTTTATGTGCTTGGATGAAACAAGGTTCTTCTGCATTTGGCGCGGATTCATTTGAATAAATGCTCCCGCCACGTTTATCAGTTCTTGCGAATTACGATATGTGCGCTCGAGCTTCATTACCGATGCTTTGCCACTGTAATATTTATTGAAGTCGGTAAACAAGGAAATGTCGCTTCCCGCAAATCGATAAATAGACTGCCAGTCATCACCTACACACAGTAGCTTGGCGTGTGTTTGGTCTAGGATCGCCTTCACCAACTTATACCGAGCAACAGAAATATCTTGATATTCGTCTATGATGACATACTTGTACGGCGTAACCTTAAACCCAGTCCGTATAGCTTCTGCTGCCATATTAATCATATCCGAAAAGTCAATCATTTGATTTTCTTCAAGATACCTGTCGTAGGCTTCAAGCAAAGGTTTTATAAGCAACACAAACAGCGCAATGCGCCTTTGAAAATACGAGTTCAAATACCGTGATTTCTTTACCCTTAATTCATCCAATTCTGCTATGCGATATGCGTTGGATTTGAATAAAGCCAAAAACGTGCCGCAGAGCTTCTTAAACTCTGAAAAATAAGCATCCGATTGTGTTTTATAGATTGAGTCGAAAACCTCACGATAGTCCACCTCTTTCAGCTTGACTCCGTTTTGTCGCAGCAACGCTTCCAACTTCTCCAACAGCACACCCTGGCTTGAATAGTACGAATAGGTCTCTAAAAGTTTTGTGCCGTTGGTGCGGTGTTGTTGCTGTTTCCAAGCCATACCTTCGAGATACTTCTTCTCCTCTATATCGGAAAGCCACGGGAGCTTGCCGTTTTTATTTACGCCGAAATGCTCAATGTAAATATCGTAGTCCGGCAAATAAAAGTCTGGTCTGTACACCTTGAAATGCGCATCATCGGTTTGGTAGGGATATTTCGACTCATACTCGTACCGCACTCCGTTAAGGAATAGAAAGTTTGCGATGCTCACTTCCTCAAGACTCTTTACTTTCTCACCGCGGAGCGTATGCTTCGACTCACGGCTCTCCGCCACCGAAGAATCGACAAGCTGCGTTCTATCGTACTTGGACTTGATGGTTTCAAAGTCCATCCCCTTTTCGTAAGCGTAGGCTTCACCCAGGGAATCGAAGTTGTCCATATTCGCAGGAATATGAAGATAGTACGCAAAATACTCAAGAAGCAGTTTGACCGTTTCAGGCTGCTTCAACAGTTCCTTTTCAAAATACTGGTTCACAAACTTTGAAGTATCTTCCAACACATCCAGGCTTTCGTTCCTAGCCTTTTTTAGCGTGTCCAAGCCGAGCTTATGGAAAGTCGTAGCTGTGATAGGAATACCGTGCCGCTTGGAGATGCGTTCTGTCATTTCCTCGGCGGATTTCCTTGTAAACGCAATCAGCAGAATTTCGCCAGGTTCGACCTTTTTTACTTCGCAAAGGTATTTGACCTTCCCTGCAATCGTGAGCGTTTTACCGCTTCCTGCACCCGCCAGAACTAGCGTATTGTCCTCAGCGGAAACTACTACATCTTGCTGTTGCGAATCTAGGCTTTTACCATCGATATTTGCAAGTAGAACACTCTGTCTTTTTTTCTCCGAAGCAACAAACTCCGCATTCCATTTTGAAAAGATATTGTTAAGGTTTCCGTATGTTTGCTTGAAACTATTAACAAGCCGATTGGTATCCGTTCCACCGTAATAGTGCAGTTGTTTGAACTCTTGGTAGGTCGGCTTCCATTCTTCTTGAATTGCCTTTATCTGCGAACCGCAAACATATCCCTGGGTTTTCAAACTTTGGATGGCAGCAGAAAAAGTGCCGCAGATGCCTTGGATTCTTTCCAAATGTTCTGTAGCGATAGCAATTTGGAGAGCCTTCAGCTTCTTGGCTTTCACGGCTCTCCAAATCAATACCGCAATAACAACTAGTGCTACTGCTCCTATTCCTAACCCAATGTAGAGACCTACCATTTCCTACCTTTGATGCTACTACTATCTAGTGCATCCATCCGTTAAAAATACAACCTTATTGATTGATGTGCGATGCAATAATTTCTTTCACTTTTTCTGTATTATCATCAAAATACAATTTCGAAGAAGGTTTTCCGTTCACGTTGGAATAAATACGGATTCCCCTTCTGCGCATAAACTTACAGTCCTCTGTATGGGACATAAGTTCGTAAAGCATCCGTTGAGCATCAGTGCCGTGGTCAACCAAGTAGGCTTGTGGTCTTTTGAACCATATCCCTTTGTTTGTAAACACAGCCTTATAATCATACCAAGAGAATCCCTCCATCGTGGACACAATACACTCAAATTCGATTGTTTCATCGCTTGGAATATTTATGATTATATCCTGTGGTTTCATTATTTCTGTTTCTCCTTGTCTCACTTTATTTTATCATATAAGCTAAAACCTTTAATAGGCAGTCATAACTGTTTGTCATATCGACTTTTTGATTGCTCCCAGGAGCAAGCAAACTGATACCATTCCAACCCTCGAATCTTTTTGCAAAATCATATAAAACCTTTTCATAGGTTCCAGGAATAGATTGAGAATTGGGGGTTGGAGTATCTACCCATTGCCATTCACCCATTGCCATATATACAAAACTATCTATTACTATCCCAGATAGATGGTAGCTTGAAAAGAAATTATCTCGTATGTACCTTATATGCTTGCATGTATCAAACAATAATCCCTTGGTCGATTGGTTCTTTACCTTCATTGCCTCTTGTTCTGCTTTTGGATTCGTTGACTTCCAATTCCCACCCATATTGCTATCAGGGTAGGTATAAGCGGACTGAAAAAATGAACCCCATCCATACCCCAAAGATACTTGTTTGAATGCAGGCAATATCTCGAACTTCATTCCATCGGAAAAATCAATTTTTACAACTTGCCCATCAGCTTTAATATCACTTCTGGGATACGCTTCTTTTAATGCTGACCTCACAGCTTGCAACAGCCTTGATTGTCCGTTATATGATGAGTATGTATATTTGTTGTATTCTGCTTGGGGAAGGCTGACTAAAATATCTATGTCACTGGTATCTATAGCCGTTCCTCTGCCATATGAACCAACATAAAAGCTATTTGACGTGTCATCGTTTGGCGCATTCCAAAATTCACGGTTAATTGCTTTGGTAACCGTATGATATCGCTTTGCAATAAGCTGCCTAGTTTCAAGCGGGATGACTTCCCCGTGTTTTGTTACAAAATTACTCATTCTTATTCCTCGGGAGTGATTTCACAGAATTTCAAGTATTATTTTATAAGGGTTGAGCGTAAATGCTCGGGCAATATTTTATTTAATTCTTCCTGTGAAAAAAACTGTTCTTCATTATTTTTTAATGCCTCTTGCGAAAGTTTATATGCTTTCGAACTTGTCAACGGCGCAACCGCATAGATTTCTGCAGTCTGTTCGGATAACTCATCCCTTAACTTGACAACCGCTTCGTCTGACAAGTTATCATAATCGGTCAAGAGTGATATGTATTTTTCACGGATTTTCCACAGTCTATTTGCAGTACTAATATGTATTAATTCTTGCCCATCAAGGTTGGCAGCTTTTGAGTAGCTACTTAAAATTACATTTGCAAGAGTAATGCAAGCGGTAACCGCAGATAAAACCGTAGGAGCCCATTGCAATATAATTCCTAACAGTCCACAGGTGGATACTGCCGATAGAATTATTATCGCAATTTTTATTGCACTTGATTTTGAATGCTTTAAATTGGCATCTTTCAAATTCGCAGTATAAGTATATACTACTTTTCCATAAGCCTCTTTGACTTGTTGCTTAATTCCTTCTCTATTACATTGGGAATTTTGAGCCATAGTGTTCCCTCCATTTAGTATGACAAGTATAGGGTTTCCCCTCACCGTCAGCTTTTATTGCCGCAATACATCTTTCATACCCTTCGTTAGCTTCGCGCTTAAATGAATATGCATTTTTAGCGTGCCATCCGCTCCCAGGCACAACCCAGTAATCCTTATCTGCATTTTCATAAAGATATTTCATAAAATCTCTACTCATCCAATCATAATACAAATACGATTTATCTTTGTATTCGTAATCACTTATAAATCGATACGCAGCACTATCAATGATTATACCTTTCATGCATACGCCGTTTTTTTGATTCCACTCACGTGCCATTCGGCACAACCGTTTCAAATTCTTATTACACTTGGCGTTCATTGTATTGAAAGCATTAATCTCTGCTTTTGGATCCATCGATTTCCAACTTCCACCATTGTTGCTATCTGGGTACAGATAAGTTCCATCGTTGCATTCAAACGCAGGGACAACCTCAAATCTCATTCCGTCGCTGAATCTTACGACAACAACTTGTCCGTCCCCTCCCACATCTGTGCTAGAATAGGTTTTTTCTATTGAGCTCTTTACCGCTTGCAATAATGCTGATTGCCCGTTGGTACTATATGCATCGTATTTCCAATATGTACTACTTGGAAGAACCATAACTAAATCTATATCACTAGTCTTGGTTTCAGTCCCTCTTCCATAAGAACCGGAATAAAAACTATGATTCGTTTCCGACCAACTGTCCCAAAAGTCAATATTTAACCTTTGTGTTATTCGTTTGCAACGGTTAGATATCGTTTCAACCGTATCGTCATCCATACGAATATTTTTACAAAATTTTTCAAAATCTTCTGTAACGCCCATATTTTTCCTTTATGATACTTATGATTAATTTGCTTTTTCGGCAAATAATAGTAATTCTTTAGAGATATCCCTCCAATCCTGATTTAGGTTAATACTTTTAAAGAAAATAAATCCGTGTAGCGTATTCTTATGTCCGTCAATAACGTCGACTACTGTTGGGTACATTAACGCACCTCTTTTAATACCTAAAAAAGGACTATTTGCCATATAAGTAAAAACCTGAGAAATATGGTCACGCCTAAACTTTGGCGCATTACTATGGTGCGATGTAACTAAAGCCTCCTGATAATATTTCGCATCAATAATCAACTGAATGCCTTTAACTTTATTTTCAATGACAATGTCCGTTCTTAATTCTGGCATAAGCTCCGTAGATTCGTCATCTCCCCAAATATCTTCCTCGGTTGATTTTAACCACGTAAATTTTGGCGCATAAACCTTATATTTTGACCTATCCAAATTCATAGCATAAAAGTTTAGTAAAAACATTTCATAAACTTTTTGCATCTGGTCTTCACGGAAGAAGTCTTTAAAGGTTTCTTTCCCATCCTCCTCGTTGATGGTTGTATTATCGTATAGCATTATTGCTATGCATATCAAAAGTTTATATGTGACATTATTTCGATTGTAGGACAGCTTTTTTCGATTTGATTTTGTTGGTGCAGTTTCTGCTATTCCCGCGAAAAAGACCTTCTGCTTTTTTAAGTCTTTTTTTATAGAAATATCAACATTAGGATGCCGTAATAATGCTGCAATCGTATAATTTAATATTTGGTTAAAAATATCATCCGTAGAGTATTCATCATAATTGCATATTAACATTTTTCTTTGAGCAGAAAGTCTATTGATACTTTCTTGCACATTTACTTTCCCTCTCAAAATGGACCGTTCTTCTTTCCGCTGTATATATGAGCGATGAAAACCCGACCTTATTAGTTTGCCAATGCCGAATGAAAACACTCGCCCCAAGATATTATACGCATCGTCATAATCATCAGTACCAACAAGAATCTCATCCTTGATAGATAATACATTCCACGCATAGCAGAGCATATAGAATAGATTTTTTATGGGTATCGGGTTCCTTTTCTCACTCATACTTCCGTGTCCTATTTCGTTAGTTCTTTAATACAGTCTTCAGCCTTATCTTTGTCATCCCACCAATACTCATAAAGGAGTGGAGAAATTTCATACTCAATAATTGCGCTATACCAGTCTTCATCTGTCTGCCCTTCAACGGGAGGAACACAGAAATAGCTATGCCCAACGCAATAACCTTTGCCTAGACCAGAACTGTTTTCATCTGCTATGTTCTTGTTTAAATCCAAAAAGCGCGTAACAACCTTATCTGCAACTGTAGAACCTATGAAACGCAAAATATGCGCCTTAAAGGCAGGCTTATCAAAGGCAGGTTCAACATCAAAGAACGAGAAACGTCTTCTTAATGCATAATCCATCATTGCTAGACTTCTATCTGCCGTATTCATCATCCCAATAATATAAAGGTTCGCAGGAACACTAAACAGCTCATCTCTATAAGCAAGTTTGATTTTATTATCTTCTCCTCTTTTATCACTCTCAATAAGCATCATCAGCTCGCCAAAAATTTTAGACAGGTTTCCGCGGTTGATTTCGTCTATAATAAAGAAGAACTTTTTACTGGGTTCACATTCAGCCTTTTTACAAAAATTATAAAAAATACCGTTTTTTAACTCAAACCCATCGTCATTAGGTTTATAACCCA
Organism: uncultured Christensenellaceae bacterium; assembly: GCA_910586625.1. Lineage (GTDB taxonomy): Bacteria > Bacillota > Clostridia > Christensenellales > CAG-314 > Fimimonas. The sequence goes on from CAJUIZ010000003.1 coordinate 39,362, forward strand.
TAATAAAATCTTCATAACTATAGTTTTGATGGAACTGCACCATTTCTATATACTTATCGTTTTTCTCGCCCAAAATAGAATATGCGAGTTTTTTGGCTAAATAAGTTTTACCGACGCCGGGAGCGCCTTGAAGTATAATATTCTTCTTATAGAATAAGAGCCGTTTCAACTGTTCATATTGCATATCTGTCATAAAGACATCAGCAAGGAACTTTGACTTATCATATGGTTCGGATTCTTCCCTAGTATCAATATCCTCATCATCTTGATACTGTTCTTCCAAAACCGAATAGTCTTGTGCAACATCCTCAAAAGTAAACCTTAATAATGCTTGTTTAATATATCCGTCTTGAGCTTTTACACAATGAACCGTTGTTCTCAACACCCCGTCGCCAAACCATTCTTTAATAGGTTCTATAGGCGTCCAATTCACTCTAAGATTCTTTCCATCCATAGGATTTTCGGTTACAACACCAATGGCTTTTATTGCCATAGCACCGACTGTCCTATTGTTATTTTCAAACGGCAGTCCTCTTTTTTTGGTATATGATGACTTGATAACAATGTTGTCTCCCACTTTAATGGTCTTGACAACTTCAGTATATTTGGTTTGATATCGGTTTTCCCATCTCCCCTCTAAAATATATTGTTCAGAAAAATCCGCCCATTCACCTTCATCGTTGTTACCTGTGGCACCAACATACCAAGCATAATCTACTCTTGAATTTGGTAAACTATTATCCGTATAAGCACCGAGATAATTTTGAATATCCAAAGGTATAGTTTTTAAGAACAGTGGCTGCGCCCATTCCGTAAAAGAGGTTTTTTTGAACACAATCAACTCCTCAAAACAATAGGTGCTGTTGCCAGAACCATCCGATGTAACGCCAATAATCGCTACATTTTCAAGATTTGCATAAACTCTTGTCAAAACATATTCAATGAGTTTTTCTCTTTTAACTTCCGGCACACAAACAAAAACAACGATTGGCGCAAAATATCTAAATTGTTCTGAAACCCTATTAGTAATTTGCCGTTGCTCTTTTACATGCGATATTCTTGCATCGCAGCAAAAATGTTCCTTACACCAGTCTTTAAAGTCATCTCCCTTATTCCTTGCATGCGCATTAGAAGAAATTAAAGTATCAAGTGTATTTTTGAAAGCATCTATAGTCATTTCAGCCATTTTCATCACCTCTTTGTTTAACATATTTTTGTATCGCTTCCTTGAAAAACTGCGGACAACGCACTGAACCTGTGTTTAATCTTTTTTCAAATCCTTTTGCTGCCTTGTAAGACAATGGCTTACAAGGAAATAGCAGATAATCAATAAGAGACACTTCATCACGTTCAACAGGATAATAAGATACATTTGCAGTGTATCGCTTTCCTTTTGCCCCCCAAGCTGCTCGGGGCCATTTTTCTGTTTTTTTCAACTTTGTATCTGCAGAAAAATCATATTGTTCGGGATTTATGATTTTAGAAGCAATCCACGATGCGACATCCACTGTAATAGCGTTCCCCACAAGTTTCCACCGAGCAGTCGGTTTTGCACAATCCTCGGCAGGTTTCGTCCAATCAACTGGAAACCCTTGAAACCTTTCTGCATCCCTGATATCTGGACAGGCTATTCCCCCATTTGGAAATGCAATAGCGGGAGGTGATGCAATTCCTATCGATGAACCTACTTTAAGTGTTGGAATTGCATTTTGATAAAGTCCAATTGCGTACCTGCCTTCAGTCCAATAGAATCCACACGGTTGCATAAAATTATCGGAAGTTATAACCCCTTGTTCTTTAGCTGAATTCCCACTTAATATAACATTTTTTGGGTCATGATTTAAGGATGCAACGATATACACTCTACAGCGGTGCTGTGGTACAAATGCTAAAGACTCTATAGTCCTATAAGCCCAATTGTAACCTAACCGTTCAAGTTCCTCCACTATTACTCGAATCGTTTCGCCCTTTTTTAAATGAAGCATATATGGCACGTTTTCGAATATTACCCACTCAACCTTTTTAGTATTGAGTAATCGAAAGACCTCTTTTACTAAAGAAGAACGATTTCCTGACAAGCCTTGTTTGAAACCTATAGAACTTAAATCTTGGCACGGGAAACCCGCGCATAAAATATCCGTTCCATTAGGAATTTCCTTTAATTCGCACACATCACTTGCTAACGGCACATTGGGAAGATTTGTCTTCAATATGTGTTGAGCAATTGGGTCAATTTCGCACATAAGCGTTGTTTCCACCCCAATGCTTTGAAACGCAAGTTCAAAACCACCGATACCTGCGAAAAGACTAACCATCTTTTTTGGATTGGGTGACTCAACGATTTCATTCGTTGCCATTAACTACTCCTCAATATTAAGTATTTTTCTGCAAATCAGCTCTATCAATCGCGGCGGAACACTTTCACCTATGACGTGACAACAACTGTTCATCGAAATAGCTTGATTATTTATACTAAACTTATAATCGTAATCGGATATTGTCTGCAAGCGCAATCCCTCATAAATAGAAAGAGTTCTGTGCTGACTTGGATGTATTTTTTTATCTGATGCTTCCGATTGGAAGTTTTGTGTTAAAGTTGGAGCCGGCGAATCCCACGACATTCTTCTATAGGCACTATCGAATCCTTTAATTCGTCTCCGCTCACCTGTTTTTTTATCAATAATGGTTGGACGTGGAAGTAACGCACCGCACTGCTCGCAATAGATAGGAGTATCCTTCCTTGAGATATGACGTCCATCGACAAAGCACATTCCGTGTCGTTGATTCCCATTATACCCGCATTCGACACACTGATTGTTGTATGCGGTTTCTTTTTCTGGTGTGTTCTGCACCCACCAAAATTTTTCTTTTTTCATCACAGGAACGATATGCCATGGAATGCTCTCACACTTATTCTTACCCACTTCACTTGAAAGAGCCGGCAAGTCACCTATTGCATCTCGCAAAGAAACCCAAGGTAATTTGTCTTCAGACGGCACAAAAGAATGTGTCCTTGAAGGCAAAAATGAACCATACTCTCGATAATATGCTTTCCCTTTTTCACTACGGGTAAAAATTGTAATTAGCCTTACCCTTGTTTGCGGAATACCATAATCAGCACAGTTAACAATTTCAGGACCGCCTTCATAATCGGGCAACAGCTCCTCCCTTATATAGTCAATGATGTTTTTATACTCACCATTTCCTATTGGAATTATAGTGTTCTGCATCCCTTCAACATTTTCTAACAGCAACCATTGTGGATGTAGCTTTTTAACAATATCAATCGTTGGAATGATTAACCGATTACGTGGGTCATCCTTTGGCTTACGCCCCGCTCTAATCTCTTGTAGTCGCTTACCAACCGAGTTGAAAGACATTCCCTGGCAAGGTGGCGTTGCATAAATTAAAAAAGGACTTTGCAGACTTAATTCATTCCACTTTTTACAAATCTCATCTTGCAGTTTCCAAATGTCCCCGCATATGCTTGTTGTTTCAGGAAAGTTCTCTTGATATAGTAAGCATCTATTCCTCAACAGTTCATTGCTCAGTAAAATATTAAGACCACTAGCCTTTATACCAACTTCGCCAATCCCTGCAGACGAAAACAGGCTCAACACACTTCTATTTTCTATCATAACGCCACACCTTGTTTTTCTTTAGGTTAGTCAATCGCACTTTTTCCGCTTTTAACCCACTCGTCCAATTCGGAACATTTAAACTTCCATAACTTACCTATTTTATGAGCGGGAATATCCGTTTTTTTAATCCAGTTGCGAATAGTGTCTTTTGTTACACCAAGGTGTTCAGCAGCCTCTTCTATACCTATCCATTTTTCTGAATAATTTTCAGTCATTATGTACTCCCTTAACCTAAAAATCCACTATAACAGATTATATCACAATTGAAGAGATAAAACAAGTGGTTTTCATATGTTTTGGTGGTAATATGATGTTTTTGCTTGTATTTCTTGTTTTCGTTTATGTCATAGGTTACTTGATTTTTATTGTAATCGTTCTATCCTTTAAGTATCCGCCGCCGTTCATATAGTCCTTAAGCGAAATCCAACCTTCTACAGGAACTTGTTCAAGAGGGTTCTTGCTATCACGATAGTACGCTTGGTTGTGTACCGTAAGTTTTACTTCAACCTTGTCGAAGCTATCTGTGGCTGCAAGTTTGAAAAGCTCCTCCATACTAACGGGGCCACCGCCAGCATTTGGCTCATATTGCTTGCTCACTCCCAGAATTTTAGATTCGAGCTTTACCGTAACAGGGTGTTCAATGGGATTGAAGAATAATTTTTTCATTTTAATTTTCCTCCGTATTAGTTTTATTTTCTATTATGTTAATTTCGTTAGGCTGTCTGCCTATACTTATACTTATTTAGGGTGATGAACTCTCCAGTGCTGTTTGCGAGTCATAACTTGCAGGTTGCTCGGGCGATTATTGAGCTTATTTCCGTCACGATGATGCACTACTTCATTGGCACGCAAAGGTCTACCAATTGTCTTACTTGCGACATCACGATGAACAGCCACGTAACCGTTGTCACGTGCTTCAGGACTACTCGGCTTATATTTTTGCTTATAGCCTTCTTTATTAACATACGACTTATGTTTTCCAAACACATTGACACCTCCTTTTTACTATTTTTCTATGATTTGTTTTTTAGTGCCGCAAATTAGCAAACGGCAGTTGTTTATACTGTCTTTCAAATTCTCTTAAAAGGGTTCTTTCCATTTCCTTGGGATTATCGCACAGCAAATACCATACTTCCAATTCTTCAAAGTGTTTGATTTGCGCAATGCTTCGTCCACCCCAGGCAGCGATAGGCTTTCCGTTCCAAAAATCGATATGTTGTTGCATACGCTTTTCAACGCTGTCTTCGCTTTTGCCAAGATATAATATTTCTGCTCCATCGAGCAATTTCCGTTTTAGTTTCTCAACCTTTACAGTCGGGTCTTTGCCCTTGAACTTCCCTGCATTACTGGTTTGTTTAAGAAGAATATCTTGCATCTTCTCTGGACGCACAATAATGTAAATGCCTTTGAAGTTGCCTCTGTTTCGCTCCAGCTTTCCTATCGTTCCAGCGTATTCAAATTCCCTATTCATAAACATTCTCTTTCCGCTGTTATTGAGCATTACTATCTCTTTTTCTTCATGACCGACTAATTCTCCAATACGGTTATTACTGTACGGCTTACCGCAATGCGGACAGATATTAACGGTATAAAAGTCATCGTTTGGATAGAATATCGTTTTTATGACCACTCCGTTTTCAACAGCAACTGCTTTTTCTTTTTCCGAAAAGTTTCCAGGCGAAACTACACACTGCTTTTCCTTCCTCTCCCATTTTCCGTAGGCTGCCTTGAATTCCTTTTTACAATTCCAACAGATAGCTTTGCAAATGTAGAGCGTTCTTTTAGCACTCATATAATTACCTATCCTTCGTAGTTTCTCATCGATGCTTTTATGCGTTCTTTGAGTTCATCAATTACTGACTGTGGTGAAGTAACTTTAAGGCTCTCACCAAAACCGATAACCCAAGCCAAGAACGGACTGCTCACTTGCACATCTACGGTAAACGATATCGTATCGGCATCGTGTTCATAGATTTTTACGCTTTCACCAAACTTGTCGAACACGGCATCCACTATACCCTTCTCTCCTATAAAATGCACTCGCTCTACCTTTCCTCGGTACATACCCACAAGGCTTCTTTGGTGCTTTGAAAGGTCAAAATCCGATGCTTCCTTGCTTGGTGTGATTTCGTCATCAAGCATCTTCACTTGCTCCATACGGTCAACTCTATACTGCACGATATTGCCGTGGTAATCGTTATAACAGAACAGGTAGTATTTGTCATCGTGAAATACGGTAGCAACGGGGTTCACTATATACCACCGCTGTTGGTTCGGGTTCGATGTGCGCATACGATATTTACGCTTATGGTGGATGTCAAAGTCGAAATAATAGAACCCTATTTTACGCTTTTCAATAATGGCTTGAGAGATTTCATTAACGGAATAGTAGATGCTTTCATTGCTTCCTTTTACCGTTCCGAACTGCACGATGTTACTCTTTAAAACCTCTGCCCTTTGGCTACCCGCAAGTTGAGCAATTTTGTCTATAAGAATCGGGGTTTTCTTATCGGTGATGAAACTCGCAGCTTGAACCGCATCCATAAGGATTTGAATTTCTGGAATATCGAAGCTACGGTCTTCAACATAATACCCGTTGCTCTTTCCCTTCTTCACAAGTATCTCATAGCCGTTTTCGTTCAATTCTTCGATGTTTCGATAGAGCGTTCTACGATCACAACTTATGCCACACGCTTCAAGTCTCGCAATAAGGTCGGGAGTACTCATTGGATGTTGCTCATCCGTTTCTTGACGAAGAATATCCCACAACTTCAAGTATTTAATTTTTGATACGCTCTCTGCTTTCATAGACTGTCTCCCATTATGGACTTCTAGATTATATCACAAACTGTACCCTTTTGTCTAGTTTTACTGTCGCAAAAGTATGACACAAAACAACAAAATAAAACCGTCGTGATTAGGATTCTAAAATTTGCCCCGCACGGACTACCAGTCCGTTCAAACCCATCACCACAACGGTATTATTGTAGAATTATTGCGCATAAAATTTTAGCGCATTTCGCAATTTAATTTAGACTTTTCATAGGTCATAAAAACCCCAAATTTAGACTTTTCATAGAATGCACTTTCAACTCTAACCCCCATTTAAGGTTGTATCCTTTGCGGCAGTGAGTGTTTATCCTTGTTCCTATGAAAAGTCTAACCCCCTAAAATGCCCATATTTAGGGCAATTTTGCCCTATTTTAGCCGTATTTAGGGTTAGACTTATATCGCTCAAACAAAGGGCTCGATTACATTGGCTTCGCCGAACTCCGTATACACAAGCCCCTGCCCTGCGGTAAACCTGCCGAAACGTCGGCTTTGAAGCATATCGTCGGACATAGAACGCGACATTTCCGCCGTTTCGTCGGCAGAAAGATAGGGGTTATCCGCCCACTCCATAAATTCGTACCATACTTCCTTGGAATTGTAGGAGTTGAGATAGATTTCGTCGTACACCCACGTGAGACCTTTGAGCGGAGTCATCGTACCGAAAATGTGTCCGCGGCGGTCGAGCACGCGCATTTTGCACTCGTCGTAAACGTCCTTGGGCGGTTCTTCGTCGAACCACACAAAGTCCAAGCTCGCGCCTTGAAACTTGTCTCTGCCTGCTTCGCAGCTCTTAAAGCCGATTTTGCTTGTTCCGCCGAATACGTTTTTTACGATTATGCAGTCGATTACGCCGTAGTGGGGACTGCCCTTGGAGCCCGACGACATCACGACGTCGGATATCCAGCTTTTGTCAAGATAATACAGTATTTTTTGCTGAGCGACTTCGCGCTGAACCTGCTGAGATACCGACACCACCCAACAGCTGACGGACGGTTTGTTGGGACGGTACGGATGAATTCCGCGCGCAAGCCACACCGTTTCCACCGCGCCGCACTCCGTCTTGCCGCTGCGGTTGCCGCCGAACACCCAGCGGTTGCGTTTGAGACACTTGTGAAAAGCCATTTGCTTGGCGTGAATTTTGCCTTTGTTGTATCGGGCAAGGGGAGAACGCCGACGACGGTTTTCTTCGCGCTCGATCAGTTGAATTTGCCGTAAAATTTCTTTCATTGTAATTCCTTCTTAGGCTTGGTATTGTTTTTTGTCGGCCGAAACTGTTGCAAACGCTTCGTCGAAGCTTGATAAGAGCCAACTTAATGGCGACTATATGCGCGACAACAAGACATAACTCGGCAAAATACGCTTTGACCGTTGCGGTATAATTGCGAGTATACGAAATAAGGAGCGTGAACAATGACCAAACGTCGAAACGGATTGTTAAAAGCATTATCGATAATTTACGCGATAGCGTTAATAGCCTGTTTTTACCCAATCGGCGGCGTTTACGCAGAAACGGATTGTCCTTGGGCGCGCATTGTAAAAGACAACGTTAACCTGTACACCGACGAGTCGCTTGAAAGAGTTATGTTTACGTTGGAAAAGTCCTACTACGTCAAGATTATTTCCGAACAAGACAACACGCTGTTCGTTTCCGTGATAAACAATAACGACGACTTTCCGACGATTTGCGGATATGTAAGACGTATAGAAACGGAAGCCTGCGAAATTCCGCCGCTTTCGCCCGTATACCCAGCCGTTCAACTGACAGTGACGGAAGATTCCGCACCGTTGAAGCTGATGCCCCTGCCTTCCGCAGAAAACGTGATTGTAGCAGTAAACGGACAAAAGCTTAACTACTACGGCAAAATTAACTCCTACGGAACTACTTGGTACTACGTCTACGCGGGCGGACGGTTCGGTTACGTCGAAAGGACCAAAGCTTCGCCGCCGCAGATAGAGCTGCACCCTACGCCTATCGTCAAAGACCATCCCACGTTTAACCCCGACAAGCCCGACGGGAGCGAAAAGCCGTCGGAGAAAAACGAAGGATTGACGCCCACCGCGGAAATACTGCTTATAGTATTTGTCGTGCTGCTTGCGGTGGGACTTACGCTTGCGCTGTTTTTGCCCGGTAATCTTAAAAAGAACGTGTTTGACCAAGATATTTAACTTGCATATCCCGCCGAATACGGCTTTGGCACGCGGACAAACGGAAAAAATTTATATCGCGTTCGACACGTTACGTATGGAAATCATTTCACCGTTGTTTTCGATAAAAAGGTACGGAACGAAAAGCGTTACGGGTATTTCCGAGATAAAGGCTTGGAACTCTTTTAAGCAGCAATCGATTGAGCGCGAAAAGACGATATATAACGTCCCTTGAAATAGTTTTACGCGTTTGCGCTTAGGATTACTTTTCACTATCCGACGTTTTGCGCATTGCCGTTATCCAATCGAAGCAAGCGAAATTGTCGTTAAACCACTGCTCGTCGTAGCCCAGTGCATCCAAAGCAGACCTTAGCATTGTCCGCGAAGCCGTCAGCTTGCGGTACAGCGTTGAAACGGAAACGTTATACTTGGCGCACAGTCCGCGCTTGTCGGCGTTTTTGAGATAAATTGCGACAAGCAGAGCTCGGTTGCCCTTGGGTATGCTGCGCAATCCCCGCATAAGCGCGTTATAAAACAGAAGGCATCTGTCGCGCGTTTCCGCACGCTTGCTTATCGCTTCCACCTGCCCCAACGTTCCGCCCTTGTAGTTTAGAGTGGAATAGGACGTTAACGCTATGCTCATAATTTCCTGCGAAACGCTTACAGCGCAATATTTCATTCTGTTTGCTCCGCGCAACATTATCAATTCGTGATTCATTGTTTATCACCTCCTGTTTTTGCGTGATTTATTAGAACGTTTGTTCTATTTTGGAACGCCTTCATTATAGCAGACTAAATATGACAACTGTCTGTCAGTTTTTATATTTTTTTCGAAAAAAATTTGAAAAAATTTTGTTTTTTGCTTCGATAACGCCGAAAGTACGATAAAAAACTACGATAATGAAAGGAAATGTTATATATCGGAACGGCAAAAATAATTTACGAATATTACTCGGCTTGTCAGACTTCGCTGCGCTCTGTTCGGTTCTTTATCGAAGCACTTCGCATTACAAGCGACGTTCGGCTACGGGTAATTTGAAATGGCGCAATAAAAAGTCGGAAGAAAACGAAGTCGGAATAAGCTTGCTCGCACGGAAGATATAACGTCGGCTGCGTAAAATATAATTAAAACCGCATAATATGTTGTAAATTGTTGAAAAAAACCGCTTTATTTGATATACTGTTTATTACGAATGCACTGCAAGCGGAAAGTAAGCGGACGACGCCGCGTGCTCGGCGCAAAGTTGAAAGACAATATATAAGCGGCAAAGCGGACGGTCGGCGCATTCGAAAAATTTACAAATCGGAAAGATAAAAGTACCTTCAAGGGGAACGTATGAAGAAATTATTCGGCATTATATTATGTTTGACAATAGCGGTATCCTGCTTGGCGGGAGCGACGTATACTGCGTACGCCGTTACGGCGGACGAAGAAACGGTACACTTCGTCAATCCGACCGCTATGACGATTGTGGGAAATTATTTGTACGTGGCGGATAACGTGGAAGAAAACAAATGCGCTATACTTATATTCGACATATCGCGCGAAACGCCGACGCAGGCGGGAACATACGAATTGGACGGTACCGTTACGAACCTGTCCGATAACGGAACCGATCTGCTGTACGCCGTGAAGAAAAACGGCATTACGGAATTGAAAATTACGAGCGGAACGGCGCTTAACGTAAAGAATACGTACGACGAAGGCTTTACCGAAAGTATTGTAGACGCGGCGTACGGCAAAAACGTCGGAACGTCTCCCGAAAACACTCTGTACGTTTACACCGCAACTCAAATGCTAAGATACGACGGCGCAAAATTCCAGCAATTTGCCAACATTAACAAATTAACCGATACCAAGGGCTGCGTATTCTCGGGGGATTATCTGTACTACCTGTACGGGCGCAGCTGCAAACGTTTCAGCTATGCGACCTTCGGCGACGACGAAAATTTCGAAAGCAATTTAGAGCTTGCGGGGCTTACGCCCAAAGGTATAACCATTGTTGACGGCAGCATAGTTTTGTACGACGACCATAACGTTTACGCCGTAAACCAAACCGGCGTTAAATACGGGCTGATACCGCTTATATTGAATTACGACAAAACTTCGATATCGGACGCGGCTTCGGCGGGCGACAAACTGTTTTTGCTCAACGGCGACCATAAAATAGACATATTTTCAAAAAGCGCGGAAAACGACACCTACGTTTACTCCGACGCTACAATAGGCAGCGACGTCGTAAGCAAAAACGTACCGACGGAATATACCGACTTTACATTAGTTAAGTCCAAGGGCTACCCCACCAATATCGTTTACAAAACGAAGGAGCAAACGAGCGTACCCGAGCTTATAGACCACGCCGACGAATATATCGTATTGGGCTACGAGGGGGACGAGAACAGCGGCTATTACTACGTTTTGACGGGCGGCAAATTCGGCTGGGTAAAGAAGAGTCAGGCTGCTGCGACGGTAGAGACCGACGCAAAGCTGCAAATTGCCGACTTGAAGTTGGATAACGGTCAAGTGGGATACGTCACAAAATTCAACTCGTTAGGCGCGGTTACCGTAAGGCAGACGCCAAACTACGACAGCCCGAAAACCACCTTTACGCAGACGGCTTCATCGATGAAGGAGGTTAAACTGCTTAAACGCTTTACCGAGACTGCCGCCGATAACACGTACGAATGGTACTGGGTGGAATACGACGAAGGACAGCGCGGTTTTGTAGAGCGCGCGGCGCTTGGGAACTTCCGCGTGAAGCCCACAACGGAAGATATAGTACCGTTAGGCGACAGAAAGATAAATTCCACATTGTTCGAAGCCGTTACGTTATACGCCGACAAAGGAATGGCAGAAACCGACGTTGTATACGACGAACAGGAGAATCTAATCAAATTGTATTCGGGCGACCGCGTAACCGTAATAAGCGAAGAAGACGGCGCGTCTTTCATTATGCGCCAAAGATCCGACGGCACGCGCGACTTCGGCTGGATAGCTACGGACAGACTGATAGGCGTTCACAGCATAACCACCAACGCCATAGTAGGACTGTCCCTGTTGGCGTTTGCCGTTGCTTTGACAGTGACGTTGCTCGTAATATTTCTCAAACGCAAAAAACGCTTAAAAAACGTTACGAACGATAATTAAGAAGCTTAGATAACAAAGCGAAAATGCAAAAGGACGGCAGCTGCCGTCCTTTTTATATATCAAGTTGAATTACATTAAAACTTCCAAAGGGCTTTGTTCTTCGTCTACGACGGTAATTTTGCTTACGGACACTTCGTAAGCGGTACGCGTAACAACAGTATCGTCGGAAAGCTTTTTGTTATAGTTGCGCGACTGAACGCGCCCCGAAATGCTTACGTGTTCGCCCACCGGCAAATTGCCCGCAAAGCGCGCGTTACGTCCCCACACGATGCAGGGAATGTAGTCGCTCTTGTTATATTGACGGTTCACGGCAATCAACAGGTCGCATATCTCCCTGTTAAACGGGGTGGTACGGTATACGGGCTGTTTGCATACATAGCCCGACAGTTCCATAACATTGGGGTTCTCCGCTTCGTCGTAATCGCATACGTCTCGAACGAATACAGTCAGCATAAGTTTGCTGTGTTCCCCCACCACCTTGTTGTAGCTGCGGAACTGTCCCTTGACGCACATTTCCGCGCCGTCGTGAAAGCGGTCGCCCATTAAATGCTCCGATACGGAAACGGGCAGCACGTCTTCCATTCCCGAGAGTCTTTTTACCGCCAAGCTCGCTTCGTAAAACTTTTCGCCGAAAACTTCGTGCGAAAAAGTCGGTTCGCCCGTTACTCTACCCGAAAGAGTAACCGAATTGTTGCTCAAATTCGTATTCATATATATCTCCTCCTACGTTTGCCGAATACTCGTTTATAATTGTGCCTAATAATAATATTTGCGGTGCGTAATTGCGTCGGTAAAGCTTTTTACCGATACCGACACGTGCGGCGTAACAGCCGCGTCACTCGGCGGCGCTATGCGTTGTCCAAAGCCGAATTGTCTTTGCGCAGTATCTGCTTGCCGCTGTTGTCTACGTAGTAGTTTTCCGTGTAAATCAATTCGCCGATCGTTAAAAATTTCAGATTTTTGAGCTTAGCCGCTTCGAAAATAAGCGGAAGCGCTTCGACGATATGGTCGCTGTTGTTGTGACAAAGAATTATGTCGCCCGAGTTAGCCTTTTGTACGCGCTCGGCTATCTCTCTTGCGGACAGACCCTTCCAATCCAAGCTGTCCACGCTCCACTGGATAGTGTACAGCCCCAAGGACGAAGCGGTAGTAAGCAGCTGATTGTTGTAGTCGCCGAACGGCGGACGGAACAATCTGACGGGCTTACCCGTAATATCGAAGATTTTTTTGCTGCTTACGCTCAGTTCTTCCCTGCACTTGTCCGCCGAAAGTTTGCTCATCTGCGGATGCGTTGAGCTGTGAGTGCCTATTTCGAAGCCGCGATTGCTGATTTCCGCCACCATTTCGGGATATTTGTCTATCCAAAAACCGACAAGAAAAAAAGTGGCTTTTACGCCGTATTCGTCGCATACGTCCATAATCCGCCGCGTTTTATCGGCGCCCCAAGCCGCGTCGAAGCTGATTGCTACGTAACCGTCTTGACGGTCTACGCAGTAAATAGGCACTTGCCTTTTGTCGGCGTAAACTTGGGATATTCCGCCTATTCCGCATACAACGGTAACGCAAATAAGCGTTACGGATATTGCTACGATTGCTTGCTTCACTTACACTCTCCTACGGCTATGCAAGCGTCCGCCACTCGCTTACAGTATAGCACAAAACATACTGTCGAATTTTAGCTGTTAAGGTAGATTATTGGGTATTTTTGCAGTATCTACGCGGCGGAAATCAGCGTAACGCGCCGCGATTTTGCACGGCGTATAATTCGACGTTATTACTGTAACATATTTATTCGCTTGCAAAATTATGCAGCGGTCGAAAAAATCATCGTGTAAGTTCGCGCCAAAATAGGGGCGATGTCTGTTTCAACGGTATATTTACGGCAAAATAGGCAATAATCGAGCATTATGAGCGATATTGTTAAGGTACTGTTATTTTCCGCGTTATCATACGCGACGCTATTCGTAATTTCCAAGCTGCTTGGAAAAAAACAGCTTGCCGAGTTGGACTTCATCGACTACGTCACGGGGATATCCATTGGCTCGATAGCCGCCGAAATGGCTACGGAAACGGACAAGCCGTTCTACCACTACCTGATTGCCATGGGAATATTCTTCCTGTTCGACATTGCAGTGACGCTGATTGGTCGAACCTGTAACCCCATGAAGCGGTTTCTGCGCGGCGCGCCGATAATATTGATAAGTCAGGGCGAAATAGACTTCAAAGCGTTGAAAAAAAGCAAAATAGACTTCTACGATCTGTTGGGGCTTGCCCGCGCCAAAGGGTACTTCGACCTGTCCGAAATAGAATACGCGGTATTCGAAACGGACGGCGAACTGAGCATACTTGCCACCGACCAAGCGCGACAAGTAAAAAAAGAAGACTTCCCCAACGTTCCGCCGCAGCAGGTGGACCTTACTTCCTACCTTGTTGTAGACGGACAGATTAGCAGCTACGCGTTGTCGCAAATAAACAAGGATAAGAAATGGCTTAAACAGCGGCTTCAGGAGCAGGACGCGGAGTTGGACAAAATAATGTACGCCACATACGACGATAAAACGCAGAAACTGACCGTAGTAAATAAAAAAAGCTTAAGCTGAAACTCGCTTACGCCTTAATAAAATATTGAAGAAAAAATATATATCAATGCAAAAAACCGTCCCGAACGCAGTAAAGCGCGGGACGGTTTTAATTTTTGTAAGTAATCGGTCAGTCGGCAGCTTCGCCGTTATCGTTGATAAACAGAATTCCTATCGTGTTGGCTCCGCAATGGGTGGTTACGGTGCAGCCCGCGGTCGTTTCCAATATCTCGTCGAAAATCCCCCAAGAGCGGACGATTTCCGTCACCTTCTCCGTCAAGCCGTCGTCCATCTTGGTGTGAGTGACAAAGCAGCGGGTTTTATCGGGAGCGGTACAGTTGCTCTTGACCCACTCGGCATATTTTTCGATACAGCGTTTGTAGCGTCCCATAGGCTTGGACGCGATGCCCATACGCCCGTCCTTGACTTCGATTACAGGCTTGATTTGCAGCAGATTAGCACCCAAATACGCCAACGACGAACAGCGACCGCCCTTATACAGAAACTCCAACGTATCTATTATAAAGGAAGCGCGCACCGCTCCCGCGCGGGAACGCGAGCGCTTGGCGATATCCAAAGCGTCCATACCGCGAGCCGCCATATCGCAGGCATCCAACACCAACAAACCCGTGCCCGTAGAAAGATTGCGGCTGTCCACAACGTAAACGCCGGAAAGCTCCTGCGAAGCGAGCATAGCGTTATCAAAGGAGCCTGACATATCGGCGGAAATATCGTAATGCACTACCGCGTCGTAGCCGTCGTCCAAAAACGACTTGAAAAAATCGCGGTATTCTTCGCTGCTGCGCGCGCCCGAACGCGGAAGCTTCTTCGCCGAAGCGTAGTAAGCGTAAATGTCCGACGGCTGAATCGTAACGCCGTCGAGACAGTCATTGTCCCCCAAAGCTACGTGCAGCGGCATAATGCCTATGTCGTATTTTTCTATCAATTCCTTGGATAAGTCGCAAGTGCTGTCTGCTGTAATTTTGATTTTCATAAAAACCTTCTTCGTAATACTTTGATGTAATAATTATGTCACAGTATGCCTAAAACAAACTGAATTTACCGTTATTGTCCCATAAGTCCGCAAGCGGAGCCGTCGCAAGAGCCGCAAACCGATTGAGAGTCGGACTTGCAACCATCAGGATAAATTATACGCCCTACTCCAACCACCGTGCAGTTGTCGGGAACGTCCTTTAATACCGTGGAATTTGCCCCCACCTTGACGTTGTTGCCTATCGTGATGTTGCCTAAAATTTTGGCGCCGGCGCCGACGATAACGTTATTTTTAAGCGTAGGATGACGCTTGTTGCACTCCTTGCCGGTGCCGCCCAAAGTAGCGTTTTGGTAAATAGTACAATTGTCGCCTATAACGGACGTTTCGCCTATTACCACGCCCGCGCCGTGGTCGATAAACAGGTTTTTGCCTATTTGCGCGCCCGGGTGAATCTCGATGCCCGTACTGCGACGTACGATTTGAGAAATGCATCGGGCGACAAACTTGAATTTTATTCTGTAAAAGAACCTCGCCACCCTGTGCCAGATTACGGCGTGAACCCCCGGGTACAGCAGAAATATTTCCAATGCGCTGCGAGCGGACGGATCGCGCTGCTTGACGGAAGCGAAAAAACCGACCCTTTTGCTCATCAGAAGGACAGATCGTTGACAATACCCGATATCTCGGCGAGCTTGTCGGCTACAACGGCAAATTCCTTGACGGCATTTTTATACGCCAACCAGGATATGCGCAGAATTTTGGGATTTTTGAGATAAAACGCGTTGACCAAATACTCGCTTGCGCAAGCTACTTCGTCCGCGGAGCCTGCGGGCAGGTCTTGGTCGATGAGAATAAGACGTATTTCTTCCATCAAGGTAAACACAGCCGCCATCACGCCTGTTTCGACGTAAATTTTTTCCGCGGCGAAATACTCCTGCGCTTGGCGCAGGTACTCGGCATTGAGACTGTCGGGGTCGATGGAACGCAAAATATTCTCGCCTGCCGCCTTGTAGGGTTTTAGCACTTCGCTAACAAAGCGCGCGTAGGACGCATCGGCGTTTTCCGCGTTGTAGTATTCGCGCAGGAAATCAAGTATATTGCGTCTGCCGCTGTCTACTTCCGTAAGCAGACAGGTTACGAACGCGAACATACGGTTGCGGTCCGTGGGTAATTTGAGCCTGTTTTCCGTTACGCCGTCCACGCTCGTCCAAGTGACGCGCGCGCGTGAAAACTCCGTGGAATAGGACATAACCTTGACCGTTTCCGACAGAGTACGGCATAACGTCGGCGACGTAGCCACGCTTTTTAGAACCGTGGCTATATGCTTGTCGATGAGAATGAGCTTCCCTTCGATAAGCCTGTTGACGCTGCTTGTAAAAAACGCAAGTTCGTTAGTGTTCATACCGCTCCTTTCGTCTGTTTTCCCCGTCGATTATCGCCCGTCGGTACTGTATGCGGACAACCGCCGCAAACGGCGCGTAATTACTTATATAAGATAGAGTATAGCATACGTCGAAAAGTTTTGGAAGTATTTTTGTCAAAAAACATTCAAAACTGTTGTTTTAACCGCGGTTTTGTTGTATAATATTGTTCGCGGTTATCAAGCCGATATTTGCTTTTGCCATTAAGCGTATAATTACGATTGCGCGCCGTAATTATTGTATGTAGGCGAATTGCGCTGTATAACGGCGACATTACGAAAGGGGGTATTTCTATGCAAGCGGGAATTACGCAAGACGGCACGATGAATAAGCTTATACTGCTGTTCGTGTTCGACAAAATGGAAACCGCGCTTACCGAAGCTACCATTTTGGACTTGTGTAGTTACAAAAACAATTGGATAGATTATACCAACTGCAAGCAAGCGTTATTCGACGTTGTGGACAACGGATTTATTTACAAAAGCGCGCCTATGGGCGGCGGAGAAGAACTATACGACTTGACCGCCGAAGGCAGATGGTGTCTCAAAAACTTTTATACCCGTATTCCGTCCAGCGTACGTCAGCTTATTGCCGACGACATAAAGAAAAAGCGCATAGATTACCGCAGACGTCAGGATTACGTGGCGACCTACGCCAAATGCCCCGACGGCAGCTACGACGTGATACTGAAAATTGTAGAGCCGACCAAAACCACATTGGAAGTGAAACTGAACGTAATGACGCGCAACATAGCCAAATATTTGGAACGCAGCTGGCAGGAAAAAGCCCCTACCGTTTACAGCAAGATTTCCGAAACGTTGATAGACTGAAAGACCGCGCCCGAAAAGAATAAGACGGCGACGGAATATCTTGGACAGGCAGTCGCTCTATTGTTTTAGAGCGGCTTTAATTATATCGTAAAACAACTATGTTAAACCAAATAAATTATTGTTAAGCTTTTACGATGTAATTAAAACCTATTAGCTTCAATTAAACTCAGTTAATTGCTTAATAATAGGTTATCGCCGGACGACGAATACTTGAAATTTGCGTGTATAAAAGTATATTGAAATTTAGCTCTGTAATGTTTTGGCTGTCGAAATAAAATTGCAAACAAAAAACGCTTGACAACGTTACGTTGTCGGGCGTTTTTGCGTTAATATAACCGTTCAAGAATACAGTACCGCTCTATTTCGGCAAATATGTTACCAGCAAAATTGCCGCGCCCAATACGAGCAGCAACGCGCCGACTACGCGATTGAGAACGGTAGGCTTAGCCTTGTTGGCTATTTTGGAAGCGACAAACGCGAATACGAGCGTAGACAACACGCAAGTAAGCAGCATAACCCAATCGGGAAAACCGCCTATTACAAAGTGGCTTACCGCACCCGTAAGAGCGGTAAAGGTCATTATAAACACGCTTGTGCCTACGGCGGTTTTAAGCTCGTACCCCATTACGGTAATAAGCAGCAACAGCATCATCATACCGCCGCCCGCGCCCACGAAGCCGCAAATAAAACCCACTGCGCTGCCGCAAATAACCGACTTGATAATCTTGCTTGCGCGGCTTGCCTGCGACAGGCTTACTTTGGGTTCCGTTACGGGCTTTACGATAAACTTGATACCGAGAAGCAACGTTACTACGGTGCTTACGCCGCCCATAATGTGCATAGGTACAATACTTGCAACCCAGCTGCCGACTACGGTAAAAGCCAATACGCACGCCATCATAATGAGTCCGTTGCGAATATCCAAATGCTTGTTTTTGGCATAGGTTACGGAGCTTACCGCGCTCGCCAAAACGTCGCTTGCAAGCGCTATGCCCACCGCTGCGTACGGGTCGACGTTCAAAAAAGCGATAAGCATAGGCGCGATAACCGCTGCGGCACTCATTCCGGCGAAGCCTGTGCCGAGACCCGCGCCCAAACCCGCGGCTATACAGACGATAATTTTTACAAGCATTGCATTCTCCCGTAGGCAAATTTTGACATACGATTGTTACAACTTATCATAACAACTTTAACCCAACCTGAAAGTAAACAGCGTTCACAAATAAACGCAGCATAAATAACGAATTTATAAAACACGATAAAATTCGATAAATATTACGACGGTAAAAAAATAATTTTAATAATTCCGTACCGAAAACAGCTTAAACAAAGCCTGAAAACAAAAAAAAGGTAAATAACGCTTGAAATCCGTTATTTACCCATATTGGTGCGAGATGTGAGACTTGAACTCACACGGTCTCCCACACGCCCCTTAAACGTGCGCGTCTGCCCATTCCGCCAATCTCGCATAGCTTTTGCCTAACTATAATAAGCGAAACGGACGGATTTGTCAATCGATTTTACTTGGTTTTATACAAAAATATTGGCGACCCAAAGCTTTGCAACGTAACAAATCAGAAAAACAGCGGCGCGCTTTTTGTTAAAATAAACTAAAAATATCCGTATCGGCAAAATAACGAAAAAATTTGCGTATGACGGCTCTTGAAGCGGCGGAAATAAATTAGCAAATACTATTGATATTTCAAGGTGAATGTGATAAAATATAAATTATTCCACAAAATTGGAGAACAACCAACTATGAACTGTAAACATTGCAACACGGAAAATCCCGAAAATTCCGTTTACTGCAATCTATGCGGAAAACGGTTAGACGGAAACAAGCTTTGCCGCAAATGCGAAAAGCTAATTCCCGAAAACGCAGTATTCTGCAACTACTGCGGTACCCGTACGGATACGGCCGAGCAAACGGAGACTGCCGTTAAACGCGGCACATCAAAACCCAACGCAAGAGTGTTCGAACGCGAAGCGCCGACAACGACGGACGGCACAGTAAACGAAGCTTCGGGCGAGATAACCGCTACGAGCATAAGCTGGCGCAGGATTGTGGGAACAATCGGAACGAGCTTTGCTTTGCTTACTTCGGTAATTACCCTTGTATTCGTGTTCCTGATAGGCTTCGGCGTAAACGGCACAGACGAATTCAACTATATTTGGCGGCAGTTGGGACTGGCGGGCGTCGGAGATATAAGCATATACGATTTCTTCGGCAAGAACTACGAAAGCATACAAGTAATATTGGACAACAACCGTTTTGACGACACAAACGTTGTTATGTATGTCAACCACTTGAAGGCGTCTCTGTACATTAACGCCGTTCTCGGTACTGTAATATCGGCGTTGACGCTGTTGTCCGTAACCGCGCTTGCCATTGCAGCCATCGTCAAAAACGCGCAAAAGCTTTCGGGCAAGGACGTAAAGCACGCGGAAGCACTATCCGTTGCAGTGTTTATTGCGTACGTAATAGGCGCAGGCGGATTGTATGCGCTGAATGCCGTATCCGCTTCCGCCACGGCTGTCGACAGCTACGTTGGCGCGAGAATAACCGTCAAAGGCTCGTTAACCTTTAACGGAGCAACCGTTGCGGGAATTGTTATCGGAGCGGTGTTCAACTTTTTCTCGATAGCTTGTCATACTGCTGCGAATTACCGCGCGACGTCCGTTGCAAAATACGTTGTTAATATGTCGTTGACCGCCGTAGGTATCGCCTTTGTCGCCATTGCGATGAATTACGCATATAACCCGACGTTCACGGTGAAAATTTCGGAAAATGCCAATACGGTAATTATGGGAATACCCGTATCCGCTTGGGCGCAGAGATACGGAATGTCGCTCGGGGCGACTTTGGATACGTTAGACGGGACATACGCGTTACTTATCGTAACGGAGTTCCTGCAAATAGCCTTGACGGTTGTAAGCGGAATAACGATTATGATCTTTATCAAAAATCTGTCTGCAAACAAGAGTTCGTCCAACTTGGCAATGACGATAGCTACGCTTGCGCTTGCGACGGCTTATCTTGTGATAGGACAGATTGCGGCGAATAAAACGATAGACTCCGATTCGAGCGCAGGAGCCAAAGTAACTGTAACTTACGCGATTGTGTCGGCAGTGTTCGGCGCGCTGACGTTGGTGCTTACCATAGTTAAAATGACGCTGTTCAAAACGCCCAAGCCCGTAACGGCTAAGCCGACCGCGGCAATCGAGACGACTGCCGAATAGGCGCTTGCACCGTTGAGACGGTAGACTTCGAATATTAAAACAAAAACCCTTTCGAATTCGAAAGGGTTTTTACTTTACTCGATTACGCGTTTGTAAATTCTACCGTTTGCAGATTTCCACGCCGCAGCTTGCGCCTATGCGGTCGGCGCCGTTTTCCACCATCGCAACGGCTTCGTCGTAATTGTGTATTCCGCCGCTTGCCTTGACTTTGAGTTCATACGGATGAACCATATCCGACATAAGGCTCACCGCAGCCGTCGTAGCCCCGCCGGAGCCGAAGCCCGTGCTCGTCTTGACGTATTGCGCGCCGGCAGTTATGCACGACTTGCAGGCGGCTATAAGCTGCTTGTCGTTGAGATTGCAGGTTTCGAGAATAACCTTTAACAAAATGTCGCCGCACGCCTTTTTTACGGCGGCAATTTCCTTTTCCACCTTCTTCCAAGCGTTGACTTTTGCCCACGACTGATTGATTACCATATCGATTTCCGTAGCGCCGTTTTTTATTGCGTTCTTCGTTTCGAACACCTTGGTTTGCGTGGTGTTTTCGCCCAAAGGAAAACCGATTACGGTGCAAACCTTGACGTCGCTGCCTGCAAGCTCCTTGGCGGCGAGTTTTACATGGCAAGGATTGACGCATACGGACGCGAAGCCGTATTGCTTAGCTTCCTTACAAAGCGATACAATCTGACTTTCCTTAGCGGGCTTGAGCAAGGTGTGGTCTATAATTTTAGCAATTTCCTGTTTCGTCATAATAAATATCTCCTAAAAATTCGGCATAGCGACGTTTGCGCAATCCGTCCTGCCGCCGTAGGCAATTGAACTGCAAACGAATCGAGCCGTTGTTACGTACGTTATTATACCATACATTCGGTGATATTTCAACAGATAATTACTTTTTCTTTTTTCCGAGTTTTATAATCAGCGTGTCGTCTTCTATTTCGAATTCGTTACGCTTTCTTTCGCGCGGCATTCGTCTGCGAAAAGACATTACGCACAGGTACACTATATAACCCAAACACAACGCGATGCCGACGGCGCAAATAATTATTACAGGTAAAACTTTATTCATACATCCCCCGATGCGGCAGATTTGCCGCTGCAACGTAAGCATTGTAGCACACCGCCGCTGCGGTAAAAAGTAAAATACAAGGCTAATTTGTCTATTTTGATAACAACGCACAGTTCCGTACGCGACGTGTCAAGCCGCAGCATACGAAGTGTAATCGGCGGCAACTAAAGATTAACGCTTGCGACAGAGTAAGAGAATTAGCGACCGACCGCCGTTACCGCAAGATACATAAAAATTTACAAAACGCAGAAACTAACGGTAATCGCTGCACATACGGAAAGTTCGAAGCGGCGTTAATGCTTAGAAAATAAACGGGAGAAAATATGAAAAAAATTATTTTAGCTATTATGATAATTGCAACGCTTTGCACGGCGTTTACCGCAACCTGCGCCGTAGGTCAAACGGCTGAAGAAAAAATATGCGAAATTGCAAAAAGCAACGACAAAATATTAGACGCGAAGTGCATAGTATACCAACGCACCTGTCTTGTTGCGATTAAAACTGAAAAATTCGTTACTCGCAGCGAATACGATCTGTATCTTGCAAACGTACGTCAACAGATTACTTCGGAATGCGAAATAGATAACGTTTACGTTACGCGCAGTCCCAAGGTTATGAAAAAACTTAGCGAATTAGAAAAATTAAACGATAAGCAACGTCAACAGGCCATACAGGAAATAATAGAAAAAGAACTGAACAAAGGTCTGCCGCCTATTAAGGACATTATGCCGAGATGTTTTAGTTGGTAATAAATTTAATGCGCAACGCGCAATGCGTAATGCGTAATGAAGAAAGCCCGTTGGAACAACGGGCTTTCGTTTTTTATATAAGGTTACGCTTCGCTATATTTCTCGCTCGTTTGAAAACCTTCGCCGTCTTTTGGCGAAACTGCGCTACGCTCCGCTCGAAATGACGTTCCTTAGATTTCTCCACTCGCTTCGCTCGGTCGAAATGACGTTCATCTTCACTTCGTTCGATAAACGTTTCGGTAAAGGACACCGAATGTTGCGGCGTTCGCAAGTCTTCGACTTTCTCGGCTAAGGACTTTTCTACAACTAACACCAAAAGCGAGCGTATTCCGCTTTTGCACCTTTGAGCGTAGCGAAACACGAGCCGCGTCAAACCAATCGCCGCAATGCGGCGTTGGCAGCAAGGCGAGAGCAAGGGCTGTGCCCGCAGCTTATAAAAGCGGAATGCACGAGTGAATTCTATAAGTCGAGAATTTTTTCCACCGAAGCCACTACCAAGCGGAAGCTTTCTTCTTCGAAGGGGGACAGCAAGCCGCAGGCTTCCAACAGCTCGGTAAAGGTTTTGGTGCCGCCGTAATCGAGAAATTTGATATACTTTGCAAACGTCGCGTCGTAGTCCGTTTGGGAGAGCGCAAGAAATTGCAGCGCAGTAAACTGCGCGAAGCAGTAGTCTATGTAGTAGAACGGACTTTCGAAAATGTGCGCCTGACGCTGCCAACGGCGGCCGTCGCAAATTGCGGGTATGCCTTCCGTAGTCATGGACGGGATAAACTGCTTTTCTATCTTGTTGTAAAACGCGTTACGCTCGGCAGGGGTCATATCGGGGTTGTCGTAGCAGGTTTGCTGGAAGTAGTCCACTATCGTGCCGTAGGGAATAAAAGTTACCGCTTCGCCGATGTGGTACAGCTCGTACTCCTTGGTTTTGTCGCCGAAAAACAGACCGAGCCACGGGTAAGCCAAAAATTCCATAGACATACTGTGAACTTCCGCCGTTTCCATAGAAACGCTGGACAAAAATTCGCTTTCGATGAAGAAGGACTTGTAGAACTCCAACGCATGACCGAATTCGTGAGTTAATACGTCCACGTCGCCCGCGGAGCCGTTCCAGTTGGACAGAATGAAGGGAAGCTTGTATTGCGGCAGACCTTCGCAGTAGCCGCCGCCCCACTTGCCTTCGCGGCTCATTACGTCGAAGCACTCGCTCTCTACCATTGTGTCGAACAGCTTGCCCGTTTCTTCGGACATTTCGTTGTACATTTTGGAAGCGTTGGCAAACAAATCGTCGGGAGTGCCGACGGGGCGGGGTTCTTCCTTGGTGTACACCTTCATATCGTAGGCGTATTCATGCTCGATTCCGAGAGTTTTGTCCGCCTTGGCGCGTATCTTGCTTGCCAAAGGCACAAGATACTTCAATACGTTGGCGCGGAACTTGGCAATATCTTCCTTGCCGTAGCAGTTGCGCTGCATTTGCTTGTACCCGAGCGGCGAAAATCCGTCGTAACCCAGCTTGCGCCCCATAGCGGTGCGCACCTTAACGAGCTTGTCGTAAATTTCGTCCAGTTGGTTTTTGTTATCTTCGATAGCCTGACCGAACTTCATATAAGCGGCGCGGCGAACACTGCGGTCGGCGTGCGTAAAGTACTTGCTTATGCCGCTTAGCGGAAGCTTTTCGCCGTTGAAGTCGATAACAATCGAGCTCATAAGCTTGGTGTAGGCTGTGGTAAGCTTGTTTTGCTCTACCTTTTCGTTTACAATGCGCGGGTCGTTAGCGTCCACCGCCATTTGCAAATTAGTAAACATAACGCGCGGAAAACGCTGCTCCAACTGCTTGCGGAAGGGCGTATCCAAATAGCACCTTGCAATCTCCGCCGAAGCGACGGAAATTTCCGGACCTACTTCGTCAAGATAATCCTGCTCCGTAGCGTAAAACTCGTTGCGCGTATCCTGCGTAAAGCGTATAAACGCAATGCGTACGTTGGTGCCGAGCTTTTCGTCGTAGTCCTTGTATTCGTCGTGAACGGCGTAGAACTCGTCCACCGTTTCGGCGGACATAAAACGCTTTTTGAAATCGGCAAGTTTTGCCAGTACTTCGTCCTTGTTGGGACGGACGTATTTTATTTGAGAAATTTTCACCATAATAATACTCTCCTTTACTGCATTAAGTATATAACATTTGTTTTCGTTTTGCAACCTTTTGAACGAATGCAACAATGCAAAAGAAATAACAATGTGTCGCTGTGCTTTTTAATGCGTAATGCGTAATTAGAAAAGCCCGTTTGACAACGGGCTTGCGTTTTTATAAGGTGTCGCTGCGCCGAACTTCTCCGTACGCTTCGCTTTTTTAATGCGTAACGCGCAATGCGCAATGCGTAATTAGGGTTACGCTTCGATAGACTTCTCGGCTACTTGTCATGTCGAGCGCAGTTTCGGCAAAGGTCGCCGAACGTTGCGAGACGTCTATGCGAGCGGAGCGAGTAGCATTTTTTACATAGTATCGCGTGTGGCGGTAGACTGAACGTCGGCAGCGACGCGTTCGACTTTGTCAAGAAAGCCCGTTACCGTGCGCGTATACAGCGCCTTGTCCGTCAAATGGCTGCGGGCGTGTCCCGCGCCGTCGAACAAATGCAGCTCGGACAGGGAATTGCGGCATACGGCGTACATATCTTCGGAGTGATGCGGAAAAATGAAGTCGTCCGCCCTGCCGTGAATGAAGCAAATGGGAACGTCGCTGCCCTTTACGTCTTCGATAGGACGGCACTTACTGAAATCGTAGCCGTAGAATGTTTTAGCCATGCTTGCGCAATAGTCCACTATCGGACGGGACGGCAGGTGAAACAGATGCTCGAACAGCTCGCGGTAGTAGCCTTCCGTATCGGAAAAGGGGCAGTCGGCAACCACCAAATCCACGTCGGAACGCAAGCCCAACACCGACAATACCGTAGCCGCGCCCATACTCTCGCCGTGGAGAGCTATAAAACAATCGTTACCGAATTCGCCGCGCGCGTAATCTATCACAATAGACAAATCGGCGCGTTCGTAGTACCCGAGAGTACAAAACTTACCCTCCGATTCGCCGAAATACGCGTGGTCGTAAATTATTACGTTGTAGCCCGAGTTATAAAATATCTCGGCGTATTTGAGCGAATTGAGCCTGTTCATTGTGTGTCCGTGGCAGATAATCGCTGCCTTTTGCCTGCCGTTAACTTGCGCAGCCTTGCTATTGTATATCACTTCTCCGCGCAGTTTGCCGTGTAGTCCGTTGATATCGAACGTTTTTTTGTTCCAGTTGTTGTCGTAATCGGTATAATCGACGTGTTCTACGGACGTTTGACGTTGACGCACTTCTTCGAACGTGTGACGCACTGGCGTACATGCAGTACACAAAACGAAACGCGCCATAATAAGACACGCTATCTGCCAAAGTATAATAAGCCCTGCCACCACGCCCAAGCAGACCAAGAATATCTGATATGGCGCAAGCGGCGTTAAGGTCAGAATCAAATTTAACATACGTTTTCTCCGATAGTATATTGTATAAACCGATCCGCGCGCAATGAGCGGACACAGAATTACAGCTTGATTATTTTTCCGTTGGAAGGACTTGACGCCGCTTGGTAAATTGCTTCCGCAACTTCGGCAGGAGTATACGCCTTGGTTGACGTTTCGCGGCAAAACCCGTCTATTTCCGCCTGCGAATAATTCGACGACATATCCGTAAGCACCATAGGCGGACATACGGCAAGGACGGATACCGACGTTTGGGCAAGCTCGTCCGCCAAGCTGCGCGTAACGCCCAAAACTGCGTGCTTGGATGCGGAATACACGCTCTCGCAGCTTGCGCCTTGCAGTCCCCATATCGACGAAAGGTTGATTATGCTTGCGTTTTCACCCTTTAACAGCAGCGGCAAAGCGCGCTGACAGCAGAAAAACGTTCCCTTGACGTTTACGTCCATTACGCGGTCGAACTCCCGCTCGGTAACGTCCTGCACTTGCTTGGAGAGCGAAACGCCGGCGTTGTTGACAAGCGCGTCTAAACGCTTGAAGTACTGCGATACCCAATCGAACATTGCGGACACCTGAGCAAAATCGGAAACGTCCGCTTTGAACAAATGCACGTCGCAGTTTTCCGAAATAAGCCGCTGACGTAGTTCCTGCGCCTGACGTTCGCTTGCGTTGTAGTTAAGTATTACGGTATAACCGTTTTTTGCAAATTGCTCGACGGTTGCCGCGCCTATTCCGCGCGAACCGCCTGTTATAAGAGCCGTCTTCATAATCAATATTATATAACACCGAATTGCGTTATGCAAGCGTAAAAACGGAAAATATAAAAACCCTTCGCATATACGAAGGGTTAAAATAACAATTACTTATTGGATAAATCATTTACTAACGCATTTATATGCGCTATTTGTTCGTCGGAAAGATTGCTGACGTCGATTACTCGGTCGAAACTTAAACCCAACAAATAATCGCACGATACGTGAAAAAATTGAGCTATCTTGACAAGCATATCAATAGACGGCTGAATGTTGTCGTTTTCCCAATTGGACACGCACTGTTTGCTAACGCCCAATTCTTCGCCTAATTTTACTTGGCTGATATTCATCGCAATACGCAATTCTTTTATTCTTTCGTTCAACATACCAACTCCATTATGTACCAATTTTCAATACAATTATACAAATTTAGTTGACTAAATAAAAATACTATGGTATTTTAATAATTGACTATGAGTATACCGAGAGATGTGAACAACGTACTAAAAAAGATGTACGGGGAAAACTACAACATATGCGAAGTTTTGGAAAAATTGCTTGGACCGATAGGAAACGAAGAACGCGAAACGTACGACAAGCTGTTGTCCAATATGTCTGACGAGCAAAAAGAACTGTTATGCCGATACCTGCGTCTGTATGGCGAAAGAGTATTCAGAATGCAATGCAGAAGGTTCGAATTGGGCTTCAAAGCGGGACTGTCAGCAGAGAAAAGCAAAGATTAAGAATAATTAAACACACAAGGAACCGTCAAAATTCTGACTTTCATAAATAATTTTACCTGCAACAAAAACTAATAGCCCGCTAACTTCGTAAGCGAAGTATAGCGGGCTACATTTTATTCGGTGTTTACTTTTCGTCATTGCGAGGCATTTATGCCGAAGCAATTTAGACATTTAAGCTACTGTATGAGTTTATAATACAAATCTTCCCAATTGGGATTCATCGTTTCTATCAAATTTAACTTTGCTTTGCGAGAACCGCCTTTTATTTGCTTTTCACGTTGGATTGCATCGGTAATATCCGCAAATATTTCGTAATATCCGAGTTTATCGACGTTGTACTTTTTAGTAAAGCCATCGACGGTTTTGCTTTTATGTTCCCAAACTCGACGAATTAAATTATTCGTTACACCGGTATACAATGTGCCGTTTCGAAAATTAAACATTATATACACATAAGAAACGCGATTGTTCATATTTTACTTGTTTATTCTGGATTGCTTTGTCGCTTCGCTCCGCGCAATGACGGCGGGGATAATGCTTGTTGCGGTAGTATAGAGTTGGGACTGAATAATAAAGAACGGAATATTTGCGGCGGCGCGCTATTCCGTTTGCAGGGTTTCCCATTCCGTCATTACCTGTTCCAATTCGGCGTCGGCTTGGGACAGACGCTGTAATACGGGCGCGAGCTTAGAATAGTCCGCGGCATACTCGGGTTCGGCGGATTTAGCGTTTAAGTCTGCAATTTCCGTTTCCAATTCCGTAATACGGTTTTCCAACTCCTTTAGCTTCTTGGCGCGGTTGGTTTCTTCCGCGCGCTGACGCGCGCTGCGATAGGTTGACTGCGCCGCCTTGACAGGCTTGGGCGAATTTGCTTCGGCGGACTTCTTGGCGGACGAGTACGCTTCGTAATTGCCTTCGGAGACGGTAAGAGAGTTATTTTCCAACACGGCTATCTTGGTGGACAGGGCGTTTACGAAATACCTGTCGTGCGAAACGAACAGCAGCGTTCCCGAATACTCAGTCAACGCTTCTTCCAACGCTTCGCGGGAAGGAAGGTCAAGGTGGTTGGTTGGCTCGTCGAGCAGCAACAGGTTGCAGTCCTTAGCCATAATCATTGCAAGCCCCAACTTTGCGCGTTCGCCGCCCGAAAGGTCGGACACGCGCTTGTATACGTCGTCTGCGCCGAGAGTTACCGCGGCAAGCAGACTGCGCACTTCCGTCTGGCTCATACGGGTGTTATCGAACCACAGCTGATCCAACACGCGCAGGTTTCCTTGAAGATTAAGGTTTTCCTGATCGTAGTAGCCCACGCGGACGTTTTTGCCGAAAACTATCTTGCCCAAGTCCTGCGGTTTGGGCGAAGCTATGCGCTTGATAAGCGTGGACTTGCCGCTTCCGTTCAGTCCCAAAAGAGCGACCTTGTCGCCGCGCTTGACGGTTAAAGACGCATTGGACAAAAGCGGCTTGTCGTAGCCTAAGGTCATATCGGACAACGTAAGCGGAAATTCCGACGGTTCGGACGAATAGCCGAACTTGAAACGCGGCGGCTGCTCGTCCCGTTTGGGGGCTTCTATCAACGTCATTTTGTCCAAAGTTTTTTCGCGTGATTTAGCCATATCCGCCGTGGAAGCCCTAACCTTGTTGCGGGCTATGTAGTCGGTAAGCTTGGCTATTTCCTTTTGCTGCTTGTCGTATTCGCGGCGTAAACTCTCGCGGCGTTCCGCCTTTAACGCCTTGTACTTGGTGTAGTTGCCCTTGTACGTTTCGACACGCTTGTGCTGTACGTCCCAAACGGAAGTACACAGCTTGTCCAAGAAATATCTGTCGTGCGACACTACCAACAAGGTAGACTTCTTGTCGGAAAGAAACGCTTCCAGCCAGTCTAAAGTTTTGTAATCCAAATGGTTGGTAGGCTCGTCCAATATAAGCAGCTCGGGGCGTTGCAGCAGCAGCTTGCACAATGCCGCCTTGGTCTTTTCACCGCCGGACAAGGTGGAAACCGTTCTGTCGGAGAACTCCGCCATTCCCATACCGTTAAGCACCGTCTTCACCTTGACTTCGCAGTCGTACGCTTCCGAAACGTCCGCTTCGACGGTCAAACGGTGATACTTGTCCGCAAGCCGACGGTATTCGTCGCCGTCTGCCGCTGCCATAAGACGCGCGGTTTCGTTTAACTGACCGATCAAACGCGTTTGCTCGGAGAACACGGTCATCAATTCGTCGAAAAGCGTAAGCGACGAATTGAAATCGCTGTTCTGCCGAAGAAATCCCATAGTTAAGCCGTTTTTTTTGTAAATGGAACCGGAAAACAATTCCAAATCGCCGTATATACAGGAAAGCAACGTGCTTTTGCCAGCGCCGTTCGCGCCGACAACGCCGACGTTGTCCCCTTCGTTAAGCTCCAAATTTACGTCTTGGAAAACGGTAACGTCGCCGAAACGGAACTGAGCCTGTTTTAATTGCAGTAACATAGTAACTCCGTAAAAAACGGCGCAAGAAGCTCCCGCGCCGTTACAATGCTATTTCTTCAAACGAAGCCTTTGTTTGGGCTTGCTGAGATTGAACGCCTTGGTGCAGGCGAACAGTATAAAGGGAGTAGCCAGTATTTCCACGAGAAGCAACAGCAGCTGTTCTCTGCCGAGCTCAACATAGTCGAAGAAATTTCTCGTCCAAGGTATACATACGCTTGCGACGACGATTGCGAAAATGCCCAAGTACATTGCTACCTTCCAATTTTTGAAAGGCTGGCACGCATAATACAGAGCGAACAGTCCGCCGAAGGTATAGGTGATTGTAACAAGCGTTCCCAACTGCTCCTGCGGCACAAGGTTGTCGGCAAATCTGTGCAAAACGTACAGTACCGCGGTGGTTATAATAAAGGTTATGGACGCGGGCAAGCACCGCTTTAACACGTTGCCGAAGAAATTGCCCTTGATACGCCGTTCGTTGGGCTGCAAAGCGAGCAGCATTGTGGGTAGCGCAACTATTACCCAGTCCATAAGCATTACGCTCTTATTGCTTACAAGCGGACTTTGCATTGTCTGTCCGAAGGCGAAATGCAGCAAAACGAGCATCAGGTTGACCACTATGACGTAGATAGTCTTCATAAAGTACATAGAGCTTGCGCTTTGAATGTTGTTGACTACCCGTCTGCCTTCCGCAACAACCTTGGGCAAATTGGCAAAGCTGTCGTCCATAAGCACTAAGTGGGAAACCTGCCTTGCCGCAGAGCTTCCGCCGGCAAGGGATACGGAGCAGTCCGACTCCTTCATTGCGAGAATATCGTTTACGCCGTCGCCCGTCATAGCTACCGTATGGTTGGCTTCGCGCAGAGCCTTGACCAATATCGCCTTTTGGTCGGGAGAAACACGTCCGAACACTGTGTACTGAGTTGCCGATTCGCGCACCTGTTCTTCCGTCATGCCTTCGAGACTTACGTAATTTTCCGCGTCTCTGACGCCGACGCGCAAAGCTATGTTAGATACAGCCTGCGGATTGTCGCCGGAAATAACCTTGATATCCACGTCGTTGGAAGCAAACCACTCGATTGTGTCGAACGCGTCGGGACGGATATGGTCTTCGATTACTATTACCGCAACAGGTCTGCGCACCTGCGGCAGAGCCTTATTGTCGTATATGGTTGTGGTAGAATGCGCCAACAGCAAAACGCGAAGCCCCTGCTCGGCGTATTTTTTTACCAGCTCGTTAACGCGCTCGTTGGGTACTTTGAGCACATATTCCGGCGCGCCCAAAACATATGTTCCGCTGCCCTTGAAGGAAACCGCCGAAAACTTACGCTCCGACGAAAACGGTATTGTAGCCACAGCTTCGAGCGACGGCTTCTTGGGACAGCCGAAATATTTTTTTAACGCCTTGCTCGTCATATTGTCCGATTGAAGGGCGTAATTGACGGAAGACATAATCTCGCGGACGGTGTACGTTTGCCCGCTTTGCCGAAGATCGATGCTTTCGATAACCTGCATAGTGCCGTCGGTAATCGTCCCCGTTTTGTCTAAACACAGCGTGTCCACGCGCGCGAGCATTTCGATACAATACAGCTCCTGCACCATCGTTTTGTTTTTTGCCAGCCGCAAAAAAGACGTTGCGAGCGCAATACTTGTTAGCAGGAAGGGACCTGCTGGAATCATAGAAATTATCGATGCGGTTGTGGGATTGAGCGCTACCCTGTCCAAATTTGCCAACGAGAAGCTTTCCCACGAATTATTGGGATTGGACTCGAAATTGACGATATACAAACACACCGTCATAGGCACTATTATCGTAGCGATAAAAATAAGTATTTTACGGAAAGCGCCCAACATTTGCGAGCGCGGTTTTTGATACTGTTTGGCGCGTCCGGTAAGTCCTGCTATATAGTTATATTTGCCCACCGACGAAACCTGCGCCGTACAGCTGCCGGACACGATAAAACTGCCGGCGTACAAAGTGTCGCCCGCGCGCTTGGTTACGGCATCCGACTCGCCCGTAAGAATGGACTCGTTGACTTCCACAAAGCCGTCGAGAACAATACTGTCGGCGGAAATCTGTTCGCCGCCCGAAAGGTAAGTTATGTCGTCCAACACCAAGTCGCTGATGGAAATTTCTCTGTTTTCGCCGTCGCGCATAACCTTTATTTGCGGTTCGGTGATAAGATTGAGCTTGTCGAGCGTCAGTTTGGACTTGATTTCCTGAATGATTGCGATAGCGGTATTTGCCACTACCACCGGCAAGAACGTGCACTGCGAAGCCAACCCGTACACGCACAGAATTACCGATATTACAATATAAATAACGTTGAAAAAAGTAAACAGATTGGTCAAAATTATGCCCAATATGCTCTTGCCGCGTTTGGTCGCGTCCTTGTTGATAAGACCGTTTTCCTGCCGCGCAGTAACTTGCTCGGACGTTAAGCCGAAATCCTTGTTAGGCGCGAAACGTTCTACGCCGCTTAGATTATCCGGCAGCTTGACGCGTTTATTACGTTTTGTTTTACCGTCTGTCATAAGTCTAATTTACTTAAAACTCCGTTTCTGTATTCGTAAATTGCTTCGAAACCTTGCTCTTTGAGCTGTTTTAGCTGATAGGAGAAGTTTTTTATTTTGTACAATACGGACACAGCGCCCTTTTTGCGGAGCTTGTTTACTCCGTTTGTCAGAGCTACGCGTTCTTCCTTGCACAGGTTTTTGTCCGCAAGTACAGCCGCGCCGCGGTTTTTGTCCGCTCGCGCGCCGCGTTCAGAAAGCAACAGGGCTATGCGCTCGAACCCGATAGAGAAACCGCACGCGGGAACGTCCTGCCCCGTAATGCGCCCGATCATCCTGTCGTATCTGCCGCCGCCGGCTATCGCGCTGTTTAGCCCGTCCACCGTCACTTCGTAGATAGTTCCCGTGTAGTAACCCATTCCGCGAACGAGCGTCACGTCGAACACCACTTTGGCGGTTTTGAGCGTCTTGTTGGCGACGAACAGTATTTCTTCGATATTTTGACGGACGGAATCAGGGAGAAAGTCGCCTAACTCCTTTACGCAGGCGGCAAAGGGATTTGCCGACGACGTTATGCGGTTGATCATATCTATAAAGCCTATGGCTTTGTTCGGAGCAATTTCGCTGAGCTCCGCGATTACGCCGGTTACGCCGATTTTGTCCAGCTTATCCAAAGAAATGAATACGGAGCCCTTCTGTTCGTCGGAGAAGCCGCACTTCTCCGCAAGAGCGTTCAGCAGCCTTCTATCCGACAAACGGACGGTAACGTCGTTGAAGCCCAACGCGTCCAGCGTTTGACAGGTAGCGGTAATCAGTTCCGTTTCCGCAAGGTTTGTAGGCTCGCCTATTACGTCGATATCGCACTGCACAAACTGACGGAAGCGTCCCCTTTGCGGACGGTCGGCGCGCCATACGTTATCCATTTGTATAGATTTGAAAACGGACGGAAGCTGTCCCGAGTTGTTGGCGTAGAAACGCGCAAGCGGAACGGTAAGGTCGTAACGAAGTCCCAAATCGGCAAGCTCGTTTTCCTTGGCGTTTTCCAATTTTTCTCCGCGCTTCAATATCTTGAAAATAAGTTTTTCGTTGTCGCCGCCCTGCTTGGACGTGAGCAAATCGATATTTTCCACGGCGGGAGTTTCTATGCGGGTAAAGCCGAAGCTTTCGTACGTCTTTTGTATTATTGCCAATATTTGCTGTCTCAAAGCAAATTCGTTAGGCAAAAAATCTCTCATTCCCTTGGCGGGAGTTTTAGATAGCATACAAGGCTTTCTCCTTTATGTTATTAAATAAATGCGGGTGCGCTGCGCTTTTTTAATGCGTAATTAAAGGTTTCGCTGCGATAGACTTCTCCGCGCGCAACACTGACGTGTTGCTTGGTCGAAGTGACATTTGCAAGGTGTCGCTTCTCTTCTTAATGCGTAATGTCGGAAGCCCGTTGGAACAACGGTCTTACATTTTTTTATAAGGTTTCGCTTGTCAGACGATAAATTCCGCGCTGTCTTGGGGGGCGTTGTTCATTTCTTCCGCTTTGCTCTCGTAGCCGTTACGTCCGAACAGAGCGTAGGTCGCGTCCTTGCCGCCTTCTACGCCCGGCTGATTGTACGCGTTGACATTTAACAGCGCGCCTTCGTACGCGGTGCACAGCTGCAACAGATAAATAAGCGAGCCCAAATGGTATTCGTCCAACGAATCCAGCGACAAAGTGAAATTGACGCGTCCGCGCTTGGTAAGATTGTAGCGCGTGGCGTACAATTCCTTATTGGTAAGCTCCGCAAGCGTATGTCCGCACAAAAAGTTAACGTCGGCAAAACCGTCGCAGCCCTGCGGAATTACGATATCGCTGCGGAAGCTGTTTACTTCCAAAAACGTTATTACCTTGTCGAACGGGCCTTCGTTGTACAACTGAACCTGACTGTGCTGGTCGGTAACTCCGAGCGCTTTGACCGGAGTTTGCCCTGCGTTTACCACGTCGCCGTCAAGGTCGCGCTCCTTTCCCAAACTTTCCGCCCACAGCTGCGCGTACCAATCGGCGACGTATTTGAGACTGTCGGCATAGGGCATCATAACGTTTATGTTGCAGCCTTTGTTTATCAGCAGATACTGTATAACCGCCATAGTAAGCGCCGGATTGACGTTTAAGTCGTCCGATTTGCACAATTCGTCCGTTTCTCTCGCTCCACGCAGAAGCTCGGAAATATCTATTCCCAAAACGGCCGCGGGCAGAAGCCCAACGGGAGAAAGCACTGAAAAACGTCCGCCCACGCCATCGGGAATATAGAACGTTTCGAAACCGTTTTCCTTGGCGAGTTTGACGAGATTGCCCTTATTAGAGCTGGTTGTGGCAATGATATGCCGACTTGCCTTATCGCCGAGCTTGCGTTTTAACAGGTCGGTAATTATAAGATACTGACTCATCGTTTCGCTTGTAGCGCCCGACTTGGTTATGACGTTGAACACCGTCTTGCTTACGTCGATTATATCGAACAAGGCGTTCATACGTTCGGGATCTACGTTGTCTATTACGTAAAAACGCGGACCCTTGCGCATTTCGCGGGGCAGCTCGTTGTAATACAGATGCTTTAACGCGTTGAATACGGCTATTGCGCCGAGAGCCGAACCGCCTATGCCCAAAACAACGAAGTTTTCGCATTCGTTACGTATTTTCGCGGCGGTTTCGACGATACGTCCCACTGCTTCCGCCTGATTGTACGGACTGTCCATCCAACCCTGCATATCCGCGCCGCGGCTTGCTTCCACCTTGGCGCGCGCCTGCTTGGCAAGCTGCCGCATTTGTTCCAATTCTTCCCTTTTTATTCCGTGTTTGCCGACCTTTGCGAACATTACGTTGTTGTAATTAAGTTTTACGCTCATAGTTTTTAACCCTTCTTTATCTCTATTATTCCACGTCGTATTTGCCAAACAGCGCACGCAC
This sequence comes from uncultured Christensenellaceae bacterium, assembly GCA_910586625.1. Lineage (GTDB taxonomy): Bacteria > Bacillota > Clostridia > Christensenellales > CAG-314 > Fimimonas. Next base: position 74,926 of record CAJUIZ010000003.1, read on the forward strand.
TGCCTTGCCGAAACGTTTGTTGGCGTGATAGTAAATAAACATAACCCACTTGGCGTCCAGACCACCTACGCTCATCAACGATACGAGCGGAGTGGACAACGCCCCTTGGTAAATCATCTGCGCGACTGGGTCGCTCATTGATTTGCTCGGAGAACTGCGCTTTGCCATTCGTCGGACAAACCGCAAAACCGTACGAACAAGAGCCACCTGACCTTGCATATCCGCAAGAGTATCCAGCAAAGTAAAATCTCCGCGGCGCGGGATATAGTATACTTCCTTGTCCTGACCAGCAAGCTTGTAAAACTGCGTTTCCGCCACGTTGAAGCTGCCCACAATCGGCTCGTAATAGCACGGATACAGCTCTCGGTCGCCGCCCTTGACAATCTGACCGCCGACGGTAACGCTTTGCGACAATATTACCTGCTCGACGTTGCGGCAAACGGATACGGCGTACTCGCCGGCGACGGTAACGTAACGCCCGTCGAGAAATATGCTAAACGCCCGTTCGTCCAAACGCAGCTTGACGTTTATGCTTTGTCCCGACTTGACGTATACCTTGTCGAAAGCTCTGAGCTCTCTGCTTGCGCGCAGATAGCCGCAGTCGCAGTTGTCCACATACACCTGCACAACTTCGCTTGCGTCCGTCGTTCCCGTATTTGTAACGGTGACGGACACTTCGAAGCCGTCCTTGTCGGAAGCTACGGCAAGGTCAGAATACTCGAACGAAGTGTAAGACAGTCCGTAACCGAATGGGAACAATACCGGCACGCCGAAAGTATTGTAATAGCGATAGCCCACAAAAACGCTCTCGCGGTGCTCGTCGACGAAGTAGTCGTTATTGAAATAGTTAAAGCAGGGCGTATCCGTAATACGTACGGGGTAGCTTTCCGCAAGCCGTCCGCTCGGCGACGTTACGCCGAAAAGCAAATCGTACGCCGCTTCCATTACCGCCTGACCGCCGAGATACATATTGAGCAGCGCCTTGGTTTTGTTAAGCCACGGCATAGTAAACGGCGAACCGCCGAAAGCGACGAACACAATATTATCGTTAACTTGGCTGATTTGCTCCAACAGCTTAACCTGACAGTTGGGTATGTTCAAATCCGTTCGGTCGTAGCCTTCCCCTTCGAAATCGTCGGTAAGTCCGCCGAAAAACAGTACGCAGTCGGCGTTCTTGGCAAGCGTTACCGCTTCCTTCTGCGCCTTGCCGTCTGCTTTGTCGCCCTTTATGTTGTAGCCCTTGGCGTAAGTAAAGTTTGCGCCCTTTGCCGTTAGCACCTGCAAAAAGTCGACGCAGTCGGCGTTGACGTGGCTGCTTCCCGCGCCTTGATAACGCGGCTTTGCGGCAAGCTCGCCCACGACGAGAATTTTTTGCCCTGCGTCAAGAGGAAGAACGCCGTCGTTTTTGAGTAAAACTGCGGAATCGACTTCCACCTGCTTGGCTATATCGTTATGCGCAGCGTAATCCACCGAAACGGTTCTTCCGCCGCACTTACCAACCAAATTTATTACGTTAGCCGCAGCCCTGTCGAGAGACTTCTGCCGCAAACTGCCGTCGGCGAGAGCCTTCATGATTTTGCGCTCGTGATAGCCCGATTTGTCTTCGGGCATTTCGAGATCCGTTCCCGCGTCGATTGCCTTGGCTTGGTCGTAGCACGCGCCCCAGTCGCTCATAACCAGCCCGTCGAAGCCCCACTCGTCACGCAAAATATCCGTTAGCAGCCGCTTGTTGTGACAGGCGCTTTCGCCGTTTATTTTGTTATACGAAGCCATAACCGCATACGGACGAGCCTGCTTTACCACGCGCTCGAATGCCGACAGATAAATCTCGCGCAAAGCGCGTTCGTCCACTACGGCGTTAACCGACATACGGCGGTTTTCTCGGCTGTTGACGGCATAATGCTTTAACGAACAGCCGACCCCGTTGCTTTGCATAGCCGAAACGTAGCCGCTTGCAAGCTCTCCCGCGAGATACGGGTCTTCGGAGTAGTACTCGAAATTACGCCCGCACAGCGGACTGCGCTTGATATTTACGCCGGGACCCAACACCACCGATACGCCCTGCGCAAGAGCTTCGCAGCCTATACTCTTGCCTACGAGCACCGCGCTGCGCCTGTTCCAAGACGACGCAACTGCCGAAGCGGCGGGAAAGCACGTGGCTTTGGAACTGTCGTTGATACCGCGGTTGCCGTCGCATTGCCTGCGCAGCCCGTGCGGACCGTCCGTCATCATAATACTCGGCACGCCGTCCGCTTCCTGCGTATGCCACGCGCCCTTGCCGTGAATTAACCGCGCCTTGTCGGCGTTGGATAAATTGTTGATATATTTCAATACGTCCATTTTGACCGTACCCTTGGGTTATTACGTAAGCAACGCGAATACTCTGTAAACAAAACGCGCGTTACCGATATTTTCCTACTGTATATTTTAGCATACTTATAATAGCTTGTGTACTGTTCAAAGACAAAAAACCCCATATATTTTTTTAATATTAAAATATCTATTGAAAAGCGCTGCTAATTATATTATACTGAATTTATTACACGCAGGACTTCGATATGATTAGATACGCGACAAGAAACGATTACGCAGAGCTTAGAGCCGACAAGCACATATCCGCAGAAGAATTGACGCGCGCAATAGACTGTAACAGAATATTGGTTTTCGACGACGGCGGAATAACAGCGTGGCTTAGATACAATTTGTTTTGGGACAATACGCCCTTTTGCAATATGCTGTTCGTACAGGCTAATCGCCGCAATGAAAAAATTGCAACCGCGCTTGTCGCCCGTTGGGAGCAAGATATGCTGAACGCGGGATACGCCGCCGTTATGACTTCGGCTCAGGCAAACGAAAGCGGACTGATATTTTGGCGAAAAACAGGCTACGCCGACTGCGGACAGTTTAGACCTGTCGGCGAAGATACGGAAATAATCCTGTGCAAAAAACTGTCTTAAAACGACACGGGAGCGAAAGGAAAACACTATGAAAAACAAGTGGTACAAGGAAGCTGTATTTTACCAAATTTATCCGCGAAGCTTTAAGGACTCCGACGGCGACGGCGTGGGCGACATACGCGGAATAATATCCAAAATAGACTATTTGGCGGATTTGGGCGTAGACGCTATTTGGTTTTCGCCCCTATACGCAAGCCCCAACGCCGACTACGGCTATGATATATCCGACTACAAGGCGATAAACCCCGAATACGGTACGATGGACGACTTCGACGAGATGGTACGCCTGCTGCACGGCAAAGGCATACGGGTAATAATGGACCTTGTAATAAACCACACCAGCGACAAACACGAGTGGTTTGTCAATGCCCGTTCTTCACGCGATGACCCTTACCGCGACTACTACTACTTCCGCGACGGACGGGGCAAAAACGGCAAAAAACCGCCCAATAACTGGACGAGCTTTTTTGTGGGAAGCGCGTGGAAATACGAAGAAAACACAAAGCAATGGTATCTGCACCTGTTCGACGAAAACCAACCCGACCTTAACTACTTTAACCCGCGCGTTATGGAAGAAATAAAGGGTATTCTGCGCTTTTGGCTGGATAAGGGCGTGGACGGCTTCCGCTGCGACGTGATTACGCTGCTTTCCAAAACGGCGGGACTGCCCAGCGGCAAAAAGCGAATTGCGCTGACAGGCAGCGAATACTACATTGACGGCGACAGAATGGAAGAATATCTAGGCGAGCTTCAAGAAGTTCTGCGCGAATACGACGCCTTTACCGTGGGCGAAAGCGTGTTTATTACGGTAGATAAAGCGTTACGCTACACAAGCGAAGACAACGAATATCTGACCACCGTGTTTTCCTTCGACCACGTTTCGGCGGACAATCGTTTCGGGATAAAGCAACTGCCGAAAAAATTTAATCTGCTTGACTTGAAGCGGGCGTTGACCCGTTGGCAGAACGGCTTGTACGGCAAAAGCTGGAATACGCTGTTTTGGGAAAACCACGACAGCGCGCGCATTGTGGGCAGGTACGTTAGCGACAGGGTAAACCGCGAAGAAGGGGCGAAGATGCTTGCGACCGTGCTGCTTACCCTTTCCGGAACGCCGTTTATCTATCAAGGGCAGGAGTTCGGCACGATTTCCGCAAGAATGACGGATATAAAGGACTACAAGGACGTGGACGCGCTACGCAGCTACGCTTTGCTTAAAAAGCTGTTCGGGAAGAAAAAAGCCATGAAAAAATTAGCGTACTGCTCGCGGGATAACGCGCGTACCCCCGTGCAATGGGACGACACGCAAAACGCAGGCTTTACGACAGGCGAGCCTTGGCTTAAAGTTGCGCCGAGCTATCGAGATATTAACGCGAAGCAAGCGGAAAAGGACGGAAATTCCGTACTGCACTACTACAAAAAACTTATAAAGCTTCGCAAAGGCGACAAGGCGTTTGTGTACGGCAAGTATCAAGACCTGTTGCCCAAAAGTAAAAAGCTGCTTGCGTATCTCCGTGAAAGCGAATACGGAAAACTGATTGTGATAAACAATTTTTCGCTGAAAACCGCGAAATTTACACTGCCGAAGGGTATAGACGGCGGCGCGTATACGCTGATTACAAGCAACTACGCCGATTCGCCGAAAAAACTTGGAACTACGGCTTTACGCCCATATGAAAGTATTGTGTATAAAGCCGACGGCAAAAATGCGTAATGCGTAACGCTCAATGCGTAATGAAGGAAGCCCGTTTGACAACGGGCTTACATTTTCAGAAGGTTACGCTTCGCCGAATTTCTCCACGCGTTCGCCACGCTCGCTTGGTCGAAATGACTTTATCTTCACTTCGTTCGATAAACGTCGGCGTTTGCGACTGACGTCGCTCGGCTAAGGACATAGTTAAACGCTCGGTCAAAGTAACGTAGTAAGGCTGTGCGGCTGTCGCCTGGACTTCTCCACGCGGGGCTTCGCCCCTTGGTCGAAGTGACATAATAAATAGTTAATCGAACTGATGTAATAAATATTGGTCGAAATACTCCGCATTATTGCTTATTCATATATTAAGCAATTGTTTTGATAGCATTTTTAGTATTATTACCGATAGTGATGCTCCGTTTCGCCAAAGGGCGGCGAAGGCATAGATGCACGGGCGTTCGCATTGCAAGCAACGCTTGGCTAAGGACATAAACTAATAAAAACAACGCCTGACAAATTGTCGGGCGTTTATGATTGCCGTTTATTTTTTATGTGGGGGGGGATAAAAACATCACTTCTTCGTCAAAAGCATTTTCGCATATTCACTTTTCAATGCGACGTAACTTCTCAGTCAAAAGCATTTTAACATAATAACTTTTCAATGTAACGAATTTGCTTGTCGATGCAACACATTTGCTTTTAGTGTTGATTAAAACGTTATTCCGTCGGCAGCAGAGTTTTAACATAGTCGTCGGGCGGACTTTCCACGTAGGTTACATATGAGAGTTCGCTCTCGTCGGCGCGGTAAATTTTTACCGTAAGCTTGCGCGTTTGCGCGGAATAACACACGCAGTTGAATACGATTGCAGGGACAAAGCCGTCCTTGGTAACCGTTACGGTTGCCGTACCCCATTCCGAAACGGACGCGTCGTAGCAGTTGGTTAAAGCATCCAGTTCGATTACGGGGGATACGCCCTTGTTATCCGTATAGAAGGTTTTGCCCGCAACCGTAACGCGCGCGTTATGCACGGGAAGATTGTCCAAGCCCACCACCGTAACCCTTATATTTGTAGATTTTGCCGAAGCGGATATTGCCGACCTGTCTAACACGGTTAGCACGGACAATACCAACGCCAGTACCGTCAAAGCCGCGGCTACGCTTTTTAACGTTGCTTTCATACGGATATTATATTGCAGAAAACTCCGCTATATGACGGTGAGTACTCAATTACAAAATACTTATAACGCAAGTATTATCGCATATTCCCCAAAGAAAACAACTTGGAAAAGTTAGGTTACATTCGTGTTATATTTGCCGAACTCGCTATCACCTACAATCAGTCCGCTACTGCTCCACGCAAATCAAAATATATTCGCCGCCGCCCGTTATTTGCGCGCGTTCGCCTGCGGACATAAACGCCGTTTCGCCCTTACAAAGCGCAACGCCGTTAAGTTCAATCGAGCCGTCCGTAACAGTTACCGCAACAAAGCTGTCGTCGCGCCCTACTTCGCGTTCGCCCGCGAACCTGTACGCCGAAAAGTAACGGCACTTGGCAAGCAGGTCGCCACGCTCGGGATTGGGAACGTCGTACGCGTTGAGATTGGCAACCGCCTTGGCTTTGTCAACGTGCAGGGGACGTTTGTTGCCGTTTGCGTCCGCGCGGTCGAAGTCGTACACGCGGTAGGTAAGAGAGCTGTTTTGCTGAACTTCATACAACGTAACGCCCGATCCGATAGCGTGAATTGTGCCGCTTGGTATAAAATACGTTTCACCCTTTTTTACGGGGACGCGGTTTAACAGCTGACACACGGTGTTACTGTCGATTGCCGCGGCAAATTCTTCCGCGGAAACGGTACGGTTAAGCCCCAAATACAGGAACGCGCCGTCGTCCGCTTCCAATATGTACCACATCTCCGTTTTGCCGAATTGCCCTTCGTGTTCGAGCGCGTATTCGTCGGACGGATGCACCTGAATAGACAGGGCTTGCGCGGAGTCGATTATTTTGCTTAGTACAGGGAAAAAAGGAAATTCGCGGCAATTAACGCCCCAATCGACGCGCGTTGCCGCTTCCGCAAGCGGTTTGCCGTCGTATTTGCCGCCGATAACGGTTGCAAGCCCGTCGGGGTGGAAAGATAATTCCCACGCTTCCGACAGCGTTGCTTCGTCCGTTTGCTTGTTCCAATCCGTTTTGAGTTTTGTGCCGCCCCACAGATAGCTTTTGAGCGCGGGGTTGAGTTTTACTATCATAATATTATACCGTTCGCTTTCGGGTTATTTACGCGCATACGGCGCTGATTTTGTCCGTTAAAAGGGTGATATTTTGAGATACTGCGTCTACCGCGCCATTGCTCTTTTTCTGCCGACTTCAACAGCGACAGCGCCCTGTTGTACTCACAAGCGCTTCGTTCTTACGTCCGAAGCCGAGATACACGTACGATTTACGTTTGTTGCCGCAGTAGTATACTGCAAAGTTCTTGACGTTGCGTACGCGGCGTTTTACAAGGTTGCGGAAAGCCTTGATTTCTTCGCACAGATGCCCCGCTCCGCCGTCCGTTTTGCGCTCGTCTATGTGCCCGTTTTGCTGCGGGCAGAAGTCGTTGACGACCAGTATAAACAGCTGCGAATAGGGAATGACGTTGGTCATATGCTGTTCGAAGGTTTTTTCGTCGCTGGACGGTCCGCAATAGGGTGCGTTTGGCGAATCGATACGCGCAATAGTTTGACAAACGGACTGAGCTATACGCTCGGTGCCCTTTTCCGATACGGTGCCGTGATAGGATACGAATGCTGAGTACATAGTGATTTTTTCCTTTGTTTTTATGCGTAACGTTGTTAACGCAAAAGTTCTTCGTTAAACGGCTCGTCGTTGCGCTCAAAGTTGATTTTTTGTCTTAGTCTTTCATTGGTTAAATAATCTTCAATCAACTTCTGCCGTTATAGTTTGTTTCCATTTGAGAACGCGTCCGCGAAAATAGTTATGATTGCAGGTAATTTTCGTAACGTCGCAAACGGCATCGTCTACGAAATACACATATCCGTTATCGAAGATTATCGACGCCTGCATTATATCAGCGCAGCAACTTGCGTCGTAAGAATAATGCATACCCGTGTTGAACTCGAATACAAGGGATATAATCGACCCCCAACAACCGTCAACCGTTACTTCTATTCTGTCGGAAAAATTTTCCGCGCTAACGTCATAGCTGCAATGATGTCGGTTATAATTCCGTCGTGGAAGTCCCAAGCGGCTTCCATCAGGTCTTTGACGTCTTTATCGTCTTTAACCAAAGTCCATTCGTTAATGCAGTTTTTACCGTTTAGTTGCCTTGCCTTTTCCAAATACTCGTCGTCAACCGTCCGCCCCTTTACAATAGCTGCAAATAATTCGCGGTTATTTACCAGCCAATCATATCCGTGTACGTTATGAAAAGCACCGATAACACCGTAATGTAATTTGGCTTCTACAAAGTTTTCTTCGTTTGTATCAAAGATAAAAACGCGCCTGGTTAAATTGCCGCTGGTTTTGTACATATTTACGAATTGATACTTATCGTGTTCGCTATCGAAAACTATCGCGTCGGAAAAGAAACCGTCGTACGATACTGCAAAAACATAAGAGTAATATTCCCTGCCGTCTTTATCTACAACTTTTGCTATCATTTGAACAAGTTTCCTTATCTCATTATAAATAAAATATATAACAAATATTGTCCATTGTCAACAGTAACAATATTTTAAGTATAAAATACAATCGAAAAAAATTTAATTGACAAATTAGCTAAAAATTGTTGATAAAAAGCGCGCTTTGTGCTATATTATATAGGCACAATGCAGGTGTGGTGGAATACTCGACTTCGTCTCGTGGCGTTCGCGACTGTCGTCGCTCGGCTAAGGGCAGACGCGTTGGACGCGTGAGATTGTAGGTATTAACCTAACTGTACTGTAACGCAGGTGTGGTGGAATGGCAGACGCGTTGGACTCAAAATCCAATGTAGGTGACTACGTGTGGGTTCAAGTCCCACCACCTGCACCATTAACGGAGCGATTTGCTTCGAAGTTAAAAAGGAACACATTGCCGTGTTCCTTTTTGTCTATCATTGTGCTATTAATTTACAACTTATTGTACTCTATTCTCTACCCAGCAAGAAATCTATCGAACAGTTGAAATAGTTTTTAAGTATAATCAGATTATCAACCGTCGGTAACCGCTTGCCGTTATACCAATCGTCAACTCTTGAAGGAGCAAGCTTCGTTTCTTGACACAGCTTGTAACGGGTAACGTTATTTAGAACTAAAATGTTTCTAAAAACTTCGCAAAAGTTTTTATCCGAACGGTAGTTGGCGTTTTCGTTATACGGCGCAAAACCCAGTAACGCATCAATAGAACAATTGCACACGTTTGCAATTTTTATCAAATTTGACGTTGAAGGCAAACGCTCTTTGCGTTTGTAACGATAAATTTCGGAAACGTTTATTCCGACCTTATCGGCAAATTGTTCAAGCGTAAGTTTTTGGTCAAAAATCAGGTCTGAAATACTTTCGGCAAAGTTCGACAAAATATCCATAAATTATTCCCTTCTTTTTTTATATTATCCCCCATCGATACCAAAAATAATTGCTTTTGGAAGTTGTGGGTGGTATAATTTATATGTTGTTGAAAGCGCGCTCAACAAACATAATTAAAAGGAGAAGCAAACAATGAAACAAAACGGACAAACGACTGCGCACACTATGATAACGGAAATGGAAATTTCTGACGCTGACTTTGTTTTCAAAGTAAACACGGAAGATATTTTATTGGATTTGAAATTTTTGATTAAAGAGTATTACTGCGGAACGTTTACCAACGACGGGAAAAGCCTGATAATGCAATTCAATAACGGGCAGAAGTTTATTTTAGACTTAAAAGAAATAACAAAAGAATAATCAGCAAAAAAATACAATTATATAATAAAAGTAAGTCGCTGTAAGTGGCTTACTTTTTATTGCGAAAAGTTTATTTCTGTGCTATACTGAAACAGCCAATATCTACCCGTAGTCTAATTGGATAAAATTACGCCCTCCGACGGCGTTGTTTCGGGTTCGAGTCCCGACGGGTAGACCAGTTTCGCAGGCATCGGTAAGCTGCATAAAAAAGGACGCATTTATTTGCGTTCTTTTTTATATTGCCTTGTGTTTCATCGCCTTGCCGTAAACCCTTAGGTACGGTCCGAAATACTTCGCTGCGCTTCGTGGCGTTCGCAATCTTCGATTGCTCGGCTAAGAACGTAGCGTTCCGCTTTGCTCCACGTACCGACTTCGTCGGACGAGTCCCGACGGGTAGACCAGTTTCGCAGATTCGGTTGGAATCGCAACGCAAAAAGGGAACGGTTTAACTTCCGCTCCCTTTTATTACGTTTCTCGCATATGCGCGCTATCGGCGAGTTTCCAAATGTATTACAAAACTTCGGCTAATTTCTTGACGCTGCAACCCTTGCTCGCATAATACTGCAGCATTCCTTCAATTTTACTCTTATCATAGCTTGTAATGCAATCCGACAAAACGTTAACAGCATAGCCTTCTTTAACCATATTATAGCACGTTGATTTTACGCAAGCTATAGCGTCGGCACCGGTTACGTAGAACTCGCCGATTCCGTTTTTATTTATAAACTCAGCAAATTCTTCGCTGGTAAGCGCGTTGCCCTTCGTCTTTGTAAATATACTGTCGGATACGATTTTCAATTCGGGAACCAATTGTTCGCCGCGAGTATTAGGCTTGAAAGTTCTTGTGGCGACAGTTATATTATTGTGCTTGATATAAACCACATAGATATTGTTTGCAACAGCCCAATCGATTGCCGAGTTAATATTGCCGATAATTTCCTTATAATTCTTGGTAATATCGTTTTGAATGTCAATAACCACAAGCGCCTTATTCCGCATAATTTGTCTCCGTTTGTTTTAATTGAATTAACCGTTTCAGTCTTAAACTATTTATATCCTACACGAACAAAATATATCGCAATATTTTATTATCAACGTGATACGATGTAATAGCGGGTAATTTATAGCAGTTTGTTGTAGATAATCGCAGTTAATAGTTGTCCGTATGCTATTGTAGCATATATGCCGCAATTATTCAAGCGCGCGCACCGCTTCAAAAAAATATAATTAACAGCCGCAAAACTCCCAACGTTATTACCGCGGCGCGATTTTTAATGTGTTTTTTAGTTGAATGGAAACAAATGAAAATCAAGAACGGACCGATTGCAAAAGTTTTCGCAATGGGTCCGTTGCCGTTTGTATTATTTGGAGCAGCATCCGACTATACCCGTCGTTCAAACAGGTAAGCCCGACTTGAATTTTAACCGTATATGCGAGTTAATCCAAAATCGTCATAATGGAGTGCGGACGCATAGTAAACTTAACTCCCTTGCCGTCCACCGTCAAAGTCACTGCGCGACGGCGGCTGGACGTGTTTTCTATTACCGTAACCTTGTGCCCGTCGGGATTTTCAAAGGCGACGGAATACAGCTGTTCGGCGTCGTTTCCGCAATACAGCCTTGTAGCGCCCGCGTCGATAAACTTGGAAAAGTGCGCTATATAGTAGTAGCTGGACATAAAATTGAGCTGTCCGTTTTCTACGTCCACCATAATGGGCGCTTCGCAATAATTTCCGACGTATGTAGGTCCGCCCTTAGTGTCCAAGCACAGGTTCCAATCGATCCAACCTTCGGAATAGTTATTGAAGTCGTTTATTATATGCCTACCGTAGCGTTCGCCGTGCTCCCATCTGCCCATGTAGGACTGTTTGCCGGTAGTCGAATCGTGAGCGATTTCGGCGCAGCATTCCGTTAAAAACAACGCTTTGTCGGGTGCTAACGCGTGCACTACGGATAAATTTTCGCTTTGCGTTCCGCAATACCAATGATAGCCAATGCCCCACACAAGCTCGCGTACGCCCTTTAACGCGAAGGACGACATAACGCGGCGAACTATTACGTCGCGGTTGTGATCCCACAGGATAATTTTGACATTTTCCATTCCGTTACGGACGAGCGCGGGATGAAGATAGTCGCGTATAAATTCCGCTTCTTCTTCCGCAGTGTAGATGCACGACTCCCAACGCTGAACGGCTTCGGGCTCGTTTTGAACGGACAGGCAATCGACGGTAATACCGCGCTTGGCAAGCTCGCCTATAAACTTACAGTAATACTCCGCCCAGCTGACTTTATACTCGTCCAACAGTTTGCCGCCGTGCTGCAATTCGTTGTTGCTTTTCATCCAAGCCGGCGGACTCCACGTGGACACCATCGTAAATAAACCGCCCGCCGTTTGGGCGCATTCGCGGTAGAAATCGAAACGCTTGTCGTCCCACGACACGTCGAAGCTGTCCAACTTATCGTCGTAATCGCGTACGTATGTTTTGGGCTCTACCGAAAAGTCCGTAGTGTGCATCGGTATGCGCGCCATACCGTAGCGCAAGCCGTCCTTGGAAAAGTATGCGTCAATCAAACGTTTCCGTACGTCGGCAGGCAAAGCGTCGGCGTTGCGCCAAGCCGCTTCCGTAAACGCGCCGCCGAAGCCGCGCAGACGTTGAAAACGCTGAGAAGAATCCACTACTACGTTGCAATCGCTGCCGCCCACGTTGCTTTCCAATGGGCGTAGCTTGATTTTTTTCAAATAATATTTACTGCTTTTTTGCGTTATATATGCGGTTAACATTGACTTATCACTTCTCCGTAAACATAATTTTGAGCAAGCCGTCCCATTCTTGGAATGAATACGTTCTGCTGCCGACTGTAAATTCTGTTCCGAACTGCTCGGTAGCGTCCTTGCCGACTTCGGCGCAAACACTGCCGAAAAACAGTCTTATATCATACCAAACGCCTGCTTCGCCCTTGCCCTTTAAGCCGATAGTATACACGTACTTTCCGTCGACGATACGGTACTGCGCTTCCATAATCTTTTCCGTACTGCCTGCCGTCACGGCAAGCGTCGGTATCGGGTTGTCGCCGAAAATTTTGCTTACCGTAACGGTAAGAGCTTCGTTTTGCGCGTCGAAAGCAACCGTGTAATTGCAATAATCGTATGCCGAAACGGGCGGATAATCGTAGTATACCTTTAACTGCCCTTCGAAATCGGCAAAAGAATATTTAATGCCGTTTGTTCCCGTGACGCCGTTTTTAGTCCCCACGTCCGAGCCGTTCCATTCGCACGGAACGTCGCCTATCATTGCGCCGCGATAGGCAAAGCACACGTCGTACCACTTGCCGGCTGTGATAAGATTAGAACAATCGAATCGCATAACCGCCGTGCCGTCCTTCCAAACGGTGTCGCAGCCGTAAATTTCGTCGCCGAAATCGTTTTTTACAAACATCTGCAAATGCTCGGCGTTGCTTTGCGCCAATTGACTGTCGGCAACGGGGGTTACCGAAACGCTCATCGTGGGTACGCCGTCGACTTCCGCCAAATTTACGGATATGCCGTCAATTTGCGAAAATACGCTATCCGAAAGGGAAACGGGCGCGGAAATAATAGTAAGCAAACCGTTCTTGGCTGTGGTTACCGAATAATAATACTTGTCGGCATCGAATTCCGTTTCCGGAATGATATATTCCTGTTCGGTAATTTTAAGTCCTGTTCTTACCGCGGTTGCATTTGCGTCAAATACTGCTGCATCGGAAGAATACACCGCTCTTCCCGTAGGGTCGCAAAACGAACTCCACGAAACGTCGAAAGAAAAACCGAAATCGAAGGTTACCACGTCGTTGACGTCCTTTTTCATAGACGGAAACATACTGGGCGCGGTTATGGGAAGGACCGCTTCCTTGCTGCCTACCACCCACAAAAAGTATTCTTCGCTAAGCGACAACGGCAGCGTAAACGTTATGTGCGCGTTATCGCCGTTTACAGTCTTGGTTACATTGACGGGAACGTCGTCGCTTTTTAACCTGTCGCGCTCGACGAAATACACCTTGACGGCTTCGTCGCCGCAATCCACGTCAAATTCGAAGCGGTAAGTATTTACGCCCTGCTGCGTCATTACCACGTCGGATAACGTATACGTTACGTAATCGCCGTCGCTGTCGCGAACGGGCACGCACGCAGAAAGCGCGACAGCCGCAGTTATTACCGCAATAATCAAGAAAGACAATATCTTAAATCTTCTCATAATTACTCCTTAACAAACGAAGGTCGCCATACTTTGCGGAACCATATCGTAGCTTATAAATTTTCCGCCGATTACAATATCTATCGGCGCGGAGTTGGTTTCGCTTGTATTGCATACGACTACTACTATCGCTCCGTCCGCGCGATAGTACGCAGCAACGCACAGGTCGCTGTAATCGGTAGTAGCCAACAGCCCCTTGCAGGGCGTTCCGTCTACTTCGTATAAAAACTTGGACATATGCGCCATAGCGTAATAAGCGGACGACTTTTTGTATTTGTAAATTTTTACACCCTGACGGTTGACTTCGTCGAGAGATATGACTCCGTAGCATTCGTTGCCGTGCTGCGCGGGGGTAGGCTGTCCGTCGCTTGTCAAGACGAAGTTCCAATACATCGATCCCGAACAGCCGTTCCACGACTCGTCGTCGTAGTTATACTGAACAGAGCAAGGGTTAATAACGATATTTTTGCAAGCGTAGGTTAGATTTGCGGCAAAGTCGTTGCTTCCCGAGCTTTCGGTAATCTCGGTAATAATGGAACCTTTACCGTATTGGCGGCTTAACAGTTCTATTCCGACTTTCAGTCCGTTTTGACTGGCGGAATCGAAATAGCCGTCTCCGCTGTAACCGTGCAAGCCCGCCATAGCGGAATACTTGGAAGCTCCGCTTCCTTCGCCGTAAATTTCTTCGAAATAAATATCCGCAGCCGAGCCCGTGCCGTAGTTGAAGTCCCAAGCGACGATATCTACGTCCAAATCGGCGGCTTTGAGTTTTTCTCCCGTAAGACGGGTGATTTCCGCCGCTTCCACAGGGTTCATATCCATTGTAGGATAACTCAACGCGCCCACGCTCGGCTCGTTCAAAATAGTAAGAGAGCTGATGGTTATACCCTGTTTAGCGTATTCTGTGACGAATTTTACCAAATAATCGGCGTATACTTCATACATACCGTCCAACAGCGAGCCGCCGCCGACAAGAGAACTGCCCTTCATCCAAGCGGGAGCCGACCAAGGGCTTGCCATAAATTTGACGTTCGGATTGATTGTCAACACTTCCTTTAATACCGCGATAATATCTTGGTCGCGGTCGAGATTGAAGCGTTCCAAGTTCATATCCGTTTCGCCGCTCGGCACGTCGTCGCAGGTAAAATAGCTCGTACCCGAGATATAATCGCTTGCTCCTATCGGTATACGAATCATTGTAAAGTTAGCTCCGTCTTTGCCGAACAAATCGTTCAAAACGTCCCTGCGCGTCTCGGCGTCGCAGCCGTGCATAAGCAGATACGCGCTGGAATGAGTCATCGAAGCCCCGTTGCCCATATACTCCTGATAGGTTTTGTCGGTGCTTACGAATATAGTTTGCCGAGAATAGTCTTCTTCCGTATAATTCTTAAATTCCAACGACGACTTACGTCCGAGCAAGCTCGCCTTGGTACCCGTAGTTTCGTAGACGGACGCTTTGTTCGGATGAGCGTAACGCACTTCGCTGCAAGACGCTAAAACCGATACAGACAAAAGCAGTAAAACCGCCGTTAGTAACGCGAACAACCGTTTTATTTTCATAAAGTCTCCTTAACGCTAAAATAACCGAATATCCAAATCGGTATCGTATACGGCCAATTTGTCAAAATCCAAACCGATATGTACTTCGTCGGGCAAATCCTTTGCTTCTACGCAGAAGGTAACTCCGTTTGACAAGCGCAGCTGCGCAAACGTATGAGAACCGTAATCGAGAACGCGTTCCACCGTTGCGGGTATATCGCCGTCTAAGTGAATTGCCGACGAGTCGGTTACGAAAGAAAGGCGTTTTTTCAAAATAGATCTGCCGCGGTCGTACATTTTACGATTAAACTCGTAGGGCGTTTCCGCTTCTACTCCGCAGCAGACAATAAAGTGTTTCAGTTCCTTTTCCACCTTTCTGCGGACGTATCCGCCCGACAGCTTAAGCTCCGTTTGTACAGGCTCTGCCGCGACGCTGCCGTCAATATCGGTAAAAGTCGCTTTGTGCAGCGCAATGCTTATTTTTACCGCGTCGCCCACGCTGCGAGCTTCGTTGCTTAAACAGAAAACGCGCGAATTGCCGCAACTAATACGGTACACGCGAGAGCCGTAAACAGTTTCCGCTTCTTCCACTATGCCGTCGCGACCGTTATCGTCGAAATAAACGGACTCGGCAGGAATGCCGACGGAGTACTCGCCGTCAGTCAAACAGTCCAAAGCCTTAGGCAACTGCATATCCGCAGACAAAATGTGTAATTTGCCCTTTTTAACCTTCGCGGAAAGGTTGACCGTCGGAACACGCGTCTTGATTGTGCGTTCGGTTTCGGCGTCGAACAAATGAATTTTTGCGGTATCGACGGTAAAAGCGACCTGCGAATTTATTTCAACATCCGCGTTGCCAACGTCGGAAACGCAAAATGCGGTTTTGCTGCTTTCCGTCAAAAGCTCGTCCGGGTCGGTATTAGCGTAAATAAGAGTTTGACTGCCCAACTGTTCTACCAATGCTACCGTAGCGGTAACGGACGACGCGCCCGCGTTAGCGCAGGACTTCATATCTTCGGGTCGCACGCCCATAATTACAGGTTTTACACCGTCGATATATCTCTCGTCTATATGATAAGTATGTTCGGCAGGGATACGCAGCTTGAAATGCTTATGGTTTACGACGACGCTTGCGCCTTCGCCGCGAGTAAGCGTCACTTCGAAGAAATTCATCTGCGGAGTGCCTATAAAGCCCGCCACGAATTTGTTTTCCGGATACATATACAGATTTTGCGGAGTGTCCGTCTGCTGAACGAAGCCGTCCTTCATAACCACTATTCTGTCGCCCATAGTCATAGCTTCCACCTGATCGTGGGTTACGTAAATGAATGTAGTTTGAAGACGCTTGTGAAGCTTGGTTATTTCCGTACGCATTCGGGCGCGCAGCTTCGCATCCAAGTTAGACAACGGCTCGTCGAACAGGAATACGTTTGGCTCGCGCACTATCGCGCGTCCGAGAGCCACTCGTTGACGCTGTCCGCCCGATAACGCCTTGGGCTTGCGGTCCAAATACTCGCTTATACCGAGAGTCGCCGCGGCTTCGCGCACCTTGCGGTCTATCTCGTCCTTGGGAACCTTGTGCATACGCAAGCCGAAAGATATATTGTCGTACACGGTCATATTGGGAAACAAAGCGTAGTTTTGAAAAACCATCGAAATATTGCGGTTTTTAGGCTCTATCTGATTGAACAGCTTGTCGCCAATCCACAGTTCTCCCGCGGTTATTTCTTCCAACCCCGCAACCATACGAAGCGTTGTGGATTTACCGCATCCCGAAGGTCCTACAAATACGATAAACTCCTTGTCGGCAATTTCCAAATTAAAATCGGATACCGCTTTAACCTTGCCGTCGTATACTTTGTAAATATGTCTTAAAGATAATTTTGCCATTTTTTACCCCTTTACCGCTCCCGCCATTGTTCCGCCGATAATATACTTTTGCAATACGAAAAATACGATTATCATCGGGAAGGACACTATAACTGCGCCCGCAAGCTGAACGGTAATATCGTAATTGGTACCCATCAATTCCGCAAGCGAAGTGGATAACGTCCTTAGCGACGGGTCGGAATTGACTACGTACGGCCACAAATAGTTGCTGTAATTCCACATAAACGTGGTAATACACAGCACTATCAGCATCGGCTTGACAAGGGGCAGAACTATCCTGAAATAGATATAGAACGGTCCCGCGCCTTCTATTTTGGCGGCTTCTTCTATCTCCTTGTCTACGCCCAAAAACTGTTGGCGCAACAGGAAAATATTGTACACGCTCATAACAAAAGGCATTATCAAAGCGAATAAGCTGTCCGTTATGCCCAAATAGTCGCAGATTAGGTAATTGGGCACAAGCATAATAGTACCGGGTACCATCATGGAAAACAGTATTACCTTGAATATATTGTCCCTACCGAAAAACCGCAGACGGGCGAAAGCGTAAGCCGCGATGGAATTGAGAAACAAGTTGGCTACGGTGTTGACAACGCACACTATCATAGTGTTAAGAAACACCGCTCCCAAGTTCAGCGCTTCGAACGCTTGCTTGTAGTTGTCGAAATTGAAAATCAGTTTGCCGTTTTCGTCGACGGGCAGCAAAGTAAATTCGTTGCCCAAATACGCGCTTTCGGTACGCAGGGACGAAGCTATCATCCAAACGTACGGGACGATAAACGTAAGACACAAAGCGATAAGTATAACGTATACCAACGTTTTACGCGTTACCGCGAAGGCGTTTACCCGCGACGGAAAACGCAGTTTATTTTTATTAGACGCCTTCATTAGCAGTAATCTCCTTGTTTTTTACGCGGCGTTTGCGATCCGACCTACCGTTTTGCAAACGGAATTGTATCAAAGTAAACACAAGTATTATAAGGAACAGCAAATACGACATCGCCGACGCCATACCGTAATCGCTGTCGCCGCGCATTATCGAATACAACTGGTACACATACGTGTGCATACTGTCTACATAAACGTCGTTAACACCGTAAATGATGAGCATCTGTTCGCCTACCTGAAAACCGCCTATTAGACCCATAACAAGGAAAAAGAACACGGTAGGCATTACGCCCGGAACGGTAACGTACCAAAAACGCTTGAAAGCGCCCGCGCCGTCCATTTCCGCGGCTTCGTACAGAGACTGGTCGATATTCTTCATTGCGCTTAGCATTATCAAAACGTTATATCCCAACCCGCCCCAAACACTCATAAGAGCTATTACCAAAAGCGCGGTATTGTTGTTGTACAAAAAGTCGATATTGGTGCCGAACAGCTTGTTGATAACGCCGTCGCTTGACAAAAGCTGCTTCCACATAACCATTATCGCTACGCCTACCGTAACGGACGGTATGTAAAAAACCGTTTTGAAAAATTTTTCGCCCTTTATCTTGGAATTGAGCAACGACGATACCGCCAACGTAAGAATTATGTTGGCGGGAACCGTAATCAGTATGTACAGGAATGTCGTTTTGAGAGACGACCAAAACCAACTGTAATTGCCTTGCGCGCCGAGTAACGTCCAATAGTTATGAAAGCCGACAAATTCGTAATCGAATAAATGCTCCCACGAATAATTGGTAAAACTGATGATTAGCGCGATGAGCATCGGCGCAAGCTGAAATATAACAAAATATATCAACAGCGGAGCGATGAAGCCGTAGCCTATCGCGTTGCGCTTTAGAATACTCTTGGTCTTTTGTTTCATTTCGATCTCCGATTATTTTAGATATCCCGCGGCGGATTGACGTATTTCCGCTAAAACCGCGTCCACGCTGCCAAGCGATTCTTTGTCGGGATCGACGTACTTGACAAGCGCGGTGGGAATACTCTTGTCGTTTACGTTCATCCAACCTGCGACGACGGGACGTACCTGCGCCGAAGCAAGCTGCTGCTGCACCACCGTATACAAATGCGTAACGGTTGCTTTCACCGTTTGGTTATCTTCCAAATCGGCAAATTCCTTAACCGTCGCATACTTGTCTACCGCGGCGAAATTGTTGGTGCATTTTTCAAACAAAGGCATACATTCGCCCGACACCAAAAACTTAACGAGTTGAAGAGCCTTGTCCTTATTGCCCGAGCGCGCGGGTATTACGAGATTTTCGCCGCCGATATTGGATACGGAGCCGATTGTCTCATTCTCGCTGGGAATGGGAATTGCGCGCATAGTCGTATACGTACGTGTTTTGAGATCGTTAATGGAAGAACTGTCCGCAAGACTGAACAGTATTTTGCCTGCGGGCGAAGCATTGCTTCCCGTAAAGCCAGTGCTTTCGTTGCGGATAGCTTTGGGCGACTTGTCGAACATATACTTGATCATATCGAAAGCCTTGGTAACTGTTCCGTCGTCGTTGGGCAATACAGTCTTGGTTGCTTCGTCGTACATTGTACCGCCGGCAGCGGCAACGAATACCTGCGAATACCAACCGAGATAACCGCCGTTGCCCATACCGCCGAACAATGCGTAATCCGTTCCTATACCGCTTATACTTTCGGCGAACGCCTTGAGATCGTTCCAAGTCTTTATGCTTTCAACACGCTCGATAGCTTGTTCGTCGCTCGTCAAACCGGTAGCTTTCTTGATTGTTTCCACATTGTAATACAATACCGAAGTATTGAGAGTAAGCGGAATTGCGTAAGTAGAACCGTTATAAACCGCCGTTTGCCACGCGCTCTTGTTAAACGCGCTTTTGTTAAAAGCAAACCCTGCGGCGTTATCCGATTCCACCGTTCCTTCGCGGGAATCGCTTTCCGTAATGTAATCGTCTAACTTCGTTATGTAACCGGGAGCTGCGTACTGCGCAAGGTTGGGTTGATCCAAATACATTACGTCGATGTCGATTTCCTTCTTGGTGCTTGTAAGCTTGCTGGAAACGGACGAATTGTAATTGTCCTTGCTTATCGACACGGGCTTGACCTTGATACCCGTTTCTTCGGTAAACTTGCCAAGCTTAGCTTTAAGCTCGTTATTCAAATCGTTCGTCATAGCGTAATAGTAAAAAGATATCTCGTTGTCGCCTCCCTTATTGCACGCCGCAAGTACTGCAACCGCCGACGCGACAAGCAAGCATATTGTAAGAATTAACGCTAATTTTCTTTTCATTTTGCCCTCCGAAATAGATTTATTGTAAGAATAATTAAAATGTTAACGTTATCAATGGCTAAATTATATCACGGCGTCAAGCGCGTGTCAATACCCAATTTTTGCAAAAAACCTAAAAAATTATAAAAAAATATAAAAATCGGAACATAAAAAACGCGCCGATAATTTCGGCGCGCATAAATAGCGTTAATTATATTGTTTCTCCGACGTCTATCGTCGGCTCGATATAAATTCCCTTGCTAAGCCGAACGCCTTTTATAATGTCTACTACCGTATCGGCGATTTTTACCCCCACTTCGTACAACGGCTGACGAACGGTGGCAAGCTTAGGGAAAACCGTGTTCTCGACTCCGAAGCCGTCGAAGCCGCTTACGGCTATATCGGACGGAATGGAAATACGTTTACGTTTGAGTAAATGTACAACGCCTACCGCCAACAAATCCGTAGCGCACACTATGGCGGATGGCTTACCGCGCTGCAACAGCTGCTCGCACGCTTCGAAGCCGTCGCTTTCGGAATTTTTAGCGCTTAACACGAAGTCGGGATTGACTTGCAGACCGCTGTCGCGTACAGCGTCCAAAAAACCGTTTTTACGTTGAAGAACGAAATGCGAATTGTGGTCCAAACCTATATAAGCAAGGTTCTTATGCCCGCGCTCGATGATAAGCTTAGTCATATTGTATATCCCGCGGTAGTTGTCCACGTCCACCCAATTGCAAAAATGCTCGCTGTTGCCGTACAAGACGGTAGGCTTGACCTTGGCAATCTCGGCAAAGCTTGCTTCTTCGTCTATATGCAGACCTGCGGCGATAATACCGTCGAAGTTGTCGTCCAAGGACA
Organism: uncultured Christensenellaceae bacterium; assembly: GCA_910586625.1. Classification (GTDB taxonomy): domain Bacteria; phylum Bacillota; class Clostridia; order Christensenellales; family CAG-314; genus Fimimonas. The sequence goes on from CAJUIZ010000003.1 coordinate 96,211, forward strand.
AATTGCGCCGAAAGGTAAGGCTGTAACCAAGCGCGCCCAAGCGTTCGCCTATTGCGCTTACCGTTTGCGCGACGAAAGAGTCGCGTGCGTTAAGCGTGGACGGTATGTAAAGACAAATGTTATAAGCGAAGCCCGTAACAAGCGAACGGGCGACGCGGTTTTGCACGTATCCCGACGACTGCACCGCTTCCATAATTGTTCGCAACGTTTCGGGCTTGACAAGCTGCGGTTGATTGAGCGCGCGGGAAACCGTCATAATAGAAAAACCCGTCATTCGCGCTATATCTTTGATATTTACCATTGTCTTTCACCTATTAGTGTAATTATCTCATTTTAGACATTATTTGTCAAGATATAATACAATATGTAATCGTTAACATTTACAATTTTGTCAAAAAAAGGAGCTTCAGAAAGGAAGCTCCCGTTAGTTGTTATTTTCGAATTACAAAGCCTTGACAGCGTCGCCGATTACCTTTGCGGTAAACTGCGCGCCTTCAACGGACAAATGCACGCCGTCGCCGCGGAAGAAACCGTTATATCCGCCTTCGGCAGCCGTCATTTCCGCATTAAGGTCTACAAGCGTAAGACCCAAATCCTGCGCTACCGAGCGCTGAATGGCGTTTACGTTATTTTTGATTACGTCGTTGGGAATGCCGAACTGGTTATTATCCAACGTGGGCGCGGACGTAACCAACAAAATCTTGGCATTCGGGCAAGCCGCTTGATACGCGGCAATAAGCGCGCGCAACTCGGTTTCGTAAGTTACGGAAGCGTTAGCCCAGCCGTTGGCGTCGTTTGCGCCGAGCATTATTACAATTACGTCCGGAGCGAAATTGACGCTGTCGGTGTACTGCTGCTGATTGGCGTACTTCAACGACGAACCGCCGAAGCCCGTAACGGACGCGCCGTTAAGACCGAAATTACCAACGTTGTAGCCGCCGCCAAGCTGCTCGGCAAGGTAGACGGGGTAGGATTCGTTATGCCAGCTGTGACCGTAGGTTATGCTGTCGCCCACCGCCGCAATCTTGATTGCGTTGGGGTCGGCAAGCTCCGCCGCGGGGCGTATGGCTATTTGCGGAGCCCAAGACTTCAAAGCAAAATACTTACCCGCTTCGGAATCGATAGGCGCATTGTCTTCGATAGTGCCGTTGATAACGGAATTGCCGCTGAGCGCAACCTTTTGTCCGTTGATATAAACGTTAATTAACGTTTTTACAACGTTATCGCCTTCGTAAACGTCCAACATTACTATATCGAAGCGCGTAAACGCACCGGCGGTAAATCTCGGAAGCGAAGCAAGCGCAGTGCCGTCTTCGCGGGAGATAGTCATAGGATCGCTGTAACCGTTAAGGACATATTTACTGCCTGTTACAGACTTATCGTTCGTTGTAGAGCGGAACCATATTTCGAAGCCGAAATCTCCGCTCGCGTTGACCCACAGTTCGAAGGAAATATGCGAAGTCTTACCGATTTCCTGATATACGTTGCCCCATTGAAGAATCATCGAATTGGTGGAACCGTCAAGCCAAGGTCTGTCGTTTCCGTCGCCTACTATATCCAACCAGCTCGCCGCGTCCAAAAAGGAAGCGTAATTGTTGGTTTTGGTTGTCGCAGAGTCTTCAAGCGCAACTTCGAATTGCAATTCGAACGCGCGGACACCGTCGGACAATACTTCTACCGTAACGGCAGTCGTCCCCGTAAAACCGCAGGCTGTAACGGTCAAAATACCGTCGGAAACCGCAGCAGCCGCAATCGATTGGTTTGCAACCGTTACGTTGTAGGTAACCGTTGTGCCGTTGGCGTTTACGTATTGGGATAAATCTACCGTCTTGCTGTCGTCAGCGCAATAGTTGAGCGTGATATCGTCGATATCGCCGAGCTTGATAGCCGTGGGAACGTCCTTGCCTACACGGACGATACCCAAGGTATTGTAGGTGGTATTCGTAGTATTGCGGATAAAGTAGTAGTCGCTGCTGTCGCCTGCTACGTTGATTGCCTTGAACAATCTATCCGCAAGCCAACGGGAGTTGATATCCGCATATTTAGTTCCTGTATTTGTCGGAGTTAAATCCGTACCATTATGCAAGCGGATATAGTAATGTCTGCTTGCCGCGCCGTTTGCAGCACCGGCTTCTTCGGAGGATTCCAGCTCGGAAATATCTACTTCGAATCTGAAAGCTCCTTCCGTTGCGGATTTATTGGCAACAATTAGTTTTTGCTTGCCTGTGCCGTCAGCCGTTTCGTCAAGTAACAAATAGAGCGTTCCGTCGTAGGCGGCGGTTGTAGTACCCGCTATAACCAAAGTCGCCTTACCGTCTATTACCGTGATATTTACTTCGTTGAGAACATATTTATCCTGTCTGTAATACACGGCGACACAATTGTTGTTAGTTCCGAGATAGAAACAGCTTGCATCCGTCCAGTAAACCTGAGTCATATCCATTTCCGCAGGAGCAACGTTAACGGTGCTTGCGGTTACGTCGTTGACCTTGTATCTCAAATTAAACGGCGTATTTGTTTTGTTATATCCTTGAAGCGTTGCAAGCGGAAGTCTTGCGGTAAAGCTGCTACCGTCTATCACTGCTTCGACGTAATTGTCCGCGCTTGCCGCTACGTTGGTATTTATTAGATATACATACAGGTTACGTACGTTACGCACAGTTCCGCTTAGTACGAAATAGCCGTTGTCGAACGCTATCGAAGTTGCGGTGACGGTATAAGAACTGTCGTATTCCTTGACTTCTATACTGAACGTTTTAACCAAGCCGCCCTTATCGTTCCAAGACTTTACCGTAACGGACTTGTCCGTTGCGTAAAATACGTCGTCCGTCTTGATTGCAACGCCGCTTGCGTTAACCGCTTCTTCGTAGGATACGGCGTAGTATTCGCCGTCCGTAAAGTACATGCGGATATTGTACCAACCGCCTATGGGGCAGGTTGCAAGGTCGAAAGTAACGGTAAATTCGCCGTTAGCGCCCACTGTAATATTTTCGTAATGGTTGTATTTGCTGTCGTCTTTCGGATCGGCGCCTACGTAAAAACGTATGCCGTTATCGTTAGTAGTGCCTTCGATTGTAAGGTTGATTTTGCCGTCCTGCTCTGCTACCGTAACGGAATTAAGCGTCGCGGTGTTTTCCGAAACCGTCTGCGTGGTATACACTATCGCTACGTTTCCGCCCCAACCCGTAAACTTATAGACACGGTCTTCGAATTGATGAACAATGCTCTCGTCGTGATTGTACTTGACGTTTTGTTTGTCGCCGCCGTTTATAGACGACCACAGGTAGTACCATTCGTTATCGGCAAGCGTAAGCTGTTCAAGCCCTATTTGCGCCGTAAACGTTCCGTCGGTAAGTGTTACGTCTGCAAAGTATGCGTCGATATTTTCCTTGGTATTGTACAAATATAAGCGTAACGTTTCCACCGCGTCGTTTGCCGTACCGGTTATTACAAGATAGCCTTCGTTAAACTCCAAACGAGTAACTTCTATCAACGGAGCAAGCGGATTATATTCCGCAACGGTAAAGCTCAACGTTCCCGTGCCGCTGTCCGTCCAGGAAACGATAGTTATGGTTTTGTCTGCCGTATTGAAGCTTGCGCCGGCTGTCGCGGGCTGTCCGTCGACAGTAGTAGCCGCAAGCGGTACTACGAAGTAGGAAGTTGTAGTTCCGAAATACAAACGTACGTTTACGTAGTCAGTAGCTATATCCGCGCCTGCAAACAATTTGTCAAGGTCGTAGGTCACTGTAAACGCGCCGTCCGTTATTACTACGTCTACGTATTCTCTCCAAACGTCGCCTGCGGGATTAACCCCCAAATACAGCCTGAGAGCGTCGGCGTTAGTAGTGCCCGTTAACGTAAGCTTCACTCCGTCCGTGGTGGTAATTGCGCTGCTCGTCAAGTTAACGTAGTTGTTATCTTCTATTTTGAGATTAAAACGGTTGCTCCACGACACCACCGTCGCTTTGCGCGTAGCTGTTGCAACAACGTCGCCCTGCGCGTGATCCGTATCGTCGAGAGTAACGACGTACGCAAAGCTCTCGGTCAAATAAATACGTATAATGTACCACTCGTTAGAAGTTAAGTCGTCTATTCGCATAGATACGCTGAACGTTCCGTCGGGGTTTAGCGTTATTGCTTGGTAACGTTCGTGTTCGTCGCTTATTTCCGCAACCAGACGGATATAGGACGTATCTTCGAATTCGATTTTGCCCGTAACGGTTAATATAAGCTGTCCTTCGTTTACCGAAAGCGCGGCTTTGATATTTTCGATATTGTATACGGGGTCGTTATATTCTGCGTCGATAGCGTCCAAAAATTCCTTGGTTAAGGCTTCGTCGCCTTCCGCAATTACCTTGGACAGTACTTCTACAAACATTGCGTAGCCGCGCGTTCCCGGGTGTACTCCGTCGCCGAACAGCAGGGACTTGTTTTGCGTGATTTCGTACAAGTCCACAAGCTCCATATCGCGTTCCGCGGCAATTTCTCTTTGAACGGGCGCTACGATATCGCGAATGTTGTCGTTGCTTATATCGTAAATGCTCGAATACGCGTACGGAACGGTACAAATAATTATACGCATATCCGAATTAACCGCAAGAAGTTCATCAAGCAGGTGGTTATACGCCGCCGCAAAGTTCTCCTTAGTGGTAGCCGGATCGTTGGACGACTTAGAGTCGTTTGTACCCATATTGATAATAGCAATATCGGGCACTATTGCCTGTACCCCCCCCCATTGCTTGTTCTGCAACCAAGGCACGGGTTCGCCGTTAGCGTCGACGCCTGTATCCGTGCGTACCGTCCGTCCGCTCTTGCCGAAGTTGACAACGTTGTACGCGCCGCCGAGCTTGTTTTGAAGCTGCGCGGGATAGCTTTCCGTATAAAAGTTGCTTGCGCCTGCGCCTTCGGTTATGGAAGCACCTATCGCCGCAATAATGGGCACGTCTTTTACGTCGGCATTTGCAACCGGCTTAATTTGGAAGAAATCGCAAGCGTCCCACACCTTTGCCACAAGCCAAGTACCCGTCTTGAAGCTGCCCACTTGGGTATGCTTGAGAACGTTGTCGGCAACTGTTATTTGCGTTGTATTCTCGCCTGCGGCAAGCGTCGCGCGCTCGCCGTTGACGTACAGCTTGATAGAGCAAACCGTACGCTCTGTCGCCGCGTCGACGGCTTCTTCGAATTCGATATCTATGCGATTCCACTTGCCCAATTCAAACGTGGACGTTACGCGCGCGGCAGACTTGTCGCCCGCGGTAGACACCGAAATACGCAGCTCGCCGTATTCGTACGACAAGCGGTAACTGTTGTTATTGGCGTTGTCCTTTCCGTTAGAATTGAACCACAGCTTGAAATCGTGCGTAGACTTGATCATAAAGGAAGCATTGGTAAGCTTCTCGCCGATGTTGACGGCTTGGTTTGCGCGGTGGAACTTGACGGAACCGTCGTTCAAAGCATAAACTATATCGCCGCCGTCGTTAGACGCGCCGTTGTTGTTGGTCATATACTCCCAATTGGAAGCGTCGTATACCTTGGCGTTCAATTCCGCAAGAGTAGGTTTGTCGTCGGGCTGTCCGCCAGTCCATTGCGCGGTTAACGTTACGTCTCTGGCGGGCATAGAGAAAGTATCGCCCTGACGGTAAGTTTTAGACCCGTCGCTCCAACCTGCAAATTCGTGATTCGCCAAAGTAAACGTATTGGCGGCTACCGTCACGTTATCGCCCGTCTTGTAGCTCTTTGTTTCGGGAGCCGTTCCCGTTGCGGAAGAGTTGCCCTTTTCGTAGCGTACCGAATAAGTATCGGCGGCAGACGTACTTCTCCACTGCGCGGTTAGCGTTACGTCGTGATCAGGCATAACAAAAGTATCTCCCTTTTTGTAAATATTGGAGCCGTCGCTCCAGCCCGTAAATTCGTGACCGTCGAGTTGGAACGTTACGTCCGCAACCGTGACCGTATCTCCGACCTTATATTCCTGCGCTTGGGGAGCTTCTCCCGTAGCCGAGCCGTTGCCCTTGTCGTAATATACCGAGTAAGTCTGCTGCTTGCACGCGGTTAAAATAAGCGTTGAGCTTATAGCCAAACAAACAGCCAGACACAGCAAAACAATTCGTCTGTTCCGTGACATTTTGCTTTGTTTCCCCCTTTATAATGGTAATCAAATTAGTGTTAACGCTAACATTTTTGTGTACTTCTTGTTAACGTTATCATAATTCTAACACGGCAAATACCGCTTGTCAATAGGGACTTTGAATATTTTTTACAGATATTTACCTATATAAGTCAATTCTATCGCTAAAAAGCTGCTTTTTACGCACTGTAACATTCGCCGACGGTTGCCGACACGTCGGCGATAAATTTAATTGCAATCAAGTAATTATTCGACTCGATTTCCGAAAAAATCCTGCAAGACGGAATTGAATCTGTCGGGATTATCCATATTGGCGCAATGCCCCGCGCCCTGTATTACGGCAAGACTGCACTGCTCCTTGTTTGCCCATTTGCGTGCGATTGTCAACGCCATAGGGATATCGTGTTCGCCGCAGCCTACAAGCAACGGATATTTCCGCGGCTTGGACGGGAACTTGTTGATTAGCTTGTTAAGACCTGCCAAGTACCTGAAAGAGCGTTTGGGGAAACGTGCGTTCATATCGTAAAACTCCTGCTGCGCCTGCGGCGTATATGCGGAAATTTTTTTGTTGGATTGGGCAAACCATTTGACGGAAACAAGCGCCTTGAACATCATACCCATTTGCCCCTTAGAATTGGCGCGCTGCGCTTTCGTATCGAAATTGTTAATATCGTATCCGCCGAAGCACGCAAGCGACAATACCTTGTCTTCATAGCGGTTGGCAAAATCCTGTATTAAAACCGCGCCAAGCGAAACTCCGACAAGGAGGGCGGCGGCAATACCGTGCTTTTGAAAAATACCGTTTAGCCAATATGCCGTCTTTTCAATACCGTCGCCCTTACGCGCGGCAAGCGAACCGCCGTGTCCGATAACGTCCATTGCAATGATATTGTACTTTCCCGCAAAATACTCGAATTGCCTCTTGTACATACCGCTATCGGCAAAAGCGGCGTGCACAAAAACTATCCAATCGCTGCCGCCGCCTGCGGTCGTATCGGTATAATAGGTTATAGGCGAATTATCCAAATACAGTTTATTCATTACTATTGCCAAGCTCCTTTAACAGTTTAGTATACCAGTCTATATTGAATCTTACGAAATCGCGCCCGTACTTGGCGGATTGCAGCTGAAAAAACAGCAATTCGCCGTCTTTGTCCCGACGTATAAGATCATCGCCTTCTCGGCAGATTATATCTAATTTATTATACGTATTTTCCAATTCTTCAATGTAGCCTTGAATAACGGATGCTCTGTTGCACGGTTCTGCAAAGCTCATAAAGTATACCTTGGCAAGCTCGGGATTCTTGACGGAACAGTTAATAGGACTGTTAATCCAGCTGTCGAAATGCGCCCTGCCCTGCTCCGTAACGGCATAAAGCTTGGTTGCGCGACCTTGTTCGCTTGCGGATTCCACGACGATATAGCGTTGCTCTAACAGTTTTTTTATTGCAAACTGTATGCTGCCCGTGCTGCAGCTGTACATAAGATTTAAGCCCTGCTCTATACGCTTGCGTAATTGGTAAATAGAACGCGGTTTAAGCAACAGCAAACCCAATATTATGTTTTCCATTAAACTGCTCCCCTTACGTCGATATTACTAATAGTAATATTGCTTTGTAAAAAAGTCAAGCATTCTATATTAAAAAGCGTACGCAATAAAATGCGTACGCTTTGTGAAATTCGTTTATAAAGCAAGTGCATAACAGGTTACCGGAAAGCCGAACAAAACACGTTTCTTACTCTGATTGCAGGTTAAGACGCGTATACCGACATTCGGGTAAAAACGTTACCTGCCGCGCTTGTCCAAATCCAACAACAGTTTAAGTCCCATAACGATGAAGGGCACTGCCGCCGCTTGCAACACGACTCCTACAAGTCCGATTTGAATCTGCGACCAAACGGTTGCAGGCGTAAACGGCGTAACGGATTGGAATACGACCGCAAGCAGCATAAACACCGCGCGCCCCGCAACCTGCGCAAGCAATACCGCGGGGAAAGCCGTCCAAACGTTTGCGGCAATCTTTTGGGAAAACAATCCCGAAACAACGGCGAATACGGCAAGCTCGGCTATCATAAAGGGCAGACGCGCGGCTATAGGCATAGGATTGCCGAAAGCAAGCGTTATAAGGAAGCTGACAACGGGCGACAGTACGCCTATACCAAGCCCCCACCACGTTCCGAGAATACAGCCGCCGATTAAAACAGGCAAATACATTGGCAGCAATTGCATTCCGCCTTGTTGACCGAGCGCAGCGTGAATCAGCTGCGGCAACGCAACTGCCAAAGCGATAAGTCCCGCCGAAATAAGACTTTTGACCGTAATTTTTATTTTCAGCGAATAATTTTTTCTTGTCAATACGCTTTCGACCATAGCGAACTCCTTACGCGGACGACAAACGCCGTTATTAACGCCTATTAGAAGCGTAATTCAGCAGTAAAACCGCCGCAAAAATAATTATTTTATATTTTACAACAATCGATAAAAATTTTCAACTGATTTTTATCGTGATTTTTAAGCGGCAGCTATTGCAAATCCCCGACGGCGCAGACTCGGCTTGCTGCTAACAAGCGATTGCTTTGTTTGCATTTTTGCAGAAAACACCGCGCTATTTACAAATAGTAATTGATTTAACACACTTATTTTGATATAATGATTTAGTAGCTGTCTAAACAACAGACACGCGGTTTTACGCTATAACACGGCGCGATTGCCGAGAATACAGCATCAACCTAACCGCACAAGGAGTATAATTATGAAAATTGCGTTATTTACCGATAGTTTTCTTCCGGGAGTAGGCGGTACGGAAAGAGCCGTATTGGGACTGGCTAACGCTTACTTAAAGTTGGGCGAAGAAGTCGCGGTATTCTGCCCCGATTTCAACCGTCACGACGATTCGGAATTCGCATTTCCCGTATTCCGCTGCAAAAGCATTAAACTGTCGCCTAACGACGTTTGCGCGTTCCCGTCGCTGTCGGGCAAATTCAAAAAGAAATTAAAGGATTTTAACCCCGATATAATTCATTGTCATACGGTGTCGCCGATGGCGGCATATGCGTTAAAGTACGCAAACAACAGTAAAAACAAACATCTGCCATCTCCCCGACGCGTAATAATGACGGTGCATACTAAGTTCAAAACCGCATGGGAATGCAGCGTGCCGTCGAAAGCGATTGTGCGCGCTATGGTAAAAGACTTGCGCAAAAAACTGTATAAGGCGGACAAAGTATGCGTCGTATCTCGCGATATGATTGCGGAATTGAACAGCTACGGATACGACGGAGAAGCCGCCGTTATTCGTAACGGCGCAATGTTTGACAAGGTTGACGACATTGAAAAAGCAAAGCGGCTTGCAACCGAAAAATACGATTTGCAAAACGCAGAAAACGTATTGCTGTTTGTAGGAAGAATATTTAGGTACAAAAATCTGCAATTTATTTTTGACGCGTTGAAGTTAGTCAAGGAAAAAGTCCCGAACTTCAAAATATTGTTAACGGGTAAAGGCGACGACGAAGAATACTTCAAAAGCTATGCCGAAAAACTGGGATTATCCGCCAATACGGTATTTACGGGCGAGATTACGGACAAGGCGATGCTTTCGTCAATTTACAGCGTAGGAGAGCTATTTGTATTTCCGTCTTTATTCGATAACGATCCTTTAACCGTCGTAGAAGCCGCATCGCGCAGAGTGCCCGCTATAACCATAAAGAACACGGGCAGCAGCGAAAGAATAACCGACGGCGTAAACGGATTTATTTCGGATAATAACGTCGAAGCGTTTGCAGACAAAATTGTATATTTGCTTAACCACAAAGACGAATTGAAACAAGCCGGCATAAACGCCGAAAAAAGCATACCCAAGGACTGGACGCAAACGGCGCAGGAGTATTTGGAAATTTACAAACAAGTATTGCAAAATAAAAAATAAAAACGGGAGAACTCTTATGAATATAAAACTGTCCACGTTTAAGTCCAGATTGAAGCATTCGGCGGAATTCGAAGCGGAAACGGCGGGATTTTTGCAAAATATCGAGCGAGAACTGGGTTACCCCATAGCTTACGCCGAATTGGACGACTACGACTGCGACTTGAAGCTGATTTTCGTTCAAACGGGCGGTTCGGAAGGGCTGTTTTTGGACAGCTTCGGCAAACTGCAAGCGCCGTACTATCTGCTGACGAACGGCGGCAACAACAGCCTTGCGGCATCGTTAGAAATACTGACGTATCTTAATTCTTGCGGTAAAACTGGCGAAATTCTGCACGGAAGCGCAAGTTACGTTGCCGAAAGGATACGTTCGCTTGCAGCGGTTAACTCCGCGAAGAAAAGATTGGCAAACGCGCGGTTGGGCGTTATAGGCGCGCCGTCCGACTGGCTGATAGCTTCCGTACCCGATTACGCCGAAGTAAAGCGGCGGCTTGGCGTAACGCTTGTGGACGTACCCATTGCCGAAGCGGAAACGGCGGTAAAAAACGGTGAAACAACAACAGCCGAACACGCCGAGTATACCGACTTCGACAAGCAAGAAATTGCAAAAGCCTTGAAGATATACGACGCGTTGGACGGGATAAAAGATAAATACGCGCTTGACGGACTGACGATACGATGCTTCGATTTGTTATCGTCGTTAAAGTCCACCGGTTGCCTTGCTTTAGCGGAACTGAACGCAAGGGGAATAATAGGAACGTGCGAAGGGGACGTTGCGACTATGCTGAGTATGCTTATTGCAAACTCCGTTACGGTGCAATCGTCATTTCAAGCCAATCCGTCGAGAATAGATACGGAAAGCAACCGCGTAACCTTTGCGCACTGCACCGCTCCGTTGGATATGCTTGACGGGTACCGTTTGGATACGCACTTCGAAAGCGGCATAGGCGTAGCCGTAAAAGGCGAGCTGCGCACAGGCAGAGTTACGGTGTTCCGTCTGTCCGCAGACCTTAAACGTTACTTCGTATCCGCAGGTACGTTAGAACGAAACCTTGACGAAGCCAACCTTTGCCGTACGCAGGCGGTTATACGGCTCGACAAGCCCGTGACGGAGCTGTTGAAAACGCCCTGCGGCAACCACCACGTCATTCTTTACGGAGATTACGCCGAAGCTATAACGCAGCTTATGGACGAATTGAATATACGTAACTGACCGACAACAAAGAAAGCTTCGCCGATAGCTACCGAATGTATTGGATATTATGGCAAAACGCAGACTGTTAACCGATGAAATATTGCAGGAATGTTTGTACGACAGCAATTACAAAACCCGCCTTTTTGCAGAAAAACACTTAAAAACAAAGTAAAAAGAAAAAGTACGGAATGGATAATTCCGTACTTTATTTATTCTGTTATTTGGATAACGGCTTCATTGTGGGGAAAAGCAGCACGTCGCGAATGGATTGACAATCGGTGTACAGCATTACCATACGGTCGATACCTATGCCCAAGCCGCCCGTGGGGGGCATTCCGTATTCCAAAGCCGTTACGAAGTCGTCGTCCAACATCTGCGCTTCGTCGTCGCCCTGCGCCTTGGCGCGCGCCTGCGCCATAAAGCGTTCGTATTGGTCAATGGGGTCGTTAAGCTCCGAAAAAGCGTTGCCCATTTCGCTGGCGTTGATGAAGAACTCGAAACGTTCCGTAAGTCGGTTATCCGTAGGCTTCTTCTTGGCTAACGGACTTACTTCTACGGGGTAGTCGTAAATAAACGTAGGTTGGATAAGCTCCTTTTCCACAAGCTCGTCAAAGCACTCGTACAAGGCGTGTCCCCAAGTGCGTTTGCCCGCGGCAAGCTCTATACCCTTGCGTTCCGCCGCCGCAACCGCTTGCTCGTCCGTCATATTCGTAAAATCGACTCCTACGTACTTGTTGACGGCTTGAATCATCGTAAGTTTTTCCCACTTATCAAGGTCGATGGTCACGTCGCCGTAGGGAAGTTTACGCATGCCTAATACGGTATCCGCGCAGTACTTGAACATACCTTCCACTATTTCCATCATTCCGTTAAAGTCGGTATACGCTTCGTACAGCTCGATTGTGGTAAACTCGGGGTTATGCTTCAAGTCCATACCTTCGTTGCGGAATTGACGTCCGATTTCGTAAACCTTTTCAAAGCCGCCCACTATTAACCGCTTTAAGTGAAGCTCCGTTGCGATACGCATATACATATCTATATCCAACGTGTTGTGGTGAGTGATGAACGGACGGGCGTTGGCTCCGCCGGCTATCGTGTTCAAAATGGGTGTTTCCACTTCCAAATATCCGCGGTTATCCAAATATTCGCGGATAGATTTCATTAGCTTGGAACGTATAATAAACGTGCGTTTTACTTCGGGGTTGGCAATAAGGTCTACGTAACGCTGACGGTAACGCGTTTCGATATCTTTAAGCCCGTGAAACTTCTCCGGCAGGGGCAACAGCGACTTGGAAAGCAGCTTGATTTCGCGCAGCTTTACGGAAATCTCGCCCATATGCGTGCGGAACACTTCGCCGGTGCCGCCGATAATGTCGCCTATATCCCACGTCTTAAATTCCGAATACGCTTCTTCCCCCACTTCGTCGCGTTTAACGTATAGCTGGACAGTGCCTTCGCCGTCCAAAATATGACAAAAGCTTGCCTTACCCATTATTCGACGCGACGTCATACGTCCCGCAACCGATACGATTTGCGGCTCGTACTGTTCGTCTTCGGCATGGTCGACGTAGCCGTCTATAATCTGCGCCGAAGAATGCGTTTTGTCAAACTTGGTAACTTCGAAAGGATTCTTACCTTCTTCGATAAGCTTGGACAGCTTATCGCGGCGGATACGCAGTATTTCGTTTAAGTCCTGTTCGACGACTTCCGTCGTCGGGGCTTGTTTATCGTTCATAATTTCACCTACAAATGCGTTTCAAGCAGTACTACTTTACAACTCTCAATACTTTAAGCTTCTTTACTCTGCCGTTGGGCAGCAAAACGTCCACCGTTTCGCCCTGTTTGGCCTTTATAAGCGCGAAACCAACGGGGGATTCGTCGCTTATACGTCCGTGAGCGAGATCCGCTTCCGCAGTACCTACAATGGTATACGTTTTGCAAAGCTGTTCCTTGCCGTCGATAATCTCGGCGCAGGTAACGGTTGTTTCGTGTATAATTTTAGCCATCCTAAGCTGCGCTTCGATTTCCGCAATTTCGCCTTCCATTTCCGCCTGAGCCTTACGGGCGGCATCGTATTCGGCGTTTTCGGACAAGTCGCCGAAGCCGCGAGCGGTCTTGATTTCTTCGGCGATTTCGGCGCGGCGTACCGATTTGAGATAGTCTAAGCGTTCTTCCAATTCTCTGCGACCGGCTTCGGTCAATTGAACTTCGGGCATATTATTCTCCTTATTATAGCAAATACGACAGAAAACAACTTAAAAGCACTGTCGCTTTTAAGTTGTTCCTTCATATTGCAATGTTATAAAGCTATTTTACTACTTAGACGTATTTCTGTCAAGTAATTAACAAAATGTAAAAAAAGTCAACCTTCGCAAAGCAGCTTACCTAATCCAATCCGTCGGCAATGCGAGCAGCCAATGCAAAAAAGTTGTTTGCCGCCTTTATGCAGTTTTGCTCGTACTCGTTTGCTCCGCCGATTAGGCTGTCGGAAACGCACTTGACCATAAGACACGGAACGCCGTTGAACTTGCAGGTAAACAGTACGCCTGCCGACTCCATATCGCATATTTCCGCACCGAAATTTTGATTGAGAGCGGATTTCTGCTTGGGGTCAGCCACGAACTTATCGGCAGAAGCGCAACGCGCCAACGGTAAATCGACAATTTGAAGCGCCCGTTCTATAAGGTTAGTATCACATTCGACGGCGATGCCGTCAAAACATTCGTACTTACCTACCGGTACGTGATCTATCTCGCTTGTGTCCATACCGTAATGAACAACGTCCTTAACCAAAACGGAAGAAAAAAGCGAAGTACGTTCGGTAAGCGCGCCCACCACGCCGAAGTTGAATATTACGTCCGCCTTGTATTCGGTTATAAGCAACTGACACGCCGCGGACGCGGCTATTTCGCCCACAGACGGCGGACAGCACAGCACAGCGTCGTGCCTGCCGAGCTTGAAAGTATAAAATGCAAACGACCCCTTGAAGGTTTTTTCTGCCGCGCAGGACGATATAAAGCTCGAAGCTTCGGTATCCACTGCGGTAAAAATTCCTATCGTCATAATTCTTCTCCTGCGTAACTAATTGCAACCGAACACTGCATAACGCGCGCAAAAGCAACCGCGCGTTTAACCGATTACTATTGTAGCATACTAATTGAGAATAGTAAACCTTAGACTTAAGTATTTTTTTGCTTAACAATACCCAAAACACTTTGCATATCGCAAAAAATTTGCTACAATATTAAAAGGAGTTACAATGAAAATCTGGGCGAAAACGGTTGTTGAAGAAAAAATCACGCGAGACCTGCTGTACGAATACGAAGCGATTACCGATTCGGACGAGTTTGTTGCGGTATTGCAGGAAATATGCGGACAAATGGACATTCCGACGCCCGTTGCCACATACGTTAACTTTAACCACTTTGTAATGTTCAACAACACGCGCTTTAAGCCGAGAGACTTTGTGGAAAGCGTAGACTTCGACGTATTAGACATAGAAGCCGTGCCCGAAAAGGATAAAAAACGGAAATAGGCTCGAAAAGTCAACGCGATCGGCAATTCGAGATAAAGTGCAAACAATATTTTCGCTCGCGTACCGAGCGCAACCTTGAAATTTGACTTCTACTCATAAAAGCTACGCAAAGCGCAGCAACTGCGTACAACTGCGTCGAACGTTTACTGCAAATATGCGGGTATAGTTTAGTGGTAAAACGACTGCTTCCCAAGCAGTAGTTACGGGTCCGATTCCCGTTACCCGCTCCATTGCCTTGACAAATTATTGTCAAGGTATTTTTACATAAAAAGGAACTAACAATAACCCGTCGGGTTCGCTCGGCAGAGCAATCCAAATGATTGCGAACACCGCGGCGCTGTAGCGCCTCCCCACGACTAAGCAGCCCACTTCAACTTAGCGTTGTCCTTGTTGCTGCGGTTTATTACGATTCGAAGTATTCGCATTGCCGGCGCCGCAAACAATGCCGTATTTTTTCCAAAGATAAAATACGGCATTTTATTTATATAAAATTACCGTCCGCAAAACAGCAGACGGCTAATTGTTATACATTTGCGAACTTACAATTTCATTCCCTTTTGCATATAGATTTTAAGCTTGAACGGTACAAAACTGCGCCGCGGGCGGATTTTTGCGTAAGTTATCCTGTCAATATAACGCGTGCCGCGACGAGATTCGTGTTCCTTTTTCTTATCTTTTACCGATTTTCGAGTTAGACACTGCAAAAAGAATTATTGCCGCTCATTGAACGAAAAACAGCATACTCAAACATGAAAAGACAGTCCCGAAAATCAATGTATTTGCAGAAATAAAAAGCAAAAAATCATACCGCGTCCGCTTTTTATTATCTGTTATCGATTTTTTCGGGATACATATCGTGGCGCGCAAGCCTATCCCATGCCACCTGTTCCCACTTGGTCCCCTTTTTTCCGTAGTTACAATACGGGTCTATGGAAATTCCGCCGCGTGGAAGAAATTTGCCCCATACTTCGATATATGCGGGGTCCATCAAATCAACAAGGTCGTTCATAATTATATTTACGCAGTCTTCGTGAAAATCGCCGCGGTTTCTGAACCCGAAAAGATAAAGCTTCAAGGACTTGCTTTCAACCATCTTTTCGCGCGGAACGTACGAAATGTAAACCGTGGCAAAATCGGGCTGCCCCGTAATGGGGCAAAGACTTGTGAATTCGGGACAGTTGAACTTTACAAAATAGTCCCTTCCAGGATGTTTGTTTGCAAAAGTTTCCAAAACCGACGGGTCGTAAGTCTGCGGATATTTCGTGTTATTATTTCCGAGCAGGGTAATACCTTCGTTCTGCTTTTCTCTCGGCATATTATTCTCCTTTTATTGAGGGGTCTTGTATTCCGTTAGCTTCGAATGCCGCGGCGCGGTCGCGGCAGGTAGCGCATACGCCGCAAGGTTTTACTCCGCCAGAATAGCAGCTCCATGTATATTTGTACGGCACACCGAGCTCAAGCCCCTTTTTTACAACCTGCGATTTGTTTGAATTTACAAAAGGCGCGAGAATTCTAAGCTGTTCGCCGCTGCCCGTATAAATAGCTTCACCCATCGCAAAATTAAACTTTTCACTGCAATCGGGATAGGCGTTGCCCGTAGCATCGTCGCCGTGCGCGCCGTAATAAATAATCTCGCACCCGTGCGACAGCGCCACGCTTGCCGCCGCCGAAAGAAACAGCCCGTTGCGGAAAGGTACGTAGGTTGAAACGGGTTTGCCGTCCGTTACGGATAACTGTTCGGCATAACTTTGCAAGGGTATATCATTGTGCGACTTCGCCAAGAGCGAACAGTCCGAGCCTTCGAATATAACCGAAAGGTCAATCCGCTTCAAAACAACACCGTAATAGTCGGCAACTTTTTGCGCGGCGTCGAGTTCTTTACTGTGAGTTTGACCGTAGTAAACGGAAAGGGCAAAAACTTCCGCCGCGCCGTATTTTTGAACCGCCAGTCCGAGACAGGTAGCGCTGTCTACACCGCCGCTTAATAAAACGAGTGCTTTCATACCCTGTCCCCCAAAAGATTTTGCAGAGAAACGTTGTCTTTGAATGCGCCGAAGTAAGTTTTGGTAACCGTTTTTGACGACGTGTTTTTTATTCCGCGCGAAGTCATACAGCTGTGGCAGCCTTCTATCCTTACGCCTACGTCGGGCGATAAAGCCGCAAGCGAAATTATTTCGGCAATGTCCCGTCCCAAACGCTCCTGCAATTGAAGCCGCTTTGCCGCCATATCGCAGATGCGCGCGATTTTGCTCAATCCAAGAACTTTTCCGCGCGGAACGTAAGCCACATCTACCTTCATATCGTACATAAGCGCCATATGATGCTCGCAATAGCTGAACACGCTTACGTCCTTTATGACCACTGCTCCGCCGGAATTCGGGTCGGACGGAACTTCGAACGTTTTTCCGAACATTTCCGCAATCTCGCGGTTGGTGTATTTTATTCCTTCAAACGCCTCTTCGTACATTCGCGCAACTCGGGCGGGCGTTTCGCGCAGACCTTCCCTGTCGGGGTCTTCGCCTATGGCGACCAATAATCCGCGGATATGTTTTTCTATTTCTTTAATATCCATACTTCTCCTATACCCCGCGCTTATCGGGTTTCCAGATGATTTTATGCAACTGTAATTGCAGGCGTACGCCGTTAAGCTTACGCTCTTTCATAAACTCCGCTATTTCTTCGGGATTGATTTTTCCAAACACCGGGCTAAAATAAACGCGGCACCTGTCTGTGAGTCCGTACACCTTTATAATCTCTTCCGCACGCGCCAAATCGCGCATATCTCCAACCACGAACTTGACCGCATCTCGCAACGTAAGGTAAGAAAAGTTTTCGGTCAGCATATACTTTTCCATTCCGCTTGACGGAAGTTTATAATCGGCGGTAACGGCGGGACGGGGCGAAATGGAAAGGATATCTTTCAACGGCACGCTTCCATTGGTCTCTATTTCGACTTCTGCGCCCGACGCGCCCAGTAATTCTATTAGACACGCTATATCCGCCTGCAAAAGCGGTTCGCCGCCTGTTAAGGTAACGTTTTTTACTCCCGTAGATTTCACGTATTCAACAAGATCTTCCACAGAAGCAAGCTCATATTTTACATCGTCGGTATTCGCCCAACGCGTATCGCAGTAGCCGCAATTTAGATTGCAGCCGCAAAAACGCAGGAACACGGCAAGTTCACCGGCGCGCGGACCTTCGCCGTTTATACTTATAAACTTTTCGGCAACTTTACAATACATATTATTCACCGTACACTGCGCAGTTTTCGGGCGACTCGTAAACTTTTACGCAGGAAACGGGCAAGCCCTTGCTGCATAGATCGGCATATATGCGCGCGGCGAAGTTTTCGGCAGTGGGTCTGAAATCCGTTTCAACCAATAAAAACCCTTCTTCTTTAAGCGCGGCAATAGTCGTAGGTTTAAGGGTGTGTTTTTCATAAATAAGCTTATGGTCAAAGCCTTCTGCGAGCTCTTTTACTGCACGCTTAAAATCGCCGAAGTCCAAAAGCATACCGCGCTTTTCGCCGCTTCCCTGCAATTCACCGCCGCTTATCTTCACCTCCACAACCCAGTGGTGACCGTGGATATTTGCGCACTTACCGTTATATCCGTAAAGAAAGTGCGCGCTGTCAAAACAAGCCGAAGTTTCTAAATAATACATATCTCTCCCTTTGCAAAAAAAATACAGTCGCGACAAAACGACTGCACCTTAGAAGATTATTTTCCATTCTAATGCCCTGGTTTTGTTTAACGACAGGATGGTGCAAACGAACTGTCCGTTTAATTAGATATATAATACCACGCCTCAATGCTTATGTCAACTTAATCGAAATGCTTACGAGCCGCATATTTTCAAAATGGCAACAAAAAATCCCTCGCTTATATGCCACGGGAAAATTTAGACGGTTTAGTAGGCTGCTTTTTATTCACCGCTAACTTTGCCTTAAAAAGAATTGTCAATGTATTTTTTTACGACAAAGCCGTTCTTAACCAATCAATACGCATTTCCACGCGCCGAAATCCGGAATACGGCGCTCGGACACGAAATTTTCGAAAATACGGCGAACTTCCGCCATATCTTGCGTTTCGTAAAAATACAAACGCGATTTGCCGTCGGTATCGTAATGCGCGGCGCACAATGAAAAGCATTGCTTCTTGACGCTGCGCGAAAACAGCCCGAACTTGATTTCGTGATATACCGAAAGCTCCGCAACGCCGTCGATTTCGGGCAAAGCGTTTACTATTATATCGGCGCGCAGCTTTATTCTGTCGTTGTACGCCGATTCCAACGACGAAAAAGGTTTTTCCAGCGCGTCAAAGGACATTAGCGGCTCGTTAAACCGTTTTACTTCGTATTCGTCCAAAACGTCTATACCTATAGCTTTCAATCTGTAATACAGCTCCGCTTCTTTCATAATGCCCCCGTAAACGTTTTATAAATTATACAACCGTACACCTTCATTGTCAAGAAACCGCGCGCTTTTACTTTACTGACGTATAATTTTATAATTATTATTTCATTTTTTATAATATCGGGTGTAAAACGGTTGAATATACGGTGAAAAAGGGTTATAATAATTAGCGATTATATAAAAAAATCAAATTATTATAATATATCACGGGGAACATATTATGCAGGAAATCGTAAAAAGACTAAACGACGTAAAAAAGCGGCGCGGATACACGCTTAGAATGCTTGCGGAAAAAAGCGGGCTTACGCTCGGCACGGTAAACAAAATAATGAGCGGCGAGCTGCAAAGAATCAAACCCGAAAAGCTTTCCAAGCTTGCCGAAGCCCTTAACGTTACGATAGACTACCTTGTAAACGGCGAAGCGGACGGCGTTAGCGCACAGGCATACAGCTACGGGTTAGTGAAAATTGCCTGTATTTCCCCAAACGTCCGCGTAGCAGACGTCGGCTACAACGTGCGGCAGATTATCAAACATGCAAAGCGCGCCGCGGCAAACGGCGTAAAAATAGCGTTATTCCCCGAGCTGTGCATAACTGCGTACACCTGCGGCGACTTGTTTTTTAACGAAACGCTCAGACGCGCGGCATTAGACGGACTTAGAACACTGCGCGGCGAGCTTAAAGCGTTGGATATCGTCTGCATTGTGGGCTTGCCGATTTGCGACGACTCCGGACGGCTGTACAACGCCGCGGCGGTACTGTTCCGCGGAGAAGTACTGGGCATAGTACCAAAGGTAAATCTGCCCAACTACAACGAATTTATGGAAAAACGGCTGTTCGCGCCCTTCGACGGAGTATCGCGCACCATCACATTGTTCGGCAAGCAAACGCCGTTTGCCAGCAAGCTGATATTTACGGATACTCTCTGCCCGGAGCTGCGGTTTGCCGTGGAAATATGCGAAGACGTGTGGGTTGCCGATTCGCCGTCCGTTTCGCACTCCTTTGCGGGGGCTAACGCCGTATTCAACCTGTCGGCAAGCAACGAAACGATTGTCAAAAGCGACTACCGCAAAAAAATGATAGAAATACAGTCCGCCACTTGCGGAGTCGTGTACGCGTACTGCTCGGCGGGACCGTCGGAATCCACTTCGCAAACGGTGTTTTCCGCACACAATATAATATGCGAAAACGGCGAAGTATTAGCGGAAGCCGCGCCCTTTACTACGGGCTACGCCGAAGCGGAAGCGGACTTGGGCTACATTGCCAACGAACGCGCGCGGTTAGACCGCTCCGAAAACGGGCAGGGCTACGCGTACGTTAACTTCGAGCTGCCCCTAAACGGAATCGTGCGGCGAGTATACTCTCCGCGCCCCTTTGTGCCTGCTAATAAAGCTCGGCGCAATACCGTGTGCGAGCGCGCCCTTACGATACTTGCCTACGGGCTGAAAAAGCGCATAGAGCATACCCGCGCGGACAAGCTTGTAATAGGCGTATCGGGCGGGTCGGACAGCACGCTTGCACTGCTTGTGTGCAAACGGGCGTTGGATCTATTAAAACGCCCGATATCGGACATAACAGCCGTTACAATGCCCTGCTTCGGCACAAGCGAACGCACCCTTGCCAATTCCGTCGCGCTTGCCCAAGCAATCGGCGCGACGGTTAAAAAAATAGATATCTCCGCAACCGTAACGCGGCACTTGAAGGATATTAACCACGACATAACGGACACAAACGTCACCTACGAAAACGCCCAAGCGCGCGAACGCACGCAAGTATTGATGGACTTGGCAAACGACGTGAACGGGCTTGTTATCGGCACGGGGGACGCTTCGGAAGCGGCGCTCGGATGGGCTACCTACAACGGCGACCATATGTCTATGTACGCCGTAAACGCGTCCGTTCCCAAAACGTTGGTGTTGGCAATCATCGCTTACCAAGCGGAGCTGAGCCAAGGCGAATTGAAGCGCGTGTTACAGGACGTGCTGGATACGCCCATAAGCCCCGAGCTGCTGCCGCCGACTTCCGACGGGCAAATACTGCAAAAAAGCGAAAACGCGATAGGTCCGTACGAGCTGCACGACTACTTTCTGTTTATGCTGATACGCAAGGGCTTTACGCCGAGCAAAGTATACGCGTTGGCAAAGATTTCCTTTGCCGATAAATACGACGACGAAACAATCTACAAATGGCTGCAAACGTTTATACGGCGGTTCTTCTCGCAGCAGTTCAAGCGCGGCTGTTCGCCGGACGGAGTGCGGCTCGGCTCGGTAGATTTGAGCAAATACGGGCTTCGTATGCCTTCGGACGCGTGCGCGGACGCGTGGCTTGCCGACCTTGAAATGGTAAAGCCGCAATAAAACAAGGGTGAACGACTTATGCGAATGAGATTGAAAAAGCATCTTGACGAGCGTATTCTGCACGTCAACGACATATTGCTTGCGCGCGAAGGGGACGACTTCTACAAGCTGACGGACGAAGAAAAAAACTTTGTAAAAACCGTTAGCGAAATATTCGGAAACGGCAACGATTTGTACTTGGAGTTAGGCTGCGGCAAGGGGGCTTTCGCCATTGCGTCCGCTACGCAACACCCCGAGCGCAATTATATAGCCGTGGAAAAGCTTAGCAACGTGATAGTCGTCGCCTGCGAAAACGCAGTTAAAGCCAACCTGCCCAATTTGCGCTTTATCAACTGCCGAGCGGAAAATATGCTGTGCTACCTGCCCGAGCACAGCGTAAAGCAGATTATACTGAACTTCTCCTGCCCATTCCCCAAGAAAACCTACGCCAACCGCCGCCTTACCAGCAAAAACTACTTGGAACTGTACAAGCGGCTGCTTGTGAAAGACGGCATAATATCGCAGAAAACGGACAACTTGGACTTCTTCGAGTGGTCGATTGAAAGCTTTGCGCAAAACGGCTTCGAAACGTTTGACGTAACGTACGACCTACCCGCCGACGCGCCCGACAACGTTGTTACGGAATACGAAGCCAAGTTCCGAATGCAGTATCAGAAAATTTACGCTCTTAGAGCGCGCGTAGCAAGGTAGTATTGCCGTGAAGCGGCAAACGCGTTACGATTCGAGCTCGTACACCACGTATTCGCCCACAATATCGCCCGCGTCCGTCGGCAAACCGATTTTGCCGTAGACGTAATTGCGTAAATCGTGAAACCTGCGGAAAAACTCTTCGTCGTTTACCGCGCTGACAAACTCAATCAAATCAAGATAATACGCTACAAAATGCCACATTGCGCTGACTTTTACGGTGGTTACAGACTGGTTCGATTTATCTTTGTTTTTGTTTGCTGACGGTGTTTTATCATAGTTTTTCATAAAAATTAATTCCTTTACCTGTCGGGTTTATGTTGTATTTTAGTATAGCGGACAGAAAAAAACTTAATATTTGCCCGATAGGCAACGAAAAAGTTTTATATTAGGTACTTCGGGAGAAATATATGAATTATAGTGCGACTATCGTCTGGATTTCTCCGTTCGCTTCGCTCAGTCGAAATGACATAATAAAATCGAGTCAAAACAAAATATATAAAATTAAGTATCGCTTTGAATAAAAAATTATCACGCCTGCGGGGCGTAAATTGAGTTTTATTTTTTCTTTTGGTGTAAAATAGTTACACAAGTTTAACTATGATAACACAGAAAAAAATTCAGCAAAAACTAATAGACTACTTAAAACACAGCGGAATGACACAAACCGAATTGGCGCACCGTTTAGGCGTAAGTTCGGGAACGGTTTCACACTATGTAATCGGTGACAAAATGCCTGAATTAGATACGCTTGCAAACCTGTGCGCGATAATAGACGCCGACGCTAACGACATACTGTGCGTAGACGAATACAAAAAGAATTAACAATTTGTAAAACTACATACAAAAAATAAGCCCTACCGCTTTTATAACTGCGGCAGGGCTTTTGTATTGATTTTTGAGCCGATTTACTTTTCGAATTATTCGTTTACAATCGTCAACTTGTTTTTGGGATATTTTTCGGTAAAGCTCCTTAGAACTTCGAATATCAACTTCCATTCGTAATCGTCGTACGTTTTGAGATTAGTCAATCTGTCAATATCAAAGTTAATCATTACGAATTCGAAACCGATATCGTCGTAGGCATACCACAAAAATTCGTCAAGCAAATCCGCATTGTAATGCAAATTGTCGTATTCTTCCCAATCGGGAATTAGTTTTCCTTCCAACTCCGTATAGATTATTTCGTAAAAGGTTTTGTAGCTTTCGCACTTGTTTTTGTCTATTATTACTTTTTGCATAATCGTTACCCACGAACGACTAATCCTGACGGCGGAGAAGGGTTGCGGATACAAGGCAAACAAGCCGTACGCAAGGGATTTTACTTGGCGTAAATCCTTCGCTATCGCTCCGTGGCGTTCGTAAGTCTTCGACTTGCTCGGCTAAGGACATATTGTCTACCAGCCAACAACGGGGAGCGAGTGTGTTCGCTCAAAAATAATCTGCAACGAGCGCGAGCCGCGCTAAGCCAATCGCCACAGTGTGGCGTTGGCAGACGGCGAGAGCAAGGGCTGTGCCCGCAGCTTACCGCGAAGTGAAGCCTTTTTTGAGTGAATACACGAGCGACTTATTTGTCGGCGGAAGACTTGAAGGCAATAACCTTTTCCACCGCTATGCCGCCGCGTTTGCCCTTGGGAAGCTTGCCCTTGTTGTTCTTGTTTTCGACGGATACTTCCGCAGTGTCCACCACGCACACGTTGGCTTTGTCGTAAATTGCCACCTTGTAGTGCGCGCCGTTGACGTAGTTGGCGTACACTATCGAGCTGCCGTTTACGCCGAACTCCGTACCCTTTGCGCCCTTGCAGTTACGCGCGTGCTTGGTTATTTCCGTTACGGGCAGACGTTTTAGGAAGCCCTTGTTGGTTATCATAAGCGCTTCGCCCTTGTCCCTGTCTACCTGACCGGCAAACACAACGTACTCGTCGTCGGCAAGGTTAATGCAGCGCACGCCGCCTGCAACTCTGCCTTGAAGGGGTATTTCGCTTATGTCGAAGCGCGTACAGCCGCCGCGGTTGGTTACGTAGAAGATTTCCGTGTCGGGGCGGACGACTTCCACCTTGAACACTTCGTCGCCGTCCTTGCCCTTGTAGCCTTGGAACACCTGCTTTAACAGCTGATACTCCTTCCATTCCGAGCGTTTGATAAGCCCCTGACGGGTGTAGATAAGCAGCTCGCCCTGCGGTTCGGCATCCTTAGCCAAGACGAAAGCCGACACGGGAGTTTCGCCCTTCTGCGCTTCGGCAAACAGTTGCGAAAGCGTTACGCCGTTGTCGCGGTAGCGTATTTCGGGCATATCGCCGACAGTCATCCTTAGGCAGTTACCGAGATTACTGAAAAACATAACCTGTCCGTCCGTCTTGGTTTCGATTGCGGTGGTAAGCACTTCCGAAGACGATGCGCCCACAACGTCCTTGTTGGACAGGTTGAAGTTTTTGAGGGGAATCTTCTTGATTGTGTAGTCGCTTGCAATACCCACAACAACGCTTTCGACGGGTTTTTCGTCCGTTTCGCTGGGGATTAACGCGTCTTCGAGAGTTTTGTTTATTTCCGAACGGCGCGGCGTTTTGTAGTTGCGTTTTAAGGCGGACAGTTCCGACTTGATAAGTTCCATTTGCTCGCGCTTGCTGTTGATGATTACGTTAAGACGGGCGATTGTGCGTTCAAGCTCCTGCAATTCGTTCATTAGCTTGTTTACTTCTAACTTGGTTATGCGAGCCAAACGCAAATCAAGTATTGCCTGCGCCTGTCGGTCGGACAAATCGAAATCCAGCCGCAGCTTGTTTTTCGCGTCCGTTGTGGACGACGCGTTCTTGATAATTTGAATAACTTCGTCGATATTTTGGACGGCGATTACAAGCCCCTTGACAATGTGAGCGCGCTCCTTGGCTTCTTCCAGCTCGTACTTGCTGCGGCGAAGAATTACGTCGCGCTGATAGGAAACGTAGTAGGCAATGATATCCAACAAGCCCATAAGCTGCGGTTTGCCGTCGGCAATTGCCACCATATTTATTCCGTAGGACATTTGCAGCTGCGAATATTTGAGCAAATTTTTAATAATTTTGTCTATGTCGCAATCCTTACGCAGTTTGATAACCGCGCGCATACCTTCCTTGTCGCTTTCGTCCACAATCTCCGATATGCCTTGGAAAATATCCTTCTTTTCATCCTTTAACCCGGCTATTTTTACAAGCAGGTCGGCTTTGTTGAGTCCGTAGGGGATTTCCGTTATTACGATATTGCGTCTGTCGCCGGAAGCCACTTCTATGTGCATTTTGGCGCGGATAATTATCTTGCCCTTGCCTGTTTCGTAGGCTTGAAGCAATCCTTCGCCGGGGATAACGTGTCCGCCCGTGGGGAAGTCCGGCCCCTTGATTATCTTCATCATTGCGTTTAGACTTATATTTTTGTTTTCGATAAACGCAATTACGCCGTCGATAACTTCCGCAAAGTTATGGGGCGGTATGTTGGTTGCAAGACCTACCGCTATGCCAGTTGCGCCGTTGACCAACAGGTTGGGAAAGCGACCGGGGAGCATATCCGGCTCCTTGGTAGTATCGTCGAAGTTGCGGCTCCAACGCACAGTATCCTTTTCGATATCCCGCAAAAGTTCGATAGCCACGGGGGAAAGCTTGGCTTCGGTATAACGCATAGCCGCGGCGCCGTCGCCGTCCACGTTGCCGAAGTTGCCCTGACCGATAATAAGCGGCACGTTCATAGAAAAAGGCTGAGCCATACGCACCATTGCGTCGTAGATGGACGAATCGCCGTGCGGGTGATAACGACCCATACAGTCGCCGACGATACGCGCCGACTTGCGCGTGGGCTTGTCCGCCGTGTTGCCCTGCTCGTACATAGAATACAGTATACGCCGCTGAACGGGCTTTAAGCCGTCTTCGACGCGCGGCAAAGCGCGGTCGAGAATTACGTGCTCGGCATAGGGCATCATAGATTCGTGCATAACCACTTCCATAGGCTTGGTAAGAAGGTTACTGCCGTCTTCCATCTTTTCTATTTCGTTGTGTTCCAAATCAAAAATATCAAGCTGTTTCATTGGTAATTTCCTTTTTTAGTTCGTAATCGAAATTGTCTTTAAGACAACTGCGTTTTGCGCGAATTTTTTAAGGTTACGCTGCGCTAGACTTCTCCACGCGGGGCTTCGCCCCTTGGTCGAAGTGACATATTAAACACAGGTACTTACCCGTTTGACGGCGGAGAAGGGTTGCGGATTGCGGGCTAACAAGCGCGAGCGCGAAGGAGTTTACTAGACGTAAATGACTGAGCGAGAGCGTGAAGCTAGACCGCAAGACGCGCCCTTATACGCCGTCAAACCAATTCGTCAAAGACGGCGTCCTTGTCCTTGTTGAAGTCGGCGTTGTCGGTAATGTACGCCTTGCGCGCGTCTATTTGGTCGCCCATAAGGGTGGTTACCATACGCTCGGCTTCGGATATATTCTCGATTGTAACGCGCATAAGCGTACGCGTTTCGGGGTTCATCGTGGTTTCCCACAGCTGCTCGGCGTTCATCTCGCCCAAGCCCTTGTAGCGCTGCAAGTCGTAGCCGCGGCCGAATTCCGACACAAGTTCTTGCAACTCGTAGTCGTCGTAGGCGTAGCGAATCTTGTCCTTTTTGGAAATCTTGTAAAGCGGGGGCATACCGATATAGACGTGTCCGTCGGTGATAAGCTCGCGCATATAACGGAAGAAAAACGTAAGCAAAATGGCTCTTATGTGCGCGCCGTCTTGGTCGGCGTCGGACAGGATGATTATTTTGTCGTATTTGAGATCGTCTATGTTGAAGTCTTCTTCGCCGATACCCGTATCCAAAGCGGAAATGAGCGAACGTATCTCTTCGTTGGCAAGCACTTGGTCGATACGCTTGCGTTCGGCGTTGAGCGGTTTACCGCGCAGGGGCAAAATAGCCTGAAAACGGCGGTTGCGCGCTTGTTTTGCCGTGCCGCCCGCGGAATCGCCTTCGACGATGAACAGCTCATTCTTGCCGGCGTCGCGCCCCGTGCAGCTTGCAAGCTTGCCTACCAACGTGGAATTGAATATACTGTTCTTTTGACGGGTGACTTCCTTGGCTTTGCGCGCGGCTTCGCGCACCTTTGCCGAAGCGATGGACTTCTTGATTATCGTTTCCGCAGTAGCACTGTCCTGCTGCAACAAAGCGGTTAACGCTTCCGTGCCCAACGCTTCGCAGGCTATACGCGCTTCTACGTTGCCGAGCTTGGTTTTGGTCTGACCCTCGAACTGGACGTTTGCCATCTTTACGGACATAACAAGCGTTATGCCTTCGCGGAAGTCTTCGCCTATAAGGTTGTCTTCCTTGGCTTTGAGCAGATTTTTGGAGCGGGCGTAGTCGTTCATAACCTTGGTCATTGCCGTTTTAAGCCCCGTTTCGTGCATTCCGCCTTCGCCGGTCGGAATATTGTTGACGTATGAAATGAAGTTCTCCGTATAGTTGGATGTATATTGGAAGGCAAATTCCAATTCCAAAACGTCGTTTTTGCCCGACCAATACATAGGCGACAAATGCAGCGGAGCTTTGTTCTCGTTTAGATACAGCACAAAATCTCTCAACCCGCCTTCGTAGCAGAAGGACTCGGAAAAGGTGTCGCCGTCGTCGTTATACGCGCGTTCGTCCGTCAAAACGAACGTTATCCCCTTGTTAAGGAAAGCAAGCTCCTTGACGCGCTTGTGTATTACTTCGCGGTCCATTTGTATATTTTTGAAAACTCGGTTATCCGCAAGGAAAGTTATGGTAGAACCATGCTTGTCGGTAGAGCCTATCTTCGTCAGCTTGTCCTTGGGTACGCCGCTGTGTATCTTGCCCGTTTCGGGGTCGGCAGGACTGTGGAAATGCTGAACGTATTCGCTGCCATCCTTGCATACGTTAACCGTAAGCCAAGAAGAAAGCGCGTTGGTTACGCTTGCGCCGACGCCGTGCAATCCGCCCGAAAAGGTATAATTGTCGTTATTGAATTTGCCGCCGGCGTGCAGCTGCGTAAATACCACTTCTACGCCGGAAATCTTTAATTGCGGGTGTTCGTCGACGGGTATGCCGCGTCCGTTATCCGTTACGGTTACGCTCTCGTCCTTGTGCAGAGTAATCTCTATCCTGTCGGCAAAACCGTTGGTAGCTTCGTCTACGGCGTTGTCCACTATTTCCCACAAAAGGTGATGAAGCCCCTTAACGCCCGTGGTACCTATGTACATACCGGGGCGCATACGCACGGCATCCAGACCTTCCAAAACCTGTATGTCCTTCGCTTCGTAAGATTTACCCATACTGTATTATTGCTCCTTAGAAATGTTTTGTCTTGCGTTCGAGCCGTACGCTCAATCCAACCGCCGAGAGCTGAATTTTAGTACGGCCAAGCGATACCGCCGCGCGTAAAAATTATTGTCGAAACGCGTCGCAAATATTCGCTTTGTTACGTTAAAATTATACCATATCAGTACTGCGAAATCAAGCGTATGGTTTATATTTATTCACGAAAAATAGGGCAAATCGCCCGTTAGATTTGCCCATACACAGAAATTTGTATAATTATGAGTAATGCGCATATTTATACAACGCTTATGCATAAATATACATTTGCGGAAACACAGCGTTTAATTAAGCAGCGCTGCCGCGCTTTTGTCCAATACCGCCGTGCAGTCGGGGTGGCGTTGAAGCACGCTTGCGGGACAAGCGGCGGTGATTTCTCCGCGGATCATATTGTAAACGGCGCGCGCCTTGCCCGACCCGCTTGCAAGGACGACGACCTTCTTCGCCTTCATAATCTCCGATATGCCCATAGTTATCGCCCGAGTAGGCACTTCGGATACGTCGCCGAACAGTCTGGAATTATCCGCGATGGTATTGGGCGTCAAGTCCACCACGTGCGTAACGGAATCGAAGGGGGTGTTCGGCTCGTTAAAGCCTATGTGTCCGTTGCCGCCCAAGCCCAATATCTGCAAATCGCGCCGATAGCTTTGCAGCAGATTGGCATAGCGTTCGCACTCGTCCGCAAGCGAAGCGGCGGTACCGTTTGGAATAAAGGTGTTGTCCCCGTCTATGTCCACGTCGTCGAACAAATGCCGCCGCATAAAGTAAGCATAGCTTTGAACGTCGTCTTTATCCAACCCCACGTACTCGTCGAGATTGACCGCAGACACCTTGGCGAAGGACATTTTTTTGTCGCGGCAGAACTCTTTGAGCAGCTTGTAGCAGCCTATCGGCGTAGAACCGGTTGCAAGCCCCAACGTAGCGCGCGGATTAGCCTGCACCGTTGTTAGAACCATTTCTGCCACGATTTTGCTCATTTCGTCGTAATTTTCAGTTACTATTACTCTCATAGTACTCTCCGAACGGTAATTTTTCGCAGATATTCGGCATTTTGCACCGCGTTCAAGCCGACTTGACGAAATTGAACCACGGCAAGCAACAAGCCTGACAGCAATAAATCACCAGCACTATTTTACCACATTCGACCGCGCGGCGTAAAGTATTATTTGACAAAGTTCTACAAAACGGATATAATTTTACATATATCTGCAAACGGAGAAAATACGGATGAAAGACAAGATTTTTCTTATATGGTCGGGCGACAACCAAATAGCAATCAAAGTCAAGGCGATATTGGAAGGCGAACACAACTACGTCTGCTACGTCGGCGGCAACCACACAAACGATTCGCAAATGATGTCGGTGGGAGATACAGTTATCCGCCAGATGAAAAACTGCAACCAAGCGATAGTATTCTTCCAAAACAAAGCCGATTCCGGCATAAGCAACAATCTGTTTTTCGAATTGGGCTACGTATCGTCCAGCTACGGACTGAAAAAGGTTCACTGCGTAAAACGCAAAGGGGACGCCATAACTCTCCCGAGCGACTTCGACAACGCGTTTGTGGAAGGCATAGAAGCGCAGGACAACGACGAATATGCGAAGAATATAGTAAAGTATTTTCTCGGCAGACAAAAGCTGTCGGTGGACACGAACAAAATGTTCCTTATAAACAACCGATATATGATTCACGAAATGCTGCAGATGCACTACTCCGATCTCGGTTCGAAATGCTCGGACTACGAGTTGGCGCAGTACGTAATGTTTTATATGCAGGCTTCCGTAATGTTTCAAGACGAAGCAAAGGCGTTAGGCGAACTTAAAGAGTTCAAGCGGCTGCACAACACGGAGTTTTCGGCGGAGCTTAACCAATCGGTTAACCTGAGCATTGCGTTTTTAGAAGCGCAAGTAAGCTTGATAGCGGACAAGGACTTGGTGTATTTGTCGGACGTTGCCTTCCGCAAATACTTTACGGTGTGCAAGGATATGGTAGAAGACATACGCGACGACGACTCGGGCACGTACGACGAATGGGCGCGGGTGATAGTATCGGAAAACCTTGCGTACGTTTGCTCGCTGTACGCGCAAAACCCCAAGGTATCCGACGAGATGCGCAAGTATCTTTTGGAACGCGTGGTATACTACGGCGAGATGTGCCTGAACTTTATTACCAATTTGGAAGATCGTACGCCAAGCAAGGAAAACAACGACTCGATAGGACTTATCGGCTTGTTCCGAGCGTATATTTACCGTCATCTGTTTAACGCAAGTATAGCGGTAAAACAGGAAAAATCGGAAGAGTGGCTGATGGCGACTCTTAAAGAACGCAAAAATCTGCTCAGAAACTTCGACAACAACTCTATCGATTCGCAGATTTACGCCAACTTCGAAATGGAATACTATCTCAGCCTTGTGGAATATCTCGATTACTCCAACAAGGCAAATATCGATCCGTTCGATTATATGATGTATCTTAGCGACCTTGACGCGTTTATATCTCACTTCGAAAACAGAAACAATATGTACGCATACGTTCAGAAAATCGTTAACCAACGCAAAAAGTTTTCGTAAATAATATTATTAGATAAAAATGCAAAGCCGACTGCAAAACGCAGTCGGCTTTCTTATTGTAAAATTCAGTCGTCTTCCAATCCTATTAAATAATCCGAAGTTACACCGAAGAAAACAGCTAATTTTTTCAGGGTTTCGGCATTAGGCTCTAATTTACCGCTTTCCCACTTTGCAACACGGCTTTGGTCGTACCCTACCGCTTCGCCTAAATCACTTTGCGTAAGCCCTTTTTCTTCGCGTAAATATTTTATTCTTTCCGCCAAAATCGTCATACCCAAATATTATTCTATTTTTGAATTTTTGCTTGACATATTCAATAATTGAATATATAATGTCATTATCGCATTCAAATTTTGAATGAGAAATATTAAAAGGGGGTGAGATTGAATTAGAAAAATAAACGGAGATATTATAAAAATTTACCAAAGAATAAATGATATGACCGACACCTGTTTCTGTAAAAAATGCAACATATCAAAAAGTACATACTACAAAGTTTTGAATAACGCAGAAGAATGCAGTCTTATGACGTTAATCAAAATTGCATTACTAATGAAAATACAATTCGAAGATTTGTTTGTATACGCAAGATAAATCCTACGAGCAAAAGATAAATAACGGCTATTCGAGTGAATAGCCGTTTTAGTTTTAGCAAATATTATTTTTCCAATTTGGAATCCAGCCAGTCGGCTATGAAGTCGTACACTTCCGCTTTGCAGGTTTCGTTGAGTATCTCGTGGCGGCCGCCTTCGTACAGCTTAGTCGTTACGTCCTTTACTCCAACCTTGTCGAGATAGAACTTATCGAGCTTTTTTACGCCCTTGCCGTATTCGCCTACGGGGTCGTTGTCGCCCGCCACAAGCAAGATAGGCTTGTCAACGTTTATTTGCTTGTAGTACTCCTTTTTGTAAAGCTTGGAAATACCGATCATAAACGTACGATAGAAGTTGGCGGAGCATATATAGCTGCAAAATTCGTCTTCGTTGTACTTTTTTACTTCCGCTTCGTCGCGATTGAGCCAGGCGTTTTTGCCGGGAATCTTCTTCTCGTACTGCTTGAACGACAGGTTTACTATCATCTTGGCAGGGTAACGCCCGCCCTTGTTGCGGCACATATTGGAAGCCACCGCTTTGCACAAAGAATAGCTTGCGCCCTTGATATAATTGGACCCGATAAGCACAAAGCCCGCAACGTCGGGATGTTCTTCCGCAACGGCTTGCGTAATGAAGCTGCCATAGCTGTGTCCCATCATAAACAGGGGCAGATTGTACTTTTCCTTGCAGTAATCGAGCAACGTAAGCTGATCGCGGACGTTGTTAGTCCACATATCCCCTTCTTCGTAGCCCAAGCTGTCGCGCTCCGCCGTAAGTCCGTGTCCGCGGTGATCGTTCATAACAACTATATATCCCTTGCCGTTGAGATACCGCGCAAAATCGTCGTATCTTGCGGAGTGCTCTACCATTCCGTGGGCAATCTTGACCACAGCTTTGGGATTTTGAACTTCGTCCCATACGTATAATTTTATTTTACGTCCGTCGTGAGATGTAAAATCGGATAATATCATATTTAATCGCCTTCCTTGCGTAAATTTAATTTTAACAAAAGCCGAAACTTTTACTCTATTATTATATATTAACACATATTCGTTGTCAATACCGTTTTTTCCGCTTTTTGCGGAAAAACCCACGTTTTGCTTCGCTTTTTACCGCGGCTTACAGCAAAAAGACACACAAACGCACCTTGCATATAAATCGACGCAAAATACAAATAATCCGCGTTTTTCTACATACACTAATGATATGAAAATAGTATTCAGCGGCGGCGGTACGGCGGGACACGTAACGCCCAATTTGGCGCTTGCAAGCAAACTGACGAAGGAAAAACTGTACTATATCGGCTCGGACGGTATGGAAAAAAACTTAGTCCGACCTTACGTGGACAACGGCATAATCGAAGAATACGCCGAAATTACGGCAAACAAGCTGCGGCGCAAGCTGACGTTATCCAACTTGGCGCTGCCCTTCCAGCTGATAAAAAGCGTAAAACAAGCTAAAAAGCATCTCGAACGCATTCGTCCCGACGTAGTATTTTCCAAGGGCGGCTATGTGGGCTTACCCGTGATAATCGCCGCTAAAAAGCTGAAAATTCCCGCTATAATTCACGAAAGCGATATGTCGTTAGGACTTGCCAACCGCATATCCAAGCTGTTTGCGACGGAATTTTTAGCGTCCTTCCCCTGCGACAAAAAAGCCAAAATAGTAGGCGTTATCGTAAGAGAAGAAATATTGAAGGGCGACAGACAAAAAGGACTCGAAACAATGGGCTTCGACGGCAAAAAGCCGATATTGCTGATTATGGGCGGAAGTCTCGGCGCAAACGCGTTAAACGAAGCGATAACAGTCAACGAACGGCTTGCGGACGCGTTCGATATATTTGTGATAACCGGCAAAGGCAAAAGCATAGACTGCGGCTTCGTTCGTCAAACGGAATACGCAACCAACGTTGGAGATTTGTTTGCCGCAAGCGACGTATGCTTGACACGCGCAGGCTCGACAAGCCTTGCGGAGCTGACGCTGGCGAACGTGCCGTTCGTTACCGTACCGCTTACAAAATGCTCGCGCGGAGAACAGGTCAAGAACGCCCAATGGTTTGTAAGCCGCGGCTGCGGAATTACCGTATCCGAAGAAAACCTGCCCCAAACGCTGCCGGACGCGGTCAAACGGGCGTACGAGAACCGACAAACAATTATTCGCAAACAAAAACAGAACGCCGACTTGTACGGCACGGACAAAACAGTCGAAGAAATATTGAAAATGAAAACAGCGCGATAAAAGAGCGGAATGAAGAATGCGTAATGCGTAATTAAGGAAGCCCGTTTGACAACGGGCTTACATTTTTAGAAGGTTACGCTTCGTTAGACTTCTCCACGCGGGGCTTCGCCCCTTGGTCGAAGTGACATTGTAAAATGCTTGGTCGAAGTGACATTGTAAAATGCTTGGTCGAGATGACATAATTTCTACCAACCACCACCGTAAGCGAGCGTGTTCCGCTTTTGCGCCTTTGAGCGTAGCGAAACGAAGTCAAAAGCGGAATGCACGAGCGAATTATTCGATTGCATTAGCCGCGGCTATCTTGTTACAGCGTTCCACCACCGCAAGACGAAGCTTTTGCGGTTTTTCTACGCGTACGCCTTCGCCGAGAGACAGAATATTGTTGATAAGCACTTCGTCGTAGGGAAGCGTTGCCTTGGCAATGTAGCTTTCGCCCATCTTGGCGACGTTGTTTACGCCCAGCCATTCTTCACAGGCGGAAAGAGCCGCGCTCTCGACGGTTAAAATGACTTCGCAGTTTTCCTTGCCCTTCAACACGTCCGTCTGAATAACGCTGCTGTCCGCTTGAAACGCGCGCCCGACAAAACGGTCGCCCGTTTTGAGACTGACAATTCGCGACACCTTGAAGTAGCGAAAGCCTTTGCGCAGGCGGCAAAAGCAGTAAACGTACCACATACCGTTTTTTAGAATAAGGCAGTACGGCTCGACTACGCGCACCGAGTCGCTGCCGTCCTTGGCGTGGTACTCTATCTCGCACAGCGTTTTTTGAGAAATGCACTCCGACAAAACGCTTACGCGGTCGCCGACTGAAACGTCCTGAGAGTCTACTATGAACTGTTCGGACATAAGCACAGTAGCGTTGGCGTGAGTGCGCTTTAATCCCTGAATCTTTTGCGATACCTGCCGAGTTACGTCGTCTTGAAGCGACGAGCTCTGCACGGAAAACACCAAGCGGTTGTACTCTTCTTCGGTAAAATAGGTAGCTTTGAGCTTGTAGTTTTCCACTATGCGCCAACCGCCGCCGCGCCCAAGACAGGACTCTATCGGTACGCCGCCTTCGGACAGCATATCCATATATCGGTAGACGGAGCGCGAACTTATTTCAAACTTTTTGGCAAGGTCGTCCGCGCGAACCAAGCCGTCGGCGGACAGCAGAGTGGAAAGTATTCCTACAAGTACGGGTATTTGCATATAACGTTTCTCCTTGCGGCCGTATGCCGATTTTGAAATTTTTTGCGGTGCAAAACGGTACGGAACGGCTCGCTGCCGCTCGGCTTGCCGAAATACACCGCTTTTGTCAAGATTATAAAAGACTGACAATATATTGTCAAGTTTTTGCTAAAAAAAGTTAAAATATTTTATAATAACTGACAAATAGCTGTCATATTTAGTGTGCTATAATGTAATCACAAAAAAACGAAAACGTATTGCGGCAGAGAACCGCAGCCGAGCAATATAAGGAAAAGGGGGACTTGAAATGAACCGTGAATATAACGACAGCGAACAATTCGACATAAAAGCAATCTACGCCAAATTGATTGCACCGAGCAAGCCTATGTTTGTTAAAGCGAGCGAATTTTTCGCGCCCGAAAAAAGCGCGCTTGTACGTTTTCAATGCGAAATGGATAAGTATTTCGAACAGAACTTGATACCGCTGCGCCCCGTTATTACAAAAAATAACCGCACGCCGAATTAAACCGCGCAAAAAACCGACCGCGGAAATACCGCGTAACTTTGCCGCCGCGCGTATTATCAGACGATGGACGGCGGCAAGCTTTTATAAAAATTCGATAATAGTTTTATATACTATATATACGTTTATTGCATATCAATATCCGTTATGTTCTTGACTTTACGCGCCCAAAAGTTTATAATTGTTTTTGTATGGGGCTTGTCGGCTTTGCGGACAAGCCGCGCAAAAATTTTACAATAATTTTTTGGAGGAAACAATATGGCAAAGAGAACAATTGACGGTAATACCGCCGCGTCTCACGTAGCGTACGCATTTAGCGACGTTGCGGCTATCTACCCCATTACGCCTTCGTCCCCTATGGCGGAAGTCGCTGACGAATGGTCGGCAGGCGGTAGAAAAAACCTTTTCGGTCAAACGGTACGTATTGCGGAAATGCAGTCGGAAGCGGGCGCCGCGGGCGCTGTGCACGGCAGTCTTGTTGCGGGCGCGTTAACCAGCACGTTTACGGCAAGCCAAGGCTTGCTTCTTATGATCCCCAATATGTACAAAATATCGGGCGAGCTGTTACCCTGCGTATTCCACGTATCGGCAAGAGCGTTGGCAGCGCACGCGCTTAACATTTTCGGCGACCACTCCGACGTTATGGCTTGCCGCCAAACGGGATTTGCAATGCTTTCGAGCAATTCCGTACAGGAAGCTATGGACTTGGCGTTGGTTGCGCACCTGTCTACTCTCGAAGCCAAGGTTCCTTTCCTGCACTTCTTCGATGGTTTCAGAACCAGCCACGAAGTAAGCAAAATCGACGAAATAGAATACGCCGATATGGCTAAGCTGCTCGATATGAAGTACGTGGAAGATTTCCGCTCCCGCGCGCTCAACCCCGAGCATCCGCAACAGCAAGGCACGGCTCAAAACCCCGACATTTACTTCCAAAACAGAGAAGCTGCCAACAAGTACTACCTTGCAACCCCCGCCATTGTTGAAAAGTATATGGAAAAGGTGGGCGAAATTACAGGCAGACGCTATCATTTGTTCGACTACGTAGGCGCAAAGGACGCGGACAAGGTTATCGTTATTATGGGAAGCGGCGCTGACGCAGTTGAAGAAACCGTAGATTACCTTACCGCCAAGGGCGAAAAGGTAGGCGTATTGAAGGTGCGTTTGTACCGTCCGTTCTCCGCAAGTCACTTCGTTGCGGCATTACCCAAGACGGTCAAGAAAATTGCCGTACTCGACAGAACAAAGGAACCGGGGTCTCTCGGCGAACCGTTGTATTTGGACGTTGTAGCGGCTCTTGCCGAACAAGGACGCAAGGCAGAAGTCGTTGGCGGAAGATACGGCCTTGGCAGCAAGGAGTTTACACCGTCGATGATTCTGTCCGTTTACCGCAACCTTGACGGAGCAAAGAAAAACCACTTTACGGTGGGTATTAACGACGACGTAACGGCAACTTCACTGCCCGTAACGGAAATGATTGACGTAGCTCCCGCTGGAACGACGCGCTGCAAGTTCTACGGACTGGGCAGCGACGGTACTGTAGGCGCGAACAAAAACAGCATAAAGATTATCGGCGACCATACCGATTTGTACGCTCAGGGCTACTTCGAATACGACAGCAAAAAGAGCGGCGGACTTACCGTATCGCACCTGCGCTTCGGTAAAAACCCCATCAAGTCCAGCTACCTTATCGACCAAGCGGAATTTATCGCCTGCCACAACCCCAGCTACGTTACTCGTTACGACGTGTTGGCGGACGCTAAGGACGGCGGAACGTTCTTACTCAACTGCGCTTGGAGCGACGAAGAATTGGAACACGAGCTACCCGCGCATATGAAAAACCAAATTGCCAACAAGCGTTTGAAGTTCTACACCATTGACGGACTGCATATCGCGTTGAAGGCAGGCTCGGCAAAATCCACCAATATGGTAATGCAGGCTGCGTTCTTCAAGCTTGCCGACATTATCCCTTACGCTCAGGCGGAAGAATATATGAAAGCCGCCGTTGTTAAGTCCTACGGAAAGAAGGGACAAAAGGTTGTAGAAGCCAACTGGGCGGCTATAGACGGCGCGATTGCGGGCTTGCACGAAGTTACCGTTCCCGCAGCGTGGAAAAACACTACGGAAGGAGCAAAGCTCCACGAAGCAAGCGAAAACAAGTACTACGAAGAATTCGTACGTCCCATAGTCGAACAAAAGGGTAACGCTTTGCCCGTATCTGCGTTCGATGCTTCCGGCGTTGTACCCGTAGGCACCACGCAATACGAAAAGCGCGGCATTGCCGTAAACGTACCCGAGTGGCAGATTGACAAATGTATTCAATGCAACCAATGCTCGATGGTTTGCCCGCACGCGGCTATCCGTCCCGTATTGTTAGACGAAAACACCGCTACTCCCGAAGGCTTCGACACCAAGCCCGCGGTAGGACAAAAGGGCGCGAAATTCCGTATACAGGTTAGTCCCCTTGACTGTACCGGTTGCGGAGTGTGCGCCAACGCCTGCCCCGCCAAGGAAAAGGCTCTTATTATGAAGCCCGCGGAAGAGCAGATAAACGCTCAAAAGGAAAACCACAAGTTCTCGACAAAAGTAGACCAAATTGCCAGCACAATGAGCGCGGCGACGGTTAAGGGAAGCCAATTCAAGCAACCCTTGTTCGAATTCTCCGGTGCTTGCGCAGGCTGCGGTGAAACGCCTTACGTCAAGCTTGTTACGCAGCTGTTCGGCGACAGAATGATAGTTGCCAACGCTACGGGCTGCTCGTCAATTTACGGCGGAAGCGCGCCCACCTGCCCGTACACCACCAATAAGGAAGGTCACGGACCTGCTTGGGCAAACAGTCTGTTCGAAGACAACGCGGAATTCGGCTACGGTATGAACCTTGCTTACACGCAAAGAAGACACCGCCTGACGGAAGAATTGACTGCCTTGAAAGAGCTGTGGGCGGACTACCCCCAAGACGTTGCCGTAATTGACGAATGGCTTGCCAACAAGGACGACGCAAAGGGAAGCGAAACTGCTGCGAAGAAGCTTGTTGCGGCGCTTGAAAAGCACCAAGGCTGCCCCACCTGCGGACCTACCGTTACCAAGGTACTTTCCGAAAAGGACTGCCTTGTAAAGAAATCTGTTTGGATATTCGGCGGCGACGGCTGGGCTTACGACATCGGTTACGGCGGACTGGACCACGTGCTTGCCAGCGGCGAAGACGTAAACGTATTGGTACTGGATACCGAAGTTTACAGTAACACCGGCGGACAGGCAAGCAAGTCGTCCCCCACGGGCGCGGTTGCCAAGTTTGCTGCGGCAGGAAAGCGCATCAAGAAAAAGGACCTTGGTATGATGGCTATGAGCAACGGCTACGTATACGTTGCCCAGGTAGGTATGGGCGCAAGCCAACCGCAGCTTGTAAAAGCGCTTACCGAAGCGGAAGCTTACCACGGACCGTCGCTTGTCATAGCGTATGCTCCCTGCATCAACCACGGTATAAATATGGGCAATTCGCAGTTGGAAATTAAAAAAGCCGTAGACTGCGGATATTGGCAGCTGTACCGCTACAATCCCGAGCTTATCGACCAAGGCAAGAATCCGTTTACGTTGGATAGTAAAGACCCGACGGGCGACTACCAAGAATTCATCAAGGGCGAAACGCGTTACGCTTCGCTTGCCAAGACCAAGCCCGAAATTGCCGAAACGCTGTTTAATAAGAGCGAACAAGACGCTAAGCAAAGACTTGCCAAGTACAAGACCCTTGCCAATAAGGAATAATACGCCTGACATTTACAAAGCGTTAACGCAAATAAAAAGCAATACAAAAGGAGCTATCCCGCGGGATAGCTCCTTTTTTGCCGCGCTGCAAATCGAAACGCGCCCGCAACGACTTAAAACCGCAATGCCCGTGCATATTAAACAGAAACGCTTTACAAATAAACGGAGTTTTTACACACCGTCAACTTTTTACGCTACTGTTGACATTTTGCCCGATTTACATTATAATAAAAAAATGCGCGGAGATTCAATTATGAAAGAATTCAAAATCAACTACGGCGGAATAATAACGCTGCTTGTTATGTGCGGAATATTTTTGGTTGTGGGCGTAGTTTTTGCCCTGCTTCCCGAAAGCGTTTATATAGGCTGGGGCGACGATAATCCGCAAATGACAAGGTTTTATCCGCTAATAGCCGCGGGCATTTTCGACATTATATTTTGCCCTGTCGCTTACGTTGTTTACGTGAGAGAAAAGAAATTCGTTGCAAAAGCCAACGAACTTATGCACGTTATCGGCAGCGAAGCGATTGCCTTGACGGGATTGATTAAAGACCCCCAAGAAGAACGCGAGAACGCAGCAAAAACGGCAATATCCGTAATAGGCGGCTTCCTTTCCGCGTTGATATTGGGATTCGGCGTATATAAAATATACGGCAAAAACAACAAGCGCCACTTTATATTGTTTCCCGACGGTCTGTGCGTAATAGACGCCGTCAACAATACTCAGGCGATACTCAACAGAGAAACGGCAAACAATATGACGGTTACTCAAAAGAGAAATAAACTGTTGGTTAAATTCCCCAGTGAACAATTGTATATCGTAATAAAAACCAACGGGCTGGATATAAGTCAAGATCAGCTTGCGGAAAAATTTGCGCAAACGTTTTCCATTCCCGCAAAGCCGGAAGAAAAGCTTGCGTACAACGTATAACAAAAAGGAACTGTCCCAAACGGACAGTTCTTGTTTTTTCGCGCTACAAATTGAAAATATCCATACACAGCTTAAAGCCTGCGCGCAAGCCTTCGCAAAAGCAATAGTTATTATATTCAAATCCGTTTTCGTTTATAAAGCTTTCCAGCTTCAAATACTTTTCGAGCAGCTCTTTATTGTTTCCAATACCCGCCTTGAAATCTTCTTCCGCAGAAATAAGGGCTTTACACATATTGGCGTATTCTTCCGTAAACTTAAATTCGTCTATAACGGAATTCAATATGTTTTCCACTATTACAGCATTCTTTTTCATTTCACACCGCCTTTTATATATTTTTTATTGCATATCTATATTATATCAATCGATATGCCGATTGTCAATCGATTTATCGATAAAATGTGATATAATTGTAATATGACAGTATTCGGAAAAAGATTAAAAGATTTAAGAATAGAAAAAAACTTATCTCAACACGCATTAGCTCTTGAAATACACTATGCGCAATCGGTTGTATGCGACTGGGAAAACGGCAAAACCGACCCGACGGCAAGCGCGATTGTAGCCGTAGCGGACTACTTCAACGTGAGTTGCGATTTTTTGTTAGGTAAAGAATAAATCCGTAAAAGTCAAGTTTTACTTGGCTTTTTATTTTTTACCGTTGATTATCGTCGCGTATAATGCTATAATTAAAGTATTATCGGCGTTAGGGGGGCGAAAGATATGTACTGTCTGCAAAACAGGTGGAAGCTTGAAAACAAGCTGCTGCTCAACAAGGAAGCACCGAAAATATATTTATTAACAAAATATCCGCAAATTACTATACTGAAAATCAAGGAGCACAAACGTATTTTATGCAAAGATTTGAAGCGACGCGAACAAGATTGTACATTTCGATAGCAGCGTCATTTATATTCGTTCTATTCGCGCTTTTGGCATTATTTCTGCCGGACAAGCTGTTAAACAACTTGGATCTGCCAACGGACAAGACTGCAAGATATATTGCTTTCGGCGTGTGGATGGCGGTATTTGTTATGTGTCTAATATACTGTTTTTTCGACTATAAAAGATACTTACGTATTGTAGATACCGTAAACGCTTTTATAGAAAAATGCGGAGAATCCGCAGTTATTTTGTACGCACTGTATTACCACGAAGATCCGCAAGATATACAATTGATGAAGGACCACGCAATGTACGCGAGACCTAACAGTCCCATTCCGAGCAGGATACGAAAGATTGTTGCCAATAAAGACAATTTGAAATTCGCTGTAATAGGCGACAACGGCATATACATTATCAACCGACAGGATATTGCCACGCCCGAAAAAAATATTTTATATAAACGCAATAATACGCGCGAGCATCCCATATTAACCAACGCTCAGCAGGCGATAATGTTAGATTATCCCGAGTGCAACGTGCTTTTTGTTTTTGGAATAAACCCATCGCGCGATAAGGCAATAACCCAAGACGAGCTAATACAAAAGCTGACAGACTTGTACGGCAAAAAAACCGATACGGCGTCCGATTTGTAAATATAAAAAAGTTATCCGAAATAAGCGGATAACTTTTTTTGTTGATTTTTGACCTTGTGTTTTTTCTCATAAGGTTGCGCTGCGCTGGATTTCTTCACACGTTCGCTTCGCTCACTTGGTCGAAATGACATATTATAATAACTTACCGTTATCCGAGCGACAGCAGACAACAAAACTGCCGAGCTACACCGCTATTCTTACGGATATAAGGGCCTTGCCGCGCTCGACGGTAAACTGCGCGCCGATACCGTTCAACAGCGTAACAAGGTCGCCGTCTATTACCGCTCTGTCGATGGAAACGGAGCTGATAACGTATATTGCGCCGCCTTGCCTTGTTACGCGCATACATTCGGAAATCACCGCGGACAGCTCGTCCTTTATGTGATACGCGGCGTTGAAAATAACCGACGTATCGAAAGATCCGTCGGCAAAGGCCGTACGGGTTGCGTCCATTACGCTAAACCGAACGTTAGCGCACTGCGCAACTTCGGGATTTAGGCGGAAGTCCACCAAGTCGATACACTCGACCGTTCGGGCAAGGGGCGACATAGCCACAGACAAATCCGCGCATCCGCACGCCGCTTCCAACACGTCCTTTCCTATAACGTCGTTTTTCATTATTTTTAACGCTTGTTCCGTTATTTTCATATTATTTCTCCGCTATCAGCGTTGCTCGGCTTTACTTAAAGATTGAAAGCTTATGCGCGCCTGTGTAAAGGCTTGGTATTTGCGCCTGTCGCGAAGCAGCCTGCGCCGCTCGATGAAAAACTGGTCGACAGCTTCCCACACGAACACCCAAGCGAATATGTCCACTACTTCCGTCCAGATGGCGCTTGCGAAAAAGTGATCGAGCAGCAGCATTGCCGCAAGAGCTATAACGCCTATTACAGTGAACACAACGGATACTATAAGGTTACGCTTCAATTCCGTATCCGAACCGTCCGCCTTCAAACGGAAATAGTTGCGAATTGCGCTGTCGTATACGGGCTTTTCGTTATCGTCTATACAGTCGCTGTGAACGTTAAGCTCTATTTGCCGCTTCGGCATATGCTTGGCGGCGCCGTTTTCCAAAAACTCCGCTACGTCCGACGAAATTACGGGCGCGTCCGTTGCGGAATAGGGCGAAAGAAATTCGGAGTCGTTTAGCACCGTCATATTTAT
This sequence comes from uncultured Christensenellaceae bacterium, assembly GCA_910586625.1. GTDB lineage: Bacteria > Bacillota > Clostridia > Christensenellales > CAG-314 > Fimimonas. The sequence continues at coordinate 139,261 of CAJUIZ010000003.1, forward strand.
TACGTACGGTGTATCGGTTACTTTGTTCATATCAGCATACCCCAGCAATAATATAGCAAAATGATACCACAGGGCAACTGCTCAGTCAACAAAAAATTTACAAGGTTTCGCTTCGCCGAACTTCTCCACTACGCTCCTACGTCGCTTCGGTCGAAGTGACATATTAAATAGTTGGTCGAGATGACATCGTTTTATTGTACGCATTAAAACAGTTTCGTACGCTATATCCTAATTATCACCTTTGTGCCGTCGGAAGAATCGACTTCCACAAGATTGAAATGTCCGTTGCGCTTTATTACCGTTTTTAGGCATTTGTACAACGTTTTTAGCAGGTCGCGGTTTACGAAATCCGCCGAAATTACAGGCGTTTTGCCGTCTTTCGCATTGCTTTCTATACCCTTGCGGATAATTTTTAACATAAGGCGGCTTTTTAGCAGAGAATTCGGCAGTGCAAGGCTAATACGCTTGAAGCCGTGTTTTTCACGGCGGTTTTTGCCCACCTTTACCTTTATTTTCATTATTCTACCCAGATTTCCACGAAGTCGCCGTCGCCGCTTTCCACTTCTACCATTTTGCCTATTACGCCCTGCTCGATAAGCGCGAAAATCTGCTTGAAATCGACGTTACTCAGCACGTCCTTGCCCTGAATTTGCGGCATAGCAGCGTCGGAATCCACAAACGCCTTGGCAAGGGCAAGCGGAATATTAACCTTTACCTTGTCGCCGTCTTTGCTAAGCACCTTTATGCGGAAAAACATATTGTTGATATCCTTGCGCCGATATTCGGGCACATAGGAAGTTTCCGCCGTTTTACCGAGAAGCTCGTTTAGCGTAACGCCCAAAATATCGGAAAGCTCCGATAACACGGAAATGTCGGGCGCGGACGCGTCGTTTTCCCACTTGGAAACCGCCTGCGCGGTGATGTTAAGCTTTGTCGCAACTTCTTCCTGAGTTAAAGACGCATTTTTGCGCAGTCTTTGAAAACGTTGACCGAATGTTTCGTTCATAATTTTTCTCCTTTTGCCGAGCCGAAACGTTTAATCGGTATACGGCAAATAAAATGTAATTGCCGAAATACCGACGAACGCCGAAAACGCCTATGCAAGTAAAACGAGTTCGGCTGTTCGGTCACCTTCGACACTAACATTGTACTCCGTTTTACGCAGAAAGAACAGCGACTGTTTGTTGAGTTTGAAACATTTTATCCAACCAAAGGTTGATTTTTCACTCAACCGTCGGTTGTTTTTACGTTATTTGCCCGCCTTGTAAAAGCTGTCTGGGTTGTCGACGGCGGATATCGCGCCGTAGCCGCTTGAAGTCATATCAACTGTTATAACCGTTACGCCCTTTTCCATTTTGTTACCGTTTTCGTCCGTCCACAGGTCGGCGTTCCACAGCACTTGGTCGGACAGCCCGAACCACTTTGTTAAGAAAAACTCTCTGTCAAAAAACGGATAGGTGTGGTATCCGCAGCACAAGCCGTACCCCAAATACACCCCGTCGTAGAATCCTTTTAGCGTGTTTACGTGGTCGTGTCCGCAAAATACGCCCTTGGTGCTGTTCAATTCCTTGATATACCCGAAAACGTCGGGGTGGTCCGTTACTCCTTCGGCATTGCCCTGATAGTAAATGCCCACCGTGTAGCCGTCGTCGCCGTAGACGTATTCGGAATCCTTTTTGTCGCTTTCGCGCACTACGCCCGTAACGTCGCTCACCGTAACGTTCGGCAGCGCGTCCTTAACCGCTTGGGGAATTTCGTTACCCTTGGACTGCTCGTTGATATAGTACATATTTGCAAACTCTTTAAGCGGAATATGGAAGAACATAGACGACTGAATATCCGCCTTGATTGTTTGCAGTCCCTTTATCGCCCACTCGTACCAGTCCATTTGGCTTTGGTGAATCCAGTCGTACACCCAATCCGTCAACGCAACGTTTTCCGCTTCGGGGTACATACCCGAATCCAGCATTACAAGGCTGTACGCAAGGTTTTCCGCCTTCTTTTCGCCCTTGAACACGTTTACAAGATAGTTGCTTTCGCCGTAAATGTCGCTTGCGCCGCGGTTGAACAGGCAGTACTTGTACTTTGTAAGCAGCGTGTAAATAGTATGCTTGCTGCAATCAAACTGGCTGTCGTGATTTCCGTAAACGAACGCCCAGTACTGCTGACGTTCTTCCATAAAGTCGGCAAAGTACTTAAACGCGTCGTAGGTAAATACGGACAGCGTAAGGTCGCCGGTAACCACGCAGATATCCGGCTGCTCCGCCTTGATTGCGCGGTCGAGCAAATCCATTGTTTTTACGTCGCGAGTCCAGCTTCCGAACTTTATCTGCGGATCGGCAATCTGCATAATTTTTACCGATTCGGCGTTTTCGTCTATGCTTATGGACGGAAACAAGTTGAGAAAATCCGCCGCGTTAAAGGCTTCGCTGTTATCCGCGTCGAACTGTTCCTTAACCTGCGCAAACTCGTACTCGCCGTACGTTTCCGCCGTCTTACTGTGAACCGCCCAGCGGATTCCGTATACGCATACGAAAATGAGAATAATCCCCATTATCGCTCCGAAAATCGACCAACCTATTATAGCTTTCTTTTTGCTTTTGATTTTAGACATTTTTAACCTGCCTGATATTGGATATTATTTATATATAATATCATAAACCCGCGCGTAAAGCAATAGCAACGCAAAGTTTTGCGCGCCGTTTGCCGTCAATTTGCACATTAAACGCGCCAACGGAAAGAATAAACGTAAAGTAAAGCAAAAAAGAGTTGATATCCGCGCCGATATGGTGTAAAATATATCGCGACAGGAGCATTTATGGCGAAAACGCAAATTCAACGGTATAACGCAATTCAAACGCAAAAAGTTTTGCGTTCGCTTGACTTTTCGAATAAGAATTGACGCTTTGATTTTTTAATCAAGGCGTTTTATTTTACCGCGAACTAAGCTTTTGCATTTTACCGCTTACGCGCGGTAACAATAAGGAGAAAACAATGAACAACGTAACAATTATCAATCACCCGCTAATATCCCACAAGGTTGCGCTTTTACGCAGCAAAAGCACCAATACCAAGCAGTTCCGCGAGCTGGTTGAAGAAATTTCCGTACTGTTAACCTACGAAGCCTTCAAGGATATCCCCACTGTTTCCGTATCTGTGGAAACGCCGCTGGAAACCGCGGTTCAACAGACCATTGCGGAAAACTCGGTGGCGATTGTACCCATACTGCGCGCGGGACTGGGAATGGTCAACGGAGTGCATACGCTGTTTCCGACAGCAAAGGTAGGACACATAGGTATGTACCGCGACGAAGAAACCTGCACGCCGCGGGAATACTACTGCAAGCTTCCGCAAGGGATAGAAAACAAAATATGTATCGTGCTCGACCCGATGCTGGCTACCGGCGGAAGCGCGATTGCCGCTGTGGACATATTAAAGCAAAAGGGCGCAAAAAGCATAAAATGTATGCACATAATTGCCGCGCCGGAAGGCATAAAGGCTTTGCACCAAGCGCACCCCGACGTACAGATTTACTGCGCCGTGCAGGACAGACAATTGAACGGCGACAATTACATTCTGCCGGGGCTTGGGGATGCGGGCGACCGCTTGTTCGGAACCAAATAGCCGACCAAACGCGCAGGTCGCTCGCGCATTCCGCTTTTGACTTCGATTCGCTTCCACTCATAGGCGCAAAAGCGAAACACGCTCGTTCTTGTTTTTAAGCGGTGGTCGCTACGCTTTGTGCTATCTACTTGTTTCCGTTGTGGTCGGACTATAAGGAAGCAAACATCCGTTTTGCTTCGTGTGTTAAACTTTCGATAGTGAGCCCCCTATCATACCCCGCAAGAGCGCGAAGGTCAGGTACACGCCCTGACTTCGCGGAAAATCTTTTATAAATTTTCCGCAACCACTCTGCACTCTCAAACGGAGTAACAATAAAAGCAAATGTCATCTCGACCAAGTGAGAACAACGTTCGAACGCGCGGGGAGATCTATGCGAGTACAACGAGCCGCATTGTTTTTTACAAGGTTTCGCTTCGCTGGATTTCTCCATTCGCTTTGCTCAGTCGAAATGACGTATTAAGAGTCTATCTATTGTAAAAATAACGGCGAACCGAAAATCGGAACGCCGTTTTGTTTGTAGATTATTGCAACAAGAATTTGTGAGCTTAGCAAAATAAATTTCTATTACTGCTCCTTGTAGATTATCCGTCCGCAGTGCTCGCAGCGCATGTAGTCCTTGCTTGCAAGCTGCGCGTCAACTACCGCCTTGGGCATTTCCATACGGCAGCCGCCGCACTGACACCCGTTTACAAGCGGAACGAACACGGGATGAATCTGCCCGTCGCTTATCTTCTTGTATATTTCGAACACCGACGGATCGATTGATTTCTTCAATTCCGACTGCTGCGCTCTAAGCTCGGCAATGTGCGGCTTCTGCGCTTCCGTAACCTTGTTGAATTCTTCTCCGCACTTATTGTACAAAGCGGTAATCTTGGGCATTTTGGCGTTTATGTCGTCGAGCGCTTTGAGAATTTCTTCCCCTTCGCGCGCTATGCGTTTAATATCCCGCTCCAATGCGTTCAGCGCGTCCAATTCGTCGTTGAGCTTCTTGGTCATATAGTTAAGCTCGTCTTCGCCTTCCACGTCCTTTATTTCCTTAAAGTACTCTTCCAACACGGCGTTTACCTTGTCCATACTTTGACGCGTTTGAGCAAGCTGCGCGCGAAGATCCGAAGTCTTGGCTTCCGACTTGGCAACATTGTCTTCGCAGCTTTGGTAAAGAGACTTGTACTGCTTGCGCTTGATATAGAACTCGTTTTTGCGCAAATCTTTCTCGATGCGGTTAAGCTCCTTGTCGATATTTTGGTATTCTAACATTTCCTTTTGAATCATAATTTATCTCCTTATTTCTTCCATAATTTTGCATACGAAGTTTAATCTGTCCGATACTTCAGAAGCGTTGCACCGCTCGAGAATACCGATAAGCTTCGTCCGTTCGTTTTCCAAATAAGCCCGAAAATCCGCCGACGGCTCTGCAAGATTGCCGCGCCCGAATTCCAACTCCGCTTCGGTCAGCTTACAGCCGCCGTCGCATTTTACCGCCGCTATAACGTCGTAGAATTTGCCGTCCGATATTTTGTCGTCTACTACGATATCGTAGCTGCGAGCAAGCCTTTCCCGCACGTCGCGCACGTTGCGCATAGGCTGCAAAACCAACGCGTCGGGCAAGGCTTCCGCGTTGTCCAAGATAGATATTATTTCCAATCCGCCCATACCGCAAATAGCCGCAGTATTCGTACGGATACGACCTATTCCGTCCTGACAAACGAAGGAAGCGCGCGCCAGAAGCCCTTCGGGGCAGTTTCTGCGGGCTTTTGCCAAGCATTCGTCTGATACGTCGACAAACACAACTCGGTTGGCCAAGCCGCGTTTAAGGGCTTCTATTCCGACGTAGCCGTGGTCGCACCCGACGTCTGCAAGCGTGTCGGAACACGGAATGACCGACACAAGCTTTTCCAACCTTTTGGTAAGCATATCAATCCAAATAATCGCGCAGCTTCTTGGACTTGGTGGGGTTGCGAAGCTTTCTTAAAGCTTTGGCTTCTATCTGCCTTATGCGCTCTCTCGTAACGTTGAATTCGCGCCCTACTTCTTCGAGAGTTCTCTGCTTGCCGTCGTCCAAGCCGTATCTCAAGCGTATGACTTTTTCTTCGCGCGGGGTAAGCTTGTGCAACGCCTGTATAAGCTGTTCGCGCAGCATAGACTGCGCCGCGGCGTCGCCGGGGGCTACCGTTTTGGTATCTTCGATGAAATCCACCAAATGGCTGTCTTCTTCTTCGCCTATCGGCGTTTCGAGACTTACGGGGTCCTGAGCTATCTTTTGAATCTCGATAACCTTATCCGCGGGTATACCCATATACTCGCCTATTTCTTCGGGGGTGGGTTCGCGCCCCAGCTCTTGAAGCAGCGTGCGCTGCGCGCGAACCTGACGGTTAATTGTTTCAACCATATGTACGGGAATACGTATAGTGCGCGCTTGGTCGGCTATCGCGCGGGTTATGGCTTGACGAATCCACCAAGTCGCGTAGGTGCTGAACTTGAACCCTTTGGTGTAGTCGAACTTTTCCACAGCCTTCATCAAGCCCAAATTGCCTTCCTGAATCAAGTCCAAAAACAGCATACCGCGACCTACGTAGCGTTTTGCTATGGATACCACCAAACGGAGATTCGCTTCGGACAGCTTTTGCTTGGCGTCTTCGTCGCCGTCTATCATTCGGCGGGACAGGTCGGATTCTTCTTCGCTGGATAGCAAAGGCACCTTGCCTATATCTTTAAGATACATTTTGACGGGATCGTCTACGGCTACGTCCCCGATGCTTTTGTACAGAGCGGAGTTATCCTTGTCGAATGTATCTACTATTTTAACCCCGTTATCTTCCAAAAATTTGTATATTTCGGCGTTTTGTTCGGGCGTGAGTTCCAGTTTTTCCAATCTCGTTTCGAGATCTTCGAAGGAAATCTTGTCTACTCCGCCAGTTTTTATCTCCGCAGCAAGCGCTTGAAGATAGTTTTGCGTCAGTTCCATTATTAAGCGTACCCCCTTGGTAGGTTCAATTCAATTTTGTGGAAATCGAAGACAATTCGTTCAAAAGCTGCAAATCGTCCGGATTCCGTTTTATTTTTGCAAGCAACTCGTCGCGTTTGCGGCGAAGCTTTTCCTTTACTATAAGCTCGTAGCACTCGGCAAAGTACTGCGCGTTCTGCCTGTATCTGCTTTTACCGAAATCCACGTCGATAATCGCGGAATACTCCGATTCGGTTGCGTTCGGACACACGGTATACAGCATATCCGCCGAAGGCTTTACGCCCTGATTACCGCAATCGATTAAATAATCGTACAAGTCGGACAAAAACAGAGTGTCGCACAGCGGCTTTTCGTTAATTACGGCGTAGTCTTCGCCTGCAAGCAGGCTTGCGGCTACGAAATACTTGGCGCGCGTTTCGGGAGAAAGCTGTTCCGACATTTCGGGAGCGGCTGCCGCGTCGTTCGGCTCTTCCGTAAGCTTACGGCGTATATACTCCTGCGAAAAACCCGTTTTTAACGACACCGCCGTAATATACTGCGACTGGCGAACGTCGTCCAACTGTTTTAACATTATAAGCGCGCCTTTTACAAACTTTGCGAGATTGTCGTTGCGCTTTGCCGTATCCGCCGTATCGGTTGGGAAGGCGTTTTCCAGCAGTTTAAGCTTGTAATCGGCAAGGGGAAGCGCGGCGTCAATTAGCCGTTCGAACGCGTCCGAGCCGTATTTTTTGATATACTCGTCGGGATCCAAACGCTCGGGAACGGACATAACCTTTACTTCCAAGCCCGCCTTGTCTAATATATCCAATCCGCGTACCGTCGCTTTCTGACCGGCGGAATCGCCGTCGTAGCATATGTACACCGTAGAAGTTAACCGAGACAGCCATTTGGCTTGATTATCGGTAAGACTCGTCCCCATACTGGCAACCGCGCGCTTAAAACCCGCTTGGTACATGGCAATGACGTCCATATACCCTTCGACAACCACTATGTTGGGCAATGCCGACTGCTGCTTTTGTTCCTTGGCTATATTGATTGCGAACAAATTGTCTTTTTTGGAAAACAACGGCGTTTCGGAAGTATTCTTGTACTTTCCGTATCTTGTGATATCTTCCGTCATACCGCGCCCGCCGAACGCTATAACTTTGCCCTGCATATTGAATATGGGAATTATCAGCCTGCGGGACAGCGCGTCGAATTTGTCGGAATTGCCGTCGGTAGACTTACGCTGAATAACTCCGCAAGCAAGACAATCTTCGTCGGAATAGCCTTTGCTTCTTAGATAGCTTACCAGCGAACGGCTGTCTGGGGAATACCCTATGCCGAATTTCTTGACCGTATCTGCGGAAAAACCGCGGCTCTGTACGTAATCGCGAGCGGCTTGACCGCGCGGTCCGTAGTACTGCTTGTAGTAAAATATCGCGGTATCGCGGCATATTTCCAAGTAAACGTCCTGCTTTTTTTTACGGGCTGCGCGCTCGCCGTCCCGCATGTCGGACGAAAGCTCCGGCATCTTGATATTGGCGCGTTTGGCAAGCTTTTCCAACGCTTCCATAAAAGTCAAGCTTTCGTACTCCTGTACGAATTTTATAACGTCGCCGCTTACGCCGCAGCCGAAGCACTTGTATATCTGCATATTGCGGTTAACGTTGAAGCTGGCGGTTTTTTCTCCGTGAAAAGGACAGCGCGCCATAAAATTGGTTCCGCTTCTGCGTAATTCCAAATATGAGCCGATTACGTCCACTATGTCGTTGGCGCGTTTAACCTGCTGTATAAAATCCGTCAAATCCGCCATAAATACGCTATGCTTGTCCCCTTTTTGTTATTTCACGAACTTTACCTACAAATAAGTACCGCGCAAACCGCAAAATTCCCCTAAGAATTTGCAAAAAAGTTAAAAATTATTTCAAAAAATTATCCCGGCGGTTTTTCCGTCGGGATAATCGTCTGTTTTTTTTACCGTTTTACCAACGCGTGCTTGTACACCGTGGCAATGTCTTCCGCAAGTACGAATTGAATATTATCGCGCACTTCCTTTGGAATTTCTTCAAGGTCGCGTTCGTTATCCTTGGGAATGATAATCTTGCGTATACCTATGCGGTACGCGGCAAGAGCCTTTTCGCGCAAGCCGCCTATCGGCAGAACCTTGCCTCGAAGCGTTATCTCTCCCGTCATAGCAACCTTACCGGAAACGGGTATGCCGGAAAACGCCGACATAACCACCGTAGCCATAGTTATACCTGCGGACGGTCCGTCCTTTGGAATAGCTCCTTCGGGCACGTGAATGTGAATATCCGTTTCGGCAAAACGTTCCTTGTCTATGCCGTATTCGTCGGCAAGACTCTTGACCAAGGATATGGCGGTACGGGCGGACTCTTTCATTACGTCGCCCAAATTTCCCGTCAGCTGCACTTCGCCCTTGCCCTGAAACAGCGTTGCGTCCACGTTTAACGTTACTCCGCCTATGCGCGTCCAAGCAAGACCGCGCGCGCTGCCCACCGTGTCGGGAATTATATCCATTTCGTCCTTGTGCTTTTCGGCGCCCAAGAAGTCGCGCAAATTGTCCGCCGTAACGATTACGCGGGCTTCGCCGTCTTCGACAAGGCGGATAGCGACCTTACGGCAAATGGTTGCAATCTGACGTTCGAGATTTCTCACTCCCGATTCGCCCGTGTAGCGTTCCACTATTTTGGCGTAAGCGTCGTTAGTAATTTCTATTGCGTTATCGGGTATGCCGTGCAGCGCAAGATTTTTCTTCAACAAAAATTTGTTGGCGATTTCTATCTTTTCTAACTCCGTATAGCCCGAAAGCTCTATTACTTCCATACGGTCCAAAAGCGGTTCGGGTATATCGTCCGTGGCGTTTGCGGTACACACAAACAGCACCTTAGATAGGTCGTACGGGACTTCCATAAAATGGTCGGTAAAACTGAAATTCTGCTCGGGGTCCAAAACTTCCAGCATTGCGCTTGCGGGGTCTCCGCGGTTGTCCTTGCCCATTTTGTCTATTTCGTCCAGAAGCAGCACAGGATTTACGCAGCCTGCCTGCTTCATCATATAAATGATTTTGCCGGGGATTGCGCCTACGTACGTTCTGCGGTGTCCGCGTATTTCCGCTTCGTCGCGCACGCCGCCAAGGCTTACGCGCAGATACTTGCGGTCAAGCGCGCGGGCAATACTGCGCACTATCGACGTTTTGCCCACTCCCGGGGGACCGACGAAACAGAGTATAGGTCCGTTAAGCTTGCCCGTCAGCTGCATTACGGCAAGATATTCGATGATTCTGTCCTTTATCTTTTCCAGCCCGTAATGGTCTTCGTCTAAGATTTCGCGCGCTCTTTTAAGGTCCTTGTTGTCCGCAGTTTCCTTTGTCCAAGGCACGTCGCACAGCCAATCGAGATAATTGCGTATAACCGCCGCATCAGGAGAAGTAGGCGACATCTTGGACAGGCGATTCAGTTCCTTGTTGGCTTTGTCCGCCACTTCGGCAGGCATACCGCTGTTCTTTATTTTGTCCAAATAATCCTGCTTTTCGTTGGCGTCGTCGCCGAGCTCTGCGGAAATAGCCTTCATCTGCTCACGAAGATAGTATTCCTTCTGACCGTCCTGCACCTGCTGCTTTACTCGGTTCTGTATGCGTTTTTCGGCGCGGACAATTTCCATTTCCCCTTCGATATACACGCATATCTTTTCAAGTCGAGCTTCGACGGATGTTTCTTCCAAAACGGACTGACGCACATCCAAGCGCGTAACTATCTCGTTGGCTATCACGTTGGTAAAAGCCAAATAATCTACGTCCTGCGAGACGGAAAAGTTTTTAAGTTCTATCTTATTTATGTTTTTGTCCGTTTCCGCAAGCTTGCCGATATACTTCAACGTTTCTTCGAACAAGGCGCGGGTTTCCACGTTATTTTTGCAGGTGAAATCCAACGTTTCCACGTTTGCGAAAATAATGCGGTCGTTCATAGTCATATTGACTACGCGCGCAACTTCTATCGTTCTCGCCATAATAACGGTGGCTTCGCTGGTTGCAGATTCGACGGAAGCTATCTCCGTAACTACGCCCACCGCGTACATATCCGCGGGGCTTGTAGGCGACGGCTTGGTTCCGTCCAGCTGACTTACCATAAAAAACTTTCCGCCGTTATCGAGAGCGAACTTGATTGCGTTACGGGAAATTTCTCTGGCAACTTCTACCTTGGCGCGGATATTCGGAAAGAAAAAGTTACCGCGCATTGCCAAAACGGGCAAATTGTCGTATCGTGTCACTTGGTACTCCTTTATTTCGTCTTTTGGTTAGTTTGCATATTTTAGCCGATTTTATTATCGCTTGACGCAAGCGGTTTGCGCGGAGTTACTGCAGCAGTTGCGCAATACCGTTATTTACAGATAATAAAATATTAAGTTTAAGTATATCTTAAAAAGCGTATTCTTGCAACAAAATGACGGCAACATTCGCGTAAGCCGAGCAAAAAGCCGCAGCTCGTTACAGCAAAAAGGTCGGAGCTTTTACGCGTTCCGACCTTATAATCTGCTTTAACTTGCCCGACGTTTTATTTGCGGCTGGTTGTTTTCTTCTACGCATTGGCGCGTAATGCACACGGATTCGACGTCGCCCAAGCTCGGGGCGTCGTACATACAGCCTAACATTATATTTTCCAGCACCGAACGCAATCCCCTTGCACCCGTTTTAAGCCGCAGCGATTTGCGCGCTATCGCAACAATCGCTTCCTTTTCGAACTCCAAGTCGATATCGTCCAACTTGAAAAGCTTTGTATACTGCTTGACAAGCGAATTCTTGGGCTCGGTAAGAATTTTGACCAAGGCGTCTTCGTTTAACGGCGACAGTCCTACTGTAATGGGCAGCCTGCCCACAAACTCGGGAATAAGACCGTACTTGATGAAGTCCTGCGGCTGCAAGCTCTTGACGAGCTCCGCGTGGTCTACTTCTTCGCAGCTTTTTATTTGATTGCCGAAGCCGAGACCCGCGCCCTGCTGACGTTTTTCCGCTATTTTATCCAATCCGACGAAAGCTCCGCCGCATATAAACAGAATATTGGTGGTATCGATTGGGATACTTTCCGCCTGCGGATGCTTACGTCCGCCCTGCGGGGGAACGTTGGCAACCGTACTTTCGATAATTTTGAGCAGCGCCTGCTGAACGCCTTCGCCCGAAACGTCGCGGGTTATGGATACGTTCTCCGACTTCTTGGCGATTTTATCTATTTCGTCAATATAAATAATGCCCTTTTCCGCCTTTTCCACGTCGTAGTCTGCGGCCTGTATAAGTTTGAGCAAAATATTTTCCACGTCTTCGCCGACGTACCCCGCTTCGGTAAGCGTAGTCGCGTCCGCCACGGCGAACGGTACGTCCAATATCTTCGCCAAGGTTTTGGCAAGCAAAGTCTTGCCGCAACCCGTAGGTCCCAACATAAGAATGTTGCTCTTTTCCAATTCCACTTCGTCGTCCGACTTGCCGCCGCGGCTAAGCACGCGCTTGTAATGATTGTACACGGCTACGGATAACGTCCTTTTGGCGTCGTCTTGACCGACAACGTATTTGTCCAGCTCCGCCTTGATTTCGGCGGGTTTCAATAAGCTGAAAGAGCTGTCGACGCGGTCGCACTGTTCGTTGTCTATCATAGCCATACAGGTCTCTACGCATTCGTTGCAAATATATGCGCCGTTAGGACCTGCGAACAGATTTCTTACCTTATCTTCGCTTTTTCCGCAAAAAGAACAATTCTGCATTTAATAAAAAGTCTCCTTGTTACTTAATCCTTCGAAACGCCGTTTCAAACGCTTCTTTGATAAAATACCTGATCGATAATGCCGTATTCCTTAGCTTCTTCCGCCGTCAAATAATTGTCGCGGTCGGTATCCTTCTCCACTACCGATACGGGTTTGCCGACGTTTTCCGCAAGCAGCTTGTTAAGCTTTTGCTTGGTTTTGAGCAATTGCTTGGTTTGAATTTCCACGTCGGACGCCTGTCCCTGCGATCCGCCCAAAACTTGGTGAATCATAATCTCCGAATTGGGCAGCGCAAAACGCTTGCCCTTGGCACCGCTTGCAAGCAGAAACGCGCCCATAGACGCCGCCATTCCTATACAAATAGTAGAAACGTCGCAGCGAATATAACGCATAGTATCGTAAATAGCCATACCCGCGGTTACTTCGCCGCCGGGGCTGTTGATATACAGCGAAATATCCTTGGTCGGGTCCTTGGATTCCAAATAAATAAGCTGCGCCACGACGAGATTGGCCAATTCGTTGGTTACCTGTCCCGACAAAAAAACCACGCGGTCTTCCAGCAGTCGGGAATAAATGTCGAAACTTCTTTCTCCGCTATCGGTGCGGTCTACCACCATAGGTACAAGTGTCATAATATTCTCCTAAAAATCCTTGTAAACTCGCAGACAAAACTGCTTATAATATACGTCGGGAAAATAAAAATATTTACCCGACGTTTCAAAAACGTTTTTACGCCAACGTATTTTCTTTCTTCAACAGGCTAAGCAACGCTTCCGTTATAACCTGATTTTCGAAATAATATTTATCCCCTTCGTTAAGTTCCTTGTTTAGCTCGTCTAACGGCTTGCCGATACGCTGTGCGTATTCCTTAATCTTGGCGTCGACGGCCTTTTGCGAAGCTTTGATTTTTTCCGCCTTGACGATTTCTTCGAAAACCAAACGGGTGTGTACGGCTTTTTCGGCGCGTTCCTTGTGGCTTGCGCGCAGGTCGCTCATAGTTGTGTTGGTATACTTGAAGTAGTTGTCTATGTTAAGTCCTTGATAACTTAGCTGATACTTAAAGTCTTCGACGTATTGATCGATTTGCTCTTGTATCATTTCGTCGGGAATATCGATAGGCGTTGCGTTAACCACTGCTTCCACAAGGTTGCTTTCGTCCTTGTTGTCCGCATCCTTTTGATAGCGTTCGGCTATATTCTTCTTGATATCGTCCTTGTACTCTTTAATAGTGTCGAATTCCGAAACGTCCTTGGCAAATTCGTCGTCCAACGCAGGCAGCTCTTTAACGGTGATTCCGTTGATAGTTACCGTAAACACGGCGGGCTTACCCGCAAGATTCTCGGCGTGATATTCCTTGGGGAAGGTTACGTTTATGTCCTTGGTATCGCCTATGTTCATACCTACAAGCTGTTCTTCGAAGCCTTCGATGAATGTATGCGAACCGATTGTAAGCGTTTGCTTGACAGCCGTACCGCCTTCGAAGGCTACGCCGTCAACCTTGCCGCAGTAATCGAGATTGACTTGGTCGCCTTCCTGCACTGCGCGGTCGGACACTTCTACAAAGCGCGCGTTGCGCTCCTGAACCTTGGAAAGCTCTGCATCGATATCGGCGGGCTTAACCTTTTGAACGGGAGTCTTTTTAACTTCCAAGCCTTTGTACTGACCGAGAGTTATTTCCGGACGGACGGTAACCACTACCGCAAAGGTAACGCCCTTGTCGTCCGCGGCGATGGATTTGTCGTCGATTGCGGGACGGGAAACCGGTTCCACCTTTTTATTTTTATCCAAAAACTCGCTATAATATTCTTGCGCGGCAATATAAAGCGCGTCTTCGAAGAAAAGTCCCTTGCCGTAATGCTGTTCGATTACGTTCTTGGGCGCGTGTCCCTTGCGGAAGCCGGGTATATTGTACTTGCCCTTGTTTTGGTCGTAGGCGCGTCTGTCGAACGTAGCCCACTCTGCCGAATCCATCTTGAAAGTAACAGTCAAGGTATTCTTTTCTCTTGTTTGCGTGTATTTCATTGTAATCCTCCAAATAAATGCTCAGACGAAATACCATCCCGTCCGTATTTTTATAATTTTCCGCTTATAAGCGGCGTTTTCAACAGTATATAAGTATAACATAACAAAAATTATTTTGCAAATATTTTTATCACATAACCGCCAATAACTCGAATTGTATACCGACTACGCCGTATTGCGCCTGGCGTTCGGCGGAATAGTACTTTAACATATCGTCGGGGCTTGCTTTTTTATCCGCGCCGTAGCCGCACTTGCTCATATCGAGCGAAGCGTACAGCCCGTTAAAGTCGGAAAAATAATGCAATTGCGTAACCCGTACTACGCATTTGCGCAATAATGCGCTGCCGTCGAGATTGTTGAGTATCACAAAGTCTCCGACGGAAATACCGCGCCTTTTTTCGTCGTTTAGGCGCAGCTCTACCGTTTTGTCGCCGCGTATTATCTTGCAAAACCACTCGCCGTCAACGTCCATTTCAAAGCGTTTGATATGAAGCGCATATTCCTTATCAACAAAGGTTCTAAGCCCGTCGAAAGACGTATACGAGCCGTCCTTGACGTATACAAAGCCGCACTTTTGTATTACCCTTGACGAACGGACGTTATCTTGCGCGTGCTTGCATACGAAGTCCGTCGTTCCCTGCGCGACGTTGTAGGCAATAATCGCCTTGGCCGCTTCGGTGCAATAGCCCTTACCCCAGTACGCTTTTGCAAGATTATACCCGAGTTCGATGTCGCCGCTGCGGTTTTTGCGTGCGTCTCCGCCGCCGATAAGCTGCCCGCACTCTTTCAGGAATATTCCGAAGGATTTGTGTCCGTCTCTTTTTATCCAGTCCGCTACGTCCGACACAGACGTATAGGTGCTGTAATTCATAAACCTTGTAACATCGGGGTCGCCGACCCATTTGTAAACGTCCCGCGCGTCGGCAACGTCAATCGGCATAAGAAAAATACGCGTAGCCTGTATATACTTGCCGTCGTTTATCGCCCGCGTTATACGTCCTTCGAGTTCAGCGTTCATTGACGTCCCCCTTGAGCGGCTTTTCCCTGTCAGTAAGCCCGCGGTGATGCTGACAGTAAAAAAGATACGAAATATACGACTTATTGTATGGAACGAATTCGCCGTTATCAATCAGACGGCAAATTTCTTCCTGCGTAAGCCAACGGACTTCGGATACTTCTTCCGCCTGAATAACGACGGCTTGTTCGTCAACGTCCATAGTTACGCAATACACGTCGTCGAAGCCGTAATTGAAGTATACCGTAAGCGACGGCGTAATATCCGCGGGTAAATCAAGTCCCAGTTCTTCCTTAGTTTCGCGCAGCGCGCCCGCACGCGACGTTTCGCCCGCGTCGACGCAGCCGCCGCAGGACAAATCCCACAGGTTGGGGTACACTTTTTTGCTTGCCACGCGCTTTTGGCACAGCATTTTGCCGTCGGACGAAAATATGCAGATATGCACAACCAAGCGATACGCGCCCTTGGGCTGAAAGCCGCCGCGCTGCATAGTAATACCCAACGGACGGCGATTTACGTCGTATAAATCGAATAATTCCATACTCTTCTCCTAAGGTAAAGAATACTACAAATTACCGATAAAGTCAAACGCGCAGACACACGCACGCAGCACAGCCGTACGACAGCCAAATAGCAAAGTT
The DNA here is from genome assembly GCA_910586625.1 of uncultured Christensenellaceae bacterium. Lineage (GTDB taxonomy): Bacteria > Bacillota > Clostridia > Christensenellales > CAG-314 > Fimimonas. The sequence goes on from CAJUIZ010000003.1 coordinate 155,279, forward strand.
AACGCACGGCGCGTCTAACTTTTCGCGCAAAACTGTCCTTTCTGTTGACAAGCGCAACAAAGCGTGTTATACTTACCGTAAGTTAAGCCGAAAGGCAATTATTTAGGGGGATACTCGAATGAAAAGAATACAAACTCTCGAAACACGTAACCTTTGCGAAAGCGCCAAAAACGGCGGCTGCGGCGAATGCCAAACTTCCTGCCAATCCGCTTGCAAAACAAGTTGCGGCGTAGCTAACCAAAAGTGCGAAAAAGAAGATAAATAATTACAAAAAAATCCACAAGAATGCCGCCACAAAATGGCGGTATTTTACTATTGCGGCGTACTGTCGCATACACTGCGCCTTTTCGAATGCGAATTGCGGTAGACGTCTGTTAAAAATGCGGTACAAAACCGCAAAAATAACGAAGAAACAAAAGAGCATAAAAGAAATACTATGATACACCAATACAAGCTTAACGGATACAATATAGTTTTGGACACCTTTTCCGGCTCCGTTCACTCGGTAGACGACGTAGCGTACGACGTTATCGAAATGATGAACGGCAAAAGGGACGAGAACGCCATAATAAACGAACTCAGCGCAAAATACGCCCTTGACAAGCAGGAAATTGCCGACTGCATAGACGACGTAAAGGAGCTTACCGCCCAAGGCAAGCTGTTTACGGAAGATACCTTTTCCCCCATAGCCGCCGCCTTCAAGCAAAAAAGCGGCAACGTAATCAAAGCGCTGTGCCTGCACGTGGCTCACACGTGCAACCTTAACTGCTCCTACTGCTTTGCCAGCCAAGGCAAGTACCACGGCGACAGGGCACTGATGAGCCTTGATACGGGCAAGCGCGCGTTAGACTTCTTAATAGAAAATTCCGGCAGCCGCAGAAATTTGGAAGTGGACTTCTTCGGCGGCGAACCGCTGATGAACTGGCAGGTAGTAAAGGACCTTGTAAAATACGCCCGCAGTATAGAAAAGGAAAAGGGCAAGAACTTCCGCTTTACGCTTACCACCAACGGAATGCTGATAGACGACGACGTAATAGACTTTTGCAACCGCGAAATGAGCAACGTCGTTCTAAGCCTTGACGGACGCAAAGAAATACACGACCGCTTGCGCGTGGACTACGCGGGGCGCGGAAGCTGGGGCAGGATAGTACCCAAGTTCCAAAAGTTGGTGAAGGCTCGCGGCAACTGTAACTATTATATGCGCGGCACTTTTACCCACGCCAACCCCGACTTTTTGGAAGACATAAAGGTAATGCTTGACCTTGGCTTTACGGAGCTGTCTATGGAACCTGTGGTATGTGCGGAAAACGACCCCGCAGGGCTTACCGACGACGACGTAAAGGTTGTGTGTAAACAGTACGAGCAGTTAGCCGAGCTTATGATACGTCGGCAGAAGGAAGGAAAGCCCTTCACCTTCTACCACTATATGATAGACTTAACGGGCGGTCCGTGCGTTTACAAGCGCGTATCCGGCTGCGGAAGCGGAACGGAATATATGGCGGTAACCCCTTGGGGCGACTTGTACCCCTGCCACCAATTCGTGGGCGAAGAACGCTTCAAATTAGGCAATATTTACGACGGAGTAACCAACGACGCTCTGCGTGAAAGCTTCCGCAAATGCAACGTTTACACAAAGGCGGAGTGCGAAAACTGCTGGGCTAAGCTGTACTGCTCCGGCGCGTGCGCGGCAAACGCCTACCACGCTTCGGGCGACATAAACGGAGTGTATCCCAAGGGCTGCGAGCTGTTCAAGAAGCGCATAGAATGCGCCATTATGATTAAGATTTCCGACCACACGCGCGACGGGAACTGAACGCAGTCGCTGCGCTTTGTGCTAGCAGTTCTAACTCCGTCGCGGTCGGGCTTGGGAGTTGCGCTTGAACACAAGCGCATCATATTCCGACTTAGGCGGGCGTACAACCCCGCCAGCCCCGTATGGGCGCGAAGGTCAGGTACACGCCCTGACTTCGCGGGAACTTATTTTGAAACTGTTGTCGATACGAAATAACCATTCCTTGTCATTTCGAGCGTAATGAGCATAGCGAATGCAGTTTCGCCAAAAGACGGCGAATGTTTTCAAGCGAGCGAGAAATCTATGCGAGTGTGCGAGCCGCTTTTTTTCTTGCGCATATAAAACATCAAAAATGAGATTTAACAAAAACAATGAAAACTAAAACGCCTATTTGCGATTTTGTAAAACAATACGCCGAGCGGAAATACGCTCGGTTTCATATGCCCGGACACAAGGGCAATGCTTTGCTCGGCTCGGAGCCGTACGACATAACGGAGATTACCGGCGCGGACAGCCTGTACCAAGCACGTGGAATAATAGCCGAAAGTCAGGCGAACGCAACCGAGCTGTTCGGGACGGGCGCGACCTTCTACTCCGCCGAAGGCAGCTCGCTGTGTATTCGCGCTATGCTGTACTTAACGTCGCTCCTTTCGGCAAATAAAGGGCGCAAACCGCTTGTCGCCGCCACACGCAACGCGCACAAGGTATTTGCGCTGACGGTTGCACTACTCGATATAGACGTAATATGGATAGATGACGAAAGCGCAAGCCCCACCCTGTGCGGCTGCTTGGTTACGCCTGCGGGGTTAGACAATACGCTTGCAAAGCTCGCTTGTCCGCCCGACGCGGTGTTTATCACTTCGCCCGACTACTTGGGCAATATTGCCGACGTCAATGGGCTTTCGGAAGTCGCTCACAAATACGGCAGCTTGCTTATTTGCGACAACGCGCACGGGGCGTACTTGAAATTTTTAGACGACGAACGCCACCCGATGGACGTCGGAGCGGATATGTGCTGCGATTCGGCGCACAAAACGCTGCCCTGTTTAACCGGCGGAGCGTATCTGCACATAGGCAAAAACGCGCCGCAACGTTTGAAGGATAACGCAGCCGACGCTCTTGCAATGTTCGGCTCCACAAGCCCCGGTTACCTTATTTTGCAGTCGTTAGACAAAGTAAACGGTATGCTGGCGGGCGGCTATGCAGATAAAATAAAGCAAACCGCCGAACGCGTAAAAAGACTAAAAAACGAGCTTACGGAATACGGCTATACGCTTGTAGGTAGCGAACCGCTGAAAATTACCGTTAACGCAAAGCAATACGGCTACGACGGGCGCGCACTTGCAAAAATTCTTGCCGACGGCAACGTTATTGCGGAGTACTTCGACGCCGACTTCGTTGTGCTTATGATATCCGCAGAAAACGACGAAAGCGAGCTGAATGCGCTGGAACGGGCGTTAAAAGACATTCCGAAAAAGCCGCCGCTCGAACAGCCGAACTTCGCCTTTAAGCCCGCACGCGTTACTACTATGAAGCAAGCGCTAACAGCCGATACCGAAACCGTAGACGTTACCAAAGCCCTTGGACGCGTACTCGCATGCCCTACCGTTTCCTGTCCGCCCGCAGTCCCCGTACTTTACGGCGGAGAGCTGATAAACGAACAAGCCGTTGAAACGTTTCTTTACTACGGAATAACGGAAGTTAAAGTTGTAAAATAACCGCGTTTTCGCTTGTCCGTACTGCGATAAAGCTCAGTAAGTAAAATAAGCGTATCACATACAGTCTATCCGTTTATTTGAGTTAAGACGTATTACACGAAATTTAATAATTAACAGAAAGAAACAAAACCCCGCAAGAGTGCTTGCGGGGTTTTGTATTTTGTTAATATGATATTGCCGCGTCATTAAGACCAATTATTGAAAACTGTCGCTTCGAGTACGGCGAGCGTTAAGCCAACCACTGCGTTGCGGTGTCGGTAGTCAGGCGAGAACAAGGGCTATGCCAGCAGTTTATAAAAAGGGGTACTCGCGAACGACTTTTGTCTCCGTTTATTTTGAAGTTAAAATCGTATTCGACGTTTATTACCTTGCCGTCCGAATCGAAGCTGACGGTTATATACTTGAACGTAGTGTCTTTCATTTTCTTATCGAGTTCGTCTATTTTTTTCTGTATTGCAAGTGCTTGCTCTAAACTCGTCGCATTTGCCATCTGTTTGTTCAAATCTTCCGCTTCGCGCATAAGTTTTACGTAATTAGCGCTGTAATAATTCCAAGAATAGTCGCTTGCGAACTCCGTTTCTCCCAACACTTTGACGACTTCGTCCTTAGTCATACCATTGTGTATTTTAACGACTTTGCTTTTCTTAAATATATTTTGACTGTCGACGATTATACCCACTGCTATTGACAATGCCGCAACTGCAACCGCACACAACACCGCTAACGCTTTGATTTTTTTAATATGCGAGTTATATTGCGGACGTTCGACGGTAGGCTTACCCGAGCCTGCCAAACGCAAATTGTAATTGTAGTAGCGCATCTCGCGGCAATACATATCGTAATCGTAGATTTGCCTGCTGAACAATTCAATCGTTAAAGGAATTTCTCCGTCACACGTAATAACGTCGTATTGCGGTTGATTTTTACCGTTCAAGCCAAATATACGACTGATTTTTCTTCCGCGCATGTAACTAAATGATAACAATGCAAAAAAAATGAATACAATCGAAAGTAATATAAACACTGAAAATAATTCAATAGACGCCTTCTTCAACACATCTACATCTATGTCGGCAATGTCTCCGACAGGAAACCGAGCGCGAAAACTTACTTCTTGAACTATAATTACGATAATCATTAAAATCGTCAGCACACCGCAAATAATAAGTTGTATTTTGTTGTTTTTTATACGTTTTAATGCCGTATCGCGGTCTAACAGCTCGAAATCGTTTTGAATAAGTCCTTTTTTGCGGCTTATACGGTACAGTTTTTGTTTAGTATAACTGCAAACGGCAAAAACCACAGTGATTACGAATAGTACTCCAGTAATAACTCCGAAAGCAATACGTGCATAATTCGTTATTGCGGAAGACACGGAGCATAAAGCAATCGTTACTATCATACAAGTCAAAAACACTATAAAACTAAAAACATACGCAACGCGGAATATTCCGCCGTTAAAACGCTCTAATTTACGTCTGAGACGTTTATTTGGAATATCGACGGCTGTCGGTTCCGATATATTTGCTGCGGCTAAAATTTGCTTTGACTGCGCGCAGACGTTTGTTCTCGATTGGTATCGACGGCACAATTTTTCACATTCGCTTCTTTTGCGTTCGATGTCTTGCGCTGCTTGAGCATACGAAATACCGTAACGGCGAAGCAGTAAGTCGGCGGCTATCGATCCGACTGACAGCAACGCAAACACTGCGGCAAACGCAATGACGACGCCTGCAAAAGCTCCCTTTTCCGCGCCTATTTCATCGGACTTGGCGATAACGGCGCATCCAAGAGCAAAAAATGAAATGTAAAATACGTTGCCTACGTACCCCATCAAAGAACTCAGTTTTATTTTGCTTGCTTTAACGTTAGACGTTGACGGCAGAAAAAACAACACTGCCGCCGTAGCCGAATATGCACAACTTAATACGCAAAAAACTAATGCCGCATATGCAATAGGTAAATAATCGTCGCTCAATCCGTTTATTGTAGAGTACGCGTTACCGAGACTCTCCCCGAAAAACGAAGCGAAAGGCGCGGCACAAAACGCCCACGTCAAAAGCGAAAATAACATCAGCGCAAATATCGGAACATTCGGCAGTATCTTTGCCAAAACACTCCACTCGGGAAACAACTCTCTTAGCTGCGGTTTACTGTCGGCAGTACTTCTTGCAGCTGCTGTTTCACTGCGGACAGCTTCTTCCGCAGCCGTATTGCCGCCCGAAAAGTCGTATCCGCAGTAGTTACAAAATTTTACGCTTCCTAACACTACCGCTTTGCATTCGGGACATACCTTTTCCGCGTCGCATTTTGTTCCGCATTGCGGACAAAACGCCCCTTCAAACTCCGCATTACACTTGCTACATTTATTCATTAACTTTTCTCCTTCTTAAACTGTTTCAACACAAAAATTAATCGCTCAAAACACTTTTTACGCCGTCGAACGGTCAATAACCGAGCGCTTTTCTTTTTGCACCTATATAGGTGCAAAAAGAGTATAGTATAGGCGCATAATAAAGTCAAGCGTTTTGCACCCGTATAGGCGCAAGGAGAGATAATTATGAACAAACAGACGGAAAAAAAGATAGGCGAAAATATACGCGCGTTAAGAGAGAAATGCAAGATGACGCAGGACGAATTAGCTGCAAAATTACAGCTTGCAGGCTGCGACGTGACACGTAGCGCAATAGCAAAAATAGAAGTAGGACAACGGCATTTGTATCCCGACGAAATAGTATTGCTAAAACAAATACTAAACGCCGAGTACGATGATATATTTCGGTTAAACTGATCGGTATCTTATGCATCATACGCGACCGTTTGTCGCAGCGCGTAATATTAGGAAGTAATATAGTAAGAAATAACCCCGCAAGTTTATTCTTCATAACGTTCCCGTGCTTCACAACGGAGAGCTGATAGACGAACAAGCCGTCAAAACCTTGCTTTATTACGGAATAACGGAAGTTAAAGTTATTAAATAAAGGACTGCTACGCAAGTGAAATGCACCCCAAAAGTTAGACACATTTGGAGGTGCATTTTTTATGGCAAGAG
>CAJUIZ010000004.1 GCA_910586625.1 uncultured Christensenellaceae bacterium
TTTTTTGTACAGCTTATTTATCTTACTACATACTTCTTTCTATGTCAACTGTTTTTAGTCGAAAATGTTAAAAATTGTTGTATTATTAGTAATATAGTCATAACGTAGAACTACGCTTTTTATACAAAAAATCGCCTTTGCCGTTTACAGAACCGAACGAGTCTAACAACCTTGACAGAATAGCAATTAAGATTTATAATAAGCGCGTAGAAATTACAGTTACAAAATATTTGTTAGGAGTTTATTCTTGGTTATGAAAATAGACGAAAAATATTTTTACGAAAACGCTTTACAAAAAAACAGCATAGACGACATAGTAAACGACTCGGAAAAAATTCTGTGGCGGGGCAAGCCAAACGCAAAGTCGTACGTACTGGCGGCTATGCTTAAAATGCTGCCAATTGCAATAATTTGGATGATTTTCGACGGAATGTTTATATTCTTTATTTCAATGGGTATGGCTCAAGAGCAAATTCCGCTTGAAATATTGGGCTTCATTATACCGTTCTTTTTGCTTCATTTAACTCCCGTTTGGATATGGATTGCAAATACCGTAAGAGCGGTTAGAGAAGTTAAAAACTTGGAATACGCAATTACGGACAAGCGCGTGATTATCCGTTCGGGAATTATAGGTATCGATTTCAAATTTGTAAACTACACTGAAATCGATTCGGTAAATATAAAGGTAGGGTTTATAGACAGAATATTCAAAGTCGGCGACATTTATATAAACTCGTCCGTCAATTCTGCCGTATTGTGGGATGTGGAAAACCCTTACGGAATAGGTACCGCGCTGCAAAAAGTAACTACCGACATAAAAAGCGACATACACTACCCCAACGCTATGCGCCCCGAAGAAAACCCCGGCTACAAGACCGGTTATACCGACAACCCGTTTGACGACAGAAAGTTTTAGAAAACAAATAAACTATGGCAAATTGTTACGGGACAAAAGAACACGAAAGGTTTAGAAAAAAAACAACTGATATTAGGCAACGGCGGCGAATGGAAATTCACCGAGTATTCGATGGATTTTTAATTTGTTCTTCGCTCTGTTCGAGCTAATTTTATAAGGCTACGCTGCGCTGGATTTCTCCGCTCGCTTCGTTCACTTGGGCGAAACGACATAACAGAACAAAGGTACTTACCCGTTTGATGGCGAAGAAACGAGCAAGGCAAGGCGCGCGCGGATTTCGCGATACGAGTGTACTGACCCGTCCACGACTGAGCGCGAGAAAAATCAAAGATAAAGTTGACCGATAAACACCGAGAGCGAGTGTATTCCGCTTTTGCGCCTATGAGCGTAGCGAATCGAAGTCAAAAGCGGAATGCACGAGAGACTTACCAATCTTCGGAAATGTCGGTCTTTATATCAGTATAAAAATCCTTGTATTTTTCCTTAAATTTTTCGGCGGAACTGCGCTCGTCGCGCGCTTCCGCTTCTTCTATGTTCATTCCGTCATCGTCCATAAGCTCGCTTTTACGCATAAGCTCGTACATTGTGGATTTACTTTTCATAAAATACTCCCTAATAAAAGTTTACGCCCCAATATGTTGGAGCGTAGTTATTTCGTCGCTCGCTGCAAACCTATTTGCGGCGGACAATGAAATGCAAAAGAGTTATTTTTCGTCCTTGCCGTCGGGACGTTCCGTTTCGGCAGGTTGGGCAATCGGTTGAACTTGCTCGGTTTGAGCTTCGGCAACAGGTTCGGCAGTGGCTTCGACGGGAGTAACAACCGTTTCGACAGGCGCGCCGTTTGCCGTTGCAAGATACTTCTTCGTACGCTTGGGTCTGCGCAAATTTTCGGGAGAAATTTCGCCTGCTTTTGCCAATGCCCACTTGGTAAGCACGGGACCGACAAGCTCGTACACCATAACGGCGCACATTGTGATAGTAACTATTTTTGCGCCGATTGCGCTCATTTCCGCAGTGCCGAATTTTTCGAATTCTTTCTTGCACATTGTAGCCATACCGATAGCTACGCCAGCCTGCGGGAAAAGTGTGATACCGAGATACTTGCGGACGTTATGATCGCTCTTGGTAATAGAAGCGCCAGCCATTGTGCCGAAGTACTTGCCGCAGCAACGCGCGATAAGATAAACAACAAGACATACTATTACGCTCCAATCGGCGAACATAAGAACGTTAAGTTCCGCTCCGGACAGAATGAAGAATAACATAAGCACTACAGGCGTCCAACGGTCGGTGCCTTCCATAATCTGCGTGGCTTCTTTGCGCATATTGACGAAGGTTGCGCCCGCCATCATACAAACCAACAAATCGGACAATCCGAAAGGACAGCCGAAATTGTCCTTGAGATACGAAAACAGCTCGCATATGCCGAGAGATAACGAAACTGCTATAATTGTAGCTATCGTTCGGTTATCGCGCGACTTGAAAAAGCGGGGAATAACCGACAGCAACGCGCCGATACCCAAACCTATTGCCAACGAAGCAAGGATTTCGACAAAGGGCCACACGGCAATGCTGAGAGCCATTTGCGCGCCGTCTACGGCAGCCGCGCCGCTTAAAGCCGACTGCGCAAGAGATAAAGCAATGGAGTTGGATACGGCAAACACTATAAGACCTACCGCGTCGTCGAGAGCAACTACGGGCAATAACGTCCCCGTAACCTTACCCTTTGCCTTGTACTGACGCACTACCATTAAAGTTGCAGCAGGCGCGGTTGCCGTGGCTATTGCGCCGAGAATAATGGCTTCGTGCACGGGCATATTGATTGCGGGGATAAGCCCGATAAGATAAAGCGCAAGGTCTACGCAAAGCGTTGCTGCAAGCGCTTGGAAGAATGTTATCACTACCGCGCTTTTGCCTATTTCTTTTATGTGTGAAATCTTGAATTCAACGCCTATGGAAAAGCCGATAAAGCCCAAAGCCACCGTACTTATTATACCGAGTCCGTCAAACGCTTCCACGGCGCCCGGAACAAATTGTCCCAAAGCGTACGGTCCGATGATAAGACCCACTACTAAGTAACCCGTAACGTTAGGAAGCCCGATAAGCTTCATTAAACGCGTAGATAACAAACCCAATATCAACGCTATTGCAATTACCAATAAACTGTTCATATTCTACTCCTAAACGTGCGACACGGAAAAGTTAAAAGCGTTGTCTGTACGAGTCGTACACAACGCATTTTGTTTAATCTTATTTTCAGCCTTACATATTTTAGTCTTTTTAGCATTATATGTCAAATATTTGCCGCGGTTTACAAAGGAAACTATACATATAAATAATCTATATTAAATATAAAATTATTCTATGGTCTCATAAAAAAACAACAAAATGTCAGAAAAGCAACGTCACCGATTTAACGTCTCGGCAATTGCTCGTTCTACACGGCGACGGAGTAATTCAAAATCGCCGTCGTTAACGATATTGACAGTGTAATCGGAACATATCTTTTGACTGGAAATAATCTCGTCCGCACTGTTTGCCGACACGCCGTCGCGTTCCATTACCCGCCGTTTGCGCTCCGCTTCGTCAGAAGTTACCAACCATACGGCATCCCAATGATACTCAAACGCATAAAAAACAGATATTTCCACAAACACATCACCTTGTATTTCTTCTATCCGTGCTTTTAACAACCGAAGCGTATTATCGAAAAACAACTCGTTATAGCGTGCAAGCAACTTTTCGTCGGCAAACACTCTATCGCGTATCGCCTTGCGGTTAAGCCTGCCGTCCGTGACGTATCCGTCGCCGAGCAGATTGCGGACGTTTTCCGCCACTTCGGGATACTCTGCCACTTCGCGCGCCAATTCGTCGCAATCGATGGTAGCGTAGCCGGCACGTCGCAGAATGTTAATAACAGTGCTTTTGCCGCTGCCTATACCGCCGGTTACGGCAATTACCTTACGCTTCATAGAGCGTTGCTCCTTCTTCCGTTTCGACGGTTAGCGGACACGCAAGAGTTACTGCGTTTTCCATTTCGCGCTTAATAATTTCCTTGACGCGTTCCGCTTCTTCGTTATAGCAATCCACTATCAATTCGTCGTGAATTTGCAGGACAATTTTACTCTTTAACCCTTCGCGCGTTATCGCTTCGTCCACGCGCAGCATGGCTATCTTCATAATATCCGCCGCGCTGCCTTGTAGCGGCATATTCATAGCTACGCGTTCGCCGAAGGAACGCAAATTATAGTTTGCGGACTTCAATTCGGGAATTTGGCGGCGGCGACCCGCAAGAGTTACTGCGTACCCTTCGCACTTGGCAGATTCAACGCAAGCATCGAGATACGCCTTTATCTTGGGAAAACGTTCGAAGTAAAGCCGAATATAATCGTGAGCCTTTTTCAAAGACAGATTGGCGTTTTGCGAAAGACCGTAGTCGCTGATTCCGTATATGATGCCGAAGTTGACCGCCTTTGCCATACGGCGCATATCGGAGTTTACAAGCTCGGAAGGAATTCCCATAAGCTCGCTTGCCACACGGGAGTGAATGTCTTCGCCGTTCTTGAAGCTGTCAAGCAGGTTTTCGTCCTGCGAAAAAGCGGAAAGCAGCCGAAGTTCTATTTGAGAATAGTCCGCGCCCACAAAAACGCCGTACTTAGACACAAACAAACGGCGGATTTCCTTGCCCATTTCGTTACGAATGGGAATATTCTGCAAATTCGGGTCGGAGCTGGACAGTCTGCCTGTGGACGTTAACGCCTGATTATAGGTTGTATGAACCAAACCGCGCCTTAAAAGCGGCTTCAAACCGTCTACGTAGGTATTGAGCAGCTTGGCTATCTTGCGGTGCTCCAATATTTTGGGAATTATGGGATGCCTATCCGCCAACTTTTCCAGTACTTCGTTGTTGGTAGTATAATACTCGCGATGAGTTTTTTTGCCGTGCGGAAGCTTAAGCTTTTCGAACAATACTTTTGACAGTTGCATAGGACTGTTTATATTAAAGGTTTCGCCTGCAAGTTCGTGTATCTCCGCGCTTATTTTATCCAGCTCGGCGCGCATATCGGCGGACATTTTGCCAAGCAGCTGCTCGTCTACCTTGACTCCTTCCACTTCCATACGGTACAGCAGGTCGGAAAGAGGCAGTTCTATCTCGTTGTACAGCTTAGCCATATCGAGTTCCGTAAGCTTGCCCATAAGCACTGTGGACAGAGCGAATACGCCTGCGCCGTAACTGCCGTAGCCGTAAGCGTCGCATAAGCTCGGTAAATCTTTGTAGGAACGGTATTCCACCAAATACTGCATAATGCAAACGTCGTATTTGACTGAGTTCAACTGCAAACCGTAAGCCGCTAAAACGTGACGGAGAGCCTTGTGATCGTAAGTCGCCTTGGGCGTAGCGGAAGCCAACAGAGTTTTAAGCTCATCAAATACCGTTTGAAGGGTTAATTCGTCCAAAAAGCTGTCCGACGGACGGATAACGTATTCACGCTCGGCGTTACAGGACAAATAAACAACGTTTTCAGCCGTCATCCAAAATGCAAAGTAGTCCGCTTGGGACATTTCTTCTATTGCCCTACGCAGCTCGGATAGGGTTGCAATCTCTTCCGTTGCAACCGCAGTGCGCTCGCAGCCGACCGCTTCTGCGCCAAAGTCTAAACGGGAAACCAACGAACGAAATTGCAAACTTTCCATCATCGTCTTTACGTCAGCGTTAAGCTCGTATAATCCCGTACCGCCGATATCGAATTGAACGTTCGCGTCCGTAAGAATAGTTGCAAGCTGACGGCTGACGTACGCCATTTCCTTGTTGGAAATCAGCTTTTCCTTCAATGCGCCCTTTTCTTCTTCTACTCGGCGGTAAAGCTCGTCGATATCGCCGTACTTTGAAAGCAGCTGCATCGCGGTCTTTTCGCCGACGCCCTTTACCCCCGGAATATTGTCGGAAGTGTCTCCCCTGAGAGCCTTGTATTCTATTACCTGCTTGGGCGTGAGATTGTAATTTTTCATTAGAGTATCGGGAGTAACCGTTTCCACGTCCGTAACTCCCCTACGAGTGAACAGCACCGTTATCCTGTCGGACACAAGCTGAAACATATCGCGGTCGCCCGAAACAATAAAGCTGTCGCCGTCGAACGCTGCCGATATAGTGCCGATAATATCATCCGCTTCCACGCCGGCTTCTTCCACTACCGTAACGTTCATAATACTTAGCAATTCGTGCAGAACAGGCGTTTGCCTAAACAAATCTTCCGGCATACCTGTACGGTTCGCCTTGTATTCGGGGTAGATATCCTTGCGAAAATTGTGACCGCGCTTATCGAATGCGACAATCAATTTATCCGGCTTGTAATCGTCTACCGCTTTGATTAGAACGTTCATAAAGCCGTAAACGGCGTTGACGTTGTTACCGTCCTTGTCGTTGAGCGGGGGAAGGGCGAAATACGCGCGATTGAGTATGCTGTTGCCGTCGATAAGCAGTAATTTTTGTTTAGTCATAGTTCACCGTTAAAGTTTGTTATAACTATTCTACACCATTTTGACTTTTTTTACAATCAAATACGCTACAAAGTAATATGACGGCATTTTGACGGCAACGTCCACGCTTTTTTTCACTATTGACAGACATTTTGCAGTATGTTATACTTTTTATATAAGCAATAGGCAGACGTAATACGATTATGATTATATTATCTAAAATACAAAATTTAATATTGGGTATAGTAGCGATAATTTTTGCGTTGGGGCTGTTTGCAGGCGCGTTTTGCTTGGTATACTTCCACGATTTGGGAGAAATACAAAGTAAAGAATACACGCTGACGCGCGCGTTGGACACGTCGCTCGGCAAAAGCAGTATTTACGAAATTTACGTAGAGCAGGAAACGGAGCCGCTGGTTATACAGTCCATTACGAGAAGAAATTTGGACGAAGCGGCAATGGACAAACTGAATAAAGGCGACAGCCTGCAATGCAAAGTAATAAACGGCTCGAAATACCCTTACGAGATAGTAGAATTGTACGTAAACGGAACCTGCGTGCTGTATTTGAACGATACGATAAAAGCGTACCGCAACAATGCGATAACGGGCTGCTGCTTGATTGCAGCGTTCGGCGTTATGACAGCGGTTTTTTCGGGAATACTGCTGTACCGCTCCAAGCACGGCTATTCGGAACGGTACAAAAATCAAGAGAAAAAGTTTATGAAAAAGCTCTTTATCGAAAGCGCGAAAAAAGGAGATATGTCGCAGGATAATTTGGAGCTTGCCTTGTCTAAGTTAGACGACGTAGATATGTCTAACAAACTGCCCTGCGAAAAACAAGAGCTTATAGAAAAAATCACAAGCTCCTTTTATACCGAAAACGGCAGAGAATACACTACTGCCTCGCAATATCTTACCAACCAAGGCTGCTGCAAGGTTTTTCGCGAAGCACTATCGGAAATACTGGGCGACAGCGAGTTACGAGTATGCTACGACGCGGGAGCAGTAGGCGACTGGGCGGCGTATATTCTGTACAAAATAAACGGCAAGATTATCGACGGATATTTGCTAAAAAACGAAGAAACGGGCAAATTCGAAATAGACCGTTTGGAAATGTGCGGAGATTTGTACGAGAAAGTCAACTTAACAAAAACGGAAAAACGCAGTATGGTTGAAAGCATACGGGAATATAACCGACTACGCGAAGACGTGTTTGACATCGACAGAAAGATACTGAACTATATTCAATAGTTACAAAACAGCAAGTTTATTGCGGCGGTAAAATAAAAAAAGCTATGAAGAAATATTACGAAAACCAACGGATAAGAAAAATAACGCAGTCGGTTATCACGGCGGTACAGGCGGTATTGGCGGTACTTGCGGTAACCTTTATGCTGCTGTTCGTAACGACGGGAGCGGGAAGCAATTCTCCCAACTATTCCGTAGCGGCGATTGTATTTGCAGTTTTATTCTGCGCGTATTACTTGGTTGAGTTATTCTTTGCCGTAGCAACGTACATTTACACGCCGAAAAGAAACTCCTTCGACGCGGCGTTCCTGACGGTAAGCATACTGCTGCTGCCGATAGCGTGCGGAATTTACGGACTGATTATATGGTTAATGTAATGCGTACAGCCTAAAACGTATTTTAAGATAAACGCACGCAAATAAACAAAAGGGTAAGCAAAATTAACATAGAAAGCGGAAATAGCAAGGCTCGCAATCGGTTGGAGATTGCGAGCCTTTTCGTATTGCAGAAATTAAGATTTCTGCTGCGGTTTATAAGACGTACCGTATTGCCGTTATCTGTTAAGAATAGGTTTGAGAAACTGTCCCGTATAACTTGACGGAGTATCGGCTATCTGTTCGGGCGTTCCCGAAGCAACCACCGTGCCGCCTTGGTCGCCGCCTTCCGGTCCGAGATCTACAATGTAGTCCGCCACCTTGATTACGTCAAGGTTATGCTCGATAACTATTACCGTATTGCCGCTTGCAACAAGCCGCTGCAAAATGGCGATTAGCTTTGCCACGTCGTGAGTGTGCAGTCCAGTAGTCGGCTCGTCCAAAATATACAGCGTTTTGCCAGTGGAACGCTTGGACAATTCCGTTGCCAACTTTACACGCTGCGCTTCGCCGCCCGAAAGAGTTGTAGCAGGCTGCCCCAACTTGATATAACCCAATCCTACGTCGTATAAGGTCTGAATTTTGTTGCGTATGGACTGAATATTTTCGAAAAAGCCTACCGCTTCTTCCACTGTCATATCCAGTACGTCGGATATAGATTTACCCTTGTACTTGACGGCAAGCGTTTCGCGGTTGTAACGCGCGCCGTGGCACACTTCGCAGGGAACGTATACGTCAGGAAGGAAGTTCATAGCAATGCGCAATATTCCGTCGCCGTCGCAATGCTCGCAGCGTCCGCCCTTGACGTTAAAACTGAAACGCCCCGCCGTATAGCCGCGCTCCTTAGCGTCCAAAGTTGCCGCAAACAGTTCGCGAATCATAGTAAACACGCCTGTGTACGTTGCGGGATTACTGCGCGGAGTACGACCTATTGCGCTTTGGTCTATGGAAATTACCTTGTCTAAATTCTCTGTACCGACAATTTCGTCACAGTCCACATGTGCGGGTTTGGCTTTGTTCAGTTTTTCTTCCAAATGGGGTAAAATCACTTCGTTGACAAGACTGCTCTTGCCGCTTCCTGATACGCCTGTAACAACGTTTAGGCAGCCTAACTTGAAGGATACGTCGATGTTTTTGAGATTATTTTTGCGCGCTCCGTTGACGGTAAGCAAATTGCCGCTGCCCTGCCTGCGTTCTGCGGGAACTTCGACGGACAACTCCCCCGAAAGATACTTACCCGTTACGGACTGTTTACACTTTTTAAGCCCTTCCACGTCGCCGACGTACACTATCTCTCCGCCGTGAACGCCCGCGCCCGGTCCCACGTCAACAACGAAATCGGCGGAACGGATAGTATCTTCGTCGTGTTCGACTACGATAAGAGTATTGCCTATGTCGCGCAGCCGCGTAAGTGTAGCAATCAGCTTATTGTTGTCGCGCTGATGAAGTCCTATACTCGGTTCGTCCAAAATATACACTACGCCGGTAAGCCCGCTGCCTATCTGCGTCGCCAAACGTATGCGCTGCGCTTCGCCGCCCGATAGCGTACCCGAACTTCGATTAAGCGTAAGATAACCGAGACCTACGTCTACCAAAAACTTCAAGCGAGCGTTTATTTCCTTTAATACCATATAGGCTATTTTGGCGCGCGTTTCGTCCAAACTAAGATTTTCGAAAAATTCCAACGCCTTGACGATAGACAGCTCGCCCACTTCGAAAATATTGAGTCCGCCTACCTTGACGGACAGTATCTCGTCCTTCAACCGTTTGCCGTGACACTTGGGACAGGGCTTGTCCACCATAAATTTTTCGTATTCGCCGCGCGTCCAATCGCTTTTGCATTCGTTGTGGCGGCGCGTCATCATAGGAATTACTCCTTCCCACGTGGCGTTAAACGTACGCCCGTCGTCTAATACGCAGGTTACCTTTTCTCCGCCGTTACCGTACATAATAGTATTATACGCCGACTCGGAAAGCTCGCGCACAGGCACGTCGCAGGAAAAACCGTATTTCAACGCCAAAGAATCGAAATACATACGCATCCAGCTTGCCGCGCCGAGATTGAAACCGAGAAGCTTTATTGCTCCGCCGTGAAGGGTTTTCGAATCGTCAGGCAAAATCAACCGTTCGTCGAATTCCTGCTTGAAGCCCAATCCCAAGCACTCGGGACACGCGCCGAAAGGACTGTTGAAGGAGAAAGAACGAGGCTCCATTTCTTCAAGAGTAAACCCGCAATCGGGACAGGCAAACTTGTCGGAATAGGTCGTGTCCACGCCGTCGGCGGACACTACGACCAATCCTTCGGCAAGCTTTAACGCCGTTTCTACGCTGTCGGAAAGTCTTGTATTCATCTCTGCCTTGACAACAAGGCGGTCTACAACCACACTTATGTTGTGCTTAACGTTCTTCTCGAGCTTGATTTCTTCGTCCAATGTGTAGGAATTTCCGTCCACGACGACGCGCATAAAGCCTTGTCTTTTAAGCTGTTCGAACTGCTTGGCGTATTCGCCTTTGCGTCCGCGCACTATCGGCGCAAGTATTTGAAGCTTGGTTCCTTGCGGAAGCGACATAACGCGGTCGCAGATTTGATCCACCGTCGTCTTGGTTATTTCCAATCCGCAATGCGGACAATAAGGCACTCCTATACGGGCGTATAGTAAACGGAGATAATCGTATATTTCCGTGACCGTGCCTACCGTAGAGCGCGGGTTGGACGAAGTAGTCTTTTGGTCTATCGAAATTGCGGGAGACAGACCTTCGATACTCTCTACGTCCGGCTTGTCCATCTGCCCCAAGAACTGCCGAGCATATGCGGATAAACTTTCGACATATCTGCGCTGACCTTCGGCGAATATAGTGTCGAACGCAAGCGACGATTTGCCGCTTCCGGACAACCCCGTAAACACCACTAACTTGTCGCGCGGAATAGTAAGGCTGACGCTTTTCAGGTTGTTTTCTTTTGCGTTTTTTATGACGATATCTTTCATAAGCTTCCTATCGAGTTATTTTAATTTCGAATTGCGGAACGGCGTAGGTATAGCCGATTTTAGTATACAAATGATTGGACACAGGATTGTTTTTGTCCACAAACAAATATGCAAGCCTTCCGCTTGCGATTATTTCTTTGGTAAGGTATGTTACCGCTTTGCAAGACAATCCCTTTAAGCGGTAACTGGGCAGAGTATAAACGTCAGCTATGCAGGCTAATTTGTCCGTTTCGCGTTTCAGCGAAGCAAGCGACACTATCTTGCCGCAGCAGCGTATTACGACAAACATTTTCAATCTTTCCGCAACGTACTTTTTAACTTTTTCAATGTCCGCGCTGTCGCCCAACGCTTCGGCGGTAAAATCCGCAATCAGCCGCGCCAATTCGTCGATATCATTGTCCGACGGCCGTTCTACGCCGTCGACGTTGTCGGTTAAAACTCTGTCGCAACGCATAATATCCATAGCGTGGTTTATTTCGTGCGTACATACGACAAACTTACCGTACTCTGCAAGAAATGCTTCGCAGGTATCGAGACAACCTAAAATTTTATCGAACGTCAGCTTGCGCCCGTACACTTCCCGAGCAAGTTCTGCGCACAAAGACGAATCTCCGAAAATAACCATCGGGTAATGCGAATTATGCACAGCAATCAGACACTTACCGCTAACCTGCAAACGAACGAGAAAATCGTTAAGATTAGCGTGTTCTATCGCTTTGGCATTGACTTCGAAAAACACCGTTTCAAGCGGGTATTCTTCGAGTATTTCTTTGTTTTCCGCGAGAAATTCTTTCCCCGAGCAGTAAAATTTTATCATACAACTATTCCTATGTTGCAGCGTTTGAACGGTTTTTCAGCAATAAATACGTTTTGCGTGCAAATGCCGCGGCGTTTACTTGGATTTGCGCCGCCGTTCCCTTTCCAACTGTTTGGTCAGCTTAACCACTTGCTCACGAAGCTGTATAGCGGCTTCGAAATCCAACTGATTGGCGGCGGTTTTCATACGCGCGGTCACGTTTTCTATTTCACGTTCCAAGTCCTTCGCGGTCATCTTGGAATCGTCCTTTTGCGTTATTTCCAGCGTGTTCTCCACGTCGTGTTCGATAGTTTTGGGAGTTATGTTGTGTTCCACGTTAAATTGGTTTTGAATCTCACGGCGGCGGTTGGTTTCGCCTATTGCCCTGCTCATACTGTCAGTCATAACGTCCGCGTACATAATAACGCAACCGTCGGCGTTACGCGCGGCGCGCCCGATAGTTTGAATAAGCGCGGTATCGCTGCGCAAAAAGCCTTCCTTATCCGCGTCCAAAATTGCAACCAACTTGACCTGCGGCATATCCAGTCCTTCGCGAAGAAGGTTGATACCGACAAGCACGTCGAACTCGCCCTTTTTCAATCCCGAAACGATTTCCACGCGTTCTAAGGTATCGATATCCGAGTGCATATACTTGACGCGCACATTATGCTTTGCCAAAAACTCCGTAAGACTCTCCGCCATACGTTTGGTAAGGGTCGTTACAAGCACGCGTCCGCCGTCGGTTACAACCTTGTGTATCTCGCCAAGCAGGTCGTCAATCTGACCGCTTACGGGGCGGACTTCCACTTTCGGATCTAACAGTCCGGTAGGACGTATAAGCTGCTCCACAACATTGTCCGCACGCTTCATTTCGTATTCGGCGGGCGTTGCGGAAACGCATATTAGCTGACCGAGCTTTCCGTCGAACTCGTCGAAGGTTAGCGGACGGTTGTCGTAAGCGCTTTGCATACGGAAGCCGTAGCT
This sequence comes from uncultured Christensenellaceae bacterium, assembly GCA_910586625.1. GTDB lineage: Bacteria > Bacillota > Clostridia > Christensenellales > CAG-314 > Fimimonas. Next base: position 12,786 of record CAJUIZ010000004.1, read on the forward strand.
TACAAGGTTTACCTTTCTTGCACGGTCTCCGTTGTACATACCGCGTATCTGCGGGATAGTCATATGACTTTCGTCTATGAACGTAACAAAATCTTCGGGGAAATAATCCATCAGAGTGTATGGCGGTTGCCCCACCGCTCTGCCGTCGAAGTACCGCGAATAGTTTTCGATACCGCTGCAATAGCCTACTTCGCGCATCATTTCCATATCGTATGAAACGCGCTGTTTTAGCCGCTGAGCTTCCACAAGCTTGTTGACCGATTCGAACGCCTGAACTTCCGCTTCCATATCGCGTTTTATCGTGTCCATTGCGTTTTCCATCGTAACGCCTTCCACAACGTACTGCGTAGCAGGGTAAATCATAATATGCAACAGCTTAGCTATGGTATTGCCTGTAAGCGCGTCGATTTCGGTAATTTTTTCCACTTCGTCGCCCCAAAATTCCACTCGCACAGCGTGTTCCGAATAGGACGCAGGGTAGATTTCCACCGTGTCTCCGCGAACGCGAAACGTTCCGCGGCGGAAATCCATATCGTTGCGAGTATACTGAATAGCGATGAGCTTGCGTATTACCTGTTCGCGCGAGACGTTGTCGCCGGGGCGCAGAGAAAGACTCAAACGGTAATACTCGTCGGGCGCGCCCAAACCGTAAATGCAGGACACGCTGGCAACGACTATGGTATCGCGCCGTTCGAACAAGCTGCAAGTTGCCGAGTTGCGCAGACGGTCTATCTCGTCGTTGGTGTCAATCTCCTTTTCTATATACAAATCACGCGCTGGAATGTAGCTTTCAGGCATATAGTAATCGTAGTAGGACACGAAAAACTCCACGCGATTTTCCGGAAAAAACTCGCGGAACTCGTTGCACAGCTGCGCGGCAAGAGTCTTGTTGTGACAAATTACAAGCGCGGGACGGTTGACATTGGCAATGACATTTGCCATAGTAAACGTTTTGCCGCTGCCCGTAACTCCGCGCAAAACCTGCGTAGACAAGCCGTCGCGTATCCCCTGCGTAAGCTCCGCTATCGCTTGCGGCTGATCGCCGCAAGGTTGAAATTTGGAATGAAGTTTGAAATCCATTTACGATTTTCCTTGCATAAAATAGAACAAGTGTTCGTTGAATATTGTATAATACGTCAATCAAAATGTCAACAATATACGACAGGTTTATACCCAATAAAAATTTATACATAATTTCCGCCTTCAGACTTACAAATTCAAATCTAAGCAGCCGTAATAGACAATAGGAAAAACAGGCTTAACCAGATAAAGAAAACCACGATATGAGCAAACCGATTTGTATTAAAAATAAGACTGTAAAAGTAAACCTATACAAAAGAAGTATTTGGGTAAAATAAAATTCGCTTGAATAAATGGGATATGGATAGAATACGCTGGGGAGATATAAGTCAAATAAAAAATAAGGGTAACAATCGTTACCCTTAATGTGGTGAGACTTAAAATGTCTGGTCGGAACAACCCGACGCCACGTTGATATTATACGCAATCGATTTAAGATTGTCAACTACATAAATCCAAAAGAATCAGCAACCTAATTTCAATCGTTCTACATGCCGTTAAGATTATTCTTTTTATCAGATTTATACGTAATCTATGTTTATATTTGTTGCCGACAGCACTTAGGCAAAACGCGGGCTACTGATTATTCAAATCATAAATCTCGTACAAGCCTTTGAGCGACAGCTCGCGGTCGACGTGGTCGAACAGCGGTTCTATGCCGTTTACTATATTGGCAAGACCGCCCGTAGCTATTACGGTAGCGTTATGCAGTCCCGTTTCCGCCTTAATGCGGTCTATCATATACTTTACCTGCCCTACCGCGCCGTATATTACGCCGCTTTGAATGGCTTTGCCCGTGGACTGCGCTACCGCTTTCTTGGGCGTTTCCAATTCGACACTGGGGAGTTTTGCAGTGCATACGGCAAGACTTTCCATTGTAGATTTGAGTCCTAACGTTATCGCTCCGCCGATAAACTCTCTGCGTTCGTTAACAACGTTGAAGGTTGTTGCCGTGCCGAAGTCGACAAGTATCAAAGGCGCACCGTACTGCTTGGCAGCGGCTACGCAGGTTATGATACGGTCGCTGCCCAATTCGCGCGGGAAGTCGTAACGTATGGCAAGCCCCGTTTTTACCCCTACGCCTACGATAAGCGGCTTTACGCCGAAGCAATAACTGATAACGTTGGTAAAGGTGTAGTCTAACTGCGGAATAACGGACGACACTATAGCGCCTGTTATAGACTTCTCGTCAATTTTGGCGTGATTTAGCAATTGAAGAAGCAACGCTACGTATTCGTCGGAAGTACGCTTGACGTCGGTGGACATTTTGAAGGACTTGGAAAGCCTACCGTTTGCTTCGAACAATCCTATTTTTATATTGGTGTTACCTATGTCTACAGCTATAATCATTATTTGTCTCCGTTATCGTTTGTAGAGATTTCTCCGTTGACGGCGGGCTGTTCGGCAACCGCTTCGTTTTTGCATGCTACGTCGCTAATTTTCCAATTGTTACCGTCGGCTCCGAGTTTTAATCCGCGGCGTACGCCCAAAACCAACGGCGCGACGCCGAAAATAGCCACAAGATACTCCGGCAAGACATTGAGTATCGCTACCGCTTGCAGCGCGACAACCAACGAAGCGTACGCGTCGGTAAACAGCGTCAACGCGCCCATATACAATATAGTATTGGCAACAAGCCCCAATATCGTCGAAGGTACTATCGCGATAGTTTGGCCGAGTATTCTGTTCTTCATTTTTGCAGTTGCAAGCAAAAGCAAACGGTATAAGGAAAACGTAAGGAGCGTTACGAATAATCTCGGTACGATAGATATAAGCGGATTTTGCGAGGCTACTTTGGCAAAAGGAAACGCTAAAATAAACGACGACAGTCCCATAAACGCACTTGCAAGAAAACCGTCAATCCAAGAATTAAACAGGAAGCATAAAGCAAAAGTAACAAGCAGTTCCACCGTTGCTCCCGCAATCGGCAAACCGAGAGTTATAACCCTGTCCAGCAAGGTGGCTACGAATATAATCGCTAACATAATAGCATAGCGCGCCACACGATACGCCTTGTTGTTATAATTTACCATAAAAACTCCAATTTCGTCCGCAAAGGGGTACGAATATCTTTTTTATTCGGTAAAAAGATATAAAAATGTGTAGTATCGCTCCGCAAACGGATACGACCGAATATATTTTACCATATTTATACGAAAAAATACAACTTTTTGCGCCAAACTGCTTGAAATAAAAAATCAGTTGATAAAGAAACTGAAACTCGGTGCGTATTTTTCGCCGCACAAATAATCCGCAGAAAAAGTATATCCAAGGCTCATATTGTTTATTGACAAATTGCGCCCTTCAAGGTACAATAAAAATATATATACTTAGGGGATATCTACAAATGAAAGTCTTTTTAAGCCATTCAAGTATGAACAAAACCAACGTCAAAGCAATCGTATCGTATTTGCCCAAACAAATGCAAACCTGGCTGGACGAAAACAATCTGGTGTGGGGTTCTCCGCTCGAAGAAACGTTCGAATCGGTAATCAAAACGGAAATGGATTACGTTATCGTATTTTTAAGCGGTTCGCGGCAATCTAACGTGTGGGTTACCAAAGAACTCAACTGGGCTTTGGAGCGTCAAAAAAGCGTAAACCGTTGCTTTGTGCTGCCCGTAATTATGCCCAGTTTGGAAGGAGATCCGTACCAAGAGTATCCCGAGATTAACAATATAAAATACATAAAACTTGACAACTACGAAGAAACAGGCTTCAAAAGCTGCGCCGAAAGAATTACCGCACAACTGTTTTCGTTGATAATCAACGACCTTGACAATATGCACAAGCCTAAAAACGTGCCCGTGTCAAAGGTTATAAAGGACGCCAACAGTTTCTTGGACGAGTTTCGTCAAAAGGTATATAAAATAGTTTTTAAGCATCGCGAACACAATCCGATAAGCGTAGACGAATTGTACAACGAATTGTCACACAAATTCGAAGTCAAGCTATCGTACGACGACTTTCCCGATTTATTAAATAAAGTATGCGCAACGTTATCCGGCGTTTACTTCGACGGTTACGTACTGTATCTTACCGAAGAACACTCGCAGTGGAAACAAAACGTCAGCGCAGAAAGCAAAAAAGCCATAGCTTACGTCGCATCTCGCCATATTCGCAGCGGTCAGTCGGTATTTATAGACGCAGGCTCTACTATGAGTTTCTTAATAGATATCATATGTAAACGTATCGAATCGCACACTTTAAGCGGACTGAAGCTTATACTTATTTCCACCGAACACGCCAATAAAATAGCAGATATTTGCGCGGCGCTGGGCTGTGATCAATACAACTCGCCCGCAATAATTTATCTGCCCGGCGGAATGGTTCGAGCGAATACAAAAGCTATCGTAGGCATAGACGGGCACGACAGTTTGGAAGCAATCGTCAATCATCTCAGAAAAATCGACGTGGCGTTTATAGGGGCAAACGGAGCGGACAGCGATTCGGGAATCTATACTCACGACAACGAAGAATTATACACAAAGCAGCGTATAGCGGAAATATCAAAATGCGTGTACTATACTTTCGACGACTCGAAATGCGGAATTATACTCGATTCCAAATTGGCGGACTTTTCGGACGTTAACGTGCGAGCTATAATTAACGAAAATCCGCAAAATGAAGAACTGCAAAAAATTCTGGATAAATACGGCGACAGAATAGAATTGGCAAAGGCGCTTGCGAAATGAAAAATCTGATTATTTTCGATTGCTTCGGGGTACTTACAAGCGAGCTCGCGCCCGTATGGTTTGGAAAAAGATTTCCGCCGCAGCAGGCCAAGGAGCTTAAAGAAAGGTATTTCGGAAATGCGGATTTAGGCGGCAAGACTATATCTCAACTGATGGATGACTTATCGAGCGGACTGAGTATTGACAAAAATGTAATAATTCGGGAGTTTACGGAAATATTTTCTCTTAATGTAGAATTGTTAAGCTACATACGCAACTTAAAACTCAACCGCCCCGATTACGACGTAGCTTTGCTTTCCAATGCTCCGCAGGGCTTGGTAGAAAGTATCTTCAATGAGTTCGGCTTATACCGCCGATTCGATAAAATATTCATCTCGTGGCAATATAAAACGGCAAAACCGGACAGACGGTTTTACGAAATTTGCCTGAAAGGAATGGGCGCGAAATACGGCAAGATTTTTATGATTGACGACAACCCGACAAACCTAACAGGGTTGACAGAGATGGGCATCACGCCCGTATTATTCACGAATAATGCAGAGCTGTTCGCATTTTTAGACGGAGAATTATGAAAAACACTTACTTAGGCTCTAACGAACAATTACGACAGGAAAACATAAATGCCAGACAGTTTACCTTACGCTACAACAGTATGGATCCGTCGGACGTCGAAGGACACTTCCAAGCATTGAAAGGTTTTTTAGGTGATATAGGCGAAAAATCTCGAATATTAGCTCCGTTTGCTTGCGACCGCGGCAATAAAATACACATCGGTAAGGGTTCATTTGTAAACTACGGAGCGACTTTTCTGGATATGACTGATATCTATATCGGCGACGACGTACGCATTGCGCCCAACTGTTCGATTTATACGGTTTGGCATCCGTTAGGGTACGTTCAACGACAAAATCGGGTATGCTTTACAGACGAAGTGCATATCGAAGACCATTGTTGGATTTGCGGCAACGTAACGATTTTGCCCGGCGTACGGATAGGCGCGCGTTCCGTAATAGGCGCGGGCAGCGTGGTAACGAAAGACATTCCGCCCGATTCGTTAGCGTTCGGCAATCCCTGTAAAGTTATAAGGAGAATAGACGAAAATGAGTAAAGGTTTATTTGTAGGTCTGTGCGGATTAGACGTTGTATTTTACGAAAAGGGCAAGTTCCCTGTGGAAGACACCAAAATGAAGTGTTCCGACGTTCGCGCTTGTATCGGCGGTCCGGCGGCAAACGCAGCTATAACGTTCGCAATGCTTGGCGGAGAAAGCACCGTAGTATCCTACATAGGCTCGTCCGCCATAGGACAGGTTATTAAACGTCAAATGGCGGATTACGGTATAAAAGTTATAGACCTGTGCGAAGACTCGGATGTGAAATGTATTTCCAGCATATACGTTAACACAACAAATGCTACCCGCACCATTTTCAGCGGGCGAAACGACATAGGCAAATTGACCACGTTCGACGAATTGGAAAAACAAATAGAACAAACGGATTTTATTCTATACGACGGACACTTCTCGCAAGTGGACGACTGCTTATTGGAAACCGCGAAAAAACACGGGAAAGATATTGTAATCGACGTGGGCGACTGGAAGGATACCTTTGACAAAATACTGCGTTATAATCCAACGCTTATTTGCTCCAAAGTATTTAAGAAAAACGGTAAAAACGGCGTTCAGCTTATGGAAGAATACGGTTACGATAAAGTTGCAATAACCAAAGGCTCAGCTCCGATAGAGTACAAAACTGTCGGTATGCCGCGTTCGGAAGAAATTGCCGCGCCTTCGGTAAACGCCGTAGACACGCTGGGCGCAGGCGACGTATTCCACGGAGCATACTGTTATTTCCGTTACAGCAAACACTGTGATTTCCGCGCGGCACTGGAAAACGCAAGCAAGGTCGCCGCTGTTTCCGCAACAGTGTACGGCGTGGTAAACGGCGTCAACGAATACTTAAACGCTGCGAAAAAACAATAAACAATTAAGTGAAATAATTTCATTAGAAAAAGCGTTCGGAACCGAACGCTTTTTTGTTAAAACATTTATCACACAGAATACGCGCTAATTTATTTGACGACTTTGGAACGTTTTCTTCTTGCCTTTGTAACGTCGTCACGCTTGAAAACGTTAATTAAAACGTACGCGCCTATCAAAACCGACACCGTTACTATAATAACAAGAAGCATTGCCGTGTCAGACACGTTATGTCCGAAAAACTCGAAGCTGCAATCCACGCTCTTTTTAATTTCAGAAACCACTTCGTCTGGAAAGCCGCTGTTTGACATCTCCGCAAATACGCCGCGCATAGCGTGGTTTTTTATTAGCGAAGTACTGTACGTGCTGGGTAAAAAGCACAGTACCTTTTGCAGTCCGCTTCCGAATTGCGAAATAGGCATATACGCGCCGCAAATAAAGCCGTAGCAGGCGGATACTATCGTGCTTACGGCGGAAATCTGTCCCTGCGTGTGCAAAAACGCGTTTATAATGGACGACAACGCCGCGCCGAACATAGTAAATAAAAAGATATCCAAAAGTATCAGCATAACGTCGCCGAATGTCATATACCACCCTGCGACGGCAACGTAAATAAGACTTGCACCGAAAGCCACCAAATTGATAATGAGCGTAACGGACAGCGTTGCAAGGTAGTAGGATAAAGCCAAGACGGACTTTTTGACGGGGGATACCAACAAATCCTTACGTACGCCCAAGTACTTGTCCTGCACCATTATTATGTTGGCGCAGAACGCAACAGTTACACAGCATACGGCAAGCAGCGACGAAAACAGCTGGCTTGCCACCAAGCCGTTGATAATTTTGTCGTCTACGTTAAAGCCCTGCGGTATAGACGAAGCAAAACTGTCGTTGTATACCTTGGCAAGAAACGTTGTGTACAGCACAAGCAAAATAAGCGGAACAAGCATTGACGAAAAAAACAAGCCCTTATCCTTGAAAAACAGCTTGATATTGCGTTTTGTAAGAGAAAAAAGCGTTTTCATTACAAATTGCCCCCTTCTAACTTTTTGCCCGTGACAGACAAAAACACGTCGTCCATTTTGCCCTTGCTTATTTCGAAGTCACAAAACAGCTCGGCGTTAGATATTATAAGGTCGCGCGCCTGTTCGGTGTTCTTGACTGATATTCGGAAAGCGTCGCGTATGGCTTCGTATGGTAATTTCAGCGCTTTGACCTTGCTTTCCGACACTCCGTAAACCGTAACAAAGTCACCCGTATATTTGTTTTTCAACTCCAACGGAGAGCCTTCGGCGACGATTTTGCCGCAATCCAAAATTACAACGTAATCCGCGTCGGCGGTTTCTTCCATATAATGCGTAGTCAAAAATACTGTCATACCGCAGCGTATGCGCAAGTCGTCTATGACCTTCCACAGCAGCTTACGCGTCTGCGGGTCTAAACCCGTAGTAGGCTCGTCCAATATGAGTATTTCGGGATTATGCAATAGCGCACGCGCAACGTCTACCCTGCGGCGCTGACCGCCGGACAGTTTGCCGACGGTGCGTTTTAGCAAGTCGGAAAAATCCAACAGCTCGGCAAGTTCCGAAATACGCTCGGCGGCGGCTTTGCCCGTTATGCCGTACAAGCTGGCGCGGGAAAGCAGATTGTCGCGAACTGTAAGGACGGAATCCAACACGGACGACTGGAATACAACGCCTATCTTGGAAGTTATAGCAGCTATATCCGTAAGCGCGTTTTTACCGCAAACGGTAATCTGCCCTTCGTCCGGACGAATGGTACCGCACATCATGGATATTGTAGTGCTCTTGCCCGCGCCGTTAACTCCCAAAAAGGCGAATAGCTCGCCCTGCTTCACCTTGAAGGATAAGCCGTCTACCGCTTTAACTTCGCCGAACGATTTGTGCAAACCGTTAATTTCTATTACGTTCATACCAGTTTCTCCATAATAGCGTCGATATTCTAAAACAAGCGTTTTAGCACATTTACAGTATACACTTACGCAAAAGTTTAGTCAATAATACCGAGCGTAATATTTCGTGTAGAATAATTATACCCCCCCCCGAATACGATTTGTCAACGGGAAACGGCAAATCTAACAAAATTTTATATTGATTAAATTGTTAATTTATTGTATACTGTAAAAAAGGAGCATTGAAATTGAATCTCAACTCTAAATTTACCCTGACCGCCGGTATTTTGAATACGATTCTGGGCGCGATAATGTTGATATACGCCGTACTGTTGGCGTTAATGGCTTTCGTAAGCTTGTTACTGATAATAACGCCGCTGATAATAGCGGCGCTTCCGATGTTCTTTCTGTTCGGTTTTTTTGCGATTGTAACCTTGGTCGCAGCCGTCGCCAGCGAAGTAACGGGCATCGGATCGATAATGACGTCGTCCAAGGGCGGCACGCCGTCGCGTATTTTTTCCGTTATATCCGTGGTTGTGGACGCGGTAATGATACCGTCGGGACTGGCGACCTTTGCATACAACATATTCGGACTGACAAAGGAGACCGAATCGCCCGTAATGTGGATTGCACTGCTGATATCAAGCGCGCTTACGGTTGCAATGGCGATAGCCTGCCTGATATTAAACGGCAAAGCTCTGAAACAAGCAAACGCAACGGAAAAAACCGACGCGTTGGCCTAATAAAAACCGCTAAAAGCAAAAGATTGACCGAAAAAGGTCAATCTTAATAAAAGACCGAAAATAAATCGGTCTGATACCCTGCTTCGATATTATTGCTCTGCCGCAACCTGATACGCGCTTAACACTTTATCCAAGCGTTCCGAAATTGCTTCTTTGCCGGTCTTGGCAAGGGACGAAATAGCGATAATATTGCCTTCGCCTACTTTGAAAAAGTTAGCAATGCAACGAAGGCGGTTTTTTACTTGGCTTTTGGATACTTTATCTGCCTTGGTGGCGACTATCGTAAAAGGAAGATTGTTTTTGAACAGATAGTTGTACATTGTTACGTCGTCGCGCGTGGGGTCGTGACGTATATCCACCAAAAAGAAAACGTGTTTAAGCATTTTCTCCTTAGCAAGATATTTTTCCAGTAAATTCGCCCATTTGAGCTTTTCTGCATCGGAAACCTTGGCAAAGCCGTATCCCGGCAAATCCGCCAATATAAACTCGTCGTTCGCGCCGTCGTTAATCAAAAAATAATTGATAAGACGCGTGCGCCCCGGCAACTTGGACGTGCGCGCCAACTTGCCGTCGTTTACAAGATAATTGATAAAGCTGCTTTTGCCCACGTTAGACTTGCCCGCCACCGCTACTTGAACAAGATCGGACACAATACATTGCTCATACTTGGACGCGCCCTTGATATAGCTTGCATTCTTGATAATCATAATTACTAATTGAGCATATCCTTTACTTTCATAAGACGAACGGTAGCCGAACGCTCGCTTTCGTCCAACTTCATCTTGATATACTTGATTGTTTCGGTAAGCTGCGGAATCATAATATTTTCCAGCGCGTTGACGCGGCGTTTGTTCTTCTCTATTTCTTCCGCCAACATATTGCAAGCCTTTTCCGTTTCGGCAAGTTTTATAAGCTTGATAACAACGGCGTTAAGTCCGCGCACGGCGTTATCCAACTGCTCGGTAACTGTAAGGAAGCTATACGGATACAATTCGCCCCCGTTATCTTCGACTTCGATACTCGGAACGTTAATACCCATAATCTTACGCGACGACGTAGTTATCTTCAACGCTCTCGACGGCATAAGAATAGCTTCTTCCACCACGCGCGAATCGGTATTGGCACGCGCCTGAGCGAAGCTGACGAGAGCGGACGCAAGTTCTTTTTCCGTTTCTTCGCGCAGGCGTTTGTTTTCTTCCGCCACGGCGATAAAACGGCGAATCATTTCGTCCGTCTTGTCTTTTAATAATTTGTGTCCGCGCGATGCGGTTTTGAGACGCTGCTGCAAGCGCTTCATTTCCATTCGCGTGGGGTTAACGTTCATAATTGCCAAAATATCAGTCTCCGTTAATTTGTTCTTTCTATATTAAACCCTATGTTTTTTACGTATTTATAAGTTCGCAAACGTATCGTTCCGTTCCGAACAACTAATCCTGCCAAGGACGGTAGTATTTGTCGAGCAGTTCTTCGCTTATACGTTTGAGCTCGCTGCGCGGAAGAATGCCCAAAAGCTCCCAGCCGAGATCGAGCGTTTGCTCTATCGTTCGGTTTTCGTTGAAGCCTTGCGCAATATAACGCTTTTCGAACTCCACCGCAAACTTGGCATACAGCTTGTCGATATCGGACAAAGCCGCTTCGCCCAAAATTGCCGAAAGTTCCTTGGCTTCCTTGCCCTGCGCGTACGCCGAAAACAGCTGGTTCATAGTGCTTGCGTGGTCTTCGCGGGTTTTACCCTTGCCTATACCCTTGTCCTTCAAACGGGAAAGACTGGGCAAAACGTCGATAGGCGGATTGTAGCCGCGCTTGTAAAGGTCGCGGGATAGAATGATTTGCCCTTCGGTAATGTAGCCCGTAAGGTCGGGAATGGGGTGCGTCTTGTCGTCTTCCGGCATGGACAGAATGGGAATTTGCGTTATGCTACCTTTAGATCCGTGAATACGTCCCGCGCGCTCGTAAATCTGTGCAAGGTCGGTATACATATATCCCGGATAACCGCGACGGCCCGGAACTTCCTTGCGGGCGGCAGACGTTTCGCGCAGCGCTTCCGCATAGTTGGTTATGTCGGTCAAAATTACCAACACCTGCATACCCTTTTCAAACGCCAAATACTCGGCGCACGTCAAAGCCATACGCGGAGTGGAAATACGCTCGATTGCGGGGTCGTTGGCAAGGTTCATAAACATTACGGTACGCTCTATCGCACCCGTTTTGTTAAAGTCCTTAATAAAGTAGTCCGCTTCTTCGTAGGTAATACCCATTGCGCCGAACACAACGGCGAACTTTTCGTCGTTACCCAATACCCTTGCCTGACGGGCAATCTGTGCTGCAAGCTGGGCATGCGGCAAACCGCTTGCGGAAAACACAGGCAGCTTCTGTCCGCGTACAAGCGTGTTAAGTCCGTCGATGGCGGATATACCGGTTTGAATAAATTCGTTAGGGTAATCGCGCGCGTAGGGGTTTATGGGCTGTCCGTTGATATCCAGACGCATATCTGCAATAATCGGCGCGCCGCCGTCGATGGGGTCGCCCATTCCGTTGAATACACGTCCGAGCATATCTTCCGAAACGGCAAGCTCCAAGCTTCTGCCCAAAAATCTTGCTTTGGATGTGGAAATTTTTAAGCCTTGCGAGCCTTCGAACAGCTGCACCAACGCTTTGTCGCCGTTGATTTCCAGCACCTTGCCCTTACGGATTTCGCCGTTTTCTTGGCGAATTTCCACAAGCTCGTTGTAGCTTACGCCTTGCACTTGATCTACAAGCATAAGCGGTCCTACTACTTCGCGAATTGTCTTGTATTCCTTAAACATTGGTTTCTCCTGTGCTAACGAGAGCGTTAATTTCCTTTTTTATATTACGTTGAATTTCTTCGAAACGGTCGATATGCTGTTCTTCGATATACTTGGAACGTCCTATTTGCTCGCGCACGGGCAAATCGAGCAATGCGGAAAGCTCGACGCCTGCGTCCAAAGCTTCCGTTCCCGCGTGATAAAAGCCCAAAATCAGCTTCATCATTCTATACTGCTTGTCCAAGGACGTGTAGGTATCCACTTCGTGGAAAGCGTTTTGGTGAAGATAATCTTCGCGAATGGACTTGGCTGTTTCCATCGTCAGTCTGTCGCGCGCGCCCAACGCGTCCATTCCTACAAGACGGACTATTTCGTTGAGTTGGCTTTCTTCTTGCAGGACGAAGCGAATCTCTTGCTTCAAGGCAGTGAAATCTTCCGCAACGTTGTCGGAGTACCAATCTTCCAGTTTATCGTCGTACAGAGAATAACTTGTAATCCAGTCGATAGCAGGGAAATGACGCTTGTATGCAAGACTTGCAGACAAACCCCAGAATACCTTGACGATACGCAAAGTAGCCTGCGAAACGGGCTCGGACAAGTCGCCGCCCGGGGGAGATACCGCGCCGATTGCCGATACCGCGCCCACAGTGTCGCCGCTTCCCAAAACGCGAACGATTCCCGCTCGCTCGTAAAACTCGGCAAGACGACTGGACAGGTACGCGGGATAGCCTTCTTCGCCCGGCATTTCTTCGAGCCGTCCGCTCATTTCGCGCAATGCTTCCGCCCAACGTGACGTGCTGTCCGCCATTATTGCAACGGTATAACCCATATCGCGGAAATACTCCGCAATAGTAATACCCGTATAAATACTCGCTTCGCGCGCGGCAACGGGCATATCGCTGGTGTTGGCAATAAGCACCGTACGCTTCATAAGCGGCTCGTTCGTACGCGGATCCTTTAATTCCGGAAATTCGTGCAGAACGTCCGTCATCTCGTTACCGCGTTCGCCGCAGCCTATGTAGACGATGATATCGGCGTCCACCCATTTGGCAAGCTGATGCTGAACTATGGTTTTGCCGCTGCCGAACGGTCCCGGAACGGCCGCTACGCCGCCCTTTGCAATCGGAAACAACGTGTCTATTACGCGTTGTCCTGTGACCATAGGGTAATCGGGAGACATCTTGGACTTATACGGACGTCCTTTACGGACGGGCCACTTCTGCAACATGGTAAGCTCCCTGTCGCCCACCTTGCATATCACGTCCGTAATAGTATAGTCTCCTTCGGAAGCAACAGACTTTACTTCGCCTTCAACGCCGTAGGGAACCATTATCTTGTGCAGTACGACCTTCGTTTCCTGTACCGTTCCCAAAACGTCGCCGGCGACTACCTTGTCGCCCGTCTTTGCAACGGGTACGAAATGCCATTTTTTGCCGCGGTCGAGCGAATTGACTTCGATACCGCGACCGATACGGCTGCCGGACTTATCCATAAGTACGTCGAGCGGACGTTGAATACCGTCGAATATGCTTTCGATAAGACCCGGCGCAAGCTCGACGGACAAGGGCGCGCCTGTGGATACCACTTCGTCGCCGATGGTCAAGCCGCTCGTTTCTTCGTATACCTGTATGCTGGCGCGGTCGTTTCTCAGTTCTATGACTTCGCCTATCAACTTTTTATCCGAAACCTTTACGACGTCGAACATTTCCACGTCCGCAAGATTTTCCGCAACTATCAGCGGTCCGCTGACTTTAATTATCTTTCCGTTCATTACATTTACTCCTAAACGAATGATTTATTTCTTAATTTAACCCACAAAAGAACGTATATTACCTAATTCCAAATTCGTCACGCAAGGCGAATCGAAGCCGAAAACGGTATTTGCAGGCGACCTGCTCGTGCAGTCGGGCTACTTATTGAAAATAATATCTACCCCTATAGCCTTTTCTACGTCGTTCTTTATACCTTGCATACCCAATCCGCTCGACTGTTCCGTCGTAGGAATAGGCACTACCGCAGGGAAGGTGACGGTTTTGCACTTCGCAAGCGTATCGGGAATCTGCTCCGCAAGATTTTCCGCAACGAAAATCACGGCGTAACCGCCTTGCGAAAGTTTTTTAATTAAAGCGCGCGTTTCGTCCGCCGTAGATGAGTCGAATACTTCCGCCCCCACAGACTTAAACGCAAGCACGCTGTCTTTGTCTCCGATAACCGCAATCTTGTTATACATTACTTATTACCTTGGTTTTCTTTATTTTGCCGACTTTTTATTTCGACAAAAATACGTCTTATTTCGTCTATTTCGTTTACCTTACGGTAAAAATAGTCTAAGACCGGTTGTACGCTCAAAAGGTCCGTTTCTTCGGAAATAATAGCGAAAATCCTTTCATCACGCGCGCGTTCGGCAGACAATAAGTCGGCTTTATCCGACGTACACAAAGCATAGAACGACTTGTACTCGTAGGGCAAGTCGCTTGCCGACTGTTCGTTATCCCACAGTTTCAGCAGCATTTCGCGGCATACCGAGCCGCCGTCTACAATCAGGTCGGCATAGTCTTCCTTAGCTGCGGAAGCGCGTTTTAAGCGATATGCAGTCATAATATTGACGGTATTGACTTCGTAATCGAACAGCCTTTTGATAATTTTGACGCGGCATCTTTTAGCGCACGCGCGCATTTCCGCAAACATAGCCTTGTCTAACGTTTTGTCTACGATACGCGGACTTTTTTTGCCTTCGGCGAACAGAGTATCTATCTCGTCGCACGCTTCCGCCATATTTTTCGATACGACGGAATAGTCGTCCTTAACGAAAGAATCCTGCATAACGCGAGCGGAAACAGAGCCTTCCTGATAGCAGTAAGGAATTCCGTCCACGCGCATATATTTACTTTTCATCAGCGCCTTAGCGTTGAGATAATCGTACCGAGCGACAACGTAGCTTTCCACGCGTTTATCATAACACAGTTCCTTGAACAACTTTAACGCGCCGTCTATCTCGCCACGCAGTATCGCTTCGTAATCGTTTGCCGAATCTACGCTCGATCCGTTGCCGTAACCGCTTTCGTACAGTATTTTCAACGCTTCGGCTACTGTGTTGCATTCCTTCAAACGCGCAAACTTGTCCGCGCCGAAAAGCTTTGTGGACAACACCGCCGCCCGTCCGTTAGCGTACAGTTGAATTTCGCTCATTTTAATCTCCGAATAATGCCGCCGCTACTTGACTTTCCGTTTGTTCACGCATATATCCCGTAACCGTTTCGAGAGTTAAATCCTTTTCGTAGCCTTTGCCTATAAGAATAATTCCGCCGCGCCCGTCGTGACGTTTTTTGTCCAACTTCAGTTCCATATCAAAGCTTTCGAGAAACTTATCCGTTACGATTTTGTCCGAAGCGGAAACGCGCACCGCTTCGCCCTTTTCGGCAAAACGCTTTATAAGCGACGTTATAAACGCCGCCTTGTCCTTATCCAAAGCGTTTGCAAGCTTGTCCTGCGCTTTATTGTAGCATTCCGCAATAAGCCGTTGCTTTGCCGCCAGCTTATACTTGCGCGCTTCTAACTCGGCAGAAGAAAGACGGTTTTTAAGCCGTTCTTTGCTTTGCTCGTCTATACGCGCGGAAAGCGTTTCCTTTTCCTGCTCGATTTGAGCGTCGCACCTGTCTAACGTTGCGCGAAGACTTGCGTTTGCCTGCGACAAAATCTCCTGACAGCGCGCGTCGGCATCAGCAAGAATCTTGTTGATGATATTTTCCTTTCCGTTCATTGAAATCTCCGACAATTATCCTACAAGCAGCGAAGCAACAGCCAAAGCCGCTTCTTTAACGGGTTCGTCTATTCTGATATTGGGAATACTTGCCACGGGGAAATGGTTAAACAAAATTATTGATACTACAAGTCCCAGCAACGCGTAGAATTCGATCATTGCGGGGAACAGGAACGCCTTGGAAGTTTCGCTGTTTTTACCCACTGCAATAATAGTAGCCGCCGAAGCTTTACCTTGCAAAATTGCAGATACCATACCGCCTATCATCATAGGCAAACAAGCCATAAGCACGTTCCAGCCCTGCGCCATTATCTGCGCTTGAGAAGCGCTGTCCAAAACGCCTGCCGACGTCAAATTGGCAATTGTGGGAAGGGCGGACGCTCCGATAAAAGCTATTGCAAAGCCGTACAACCCCTGCGTTGCGGGTAACAACGTAAGAATAATAACCTTGCCGAACTTTTTGGGATCTTCCGCCAACACGCCTGCGGAAGCCGTTGCCGTAGCTTTCAGCCCCAAGCCGGAGCCGATACCGCACAGAAGAGCGGTTAATGCCAATCCGATAATACCTAACGTTAAACCTGTCATCGTTATTTTCTCCTTTCAAGTTAAAAGTTTGAAATTTTTTATATATTTTTGCAACGGTGTTTTCCGTTGTTTTTGCCTTAGTTACTTATCTTTAACCAGTACGTACTTGGTGTCACTGCCGAAGGGTATAAACAACTGACCTTCGCCCGTATAAAACTTTCCGAAAAATTCGACGTATTGAAGCCGTCCGTTATGTATATATACGCTTAGTACCCCCATTGCAAGATTGAACAAATGCGCAATAACAAGCACTATTCCAGCAAATATATATCCGGTGGGCATAGAACCGTCGCCTATAAGCATTTTGCTTATATCGTTAATAACGCTTCCTACAAGCGCGCTGCTAAGCATAAGCCCGAATACGCGAATATAACTCATAACGTCCGAAAAATAATTGATTATGCCGTAGACGGAACCGAAACTACTCTTAACCTTTCCCAAAAAGCCTTTGCTTCCCAGACCTGCGAATATTACTCCTACCGCAAGAGACGCCAAGCATACGTATAACGCAACACGACCGACGATATCGGGCAGCCTTACGCTTGCCCAAGGCTCGTAAGCCGCCATATCCAACGCAGTGTTGAAAATAGCGACTATCAGGCTGATAAACGTTATTATCCAAGGAAAATCGGCAAGCCAAGCTGCCAAATACTGTTTACGCTTGATTTTTACAGCCATCTTACAGCTGATACCCGCGCAAATATGCACAATACCCAATATAAGGCTCAAAACCATCATTACCATAGGATATTTGTCTGGAGCAGGTATTGGCGGCTGTATGCCGAGATTATTGTAAATAGGGAAACAAAACGCGCTGCCGAACAACACTCCCACCACGATTGCTGACAAACCGCAAATGCCGAACAGCTGCAACATCGTTTTGATACCGGTACGCTGCTTTATTGCAAACGTTGCGAATATACCTGCGACAAGCAGTAACGCTCCGTAGCCGATATCCGCCACCATAAAGCCGAAGATAAGAAAATAGAACACCGACATAACCGGGTTGGGATCCACTTCGTGATAGTCTGGCGGAGAATACATATTGGTTATAGACTCGAAAGGCTTGACGAGCTTATTATTCTTCACCAACGTGGGCGCAAATTCGTCTTCGCCGATATCGTCGTATGCCGTAACGGCGTAGTTGGTAGCGTCTTCTATCGCCTTGGTTACCTTGTTTTCGTCTTCGGCGGGATAGTACGCTTCCATAACGAAGGTTTTGTCCGTTATTTGCAGGTCGCCTTCGGCAGACAGCTTTTTGTCACGGAGAGCCAAATAGTCTACGTATATCTTCCATTCGGAAATGTTATCCGCATAGGATACGACGCGGGCTTCGGTAACGCCGAGCTGCTCGTTAAGTCCTGCGATTTGCCTGTTCAAATCTTCTGCGGCAACCTTGGGCAAAACATCGCAAGCAACGGGACACTTGACCATCCCGAAAGTCAGCGCGCGCTCGAAAAATTCCGCTTGACTTTTGTGAACTACGGCGACGGCAACGGTTTTAGACCGAACAGTATCGATAATTTCCAATTCCGCCATATCGTATTCCGCAGTCAGCTTCATGATACTTTCGCGTTCGCTGTCGTTAAACTGTACCAATTGAACGAAAGAGCTTTCCGTATCCGCATACCAAGACGTAGGGTGCGGAAGATTGACTATTAATGAAAGGCGTTTTAGTTCCGTTTCCTTTTGCGTTTTTTGCGCGGTTATTTCGGCTATTTGCTGTTTCAACAAAGTCAAAGCGTCCATATCCGAATCGATACGCGCCGAGTTACTTCCGAAATGCAAAAAATAGTCGTAATTTATCTCAGTCAAGGGACGGGCAAAGCTGCTTTGGGGCAGCTTGACTTCCGCAACGGACTTGTTGCGCTTGTTCTTTGCGTTATACAACTCCGTTTGCTGCTTAACGTAGGCTATCGCTTCTTCCGTACGCGCAATTTTTTCCGCAAGACGTTCCCTTTGAGCGGAAACGTCCGAGCTTGTACACGCGTCAATATCCGCGCTGCGTTTAAGTTCGACGCAGGCGCTTTTTACAAGCGAATCGAATATGCTTTCCTTGTCCGACAAAACGGAAATCAAGGTAAGTTTTTTCATAGTGACGATTGCCATTACAAAGATTTCTCCATAATGATTTGTACAGCTTTGTCTATATTCTTGGAATAAGCGGCAATTTCTCTGTCGCTTGCGGAATTAAGCTCGGCAAGTCTTTCGTTAGCCTGAACGGCGGCTTGCTCGTCCGCCTGCTTCATAGCTTCGGCGTACGCTTTTTTGTTGGCGGCAACCGCTTGTTTTTTACGCAGCTCCGCTTCGATTTCCGCGGAAGAGACTATTTCTCCTGCCTTACGTTCCGCTTCGGCAACGCGCTTTTTTGCAAGGTCTTCCGCTTCCAATATAGAGTTGACAACTTCTTCAATCATAAAATCTCCTTTTGCCGACCAAACGCACGACGGATTTTTTCACAGTCGCTACGCTTTGTGTTCAAAAATTTTCCCCGTCGTAGTCGGACTATAAGGAAGCAAACGTCCGTTTTGCTTCATTTTTTTAATTTCGGCGGGCGTACATTTGCCCGAAGCTTCGAGCACAGCTCTCGCTCTCGTTACGCTGATAGCAACACACTGTGCTGTTTGGCTTAACGCTACTCGCCCGCCAACCCCGTATGGGCGCGAAGGTCAGGTTCACGCCCTGACTTCGCGGGAACTTTGATTATAGTATCCGAGCAAACGCACGAGCGAATTATTCTATTTTGTTAACTCTCGCACGGTGTCTGCCGCCGTCAAACTCCGTAGTTATAAACGCGTCCGTCATAAGCTTGGCAAGCTCGAACGTTACGTACTTCTGCCCCATTGCCAAAACGTTTGCGTCGTTGTGTCTTCTTGACATAGTAGCCATATCCACATTGGTACACAAAGCGCATCTTACGCCCTTGATCTTGTTGGCTACGATACTGACCCCTATACCGGTGGTACATACTATAAGCCCCTTGCCGCATTCGCCGTTTGCAACGGACAAAGCCGCAGGTCGGGCGAAATCGGGATAATCGCAGCTTTCTTTGCCTTCCGTACCGAAGTCTTGTACTTCGTATCCCTTGCTTACAAGGTAATCTCTCAACAGGTTTTTAAGCTCCACGCCGCCGTGGTCGCTTGCCAATGCAATTTTCATAAATCGCCCTCCGCTTGAAATATTCCGTTAATTGCTAACCGTACGCGCGGCGCTAACCGCTTAAACGTCAAATAATATTATGCCCCGCAGAGCGGGTAAGCCTGTTTAGTATGCTCTCGGCAAATTGCGTTTTGGAAGAAAAACTGGCGATAATATAATCGAATTGAGTTTCCAAAACGCGAAGATTTTCGAACAAGCTGCGCGCGACTTCTTCGTCTGCACGCCCTATAAGTCGGACGTTACGCCCACCGAAGGCTTCGGGATGCTCCACAAGCAGGACGGGATTGTATCCCTTACGCGTCAATTCGTCGTAATATCTTGCAAGCTTGTCCGCATCGCCGGATACGTCCAACGCCATAGGAACGCGCGGCGCATAATGCTTATACCTTACTCCCGGAGAGTTGACTATCGCTTTCGGGTCTGTTACCACCGTAACTTTTTTGTGCAAAACCGACTGAATTTCCTGCGGAGTTACTATTCCGGGACGGAGTATTAACGGTTCGTCGCGAGACAAATCCAAAACGGTGGATTCTATGCCAACACCGCACGGCTGTCCGCATAATACTGCGGCAATTCTGCCGTCGAGATCTTCCGCCACTCGCTGCCACGTCGTGGGGCTGGGGCGTCCGCTGAGATTTGCGCTGGGCGCGGTTACGGGGACATTTGCATAGCGTAAAAACTTTCGCGCCTGAACGGATAACGGCATACGTATAGCTACCGTATCCAATCCTGCTGTTATACAGTCGTCTATTACGTCCCTTTTGGGTAACACTATCGTAAGGCTTGCGGGAAGAAGGCTGTCGATAATCTTTTCGGCATCGGACGAAACTTCCCGCGCGATGTCGTAAATTTGACTTTTATCGTAAACGTGTACTATCAGCGGATTATCCGACGGTCTGCCTTTAGCCGAATAACTATTCTTAACCGCGTTTACGTTAAATGCGTTTGCTCCCAAGCCGTAAACCGTTTCAGTGGGAAAAGCCACCAATTCGCCTTGACGGATAAGTTCGCCCGCGGCAGTCAAGTCTTTGTCGTTAAATTGCAGATACTTTGTTTTCATTATTATAATAGACGTTTACCCGTATACGTAAGCAAATTACACCAATTGGCATTATACCATAAACATAAATTTTTGTAAATGCTAAATATCCATTTTGCACACAAATATATGTAATTCGTTGATTATTTCCAATGCGGAAAACGACCGAGAAAACATCTTTATCGGAGCGAGCGAACTACTCGGCTACGCAAAACCGTATAAACGACAAAATCCCGCCGTAATCGACGGGATAATCGTAATCTCAACGGCACTGCCGTATTAGTTATCCGCAAGATATTGTTCCAAAGCCGTGGCAAGCTGATCGGGACAGGAAGTTGATTTCAGTCCGCATTTGATGCCCTTGAGACGGCGAATCGCTTCGTGAATTTCCATTCCTTCGACAAGCGCGCCCACGCCCTTGAGATTGCCGTTACAACCGCCTATGTACTGTACGTTATGAAGTTTGCCGTCCGAAATCTCGAAATTTATTTCACGCGAACAGGTTCCCTTGGTCTTATATTTCATAATCTTTCTCCTTCGACAATGCTCTTTAGCCGTCGGCATACGATTAAATTTTACAATATGCCGCCGCTGCAAAACGCATGCGCTATTTCCGCAATATTCGGGAAACGCGCGCCCGTATAAAACGCGAATAAAACTATTCCGCTTCGAAAGCGGTTACGTTTCCGCCGTTGTTCCACAAAGTGTCCAACGCATAAATTTCGCGCGTATCCTTGTGAAAAATGTGAACTATCACGTCGCCGTAGTCCACAGCTATCCATCTTCCTTCAGACATTCCTTCCTTGTGTAAAGCAAACTTGCCGACAAGTTCCATTTGCTCTTCCAAATAATCGAACAGCGCCTTTACCTGCGGAACGCTGCGTCCGGAGCATACTACGAAATAATCCGCCAAGTCGCTCATTCCAGCTATCTCCACTATGCGTATATCCAAAGCCGATTTATCCGATAAAAATTTGCAAATATTGTTTACTGTTTCGTTTTTTATCTTGCCGTTACTTTTAGCCATTAGTAATTATCTCCGTTATTTTTCTTTGTAACCACGCAGTTAATTTGCGTATTTACAGTATATTTTATGTCTAATCGCGCTTATCCCGACAATAATACTCCAACGTCCGTTCCGACAGCGGACAAACGCTGTCGCAATGCCTTTGCAGACATATTTCGTACGCCTCGGAAAGACACGCTACAAATTTGTCGTCGAGAGAACCCGCAAGCAAATGCTCCAACGGATATGGACGCGTTTGTTCCGTCTTGTCTGCGACGTATACTACCTTGTCCAATTCCGTCATATTCGGTCTGCCCGTCGTGTGATAAGATATCGCATCAAGTATCTCGTTATCGACAACGCCGAAGTCCCGACGTGCAACTGCCGCTCCCAAAAAGGAATGGACTACGGAAGGCGGCATACCGTCGGACGGCGTAAACCCGTACTTGGCGTAATCGGTTGGCTTGATATACTTTGCCACGTCGTGAAGCAAGCACGCGACAAACGCCTTGTCGCGCAAGCCGTCGGAAGCAAGTTCCAACCCGCGCTTTACCACGTAAAAGGTATGACGGTATCGCTCGGGAGTAAGATACGTTTTAACCTTTGCAGTCATAGCGCGGTATTCGGAATATAGCGCATTTTTACGGATATATTCGTCAACCGATTGCGGAACGCAGTCGACAGTCTCGCCGAACTCATAACGCAAACGTATCTCGGTGGAACTGACGGAATTAGGCTCAATATCCAAAAACTCAGTTTGAGCACCGTACTCGTAAGACAGGCGATCGGCGTAATAAGACAGCTTTTGCTCGCCGCGCTGCGCAACGGTTAAGGTGCACATACGCGCTATTTGCTCGGGACAATGCCACTTGGAAAAATCCGCCAAGCTGTCGCCGCCGATTATCAAATAAAGCTCAGCCGACGGATACAACCGCTTTACTTCCGTAAGCGTATCGAGAGTATAGCTCTTGCCCTGTTTGTCAATCTCGTAAGTAAAAATCTCGGCAAAACCTTCGAACGCAAGACGAGCCATTTCGAGACGGGCGCGCTTGTCTACCGAACAGGATTTGTGGGGCGGATCTCCGCAAGGTACAACCAAAACCTTATCCAAACCCAGTTGACAGACGGCTTGCAGCAGGATATCCCTATGCGTATTGTGCGGCGGATTAAACGTTCCGCCGAAAATGCCGAGTTTCATAAAGATATAATACTATATTTTGCAAAACTTTTCAATTAAAACGACATAAAATTGTCAATAATAGACGTATGGCAAAAATATTAAACAATATACTGTGCACCGCGATGATATTCGCGATTACATTTCTTTGGACGTATTACGGCATAAAGGACACAACCGTTGCCGCTGTGTTGTCGCTCGTGGTCGCGCTTTGCTCGTCCTATCTTCTGTACAGAGCATTATCCAAATGGGAAAGCGCAAAAAACGCGAAAAAACAACGTAAAAAAGCCGTAAACGATTTCGCGGAATATCTTAAATACGGCGAAAACAACGCGAAGCTTTTTGCGGAATTATTCGAGTACTACAACTATGCGATAACTCCGATAGACTACGATAATTTTATAGCGACAAAAAACGGCAAATGCTTCGTCGCCGTATGCTTCGAGCAAAACGCGCTTACGCAAGACGGACTGCGCAAAGCCGTAGTTTGCGCCAAGCGTAACGAAGCGGACAAGCTGTTCGTATTGGCTGCCAAAATCGACCAACCGCTCGTAAAAGCTGCGAACGCGCGTATTACGACGACTTTTATAGACGCGGCAAACGCTTACGAGCTGTTGGAGCAATGCGACAAGCTGCCCCAAATACCGTCCGCACGCAAAACACAAACGGGGTTCGCGGCAAAATACGCGTTTAACCGCAAACGCTTCGGGTGGTATATGCTAAGCAGTTTGTTTATGCTCGTTATATCCGTAGTATCGTATTTTCCTTGGTATACGCTATCTTGGTCAACGGTTATGTTCGCGTTGGCTCTGTACTGCTTACTTAACAAACGCTATAATCCGACGCGCACTGCCGTATCTATCGATTAGTATCTGCGCAGACTGTTAAGCGGAGTATCGAGCGGAGTATCTATTATCAGTTCTTCCAACTGAGTTACCGAATAGCGGGCAACAACCTGCATATCGTCGTCCACGACTTCCAAACAGTACAAAAAATTACCCTGCATACGCTTGGCAACGTCGGACAGCTTGTTGTTTTGCGAAAATACCAAAGTTTTCTTTTCCATACCCTTTCTCAAAAATCTTGCCCTATTTACGGAAAACGCAGTGCGTACATAGCACTCCTTGCCTGTTGCGAATATTCCCGAAAACAAGCACACCGCAAACGCGCCTACGTTAAACAAATTGTGACGCGTAAAAAGCGACAGGACGAACACGCCGAACAAAGCAAGGGACACCGCTACGGTTAAAACCTTTGTTACTTTAACCGCGCGCTTATCCAACTTTTTTTCCAACAATCCGGTAAGCACGCGTCCGCCGTCCAACGGATAACACGGAAGCATATTGACAAGCGCCATACTTATATTGGCAAAAAAGAAATCTTCCGTATAATAGTACGTTTCGGGGGCTATCCACCACAATGCCGAGCAGATAACGCACAGTATAAGATTGCACGCCGGACCAGCTAACGCAATCTTGACGCGATCTCCGGGCGTTACGTCTTGAAACTCGCCGTATAAAACCGCGCCGAAGATACTGAGCTGTATTTCATTACAATGATAAAACAGCTTGCTTGCAACCAAATAATGCGACAGCTCGTGCAATAATACCGCAATAGCGTACGTGGCGGCGAAGTATCCTTGCCGGAATACCACCGCCGCCACGATAAAGACGTAAAAACTCGGTTTTATTTTGATTTTTACACGTTCCACGTCAATTGCTTCTCGGAAGCGACAACGTCCGTTACGGCTTCGCCTCCGACAGTTAAAACTGTTGTAAAGCTATCCTTATATTTGCCTATTAAAGCGTTGGCGGAAATGCTGTCTCCCGCCTTGACGTATATCTCGGTAAGTTGATTGTACGTAATAGTCGTAGCGTCGTCTATCGCCACTTTTACGAAATCTTCGCCGACTTCCGTAATTTTGCCGTCGGTAAAAGACAATGTTGCGCGACCGCCGTTAAAGGTTGCTACGCCTTCCTTGACGTCTACGAGATTGACGTTTGCGGGAATTGCGATTTTTGCGGCTACCGGCGCGGGTTCTCCGCCGAAAATAGCCGACGAATAAGCTGTCTTGACGGCGTTGAATACGTCTTTGCTGAAATTGCCGTCGATAAACAGCAAGCACGCCATAAGCGCGACGCATAACACGGCGACTCCAGCTATTACGGCGAATTTTTTGTTGATTTTTATTTTGGGCAAACCGAACTTGAATTTGCGTTGCTTAGCCGCGGGTTGTTCGACGTACTTGCGTTCCGAATAGGATACGTCTAACCAATCGTTTTCCTCCGCGTCGCATACAATACTGTTTACTCCGTCGTAGTTCATAATCGTACCTCCTTGTGTTCACAATAAACTTATGCTACGACAGTTTTCTTTATTCCACGGGAGTTAATTGTTTGTAAAGTTTTTTTGCGGAAATGGTAATAACTATATCCAAATTACCGTTGGAAAAGGTATCCACCGTAAGCGCGTCGCACTCCATATACTTCGCCACCACTTCCCTTAGCTCCTTGAAAAATCCCGTTTTTCCCAAATTGTATTTGTCGTCCAATATCATCGCTTGCGCGCGGTTATAATTGTCGCTCGGCATAATATACTCCTTATACATTTTTTTTGAATTTGCGTTTTAACCGTCCGAACACGCCTTTGTAGCGGGATACGCAGTCGTATATATCGTACGACCCGCTTGTCAAATTGCGCGCCAGCACGTCGAATGGCTTGCGGCAGGCGTGCAAATCCACGTTGCAGTTAACTTCGTCGTTTTCGGGAATTACGCCCAAAGCAGTATGACCCAACAGACTGAATACTTCGAACGCAGACAGCATCTCGCCCGACGCTACCAAGTCGCCCCGAACTCGGTTTACCACCACGTTTACGCTTACGGAATTGGCGGTTAGTTGGGCTATGGTTTTGTCGGCGTCGCGCACGCCGGATAAGTGCGGCGTAACTACTACGATAGCTTCGTCCGCGCAATTTATCGCCCTGCGGAAGCCAACGTCTATACCCGCGGGACAGTCCAGTAAAATATAATCGAAAGTGTCGGACAGACGGGATATTACCTTCTTTACCGCGTCCGCCGTCACTTGACGTTTGGCGGAATGGCAGCTTGGCATAACGTATAGCGTCGGCTCTGTTTCGTCCTGTATAAGCGCCTGCCCCGCTCGGCATCTGTTTTCCACCACGTCGATAAAGTCGAATACAACCTTGTCTTCCACCTTCATTACCACGTCGAGATTATTCAATCCTATATCCATATCCATCAACAAAACCCGCAGATTAAGTCTTGCAAGCGCTATGCCTAAATTGGCGCAAACGGTAGTTTTGCCCGTTCCGCCCTTACCGCCCGTTATCACAATTTTACGCGCCATAAGCATTGTCTCCTAAAACGCTGATACGACGTATTGTAACAGTTATATACTAATGCAAAATAAATTAAAACCGAAAATATTGGCATTTAATGTCATTAGGATTTGAAACTAATTTGTAAAAGTAAAACGATAGAACCGCTTGGCTTATTTAGCGCCATTATCGGTTCGGCTGATAGAATAAACGTACATATTTGTCAAATTGCCGTTAGAGTCATTAGTTGCATTCTTTTGGATTTCTTCAAGTTTCATTCCGAGCTTCTTCATTAAACGGACGGATTTGCACGTATCTATAGTTTCGCCGATTATTTTGTCAACGTTCATTTCGGAAAAAGCATATGAAATAAGTTTTGCGCAGGCTTCGTAAGCGAAACCTTGCCGCCAAAAGCTCTTGTTAATAATCCACCCTATTTCGTATACCGATTTTTGACATTCGTTAAAAAGCAAATAGCCGATTACTTTGCCTGTTTTAATATGCTCTACTGCGAACGCTCCGTTTTTCGCAATGCAAAAATTTTGCAAAAACTGCCGAGTTTTCTCAAAGCTGTATGCGGGTTCTAAATATTGCATCGTTTCCGTATCGCCCAAAATGCAATATAGGTCTTCCGCGTCGGACAGGCGAAAATTCCTGATAATTAATCTATTCGTCGTTATATTCATAATACGTTTAATATAACATACGCGGAACGGTTTAGCAACCCTTTTATACCATCGTAACAAATACCGCACGTCGCTGCCGCGGTTAACATAAAAACGTATAAAAAGAAAAAAGGTCGAGATAACCCGACCTTGGAATTGAAAGATTTATTACAGTATTTCGAGATTTTTCTTGAATACTTTTTTGAAATCCATAGCGACGTTATTGGCGGCTTTAAGCTCCAAGCCGGCGTTACCTTGAAGCTCCGTTTTGAGAATTACCGAATCTCCCAAAACATCACAGCTTACTTCCGTAACGGAGTTGCGCATGCCGAAATCCAACGCAATAGCCAAACGGAGCATTACAGACAGCTTCTTGACGGCTTCGACGTCTTCGGGCGTTAAAATACAGCTGTACTTAGCCCATTCGGTCGAGCTGACTTCTTCCTTGTTGTTTACGTCCGTAACGTACGCCGCAAGCACCAAATCCTTGTGAGAAATACCGTACAGATTACTGTTAAGTATCATATACGACGTATGCTTGGCGTTATTGTAGAACTTGAATGTTTTACCGACATCGTGCATCATAGCGCAAACGCGCAGCACCTTGACGTAAACGCGCGGGAACTTGTGCAAAACCCGAAGCTGCTTGAACAACTGAACGCACAAATTAAACGTTTGCTCCGCATGCGGAACGTTTACGCCCATATGATAAGCGAAGCTGTGCAAACTGTAACCCAATACGTCGGAAATGGGTTTTTCCAACGTTTGCGGAACGACGTAGTTGAACATTACGCCTTCTCTGAGTCCCGAACCGCCGGCAACAATCTTCGTAAAGCCCATATAGTCAACAAACGCCTTGATAACGGCAAGAGCAGACGGAAACACGTCGGCTCGCGCAGAGCTTAATCCCTTGATACGGCGTTTCTTGTCCAAATCGAGCGTGCGTATCATGTTGTATACGTAATCGAAGTCGGAAACGTCCATATTGTAGTTATGTACCATATCCAACGGGTACTTCTTGACTTTGCGGATAATACGGGCAAGGTTGCGGCAGCTGCCGCCTACGCCGATCAATTGCGTATCGGGGTCGATTTCCTTGAACCACTCTACCTGCTCAAGCTGTTCTTTTACATACTTAACTATGTCGTCGGAGCATTGCTCGGGGGACTTGTCCGCCGTTACGAACATATTGGTAAGCGTAACAGCGCCGAATTCGAATATCTGCGTGTGCAGAATAGAGCGACGGTTATAATATACAAATTTGGTAGACCCACCGCCGATTTCCATAATCATTCCGCGCGGAATTTCCATAGAATTGATTACGCCCTGATAGACGTAGTTCGCTTCTTCTTCTTCCGAAACGACTGTTACGCGAATACCCGTTGCGTTATAGACGTCCGACAAAAATGTCTTTTGATTGCTGGCGCGGCGAACAGCCGCAGTAGCCACCGCCAAAATCTTGTCCACACGCTTGATTACGCACATTTCCTTGAACGCTTTGAGCGTTGCGATAGCCTGCATAATACGCGTCTGCTTCAAGCTTCCGTCCGCTTCCGTCTCGCCCAGGCGCACGGCTTCGCGGCGTTCTTCGGATACGACAAAATAACCGCCTTCCAATACGTCGTAAATAACAAGGCGAGCGGTATTCGAGCCCAAATCGATTAAAGCGATTTTTTCCATAAATTACCTGTCCCTGCGACGCAAAAAAGCGTCGCTAAATATTATCGCAGTAAGTATACCACATATAAATCGGTTTGTATAGATGGTTTTCAAAAAAAGTTGAAAAAATTATCAAAAATAATATGTTTTTGGGTTAATAGGAAATATCGTTTAAGTATTTTAACACATAATAACAGTTTCGTGTTAGAAAATTACGGCATCAACCAAATATTACAACTGAAATATGCGTTTTTTTTGACTTAGCTAATAAACAAAATACCGCCGTCAGCTCCATATAGCTTAACGGCGGCAAAAATAAGTTAACGTTATACCCGCTCGGCTGTTTTAAGCATTCTTCTTACCGTTTTGGAAGCAAGCGCGACAAGCCCCACAGCTAATACGATAGCCAAATCCGCAATGGTAAACAAATTGTATACAAACGTCCAAGATACCGCAGTATAGCCCGGCATAGCCCACGAACTGAACACGAAGTAACCGCTTATTACATGAGCGAAATAACGGCACAGAATGGCTATTGTCGCCCCAATGGTAAATTCGGCGAATATGTTGCCCTTCAAAAACTTGAAATTACGCGCAATTCCCGCAAGCCCTAACGCTCCGAAGGCTATAGGATAGTCAAGCATCGCCTGCATCGGCTGATAAAACTGCGGCGACTGTATAAATTGAAGAAAACCGTACACTACTCCTGCGACAAGCCCCTTGCGCGTACCGAACATATACGAGTACAAACATATGGGAAGCATACTGGCAAATGTTACGGAACCGCCCTGCGGCAAAGAAAAGAACTTGACGTACGACAACGCAAAAGACAGCGCGACGCATACGGCTCCGTACGTAAGCGATTTGGCGTTATAGTCGGTCTGCTTGCCGCCCAAAACGCACCCTGCAACTATTGCCGCCACAAGCACTGCCGAGTAAAGATACATGCTCCAATTCAACGGCTTGTAATCGTCCTTTCTCGCGGGGATTACAGCAAGCAAAACGATTGCGTACACAACGAAAGCAATCGCAAACGCCAATGCGCTCCATTTGTACCCCTTGACCTGTTTTTTCTCAAGAATAACGGTTGTGGCGATTCCGGCGGTCACCAGCGCAAACAGCCCGATTACCAGCCAAAAGTTCGTATTGATTTTTTCGTCGATAATGTAATTTATCAGCTTAAACGAACCGAGAACAGTTATTATACCTATCGAATAGCCGGCGATAATACCGACAAGCAATTTGCGGGATTTGACCAAGTATTCTTCGTCTCTGTTACGTACGACAACAGCATATACCACCAAGCCCGCAAATACCGCGATAGTAACGTACAAAGCGATAGTCGAAAGTATATCGAACAGCTTGTCGAATCCGACCGCAAGATACACGTCGTCGCCTTCGCCGACCCACAAACCTTTGAGTTTTTCTAACATTTTTTTCTCCTTTTTGCTTTTTTGCCGAGAACAAAAGAAAAGTTCCTTGCACGATAAGCACAAGAAACTTGCAAAAAGAACACGAAAACATAAGTACATTTTCACGCATTCCTTACGCAAGTACAAACTTGACAAGTTCAAAGGGACTCTCTCAGCCGATTGCTCGGCACCCCCAGCGCGATAAATATACCACTTCAACGGACGGTTGTCAAACGATTGCGGCAATATTACGGTGTATTTACCGAATTTGCGCGCAAAGCTTACTTTTTGAAATATTTGCGAAACAAATCGTCCATATCCAAAAAGGGATACAGCGACGTCAGGGATTGGAAGCTTCCGCCGTTTTTTAGGTAATTACCGACAATGCGCGTTAGGTCGCGTTCGTCCATAAAGGGTGCGAGCGCGGCAAGGTCGGAAATATCCTTCGTTTCGTCGACGCGCCTTTCCACTATGGCCGCAAGGTCCTTTTCGTCCATGTGGCAGGCTATACCCGCAAGTTCGCCGAACGAACAGTCTTCGTGAACAAGCTTTCGCGCCAAACGTCCGAGAGCCTTTTCGCTGAGAAAGGGAGCAAGTCCCGCAAGCTCGCGAGCGTCGTCGCAGCCGTCGGACAGGCTGTCGGCGGCTTGCTCCAAGGCGGAATCGGAAAGGAAAGGCGCAAGAGCGATTATCTGTTCCGACGTAAAGCCGTATTTAGACTGATTCTTGACTAAATCGTCCAAAATATCGTCGTCCAAAAAGGGTGCCATTTTGATTATAGTATCGAAATCGATTTGTTCTCCGTCCTTATCCGCCTGCTTGTAGGATTGCTTGAACTGCTCGTCCTTCATTATCGGAGCAAGGTCGGCTAAATCTCGAAGCTTGATATTTTCCGCCGCGGACTCATCGCCGTTGGCTATATCTTCGACGATTTTCCCCTTGCGTTCGTCGCACAGTATTTCTTCTATCGTGATACCGAATATTTCCGCAAGACAAGGCAGCTTGGATATATCCGGCATCGTAGCTCCGCGCTCCCAATTGCTTACCGCCTGATAGGATATGCCGAGCTTATCGGCAAGCCCCATTTGCGTAAGTCCGTTTTGCTTGCGCAGCTGAGATATCTTCTTTCCTATTTTCGTCATATCAAACATAATATTATTCTCCCGTTTAGTTTTCGTCCGTTGCAACTAACCGCAGTTTAACACCGTTTTACGCAAAAAGCAATCAACTTGTAATTGAAATCACGCTGCTCGCGAACTCAATGTCTGCTTGAAAACAAAAAATCCCCTGTAAAAGGGATTTTGCGTCATATAAAATGCGGAAAGCGCGAACGCCGTTATTACAATAAATGCAGTACTTCGGAAAAGAGATAAATGACCCCGAACATAAATATCTGACTGCCGAAATACACCCAAATAGAATGTCTTCCGCAAAAAGTCACCGGACTTACGTACTTTGGATTGACGGTTGGGAATACGCTCTTGCGCTCCTTATAGATAATTCTGCCCAAGAAAGCACCTATCAAAAACCAACCGAAATCGGGCAAGAAGGGCAGGTAGTCTCCGCCGCAGAACTTTGCGTAATCCGCGCCCTTGTGCTCCGCCAAGAAAAACCACATAGGATTGGTATTCGTCCACGGACTGTGCTTGGCGCAAGCACCTACGACAAGCGCGGTTAACGTAACGGCGAGCATTACGCTACCGAAGATATTCTTTTGCCAATTTTGCTTGCACTTACCCCAACACCATTCTATAACCGCCCACAACAGCACGGATAAAGCGATTACGTGTATTACGTTGAAATTGATTGTTAAATTTATACCGATAATCGCGGATATTGCCGCTGTCACCGCCGTAAACAGACAAGCAAACGCAATCATCTTGATTGCTCTACGCCCGTTACTTCGGGAAAAACTGCACGACATTCCCGAAGTAAATACGAACAACGTTACGAACACGTCGTGAGTAACGTTGCGCAAAACTCCGCCGTAGTAGTTTTCGGACAACCCATACAGCCATTGGAACAGGGATGTTTTGTAATCGCCGATTCCAATCGAGTTGACGTCCCACATAAAGTGATCCCACACGACAAACAGAATCATCAGTCCGCGCACAAAGTCCACTTCCCAAACGCGCTGTTTTTTTACAGGCGGAAGTTTAGCGAATTCATCCAATTGAACGGAGACTTCGTCCGATTCGTTTTCCGGCGTTAACGACTCTGCGACGGATGAAACGGATTCCGTTTTTTCAACGGTAGAATCCGACTTATTATTACGTTTTGAAGCAAATTTTCCTTTCATTTGTACACTTCGTCTATTACTCCGCCGCCCAAACACCTGTCGCCGTCGTAAAACACGACGAACTGCCCCGGAGTTACGGCGCGCTGCTTTTCGCGGAACGTCACTTCTACCCGTGCGTCGCTTAAAACGTTTACGGACACGTCCTGCTCGTTCTGACGATAACGGAATTTAGCCTTGCAGTCGAATCGGCGCGCGGGGCAAGACGGTATCCAGTTGATTCCGCTTGCGACAAGCGAACGAGATAGCAAAACGCTTTCGTCGCCGTGAGACACTATTAAACGGTTATTTGCCAAATCCTTGTCCACGACAAACCATCTGCCTTGACTCTCCGTCGTGCCGCCCAGTCCAAGCCCCCTGCGCTGTCCCAGCGTGTAGTACATAAGACCGATGTGTTCGCCGACTTCGTTACCGTGAACGTCCACAATTTGTCCGCATTGATTCGGTAAATAATTTTGCAAAAATTTACGAAAATTGCGTTCGCCTATAAAACAAATACCTGTGCTGTCCTTCTTCTTGGCGTTGACAAGCCCCAGTTCGTCCGCAATACGCCTTACTTCCGACTTTTCTACGTCGGCAAGCGGAAAAAGCACGTCGGACAGCTGCGCCTGCGACAACTGATTCAAAAAATATGTCTGGTCCTTGTCGGAGTCCTTGGCTTTAAGTAAATAATGCGTTTCGTTGTCGTGTAAAATTCCGCAATAATGTCCCGTAGCTATATAGTCCGCGCCCAAAGCCTTGGCATACTGCAAAAACGGTCCGAACTTGATTTCGCGGTTGCACAGAACGTCGGGATTAGGAGTACGTCCGCGTTTGTACTCGTCCAAAAAATACGAAAAGACGCGCTCGCGGTATTCCTTGGCAAAATTAACCGAATAATACGGAATAGACAGCTTGTCGGACACACGCTTGACGTCTTCGTAATCCTGCGCCGCGGTACAGCAACCGTCGTCCGTTTCTTCCCAATTGTGCATAAACAACGCCACTACGTTGTATCCTTGTTTTTTGAGTAACCAAGCGGACACTGCGCTGTCAACGCCGCCGCTCATACCCAATACTACCGTTTTCATTGCGTATTAAAGCTTTTTCATCGCCCTGCGCGCTTCCGCCGAACGGACAAGGCGTTTGAGCGTATCGATGGTTTCGTCGTTGTTGTCGGTAGTCATAACCACTTCCAACAGCTCTTCCGTAGCTTGAACAGCGTCTTCGCGGGACAGAATGCGCCGAACAAGGTACATTCCTTCCATTTGACTTTGGTTAAGCAACAGGTCTTCCCTGCGCGTTCCGCTGCGATTAAGATCGACGGCAGGGAAAATACGCTTTTCGCTCATACGGCGATCCAACTGAATTTCCATATTGCCGGTACCTTTGAATTCTTCGTAGATAATATCGTCCATCTTGCTGCCAGTGTCGATTAGAGCCGTCGCAAGAATCGTAAGACTTCCGCCGCCCCTTACGTTGCGTCCGCTGCCGAACATTTTCTTGGGTTCCTGCAAAGCGGAAATATCCAAGCCGCCCGTAAGCGTTCTGCCCGTCTGCTCCGCCGTTTGGTTGTACGCTCGCCCAAGGCGCGTTATGCTGTCCATAAGTATCATTACGTCCTGTCCCTGTTCTACGCGGCGGCGGGCGTTGGCAAATACCAATTCCGCAATGCGGCAGTGATTGTAGGGCTGTTGGTCGAAGGTAGAATAAACCACTTCGCAATCGACGCTTTCCTTGAAATCCGTAACTTCTTCGGGACGTTCGTCTATAAGCAGAACAGTCAAGTGGATTTCCGGATGATTCTTCTTGACAGCCATGGCAATCTTTTTGAGAAGTATGGTTTTTCCGGTCTTGGGGGGCGCGACTATAAGACCGCGCTGTCCCTTGCCTATCGGAGCAACCAAGTCCAAAACGCGCAGCGAGTAGTCCGTTCTGTCCGTCTGCATATTTATCCGCTCGTTAGGAAAACAGGCTTCGAGACTGTCGAAAGGAGTACGGCGTATGGTATTGCAGACTTGATCGTTTATTTCCTTTACGTATATCGCCGTGGGCGCTTGACCTTCGGAATACTGACGAAGCACCACTTTGAGCTTATCGCCCGATTTAAGCCCCATACGCATTATCATATTTGCCGACACGTGATAGTCGCGCATGGGCGTGTTGGAATAGTTATGCGTACGCACAAAGCCGTAGCCGTCCTTGACGATTTCCAAAATGCCTTCGCGCGGCAAAGACGGATCGACGTTATCTTCTATTGCTTCGCAATTCAAGTCGTAAACTACCTTGGGTGCTTCCTGCTCCAAACGAACGCTTACCTTGGGGGGACGACCCGACTTCTTGGGAACTTCCGGTTCGGCATCGCCGTTGTACATAGCCAATATGGCGTCGATTAAATCGCCGCGTTTGCGATTACGCGGCACTACGCCGAAATCGCGCGCTATCGCACGAATATCGGCGATATTCATATTGTTTAGAGCAAAATTAAGTTCGTCTACCGTTTTGTACTTGGTTGGCATAAATCCTCCTAAAATTATGGACAGATTGGATTACAAAATTGAAATGTGAAATGTCGATATTGAAATACTAATCCGACGGCGCATAAAATCAAGTTCCGCCTACGGCGGCGCTGTTATTCCGTGTAAAAACTACGCAAAAAATAAAAGTCACCTTTACTATGCCGACTGCTCGGACATTTAAGGACGACAACAAAAATCGCGCCAAATAATCTTGTAAACAGTTTATTATATTTTATCGCGTTTGTCAACAAATAAGTCGAGCTATCGCGTGCAAAAATGGATATAATAAGACGATATTTGTCGTATACTGCTGCTACGACGAATAAAACGTAAAAATAAGTCAGCCGTACAACACGCAGGCATACAGTGTGGAAGCCCTGATATAATTAACCGACGCGGAGTACACCGCGTCGGTTAACCGTAATTGCATATATACCTATCTGGCACGCGTTTGACGAACGGCTTTCGCCCAGCCTTCCAACAATTCTTGACGATGGACATCGTCCATATTCGGCTTAAATTCGCGCTCGGTCTTGATATTTGCGCGAATATCGTCTATGTCTTTCCAGTAACCTGCTTCCAAGCCAGCAAGATAACACGCTCCGAGAGCCGTCGTTTCCGTCACCTTGGGACGAATTACCGTAGCGTTAAGAATATCGGCTTGGAACTGCATAAGGAAATTATTCATACTCGCTCCGCCGTCTACGTTAAGACTCCTAATCTTGACGTTGGCGTCGCGCTGCATACTCGATACAAGGTCGTACACTTGATAATCGATTGCTTCGAGAGCCGCGCGTATAAAGTGTTCCTTCTTGGTGCCGCGGGTAATTCCCGTAATCGTTCCGCGAACTTCCGCGTCCCAATAGGGCGCACCCAAACCCGTAAAGGAAGGTACTATGTACACTCCGTTGGTATCGGAAACCTTTACGGCGTAATTTTCCGTTTCCGCGGCGGATTTTATCATACGCATCTCGTCGCGCAGCCATTGATTGATTGCTCCGCCGATAAACACGCTGCCTTCCAATACGTAGGGCGGTTTAACGTTGTTTCCGCATGCTCCGAGAGTAGTTACAAGGCCGTTTGTAGACTTAACCGCCTTGTTTCCTGTGTTCATAAGCAGGAAACAGCCCGTGCCGTAGGTGTTCTTTACGTCCCCTTCGTTTACGCACAAATGTCCGAACAAAGCCGCTTGCTGGTCTCCCACCACGCTGCAAATCGGTATCTCGCGTCCAATAAAGGTTTCGTCCGTAATGCCGTAATTGTAACCGGACGCGTGAACTTCGGGCAGCATACATTCGGGAATACCGAACAGCTCGAGCAAATCCCCGTCCCATTCGAGAGTATGAATGTTAAACAGCATAGTACGGCTGGCGTTAGTGTAGTCTGTTGCAAATATTTTGCCGCGGGACAGCTGCCACATAAGATATGTATCCACCGTGCCGAACAGCAATTCGCCCTTTTCGGCGCGTTCGCGCGCGCCGTCGACGTTATCCAATATCCATTTGATTTTTGTTGCGGAAAAATACGCGTCGAGCACCAAGCCCGTCTTGTCGTAAATCTTTTCGGACAAGCCCTGCGCCTTTAACTGTTCGCAGTATTCCGCCGTTCTGCGACATTGCCAAACTATTGCATTATACACGGGCTTACCGGTATTCTTATCCCATACGAAGGTCGTTTCGCGCTGATTGGTTATGCCGATAGCGGCAATATCCGCCGCGGAAACGTTGGCTCTTATCAACGCTTCCACTATTACGCCCACTTGACTGCCGTAAATATCGTGGGGGTCGTGCTCCACCCAACCGGGATGCGGATAAATCTGCGGAAATTCCTGCTGAGCTTTGCCGAGAATTTTTCCCTGTTTGTCGAATACTATCGCGCGGGACGAAGTTGTGCCTTGATCCAACGACAAAATGTATTTCATATTTACTCTCCTGTTTTTATTGAGATTTTATGAAGGCGCAATAATAGACTTATACGCGAGAGACATTCTTGGTTACGATAAAATCCACTCCGCAGCCGCATATGTCCGCCGCTGCCACGTCGCCAATATGCACGGGAGCGGTAAGCGTTACGTTCTTCAACAGTTCCAAGCTCTTAAAAATCAATTCCTTGGGGATAGCTTCGCGCGTTTTGACTGATACCATAGGTATATTTCCGCCCTGCACCTTAACCGAACCTGTTACCATACGTTTGGGAGCGGTAACTTCGTTTACCGCGTAGGTTACTCCGCGCGGACATGTGTTGCCCGTAACGGTAATATTTGCCTTGTCTGCGTCGTCCACCGTAAGCCTGCAACCCATAGGACAATTGATACAAATCATTTCTCTGCTCATAGCTATTCTCCTTTGATAAGGGTAATTTCTACCGATTTGGCTTGCTTTAACGTTTTCATTTGCTCTGCCGTCAAGTTTATATTTTCCATTTCGCCGGGGGCAACTACGGGACGTTTACGTCCGTACACCTTTACTCCGTCGGCAAACACGGCAAGCTCGACCTTCTTGAAAACGTTGGCCACGCGCATCTTGAAGGACTGCGGCGCGTATACTTCGTCGCGGTTTAACACGGTGGGTACGCAGTAGCGCACGCCGTTGGTGCATGAAATTACCGTCTTGTCACGGCAGGGCGTTGCTCCGTTTATGTAGTCCGCCGCGCGTACGCCTGCGTTTTCGCTTTCCGCCGAAACAAAGTCCACAAGGTCGTGAACGTGCAGAACGTTTCCGCACTCGAATACGCCTTCGACGTTGGTCATAAGATTCTCGTCTACAACCGCGCCGCCCGTTGTGGGGGACAACTGAACTTCGGCGTTCTTGGCAAGCTCGTTTTCGGGGAGTAAACCTACGGACAGAAGCAACGTGTCGCAGGGGATAAACCGCTCCGTTTCCTTAATCGGCTGCAATTTGTCGTCTACCTGAGCGATTACCACGCCTTCGACGCGTTCCTTACCCTTGATATTGACGACGGTATGCGAAAAGTACAGCGGAATATCGAAGTCGTTGAGACACTGCACTATGTTTCTGTTCAGTCCCGACGAAAAGGGCATAAGCTCCACTACCGCCTGAACGTGAGCGCCTTCGAATGTCATACGGCGCGCCATAATAAGTCCTATGTCGCCGCTTCCGAGTATTACGACTTCCTTACCCGGCAAATAACCGTCGATATTGACGAGCTTCTGCGCCGTGCCTGCGGAAAAAACTCCCGCGCCGCGCATACCCGCTATGTTTATTGCTCCGCGCGGACGCTCGCGGCAGCCGCAGGCGAGTATTACAGCCTTGGCTTGCACCTGTACGAGACCGTCTTGAGCGGAAACGTAAGTAACCGTCTTGTCGTTGGAAACGTCAATTACGGTAGCATTGAGTTTATAGGTTATGCCGCGCTTTATAACTTCGTCTATATAGCGCGACGCGTATTCCGGACCGGTCAGCTCTTCCTTAAAGGTGTGCAGACCGAATCCGTTGTGAATGCATTGGTTAAGTATGCCGCCCAGCTCTGCTTCGCGTTCCAGTATCAATATATCGCGTTCGCCCGCGTCGTACGCGGACTTGGCTGCGGCAAGTCCCGCGGGACCGCCGCCGACAATAACAAGATTTACTTTTATCATTATTTCGTTCTCCCTATTACTACGTTGCTCTTACCGCCGAGCTTGGTTACGTCCTGCATATCGCAACCCAGCTCGCGCGCGATTATTTCCATAATACGCGGAGTGCAGAAGCCTGCTTGGCAGCGTCCCATACCTGCGCGGGTGCGGCGTTTTACGCCGTCGAGATCCTTAGCTCCCACCGGACGGCGGATACTGTCCACTATTTCGCCTTCCGTAACCACTTCGCAGCGGCAAGCTATTTTGCCGTATAAGGGGTTTTGGTCAATAAGCTTTTCGCGCTCGGTGTTAGACAGCTTGGAGAACTGCGGTATTCCCTTGCGCTTGGCTTGGAAATGAAGTTTTTCTTTTAGCTGTAATTTACGAGACACCCGAGCCGCTATATCGCAGGCGATGGCCGGCGCGCAGGAAAGTCCGGGACTTTCGATTCCTGCCACGTTGTAAAAGCCTTCGACGGAGCTTTCGCCTATTACGAAGTCGTCCGAGTCGAGATGCGCCCGAAGCCCCGAAAACTGCGTTATTATATTACGGCGGGCAAGAGACGGAACGGTAATACTCGCCTTGGTAAAGGCTTCGTTCAATTCTTCGGCGGTGGTATTTACGTCCGACTTGTCGTCAACGTCCGTAGCCGTCGGTCCTACCAAAATATTTCCGTGAGTAGTAGGCGTAACCAAAACGCCCTTACCCATTTTGGAAGGAAGTTGGAACAGAGTGTGATCGGCAAGATACCCGCAGGTTTTGTCCATAAGCACGTAGTCGCCCTTACGTGCGGTTATATGCAGCTTGTCTTTGCAAACCATATTGTTGATAACGTCGGCGTATACGCCCGCAGCGTTTACGACTACGCGAGCCTGTTCGGAATATCCGTCGGCGCAGACAACCGTAAATACGCCGTCCGTTTTGCTTACGGACGTTACTTCCGACAGGAATCGGAATTCCACGCCGTTGACAGCCGCGTTTTCGGCATAGGCTACCGTCATTTCGTAGGGAGAAACTATTCCGCCGTTAGGCACTACCAACGCCGCAACCGCTTTGTCTGAAACGTACGGTTCCAGCTTCTTCAATTCGGCGTTACCCCGTAATATGTACATATCTCTTACGCCGTTGGCTATTCCGCGGTCGTACAGCTCCTGCAAGCCGTCGATTTGTGCTTCGTCGAAGCACAAAACCATCGAGCCGTTGCGGCGGAACGGGAAATCCAATTCCTGCGACAGTTCGTCGAACATCGCGTTGCCCGATACGTTGTATTTGGCTTTGAGAGTATTGGGTTTGGCGTCGAAGCCGCCGTGTACTATACCGCTGTTGGCTTTGCTTGTACCTACGGAAACGTCGTTGCCTTTTTCCAACACCGCAACGTCCGCCTGATACCGTGCAAGCTCTCGCGCTATACCGCAACCGATAACCCCGCCGCCGATAATAATTACGTCTTTCATAAGCAGTTACAAACCTCCGATAACGTTTTTACTAATATTTACGTCCGTTTGCGTTTTCCGACAAAATGCAAAAAAATACGCTTTTTCGACGCGGCATAACTCCGCCGTCCGCAAACAAATCGCAAAATCAGTCATTTTACCATACAATTATAATCTATTTACAATGCAATTTCAAGACGTAAAAGGAAAATATTAACGAACCCGCAAACAAATATTTTCGCGTTAAACGTCAAAGCGTTTATTAGAGCCGACGGCAGTAACCGATTAACGATTACTGCCGTCTTAAAAGTCTAAATTCAGTTATGACAACAATCGTTGTTTACGATAATACGGTAACGCTTTACCGTTATGTTGTATTACGCGCCTAAAAACCAACCCACTTGCGCGCCGACAGCCAAAGACGTATTGGCGCAGGCAATGAAGGTCATAATAACCGCGTTGATAATACCGGCAAGCCAAGCGTTGCCCGTACGAACATACGTTCTGCGCGCTATAACCGTAGCGATACCTACGCAAGGAATAATGGGTATAGCCGCGATATAGAACAGACTTGACGTTGCGATTTGCGTACCCGTACGGATAAAGTAATCGTTGGAAGCCCACAGCAGTATCACTACGCCTATAACGTTAAATACCACGTTGATTGCTATCGTAGCCCATTCGGGAAGATCTTTTACTCTGTAATTCTGACTGAACGCCGACGTTACCATGTAGAAGATAAAGAAGAACGGGACGTATTGCAGCATTGCGGGAACGCGTACAAGGTCGAATACTCTGAGATCGAACGTCCAGAAGCGGAAGTCAACGTTGGACATTCCCCAAACGCCGAACATAACGCCGTAGAATACCGCAAGAACGATAGCCGCGAGCAGCGGGGTTTTGAGTACGTTTTGCCAGCTGCGAATCTTGAAGCCGTCGAACGGGCGCTCGTTGTGAAGATGTGCGTCTTCGCCGTAGACAAACGTATTGATGCAGTAGTTGATAAACCAAATAACCACCGATACGATTATTGCGAATGCTGCGCACAAAATTCCCCAAGCGGCGAATCTGGCGACTGTGTCGTTGTAAATAAACTTTTCGTTATCGAACATTTTCAGTAACGAATTGTAAATATGCCATTTGTCGTTGCCGTACATATTTCTCAAACTGTACGCGCCGAATATTGCGGTTAATATTCCCGAAAGCCAATATGTGACGTGCTTGCGCGGGCGGGTGAGAAGAACGGGACCTTCGGCAATTTCGCCTTCGGCAGCCTTCAAGGAAGCGAACAGCTTGGTGCCGAGAAGCATATCGAGTACGGGGAAGATAAGTCCGAACAAGCCAAGGAAACCGAGCATAGAGAAGGCTTCTTTAAGCCACCAGGTTTGATTAGTCGGTGCAATATATCTGCCTACGGGAGATACGCCGAACGCATTGTAGAAGAAATCGACTACGTGCGCTGCGGATTGAATCGAGAAGTGATTCATCGGGTGTGTTTCGCGCGCTTCGTATATTACGCGGATAGTATTTTCCGCAGAAGCTATCGCTTCGCCCTTTCTTTGAATGGATACGAGATTGCCGCGTTTGGGAACGGTGCGCTCGATTTTGCCGCCGCTTTCGGTGTCAAGAGTGTCGTATACCTTTACTTCGGGCTGATACTGCAGCTCGCCGTTGACGTAAATGCCGCCGTTTGCAACTTTGTATGCGTCAAGCGCCGCTACTTCCGTCTTGGATTTGCCCGTGACAAACGCCATTGCATTGACCGTATTCAAATACACGTACGCGCTGCCGCTATCGGTAAGAGTGTAGTATTGCTTGGACGGACGGAACTTCTGACCTTGGTCCTGCTTGACGTAGCCGTCCTTTTCTTTTAGATAATAGCCTGTGTAATTGTCTTCGTTGACGGATGCTTTGGAAACTCTTAAATACGCTTTTTCTTTAAGCGTGCTGTTAAAGAAAAATTCGTCTGCGGAAGCCTTCAATACGCCAGCCGCAAGTACGTTGCTGCCGATAGACGCGGGAGCGCCGTAACCGAACATATTGGTGACGTCGTTGGCTTGCGTAAGACCCGCGGAAATAATACCGAGATGGTAACCCGCCTTACGCCTGTCGTTGTTAGCCGTTGCCAACGTCTTTTGAGAATCTCCGGGTTTCAAGTCCTTATTAAGTTCAGCTGTTTCCTGTTGGATTATCTGGTCGGAATAAGTCGAATCTATACCGTCCAATTGCAAAGTGTTAATTGTTGCTCCGCCGCCCATCGAGTGACCGGATACGCCGATTTTACTTTGATCCACTATCGGCAAATTGTACAAATACTTTGCCGCTTGCAAGAAAATATACGGAGTGTAGCCGTAGTTTGCCTGCATACCGCCGGCGTCTATTTGATCCTGCGAAGCGTTGTGTCCGTGTCCGCCGTAGTCGATAGCCAAAACAACGTAGCCGCGGCGCACCATTTCTATTACGTTTTGCAGCTGCATTTCGCGGTTATTATACAAGCCGTGCGTAAATACGATTGCGGGAACCTTATTTTCCGCGCTTGCTTTCTTGG
This sequence comes from uncultured Christensenellaceae bacterium, assembly GCA_910586625.1. Taxonomy (GTDB): domain Bacteria; phylum Bacillota; class Clostridia; order Christensenellales; family CAG-314; genus Fimimonas. The sequence continues at coordinate 55,127 of CAJUIZ010000004.1, forward strand.
GAATGTAAAGCAAACCTGACGAAACGTAGCCTTTTACGTCGTAAGACGTATCGACCCCCGCGTCGTTAGGACGCGTGATTTTGCCGGAGTTGCTTACGTCACGCAGGTCTTCCACCGTTGCCGACCAACCTGCCGTTTGGACAAGCGAGCCCACAAATGTTGCAAGCAGAATCAGCACAAGGCATACAGCCAGCATAAAAATACTGCGCTTGTTTCTATTGCGCCAAATCTTCAAAAACCAGTTATCCTTCTTCTCCTGCGCGGGAGCAGCGGAAGGCGTAACCGTTTCATGAACTTCGGGCTGTTGAGTTTCTTGAATTTGATCGCTCATATTCATTTTCTCCTTAATATTTTTATATCCTATTCCTTAACTGCAAGGAACAAATACCGAAAGAAAATATGTTATTACACCGTATGCCGATTTATTGCGATTTATCGTCGAAAAATCAAAATATACTTCGCATACGAAATAATTTACCTGTATACTGCCATTTATATAGCAAAAATATACCCCCCCCCCGTATACTAATGTCAATACCAAAATGCAATAAAAAAATTTTTATTATTATTTTCATTATACAAATGTTAACACTACCGCATTTACGCTTGCGTGCGTACTGTTATTTTGCAAGTAAAATTGACAACGCTTTTATACGATGGTATAATAATATTATGTCGTACGGACGGCAAAGCCGTATTAACAAGAAAACGTAAAAGGAAGAATTAAATGAAACGGATTACTTCGGAAGAAATGCGCTACAAGGTGCCGAAAGTAAAAAACCGATTTATAGCCGCGCACGCAAAATTTATTATCGCATGCGCGCTATTTGCGGTTATATCTATTATTCTGTTCGCCAGCTTTGCGTATATTGCCGAAAGCAGAAAGTTAGAGCCCAAACGCGCGTTTGTTTTTACATGCGACGTACAAGACATAGATGCCTGCAACAAAGTAGCCGATAAGTTTACGCAGACGGCAGAAATATACTTTGCAAAATACGACGAGCAATTCGCTTACAACAACGAAAAATACTCGTTCGATTTTTCCTGCGTGTGTAATACGGAATTCAAAATCGAAATCGACGAAAACACCGCGCTTGTATTATTCAAAAACAACCGCAGTTCGTATTACGACTATACCTTCGAAAAACTGGAATTATCAAACGGCGCGCTTAGCGCCGAGCAAGTGGAACAAATAGTAAGGGAGATACTGACAAAATGAGTAATATATCTTTTTTTGTATCCAGCACCTTCAACGATATGCAAAGCGAACGCGATATCATACGCGACAGAATAGCTCCCGAAATAGACGAACGTATCAAACGTTACGGACAGAACTTGGAATTTATAGATTTGCGTTGGGGAATAGACACCAAAGGAGAAAACGAGAACGACGCCAACGCAAAAATTTTACGTACCTGCTTTGACGAAATTCAAAAGACAAAGCCCTACTTCGTAGCCCTTATAGGCGAACGGTACGGTTGGATACCCGACGCCGACGACGTAACGGCGGCGTTATTAGACAACGGCGTGGAAGTTACGGACGAACTGCTGAACAAGAGCATTACCGAATTGGAAATAGAATGCGCCTTACGCAGCTATCCATTTATGGACAGATGCGTATTCTACTTCCGCGACGAAATAGATTACGGCAGCGACGAACAGGCCAAAAAGAATTTCGTATCGCACGGAAAAGACAAAGAAAAAGTAGCTCTGCTCAAAAAGAAGCTGACGGAATTGTATCCGAAACAAATTCGTACTTATTCGGCGAAATGGAACAAAGAGCTTCAAAGAATCGAAGGATTGGAAGAATTCGGCAAATCGCTGTTCAACGATGTAATTACTACGCTCGAAACTGACCTTGAAAAAACAGCGGCGCCGCAGAATCCTATAGAAGAAAGCCTGAACGTACAAAAAGGACTTATAGACAGGTTGTCGGCAACGTTTTCCGGAAGAAGCCCCGAGCTTCGACTTATAGACGAATTTTCACGCTCGGACAAATGCGTAATGCTGCTTACGGGGCAATCGGGCAGCGGAAAAAGCTCGCTGCTGGCAAAAGCCGTAACCCTGTTAAGCGATAACGCCTGCGTATTGCCTTTCTTCGTTGGCGCAGACGAAAATGCGTGTTCGGTAGAAAATATGCTAAAATCAATCGTATTCGTACTGTCTGAAAAGCTGAACGCGCCGCTATGCTTTCAGCCGAACGAACGCGAATGCGACTACGGCGCGATATTAAAACAATTTTACTCTCTTATAAATACGGCGGCGTTGGATCGCGACGTTTATTTGGTTATAGACGCGATAAACCAATTTGCGCGCACGCCCTACGAAGCGGATATGAAGTGGCTTAATCTGCATTCGTTAAACCCCAATGTCAAGCTGATTATTTCGTCTACACCCGATTACTACCAACTTAGATTTATCGAAGCGTTGCGCCCAATGTCGGTTAATCTGGATTATTTTACGTTAGACGACGTAGAGTCCGTTGCGCGGAGATACTTCAAAATAAACCACAAAGAGATAAACGATGCCGTATTGAAAGAGATAACGCTTAAAGGCGGCGATAAATACAATCCCTGCAGAGAGCCTATATATCTGCTGTCCCTGTTGCAGGAGCTGACCAATATCGGCAAGGAAGACTTCCGAGAAATAAAACGGCGCGAAGCCGCGCTGGGCGAAAACGCCGGAGACGCAATAATAAACTACTTGGCGGATATCGCGCGAAACGCTCCGAACAAGCTGAATTTGCAATTGGAAACGCTATACGGCAAGATATGCTCGCTAATCGGCGAACGCGAAACGGCGTTATACGTTTGCTCTATTGCCGTAAGCCGTCAAGGAATGGATGAAAAATTTATAGAAAAAATTTCCGAAAAAATCGGCGTTCCTTTCCACTCCGCTACTTTTTCCTACTTTCGTAAACTGTTAAAAAACGACTTGTACCAACGGGAAAACGGCAAGTGGGAGTTTTCGCACGCATTGGTCAAAAACTACTACCGTTCGCGATTCGACAGGCAATATGTCGACAGCATACTGTCCGCAGTTATAGACCGTCTCGACGAAACAGACGACGACAATTCTTTCAAAAAGACGGAATACGCTTATTATCTGACGATGGCGAACAAGCCCGAACTGTTTACCGCGTACTATTGCAGAATGAAAAACGACGACCAAGTACGCAATTCGCTTGTTAACGAATTACAACAGTTGGACGCGCGGTCGGACGTGCCGTCAAGACTGCTTGCACCAAACGGAACGCCGTGCAAAGAAATGTGGACGTTCTTCTACGAAACGATAGAAAACGGTTTGTACGCGCCCCAAAACTCCGAAGCGTACGCTTGCGCCGCACTGAACTCGATATACCTGACGGAATATGCAAACGACGAACAGGCGTTGTACGCGATATTCCGCGTCTACTACGCGTTGGGACAAGTGGCAGTTCGCTCGGGATATTACAATGCTGCCAAAGACTATCTTCATATGGCGTTGTCTATCGTTTCACAGCGTACCGAATCGTACAAAGTAAGACTATACGCTTTACTTGCCGACTGTTACTACAACACGGGCGACAGTCTATCCGAGCGCAAATACGACAACCTGCGCGAAAAAGAATTGCTTGCAAGCGAACCGAGCGCAAAACAAACGCAAGAGCTATTGCACTACCTGTACGAAGACAGCTTGCAAAAGGTTCAAGGCATATTGCCTTGGCGCAAAACCGTTACAGCCCACTTGAATAAAATGCAATCGCTGTTACAGCTGAATTTACTTGACGAACAGGAAACCTGCCTGTGGATTGCAAAAATACTGCGGATAGTATCTCGGTTTGCAATGCCGAAAGGGCAGTACGACGACGAAACGGCGCGCGCAATAAAATTTGCCGACGAAGCGCCGTCCTTGCTCGGGGCGGAATGTCTGTACGCCGCGGCGCTGTATACAGCTAATTCGGACACTACCAAGGCATATGAGCTTGCGCAAAAATCTCACGCTAAAATAACGGAAGCGTTAAAAACGGATAACGGCGCGGAAACGCTCGCACTGTCTAACGAAATACTCAATCTGCTGATATACTTTGCCGATGTTTTCAAAGATAACGACACCGAGTTAATTAAACAACGCGCGGAAACGCTTGCGCGGCTAAACCTTTTGGCTCCGACATACGAGACGGTATGCGAAGAAATACGGTTGCTCAAAAAGGAAGATAACGGCGAAATCAAAACAAAAAAACTGAAAACAAGTAAAAAATTACGCAGAGAATCATCACGCGAACAGGTTACGGCAGAACAAAAAGCCGTAAACAAAATACTGCTGCTGATAGTTGCGGGCGTTTTGGCAGTGTTCGCCGTAGGTATGCCGATATTCTTTTCGCTTATGCGTTCATCGATACATACGGTTTTCGGTTACGGCAGTACGCCCTACTATTTATTTATAAATTTCTTTGTGGAAGCACTATTCGAAACGTTTTTCAATATGTTTTTCTGCTTCGGCGCGTACGGCTTACTGCAAATACTCTACCCCGCTTCCGACTACAAAAAGCGCAAGATATGGATAAAGCGTTCGGCAGTATTTTTTGCGCTGGCGGCGATTGTAACGATTGTATACGCTCTTGTATGGAATCATAACTACGAAACGAATATTATAACTTCGGGAAATTTCGAAAACTACGAAATATACGTTATGTCGTTACTTGTAACCGAAATGATGCTTGTAATGATGACGTTAAACGAAGCTATGTCTTTTGCTACGTACGAACGACCGTTGACATCACAAGCGGATAACCGCGAACGGTTTGTAAACAATTTGAGAGCGAACCTGCTTAACGCGCTTATTAAGCTGCTTATGCTGGGCGTTTGCGTAACGGTATATCGGCTTGCGTACGCCTACCTAAACGCGAATTACACTCAACGACTTGCCGATTCGTTACTGATATTTTCCAACGCGCTGTATTACTCCTTTGCGGGAGCGATTGCGTTTGTAATAATAGCAAAAGCCGTATACTTTATATTGGAATATTCAAGGAGAAAATATGGGAAAGCTCCGCGTTAAATATCTTGTAATAGCGTTAGTATTTGCTCTGCTCGCCGTATTGGGCGGAATAACCGCGTATTTGAATAAAGACTCCGTTGTGTTCGCCGCCTTTCGGCACGGGGCGGGAACGGAAGAAGATCCCTACCGCATTTACAACGATAATCAACTGTACAACTTACAGGAAATTTCGTCCAGCTCCGTAGCAAGAGAACGCACAAAAGGCAAGTATTTCAAGCTGATGAATAATCTGAAAGGAACGTACCGTACGCAGCAAAACTCCTACGGATTTTACGGGGTTTTGGACGGAAACGGATGTACCGTTACGCTTAGTAAATATTCCTTGTTCTACATTTTGAAAGAAGCTTCGACGGTAAAAAATTTAACCGTCGTAAAGAACGACAATATATATGTCGCAGGAGATGTTTATGCGTTGGCTATGTACATAAACAACGGCGCGACAGTGGACAACTGCACATTCAACTGCAACGCCACAATATATATTCCGTCTAAAATGACGCCTGCGCCCATTACGTACACCGCTTGCTGCAAATTTAACAACGGCATTATAAAAAACTGCGAATTTAATACCGACATATCTATGCTATACGCAGACGACGAAAATCACGGAAAGTTCGGTTATATTTATATTGCCGCCGTCGCTTACGGCGGAGTGGGCGAAGGTACAATCGACAACTGCGTAGTAAACGGGAATTTTTCTCTTATTACCGCAGGCATTGCGACTTTTCAGACAGCGGGCATCGCCATTGATAAAAACAACGTCAGTAACTGCACGTTTAACGGAGATATTAGGGTCAAATACCGTTCCGGCAAAATATATCCGTTCGTTTACGGGCTTACAATAAATAAGGTAACGAACTGCGTGTTTAACGGCAACGTTTACGCCGATTTTACACCGTACAAATACGGCATAGCAGGGAAAGACAGCACCGTTACTCATAACGGAGAAATAATCATCACGCCTTAATAAAAAATTCGCAAAAAATTTTAAGGAAAATTTTACCGAGAAACGCTGACAAAAACTCAATAAAAGTATTGCGCGCGCTGTGCAATGCAAGTAAAACCGATTAAGCTCGGCAAACTCAAATTTATTATTTACTTATGGCATACGACGCTTTGAGCCTGAGCGTACTTGTAAAGGAATTTCAGGATACGCTGACAGGCGGAAAAATAACCAAAATATACCAACCGGAAAAGGACGAAATAGTTTTGTACGTATTTAATAAGCAAAGCTATAAGTTGCTTATTTCCGCTAACGCGGGGGTTAACCGTATTCATTTGACTTCCGCCAATTTCGACAACCCTAAAACCGCGCCGTCGTTTTGTATGCTGCTGCGCAAGCATCTTACAGGGGCGGAAATCGTATCGGTAAGCCAAATGCCATACGAGCGAGTTGCGGAATTTTCGCTTACGGTATCGGACGATTTGGGCTACAAGCGAAATATGAAGCTGATATTCGAGCTGACGGGCAAAACGTCCAATATTATTCTTACGGACGGCGAATACTGCATTTTGGACAGTATTAAACATCTTCCGCAAGATCTTGACAGCAAACGGATAATTATGTCGGGAGTACAATACCGTTTTTTTCTTCCGCAAAATAAAATTTCGCCGTTCGACTACCAACGGATAAACGCATTCCTTGCGGAGACGCGACTGCCGCTGCGCAAGGCTATGGCCGAAGCGTTGCTCGGAGTATCAACGGCTACCGTAAACGAGCTTCTGTGGGGGATAGACGAAAACGACCATACCGAGACCAATAACGCAAGAATATCGGACAGAATAAAAGAGTATCAACGCGGCATAAATAACCCGCGTCCCAACGTTACGCTGAAAGGCGGAGCGCCGACGGACGTATGTCCATTCGAATACCGTTCTGTAAAGGGGGATAAAATCTTTTACCCCACTCTCAACCAAGCGCACGACGCTTACTACCTTCTGTTAGACAAATCGCAACGCTTTACAAGTAAAGCAAAATCCGTTTCGACGATAGTTAAAAACGCAGTTTCGCGTACGGAAAAAAAGCTCGCCATACAGCGGCAAAGCGTATTGGAAGCGGAAAACCGCGAATTATTCAAGCAATACGGCGACCTGATTTTGTCAAACATCTGGCAAATTAAAGCCGACGACGACAAACTGATTTGCTTCGATTATTACACAAACGCCGAAACGGAGATTCCGCTGGACAAGACGCTTACGCCGCAGCAAAACGCGCAAGCCTACTACAAAAAATACCGTAAACTGAAGTCGTCCGCAGAACATAACGCCAAGCTTGTCGAAGAAAACGAAAAACTGTTAGAGTATCTTGTTACAATTAAAGAAAGCCTTAAATACTGCAACGAAGCTGACGACCTTGCTCAAATACGCGAAGAACTGGTAACGCTTGGGCTGATAAAGGAACCGCAAAATAAAAAAAAGTCGGATACGCCGATTAAGCCGCTGCGCTACGAAATAGACGGATACACCGTTTACGTAGGCAAAAACAATGCGCAAAATAACTACGTCACGTTTAAGTCGGCAAAACCGTCCGATATATGGCTGCATACGCAGAAAATACACTCGTCGCACGTAATTATAGTAAACGACAGGCAGGGCGAAGTGCCGCTCGATACAATTGTAAAATGCGCGGAAATATGCGCTTACTATTCGCAGGCGAACGGCGGAGGCAAAATACCCGTAGACTACACCGCCAAAGCCAACGTAAAAAAGCCGCCCAAGGCACCCCTTGGTTACGTTATTTACAATACCTACCAAACGGTTATAGTGGAGCCGAACAGACGGGTAGGCGAGCTGAAATAACGCGCTGAGAGCAAAATATAAATCGCCGTAAGACAAAAGCGGCGGCTTGATAATGCAAGCCGCCGCTTTAATTTATAATTGTGTTATCCGTTTATTTTGTAATCGGTTAAAACGAATTACATTACAAGCACGATAACCGTTCTTACTACAATTCCTTATGATTTACTCCGCAAACGAAGCATTTCTCTTCGTAGTCGTCCATTTGATACCCGTAGGTACAGTATTGACAATTTATCCGCGATGAATAAGGTATAATACCGCCATTGCTACGGAAACGTAGCTTACGTCCCGCGCGGCGACAGCGTTGTACGGATAATCCTTGACGCCGATACGGTCCACCACGCTGTCCGTACCTAAAAGCGGACAGTTGATACGCGCTTTATCCATCAACGCTTCGGATATTCCCCCTGCCGTACCGTAATACTTTGCGGGAGCGGAAAAGGGCGACAAGCCTATGTCGATGACCGCGTCGGCTCCGGCAAACGCCGACTCCGCCTTGTCGATTACTATTCCTTTACGCTGCGTTGCAAAATCGTCTGCGGGCAAATACCACAACAGAGTAGAGCCGTATTGCTGCAGGCAGTAAGCCAACTCGTTTAATTTGTTGGTTTCCTTGTTGCCAACTGCCAAAACAGACAGATTTTGCAAACCGTCCAATTTTCCGTTTAGCGTCATAAGGTCGGCAAGCGCGCCTATCGGGTCGTACTGACCGGAGCCGCCGTTGATTACGCCGCACTTACTTTTACTTGCGAAAGTTTTGGCAAGATTGTCGTTTTCGCAGGATATGACAACTACGTTTGCGCCCATATTGTCCAACAGACGGCACTGCTCGTACAAATCTTCCGCGCCGAATACGGGACAAGCCGTCCCCGACAAGTAGCCTGCGGCAAGCGAAAACGCCGTAGACGAAGCACAGGGCTTATCCCATACTCCCGCAACAGTACTGCCGATAAGCTGCGGTCCCTTCTTGTAGCTGTTGGTTACAATACGGCGCATCTGTGCGGCGATTTCCAAAATGTTGTTTATTTCGTTTTTGTTTAAGTCCGTTAAAGACAGAAGATGCTTCATAAAGTCTCCTTGGATTTATTTCTAAGCGTTGCTAAAACTTTTTCAAAATAATCGGGCAGCGGCGCGGTAAAGCTCATACGCTCGCCCGAAACGGGGTGAGTAAATTCCAACCTTTGCGCGTGCAGCAACTGTCCGCTAAGATTAAAACGGCAGTTTTTGAAGCCGTACGTTTTGTCTCCTACAACGGGATGCCCCAAGTGTTTTGCGTGTACGCGTATCTGATGAGTACGTCCAGTTTTAAGCTCGAAGCGTACGAGAGTGTACGCGCCGTACCGTTCCAACACTTCGTAGTGAGTTACGGCGTTTCGTCCGTCCGCCACTACGTCCATTTTTTTGCGGTCAATCTTGCTGCGGCCGATGGGCTTATCGATAACGCCGTTATCCGACTTGACGTTGCCTTCCAAAAGAGCGAGATATATGCGGCGGCAATCTTTACACTGAATCTGCCGCTGCAGCTCAACATGGGCGAAGTCGTTTTTCGCAACGACCAACAAGCCGCTGGTATCCTTGTCCAGTCGGTGGACTATTCCGGGGCGGAGCACGCCGTTGATACCCGACAAGTCCGTGATATTGTACAACAGCGCGTTGACAAGAGTGTCGGTATTGACGCCGTTTGCAGGATGAACAGTCAGTCCCTGCTGCTTGTTGATTACCGCAATATCCGCGTCCTGATACACTATGTCGATAGGAATGTCCTGCGCGGGAACGTCCAGTTCCGTTTCGTCGGGCAAAGTTACGATAATGACCGAATCCTGCGTTACTTCCGCCGAAGGCTTGGTTACGATTTGCCCGTTTACGGTTACCGAGCAACCTTCTATCAGCCTTTGCGCGCGGCTGCGCGTTATCCCGCCGTTATCCGAAACGCAAACGTCCAAGCGGCGGTAGTAAGAATCAGCCGTTAGATTTATCGTTTTCATCTTGCTGCTCCGCTTCGTCTTGCGGTTGAATTGAAATAGGCTCGTTCGGCTGTGCGCCGTCGGCGGCGTCTTCGCGAGTTATTTCATCGGAAGGACTTGTTTGAACGCCGTCCTTCGCCTTTTTGCGTTCGGCAAGTAACATAGCGAGCAAACTGTCGGGATCGAAAAACACTATCGCCAGCAAGGCTAATATTACGCCCACAACCAAAAAGCTGTCCGCCATATTGAATATGCCGAAGAAATTTTCCACGCGTACAAAGTCGCGCACTGCGCCTGTGAAAAAGCCATCCTTGGCAAGAAAAAGTCTGTCTATCGCGTTACCCAACGTTCCGCCGATAATAAAGGAGAACGCCACCTGCCCCCATACGCTGCGCGTACGGCTGCGGTACAGCATATATCCGAATACGGGCAGTCCCACAACCGTCATTACGAAGAACAAAATATTGCGCCCCTTCATACCGGAAAAAATACCGCCCGTTGCCCCGTCGTTTGTAGTCCACACAAGCGTGAGCCAATCGCCCAATATGCGTATTCGATGCCCTTCGGCATTGGCTACCGCTATCTCGATAAAATGCTTTGTCAACTGGTCGATAATTACGCACACGACTATTACGCCGACGTAAATCAGCCAAAATATCCAAGGTCTTAAATTGTTTATCCGTTGTTTCATAATAATTTATTTCTTTTTGTCGTCGAATGTAAAAACATCTTCCGCAGGCGGGTTGCCGCCGTCAGTCTTTTTATCGCCGAAAGCGAAAATATTTTCCGCCTGCGGAGTGGAAAATACGCTGTTATTCTTGACTTCCGCCGTACCTAAAATAGCGTTCTTTTGCAGCTTGCGATAATACAAAACCGCCAAAACCACCAAAATTGCGAATACTACCGCGCAAACAAGCCGCGCCCACCAAGGCTGATACCATACTTTTAGATTGACTAACTGCGCGCGCTGATTGACAGCTACCGTTACGAATTCGTCGTCCAATACCGTTTGCTCGACGCTGTTTACTACGGCGTTGATTTTGTCGACAAACTGCGCGCCGTTGTATTTGTCCAAATTGTCAAAAGTGTCCTGCGCGGAGTTCATAACGTTTTTATTCGGATCTTTGCTTTCGGCGTAATTCCACGGTTTCGCGTCGTACGTACCCGAAAAAAACAATGCTGTGGGAATACCCGCCAAACGGAAAGGCGTGTGGTCGGAGTTCTGCGGAATCTCCGTATATCCGTAATAATAATTAGCAAGGTTAAACGTACCCTTGGCGTAAGGTTTTTCTCTTAACATATCCGACTTGCTTGTTATAAGCTCGGCAAGGTCGGTACGTTTGTTTTCGCACCACAAATACAGATTGTCGCCGTTGGCTATGCTGTCTAAATTGAACATTACGAGCGTGTTGTCGATATCCGTTTGCGTCATAGCGGCAAGAAAACTTTGCGAGCCTACAAACCCCGATTCTTCGGCGTCGAACAGCACAAACCGAACGTCGATCGGTAGCACGTCGGATTTGTAAAGCCTTTGCATAATCATAAGCGCAGCCGCCACTCCCGCGGCGTTATCGCCCGCGCCCTGACCTTCGGCGTCGTAATGCGCGCCGATAATAATCTGTTTGCCGCAAGAAACCTTGGCAGGCAGCAAAACCGACACATTGTAGCCGAACGTATCGACCAAAGTAAAACGCTGTACTTCGGCAGTAATACCGCCGTCGGTAAGTTCTCCGATTTTGTTTTGAAGCCAGATTGCAGTTTGCTCGTTCTTGCCCGCTTGACGGTCGGGAATTTCGTCGCATATTTCCTTGACAAGAGTATACGCCTGACTGCTTTTATAATCCGCGGCGGAAGTTTCGGCAAAAGCCGCCGTCGTAATCGAACAGGTTAGGACGATACTTATAACGATTGCAAATAAAACCGCCTTCTTCATAATATCTCCAAAAAGAATATCAACGCCGCCGAAACAACAACGTAGTATTTGAAATAGTTGACTACGGTTACGTCGTTAAAGTACAATCTTACCGTAACCCTGTAAAATGCAAAGCAGCAGCACACCGACACGACAAAGGGGAACAGTACGCCGCCCCATACGAGAAGCAACGGCGTTGCAAGATTTATCAAATTAAGCAACCCGTTAGCGAAAAATCCTATTGTAAAAAACAGCAGCAGCAACAATCTGTACTCGGCGCGCGGCACTGAATGAATCTTTGCCAAATTAAGAAACACATCGGACAAAAACGGTATCAATAGCATCAAAACCGCTCCCATAAGCGCAGCCGAAGAAAGAGACAGCAACAGCACGCCCACTCCGCTTATATCGAGAGTTCCGCCCGTTATCGACTGAAAACTCATATTGTACGCCACGCCTAAAAAGCGCTGCCAATTGCAAAACACAAACGCCAATACGAAAGCTATCCGCACCAGCACGTTTGACAAATTGTAGTTGGCTCGTAATTTGTTAAACACAACAGTTTCTCCTTATAAAGACACAAGCTGCATAATAAGCGCATTCATCACTTCGTTTTCGTCCAAAAACGCTTTGAGCTTCAAGTCGGCTTGTTCGAAATATTTCAGCGCTTTATTCAGTTGCATAGGCTTGTAGCGTTTTGCGGTATCCTTGGCAAAGCCGACAGCCGCAGACTTGACGTTGAGATAATTCGCCGTTTCTTCGGTAGAAAAATCCGAAGTTTTGACGTAATAAACGCGGCGGTAAAAATTATACAGCAAAGCGAACAGCGAACGCGCTTCTTCGCCGCGGGTAAGCAATCCGCGGTAAGTTTCCACCGCCTTGCCCGCGTTTTTGTCGGCTATCAGCTGCGACAAATCGTATACTACGTACTCCGCGTCTTTGTGCACCAGCCGTTCTACCGACTCGTTGGAAAACTCGCCGTAATCGAGCAGCTTTTGCGTTTCGACGGACACGCGGGACATATCGTTAAGACAATAAACCGCCAACTTCTCGGCGCACAGCTTGTCCACAGACACTTGACTGCGCTTGCAGAAAGACAAAATCCATTTGGTAACGCTGTCCTTATCCAAGTGATTGCAGTTGACCTTTTCTACGCCTTCGACGTCGAAGCCCTTGTCCGAATCGGTTACAAAAACAAGACAAAAGTCGCCGTCGTATCGCTTTAACAGCTCGGCGAGCCGCTTCTGTTCTGCCTTGAGCTTTGCGCCTTCGGAAAAAGCGAATCCTTCGCACACCACAAGCTTTTTATCGGCAAAAAGCCCCCGAGTCATACACGCAATCTCCATTTCAGCAATACTCGGCGATTCCAAGCGATCGACCGAAAAGCCGTCGTCGACAACGCCCGACGCTTCGCATACGTAGCTGACCGCTCTGCGCTTTACCCAATCGTCGTTACCGTACAGGCACAGACAAGGGTAGTCGTTGTTTTTGAGTTTTTCTTTGAGTTCGAGAAACCTTATCACAATATCCCCCCTATCTGAATCTGAGTTTTATTGTACCACCTTTTTGTTCGATTGTAAAGTTCCCGTACTTATTTGCGCCGTAATTATGGACTCTTGACGTTTGATATCTGCTAAGCGTCGTATGCGCAGCTTCCGATTCGACATAATCCGCGTCGGCGAGAGCGTAAACGTCCGCATAATCCACCACGCTTACCAAGTCGGCGGCAAAGGCGGAATCGCCGTATATCAAAGCAACGTCCAGTTCGCCGCAAGTTACAGTTACGCCTGCCAATACGCCGTTATACAGCGAACGCGTCGTAATAACGCCGCCGCTAACCGTATTCTTGGCTTGCCTGACAACGGTAATACCGTTGTCTTTCATAAACTCGTCCGCTTGGGCGTTATAGGAAGAATCCAAAACATACGCCTTGTCTATCGGCAAACAATCCAAAAACATCTGCAAATTGCTTAGCTTGCAGGACTTGTAATCGGTAAAATATAAAACGCAAGATTTTACCTTGTACTTTCTTGCGTAGTCCGACGCTTCTGCCGCGGCGTAAGCGTCGTTAAATTCGCCTACGATTACCATATCCCCGTCCGTCGAAGTAACCGTAACTATGCAATCGTCGTAGCCGTAGCAAACGTATGCTTGATTATTCGGCGCGTACTTGACAAACGAAGCGCACACGCAAGCCGCCATAGCCGCAAAACACAGCGAATGGGCAATAACTTTGCCTATTTTGCCAAGATTGACGTAGCCGCCTGCGATAAAACACCATATAGTGGCGACTATTACGCACAAAGCCGTAGCAAACGCCGTAACGGACGAAAACGGCAGCTCTCCCACGGCAACCGACAGCGAATATAAGCCTGTCAAAACCATATCCGCCGAATACAAAACGTAATGGAATACCCACGGAAGAAGCCCGACTAAGCCTACGACGAAAGCGAAAGTTACTATTGGAATCGCCACTAAATTTACCAATACCCCGAGAGTCGGAATTTTGCCGAAATTGACAGCTACGGTAAAGACTGTTGACAGCGAACAAGACGCGGACAGGGTAAGCGAGTTGACAATATAACGCGCGAAACTCGGTATTCGTCTGCGACGCAAAAATCTGTCCGCCTGCGAATACAGCGCGGCTATACCGAATACGGACAGTGCGGACAGTTGAAAACCCACGTCGAACAGACTGAACGGCGATAATACGAGTATAACCGCAACCGCCCAAGACAGAGAAGTCAACAAATCGTATCTGCCGTACGCCGTTCGCGCGCAATAACCGCAACACACCATTATTACCGCCCGAACTACGGACGGTGTGAAATTACAAACGTAAGCGTAAAAAATCAGCGGAACTGTAACCAACGCCCATTCGACAACGGGACGCAGACGAAAACGTTTGAAAGCGAAACACAAAAGCGCGACAATAAACCCCACGTGCAATCCGCTTACCGCAAGCAAGTGAATAATACCCGCCTGCGTAAAGTAGTATTCGACGTTGCTCGGCAGATACGAACGATCGCCCGTAAGCAGCGAATAGCCGATTTCGGAACATATCGGCATATAGTCTTGCACCGTTCGGCGGATATAGGCGCGAACGCTCTCGCCCACGTTCATCTTGCCCGCGGACACGCTTGTAACCGTCGCTGAAAGCATTTCGTAACGAATTCGGTCGCGAAGAAGATACGTTTTGTTTTCCGCTTGAATCGGGTAGACGGAATACAACTCTCCCGTGACGCTGACATTGTCGCCAACCGAAATATCTCCGTCGTAGAATACGCCGATTTTCGTACGCCCCCTATAATTGCGTCCGTCGGCGTCTGTGCAATCTTCCAAATAAAACCTATAAAATCCGTCCGAGCCGTCGCAGTAGTACGCTACTCTGCCGCGCAATTCCACGCGTTCGCCAAACGCTTCGTCGGGAGTTAAATTATTGTATGACAGCTGCGCGACGCCGAAGCCCAACAAAAGAAAAACGAGAATAACCGCAAAAACGCGATAAGCTTTACTATGTAAAAAAGCGAAAACAGTTCCGCAAGCCAACAGCATAACCGCCGAAACAAGCACGAAATAGAAATCGCCGAACAACAACTCGTAAAAAGAAAATATGCCCAAAATTATGCCGACGGCTATAAACAGCGAAACGCGGAAGTTGACCGTTTTACGCATAATCTTGCCTGCTTATAAAAAATTTGTAGTAATTGTCTTCGTAGTCGTCGCCCAACGCTTGCCGAAGAATATCGCGGTTGGTAATAGTACCGTTGCTTTCCAAAAAGTCGGCGAGTTTGTTTACGACTCGGTATTCCACGTTCGGTATAGGAATACGCGCGATTATCAACGCTCCGTTTACGTTGACGCTGTTGTAAACCGCGTTGCCTTCCGTATAATCGACGATTACTTCTAAATTATATGAAGTTATAAAACCCGATAAGTTATCGGGCAAAGCGGATACGCCGTCTATCACCCCCGCGCAATCGTACAGAGTTGCGTAATCGCTGCCGGCAATAAGAGAAAAACAGCCGTCGTTTTCGACGGCTCCGCTGACATAAATATCGTAATAGGTAGGGGCTTGGGAAATAACGTCGCGTTCGACGTAGGTCGCCGAGCAACAGCACAATATAGAACAAGCAACCGTAAGCAAAGCCGTAATCATTGCGACGTTTTTCGTCATTTGTAAAAAATCACCCCGCCATAGCCGTGTTTTACTGTGGTTCAACCTGACAAAAACAGGTGGGTAATCTGCCAAACGTTATCCGTCTTTTACGCGGAGATATCTCGTTGACTTTACGCGAAAGCCGTAGTAAACCCGACGTAAACGTTCGGACGCAATCCCCTTTTACGAAACGTAGTTGACGCAAATGTAAAACTTGTCGAGCAAGGCAGGGTGTGTCGCTTCTTTATTTATTTTTAGTATGGCTTATAAAAATTATTATACTCAACAGCCGAGAGCTCACTTACGTCTATACTAAATCAATTATATGATAGTTGCCGGTGCGCAATTTGTCAAGAGATAATAACTATAATATTATTTACTGCATATGTAGGCACTTTGTTAACACTTAAATATAGAATAAAATGCAGGACGACTTGCTGCCGATATAAAACTGTCCAACGAAATTACGATAAACTCCGTCGGACAGTTCTTAACGTATTATATCAAGCGTTGGTTAAAATACAACAAAATTTCGGTATGGAAACAGTCTGCCGTTACTTCAAACGCTCGGAAAAATCCTTCATCATTTCCGAAATTTTTATCTGCTGCGGACAGACCTTTTCGCAGCTTTTGCAGCCGATACAAGCGTCGGGCAGCTTGCCTTTGTCGTACGACGACAACGCCATAGGCGCGATAAACCCGCCGCCCGTAAAACGATGTTCGTTGTACAGCCTGATAAGGTCTGGAATATCGAGTCCCTTGGGGCAGTGCGCGGTGCAGTAGCGGCACTCTGTGCAGGGCAGCTTGGTTGCGCCCACCATTTCGTCGGCGATAGCAAGCAACGTAGCGCATTCGTCGTCCGTTAGCGGCTTGTCGTGCCGGTACGTTTCGATATTCGCCTTGACCTGTTCGAGATTGGACATTCCCGAAAGAGTAACCGTAACTTCGGGGATACTTTGCAAAAACCTGAACGCCCAAGCGGCAATAGGCTCGTCTGGACGGACGGATTTCAGCGTACGCTCGTACCTTTCGTCCAAGCCTGCCAGCTTTCCGCCGCGCAACGGTTCCATAACCCAAACGGGTATTCCGTATTGTTGCAGCAGTTCCGCCTTGCGCCTTGCGGATTGAAATTCCCAATCGAGATAGTTGATTTGCAATTGTCCGAATTCCATAGCCGAGCCGTATTTTTGCAAAAACCGCTCTATCACGTTTAATTCGCCGTGCGCGGAAAATCCGAGATGCTTTATTCTTCCGTTTTGCTTTTGCTTTATCAAGTAATCGAATATGCCGTACTTTTCGTCCAAATACGCGTCTATATTCTTCTCGCATACGTTGTGGAAAAGGTAAAAGTCGAAGTATTCCACGCCGCATTTTTGCAGTTGTTTTTCGAATATTTCTTCCACCTTGTCCATATTGGCAAGATCGTATCCCGGAAATTTACTCGCAAGATAATATTTGGCGCGCGGATACTTAGACAGCAACTTGCCTGTGACAATTTCGGACTGACCGTCGTGATAACCCCAAGCAGTATCGAAATAGTTTACTCCGTTTGTTATCGCGTAATCGAACATTTCGGCGGCGGCTTGTTCGTCTATATCGGAATAAACGCCGTTTTTAATAGGCAGTCGCATCGTTCCGAAGCCCAAAGCGGAAAGCTGTATATCCTGAAATCTCTTGTAAATCATATCCGTCTCCTTTAATTTAATATATTTTAATTAACCGATTTGAAAAAGTCGTCGCACATAGCAAGCCACGTATGAACTTTATCCATAAACGGCTGATATTCGTTGGTTTGTTCGTCGGCTGTGGCAAGTCCGTGCCAGCCGCGCGGATACATATGCAGCTCGCACATAACGCCGCAATTAAGCAGCTCTGTTGCGAACGACAACGCGCCTTGCGGCAAAACCGCGGTATCCTGCGCTGTAGTCCAAATAAAGCATGGCGGAACGTCGCACGTAACCGCGTTGTCGAGATTGAGCTTGCCGAGCAGTTCATCGCGTTCTTCCGAGCCGTAACCCGACAGCAAATTGTCAAACGAGTTACCGGATACGTAACGCGAATTTATTACGGGGTAACACAACGCTACGGCGGCAGGCTTGCAATCGAGCTCGACTCCGAACGATGCATTTAGCGTGTTATGCTGCGTGGCGAGACTTCCCACAAGATGTCCGCCCGCCGAAAAGCCTACGGTAAAAACCCTGCTTGCGTCTATATGCAGCTGCGCTGCGTTGCTCTTTACGTAGTCCGTTGCGCACGCCAATTGCAACAGCTGCGTGGGATAGCAATGCGGAGCTACCGAATAGTCCAAAACAAAAGCGTTGTAGCCGTTGGCAAGAAAGTAGCTTGCAATAGGTTCGCTCTCACGCTTGGATATGAAGGCATACGCTCCGCCCGGAGCTATTATTACCGCCGGCATAACGTAGTCCGCGGTGTTATCGCGGTAACTGTCGTGAATATAACAGGTTAGCGTCGCAGACCCTTCGAGCTTGTAACGCTCGGAAATATTTACCTTTTCTACAATCATATTTTCAACTCCTTGACGATAACGTCCGACAAAACCTTGTAGCCTGCGGCGTTGAGATGAACGCCGTCTTCTATAAAGCATTCCCGTTTGCGCCGCAGCTCGGCTATTCGTGTTCGAACGTCCGGTACCGTTACGTCAATGTCGGACGCATTGGACGCTATAAGGGCGTTAAAACGTTCTTCTTCCGCTTGAAAACCTGCATAAGACGGAGCGGAAACCACGTTGAGCAGGTATATGCGGCTGTCGCAAAACAAAGCGTGCAGCATTTCGACGACCCGTTTGCAATGAGCGTACGTTTCGTCGGCGGTACGGCCGCAATGTATATCGTTAAAGCCGAGATTTATTACTATATTGCGCGGCTTGGGCAGAGCGGCAAGCTCGCGCCCGTAAAAAAGCCAATCGTAAAAGGTAGTTCCGCCCAGCCCCAAATTGAGATTGCTTTGTCCGTCGAAAACACTGTAAAACGCATTGCCGCCCGCTATATCGGAATACTGCCAAAACTCGATATATGAGTCGCCCAAAAACAAATTGTATTCGCCCTTGATATTATCCAGATTTTTCATTTCGCACCCGAACAGTTCGGTCGAATGTAGTATAATTACTTTTAACGCCGTTGTCAAGTTTAACTTTTGCAAATCAAAAAGCTCGATTACGTAGCAATAAACACAAAAAGCCTTCCGTAAGAAAGGCTTTTCAACAATATTTAACTTTTAATCCAAGCCGTCCAACAGCTTGCGGATTTCTTCCAACAGGTCGTCGGTGTCGCCGTCGCCATTGTTTTTGCGAATTTCTTCTATTTTACGAATTAACGTACCGTCGTTTTGCGGAATGTAGTATGCGCGCGGAGAACCGTAAGCGGGCGAATTCTGCTCGGCGTCGTCTATGATGTGCTGAACGGATTCCGTAGCCGACTTAGCGACTGCGGTTTGTTTAGCCGCATCGTCCGTTTTTTCGCGCGGCGACTGGGCATCGGACACGCCGTACTGCAAAATAACCTGTTCGCGCGGATCGTCCTTCATTTCCTTGACCAACTTGTTGGTTTCGCTGGTTAAGTGTTTGAGATTTTCTATCTCGCGCATAAGTTCTTCCGCGCCTTCGACGTTCTTGGCCTGTTCTTCGACTTGACGTTTGGCTTCCAATTCGGCAATCTTGCGGTTGAGTTCTTCTTCGCGGGCTTTGGCTTCTTCGTAAGCCTTTTGACGGGCTTCCGCTTCCTTGCGGATACGTTCCGCTTCTTCGAGAGCTTGGCGTTTGGCTTCTTCTTCCGCCTTTACCTTGGCTTGCGCTTCCTGTTCCGCCTGTCTGCGGGCTTCCTGCTCGGCTTTAAGCCTTGCCTGAGTTTCCCTTTCCGCTTCCTTCTTGGCTTCTTCGTAAGCCTTGGCGCGAGCTTCTTCATACGCCTTTGCCCGAGCCTCTTCGTAAGCTTTTTGACGGGCGTTAGCCAATTCTTCTTCGCGAGCCTTGGCTTCCGCTTCCGCTTTCTTCTTGGCTTCCTGTTCGGCTAACGCTTTCTTCTTGTTTTCTTCTTCGGCGCGCAGACGAGCTTCGCTTTCCGCTTTTGCGCGAGCCTTAGCTTCTTCTTCCGCTTTACGCTTTGTTTCCTGTTCGGCGATTATTTTCGCCTGAGCTTCGGCGTACGCGGACTTGCGGGCTTCTTCTATCGCCTTTTCTCGAGCTTTCATTTCCGCTTCTTCGCGTTCTCTCGCCTGCGCTTCCGCCTTTCTGCGAGCTTCTTCAATAGCAGCCTTTTGCGCTTCCTTTTCCGCCTGCTGTTCTTCAGTGAGACTTCTTAAACGCTCTATTTCACGCAAAAGCTCGTCGGTGCCGTCACTTTCTTGAACGGACTTGGCAACGGGTTTTGCAGACTTTTTGGAAGAGTACTGTTTAACCGCAACCGGACGGGAAACAGCACGCGCGGACGCGCGTTGCTTGGGCGCGGGAGCGGCTGCGAACGGCGGTCTGCCGAGATTGACGATTTCGTCCACCATTTCCGCGCTGGCTTGTTCGTTTTCTTCCGAGCTGATAATTTTTATGCCCTTACCGTGCAGATAGCTATACAAATATACCAAATCGCACGAAGCGGTTATAATACATACGGCGTCTATTGCCGGCGCTTTGCATACCGCGTCCACTACGTCCACGAAAATACGGCTGTCGAAATCCCTGCGTCCGCGGCGTTTGATACGCATAGTACGTTCTACCTTGTAGCCCCTAACCTGCGCGCTTTCGTAAATACCCTTGTGCTTTCTTTCCTTAGCGCCGTACACTTTACCTGTAAGGATATTTCCCATACCTTCCAACTGCGCCAAAATTCCGTCGTAATTATCCGTAGTCAAATCTACGTTATCCACGTCTATAAAAAAAGCGATATTTTTGTTACGAAGCATATTATATCTCCTTTGCATCGATTATTAAAACCGACTATACTATATTATTTTACAATATTTTACTGCCCTTGTCTATACTTTCGCTGAAAATAAAACAAATATTGTTGGCACAAGCCGGCGTCTTGACCGAATAAACCGCAGAAAAATTGCGCTATTTCGCTATCCTTATGTCCCTGCTCGAAATGCTCGTGATACACCTTTTTTATCCAAGTATCCACGGGGAAAACGTCTCCGCGTTTTAGACCGAAAAGCATAATACAATCCGCAACCTTTGGTCCGACGCCCGTAAACGTCAGAAGCTCGCGTCGCGCGGACGCGCTGTCGAGAGCGGAAAGAACGGACAAATCGTAGCCGAGCAGCCTATTTGCCGTTTCGGACAAATATCTGTCGCGGTACCCCGCGCCCATCTCCGTAAATAACCTTACGGGCGCAGAAGCAAGCGATTGTACGGACGGAAACGCCTTGCCGTACGGCGTGTCCTGCCCCAAAGCCGCGCATATGCGTTCGATAATAAGCTGTATCCGCTTGATATTGTTATTGGCGGATATAATAAAGCTGAAAATCATCTCGGTAAGGTCCTGATTGAGTATGCGTATACCCTTGCCGAAGGCAACCGCTTCGCTCATAAGCGGCGACAATGCGGATATGCGGCGCGCCTTGGATTCGTAGTCGGCATCCAAATCGAAAAAGTTCCAAAAGTAGTCTTTATCCTGCGTTCTTACTTCCACGTCGCAGCCGTTATAGGACAGCTCGGCGTATTTATCCAAAGAATACACCGCATACGCGCCGTTCGGCAAACGCTTGTAGCGGAAAATCTGTCCGCATTCCAACGTGTCGGTTATATTGAAATATTCCTTGGGGTAAGTAAATGCAATGGGTAGTTTTTCGTTCATATAAATAACCTTATCTTTAGTATTTTAACGGTTACGACGCGCCGCACTTTGTCCGATTTGCAGGGATAGCCCCTGACCGTGTTTATTCATCGGCAGACGTAACTGATAGACTATTAAAAAAGCCAAGCTTAAACTTGGCTTTTGTAAATTGATTGTTTATTATTGCGCTACGGGATAAACGGAAACCTGACGCTTGTTTTTGTCCTTGGCTTCAAACTTAACCACGCCGTCTATAAGCGCGAACAAGGTGTCGTCCTTACCGATACCTACGTTGTTGCCGGGGTGGAAGTGCGTTCCGCGTTGACGTACAAGAATGTTGCCCGCTTTTGCGAATTGACCGTCGGCGCGTTTGGCTCCAAGACGTTTACTTGCGCTGTCGCGGCCGTTCTTGGTGCTGCTGGTTCCCTTTTTGTGCGCGAACAATTGCAGTTTGATAAACATCATCTTAAATTACCTCCAAATTGATATAGTCGGAATACTCTGTGTAAAAGTCCTTTATTCCGCACAGCATAGTGTTGAGAATAACGTCGGCGTCGTGCCGTTCCTGCTCCGTCAAATCCGACGGCAGAGTAAACCTTAGAGAGCCCGTTCCTTCGTCTACGGAGTACTTGACGTTGATTTTGGCAACGGACAGTAACCCCAACAGCGCAGACTGTATAAGCGTGGATAAACCCGCGCACACAATGTCTTCGCCCGACTCGCCGTAGCCGGTATGCCCCGACGCAGTCACTTCGACAATGGAATTGTTAATACTTTTTATTGTAATGTCAGTCATTTTACAAAGCGATAGATTCGATCTTCAACTTAGTGTAAGGCTGTCTGTGACCTTGACGCTTGCGAATGTTCTTTTTGGCTTTGTAAGTGAAGATATTGATCTTCTTGCCCTTGCCGTGTTCTACGACGGTAGCTTTAACCTTAGCTTTTGCGGCGTCGGTGCCTACAAGCACCTTGTCGCCGTCGGAAGCGAGTACCACTTCCAACTCTACCGTAGAATTGACTTCGGCGCTAAGCAGTTCCGTTTCGAAAATGAGACCTTCCGTAACCTTGTATTGCTTTCCGCCGGTTTTAACAATTGCGTACATAGTTTTTTACCTCCCGTATCAGAGTCTCGCTAAACAAGGGTGAACGAAAAGTATCGTCGCTTGACAAAATAACCCTTTTTATGCGGCTACCACATATACTACACTACTTGCAAGCTTTTGTCAAACGAATAGCGGCAAAAAGGCAAACAAAACTTGGGAAAAGGCAGCGTGCTGTTTTATTGACGCGGGCGGCAAACGTTCTTATTGGTGTATGCGCCGAACTGCTGTATTCATTTGTGCGGAGCACGGTTATGTTTCCGCGACGTTACAGACAACAGTGGTAAGTTTGATTTAGTTTGCGCCGAATTGGCGGCAGCACTTTGAAATTGGCACAGGCGCGGCGGAGAGAATGAAAAATAACAAAAAAATTGAGAAAAAGCTGTAAAAACTATTGCAAAATTTTGAATTTTAGAGTATTGTATTAGTACAAAAATACGGAGGCATAGCTCAGTCGGTTAGAGCGCTCGCTTCACATGCGAGAGGTCGTAGGTTCGAATCCTACTGTCTCTACCAACGGCAACCTAAAACGAACCATCGTTTTGGGTTGTTTTTCTTTTGCAAAGGACACTGCGCACGATCCCAATTTTAGCCGTCGGTTGAGATAAACATTTTCGGCTTATAAAAGATAAACGCCTATTTGAATTATCATAAAGCGATACTCTACTTTTATAATTTTTTTTCGTGCACTTGAAATGTATAAACTATTGCGATTACTGTCAATATATGATATAATATTTTTACTTTTATGAAAAAGCAAAATATCGGATTATCAACAGAAAAATCAAATGGGCGCGTTTATACGCCTGAATTTATCGTTGAAAACGTCCTTGATTTAGCAAGTTATCACGGACAAACGATATTGAAAAAGCACGTCATTGACAACAGTTGCGGAAATGGCGCTTTTTTGGTTGCTATTGTGCAAAGATATTGCAAAGAATTTTTAAAATACAGTAACGACATAAATGTATTGAAAAACGAACTTGCAACTTATATACACGGTATCGAGATAGATAAGAAAATAAGGAATGAATGTATTGAAAATTTGAATCATACCGTTAAAACATTCGGTTTATGCAATATCGAATGGGACGTTCTATGCGCCGATACTTTAACTGTTGACAAATTTAACGGTAAAATGGACTTTGTTTTAGGCAATCCGCCGTATATTAGAGTTCATAATTTGGGTGAAGCGTTTGACAATATCAAAAAGTTTTCTTTTGCGCAAAACGGAATGACCGATTTGTATATCGTGTTTTACGAAATCGGCTTAAAAATGTTAAATAATAATGGCACATTGGGATATATTACGCCAAGTTCTTATTTCAATAGTTTGGCTGGTAAGCATATGCGTTCATATCTAATAAAGAACAATTTATTAGACCGAATTGTTGATTTGAAACATTTTCAGGCTTTTTCTGCAACTACATATACAACGATAACGATTTTGAAAAGCAATCGCAACCAAACCACTACGGACTATTATCAATTTGAAGAAAGAAATAATTTTCCATATTATGTCGATACACTTTCGGCAGAAGATTTTTATATAAATTTCAATTTCTATTTTGCCGACAAACAAAAATTAGCGGAATTGAAAAATATTCTAATGTTTAAGTCTACAATAGAATACTTTTCGGTCAAAAACGGATTCGCCACATTAGCAGACGATTTCTTTATCGGCAACTTTAGTTTTGATGAATTTACAATCCCTGTCGTTAAAGCATCAACGGGGAAACAATATAGGTGTTTTTTTCCGTATATTAACGGAAAACTTGTTGATTACGATACTTTAACGTCAAACAAGGAAATAAAAGATTATTTAGAAATGAATAAAAGTATGTTGCGTAATCGTAGTTTGGACAATGGCAACGGTTGGTATGGTTTTGGCAGGTCGCAAGGAATAAATGACGTTTATAAATGCAAATATGCCATTAATGCCTTGCTAAAATATTCCAAAGATTTAAAACTAATGAAGTGCGATAAAGGTGTTGGCGTTTACAGCGGACTTTATATATTGACAGACATTCCCGAATACGAATTAAACGAAATGTTGAGTAATGCGGATTTTATTTCATACATAGCGTTATTAGGTAAATATAAGAGCGGCGGATACTACACTTTTTCGTCCAAAGATTTGAAAAATTATCTTGAATATAAATACTCACAAAGGAACGGTTTTAAGAATGAACAACGAACAATTTTTAGTTACACTTAAAAAGTCTTTTCTTACATATTTAAAAACAGGCGCTCGTAGTAATAAAAAGTTAGAAGTTTTACACGGTGCAATTTCACAAGATTTAAGTGAAAGATTAAATGACACCGACTATTCCGTGTACTCATTAGGCTACGGAAAAGGCAAAGAACGCAAAATAAACGGTCGCTATATAGATAAAGCGGTTGATATTACAATTGAAGAAAATGGCACGCCTATTGCTGGAATTGCCGTTAAATATGTGATGAGCAATTATTCTCAAAACTCTAACAATTATTTTGAAAATATGCTCGGTGAAACTGCAAATATACGTTCTGCTCAATTACCATATTTCCAAATTTTTGTTATTCCTGACAAAATTCCATATTTTAATAAAGACGGTATTATAACAAAATGGGAACGAATCAATGAGCATAATTTGAAAAAATATATTAAGTTGTCGGAAGATAACATAGATAACTATTTGCATACGCCAAACAAGACGTTAGTTTTTATCGTGCATATTCAAGATAATAATGCCGAAACAAAAATAGAGAATAAAACGCAGTAAAAAGGAATTTCTCAACGGAAGAAACGTTTATTACGTTTGGGAAAGCGACGGAATATGGGCTAGCGCGTTGCGGCTGTACTGCATTTCCGACAATTTTTATTATTTAGAAGCATTAGAAACCGCTCCGAATTTTCGCAAACAAGGCTATGCTACGCGGCTTTTGAACGAAGTGATTTCTTTGCTAAAAAATAACGGACATTTTACAATCTGCGATTGTGTAAGTAAGAAAAATGCGGCTTCACTAAACACGCACACAAAGTGCGGTTTCAAAATTATTGACGAGAATGGGTACGACTACCTGCAACAAGAGCGCGACGAACATTGCTACGGCTTGGAATATTCGTTTTAGATCGCAGTTACTCTACCACTAATAAGCTAAAACTAACACGTTTTAGCCTTTTTTATTTCGTAACTAATTCTCTTTTATTTCGTTAATGTATTTTCTCAAAATCAAATTGATAAACTGCGACAAGGAACGTTCGTCTTTGTCTGCTTCTTCTTTTAGGTCTTTTAATAAATCTGCATCTATTGTAATACTGATTTTTTCTTTCAACGGTTTCATAAAAAACTCCTTTTTAACAATTATACACTTTATCCGATTTTTTCTTGACAAATATTATAAAGTAGGATAAAATACTACTAAATGGGTGGGAAAAATTCTATGAATGAGATGAAGAAAAAATGTTGGAGCTGCGGAAAGTTTAGCGCATATTACACAAGGGGCTTTTGTTGTTTGATGAAAGAAGATAACGGTTTTTGCCGCGAGTACAATAAAGTTGTGAAAAAAACTGACACTTGCGATAAGTGGTACTGCAAGCGAACGTCTAAGGAACGACGTATAAAAATAGTCCTGCGCTCATTGCCTGAAATTTACGACAAGATTGCCGCACTGGAACAAATTCTAACGGAAGAAACCGAACTGCAAAATATTAAAAACGAAATAGACGCAATAATTTAGGTCATAATTACTCTACCGCTTGCAGCTGCTCGGCGGTTGTAATAAATAATTGAACGCGGGATAGTCGTTCCTTTCTACAGGTCGTATAGTAAGCTCTTTTATTATGCAAAAAGGTCTTGGATGGTACGATGTTTTTTTGACGCGCAAGCAAAACGTTTACGGACAAGCCGCTATGTTTAGGGCAAAAAAAAGTGCGCCGACGGACTGTCGGCGCGGGTGGGGTCGCGTTAGTTACGCGCGGTCAAATGCTCGAACTATCTTTCGACGGGCAAATCTTCCAAGGTGTCCACGTCGATATAGTGCGCTTTGCAAAAATTGGCAAACGCGCGCTGAGCGTTGTAGTTAGGCTTGCATCTGCCCAATTCCCAACGGTTTACGGTTGCAAACGCCACGCCGAGTTCCTTAGCCATCATTTCTTGGCTGAGATAAAACTTCTTTCTTACAATCTTGACCTTGTCTTTGAATTCCATAATTGTCACTCCTGTAAATTTCTTCGTTAGGCTTGTTTCAATACGTTATAGTTAGTATGCTACGACTGTAACAAAACTATTCGCCTTGACCGTTACGATTTATCGCCAAAAATTAAGCAACTACTAAAACGTAACATTTGGCAAACGCAGTGAATCAATTGTGTACGCTTACTACACCGTACTCGTATAAGCATAAAGTTGGTTATTTAATACAAGCTGCGGAGTAATAAAAAGTAACAACGACACTCTGTAATAAACGCCGCAATTACTTAACGTACGCATATTATAGCATAACAGTAATGATTTGACAACACATAAAATACATTTTTAGACGATTTCCCACGAATATTTATGTAATTGTAATCAGCTTTACATAAAACTCCCTGTTGCTCGTACAAAACTCCGTTTCCCACGTCAAAACACAAAACAGTACTGCAATTGTATGCAGTCGGCATAAATTGCAGTAAAACTATTGCGTTATTTTAAGCGCGCCGAAAAGTACTATGCCCACCGCCGCGGATAACACTATCAAAATTATGGGATGAATTTTGCGATTTTTTATTTTTATTTTAGAAAGCGGGAAAAAGACGGCGACAATTATCAGCGATATCCAGTTAAATTGAGCAAAGCCTTCCTTGGTAATCGCCGTAAGTTTTAATTCCGGCAGAATAACGCTGCACCCCACGGTTATTACCGCTGATAGAATAAGCCCTACCACCACGGGCTTTATGCCGTACAATACGCCTTGAACGTATTTGTTGGTTTTGAACCTTTCGAACAGCTTGGTTACGACGATGATTATTATCAACGACGGCAGCACCACCGCAAAAGTCGCTGTGAACGCACCGAGAATGGAACCGAACACGCCGAGAGAAGTCGTTCCGCCAACCTTGACGCCGATAAAGGTGGCAAGATTGATTGCAAACGGTCCGGGAGTGGATTCGGCCACGCCGATAAAGTTTATCAGCTCCGCGCTCGTAAGCCAACCGCGGCGTTCCACCACCTGCGTTACAAGCGGAAGCATAGCGTAACCGCCGCCTATCGTAAACAAACCAATCTTAAAATATTCCCAAAACAGCAAAAGAAACTCCATACGCTATTCTCCCCCGTTTTGTCCGTTTTCCGAAACGGCGTCCGCGTCGTCGGCATCCGCTGTTTCCATTGGCGAATTATCGCCGCGCGTTTCGTCGGCTCTGCGCGGCGGCGCAACGTTAGCAGTATTGCCGTCCGACGAATCCGCAGTTGAGTTCGTCTCATCGGATTGAAGTCGGCGCGCTTTTTTGTTAATAACCGCTTGACGTATAAGCATATAGCACACACCCAAAACGCCGCCTATTATTATTAGAAAAATTACGTTGAAATCGGTAAAGGTTGCAACGCCGAACGCCGCGATAACCAGTATCGCGTTAAACCAATCGCGTTCAAGCTGCTTAGCCATCTTGGTAAAGGCGTTGATAATCAGTATTATTACGCACGCCTGAATACCGCTAAAAGCCGCCTTGTACCATACGTTATCGGCAATGGCTTCTATTACGAAAGACAGCCCCGTAATTATTACAAACGACGGCAGCACCACGCCGAGAGTGGCAATAACCGCGCCCAAAATGCCGCGCAGACGGAAGCCCACGCTTGTAGCGGTATTAACAGCTATAACCCCGGGGGTTGATTCCGCAATGACAAGCATATCCAGCATATCGGCGGACGTTATCCACCGTTTCTTTGAAATAAGCTCTTCTTCCAAAATGGAAATCATAGCGTAACCGCCGCCGAAGGTAAACAGCCCCGTCTTAAAAAACGTTATGAAAATTTGCCAAAGACTTACTTTCTTCATCTATACGTCCCGATATTATTTAGTATATACGCGATTGATAACATTAAGCAATTTTTCCACTGCGTCCACGTCGAAATCGGGCAGATAATCGCGTGTGGCGGAAGAAAACTCCTGTCCGTAACCGTTATGCAAGCCCACGTTAAAAAAGTATTCGGTTACCGCTTGGTACTCGCGACGGTACAGTTTACGGTTAAGCTGCGGAAATTCGTCGTCCCGTCTTGCCGTGAAATATTGGGACATAAGGCTTACGCGAATATCGCTGTCGAACGCGGAAAGCCAGTCCAATACCCGCTTGGAATCTTCGACATAGGACGGCAAAACCAAATGGCGCACTATTACTCCGCGCTTGATATATCCGTCGGAATCGAACTCGTCTATCGGCTGTTGACGGCGCATTTCCGCAATTGCGCGCACTGCCACGTTAAAATAGTCGGTTGCGTTTGCAAGGTCGCCCGACACCTTGGGCGAACAGAACTTCAAGTCGGGCAAATACACGTCTACAAGCCCTTCGAGAAGTTTAAGCGTTTGCGCCTTTTCGTACGAGCTCGTGTTGTATACGACGGGAATTGTCAAGCGCGGCTTGACTATCGTCAATGCCTGAGCTATTTTATCCGCGAAGTGCGACGGCGTGACCAAATTGATATTGGCAACATTTAGGCTTTGCAAATACAGCATTATGTCCGCAAGACGTTCGACGGACACTTCCGCTCCGCGCGGAACGACGGAAATATCGTAGTTTTGACAAAAACGGCAATGCAGGTTACAGCCTGCGAAAAAAACGGTGCCGCTGCCCTTATCGCCGGATATACACGGCTCTTCCCACTCGTGCACTCCGATGCGCGAAACCACGATTCCGTCCGTGTTGCAAAAACCTTTATTACGCTTGCGGTCGACGTTACATTCGCGCGGACACAGAGTACATTTCATAGCAGAGATATAATAACCTATTTAATAAATTTTGACAAGTAAACCGCGCAAAATTACACAAGCCCGCACAAATATACGGCTGAGATTGCCCATATGGTAGTAGTAATAACTGCAAAGGGGCAAAGCTATGTTTACTACTTTATTGGACTTTATCAGACGAATATTCTTTCTTACGGGATACTTCCAAAACGGAAGCTATCCGCAGCCGCTTTCCGCCGAAGAAGAACAGGACTGCTTGAAGCGTATGAAAACGGGAGACAAAAAAGCGCGCGACAAGCTTATATGCCACAATATGCGGCTTGTGGCGCACGTGGCTAAAAAGTACGGCAAAAACAACGACCTTGACGATATGATTTCCATAGGCTCGATAGGACTGATAAAGGGCGTGGAAAGCTACTCTACGGAAAAAGGCACTACGCTTGCGACGTACTTGGCAAGGTGCATCGAAAACGAAATACTTATGACGCTGCGCTCGAACAAAAGATATCAAAACACGGTATACCTTCAAAACACGTTGGGCGTGGACGGGGACGGCAACGAATACACTCTTATGGATGTGTTGGCGACAAACGAAGACAGCGTGTTCCACCAAGCGGAGACGTCCATTTTGCGACAGAATTTACTGAAAATCATACGCGAAAGACTGACGGACAGAGAGCAGAAAATTATACTGATGCGTTACGGACTGGAAGAAGGCTCCGCTCCGCTTACGCAGCTGCAAACGTCTAAAAAGTTGGGAATAAGCCGCAGCTACGTATCGCGTATAGAAACGCACGCTCTATCGAAAATCAAACAGTATTTGCAGGACTGATTTGCGACAAAGAAAGTTTGCTACGGCACGGACAGGGCAAGCGACTGTAATTTCGCCGTTGACAACGGATAGCTTTTGCGGTACAATACTTGCGGAAATATATAGTTACATATGGAGCATTATATGGATTACACATATGACACGCAATTGCTTATAGAAGGGAAAAAGCTAAGCGACAAAGAAATTATAGACTACATTACCGCCAATATAGAAGGCGACTGCTTGTTAGTAGTAGGCGACGACGAGCTGATAAAGCTCCACTTCCACACCGATACGCCCTGGAAAGTGTTGGAATACTGCGCTTCTCTCGGCGAAGTGTACGACGTAGTGATAGAAAATATGGTCCGTCAAGCGCAGGGATTGCAGGGCTGAATTTTTCAAAAATACGGATAAACGTAAAACGAAAGGAGAACGCAAATGAAAAAGAAAATTTTTGCAATGCTGTTTGTTTTAGTATTGATAGCAACAAGTATAACCGCGCTTGCCGCATGCGACAAAACGGGCGGAAGTAAAAATATCGGCGCGCTGCAAATGGAGAAAAAGTATCTTGCCGAAAAAACCGTAAACAGCGGTCTGACGGAAGAAGATATTCTTGCGCGACCGGAAGAATATTTAACATACCAGTCTTACTTTATATTTCACTCCAACGGAACAGGCGAATACGTTTGTAACAAAGTATCTTACGAGCTGGGCGGATACGAAGTAAACGCAAAATATACTATACGCTTTAAGTATGTTTACGCGGACGACGACAAAAGCGCGGTAGCTTGCTTCTACGACGGTTTGGACAACCGTTCGATCATACTAAGCAATAATAAAAAAGGCGAAACTTACAATTACGATTTTGCAGATTGGAGCAGTTTGATAACCGTATCCAAAAATGTGTTGTGCGTAACGGGCGCAGGATATTCGTTCTTCATAAACGAAGATTATGTAAAACAAATACCCAACTTTAACAAATCTACGGAAGAATCAAAGTAAAGGTATCGAGTATTAAAACGGACGGCAAGTCGCATATAAAAGCCGTCGAAATTCACATAAAATAAAAAAGCTGTTGCTCGGCGGATTGCCGTTGCAGCAGTTTTTTTTTGTTATATAGATTTGTAAAAAGACGTTTCCGCTTGCGTTATCAGAGAACCAGCGCGCCCGACGAACGCACGCGCATAGGCAAAACCGCGCCTTGCCCGTATTTCCCGCAAAGGGCTTGGTATAACGATGGAAAGTCGCTTTCGTCCGCTACGCACAATACCGTCCCCGCAAAGCCGCCGCCGTGGACGCGCGCTCCCACGCCTGCGCCGCAGCTGCGGGCGTACTCCACCGCGTCGCGTATAGCCGTGTCGTTTTCGTCCGCCGAGCAGTTTTCCAGCAAATGCATGCTGGAATCGCCCGATTGATTGACAAGCCGTATAATCTCGCGGGTATTGCCCGACGACAGCGCTGCAACAAGCCTATCTACGCGTTCGTTTTCTTGAAAAAAATGCTTGGCGCGGTTTACGGGACGGTCGCCGAGCTTTGAGCGCAGATCGGTTTCGCTCGCGAAAAACTCGTCGGCGTCCGCTTCGACAAGTCGGCTTTTGCCTAAGCATCGAGCTACGGAAAACATTTCCGCGGGAATGCTTGCATACATATGCGACAAGTCGGAATGACTCTTGCCCGTATCCACAAGAGCGAATTTTATTTTTAAGTTATCCGCGGGAATAACGTCGTAAGCAAAGCCGTCGGCAAAATCGAAAGCGGAAATTCCGCCTGCAAGGGACGAGCCTTGGTCGAGCAATCCGCAGGGCTTGTTGAGATACTTGTTCTCGGCATACTGCCCCGCCCGAGCCATAACGGACAAAGGTATTTTGCCGCCGTTATATGCGTTGTTGATAATTGTAGCTATAAGCGTTTCGTACGCCGCGCTTGACGACACCCCCGCGCCTGACGGCAACGCGGAATGCGTATACGCGTCGAAGCCGCCAACGGCGTAGCCCGCTTGCAAAAGATACTCTACAACCCCCTGCGCAAGCCCCGCTCCGCCCTTGGCATTGCCTAAAGCGGCGACGTTAAAAGCTATTTCCGCATGTTTGTCGCTTCTTATACGTATAACGCCGTTATCCGTAGGCCGAAACGCCGCGATAATATCTCTGTCGACGGCACAGCCCACTACTCTGCCGCCGTTGTGGTCGGTGTGATTTCCCAACAGTTCGACGCGTCCCGAAGCGGAAGCTAAACAACAGCCGCCATAGCCGAATTGACGACGGAATTTACCGACTGCCCGATTATACCTTTCCACTTGCGTAAAAAGGCTCTTTCCGTACAAATCGTTAAAATATCCGCGCGCGTCCAGTCCGTAACCGAATTTTCTCATCGTGCAAATTAGTTCCCCGTTATTTGATTAAATGATAACATACGAGCAAATAAAATGCAAACGAAAAATATCCGACGTTTTTTACTTAACGTCGGATATCGTTTTAGTTACACGCAAAACCGCTATTCTACCGTTACGGATTTAGCCAAATTGCGCGGTTTGTCTACGTCGCGGTTGAGACGCTTGGCGACGTAGTAGGACAACAGCTGCAAGGGGACTACGGACACAATGCCGTACAAAAGCCTGTTGACAACGGGAATCTTGATAAGCGTTGCGTTATCGACGGAATAGGGAGTTACGCATATTACGCGCGCTTTGCGCGTAGCCACTTCCGACACCGAAGACGCAATTTTGTCCAATAAATCGCTGTCGCAAGCAATGGCTATTACCGTTACGCCCTGTTCCATAAGCGCAAGCGTGCCGTGTTTTAGTTCGCCTGCGGGGTACGCTTCGGAATGAATATAGCTGATTTCCTTGAGCTTTAACGAGCCTTCGCACGCCGTCGGATAATCCGCGCGTTTTCCTATAAAGAATACCGCCGAGCTGTCCTTGACTTCTTCGGCAAGGCGTGATATTTCGTAGCTGTCGGATAGGATTTTGTCTATAGCCGAACCGAGTCCGTCCATAGCATCGAACACTTTGTTGCGAGTTTCTTCACCGATAGTACCCTTCAAATACGCAAGATCCGTCATAAGCAGCGTGAGCGTTACCAACTGGCAGTTGTAAGCCTTGGTGCTTGCCACGGCGTATTCCGCATCGGCGCGGATGTTTATTACCTTGTCGCACACAAAACTTAACGACGAAGTGACAGTGTTGGTTACGGCGTAGGTAAAGCCGCCCTGCTGACGTATACGTTCGGCGGCGCGTATAGTATCCGCGGTTTCGCCGCTTTGACTGATTAGAAAAGCCAAGGTATAGCTGTCGACGGGGTAGCTGTCGTAAATAAATTCGCTGGCGATTACGGGAATTACGTCTATATCCATCATTTGCCGAGAGACCGCAGCTACTTCCAAACCGCTGTTGTAGGCCGTTCCGCAACCGACAAGATATACGCGCTTTATACGGTGTACGGTTTTAGCCGGCAGATTAAGCCCGCCGCATTCGATATAACCCTTTTTAGCCTGTCTTACCTTGTCGGGCACTTCCATAATTTCTTTCAGCATAAAATCTCCGTCCACAGACGCTTCTTCTTCCGCCTTGTCTACGGAAAAGAACTTGACGGGGACAGGCTCGCCGTCGAAGCCGTAGAACTTGACTCCGCTGCGGTTGGCAACGACTATTACGTTGTCCGGAGTTACGGCAACCTTATCCGCCCAACGGGAAATACAACGTATATCCGAACATAAATACGCGCCGTTGTCCGTAACGCCGACGACAAGCGGACTTTTGTTCTTGACAGCGTACAAATTGCCGTCGTAGACGCTTTCTATAACTATTGCGAAGGAGCCTTGAAGCCTGTTTGCCGTAGACACAACGGCTTGCAGAACGTCACCTTCGTAATACTTGGCGAGCAAGTGCGCTACCGTTTCGCTGTCCGTTTGCGAAGTAAAATTCACTCCGCTTGCGGTAAGATTATATTTCAGCGACAGATAGTTTTCGATAATTCCGTTATGTACCACCGCGAAATTACGGTCGTAAGAATAAAAGGGGTGGGCGTTATTGGCGCATACTTCGCCGTGAGTAGCCCAGCGCGTATGTCCTATTGCCGTACAGCCGTACAAATCCGACGGCAGATCGGCTTGCAAATTTTCCACGCGTCCCGCAGTCTTGAACAACCGAATATCTTTACCGTTTTTTACCGCTATTCCCGCCGAATCGTAGCCGCGGTATTCCAAACACTTTAATGCTTTCAAAGTATCGTTTACAGCATTGTCGCTTATCGTTCCAAAAATTCCGCACATTAGCCTTTCTCCTTACGTATCCGCGCCGCGCATAAAGTGCGCGCGGCGTTTGCAGCCGTTTGTTTTGCTCGGTATGGATACAGAGTAGTATATGAATGCGTACGGTAAAAGGTGTAAAAATAATCACTTTTATTTATCATATATTTGACTACCGTTTAGGATAGTTGTATAATTTGTAAGTTATGCACTATTGCACCGACAATTAAATTTGCGGATACGAGCCTGTCAAGGAGATATGATATAATGCAGAGAACCGACGTAAGAAACATAGCCATAATAGCCCACGTAGACCACGGTAAGACTACGCTTGTAGACCAGCTGTTAAAACAAAACGGGGTGTTCCGCGCTAACGAAGTAGTCGCCGAACGCGTAATGGACAATAACGACATAGAGCGCGAACGCGGCATTACCATTCTTGCAAAAAACACCGCGGTACACTACAAAGGAACTAAAATAAACATCATAGACACCCCGGGGCACGCCGACTTCGGCGGAGAAGTGGAACGTATACTTTCGATGGTAGACGGCGTATTGCTGCTTGTAGACGCGATAGAAGGCTGTATGCCGCAAACCAGATATGTGTTGAAAAAAGCGTTGGGACTCGGCAAAAAGGTGCTTGTAGTAGTAAACAAGGTGGACAAGGGCGAATTTAACGAGCGCGACCTTAAAGAGCAGATTATGGAGCTGTTTATGGAACTTAACGCCAACGACGACCAATTCGACTTTAAGATTATTTACGCTTCGGCAAAGCAGGGATGGGCTTCGACAAGTCTCGATACGCAATCAAGCAATATGGCTCCGCTGTTGGACGCGATACTTACGGAAATTCCCGCGCCGCAGGGCGACGTAGACAACGGCTTGCAGCTGCTGATATGCAACATAGACTACGACGAATACGTGGGTCGCATAGGCATAGGCAAGGTTAACCGCGGAAAAATCACCAGCGGACAGCAAGTAATGATTTGCCACAAAGACAACGTATTCAACACCGCCAAGGTTACGCGCCTGTACCAATTCGAAGGGTTAAAGCGTGTGGAATGTCTTGACGGCACTATGGGCGATATAGTTGCGGTAAACGGCATTACCGATATGAACATAGGAGACACCGTATGCTCGGTAGACTGCGTAGAACCGCTGCCCTTCGTAAACATAGACGAACCGACGGTTAGTATGCTGTTTATGGTAAACAACAGTCCGTTTGCAGGCAAGGAAGGCAAATACGTAACCAGCCGACATATAAGAGCGCGCTTGTTCAAGGAAGTGGAAACAAACGTGTCTATGCGAGTGGAAGAAACGGACTCGGCGGATTGCTTCAAGGTGTACGGCAGAGGCGAGCTGCACTTGTCTATCCTTATCGAAGAAATGCGCCGCGAAGGCTATGAGTTCCAAGTTTCGCGCCCGAAGGTTATTTTCAAAGAAATAAACGGGGTAAAATGCGAACCGATAGAATATCTCGTCGTGGAAGTACCCGACAATTACGTAGGCAGCGTTATGAACAAGTTGGGCGCGAGAAAAGCGGAGCTTATAAATATGTCACCCGACAGCCAGGGGGGAACGAAGCTGGAATTCAAGATTCCGTCCCGCGCGCTGTTCGGCTATCGCAGCGAGCTGTTGACGGACACAAAGGGATTCGGCGTGATGAGCAGCGTATTGGACAGCTACGAGCCGTACAAGGGCGAAGTCGCCGAGCGTACGCGCGGAAGCTTGGTGGCGTTCGAAGACGGCGTTACCACCGCTTACGGGCTGTTTAACGCGCAGGAAAGATGCCGACTGTTCGTAGGGGTGGGCTTGCCCGTTTATTCCGGAATGGTAGTAGGCGAAAACAGCCGCGAAGACGACATTACGGTAAACGTATGCAAAACCAAGCACTTAACCAATAACCGCGCAAGCGGAAGCGACGAAGCGTTGAAGCTGACCCCGCCTACCGTGTTGAGCCTTGAACAATGCTTGGAATTTATTTCCGACGACGAACTTGTGGAAGTTACGCCCGCTTCTATCAGACTGCGCAAAGCGATACTTGACCACTCCGAACGTATGCGCATATGGGCAAGAAACAATAAGAAATAAAACGTACACTGACGAAATTATACTCGAAACGCAGTTTGAATAAATTCAAACTGCGTTAATATTTAACAAACTTATACTATTGTATTTTGACAAAAACTCGATAACCGCATCCAATAATTCCGCAAGACTGCGAGCGTCGCTACGCTTGTCTTCCGACAGCTCGAACCGTAATTTTTTGAAATACTTTAAGCCTTTCTTTATTAACTCTGAATTTAATTCGTTTTTTATTATAATACAGCTCCATTTTAACAGCGTAACTTTTCTGTTATATCTATATGCCATCGATAATTTAAGCATATACTGCGACACAGTTTTACGTTCGTTGGCAGATAAACTTATATTTTGCATTTTATCAACCCCTTATTCTTTTGTTAAAAGAATACAAGAAGTTTTCTTCTTTGTCAAGTTTTGCAAGAAGAAAAATTCTATAATCTGCTTATGATAAATTTGGGAAAACAAATAAAAGAAATGAGATTGGAAAAAGGCCTGTCGCAAGCGCAATTAGCCAAAGAAATCGGCGTAAGTCAAAAGGCTATCGATTACTGGGAGCGGAACGTCAACGAACCGAAAGCAAGTTATATAGTTGCTCTCGTCAAATTATTCGAAATAACGTACGACGAATTTTTTACAGATATACAATAACCGAAACGACGGCCGGAAAACAAGCCGCCGTTTTTTGTATAAATTATGCGATATTTTCCTTTCTCTCGGCATTCTCGCTCTCCTGCGGAGCGTCATTCTGCCTGCGGAGCATACGCGACCAGTTAACGAAGCCGTAAACGTCCAAAACCAAAAATGCGGCAAAACACACTATCATAGGAAGATAGGATATATCCGAAACCGTTTGCATAATCCACATAACTATCAGCACTACGTCGTTTGCGGCGTACCCCACTGCGTAAAAGCGGCTGCGGCGGGCAGTGAGATAGGAAGCGGCAAAGGACGAAAATACCGACAC
Source organism: uncultured Christensenellaceae bacterium (assembly GCA_910586625.1). GTDB lineage: Bacteria > Bacillota > Clostridia > Christensenellales > CAG-314 > Fimimonas. The sequence continues at coordinate 92,922 of CAJUIZ010000004.1, forward strand.
GGTGCTGACGATAAGGTTGGCGGTATCGAGCGCACGCAATATGAAGTAAAAGGCAACCGTTACCGCTACGGACAACGCGGAGAACAAGCACCACTCCTTAACGGACAGCGAGTTGACTTCCACTTCGCTTTTGTCGCCTTTGTAAGGATTGCGCAGCCACGATACGAGCGCGACCACAGCCATAGGGGCAGTCATGGCAAGGTAGGTTATCATTTCGCCGTAGTACTTGCACGAATAGGATATAACGCTGTAGAACACGCTGAAAACGACCGTCAAAACCTGTCCTGCGGGATTGCCCTTGGAAACGAATATAAGAGACGTTACGCCGATAAGCGCGCCTATTAAGTAATGGTACTGATTGTTGCGAAATACGAAAAAGCATACTATAATAGCCGCTGCGCTGACGCTCCATATTGCCCATTCGATAGGTTTGATAGATTTAATAAATTTTTTCATAGTATTCTCTGCAAATGCCGTTTTTTACATTTTTTCGCGCGGGCAAACGCCTTGGTCGATACCACAAAAAATAAAAGCATTCTATCCGTATCTTCAAAGACCTAACGATACGAATAAAACGCCTACGCGCTTGCAAACACTCGGCAGCGTTTGCAATATTTGTTTATTTTTATTTGATATAATTATATAGCTCCGACGTAAGTTTAGTCAAGCGATTTACCACTGTAATTCGCTTATCGGTTCGCCGTTTAAGCGTTTGAGAATTATACCGTTGTCGTCCAACGTCAAGTAGCTCGGCTCGCCGTCGCGCGGACGTGATACGGAGCCGACGTTGGCGATATACAAGCCGTTAAACCTTTGCAGCAGCGCGCAATGGGTATGCCCGTATACCAAAACGTCGTTTTCACGCAAAACGGGCGGTACGCGGTACTTGTTGTACACGTGTCCGTGGGTGAAAAACAGCGTACGACCAAAGTGATACATTACTGCGCAGTCGTCCATACCGCAGGGAAGCAGCGCGACTTCACAGTCGCGGTCGTTGTTGCCGCGCACAATATAGGTTACCGCGTCTATCTGCGAAACGCAATCTGCAATTTTTTGCGCGTCGCGCGGACCGAACAAATCGCCGCAAATTACTACCTTGTTCGGACGTTCGAGTTCCGTTATTTTTACAACGGCGTTCATTCCGTCGATACTGCCGTGAATATCGGAAAAAACGCAAATTTTCATAGGCTTTCAAACTGCTCGCGCTTAATTGGATTGCGTTAAAGTTTTGTACAGCTCCGCATACTTGACGGCGGATTTCTTCCAGCTGTAATCGCACTTCATAGCCGCCGCCGTTATCGCGTCCCACTCGGCGCGACGGTCGTAGTAGACGGACATTGCGCGGCACAGGGTGTACCACAGGTCGTCGGCGTTGCTGTTGGTAAAGGAAAAGCCGTTTCCTTGGCGCGTTTGGTCGTTGTAGCTGAATACAGTATCTTTAAGCCCGCCCGTTTCGCGCACAAGCGGAAGCGTGCCGTACTTGAGCGCGATTATCTGCGACAAACCGCACGGTTCGAAGTCGCTGGGCATCAAAAACAGGTCGCACGCAGCGTAAATCTTGTGGGCTAACGCGTTGTTGAAGGTGATATTTGCGCTGACCTTGTTGGGATTGCGGAACGCATAGTAGCGGAACATATCTTCGTAACGCTTTTCGCCCGTGCCCAACACCACCAGTTGCATTCGCGCACCAGTAAGGCGCGACATTACCGCATCGAGCAGATGCAGACCCTTCTGATCCACCAAGCGGGAAATCACGCCTATCATTATCGCGTCCGCATCCTGCGGCAAACCCAACTCCGCCTGTAAGGCAAGCTTATTAGAACGTTTGCCGTCCTTTACAGTCTTTACCGTATACTTGGTATAAATAAGCTTATCCTTAGCGGGATTATACGAATCGTAATCCACTCCGTTGAGTATGCCGCGCGTCTTGTACGCATAGCGGTTGATGACGCCGTTTAGTCCTTCGCCGTAGTAGTCGGTTGTAATCTCGCGGGCGTACGTATCGGATACGGTCGTTACCGCCTGAGAGAACACTATCGCGCCCTGCATAAGGTTTACGCAGTCGCCCTGCATAAGTCTGTCCTGCGTAAAGTACCATTCGTTAAGCCCGGTAAGGTCCTGCGCTTCGCCCTTGCCCATACGTCCCTGATAGCGCAAATTGTGTATAGTATAGACAAACTTGGCGTTAGCCATATTAGGCAAACTACGATAAAACGCGTCGTAATACACGGGAACGAGCGCGCTTGACCAGTCGTTACAGTGAATTACGTCGAAAGACTCGTTCAAATAGCACACGGTATCCAGTACCGCCTTGGAAAAGAACGCAAACCGTTCGTTATCCGCAAAGCAGTACAAATCTCCGCCGAAGTAGTATTCGCTGTCCAAGAAGTAAAAGGTTACGTTATCTTTTACAAGCTTGAACAGCCCGCAATACTGGTGCCGCCAGTTAAGGTCTACGTAAAAGTAACCCAAATACTGCATTTGACGTTGATATTCCGCGTCGATTACGCGAGTATACTTGGGCATTATTACGGAAACTTCCGAGCCCTGCTTGGCTATTGCCTTGGGCAGCGCGCCCAACACGTCGCCCAGTCCGCCGCTTTTTGCAAAGGGCTCTACTTCCGCGCTTACGTACAATACTTTCATATTACTCCTAAATAGTCCTGTGTTTGCCGACTACAAGCGGGAAATCGGGCTGTCCGATAAGCGTCTTACCTTCGCGCAGAACACAGTTTTTGTCCAAAATGCAGCAGCCGATAGTAGCGTCCGCGGAAATTATTCCGTCCTGCATAACTATACTGTTTTTAACAACAGCGCCCTTATGTACGCGCACTCCGCGGAAAATAATGCTGTTTTCCACAGTGCCGTTTATTACGCAGCCGTCGGCAATAATACTGCTGCGCACTACCGCGTCGGACAGATACCTTGTAGGAACCCTGTCCTTGCTCTTGGTGTAAATCTTATCCTGCGGAATAAATATGTCCTTACGCTTGTCGAACTCGAACAACTCCATACTTACCGTATAATAGCTGTCGATATCCTTGATTGTTCTCAAAAAACCGTCGAAGCAATAGCCGTAAATATTAAGTTTGCCGACGTTCTTCTCGATGATATCCTTGACGAAACGTTTCTTGCCGTGAAGCATACAGTTTTCCAACAGGTTGATAAGCAAGTCCTTGGTAAAAACGTAATAACCGGTTAAACGGTTAAGACACTTTTTGCGGTCCTTGGCGTATACCACGTCGCGCACCGCGCCCGTTTCGTCCGTTTCTACGTATGTTTCGCCGTCCGTTTTGCTTTTTACCCTTTGATACACTACCGTAATATCCGCGTTGTTGAATTTGTGCGTTTCGACTATTTTGTCAAAACGGACGTTACACACGTTATTTCCGTCGGCAACCACGACGTAACGCTCCTTGCTCCGTTCCAAAAAACGCAGCACTCCCGACAGAGCCGCTATACGGCTGTCGCCGTAAAATTCCGCATCGGGCGCGGGCGGCAATACGAACAGACCTTCGCGCTTACGAGCCAAATCCCACGGCTTGCCGCTGCCGACGTGATTGAGCAGCGACTGGTATACGGGCCCCGTAGCTATCCCCACGGTATTCATACCGCTGTTAACCATGCCCGACAGAACGAAGTCGACAAGACGGTATCTGCCTGCGAACGGCAGAGCCGAGACCGCGCGCACGCGGGTGAGCTCGCCCAAGTCCGCTTCGTTGTTACAAGCCAAAATTACGCCCATTGTATCCAACATATCACTTGCCCTCCGAAACGTTGTCAGTTACCATATTGTTCTTGCCGATTACGGCGCGTTTGCCGATTTTTACTTCCGCTCCGATTAGCGTTACTCCGCCCGAACAGTATTTGGAAAGATATGCGTCGTCGTCCGTCAAACCTATTTGAGCGCGCTCGCCTATTACGCAATAGGACGCAAGTATTGAATTTTTGATTTTTGCCCCTTTGCCGATTTTTACGCCGCTCATAACGATGGAATTCTCCACTTCCGCGCCTTCGTCTATTTGCACTCCGTCGAATATAATGCTGTGCGTTACCTTGCCGTCAATATAGCAGCCTTCGGTAATAAAGCTGTTTTTTACTTCGCAATGCGCGTCGAGAAAGTGCGGGCTTTCCAAGGGACTTTTGGACAAAATAGGGAAGTCTTCGTCGTACAAGTCCAAGCTGTCGTCGTCCAGCAAATCCATATTGGACTGCCACAGACTTTCGACGGTACCTACGTCCTTCCAGTAGCCCTTGAACTTGTAGCCGTACATTTTTGCACCGTCGTTCAACATCTTGGGAATTATATTCTTGCCGAAATCGTTATCCGACGACGGATTGGCTTCGTCGTCGATTAGCTCTTTACGCAGCCTGCTCCAAGTAAACACGTATATACCCATAGAAGCCGTGTCGCTTTGGGGATGGGCGGGTTTTTCTTCGAAGGTGACGATACGGTTTGTATCGTCCGTTTGCAAAATGCCGAAACGGGACGCTTCTTCGATAGGCACGGGAATCATCGCTATCGTGCAATCCGCTTCCGTTTGCTTGTGCTGCTCGATCATATTGCTGTAATTCATCTTGTATATATGATCGCCCGACAGTATCAAAACGTAGTCGGGATTGAACTTGTCGATGAATTCGATATTTTGATAAATGGCGTTTGCGGTACCCTTGTACCACTCGCCCTGTTTTTCCTTCATATACGGGGGCAAAAGAAAAACTCCGCCGTTGTTCCTGTCCAAGTCCCACGGCTGACCGCTGCCTATGTAGGTGTTAAGCTCCAACGGCTTGTACTGCGTAAGCACGCCAACCGTGTCGATACCCGAAAGGGTGCAATTGGTAAGCGGAAAATCGATTATGCGGTATTTGCCGCCGAACTGCACCGCAGGCTTGGCTATGTTACGGGTTAGAACGCCCAAACGGCTGCCTTGACCGCCTGCCAGTATCATAGCGATACATTCTTTGTTTTTCATAAAATCCCCCTTATGGCGTTAGAATTCGATATGTTCGATATTTTCCTTATCGCTTCTTTTGTACACCACGAAGCGGTTGCCTACGCATAATACGGGCTCGCAGCCGAGTCTTTCGCATACTTCGCGGCACATATCCTTTGCCGAAAGCGTGCAGCTTTGCAAGGACGCGACCTTGACCAACTCGTAATGGTACAGCGCCGTGTCTATTTCCTTCAATACGTTTTCCGTCAGTTCTTCCTTGCCGACCGTAACGGACGGACGAAGCGCGTTTGCAAGCGCTTTGAGTTTGCTTCTTTGCTTGGTAGTAATCATAATTTTTCCTTTTTCGGCAAATGCCGATATTTTGTAAAATGCCGCCGCAATAGAATTTTCCATCAAACGTCTTACAGCGTTGTCGGACGAAACGGCATTGAAATGCGTTTGCTTTGTCACGCGACGTTTCGAAGAGTACGAGTTCGGCAAACTACAATATAAGCTCGAACTCGATTTCGCCGATAATTACTGTATCGCCGTCCTTGGCTCCCGCTTGCTTTAACGCAGTTTCAACGCCGCGAGTCTTGATTACCTTTTGGAAATAGCGGAAACTGTCGTAATCGTCAAGGTCTACCTTGCGGGACAGCTCGTCCACAAGACTGCCGACAACTTCGTAAACGCTTGCGTCAAGCTTTACCACTTCGAAGCTGCCGTCTTCTTCCTTTTGCAGCCTGTACGGCTCGAATTGCATCGGCTGCGCCGCGGGAGCGGTTTTAAGCGCGTCCGCAACGGCGGCAATAAACTCGTTAACCCCTTCGTGAATAATAGTCGTCATAGGTATCACGGTATATTTGCCGTATTCCGCCTTGAAGCGTACAAGATTTTCATCCGCTTGGGGCATATCCATCTTGTTGGCGACTACAATCATAGGCAGGCTGCGCAGAGACGCGTCGTAGCCGAATATCTCGCTGTTGATTGCAGCGAAATCCGCAACGGGGTCGCGTCCTTCGCTTCCGGACATATCCAGTACGTGAACGAGCAGCCGAGTACGTTCGATATGCCGCAAAAAGCTGTGACCGAGACCAAGGCCTTCGCTTGCGCCTTCGATCAATCCCGGAATATCCGCAATAACAAAGGTTTCGTCGCGAAAGCTTACAACGCCCAAATTGGGCGACAATGTAGTAAAATGATAATTGGCGATTTTCGGTTTTGCGTCGGATACTACGGACAACAACGTACTTTTGCCGACGTTGGGGAAGCCCACCAGCCCTACGTCGGCGATGGTTTTCAGTTCCAATACCACTTCGTATTCCTGTGTTTTGACTCCCAATTCCGCAAAGGATGGCGATTGACGGCGAGACGTTGCAAAGTGATGATTACCGCGTCCGCCCTTGCCGCCGACCAATACGACTTCGCGCTGACCGTCTGCGAACATATCGGCAATCACGTCGCCGTCTACGCTCTTGATAACCGTACCGACGGGAACCTTTACTTCGATATCGGTACCCTTCTTACCGTAGCAATTCTTTCTGCCGCCGTTTTCGCCGTTACCCGCGCGAAAATGCTTTTGGTAATGAAAAGCGTTGAGCGTGTTTTCGGAATGAGTGGCTACGAATATTACGTCTCCGCCCTTGCCGCCGTCTCCGCCGTCCGGTCCGCCGTTGGGCACGTATTTTTCCGTATGCAGGCTGGCGGAGCCGTCTCCGCCGTTACCCGACTTGATATATATCTTTACTTTGTCGATAAACATAATCCTTCCTTTATTTTCCGAACGGCGTTCAGTCCGTCCGCTACGGCATCGGCTACAAGCCTGCCGCCCTTGGCGTCGCCGCCCAAGTATACGTTGCCGTACTGCCAATAATCTTCTCTGTTTACTTCACGTCCGCCGATTACCGTTTTGTCGAACGCGCTTCCCGTTGCGGAAACCACGTAATCGGCAACCAATGTAAATTCTCGGTCGGTAACGGTCAGCTTGCCGCGCCCTTCGGATACCGTCTCGGCAACGGTAAACGCCAAACCGTCGGCAGTTTGCTGCAATTTTATCGGCGCGGCGTTGAACACAAACCGCGCGCCTTCGCGTTCGGCGGAGCATACTTCCCTATCGAATGCAGGCATATCGGCGCGCGTTCGGCGGTAGACGACGGTAACGTCGCACCCCTTGAATAACGCCAATCTCGCGCAGTCCACGGCGGAATTGCCGCCGCCCACGACTATCACTCTTTTTACGCCGAAATCTCCCTGCAAAAAATCCTTGTAATTACAGGCAAGCTCTTGCCCAACAACGCCTAATCCGTAGTCGGCAGTAAGACCAGTCGCCACGTACACGGCGTCAAACCGCCCTTGAAGCCGTGCAAGCTCTTGCGTGCCTATTTGCTTGTTTTCAACCGTAATCTTGCCGTAAACGGCGTTTTTAACCCGTAAAAGCGCCTGCTCGGGCAGTCGGAAAGACGGTATAAGCGACAAGGTTGACAGAAGTTCGCCGCGCTCGTAAACGGTGACTTCCGCACCCTGCTCGTACGCCTTGACAGCGCAGGTAACGCCGGAAACTCCGCCGCCGACAATTGCCAATCGAAGACCTTGCATTTCGCCGCCCAACCGTTCGACTTCGTACGGATAGCGCGCAAAAACTTCACGTTCGACAAGCCCGACGTCTAAGGCTTGTCCGCGTTTGTTAAGAATACAATTGCCCGAGCATTGCTTATCGCGCGGGCATACGTAACCGCATATCTCGCCGAAGGGATGACCGACGAGCCTGACCGCTTGACGGAATCGACCTTCGCGAACAAGCCGAAGAAAGGCGGGGATATCGTTGCCGACGGGACAATACGTCTTACACGACGGCTTGACGCAGTTAAGACAACGTTCGCTTTCGGCGGTATAATCAAACACGGTAATGCTCCTTGTAGTATTTGCAGTATTCATTTACGCTACACGCCGCGCAGTTGGGATTTTGCGATTTGCAAACATACCGCCCGTGCAGCAAAATATAGTGATGAGAATCCGCCCATTTTTCAGACGGGATTGCCCGCATAAGCTGTTTTTCCGTTTCCAAAACGTTGGCGGCGTTTACTATCCCAAGACGGTTGGACACGCGGAATACGTGAGTATCCACTGCGATAGCTTGTCCGCCGAAAGCGACGGCGTACACTACGTTTGCGGTCTTGCGCCCCACGCCTTTGAGACTTTGCAAAGATTTTAGGTCGTTTGGAACCTTACCGCCGAACCTGTCCAGCAAATCCTGCGACATTTCTTTCAAATACGTCGCCTTGCTGTGGTAAAATCCGCAGGAATGTATCAGCTCTTCGATACGTTCGAGCGGAAGCGCGGCCATTTTGTCGGGTGTATCGGCTTGGGCAAATAAAGCGGGCGTGACGGCGTTTACACGTTTGTCCGTACACTGCGCGGACAGTATTACCGCGACTAAAAGCTGGTAAGGGGAATTGAAAACCAATTCGCTCTTAGCGTCGGGGAAATCTTGCGATAATCGATAAAGTATCTTGTCCGTAGCCGTCATACAGTCGTCCTTTTCTTTTGTTTTGAATTACAGCATCGTGCAATAAAGATATTATACACTAATTCTCTGCATATTTCAATACTTTAACGAAACTAAATGCGAGTTAAAGTAGTACCGTTCAAGGTTACGCGCGCCAAATAAAAACCGACGAAGGTCTCGCCGAGAGACAGTGTGGCGCGAACGGCGGACAATGCGTCGCGGGAAAACTTGACGGACAGTCCGCACCCCACGTTGGCTGATCTGGGCGTGGATATCAACGCGCAGTTGACCCCTTTGTTAAGCAGATAATTGTAAGCGCTTATCGTTACGCTTCTCGAACGGTATATTGCAATTACGTATTCCATTGCTATCCTCCTATGTAAAAGTAGGACGTTACGCCCGCTTTACGCCCTTTCCCAAGGTTCGTTGGCATAGTGTTAAAATTTCCCCGTAAAATATATTACTGTAAAAAACGCAAAATAGTTAAAATTTATGCAATTAGGGGCAAAAATGATTTATTTAGACAATGCTGCAACTACAAATTACAAACCGCAATGCGTAATAGACGCAGTAACGGAAACGATTACAAGGTATCCGTTTAACCCCAACCGCGGCGGACACAAACAAGCGTTGGAGCTGGAACGGAAGCTGTACCAAACGCGCAAAAAGCTGTCGCTGCTGTGTCATAACGATTCGGAAAAGCACGTGGCGTTTACAAGCGGCTGCACCGAAGCGTTGAATTTGGGTATTCTCGGCACGGCAAGACGCGGACACGTGATAGTATCTTGCTACGAACACAATTCCGTATTGCGTCCGCTTATGCAGCTGCATAAGCGCGGCTTTATAACCCTGTCCGTAGCCCAAGCGGACGAGAACGGCGACGTGCGCGCGGAAGAAATCGAGCGTTTGTTACAAAAAGATACGTATCTGCTATGCGTTTCGCACGCATCCAACGTAAACGGTAAAAGTCAAAAACTGTACGCTTTGGGAGAACTCGCGAGACAGAAGAATTTACTTTTTTTAGTGGACTGCGCGCAAAGCGTAGGGTATTTTCCAATAGATATGTCGAAATGCAACGTAGATATGGTAGCCGTCGCCGGACACAAGGGACTGCACGGCATACAAGGCGCAGGCGCGCTTGTCTTTAACGAGCGGTCTACGCCCCGACCTGTAAAATTCGGCGGAACAGGATCGGAAAGTCATCTGTACTACCAACCGAACACTATCCCCGACAGCTTAGAATCGGGCACGTTGCCCTGCCCCGCCATAATGGCTATGGACGCAGGAATAGACTACTGGCTGTCCAACTGGCAAACCAACGCCGAACTAATTGCGGAAAACGAAAAGCTGATATGGGACGGGCTGACGGAAATACCCAACGTAAGGCTGTACTCGCAGCAAAATAAAAGCGGAATAGTAGCCTTCAACGTAGGAAACGCCGACAGCAACGAAATAGCCGACGAGCTGTCCGAGAGCTACGACATAGCCGTACGCGGCGGACTGCAATGCGCGCCGCTTACGCACAAGCACTTGGGAACGTTCGAGCAGGGCGTAGTGAGAGCTTCGGTAAGCTGCGTAACTACGAAAGACGAATGCTACCGTTTTCTTAACGCCGTGGATACCATAACCCGCAGACTGACGCGTTGACGTCCATTGAGAAATGTAAACAAAAACGGCTTAAAACAAAACGTTTTAAGCCGTTTTTGTATGTAATTACAGTTTTAACAGTTCTTCCAACAAGCCGTTCAGACGCGAGCGCTGTTCGGCGTTCAAAAGCGGCGTTACACGCTTAGCGAAAGCGATAAGCTGCTCGTTGGTTAAGTTGCCGCGAGCTTTTTGCTCGATAACGTTGTTGACTATGTCCTTTACAAGCTGTCCTTCCCCTTCGCGCTCGTATTTAGATGCAAGACGTTTCATTTCTTCCACCCTTGTAGCGTAGTCGTCCTTGGGCGTGTTGCTTACGGGCGTTTCGCGCTGCGGCTGTCGGTCGCGGGGCTGTTCCTGCTTGCCGTCGCTGTAATTAGAGCGTTGATTGACGAAAATGTTGCGCGGATCTTGATTATTTGCCATAAAATAAGTACTCTCCTTGAAAACAATGGTTACTATAAATTATATGTCGGCATATAATGTAATGATTACAAAATTTTAGGGGGAACACAGGGTGAATTTGTCTACCGTTGCGTTGATACTGCTTGCTTGGCAGCTGCTGAGCAAAAAAAGCGCGCCGTCCGCTTCTCCCTTAGACAATTTGTCGCAATTTATGTCCGACGACACCAAAAGTATTTTGGACTGTGTGGAAAAGCTTTCGAATAAAGACGCTACCAAAGAAGACAAAACGGGCGCAATCTTCCAAATGATGACTAACCCTGCAGTGATGAGCGTAGCGGAAGGTCTGTTCAAGAAAAAAGACGAACCTGCGCCCGTGGTTAACGACGAAGGCTACAAATTCGAAACTCCGTCCAAAGACAGTCAAGAATTTTTCCGCCCGATAGACAACATAGCGGACGCGGAAATAAAGCATAAATTGTACTGGTTTTACGATAATTGGTATGTGAAATAGCTCGCGCGCCCATCAAAACGATTTCGCATTACATAAAGAAAAAATATTATATCCGAAATTATTATCCAAACAATCGACGCAGTTCGCTCGCTTTATACCAAGCAAGCTCGCTCTAAGTAAAAAGCGTTCAATGCGACGTTAAAAAGCGGCAAGAAAAAGCTCCTTGTTTTGCGCTTTGTCGAATTACAAATAATACATACGTATAAAAAGCCTGTTTCGCAAACGAAACAGGCTTTGATTTATTTTATTACGAGGGGATTCCTTCGCCCGAATTGAAATATTCGATTGTGTTTTGCCACAGCTTGTCGTAGGTATCCAAATTGTTATACGTTTTGGGAGTGTAGCCGTCGCCCTGAATATTGGTGTCGGTAACCGGAGAAAAGTACGATGCAATAGTAAAGTAAATATGCCAGTACTCGGTAGCCGTACCGCCGTCGTTGGTCTTGACGGTGCCTGCGTAATCCTTTAACGGCAGTATGACCTGAGCTATCCCCTTACCGTAGGTGCGCGTGCCCATATGCGTTGCCATTCCGTAATCCAACAACGCGCCCGTGAGAAGCTCGCTTGCGCTTGCCGACCCCGAATCCGTCCATACCACCACGTCCGGCTTGTCGGCGTTAGGAGCCTGAGTAAAGTACAAGTCGCGCGACAGCTTGACGGTGCGTTCGGAATTGCCCTGCGAACGGGTTTGCAACGTAGTTATCAAATATTCGTTGTTGCGGCGGGCAACCTTTTGGTTTTGCTGCGGGGTTAATAGGTCCGCAGAGATAAGCATACCCGCGATATTGGACACGATTGTTACGTCGCCGCCGGGGTTGCCCTTGAGATCCAATATCAAACGCTTGAGCCCGCTGTTCTTAAACAGCGTCAGCGCTTGACGGAATTCATCGTCCGCTCTGGTTTGCTCGGTTAACGATACGTCCATAGCGGAGAACTCCGATATACGGATATAACCGGTATCTTTAAGCTGAGATAAATTGCCGAGCTTACGCTCGTCCTTGGTACAGGTTACGGCGTCGCCCGTAACCGTGGTCGATACGTTGGTAAGGTTGTCGCCGAAATAAAATTCGACGTATTCGAAGGGGTAAAGGGGGTTGACGTAACCTATCTGTCCGCGGGCAATTTCGTAAGGAATAACGCTGCCGTTGCGCAAAACGTGGAAGGTGGCTTTGTCCACAAGCGCGAGCAGACTGCGGATAAGCAGATCGTCGCCGCCATTCAAAACAATCTGTTCGTACGTTACGGCGTTCGCGCCGCTTCCGTACGTTACGCCCTGTCCGCCGTATATGTCGGTGATATCGGTCATCTTGACTATAATATCGCCTTCTTGAAGCTTGCCGTAGCTGTTGCTGTTAACTACAACCGACGACACATACAATCCTACGCCGCCGACTACTTGGAAGGTCATTCCGAATACATTGCCGTTGCCGCTTACCAGCACGCTTGTGGGATGCTCGAAGTTATAATACGTTTGCGGAGACATAAGACGGCTGAATTGGTCGCCCGCCGTCTGCAAAAGAGCCGTACCCGCCTGTTCTACCGCTTTCCACAATTCTTCCTGCGACACTTCCTTGTAGTAGTCGCTCTTTAATATACTCATAACGTCGGCAAGCAGCTGCTCCTGCTTGGAGCGACCGATTCCGCCGAAAACGGCGCACAGCACCCAACCGAGCGCAATGCACAGCACCAACGCCAAACAAATAAGTACTATATAAAGCGGCTTTTTGCTTTTCTCCGCCGTAGATTGCGGAGCCTGATAACTCGACCACGAGTCGAAGTCGCCGCTTTTACGGGACGGAGCTCCGTCCGTACCGCCGCGCCGTTCTTCCACTCTCGAAGTATTGTCGCTTGACGCTTTTTCTATCTTTTCAAATTCTTCGTCAAAAAAATCTCTGTTAGCCATTATCTCTCCTTAAACCGTCGTAAAGCCACACTAAGTCTTCAACCGTCCTTTGCGCGCCTTGCACGTTGCCGCAAAATACGGTATAGCCGCCGTCCATTACCGTTACGCTTCCGCGACATAACGACGAGTCGGACGTAAATACCGCCTTGATATCCGCATCGAACAGTTCCAAAGCTTCGTCTATATACTCCGCGCCGTCGAAAAAGTCGTCAAACAGCACGACCCTGCGGCTTACGGCAAGTCCGCGAGCCAACGCCGCCCTTTTGCGCATTTCTCCGTCCAGCCTTGAAGCCTTGACGTTGACGTCGGGAATTTGCAGCCGTTCGGCGATTTCGCGAGCTTTTTGCAGCCGTTCGCCCTTTGCAACCTTACGAACGGCAAGCGGGTAAGCTATATTAAACAGAACGCTGCGGTTTTCGAAAAATGCGGGTTTATTCGGTAAATAAAGTATGCCCAATCGCTCGTTTGTGATACCGCAAATATCTTCTCCGTCGAGCAGAATTTTGCCCGACGTTGGCGAAGCTTCCTTGATAAGCAGCTTGCACAGGGACGATTTGCCGCTTTGAACGTCGCACAGCACGGTGTTGACTCCATTGACAAGCGAGAAAGACGCGTCCTTGATAACGGCGCAGTCGTCGTAAGGATATTTGAGCGAAACCTTGTCGAAAACAATCATTTTTCCAATTCGTCCAACGTCAGACGGTACGCTTGAATAAAGTTATCCATAAAGTAGTCGACTTCGGGGCGCTTGTAACCGCGGATTTCGTCGTATATCGTCTTTTCCGCCTTGTAAAACTCGGAATTACTCATCTTCAATTCGTCCAAGCACTTGATATATGCGCATATTTTGTCCGCGTATTTTACGAATTTACGTTCTTCGTCGTCCTTTTCGTTTATTATCTTAGCGTATTCGGCTGAAAGCTCGCTTGGAAGATGCTCCAAAAGCCGCTCGTTGGAATAACTTTCCAATTTTTTGTACGCGTCGCGTATTTCCGGATTAAAATACTTGATGGGTGTAGGCAAATCGCCTGTTAAAACTTCGCTGGTTTCGTGAAAAAGCGCCTTGACTGCTATGCTGTTCGCGTCCAACTGTCCGCCGAAATAGACGTTAGACACCGTAGCCAACGCGTGCGCAATGACTGCAACCTGCTGACTGTGCTCCATAATGTTCTCGTTCATTGCCGAATGCATAAGTCCCCAGCGGTTTATATATTTCATACGGTTAAGATACGCGAAAAACTTGTACATAATCTTTTGTTCTCCCTACGGCATTTACATTTTAGTATATTTTAACACATATTATACCAAATGCCAACACTAACCGCACAGCTGACTTCGAAAAATTTTTACCGCTGCAAATGCAACGCGCCGAACAAACGCTGCCGACGGGTAAAAAAAGCGAAAGAAAAGGACTGCAAATATTTTGCAATCCTTTGCCGTAAAATTCTATTCTGCTTTCGCTTCCGTTTTATCCGCTTCTACCTTGGTAACGGTTTTACCCGGTTCGTCGGCGGGATTAACGTACTTGATACAGTTTCTCGGGCAGGCTTCTAAGCACTTGCCGCAGTTTATACACTTACTGTAATCGATAATAGGCACATTGTTTACAAGGTGAATAGCGCCGTTGGGGCAGGTACGCTCGCACTTGCCGCAGGCGATACAGCCAGCCTTGCACTTGGTCATAACGTCCTTGCCGCGGCACTCGGTAGAGCAGGCAACGTATACCTTTGCCGATTTGGGTACGCGCTTGATAAGACGTTTGGGACAGGTTTGGATACACAGTCCGCAGGAACGGCATATATCGGGGTCGATATGCGCGTAGCCGTCGAAACACTCGATAGCCATATACGGGCATGCGTCCACGCAGCTTCCGCTGCCCATACAGCCGACTTCGCAGGCCTTTCTTCCGCCCGCAAGCATATTTTGGTTTACGCAGTTGCCGTAGCCCTGATATGCGTACTTGTCATCGCATTGGTTGCCGCCGCAGCAAGCCACTACCGCAACCGTAGGCTCCGTCGCGCCGTCGAAGGCGACGCCGAGAATATTGGAAATTTCTATTTGCGCTTCCTTGTTGGTTTGTCCGCAGGAGCCGAGCGTAGCCTTGCCTTCCACGAGAGCCTTGGCAAAGCCCGCGCAGCCGGGGTGTCCGCAAGCGCCGCAGTTTGCGCCCGCAAGACGCTGCTCAACTTCCTTGATACGGGGATCTTCCTTGACTTGACAGAAGCGAGAAATAAGTATGATACACAGAGCCAACACCAAAGCCACGCCGGACATTATGCCCACTACGATTCCGAACGTAGCCCAGTCGATATTTCTGCCGATACCGTCGGCAAGTAAATTTGTCATTACGTATTACCCCCTGTTATATCAACGTGAAAATGTAGAACGCCATTGCCATAAAGCAAGCGGTCAGCATAGTCATAGGGAAGCCGCGCAAGGGTTTTGCTACGTTTAGTTTGTCTACCTTTTGACGAAGTCCCGCAAGCAATACTATTGCAAGGGTAAAGCCCAAGCCGTACATCAGTCCCGAGAATACCGCTTCGCCGAGAGACATTGCCATACCGTAGTCGGTAAAGCCGCCCGCTACCGTGTTGAATACGCGGTGAACGAAGTGAGCTTCTTCTACCGTGGTCATCTCAATAACCAGTTCGGCAACGCCCAATATCGCGCAGTTGGTCGTAACCAACGGAAGATAGATACCGAGAGCCGAATACAAACCGGGGCTGAACTTTTTGAGTATCATTTCTAACATTTGCACCAACGCCGCGATTATCAGAATAAACACTATGATTTCGAGATATTCCAACTTCAACGGCAGTAATACAAACACGTATATAGGATACGTTACCAAGCAGGTAATGACCATTACCGCAGTTACCGCAAGTCCCATACCGAGAGCCGCGCTCGGCTTCTTGGAAACGCCCAAAAACGGGCATATTCCCATAAATTTTACCAATACGAAGTTTTGAGCGAATAACGCCGCAATTATAATGCCGAGTACGTCCATACTATTCCGCCTCCTTCGCCGTCGTTTGCGTTTCTACGCTTTGAAGCATTTTGCCGTGTTGATTGTGCTTGATTTTGCGGTCTACCGCGTTGTAGCATACGTTGAATATCGCTATAAGCAAGCCGTAGGTTAGGAACGCGCCGGCTGCGTTTGTAAAGAACGGAATGGAAAACGCGTTGGCATCCCACAGCTTGAGACCGAACAGCGAAGCCGAGCCCAACAGCTCGCGGATAATACCCATTACCGTTATGGAAACCGTGAAGCCCAGCCCCATAAACAGTCCGTCCAATGCCGAATAGCCTACGGGATTGTGCGAAGCGTAGCTTTCCGCTCTGCCCAAAATTATGCAGTTTACCACTATCAGCGACAGGAATACGCCCAAGCTTTCGTATAAATCGGGAATGTACGCTTCCATAAACATACGCACAATCGTAACGAAGGTTGCAATGATTACAATGAAGCAGGGGATACGCACTCTGTCGGGGATAACGTTGCGCAGCAGCGAAATTATTACGTTGCTGCAAATAAGCACGAAGGTTACAGCCAAGCCCATTCCAAGGCTGTTAAACGCGGTGGTTGTAACAGCCAAAGTGGGACAAGTACCCAAAACCAACCTAAAAGTGGGATTTTGACGAATCGTTCCGTCCAGAGCAATTTCTCTAATACGATTTTTCATCAGTTTGTACCCCCTTGTTCGGTTAAGCTTTTTACATATTCGCAAGCGTAGTTGACCGCTCTTATTATTGCGTTTTCAGAATAGGTCGCACCTGTGTGTCCGGGCGTTTCACCTGCATCGTTAGGAGAAGTAGTATCGAACTTAGTGTCGATGCTGTTGCCTACGAACAACATCTTGAAGGTATCCCATATATTGAGAATATGGTCGCTCAAGTAGGATTGTGATTCGTGAGACTCGACGTTCAATTCGGTAATTACGCCGTCCTTGATTACTACGTTTACGGTAACGGTACCGCTTGCAAATCCGCCCTTACCAGTTGCGTTGACTACGTAAGTGCCGTCTTCGCCCACGAATACGGAGTTGATACGCGCGTCGTCGGTATTCCAACCGTCGGTTATTGCAATATATTGAGCCAGACGGAAGTCTTCGAGATAGGTATGAATCTTGAATTCGTAGTAGTTGAGATCCTGAACCTTTGTTACAAGCTCGTCCGCTATGTCTTCGCTCTTGGCGATTACCGCGTCTTGCTCGTGTCTTGCAGTGTATCCCAAGTTACCCTTGAGTATTACTACCTTGGCTTCCGTTTCCACGTTGTAAACGTACGCGTCCAAGGTCTCGCTTGCGCCTTCCTTGCTGCCTACGAAGAAGTAGGACATAGCGTTGTTTTCGTCGGACAAAGCCGCGCGGTATTTAAGGTCGGAATTGACCGCGAACGTGTAGTCAGCATAATCCGTATCGGCAAGCAACGCCGCGATGGCGTCTTCCGCATCCTTCTGCGGGTTGGAGCCGAGATTCAATACGTTCATAGCGTAGTAGGACGCTGTTTTAATAGCATTATTCAAAGCAAGAGACGAATAGGATGCCCCCGCCGACAGTACCGGCAAATCCGTAGAAATTTGTTCGCCGACATACCATTCGGTATAAGGTTCTACCAAGTTCATCCAAGTTTCCTGTCCCGCGTCAGAAACTTTCCACGCCACAATCTTGGCACTGGGGTCTATTGCTATCAATACGGTAATCGGTACGCCGCCGTAACCGCCGTTGCCTTTTGCGGCGATAATGTAAGCGCCGTCGGCAGATTTAACAACCTTGGAAACCGAGCCGTAAGCACCGTACGTTTCAAAGTTTTTATTTATTTTGATTGTTTCGGGATTTTCCAGATTGGGATAAACTTCCTTCAACGCGGCGTTTATCTTGGCTTCTTCGCGCCTTGCCCGCTCTTCCGGACTTATGTAGAAAATATCGTTACACAAAGCAAGCAAAGCTCCGCATACAAGGCAGATAACTACCAGTACCGCTATAGCTTTGAGTGCTTGCAGCACCGTGCCGCGCTTCATTGCTTTTTCGTTGGAGGCTGTCGTTTCGGCGGTTTCCGCCGCGACGTCTTTTACTTCTTGCGTCATATTACTTTGCCTCCTTTACTTTCTTTTCTTTTACCGCCTTGACGTAGCCGAAGGGTCTGCGGCGGATATACAGGTCGAACAACGGAACGAGCAGGTTCATAAGCAAAATCGCAAATGACACCGCTTCGCCCTTGACGGCTCTGCGCAAAACTGCGGTTAGGATACCGAGCAAAACAAAATAGATATAATTGCCTAACTTGGTGTTGGGAGTGGTTACGTAGTCCGTAGCCATAAATATCGCGCCGAGAACAAGTCCGCCGGACAAAATGGACGGAAGGAATACGCCCCAAGCCTTGCCGAATTCTACCGCAACGAAGGACGGGGTTGAAACGTCCAAAGCGTTGCAGCCGTCTATCCAAGCAATCAGTACGGAAACAAGCCCCGTTACAGCCATATACACCAGCGGCCAACGGAAGTTGAGCACTCCGCGCACCACAAGGTAAATACCGCCTGCAATCAAAGCAAGTTTGCACACTTCGCCTATACAGCCCTGTACGCCCGTACCCAACAGCAAATCCCAATTGGAAAGACTGTTTTGAAGATTGGGGTTGTACAGCGCGCCAAGGGGAGTTGCGCCCGCTTGGAAAGTGTGGGTTATGTCGATTTGAGATACCGAAGGAGCTTCGGGGTTGACGCAGAACGTTCCGCCGAACGCAGCTCCGAATGCGATAAAGGCGAAGATTCTGCCTGCGATTGCGGGGTTTACTATGTTCTTACCCGTTCCGCCGAACAGCATTTTTACTACGATTATCGCAAATACGCTTGCAAGAATAGCTACGTACCACTTGGACGTTGCGTACATATTCATACCTACAAGCAAACCTGTTACCAACGACGTGAAGTCGAATTCTCTGATTATCTCCGCAAACTTCTTCTTGCAGCAAAGCAGGAACACCCATTCCGCAGCTACCGCCGAAAGGCAGGAGATAGCAAGAATAAGCAGTGCTTTCCAACCGAAGTACACCGCGCCCATAATGCAGGCGGGCAGCAAGGCTATGCAAAGGTCGATCATTATGCGCTTGGTGGTTGCGCTCGACTTGATATGCGGAGAACTGGAATATACGTATGTAGACATATTACTTCTTCTCCTTCATCTTAGATTTGGTAAGCCGAACGCTTTGAACGATGGGACGCTTGGCGGGACATACGTACGCGCAGGTGCCGCATTCGAAGCAGTTCATAGCTCCGCCTATGCTTACCGCCTTGTCGTAATCGCCGACGGTAGCGTAAAAATCGATATACATAGGCATAAGACGCATGGGACAAACGCTTGCGCAGCGTCCGCAGTTGATACAGGAAGTCGGCAAAACGGTGCTGGCTTCCTTGTCCGTCAAAGCCAAAAAGCCGCTGTCCGTCTTGGTTGTGGTAACTTCCAAGCCCATAAGCGAAAAGCCCATCATAGGTCCGCCGGAAATAAGCTTTACTGCGTCGTCCGTCAATCCGCCGCAAAAATCGACTATTGCAGACAACGGAGTACCTATACGCACTTCGATATTCTTAGGCGCGCGAACTCCGCGTCCGGAAACCGTCATAAGACGTTTGTACAGTGGCGTTCCGTTAACTACCGCGTCGTAGGTTGCGTACGCGGTGCCTACGTTATTGACGATGCACCCCACCGCCGACGGCAATCCGCCGACAGGTACTTCGCGGTTGACGCAAGCCTTGATAAGCGTCTTTTCCGCGCCCTGCGGATATTTCTTTTTGAGCAGCACAAGCACGATATCGCCGTCCTTACGTTCCGCCTTTTCGTCCACTACGCCGTCCGACTTCAATAGCGTTTCGTACGCTTCCATCTTATTGGCTTCGAGCCCGATGAATATGTTGGAAACGTTGATTGCCTTGGCAAGCAGCCGTACGCCTTGAAGAAAACCTTCGGTGCGTTCGATCATAAGGCGGTTATCGCAGTTAAGATACGGTTCGCATTCCGCAGCGTTGATTATAAGCGTATCGACTTCGTCCTTGGGCTGAATTTTTACTGCCGTGGGGAAGCCCGCTCCGCCCATACCTACAATGCCTGCGTCGGCTACGCGTTGAACGATTTGTTCTGCGGTAGGATTGTCAAGCTTGGGCATAGATTCTACGTCTTGCTTGCCGTTAGCCCTTATGTGAACGTAATCGACAACAGAGCCTTGGGCGTTCTTGCGCTTGACGATTTCGACGATTTCACCGCAGACGGGAGAGTGGATATTTGCCGATACAAAAGCCGAAGCCTTGGCAATCAGCTGTCCTTCCTTGACGGTATCGCCTACGTTAACTGCCGGTTCTGCAGGTTTACCGATGTGCTGAGACAACGAGACGTAGTAATCGGTAACTGCGGGCATCTGTTCGATAGCCTTGGTATCCGATAACGCCTTGTTATCAGGCACGTGGAAACCACCTTTGAAAGTTTTCATAAATGCGATTTACTCCTAATTAAATTATTGTAAAACCGTAAAAATTCATAGTTTTACATCATACTGTGATAGTATAACACACTTAAAAAAAAATGTAAAATAAATACAAATCAAATTAAAACCCATAAAAAAAGAAAAATATACTTTATATTTATACTATTATAAATTTTATTTGCCGACAAATGCTTTTAGGCAAAAAACACCGACAAGAAAGGACGGCTTTCGACGGAATACGATTACTTTTACGTTAGAATTTGTTACGCAAGCGCAATTACGGCAATATAAGTTCGCGCCGACAAGCGGCAGTAAAAATGACAAAAATGCATTAGAGTAAAACACGGGTTACCGACAATGACAAAGATACGGCGTACAAGCGAATTACAAAGAAAATTACGGTAAACCTGCCGACGAAAAAGCAAGCTTGCGACAATATAGCTTGAAATTTTTGAGAATAATAAGTATGGTGTTTATAGCAGAGCATCACTTTCCTTACGTTTGAACGGCAGCGCCGACGCGGCTACAGCGTTTAATCACGGCGTTTTGCGCGCGTGTATCAGCCGTTGAATATCCATATCCAACTATACTACAAGCAGCCCCTGTAAATATCAGAAAAGACGCGGCTTCACACCACGTCTAATTATCGTTCGCCTGCGGTTTATCTGAAATTCCATATGGGAATTACGGTAATGCGCAGCCGTCGTTTTGTAATAACGGTGTTATTCGGTTTTGTTTGCGACGTAACGCGACAGACCGTACAAAAACTTGTCTGCCGACTTGGGATTGGGCAGCGTTATAACCGCCGTTTGCGGATATTCGGCTATAAGCCGCAAAATAGTCGGACGGACGTTTTTGCGAAAATTCCATATATACTCGGTAAAATCCTTGTCTAACTTTTCCAAGCATCCGTCGGCTATATCGTCGCGCTGCTTGCCGCGGTATTTTATACGGCGTTTCAGCGCGCGAAAATAGCTGACACGACGTTTGTAATCCAAAAAGATTACCAGCGTAGCCCTGCCGAAGCGATCCGTCAGGTGACTGCGCCACATTCCGTCTATTATCCATTCGCTGTTCGAAATAAGTCCGTCGTGAATAGCCTTGCGTTTGTCGTACGGAAGCATCTCCCAATTGGGGTTCCACAAAACCTTGTCCAAATGCCACACCTGCCGCGACATAATTGCGCCCATACTCTTGGCGAATGTAGTCTTGCCGCTTCCGGGACATCCTATTACCGCCACGCGGGAAAAATCCAACGCGGAAAAGTCCGCCTGCCGTCCACGTTCGTTCATCTTTCGGAATACTCTTTTATAGCGCGCTGCTGAGCGCGGTCCGCGTCCTTTTTCAGAAGCGTTTCCTTTTTGTCATAGTTTTGCTTGCCCTTGACCAAAGCGACTTCCACCTTGACAAGGCTGTCCTTGAAGTACATAGAAAGCGGAACGATGGAATAGCCCTTTTCTTTGACCTTGCCAAGCATACGCATTATTTCGCGCTTGTGCGCAAGCAACCGTCTGTCCCTTCGGCTTGCGACATTGGAATAGCTGCCCTTGTCGTAATTTTTGATATGACAGCCGAGAAGCACCAAATTTCCGTTTTCGATACGGCAGTAGGAATCGGCGAGATTAACTTCTCCCTTGCGCAGAGATTTAACTTCGCAGCCTATAAGATTTATACCGCATTCCAACGTTTCTACGACAAAGTAGTCGTGGCGCGCCTTTTTGTTAGTGGCAATCTGCTTCATATTTCAATAAAAATTATTTTGATTTTTTTCTCTTTTTAACGGGTTTTTCTTCGGCTTGCAGTCCGTCCGCTTGTTCATCGGACGACAGGTCTGTAACAGCCGCAGCGATATCCGTGCCGTCAGTTACGTCCGCCGCAATCCGCTCCGCAGTCTGTTCCGTAGCGGTCGGCGGCTGCTGCGCGATTTGCTCCGTTGCGTCAAGCACGTCCGATTGCGTTTTGTCAAGCTTTTCTTTGCGGACCTTTTTAGACAGCTTGATTGCGGAAACAAGGTTGCATATGAGATACGCCCACATAAACAATAGCCAAAGACAAGAAAAAATTACAGGCAAGCCCTTGGCGCGCAAAATTACTTCCGTGAGAACGTAGCCCACCAAAGAAACGGATAAAAAAACCAAGCCGAGAACACTGAGCTTGGTGTTATTGTGTTTACGAATACTTCCGATAGCTTCTATAAACAAAAACACCACGCCTATAATTGCAAAAGCAGTTCCCGCCCATTGTAAAATTTTTTCTATCATTTGCGCCGTCCTTGAAGTTTACGGCAAAACCGTGTTCTTCAATACATAATGTTTCAGCATAAATATTATACCAGTAAAGTAAACTTTACGTCAACTTATAGCTTGTGTATTACACTTTTTAAGATGACGGCGCAACCATTGCTTATCGCCTTGCTGTCAACGCCGCACCGCGGCGATTGGATTAATACGGCGCGTGATTTGCTGCGCTAAAATGCGCAAAAGCGGAACACACTCGTTCTCGGTATCAAGCGGACGAGCGTAATTTATTACTTCCTACCGTTGCCTAACGTTGGTAATATACAAAAACAGTGATTATAGATATACCGTCTGCAATATTTGAATTAGTCTGCCGCAAGGGCGAAATCGATTTTGCACGCCTGCTTGTTGACGCTTTCTACCGTAACGGTAACTTCGTCGCCCAAGGCGTAGCGCGCGCCGTCGTTGTACAGACAAAACTGCATTGCGTTGTACTTGAAGCATCCGCCCAGCCTGTCAACGGAAATAAAGCCTTCCACCGTGTTGGGCAGTTCCGCATATATTCCGCGCTCGGTAACGCCGGAAATGCGCGCGGGAAAAGTCTTGCCTATAACAGTCTCGGCATAACTGCACTTTTTGACGTCGTCCGCCTTGCGCTCCGCTTCGTCGGCAATCTTTTCGCGGACGGACGACTGCTTTGCCGCATCGAACGCCATATCTTCGTATGCGCGCAGAGCCCTGTCCGTCATCTTGCCGAGAATTGCCGTCGTCAATATGCGGTGAACAATCAAATCGGGATAACGCCGAATGGGCGAAGTAAAGTGACAATAACATTTACTTGCCAGCCCGAAATGTCCCGTATTGACGTCGCTGTACTTGGCTTTTTGCATAGTTCGAAGCATTACGTCGTTGACCAAATGGAAATACGGGGTTTGCTCCGCTTGCTTCAAAGCGTCCTGCAAAACGGAATTGTGAATTTCCGAGCTGTGCTTGACGTTAATACCCAAGCCCTTCATAAGCGCGAGCAAAACGGCAAGCTTATCTTGGTCGGGCTTGTCGTGAACACGGTAAACAAAGGGATAACAGCAGGCGGCGGCGTATTCCGCCACAGTTTCGTTGGCGACAATCATAAATTCTTCGATTAGCTGATGCGAAAAGGAATTGTTTTGCAGCACCACGTCCGTAACGCGCCCCTGCTCATCCTGAACGAACGCTACTTCCTTGGAAGCAAACTCGATATTGCCGCGCTTATCGCGCTTGTGCTGCAATATTTCGGCAAGACGCTTCATCGAAAACAAATCGTCCTTGATATCGGAGTACAAGCAAGCCGTTACTTCGTCGCCGTCCAAAAGCGCCTGTACTTCGTCGTAGGTTAGGCGGTGACGGCTGTTGATAACCGACTGATAAATATCGCTGTCGACAACCTTGCCCTTGGCGTCTATCGTCATCTCACAGGTAAGCGTCAGACGGTCTACGCCCTGATAAAGCGAGCAAATGCCGTTGGACAACTCGCGCGGAAGCATGGGATACACCGTCCCCGGCAGGTACACGCTTGTTCCGCGGGCAAATGCTTCCTTGTCGATTGCATCCCCTGTCTTGACGTAGTGAGACACGTCTGCTATATGCACGCCGAGCGAATATGTCCCGTCGGCGTTTTCCGTAACGGACACCGCGTCGTCCAAATCCTTGGCGTCCGCGCCGTCTATTGTGAAAATTCTGCGATTTCTCAGGTCGCGTCTGCCTACGTAGTCCTTATCCTGCAAAACCGAAGGTATCCTTTCCGCCTGCCTTACGCAGTCGTCGTTAAACTGCTGCGACAAGCCGTAGCTTGCGGCAACGGACAGCATATCCACGTCCTTTTCGTCGGGATAGCCCAGTACCTGAATAATTTCTCCTTCCGGCTTGCCGCGTCCGACAGGGTACACCGTGATACGCGCAACTACCTTTTGACCGTTCTTGGCGTTGAGATCCTTCTTGGGCTGAATATAAATATCCTTGACAAAGCGTTTGTCGTCGGGCACGACGAAGCGCGCGTTATTGGACTTGTCGTACACGCCCACAAGCTCGCGCATTCCGCGGCTTAGTACCTTTACTATTTCCGCTTCGTCTTCCGTTCCTTCTATTCTTCGATACAGCACCGTATCCTTGTTAAACGCGCCGTTCACCTTGCTTGCGGGAACGAACAGGTCGGATTCGTCGTCCCTTATTAGAAAACCGAAGCCGCGCGCGTTGCATTCGAAAACAGCCCGTCCGAAAGTTTCTTGGTTAACAAGTCTGTAACGGCGGATATGCGTATCGAAATAAATCTCGCCCGAACGTTCCAGCTCGCCGAGCGCGTCCTGCACTATACGCCTGTCCGACGTGGATTTTGTTGCAAGCAGCGAATACAGCTGCTTTGCAGTAAAACCGTCGAAGTCGGTTTCCTTTATTAACGTTAATATTTTTTGAGTTATATTCATATTTTCCTTATTAGTTTGAATAAAATGACAACTTATAATTCAAAAAGGGGCGATTGAATTTTTCAATCGCCCCTTATAACATACTACATAGGTTACTTAATGAACGTTTGCAAAACGATCATTACGATACAGCACACGGCAAGCAAGCCCGCGGCTATATACGTTAAAAGCTTCAAACGCGCTTCCTTACGGGAACCGGCGTTTTTGCCGTAAAAGGTTTCCGATTCGTCCGAACTTTTGGAAGAACCCGTCATAGCTTCCATACCGTCGGAGTTACCCGATTGCTTCATTACTATAAAGATGATAAAGCCCGTGCAAATAAGCGCAAGAGCCGCAAGAGCGATTTTTACTGCGGAAACGATTGTAGCCGTTTCGACAAAAGCCAGAATATTTAACACTTTACCGAACCTCCGTTCACAGGCGCAAGGGCGTAATGCCCCGCCTAAACTTAATACGCTTATGTAGTATAACACAACAAGAAACAAATTGCAACTTATTTTTGACAATAGTTGCGCAGGAATTGCCCGTTTACGGCAATTTTTTTGTTTCTTCCGCAGGCGAGTCGGACCGTTCGTCGTCTTGGACTGCTTCCGCCGCAGACGGCTGTTTGCCCAAAATATCGTCCAGTTCTCTGCGGGTTGCTTGCTCGTCGTACGTTTGAGTGATAAGCGTCACTACGTCGCCGACGTAAATCTTCTTTTCGCCGTCGTCGTCCATACGGGAAACGTTGCCTGCTTCTATCTGCCGCACCTTGGTATTAGCAGGCCACAATACGTCGCGTATACTCTTGCCTACGGCGAACGCGCCCTGCACAACAACATACTTCATTTCCATAATTTCGTGCTTTTTGCCGTGGTTTTGCTGCTCCGTCATACGCTCCAACAAAACGTCGTACAGCGGCTCTACCTTGACAAGTTCGCAAATAAGGTAGGATACGAAAACCGTTATGCCCACGTAGAATAGATTGGAAAAGCTCCAAGTACACTCCACCATAAACACCAATGCGGTAAGCGGAGCGCGTGTTGCAGCCCCCATAAACGCCGACATTGACAGCATAACTACCGTGCCGTACAGGTCTTGCGACATACCCATGGCGATAAACAGTTTACCCAAAAGCGCGCCGAGTAAAGCCCCGATAGACAGCATCGGTATAAATACGCCGCCCGTCGCTCCCGAACTTGTGGAAAAGGCTATGGTAAGAAAACGAATAAGAAACAGCGCGAATATTACCGCCCAAGAAAAACGCTCGTAGTCGGCAAGCTTGACTATAAGTCCGCCGCCGCCGAACAAAGCGTCCGTACCGTTGAAGCCGCCTACGGTAATAAGTCCGATTACCGCCGTTAAGGCGAAAACCACTGCAAGCTTAACCCACTGCGGGATACGTTTGAGCTTGGTATCGTACAGCTTGCCTATTACGAATACGAACAGATTGTAACCACAAGCTACGACCGCTACCGCTACGCCCAACAAGAGCGGAATCCAAATGTCCTTCATCGAAAACTCGCCCATATATTTAGCTACGTCGAAAAGCGGCGCGGGATTGTGTCCCAAAAGCATCGTCCACAAATTGGACGCAGTTACGCCGAAAAGCACCGACGACATAGCCATAAGGAAAATCATCGGAGTGAAACGCTTGTGCGCTTCTTCCAAGGCGAACAGCAGCCCCGTAACCGGCGCGCCCGTAGCCACGGCAAAGCCCGCGCTTGCGCCGCCCGTCATAATGTAGCGGTTCCAACTGTCGTGAGATAACGGCAGCTTGCACGTGCCGCCGCCGATTGCAGTACCGAGCAGCACGCTCGGACCTTCGCTTCCCAAGGGAAGCCCCGCAAAAAAGCTTATCCAGCTGTTGACAAGCACCGCTACGCCCGTGCGAAACCAACGGAACGGGAGTATGCCGCGCAATACGCCTTCGGCGCGCGGTATTCCGCCGCCCTTTGTTTCGGGAGCCCAACGCTGCAAGCCGTACGCAGCGAACGCCAAAGCCACGGCACCCGCCACGACGCCTACCGCTATCCACGGATTGGCTTGCGCCGCGCGGTAAATTTCCGTAGACTTTTCCGTAAGCCACTCCGCCACCCACTTGAAGAAAAATACGATAGTTCCTACAAGCAGCCCGGTAAAAGCCCCGTATACCAATACGGGTACGAAAACGTTTTTGAAATAATTTTTATAATCCGTTTTAGTCTTCATAAATTTCTCTTACAGTAACAATTGCAATATTTGCTGCGGGGTATCTGCCAACGCGATGACGTTAGCATTTTCCAGCCTTTCGCGCTTTTCGAATCCGTATGTTACGGCGACTACGTCTATGCCGTTGGCGTTTGCGCCGTCCACATCGTGCATAGTGTCGCCTATCATTAAGCAATCTGCGGCGTTCCAGCCGTTGTCCGCAATTAGCTCTCGCAGCACGTCCGACTTGTAAAGCCGCGTTGGTATCTGCGCGTAAACGCTCTTGAAATACTTAGTCAACCCAAACACTTCCAGCGATCTTATTAAATGCGGCTGATATTTGCACGAAGCCACAGCCAAAACGTATTTACCGCAGGCGTACAGTGCGTCCAATGCTTCCACTGCGCCGTCGTAGGGGTAGCTTTGCTCTACCGCGTTGATATCGACGAATATTTTTCGATGCAGGGCTATCGCTTCGTCCACGTACTGCGCGCCCAAAAGCTTGTTGTAGCTGTACGCAAGCGGCGGACCTATATGCTCGGACAAATCCATATTAGAAGCGTCGATACCGAAATGCGCAAGTACCGCGGTAAACGTCGCATATATACCCGGCGCAGTATTGTTGATAGTGCCGTCGAAATCGAATATTATATATTTATATCGTTTGGATAATGCTTTCATACTATTTGTTTCCAAGCCGCAAAGTATTGAAGAAGCGTTCGCTCTTGGGACGCGAAGGCTTGTAAACGACGCCGTAATTGTACAAAAGACACGCTTTGAGCTTGACGAGCGAATCGACGCGGCTGCATTCGCATTCCAATTCGTAGTCGGTAACGTTCAAGTACTCGTTTTTGTCCAACTCCAACACCCATTCGTCCAAAAGGAACTTGGCGCGGTAGGTATCCAACTTGCCCTTGTAAAGGAAGTCGTCCTGCAAATCCAAGCCGAGCTTCGCGTTAATCTCACCGCAACGCAAACCGTCGTCTAACATACGGCGCGCGTCGGCGAGAGTTATGTCGCATTCGCGCTCGTCGCATACAGTTATGCCGTCGTTCTCCGACAGACGGCGTTTGCAGCACAGCAAAAACGAACGCCCCTTCTGCCTGATTCGCACCATAACGTCGGACGCAATTTCGTCCGAGGCGAAATAGTAATTGGTTTGCAAAACGGGACGCTCGTCGGACTTTTGCAGCAGAATGTCGTATTCGCGCTCGTCAAGGCGCATTTTTAATTCTTGCTCGATATTTTTCATAGTTAACCGAAAAAACATAAAAGTTTGGCGACGTAACACCAAGCGGGACCGCCAAACTCTCGTTATGCTAATTCTTCTTTTTACCCTTGCCGGATGTGTTGAAAATTTTGCTCATTTCTTCGAAGAAGGTTGCGCTGTCCTTAAACTGACGGTACACGGCGGCAAAGCGTATATACGCTACTTCGTCCGTTTCTTTGAGTCTTTCCATAACCATATCGCCGATTTTTTGCGAAGTGATTTCTTCGTCGAGACTGTTGTAAAGGTTCTTTTCCACGTCGTCCACCATACGGTCTATTTGCAGCATAGATATCGGACGTTTTTCGCAGGAGCGCATAATGCCGTTTTTTAACTTCAAACGGTCATAAGACTGACGCGTGCCGTCGCGCTTTACTACCAAAAACGGCACTGTTTCGATAGTTTCGAAAGTTGTAAAACGTCTGCCGCAATCGTTACATTCGCGCCTGCGGCGAATGCTTCTGCCGTCGTCCGTAGAACGCGAATCTATTACCTTGCTGTCTTCGCAGCCGCAGTACATACATTTCATAAAAAATCTCCTTCCCGACCACACGCACGACGGATTTTTTCACAGTCGCTACGCTTTGTGTTCAAAAATTTTCCCCGTCGTAGTCGGACTATAAGGAAGCAAACGTCCGTTTTGCTTCATTTTTTTAATTTCGGCGGGCGTACAACCCCGCCAGCCCCGTATGGGCGCGAAGGTCAGGTACACGCCCTGACTTCGCGGGGCTTAATGAAAATTTCACCGACCAAACGCACGGGTCGCTCGCTATTCCGCTTGTGACTTCGATTCGCTGCGCTCATAGGCGCAAAAGCAAAACACGTTCGCGTCCAGTTTTAAGCGGTTGTCGCTGCGCTGGATTTCTCCGCTCGCTTCGCTCGGTCGAAATGACGTAATAAAAATGTTAGTCGAAATGACATTGTTGAAAGCAAAGACATAAGAAAAAATGCGTAATGAATATTATATTTTTAGAAAGTTCCAATATGTCAACCGCACTTCTTCACTTTTCCCTTTTACTTCCTACCTGCCATTCGCCGTTATGCTTTGCAGGCGGGTTAAAATTTCCCTATACTCGTGTTCGGGATTGACTCCGTCCTGATCGAAACGGCGGAGAGTGTCCTTATCCCAAAATCTTGCGACATTGGGAGTGATTTCGTCGGCTACGACCAAGCGGTAGCCCACTCTGCCGAACTCCAACTTGAAGTCCGCGACCACTACGTCCACCTTGGACATAAAATCGACAAGCACCTTATTTACGCGCATTGCGTTGTACTGCATAACGGACATCTCTTCCTGAGTGCATAGCTCCATTGCAAAAGCGTGGTATTCGTTGATAACGGGGTCGTTAAGCGCGTCGTTTTTGTAACAAAACTCCATAACGGGGAATTTGAGTTTTTTGTGATACTCCAACCCCAAACGGTCTATCATACTGCCCGCGGAATAGTTGCGGACAACTACTTCGACGGGAATCATCTCGGCGCGCTTGACAATCATCTCGTTGTCGGAATGCTTCTCGACAAAGTGAGTGAGAATGTTGTTGTCGTTGAGTTCTTTCATTAAAATAGCGTTGATTTCGTTACAGTACCTGCCCTTGCCCTTGAAGTACAGCTTCTTTTTGGCGTGATACATCATGGCATCGTCGGAAAACTCCGCTATGGCGTGAGCAGGAACGTCGGTAGCCCACAGCTTTTTGGTTTTGCCTTCGGAAATCAAAGACCGCTTGGTATAATTCATCGTTATCTCCCAACGTACTTGTATTGCAACTCTATCGTTTTATTGGCGGGAACGGTCAAATCGAACGCAGTTTTGCCGTCCGGCTTATTAGACAAATTGGTTTTGAGCAGTTTTTTGGCGTGTTCGGGAAGGCGAAGCTTGACTTTCGCTTCCTTCTTGCTGTCTAACCTTATTATAAGCAAGTTCTTGTCGCCGTCGAGAGAGCACGAAACGTTGACGCCGTTTTCCGCAGCAAAGTCGGAGAAGCTGACATTGGTCCATTCGCTCGGCAACGCGGGGAGTATTCGGATAACGTCTCCGCGCGAATACATAAGCATTTGCTGCACGACGTTTGCAAACACCATATTGGCGTGCAATTGAACGGGAGTCCATACGCCGCTGCCGCATATGCCCATTCCGCGCCAGTCCTTATCCAACAATACGAGATTGTTGATAGCGCAGCCGCGCACCGCGTTGTTAAGACACAAATTAGCCTTGTTGCCGTCGCCCAAACGCGCGTACACCGAGCCCAAAACCGTCATATTGTAGCTATTTTGCGACGACGGCTCGGCGCGCTTTTTGTCGGCGGTAGCCAAGTAACGCTCTACCGTTTCTCCGTCGGAATCCATATCTACATCGTTGCCGAAATAGGCGTTATAAAGCGTGCCGTTGGATATTCCCGTGTAATCGACGGATATAATGGAATTGACGAACTCCTTGAAAGTACCGTCGCTTTGCAGCTGCTGTTCGGGGACGTCGCGGACGAACTTTTCCCACAAGTCGAAATCGCCCTTGACGTTGCATTCCTTACACGCTTGAATAAGATTTGTAAACAAGTCCTTGCAAAGAGCGAAATCCAACGCGCTGTTTTTGGCAATGACGGGACGGTCTGTAATCTTGTAGCTGTCCGCAACGCGCATGGGCAATGCGGACGGGCTTATTTCCAACCCCGAAGGAGTATATTTCAAAAAGTCTTCGTAGAACAAAGCCGCTTCCTTCATAAACGGAATAAGGCGTGTTTTTAGGAATTTTACATTTTGACTGATTTTGGCGTACTTGTAGTAGAAATTTGCAAGCCACGCCGCGCAGCCTGTAAAATGGATGGCAAACGTGTCGGTGCTGCCCAGCCTGCCCGTATTGGGGGCGGATATGACGGGGACGACTATTCCGCGGCAGCCGAACAGCCGCTGCGCATTGTTGCAGTAGTCGCCGACGTTCCTTTCGAAATAGTCGAAGGTTTTTTCCAAATTCGAATACATATTGCCCTGCAAGGTATGCAAATATGTCATTTGCAACTCGCCCGAAACGCATCTGAACGCCCTGTACGGCTTGTAACAGCCGTTCCACAATCCCACGGGTGACAACGTATTGCCGTCGTCCGTCGTGCCCGCGACCATAAGATAACGGGAAAATTTGTAAATTTTTTCCGCAAGACGCGGGGGCATTTTGCCTGCGTCGGCTTCTAACAGAAGGTCTTCGATGGTGCTGTCTTCCTTGTTATCCAGACGGACCTGAACGGAATTGTACAGCTTGGAATGCAGCGCGGCGTGCGATTTTAGCAGTTTGTCGTAGCCGTCCTTTATGCCGTTGAGTTGAGTTTTGAGATTGCTCCATTCGCGTTCGCGCGAGCCGTTGGTAAAGGTTTTGAGCAGAATATAAACCGATTGCGCGTTGGTTATTTCCACATAGTCCTTTTCCGGACGGACGCTTCCGCCGAGAACGTTGAGCTTGGCTACAACGCCGTAGTCGGTGCCGTTGTCGTCGTTACGTGCGGAAAATGTTATATATTGCTTGTCGTAGCTGCATGAAACGCCTTCGGGCATATTGCAAATGCCTTCGTAGGTGCGCGCGTTTACGCGGTGAGTAAGCGAAGCGAACAGCTTACAGCTGATTGTTCCGCCGCCCTGCTTGGTTATGCGGTACGCGACCAAATTGTCCGCGCGGGACACGAAGATATCGCGCTTGTAGGTCGTACCGGATACGGCGTACGAAACGTTGGCTTCGCCCCTTTCCATATCCAACGAACGTTTGTAATCGGTAGTTATTTCCGAATGGGAAAAACGCAGGTCGAGCTCGCACAGCGGCAGCGGATACTCCGCCTGCGGATGGAAGCTCTTTTGTTCCAACGCGGTAGGCAATACCTTTTGCGCGTCCATAAACGAACCGTTATCTATAAGTTTGCGCGCGTCCTTGATTTTGACGGAAACGTCGGGCACGACCGTTGTGCGTCCCATCCAGTACAGCGCGGCGTCATTGACGAGTATCTTCTCTTCCGAAGCTCCGCCGTAGACGTTTGCGCCTATTTTTCCGTTGCCGAGATATAAGCCTTCGCGCCATTTTTCTCCCCACCATCTTGCGGGGGTGCAAAATCTCAATACGTTAGAAAACTTGTCTGCCATTACCTTCACCTATACGTAAATATTTTAACTTTTACAATTACGAAATAAAAATTGCCTTAGCTTTCCGATCGCTCGGCAATTGTTACAGTTAAACCGACAATAAAAAATAATCTATAATTGCCAGCATAGCTTTACAATTATAGATTATAGCAAAAAATCGAAGCGATGTCTATATTCTTTAAGGGTAAAAATACGCAAATTAGACAAATTTTACGTCGATTACGCATTAAAAAACTCTATTTCTACCGCGCCCTGCGCGTTACGCTTTACGCGCTGCACCCGCCCCATTACCGTTATTTTGTTTCCGTCAGCGATAAGACCGCCTTCGTGCCATATTTGGTAGACGGGCTTGTTAAGCTCGCGCGCCGCCCGTTCGGTACATTCGTTTTGCAAATCGGTTGCAAGATAGTGAACTTCCAAATCCAACCCCGTAACCATTCCCAGCCCGTTGTACACGCCGTAGCGGTCGTAATCTTCGTCGGGAGTTATATGATATTCGTCCAATTGCAGCATAGCTCCCGCCGACGCACCCATAACCACGCCGTCGAATTGGCGCACTGCTTGCGTAATACCCAATTCTTCCATACGGGCGATTGCCTTTTCAGGCATTCCGCCAGTAAAAAAGAGTAACGTGGATTCTTGAATTTGTTTGATATAATCGCCGCCGTCATACGGATTGAGCCACTTGACGTCCTGCTCCTTATATCCGTACGCAAGGAACGGACGCAGAATATTGTCGTATTTTTCGCCGCCTTTGCCGTAAACGGACAGCCAACTGGCGTTATCCCAAGCCTGACTTTCGCGGTAGGCAAGCGGGACGATTAAAACGCGTCTGTTTTTCACAATACCTTCCAAGCTGCCGTACGCCCATTCGCCGTCGAAATTATAGTAGTTTAATAATACGTTAATCATAGTTTATTTTGTTAAGAGCTTTTATTTTTTACAAGCTTTTGTATTGTTTTAGATTTTTAATAAAGAGTAACTCCGTTTTTGTCGACGTAGGCGTAGGCAATCTTGTGTTCCGCAGGCTTGTCGCCGCCGATAAATACGGAGTTGGAAATGAGCGTCTTGGCTTCGTCCAATCCCTTGCCGTTGTGGTATACTTCGCACAACACGTCGCCCTTATTTACCTTACTGCCGATTGCGACCTGCATAACTACGCCGACGGAAAAGTCGATAACGTCGCTCTTGGTCATACGTCCGCCGCCCAAATGAGTTACGGCTCTGCCTATGTCGGCAGCCGCCATACCCGTAACGTAGCCGTCCTTATCCGCCAATACCGCGTCCCTTTGTCCCAAAGCAAATTTATCGGGATTGTGAATATAGCTTTCGTCGCCGTGCTGCGCCGTTACCATTTCCGCAAATTTATTGAGAGCATTGCCGCTGTCTATCGCCCGTTGGAACGCTTGTTCCGCAGACTTTTCGTCGTACTTGCCCGTTAATGCAAGAAGCTTAACGGCAACTTCGCGGATTTCGTAATACAAACGGTTCTTTTTGCCGTTTAATACGTCTATTATGCCGACGATTTCCAGACTGTTGCCTACGTGGTCGGACAAGGGCTGCTGCATATCGGTAATGAGCGCGCCGATACGTTTGCCCGCGAGAGTGCCGATAGCGACCATCTTTTCGGCAAGTTCCAACGCACTTTCGGGAGTAGGCATAAACGCCCCGCTACCGTACTTGACGTCGAGAAGTATAGTATCCGCGCCGGAAGCTAACTTCTTGCTCATTATGCTGCTGCAAATAAGCGGTATGGCGTTAACCGTACCCGTTACGTCGCGCAAGGCGTAAATCTTTTTGTCCGCGGGCGCAAGATTGGCCGTTTGCCCGATTACCGCGCAGCCTACCTTTTTTACGACGCCGAAAAACTCGTCTTCCGAAAGCGCGGTGTCGAAGCCCGGTATACTTTCTAACTTATCGATTGTTCCGCCTGTAAAGCCCAAGCCCCTGCCGCTCATCTTGGCGACGAACACCCCGCAGCAGGCGAGAATGGGCGCGAGCGCAAGCGTAGTCGAGTCGCCTATGCCGCCCGTCGAATGTTTGTCTACCACCGTGCCGCCAAGCGAAGACATATCCACAACGTCGCCCGAACGGAGCATTGCGTCGGTAAGAGCGAAAGTCTCGCCGTCCGTCATTCCGTTTAGGAGTATCGCCATTAACAGCGCCGAAGCCTGATAGTCGGGTATTTCGCCCTTGGTAAAACCTTCGACAAAATAGTTTATTTCTTCGGCGGAGAGTTCTTGCTTGATTTTTTTCTTTTCGATAATATCCAATATCGTCATAAAGTGAATTTTCCTTATTATAAATTTATTAAAAAGAGACTATATTTTAACACTTTTTTGCGGTAATTACAATAGTAATACGAAAAATTTTTGCAAAGATTCGACAGCTTTTTGCAAGCGGTAAAGCACCGAGCGCACGCAACTTACAAAGCGCGGGCAGAATACACACAAAAGTGGCTCGACGCCGAGCTTTGTAAAAAGAAAATCTCCCGATATTCGAGAGATTTTCGATGCGTAAAAATTACGCGAACTATTCGAATGTTGATATACTTCAGTTTGCGGAGCTAAGTCCGAAAAATTCCTTGACCTGAGCTATCTTGGACGCGTCGTAAGTGTTGTCCGTTTCGTACTTGGCGATTATTTCCGAAGCCTTCGCTTTCTGCTCGTCGCCCAACTTCAAATCGATTTCGCCCGTGCTGGTAAGCAGGGGAATAATAAGGTTGCTTTCCGTCACCTTCTTTACTATGTTTTCCGCGTCCTGCTCCGTTATGGTATCGGTTTTAGAGGCGTATACGGAAAGGTCGGTTATAATCTGTCCTTCGACAGCAAAGTCAACCGTAGTAAAGTCAATTACTGTAACGTCGATGGGAAGATCGGGCGGCAGCATACTTTCCGCTACGCTTTCCACCACTCTGTTGAGCGTTTTGCGCGACTCGTCGTTGAGATTTTTGTTAATATCGTCCAACATATCGAAAACTTCCTTGATGTCGTCGGCGCAGCCTACTATGCCGTTCGTACCGAAGTTGATATTGCTGAATTTTTCGGCGTTTTTAGCTAATTTGAGCAAGCCGGATACCGCGTCCATCTGCCCCTTTAGCGTAATTTTTTCCGTTTCGCCGTCTTCGTTGGTCATTTTAACCGAAGCAACCAAGTCAAAAGCCTTGTCGCCGAATTTGCTGTACATTTTGCTTATGCCCGACTGCTTATACTCGTTAATCGACGTAATCAATTGGCTGATATCGGCGGCGGACTGTTGACCGTCGCCCGACGCATTGCCGTCTGCTTCCGCCGTAAGGAATATCGACGCGTTGGTTTCAGGCTGCTCCTGCTCCATAGCCGCCATTACGTTGCCGACATTGACAAACAATCCGTTTAGAATTACGCACATAACAAACGCTACTGCCACGCCTTGAACCGCGCCTACTATACCGCCTACGAGAGCGTGCTTTTTCTTGCCCTTCTTGACGAAAATCTTCAATATTGGGAACAAAATAGCCCAAGTTACGAACAAAAGCAGTCCGAAGCAAAGCAAGAAAGATACGACGGAAATGATAACCGTTACCAACGGCATTATAGCGTCGCCCATTCCCTGCATTTGGGCGGGCAGCATACCGATAATCATTTGCTCTACCGTTTGTCCTTGAATATCGGTCTTCATAAGAAGTCCCGTTACGACATCCTTCAAAAAATACGCGCCTACTACGCACAGCAAAACCAGCAGTAAACGCAGAACCGCACGACGCGAACCGCGCAGAAGTCCCAACAACAGACCTACCGCTACGGTCGTTATCGTTACGATAAGGATATAAATATCTAATTTCATTATAATGTCGTTCTCCTATCGTGTAATATGACACTCTGTAACGCGTTTTATCTTCACGTTATTTTAGCCTATTTCGGCCGAAACTATTCTCCGTAAACAGAAAACGCCGTTACGGGTATATTATACTACCTTCAATATTATATGTCAAGCGTCGGCGTTCGCGTCAGAAATGTCGCAGCTTTTTGCGACTTCTCCGTCCGCTGCGGACGTTAGCCCGTCCGCTTCCGCCATTGCCGTTATATCCGCCGTCGGAAACGCGACGGAAGCGTTCAGCTTGGCGGACACGCGTTTGATTGTCGGGAAATACATAATCAGGAATATCGCCAAGGTAAGCACCCAACTGACGGGATACACCCAATATAATGCCGACGGAGTATTGACAAAACGGCAGACGGTGTTAACCCACAGTATTCGGAACAGACAGCTGCCCGAAAGACACACCACCATAGCCGACGTAGACTTGCCCAGTCCGCGCATAGTGTTGCTCATTACGTACATAAGCCCGCAAATAAAATGCGTAGTCGACACTATTACCGCCCTATTCCACGCGTATTCCACTTCGGCGGGATTGTCCGTCATGATACTTGCGATTGGGCGCAGCAAAAGCAAAACGATTGAGCCCGTTACTATACCCACAACCGTTGAAACAAGCAGCGACTGCCAAACGGTGCGTTTAATGCGGTCTATCTTTTTTGCGCCGAGATTTTGACTGACGAATGCCATACACGACAGCGAAATTCCGTCCGTTGCGTTATAAATCAATCCGTCGAATTGCGACGCTATCGTATTGCCGTTTACCGCAACGTCGCCGAAGGAATTGACAGACGACTGAATTACTACGTTGGAAAGCGAAAACAAACAGCCTTGAAGCCCTGCGGGCAGACCGATTTTGAGCATTTCGAGAAATTCCGCCTTGAAAATGCGTAATTTCTTAAAATCCAAATGAGCGTAGCCTTTGCTGCGAATAATGCTGACCAACGCCAACGTTACAGAAATAAGCTGCGACGTAACCGTCGCCACCGCAACGCCGACAACGCCTAACCGAAGCCAATAGGTCAGCATAAAGTTAAGTCCGACGTTGAATATTCCCGCAATCACCAAATAAATAAGCGGACGCAACGTGTCGCCTACGGCGCGCATAATGGACGCGCAAAAATTGTACAGCAAAATTATCGGCATACCGAGAAAGTATATCTGCATATACGTCGTAGCGTCGTCTAACAAATTGGACGGACAAGCCATCCAAGACAAAAATATCCTTGCGCAAAAGAAACCGACTACGGCAAGAACTACGCCGACGACAACTGCAATAAGCATAGACATACCGACAACTTTTTCGGCGCGATCCTTTTCGCCCGCACCCACAAACCGCGCCACAAGCACGTTTGCGCTGACCGACAGACCTACGAATAGTCCGATAATAAGATTGATAAGCGCGTTTGTCGCGCCGACGGAACCTACGTCGTAGCCCGCAATACCAAGCACCATTACATCGGTAAAATTAAAAAGCAGTTGCAAAATGTTCGTCGCCATTAAAGGCAACGCGTAAATTATCAACTGCGTAAATATAGGACCTACCGTTAGGTTCTTTTCGTACTTGCCGACTTTTGACTGCATTGTTCTCCTTACGTTACGGACGCGGAAAATAATTTATACATTCCGTTTTTCCGAAAACGACAATATTATATATCTTTAATAAAAATAAAGCAAACAAAAACGTCTATTAAAAAACGACCTTTTGCAACAAAACGTTACATCGGCAGAAAAAAAAATTCCCGCGGAATATCCGCGGGAATAAAATCGAACGTAAGCTGCGTTATTATTTGAGTTCGGCAAAGTACTTGATTGTACGCACCATTTGCGTGGTGTAGCTGTTTTCGTTGTCGTACCAGGAAACAACCTGTACTTCGTACGTATCGTCGGCGATTTGCTTGACCATTGTTTGCGTAGCGTCGAACAGGCTGCCGTAGCGCATACCGATAACGTCGGAAGATACAATCATATCTTCGTTGTATCCGTAGGATTCGGAAGCTACGCTCTTCATATATGCGTTGATGGATTCGGGGGTGACTTCCTTGTTGCTCTTGACTACCGCAACCAAAATTGTGGTAGAACCGGTGCATACGGGAACGCGCTGAGCGGATCCGATGAGCTTGCCGTTGAGTTCGGGAATAACAAGTCCGATAGCCTTAGCCGCGCCCGTCGTGTTGGGAACGATATTTTGAGCGGCTGCGCGAGCTCTGCGAAGATCGCCCTTGCGGTGCGGTCCGTCGAGAACCATTTGGTCGCCCGTATAAGCGTGAACGGTAATCATAATACCTGACTCGATAGGAGCGTAATCGTTGAGCGCCTTAGCCATGGGAGCAAGACAGTTCGTCGTGCAGCTGGCTGCGGAAATAATGGTATCGGAAGCCTTTAAGATATCTTCGTTTACGCCGTAAACAACGGTGGGAAGGTCCTTGCCTGCGGGTGCGGAAATGATAACCTTCTTCGCGCCTGCGTCGATATGAGCTTGGCTCTTGTCCTTGCTGCAATAGAAGCCTGTGCATTCCAACACTACGTCTACGTCCAACGCTTTCCAAGGAAGGTTGATTGCCTTGGGTTCGGCATATATGGTGATTTCCTTGCCGTCTACCGTGATAGAGCCGGGAGCGGTAATCGTCTTGCCGTCTTCGGCGTAGGTGGGTTCTTTGCTGGAAATTACGTGTCCCATAGCGGCGTAGTTGCCTTGCGCCGTGTCGTACTTCAACAGATGAGCAAGCATTTTGGGGCTTGTAAGGTCGTTGATAGCTACGATTTCGTAGCCGGCTGCTCCGAACATTTGACGGAAAGCAAGACGTCCGATACGACCGAATCCGTTGATTGCAACTCTTACGTTTTTCTTTGCCATTGTGAGTTTACCTCCGAAAAATAATTTTCTTTAATTTGGGGTAGCAATCCTTATTTACCACTTTACTAAAAACAAAGACTGTGCTACAATACCTATGCTATTATATCACACAGCAATCGGTTTGACAACGAATTGATATAGCAAATACGTTATAAAAAACCTTTGCCGCGATATAAAATCTATCTATATTCGGAGGAATATTTATGCCCCTTGTTACAACCAAAGAAATGTTTGCCAAAGCCTACAAAGAAGGCTATGCGATAGGCGCGTTTAACGTCAACAATATGGAAATGATTCAGGCTATAGTGGAAGCTGCCAACGAATGCCGTTCGCCCGTTATATTGCAGGTATCGGCAGGCGCGCGCAAATACGCCAACCCCGTTTATCTTAAACACTTGGTTGCAGCGGCGGCGGAAACAACGGATATTCCCATCGCCATGCACCTTGACCACGGCGCGGACTTCGAAATATGCCAGGCTTCCATCGACGGCGGGTTTACGTCCGTAATGATTGACGCTTCGAGCAAGCCCTGGGAAGAAAATATTGCTATTACCCGTCAGGTAGTAGAATACGCGCACGCTCACGGCGTAGTAGTAGAAGCCGAGCTCGGCAAGCTTGCGGGCGTTGAAGACGACGTAAAAGTAGAAGCCAAGGACGCGCTGTTCACCAGCCCCGACGAAGTGGAAGAATTTACCGCGCGTACGGGAATAGACAGCCTTGCTATCGCTATCGGTACTTCTCACGGGGCGTACAAGTTCAAGCCCGGACAAGACCCCAAGCTGCGCCTTGACATTTTGGAAGAAATAAGCAACAGACTGCCCAACTTCCCCATTGTTCTGCACGGCGCAAGCAGTGTGCCGCAAGATAAGGTTGCAATCGTCAATCAATTCGGCGGAAGTATGCCCGACGCAATAGGTATCCCCGAAAGCGAACTGCAAAAAGCCGCTAAAATGGCGGTTTGCAAAATAAATATCGACTCCGACCTGCGCGTGGCGTTTACCGCCGCTATCCGTAAGCACTTTGCGGAATATCCTTCGCACTTCGACCCGCGTCAATACCTCGGCGACGCAAGAGCTATGATGAAGGAAATGGTAAAGCACAAGATTGTGAACGTCCTCGGCTCGGCAAACAAAGCCTAAGCTCAAATAACCTTCAAGTACTTTGTCGGACTTGTATTTTTCAATTACAGAACGGCTGCTTCACAGTGAAGCAGCCGTTTTAATTTTAGGTGAATTATACTATCAAGTGCAACAGGTAAATAAAAAGGGGAAATTTATGTTAATTTCTGTATAA
Source organism: uncultured Christensenellaceae bacterium (assembly GCA_910586625.1). Lineage (GTDB taxonomy): Bacteria > Bacillota > Clostridia > Christensenellales > CAG-314 > Fimimonas. The sequence continues at coordinate 133,550 of CAJUIZ010000004.1, forward strand.
TTACAAAGATAATACGTTTATCGACTTACAATAAATTATCCGTTTTTTTCGTTTCGTATACCGAAATAATTTCCTGCAAATTTTTTTCTTCGTAAAGATACGTTATTTCGTTGTTATTGACGTCTTTGATTACTATAAACTTAATCATGGCTTTATTCAGCGGACGCTCTTCCACTTGTATGGACGACACGCCCCGCCACAGTATACCTTGCTTTTTTACCCGTATATAACGGTAATGCGTAACTCCTTCGTCGGATAACGACAAGTAGTCGTCGAAAAGCACATACAGCGACGCGGGAATAACAGTTGGGAAAACGCACAGAACTATTTTTATCGCGCCTTGAACGCGTTCTTCGACATCCGTTCCAAACGCTAAATACGCCACCAAACATTCCAAAAAGACAAAGGCTATCAAATAAAAAATTACCATTTTTTTATTCGCTGTTTAACAAGTATTTTATTTTTCATTGCTCCACCAGTTTATTCAGTATGCTTTCTATTTGCGTTTCCGTTACACCCTTTTGCAACAGGAAGCTGCGCGCGTCGCCGTACTTCTCGCGCAAAAGACGGATAAAGCATTCCATATGGTCGGGCAGCGGACGGAACACGTCCGCTTCCGCGTCGGTACGATTGAAATCCTGCCGTAAACGTTTGAGAAAATACGCGTACGTCAGCGTGTAATCGGCAATTACGTCTTCATCCGAAACGCCCGCAAGCATAAGCAGTAACGCCGCCACTACGCCCGTCCTGTCCTTGCCGGCAAAGCAATGGAATATCACCGCGCCGTGCGCATTTGCCAAAACTCGGAACACCTGCGGTATATTACTATGCTCGGCTATTCTAAGATAACCGTAGGGAACTTCCGAAGCCGTTTTCGGCACAGATTCGTCCCCAATCGGCATACGGTGAACGGACAATTCCGTCAAAGCTTCGTAGCCGCGCATTACTTCGTCGGCGTTACCGCCGCCGCGCAGGTCGATCACGTCCGTAACGCCCAAGCCGCGCAGTATTTCGCCGTCCCTTTGCGTAAGGCTTACGGGGCACGCCGAACGGAAAAAAGCGTTCCAACGGGTAGCGCCGCCGTTTATTGTTGCATAGCCGCCGAGATTGCGCAGGTTGGGAGTATCCGACAATGGAATACGCCGTAAATAATTGTCCATAAAATGCCGCCTTTTTATTTGCTTGGAAATGCCGCGATTGTTATCTGTCTTTATAGATATCTACAAGATTTAGCACCACTTCCATAGCTTTGTTCATATCTTCCAACGGAATATACTCGTACCTGCCGTGGAAGTTGTAGCCGCCCGTAAACAGATTGGGACAGGGAAGTCCTTCGTAGCTTAAACGCGCGCCGTCCGTACCGCCGCGGATAGGAACTACCTTGGGGGTTACGCCTGCGCGCAGCATTGCCGCTTGGGCGTTTTCCACAAGGTGCATATGCGGAAGTACCTTTTCCTTCATATTGTAGTAGCTGTCCTTTATCTCCGCCGTTACCGTACCATAACCGTACTTGTCGTTTAGAAACTTTACAGCGGCGGCAAACAACGCCTTCTTTTGTTCGAATTTAGCCCTGTCGTGGTCGCGAATGATATAATTTGCGCAAGCGCAGTCGCATTCGCCGCGCATACTGTCAAGATGGAAGAAACCTTCGTAGCCTTCGGTATACATTGGGTTTTGGAACACGGGCAAAAAAGACTGCAATTCCATAAGCACCAAATTGGCGTTGACCATTACACCCTTGGCAGTACCCGGGTGAACCGACTTGCCGTGAACGGTTACTTTTACGCCCGCAGCGTTGAAGTTTTCGTATTCCAGCTCGCCCAAGCCGCCGCCGTCCACAGTGTACGCGCCGTCCGCGTCGAAGCCCTTGACATCGAAAAAGTCCGTGCCGCGCCCCACTTCTTCGTCCGGAGTAAACGCTATGCGAAGCTCTCCGTGCTTGATTTCTGGGTTGCCGACAAGCGTTTGCACCGCCTGCATAATAACCGCCACGCCAGCCTTGTCGTCCGCGCCGAGAAGCGTTGTTCCGTCGGAAGATATAATCGTCTTGCCGACGTGACAGGACAATTCGGCAAATTCGTTAGGCGATAGAACGCGCCCCTGCGCAAGGGGAATATCTTTGCCGTCGTAGTTTTCGGTAATTATCGGCTTGACGTCCCTGCCCGACACGGCGGAGCTTGTATCTACGTGCGCGATAAGACCGAGCTTGTACTTGCCCTTTGTGTTGGCGGGGATAGACGCATAAACGTAGCCGTACTTGCCGTCCATTCGGCAGGCTACGCCCATAGCTTTGAGCTCGTCAAGCAGAAGCTTTAACAGGTTTTTTTGCTTGTCGGAGCTTGGGAATTGTTCTACGTCGGGGACGGATTCCGTATCTATCTTGACGTAGCGTAAAAATCTTTCCAATAGTTGATTATTCATAAATATTCTCCTTGATACTCTTGTTTGTGCGGCTGATGCATAGACTTATCGACTGCGCTTCGCTTTTTAATGCGTAATGCGCAATGTCGGAAATCCGTTGAAACAACGGGCTTGCGTTTTTTATAAGGTTACGCTGCGCTGGACTTCTCCACGCGCGACACTGACGTGTTGCTTGGTCGAAGTGACATAGTAATAATTACAGGGTTTGTTGATTATATCAATCGGTATATCGATAAGCATTATTACTGCAATTAGCCTTATCACTTCTGCCAGCCAATCACCCGAAGCGAGTGCATACGGTTGACAAACTTTGTGAGCGGGCGGCAACGTTGGTTACCGTATTGCCATAGCGTGAGCGGCGTTCCGTTTGTTTGTGTGTTATTTCAAAACGTTAGGGTGTTCCCTAATAAAAGAACAATAACCTTCGTATACAAGGCACTCGGTTATTGTTGGCGTTCGCTTCGCTCGGCTGTATCTGCAACGAGCGAGCGACGTACGAGCCGCGTTAAGCCAATCGCCACAGTGCGGCGTTGGCAGCAAGGCGAGAGCAAGGGCTGTGCCCGCAGCTTAGTTTTCGTGGGAATACCCGTAACGCTTATATTATCTATAACTTTACGGAATGTTCCGAACAGCGCAGGACTTACCAAATTATGCTCGTTGCCGCAAGCGAAACAGTTTTTAGCGGGATACGCGAGCTAACGTTCTTCATCTAAATAAGTGGCGGAAAGATCCGCTATGTGCATAAGCAACGCAAGCTTGTACTTGGCGTAAGCTTCCGACAGCGAAAAGCTGCCGCCGCGTACGCGGTCGTCGAACCCGCCCATATGCCAATTGATTGCCATCGCTTCTTCCGCCGTCAAGCGTAAGTACTGCGACAATATAAACACCGACTTTTCGCCGTGTCCGTATGGAAAACGTTCGTCCACGCGATAGTACGGCACCTTGACCCAAACGCCGTTTTCCTTGGAATTGCGGTAGTCCACCGCGTAGAAATTGACCTTGCATACGTCGTGAAGCAGCCCGCAGATTGCGATTGTTTCGTCCGATACGACGCTTTGGTAGTTTTCGCCGTATTCCGCCTTGACAACGGCAAGCAAGCGCTTGTACACGTTGACGGAATGTTGACACAAGCCGCCTTCCGTAGCCAAATGAAACCGTCCCGAAGCGGGCGCACGGAAAAAGTCGCTGCCGTTAAGATACTCCAACAGTTTGTCCGCGCCTTGGCGGGTTATGCGAGATGTAAATATGTCGGTAAATTCTTGTCTTGCCAAATCGATATCGACCATAGTAACTCCTTGTATTAGTTAAACGGCGCTGCCGTTAATTGCCGAGATATAAATTGTCAAACCAAATACGTTTGTTAAAAGACACATTGGCGGGGCTTGTGGACGGCATTTTTATTACGGGCAAAGCTCCGTTATAGCAAGACCGAGTAAGCTGATACGCCTTGACGCCGTTACAAAGTATCTTGACTATCGGAGCGCGGCTGAGCACCCGATCCAAGTCTACAAGCGTGTAGTCGCGGATATCCGCGTCCATCGAGCCGACTATGCGGCAGCTATCCACTATATCCCACAGCGCTATTGCGTTGGAAAGACAAAGCTTCTTTTTGTCTTCCACCGTGTCTGCCGCCATACCGTAGTATTCCGACAGTGTTTTCCAAAAACGGTTTTGTTTGTTTCCGTAGTAAAACGAGACTTCCCGCGACTTGACGCTGGGAAAGCTGCCGAGTACCAATATTTTGCTGTTGTTATCGAACAACGGCGGAAATCCGTAAAAAATCTGCGCTTCGTCCTGCATAAGATAAGTATACAACAAAATTTGCAGTTTAGCAACAAATATATAACTTACTTTAACCGTTTATAAGCCGATACGTTTTACGCATATGCGTTGCGGAAAAAGACGCCGACTAAGCCGTCGGCGTCTTACGCAGTTTTGGGATATATCCGTATTTCTTGTTATTTACGGCAAACAGTATTACGGTAAGAATAACCGTCAAGCATTCCGCAATTACCGTTGCGAGCCAAATCCCGTCCAGCCCCAATATAATCGGCAGCACGAAGATGCATACTATCTGGAATACAAGTGTCCGCGCAAACGACGATATTGCAGACATAAGACCGTTGTTAAGCGCGGTAAAGAATGACGAACAAAACATATTGAAGCCTGCGAACAGGAAACATATGGAATACAGCCGCAGTCCGTTAGCCGTCATTACCCGTAGAGCTTTGAGCTGTTCCGTCGCGGCGAATATTTCTTCCGCAGTCAGTCCGCTTGTATCGATAGATTTGCCGCTGAAAAACAATAGCGATATTACGTCCGCAAGGCTTTCGGAGAGCGCAACCATCACTACCGCCACGACGGAGATTATTATCATAGATTTTTTGAAGATATTACGTAACTCTTCCCTGTTTTGCGCGCCGAAATTGTAGCCTACAATGGGCGCGGTGCCTATGCAGTAGCCTATAAAAATTGCTACGAAAATAAACTGCACGTACATTATAACGCCGAAAGCGGAAACGCCGTTTTGTTCGGCAATATCCAACAATTTGGCGTTGTATATCATAGATACCAACGACATTGCGATATTGCCCAACAGCTCCGACGAACCGTTAGCGCAGGACTTTGCGACGATTCGTCCGTACCACTTGGGTTTGGTAAACCGCAGCAGACTTTTGTTCTTGCACGCGAAATAAATTATAGGCGAAAGTCCGCCGATAGTTTGGCTGATTGCCGTGGCGATAGCCGCGCCTTGAAGTCCCAAGCGAAAAACGGCTACGAACAGCGCGTCCATAATTATGTTGGCAACCCCGCTTGCAACGGTAAATATAAAGCCGAGCTTGGGTTTTTCCGCCGTTATAAAAAAGCTTTGAAACAGGTTTTGCAGCATAAAGCAGGGCAGCGCCATAAGTATAAAGGTTGCGTACTGCACGCAGTACTCCAACATATCGTCCGTAGCGCCCATAAGCCGTGCTATATAGCGAATGGTAAAGATTCCGATAATCGCCAATACCGCGCCGCAGACAGCTGTAACTATTACTACAAGAGTGAAATAGCGGTTGGCGTGCGTTTTGTGTCCTTCGCCGAGAGTTTTGGACACAATTGCCGTGCCGCCCGCGCCGAACATAAAGCCCACCGCGCCCAGCACCATAATTACGGGGTATATGAAGTTCAACGCCGCAAATTGCAGCTCGCCCACAAAATTGGACACAAACAGTCCGTCTATTACAGAATAAACGGAAGTGAAAATCATCATCAAAACGGGGCTTAGAACAAAACGCAAAAGCCGTTTATATGTAAAATGATCGGACAGTTGAACTTGCATTGAAGTATCTTAACCGATTAAAAATTTATTGTCAACTAAGTGGCAGGCATTGACGGTAATTTTGTAAGGCGGAATGAAAGGAGCACGATTTCTAATGCGGAATACGCGATTTTAATGCGTAACGCGTAATGCGCAATTAAGGAAGCCCGTTTGACAACGGGCTTACGTTTTTTATAAGGTGTCGCTTCGTTAGACTTCTCCACGCGGGGCTTACGCCCCTTGGTCGAAGTGACATTAAAGAGTTAGCCGAAGTGACGTTCTGTTTGATTGCAAATATTCAGTGTGTCAATCGGTATATCGATAGACACTGTTTTTGCGTGCCGATATGTTTTAGCAACGATAAATCGGAAAAAAGTCGACCGCTTAATACTGAGAGCAAGTGGGTACCGCTTCTTCTGACTATATCGGCGGACGAGAAAACCATCTTCGCTTTTAGTCGAGTGTGTGTTCCCTAAGAAAAGAACAATAACCTTCGCATACAAGGCACTCGGTTATTGTTGGCGTTCGCTTCGCTCGGTCGAAATGACATTGTTAATTAGTATGTTAAGCGAAGCGAAGCCATTTTCGTGGGAATACACACGATGACAAATTGTTCAAACTTGTTATCGAGTACGCCGTGTCGAAATGAAAAGCAGAATACACGAGCGAAGTAACACTTTTTATAAAAAAACCATATTGTGAAACAGACTTAGTTAAGTCGAATACGAGAGCCGACACGGCGAATGGAGGTAAACTATGTTCAACGGTATGTTTAACGACGGCGGATGCGGCGAACACGGCGGCTGCTTCGGCGGTTGCAACTGCACTTGGATTTTACTTATAATCCTGTTTTTGTGTTGTTGCGGCGGAAAAATGAGAAACTTCAACCTCAACGTAAATCCTTGTTGCTTGATTCTCATTATAGCCTTGCTCGTGTGCTGCGGCGGACTTAAAATCGGCGGCGACTGCAAATAGGGTCGCAGACGACTGGGCGTAGCAGCCCGACTTCTTGTACATAACAAAAGATAAATTAGGGGCTGCGGCTATTGCCGCAGCCCCTAAGAACTTTATGGGATAATTTTCGTCCGTTTATTTGTCCGATTCCTGATTTTCTTCCATTTCCATTTCTTTGTTGGCAAAGCCCATACCTATAACTTCCCTGACGTTTTCGACATAGGCAAATGCCGACGGGTCCACTTGGCTTATTATGCGCCGAGCGCGTGTTAACTGACGTTTGTTGATAATGCACAGCACCATACTCTTTTCCTGATGAGAATATCCGCCTACTACCTTGACGGTGGTTGTGCCGTGTTTAAGCTCGTTTTGCAACGCTTCGGACATTTCTATCGGTTTTTCGGTGGTTACTTCCAACTCGACCGCCGCAGAAAAGCCTTTGAATATCATTTCCTGAACTATTTCGCTGATAAACATTGCGGCTACGGAATAAACAAACATATTGATGGATTCCACGCCGTCGCGGGTTACAATGTAATACGCGATAGCAGCCAGCAGTACTATTCCTATGTTGGTAGCCAATATTACGCGCATAGCGTCGCTGCCGCTCTTTTTCGTGTGTCTTTGCGCTATAAGTCCGACAATGTCACTGCCGCCGGTGGACGCGTTAACGGACAGCATCAAAGGGAACGATACGCCGTGAAGCGCGCCGCCGAGAAGAACGTACAGCACCTTGTCCATTTCTTCGCCTTCCGCGACCATAACCTGCTTGAACACCTCCGAAAGGTTGCACACGCGGAACACGATAAGCTCCGCGCCGAGAAACAGCACGTAAAGCATTGTTTTGATTGCAAAACGTTTGCGGAAAAAGAAAAACGTGCTTATTATAATGGGGAAGTTGGCAACAATAAGCCAAATGCCGACAGAAATAAACCATTTTGCAGGGTCGGTGCCCGTAAGCAGAATATCCAAAATTCCTGCGACGCCCAAAGCTCCGCCGCATACGACGTTGCTTGGCAAAAGCAACAGCTCGATTGACACCGCCGTTGCAAGACTGGCAAGAAGAACGATAAGAAGTTGTTTGAAATTGTACCAAAAAGCTTTTTTCATTTCGTTTTATAACTCCTGTTGAACAGCGGTCTGGAAAATACGTCGTGTACATCCTTGACGATAGTAAATGCGTTGGGGTCTATTTTTTTTATTAAACGTTTGAGCCTGTGAGCCTGACGATACTGTACGATTACCGCAATTATACGGCGATCGCCGCTGTCGGCGCGCGTTTTCTCAACGTCAATATACGACAGCCCGCGCTTGAACGCGGAGGTTATCTCCGTTGACAGCTCGTCGTACCGAGTAGTTACTATAATGAACTTTTGCGGATGGTTGAAACCGCGTTTTAACATTCCCATAACGTTAGAACCCATAAGAATGTAAACAAGCGAATAAACAGCCACGCCCAAGCGTTGATGCTTGATTATCATAACGACGACACAGCCTGCAATCATAATGGCGAAATTGGCGATAAATATTACGTTGGACAAGTCCGTGCCGGGCTTCTTCTTTGCAACTATTTTGGCTATAATCTCCGTACCGCCGTTGCTGCCGTTAAACTCATTGGCAATATACATAGAATAACCTATCATAATGCCGCCGAATATGACTGCGATAATTTTCGATTCGGCAAACTGAAAGCTTTGCGGCAGGTACGCAGAAAAGAGAAAACCGAACGCCGTGCACACAATTGTAGACCAAATCGTCTTAAAGGTGAAATCTCCGCGCAGGAATATGAGAGAACATATAAGCAACGGCGCGTTGAGAATGAAATAAATTATCCACTTGACTACGTTAAAAGCGTCTTGTCCGACAAATTCGCAAACAATATACGCCGCCGCGGACGACAAACCGCTTACTCCGCCGGCAATAAGGTTGGACGGGTCCACGAAGCAAAAAAGGGATATAGCGTTGAGTATCCCTGCGATAGTTATAACGCCGTACTCGTAAAAAAATCGTCCGACTTGTTTTCCCGTTAGTTTCTTCACAAAAACCTCTTTTATTATCGCAGAAACGCGCTGCGTAACGTAAAAAGCATTATAAAAAATAATATAGCGGTTACGACAAAATATGTCAATGATTTAACGTCAATTTGACGTTACGCTTGTTAAAATCCCGTAAAAAATCGCGTTCCGTCATACGACGCAACGCGAAAATAATTGTTGACTGCTTTATACCGCAGTTATTTCTTAATTCGGCAGAGAATTACAAAGCCGCACGGCTCTACGGAGCAGCTACCGGCGTATGTTCTGCCCGTAAGCATATCGCGGTAAACGTAATCGAGCGGTAAATTCAAATTGCCGCCGCCGCGATTGACCGCTATTAAAACGCTCGTCTGACTGTCTACGTGCGAACGGGAAAATACGTACGCTCCGTTGCCGTGCAGCAGCTGACGGAAATCTCCGTCGGAGAAAACGGGCATTTGCCTTAACTCGCCCATCCGTCTGTAAAAATCCAACAGTTCCTTGTTCTCCCGTCCCCAAGGATAGCAGCCGCGGCAAAACGGGTCTTGGTAGCCTTCCATCCCGACTTCGTCGCCGTAAAACACGCAGGGGAAGCCGAACATAGTATATTGAAGCACGACGGCGAGTTTGAGCAGACGTATACCCCGCGCGTAGCCGTTGTCATCAAGCTTACGATGAGATTGAATCTCCTTGGAAGCGTTTTCCAAACGGTCGCCCGCAAGATTCGTCAAAATTCGCACCGTGTCGTGCGTGCCCAATATATTCATAAGATTGTTGCGCACAAACGACGGATAATTGTTGACGGTATCGAACGCCACGCGATACAGTGCGTCGGCGTTGCCGTCGCGAACAAACTCTACTATGCCGTCCTTTAACGGATAGTTCATTACCGAATCCAACTGACTGCCGTCGAGATAATGCCGACGAACGCCGTAATCCACCTTGTTGGAAGCATCTTCCCACACTTCCCCTATAATAGCGCAGTCGCGCTTTTGCTTCTTGGCGGAAGCGACAATTTTATCCAACATACAGTCGGCAATCTCGTCCACGACGTCCAAACGCCAACCCGACGCGCCCGCTTTGAGCCAACGGGGAACTATGCCGTCCTTGCCGCAGAAATACTTTTGCGCTTCCTTGCTTGCGGCGTTTATACGCGGCAGCGTTTCGAAATTCCACCAACACTCGTAACCGCCGTCGTCTCCTATATTGAACCACTTGCGGTAGGGCGAATCGATATCATTGTACGCTCCGCCTTCGCCGTATTTTTTGCCGCGGTTGAAATATTTAGACGTAGAACCGACGTGATTGAAAACGCCGTCCAAAATTATTTTGATGCCAAGCTTGTCCGCTTCGGCGCAAAGCGTTGTAAAATCCTGCTCCGTGCCGAACATAGGGTCTATCGTTTCGTAGTCTTCCGTATCGTACTTGTGATTGGAATACGCCTTGAAAACGGGATTCAAATAGATTGTCTTTACCCCGAGAGAAGCAAGATACCCGAGCTTAGACGTTACACCCTTTAAGTTACCGCCGAAAAAGTCGCGGTTGCGCACCTTGCCGTCTACGTCGCGAAAAAAAGGCTGCTCGCCCCAAGAGCGCATTATTTTGTCTTCCGTAGCGACGGTTTCGCCTACTTTACAAAAGCGGTCCACCATTATTTGGTACATTACGCCCTTATTGAGCCAAACGGGCGTATCGTATTTTTGAGCGTACACGGACAATTGGTAAGGATTGACGTTATCGTAAAACAGGCACGCCTGTCTGTCGGGACCGATTCCGATATATTTCTCGTAAGACACGCCGTCCATTACAAAATAGTAAAAATACAAGCCTTTTTCGAAGCTGACATCGGCGATATAATTGTCGTAGCCGTCCGCGCCTTCTTCCTTATACATTACAAACTCGCGTTTCAAGCCGTCGTCGCGAAACACCGCCAAGGTTACCTTGGCGGGATTGACTTCACGCCGCAGTTGAATTTTTATTCCGAAACGGACATTTTCTTCGACAGCGCCCACGACCGACTTGTAAAACTCGTCTGCGGGGTTGTATTTTACGTATTGCATTACATTCTCCAAATCTTTTCGGCGTACTCGCGTACAGAACGGTCCGCCGAAAAACGTCCCGATTCGGCGATGTTCTTCAACGACATTCTGTTCCACAGATTAACGTTCTTGTACGTTTCGTTCATTCTTTCGTGACAGCTCATATACGATGCGAAATCCGCAAAGCACATATACGGGTCGGCGATGGGATAGTTGCGAAGCAGGTAGTTGGAAACGGATTCAAAAGTCGTACCGTTAAAGCCTACGTTCAAATCTTCCACTATCGCGCGCAGCTTGGGCAGCTTGAAATAGTAATCGGTAGAGTTGTATCCGTTAGCCCATACGTCGGCAACTTCTTCCGCCGTAAGACCGAATATGAAAATGTTGTCCCGACCGACGGCTTCGCTCATTTCGACATTTGCCCCGTCGAGAGTTCCCAACGTCAACGCGCCGTTTATCATAAACTTCATATTGCCGGTGCCGCTGGCTTCCTTGCCGGCAAGAGAAATCTGCTCGGACACTTCCGCCGCGGGAATAAGGCTTTCCGCCATAGTTACGCAATAGTTTTCCATAAATACGACGTTGAGCTTTTCGCGTATTTTCGGATTGGCTTCCAAATCCTTTTGTATACAGCAGATAAGCCGTATAACTTCCTTAGCCGTGTAATAGCTGGGGGCCGCCTTCGCTCCGAATATGAAGGTTTGCGGAGTAACGTCGAGATCGGGATTTTCCTTCAAGTCGTGATACAGCGACACAATCTTCAATACGTTAAGAAGCTGACGCTTGTATTCGTGCAAACGCTTGACCTGTACGTCGAAACGGGTGCTCGGGTCGATATTTACGCCCAACTTTTTACTTGCGATATCGGCAAACTTCTTTTTATTTGCCAACTTGATTTTTGCCATCTGTTGATGAACTTCTTCATCGTCGAGATAGGCGTTAAGCTTGGTAAGCTCGGACGCGTCGGTTAAAAAGCCGTCGCCGATTAAGTCCTTGATAAGAGCCGTAAGCCCCGTATTGGATTGACACAGCCATCTGCGGTGCGCGATACCGTTAGTGACGTTGGTAAACTTGTTTTTCTCCAAGGAGTAAAAATCGCGGAAAAGCTGACGCTTCAATATCTCGCTGTGCAGGGCGGACACGCCGTTGACCTTGTGAGAAGATATAATGGACAAGTTAGCCATACGCACCTGATCGTACGCTATAACGGCAAGGTCGGAAACCTTCTTGAAATCGTGCGTTTTGTCGAAAAACCGCTTGCAGGCGCGTTCGTTTATTTCCACTACAATCTGGTAAATACGCGGAAGCAGTCTCTTAAAGATATACTCAGGCCAACTTTCCAACGCTTCGGCAAGCACGGTGTGATTGGTGTACGCGCATATCTGCGTAACGATATTCCAAGCCTTGTCCCAGTCCATACCGTATTCGTCTACGAAAATACGCATTAGCTCCGGTCCGCACAGAGCAGGATGCGTGTCGTTGATGTGAACGGCGACCATATTGACGAAAGTGTCGAAGTTGCCGTAACGCCTGTAATGGTCGGCGACTATGTTCTGCATTGCCGCGGATACAAGGAAGTACTCCTGCTTTAAGCGGAGAATCTTGCCTTCTTCGTGATTGTCGTTGGGATACAGCACCTTGGTAATCATCTCGGCGGCGGACTGTTCTTCTAACGCGCGGAAATACTCGCCCTGACCGAAGGTGCGGAAATCAAAGGGCTTGTTATTGCGGGCTGACCACAGACGAAGCACGCCTACGGCGTTTGCGCGGTAGCCTTCCACAACCATATCGTAAGGGAAAGCCTGCACTTCTTCGCAGCCGACCTGTTCGTAGACGGGACCGTTGTCCGTCCATATCTCCTTGACTTCGCCGCCGAAGCGTACGATTTGAATTTTGTCGGGACGATCCTTCAACCACACTTCTCCGCCCGGAAGCCAGTTATCGGGAAGCTCCGTCTGCCAGCCGTCTACTATCTTTTGTTGGAAAAAACCGTATTCGAAACGGAGCGAATGTCCCATAACGGGATAGTTCTCCTTGGCAAGGCAGTCCAAGTAACACGCGGCAAGCCGTCCCAAGCCGCCGTTGCCGAGCCCTGCGTCCGGTTCGCATTCGTACAGGTCGTCGATATTTACCTTGTAATACTTCTTGAGCGTTTCCGCGAACAAGCCGTCCAACTCCATATTGAACAAATTGTTTTTGAGACTGCGCCCCATAAGAAATTCCATAGAAAGATAATGCACGCGTTTGCGTTCGCGCGCCTTGTACTGACGGTTGAACGCAGTACGCTTTTCCAGCAGCATATCGCGCACTACGGTGGCAACGCATTTGTACAGCTGCATAGTATTAAGTTCTATTGCGGATACGCCGAAAGCCTTATTAGACGCGCTTTCGATCATCTCCTTTATATTGGATTTAGTCAAAGTACTCGAATTAGCCATAGTTATAAACTCCGTTATTTATGTTTTGCCGCTGCGGGCTTGTAAAAGTATTGGACGCTGGAAGCCGGAATAGTCAGTTCCAAATAGCCGTTTTCGTCCGTTTTGACGGCGGTTTCCGTGATAATTCCGCGACCGCCGAAGCGCAAATCGTCGCTGTTGAGAACAAGCTGATATTCTCCCGAGTCGGCAGTAAAACCGTACTTGTAATAATCGTACAAACTGAAATTTATTACCGCCATTACAACGTTGCCGAGCTTGTCTATGCGTTCGAAAGCTATTACGCTGTTCTTGGAGTCGTCCGCAAGCAGCCATTTGAAGCCGTCCCAAGTAGAATCGTTTTGATACAGCGGCTTATACTTCTTGTACGCCTTGTTGAGCTCCGTAACAAAATGCCTGTGCGAATCGTGCTTGGGATAGGTAAGCAATGACCAATCGAGCTCGCGCTGTTCGCTCCACTCGTTCCACTGCGCAAGCTCTACGCCCATAAAACCGAGCTTTTTGCCGGGATGCGCGTATTGGAAACCGAGAAGTGCCTTTAACTGGGCGAACTTGGTATCGTACTCGCCGAACATTTTGTTGATAAGACTGCCCTTCATATGGACCACTTCGTCGTGAGATAAGGGCAAAACGTAGTTTTCGCTGTAAGCGTAGCACATAGAAAAAGTAAGCTTGTTGTGTTTTTCCGCGCGCCACAGCGTATCCGACTGCATATAGGATAAAACGTCGTTCATCCAACCCATATTCCACTTGTAGTTAAAGCCGAGTCCGCCTACGTAGGTGGGATGGGTAACCTTGGGGAAAGCCGTCGATTCTTCCGCCACAAACAAAGCGTACGGACAGGCTTCGAACACCTTGCAGGACAGCTTACGAAGAAAATCTATCGCTTCCAAATTTTCCTTGCCGCCCCATTTGTTGGGTCTCCACTGACCGTCTCGCCTGTCGTAGTCGAGATAGAGCATACTCGCCACGGCGTCTACGCGCAAACCGTCGACGTGAAACTCTTTGAGCCAATACAGCGCGTTGGACACGAGAAAACTCTGCACTTCGTAACGCGAATAATCGAAAATACGCGTTCCCCAGCTTTTGTGTTCCTTTCTAAACTCGTCGGGGGACTCGTAACAGCAGGTGCCGTCAAATTCTATCAGACCGTGCGCGTCCTTGCAGAAATGCGCGGGAACCCAGTCCAAAATAACTCCTATGCCCGCCTTGTGAAACTGATTGATTAGATATTTGAGATCGTCGGGCGTGCCGAAGCGGCTTGTAGGAGCGTAAAAACCCGTAACCTGATACCCCCAAGACGCGTCGAGCGGATGCTCGGCAAGTGGCATAAACTCCACGTGAGTATAGCCCGCCTTCTTGACGTACGGAACGAGATACTTAGCCAAATCGCGGTAGGAATACATTCGTCCGTCGTAGTGTCTGCGCCAAGAACCTGCGTGAACTTCGTAGATACTGACGGGACTTTTGTAAATATTCTTTTTTTTCTGTTTTTCCGTCCACTTTTCGTCGGTAAAGACGAACGGGTCGGAAGGGTCGTATATTCTGCTTGCCGTTTCGGGGCGTACTTCGGCGTAGCGCGCGTAGGGGTCGGATTTGTACAGTATCGCGCCCGACTGCGTAGTTATAGCGTACTTGTAGCAATCGCCGTCCCTTGCTTCCAACTCGGTCTGCCAAATACCGTCAACAAGCGTCAGTTTGTCGTGATGAACGAGCCAATTGTTGAAATCGCCCACTACGCACACGTCCTTGGCGTTGGGCGCCCACACGGCAAAACGGTAGAGCCCGTCGGAAACCCTGTGACAACCCAACAGCTCGTAGGCATTTGCGGAGTCGCCGTTATAAAATTCGGTAAATTGTGACATTTCGCTCCCCCTAATTATTGCCGCAACGCCCCGTCTTTAACGTGAGCGCGCGTAATTTTTTTACGTTTTCGGCGGACAAATCGCCGCGTTTTGCCATATACTTCCAACAGCCCAACGTACCCGGGATATTCATTCTGCTTTCGGCACCGTCGCCGACGATATCCTGCAAGGAGTAAATAACCAGCTCCGCCCTGCTCTCCGCAAGACGGGTTATAAGCTCCCACGAAATATCCGAACCGCCGACGTTGCTGAGTCTTGTTACCGTTTCCTTTTGCCAGTCGGCAAGAGTATTCCACCAGCCGACCGTCGTGTCGTTATCGTGCGTGCCCAAATAAGCAACGCAGTGCTCGTTGTAATTCTGCGGTAAAAACGCGTTGTTGGGATTGCCGTCGTATGCGAACTGCACTATCTTCATACCTGCAAGCCCGCACTTATCCCTTAGCTCCAATACGCTTTGCGGAATGTCGCCGAGATCTTCGGCAATTATAGTAAGTTCCGGAACGGACGCTTGAATCGTTTTCAAAAATTCATAGCCTACGCCCTTTTTCCACTGTCCCTTGCGCGCGGTAAGCTCGCCGTATTTGATGGAATAGTAGCTGTCGAACGCACGAAAATGGTCTATACGCAGCACGTCGAACATTTCCGCGCATTTGCGCACGCGTTTTATCCACCAGTCGTAGCCGTCCTTCTTCATAGCGTCCCAGTCGTACAGCGGATTGCCCCACAGCTGACCGTCCTGCGAAAAATAGTCGGGCGGAACGCCAGCTACGGGATGCGGACGTCTGTCCTTGGTGAGATCGAACAGCTCCGAGTGCGCCCAAACGTCGGCGGAATCGTACGCGACGTAAATGGGAATGTCGCCAATCAGCTTTATGCCGCTAACTTGAAGCTTGGCGCGAAACTTGCGCCATTGCTTGTGAAATACGTACTGACAAAACGCTACGAATTCTATTTCGTCGGACAGCATATCGCGGTACTTTGCAAGCGTCTGCGCGTCGCGCATACGCGCGTTTTCGTCCGACCACTCCAACCAAGATTTTCCGTCAAAATGCTTCTTTAACGCGCAGAACAACGCGTAGTCGTCCAACCAATAGGCGTTTAGGCGGCAAAAATCCGCGTAGTCCCTGTCGGGGTCGCGCTTGATGAAGCTATCGTACGCTTCGCGGAGCGTTACGTCCTTGTGATATATAGCGTAGCCGTAATCGTTGCCGCGCGCCGTCTTTCCGCTCATAACCGTGCTTTCCGAAACTAACCCCGAAGCCGCCAGTTCGTCGTCGTCGATGAACAGGGTATTGCCTGCAAACGCCGAAGGACTTGCGTAGGGCGAGTTGACGAAATCGGTAGGAGTAACAGGCAAAATCTGCCAATACTCTTGATTGGCTTCGCGCAAAAAGTCGATAAACCTGTCCGCGTCCGCAAGCGTTCCTACGCCGCGCGTCGACGGCAAAGATGTAATATGCAATAAAATTCCGCCGGATCTCATTGAAACTTTCTCCTATAACCGTATAAACAATACGATAATAATCTTATATCAAATATTTTATCACTACGCTTTGCCAAAATCAATATTTAAACGAAAATTTTTGATTTTAATTTGAAAAATTCGGATATAAATATTATATAAAAGTTACTTTTAAGCAGCAAAAGATAACACAATACTGTTATTTGACTATTAAAGACTTAATTATGCTATAAAAAACGCCCGAAACGACTCGGGCGTACGAATTTATTGCTGCGGACCTGAACACCGCGTCAAACAATTGCGCACAGAATTTACGCGCAGTATCGTCAAACAATCAAACTGAATGCAATCAGGAATAATCCCGGAAAATAAAGCAGGGTATTTGTTATGTCCACCCAGCGGTGGCGGAGCTTGTACAAATACAGCCCCAAACAGACATCGCTGAGCATATATGCAAGACATCCGACTCCAAACAAAATAACGTTAACGTCGGCGTTCGTGCACAGTAAGACCAACCCCGTGCAGCCGCAGAGTGTAACCAACACGGTATAAACATTGAGATACGCCGCGCAGCTGCCGAAATCGTAAATCTTTTTTACTTGACAAAGAACGCTTACAAAACACAGCAGAGCAAAAGGCAGCAACGCCCACCACTGAAATCCGAAACGCAAAACGGCATAAACTGTAAACGTAAAGCTTGCGCAGCTGAAGCTTATAACGCCCGAGATAAACAGCGCGCGTTTGTTCATAAATACCAAAAACAAATCGCCTAAAAACGCGAACGCCAATCCTATTACGAGCACAAAGCCGTACTCTCCGCCGTTGGTTACGCAGCCGTAAATACCGGCAGACACAAATATCGCCGCGGTTATCATCTTGACCGCGCCGCGTCCGCGGCTGTCCACCTTAAAGCCTTTAAGCAATGCAAGCGTAACGGTAAGCAACGCGTATACCGTTACTGCGGTTATTTTCAGCGCCATATCTTCTCCTTAAATCTGCCGCGAGTACGCGGCTTTCAAAAGCAAACAAGCGTTTACTTTTACCATATTATACTACGCCAATATTGAAATAGCAATATTTATTTTTTCGCGTTAGAAGAATAAACGCACGCAAGCGGTTGGTAGCAGGAAAGCGTCGGCTAAAAAAGTTGACAAAATCTGCAAATTAGCATATAATAATACTGAAAATAAATATCCTTAGGAAACGTGGGAGAAATCCCTTGTCCGTTCGCCTAAGAGACGGAACGACAGACTAATATTAGTTGCTGTCGTTTTTTTATAGTCGGAGAAAATATGCGCGTAAAAAAAGACAAAGGGCATTTGCTTGGATTGATAATGCTGTCTATGACGGCAATATTTTGGGGAGCGGGGTTCGTGCTTAACGATCAATTGTTAAGCTCGGCGTTTTACGGCGCGCCTAATCTTATAAACGCAACTCGGTTCGGCGTATCGGCGATAATTCTTGCCGTTATATTCTGCAAAAAACTGAAATTCGACAGAAAGACGATATTATTCGGGTTGATAGGCGGAGCTATGCTGTTTGCCGGATTTACCCTGCAAATATACGGATTACGCTCGTCCACGCCTTCGCACAACGGCTTTTTCACCGCTTCTTACATAATATTCGTGCCGTTTATCGCCTGGATATTACTGAAAAAACGCCCGAGTTGGATTATGTTCGTTGGCGTTGCCGTAGCCCTAACTGGGCTTGCGATACTTAACTTTTTTACCGATGGACAGGACAAACCCACGCTTATCGGAGATCTGCTTACATTGGCGGGAGCAATACTGTTCGCTTCGCAAATAGCTTGGACGGATTTTTCACTTAAAAAGGGTGCGGACACTGTAAATATGACGGTGTGGCAATGCGTGTTTGCGGCGGTATTATTCATATTATACACCGTTATTTTCGAAAGCAAAAACTACTCCGCTATCAACTTCGACGCAGGCTACTGCGTGTGGCGGCTGATCGTAACAACGCTCGGCGGTACGGCGTTTGCTTACTTTGCGCAGACTTACGCGCAAAACCGCTTGAACGCAACAGAAACGTCACAGATACTTGCGTGCGAATCGCCAATAGGCGCGCTGCTCTCCGTTGCTTGCGGAATAGAAATATTCCGCTGGAATACGCTCGTAGGAGGACTGCTGGTAATTGCCGCGGTTATAATCATGGAAGTGATACCCGCCGTTACGGCTAACCGAGCAAAAAGGAAAACGCACGCGGAAGCGGACGGCGAAAACGGCGCAGAAGCCGACGACAGCCATTCGACGGAATAAAAAATGCGAAAAAAAAGACCTTGCGGTTTACGGTAATTCGCATAGGGAATTTAATAAAACGCAAATAAAAAGATTTAGGCATAGCGTTAAGCTGTGCC
>CAJUIZ010000005.1 GCA_910586625.1 uncultured Christensenellaceae bacterium
TTAGCTCAGTTGGTAGAGCAACTGACTCTTAATCAGTGGGTCCAGGGTTCGAGTCCCTGAAGGTGTACCAAACCAATCGACGTGCGGATATGGCGGAATTGGCAGACGCGCTAGACTTAGGATCTAGTGTCTTCGACGTGGGGGTTCAAGTCCCTTTATCCGCACCAAGTTGAATATGTAGCAAACTATACAGTTTGCGGGAGTGGCTCAGTGGCGCGGCGCGTTAAGCGCATATCCCCTGTGGGGATTGCGTAGCCGAAGCGGTCAAGAGCTGTGCTCGCAGACAGGGAGAGCCTGTGGCTCTACCACGTTACAATTAAATAGTTATATTCGCGGGAGTGGCTCAGTGGTAGAGCGCTGCCTTGCCAAGGCAGATATCGCGGGTTCGAATCCCGTCTCCCGCTCCAATACCCCGACGTATGTCGGGGTATTTTTATATCGTGTCAGGCTTCGAACCCGCGGATTTTCAATTACGCGGGCAGGACGTTCTCATCCCGTCTTGCTCCATTGTCTCGGCGTATGCCGAGACAATTATTTTTACACGACGGGATTCGAACCCGTGTGTTTCGCGTAGTCTTGGAATTCCCAAATTATTTGACTAAACATTTTGTTGATGTTATAATAAGCATACATAATGGTAATTAACGACGTTTAACTACAACTAACTACTATTAGTTACTCGCTATTACATCGTATCGCGCGATTAGCAACGTATTTAGTAAAAAGCACGTTCGTGTACGATATAATAAAAAATATGAGCTACATATCAGAGTTAAGAAAAATAGATAAAGTTGGACATAGACCGATTCAAGTCGTTGGATGCTGTGTTTATCTATTTGATGAAAAGGGAAGAATTCTGCTTACAAAACGTCAAGACGACGGAATTTGATGTGTTCCTGGCGGTATAGTAGAGTTAGGCGAGACACCTTTGGAAGCTATAAAAAGAGAAACGTTTGAAGAAACCGGTTTGGAAATCTACGATTTGCAATTGTTCGACGTTACGGGCGGACAAGACGGATATCATAAATATCCAAACGGAGACGTAATTTATTCAACAGACATTCGCTATATTTGCCGATCTTTTATCGGTACTCTTGTGAAACAGGATAGCGAGATTGGCGAATTGAGATTTTTAGTACTAATGAGCTCCCGTGTGATTTATGGAATACCGACAGACGAATAATTGGAAGAATTATAACTTCTAAACTTGTTTTATGATTTTTTGTTTTGTTTGTTCGGGCTCAAATGTGTCCAAAGTAGATCCTATGTAACGGAAATATTTATCTGAGTGATAGCTTTTAGAAATTTTATGGAAATATATACAAAAAGACTTGTTTTGCGACCGCTTTCGCCGAATGATTTGCAAACGACCCACGAATACGCATCCGATAAAGAAACCTGCAAATATATGGTTTTTCTGCCAAATAAAACGATTGACGAAACGGCGGAATTTTTACAGGCGGTGGAGCGCAATTGGAATGCCGAAAAGCCGCTGTCCTACGAATTTGCAATATGTGCCGACGGCAGGCATATAGGCGCGATAAGCATTGCCCTCGAAAGCGAATCGGTCGGCGAATTCGGCTGGATACTCAATTGTGCTTATCAGGGGCGCGGCTACTGCACAGAAGCGGCAAAGGCACTCGTCCGTTTTGCCAAGGCGACGTTGAAGCTCGACAAATTGGTCGCTCATTGCGATACGCGCAACGTTGCAAGCTATCGTGTAATGGAAAAGTTGGGTATGCGCAGAATTTGTGAAAGCCGCCGCGAATATTTTGACGAACGCGGAATAGCGAGCAAATACGAATACGCTATGGATTTGTAAAACGGGAGATATTATGGATATGAAATACGATATTTTACTGTTCGACGCGGACAATACCATTTTGGATTTCGACAAGTCCGAAGAACAGGCGTTAAGACAGGCTTTTGACGAATGCAGTTTGCCTTTTGGCGCGAATACTTTACCGACGTACCGCAAAAACAATATCCGCCAATGGCAATTATTCGAGCAAGGAATAATAGAAAAAAGTCAAGTGCTTGTAAATCGCTTTGCGGAAACGTTTGCGGAATTGAATTTGCCAAGCGAAAAGGTCGACAGAGCTTCGGCGTTATACGAAGAATACCTGCATTACGGATACTATACCGTCGCTTACGCGGAAGAAGTATTGGAAGAATTGGGAAAAAATTGCAGACTTTTCATTGTTTCCAACGGAGTTAAATCTATACAGGACAGCCGTATGAAGGGCAGCGGCTTGGGAAAATATTTTATCAAACGTTTCGTTTCGGAAGAAGTAGGCTTCCCCAAACCGCAAAAAGGCTTTTTCGATTATTGCTTTGAACGTATATCAGACTTTGATAAGTCGCGCGCGTTCATAATAGGCGACTCCTTAACCAGCGATATCCAAGGCGGAGTAAATGCAGAAATCGACACTTGCTGGTTCAATCCCAATCATATTGTCAACTCGTCAGACATAATGCCGAACTACGAAATAGACGATTTGCGGCAGTTGACATCAATTGTAAACGGTAATAAATAGTTCAAACGGGAGAAAAAGTCATTGTTCAAAACCATTAAAGAAGCTGTAAGCAAAATCGTTATTCCCGTATTTCTTGAAAACGGCTTTGTTTTGGGAAAAGACGGTTGCAATACATATTATCGTAAATCGGAAAATTATTTGGAAATCATTTATATAGGCCCGACAAAGTATGGAAATTCGTACGTTGTCAGGGCATCAATAGTGTATTTGAGTAATAACGAGAAAAATAATAATATCGATTACCGTTTATTTACGGGCAATATCGATGAAATAATCCCAGATGAGTGCATAAAAGAATATTATATGAAAGGATGTTTCGGTACTGACGAGTTCTTTTTTCATAACGTTTATTATGATATTGGTATGGGATTGGGCGTAATAGGAGTCGCAAAAAATGCAAAGAAGCCTTTTGGCATCAGACTTCAGAAATATGACGATAATACTTACGGAAAAGTGTGTAATAAGATTGTCAAAAAAATGCCTAAATTGTTAAAATGGCTGGACAATATGAAAACGAAAAACAAACATGTTTAATTGTCTTTTAATTTATTTAGTAAATTTCTCAACGCGCGGGAGCGGTGGCTCACCGCGTTTTTTTCTGCTTCCGAAGCGTTGCCGAAGCTTTTGCCCAACTCGTCGCAGAAAAATATGCAATCGTAGCCGAAGCCGTTGTCGCCCGTTTCTGCTTCCAAAATACGTCCGTCTACGCGTCCGTCGGCGGCGAACAGGGTTCCGTCGGGATAACGCAGGACGACTGCGGTTTGGAAATATGCGGAACGGTCGCTTTTTTGCTGCAAATCTTCCAATAATTTTTTGCGGTTTTTTGCGCTGTCGTGATCGCCGCCGTATCTGGCGGAATACACGCCCGGTTCTCCGTTAAGCGCATTGACGCACAGACCGGTATCGTCCGCTAAAACGGCACAGCCGCGCGCAGAACCTGCTACGGCGTTAGCTTTGATAAGCGCATTTTCGTAGAAGGTTTCACCTGTTTCTTCGGGGGCGCAGTTTATATCCGCTTCCTTCAAACTTATAATCTTGTCGAAACAGCCGTTCAGTATCTGTTTTATTTCCGCTATTTTGTGGGCGTTATTGCTCGCTATCAGCAGTGTGGTTTTGTTCTTCATAAAATACTATATTGGGGTTTAGCGAAAGCAGCAAATCCTTCATTTTGCCGTACTGCTTGGGGTTGATTACTATTGCGGCGATTATTGGGTCTACGCCGTCTTTGTACAGATAGCTTATATACATACGTCCGTTTTCTATTACGATATTCAGTATTTTGTCTATCCGTACGCGCCCGCCCAAAACGTCGATAAAGCCGAGATTGAGCCGTAAAAAATTTTTGTCTACTTTGTAGTGCAGTGTGGCGAAAAGTAACGCAATTACGGTGCATAACGGGCATATGCTAAGTAGCAGAATGGCTCTGTTTTGCGACAGCTCTATCTGAACGCCTGCAATAACCAATAATCCGACGATTGCTCCGACTAACGATACCGCTGCCATAACATACAGCAAAACTTTTATAACGGGTGTAAAATACGCTTGAAATCTCATAGAAATATTGTAGCACATTTGCCCGATATAGTAAATATAATTATTAAAGTATTTAGGAGATTGACGTTGCAAACAATAGATTACGACGCATTGATTAAAAATGCCGAGTATTTCAAAAAAATTTTGGGCGACTCTAAGCTGTGCGCGGTTATCAAAAACGACGCTTACGGACACGGATTGGAACGCGTTGCGCGTTACCTTGCGCCTATTGCGGACTTTTTTGCAGTGGGCAGTGTTTACGAAGCGGAGCAGGTCGCGCACTTTGACCGCGACGTTTTGGTGCTTATTCCGACGACGGCCGAGAACGAGATAGTCAGGGCTGTCGAATCGGAGACAGTTCTTACCGTCGACAGCTTTACAACGCTTTTTGCAGTCAACACATCGGCAGAAAAAGCCGGCAAACGAGCGCGGGCTCATATCAAAATAGACAGCGGAATGTCGCGGTTGGGCTTTCTGCAAAATGATTTGCCTAATTTAATAAATACGCTTAAAAAGCTGCATTCAATAGACGTAGAAGGCGTATATTCGCACTTCTGGGGCGACGGCGAGCAAAGCTGCGACAATCAACTCGAATACTACTTGAAGTGCGCCGAAATGCTGGAAAACGGCTTAAACAAGCGTTTAATAAAGCATATCGCCAATACTTCCGCCGCGTTGTTATCCGATAAATACCGTTTGGATATGGCGCGCGTGGGACTGGGCTTGTACGGCTACGGAAACAACGCTTTGCGCCCCGTAAAAACGGTTACGACCCGCGTTGTAGCCGTTAAACGCGTATTGCGCGGCGAAGTAGTGGGCTACGGCGGAATATTCAAGTGCGAAAAAGACGTGGATATTGCGGTAATAAACGTGGGCTACGCAAACGGCTTCGCGCGTACTCTTACAAATGCTTGCGTGCGCGTAAACGGAAGATTCTGTCCTGTTGTGGCGGTGTGCATGGCAATGATAATGGCGGACGTAAGCGGCGTTTCGGTACAAGTGGGCGACGAAGTAACTCTTGTGGGTGAAGGCGTAAATATCAGTAACGAAAAGGTTATAATATACGAGTTACTGTGTAATCTGCATTAGGATAAAACTTCTTTACTAATTTGCTTAAATAGTGTACAATATTACGGTATTATGAGAGTAATTACCGGAAAATACAAGGGGCGCACGCTAATCGCTCCCAAGGAAAACGCCCGTCCGACGTTGGACAGAATGAAGGAAACTCTGTTTAATATTATTAACGGCAAAATAAACGGCGCTACGGTTTTGGACCTGTTTGCGGGTTCGGGACAGTTTGCGATAGAGTGTTTAAGTCGCGGAGCCCAAAGGGCGGTTTTGTGCGATAACAGCCGTTCGGCGCTGGACGCTATTAGGGCGAATTTTGCCAAAATAGGCGAAAAAGAAGAACTGTTCGTTTGTGATTACAAGGCTTGTTTGTCGGCGTTGAAATGCAAGTTCGATATAATTTTCGTCGATCCGCCTTACAAGTCCGGATACTATCAAGACGTATTGGAAACGTTAAGTTCGCTGAATTTGCTTGCGGACGGCGGAGTTGTTATATGCGAACATTTAGCGGAAGACAAATTGCCCGCGGACGTTAGCGGACTGTCCGTTTTCGATTGCAGAAAGATGGGAACGGTGCAATTCGAATTTTACAAAAGGAGTTGTCAGTTATGCGAATAGGCGTTTTTGCAGGGTCGTTTTGCCCCGTTACGAAAGGTCACGTAGACGCGATAGAAAAGGCGGCTAAGCTTGTGGACAAGCTGTACGTCGTAATGGGCGTAAATACGAACAAAAGCTATGCCATTTCCAAGCAAGCTCGGTTC
The DNA here is from genome assembly GCA_910586625.1 of uncultured Christensenellaceae bacterium. Taxonomy (GTDB): domain Bacteria; phylum Bacillota; class Clostridia; order Christensenellales; family CAG-314; genus Fimimonas. Next base: position 5,903 of record CAJUIZ010000005.1, read on the forward strand.
GAAATGCTTTCAAGGTCAATCAATCATATCCAAAACGTTCAAGCGGTTGCATTCGACGGTATGCTGACGGAGTACTGCAAGCAGGTAAACGCAAGCGTTATGATTAAGTCCGTACGCAATGCTATGGATACGCAGTCCGTAATAGATTTGTCTGACATAAACGAAGCTTACTGGGACGGCGAAACGGTTTTCGTTGTGGGAAGCAAGGACTACCGCCATATTTCCAGTTCGTTGGTTCGCGAGCTGGCTTTGCTGAAACAAAACTACGACAATTATGTGCCAAGCTGCTGCGTGGAAGAATTGCACAAGTATTTGGCGGTAGAATAAATATGATTATTAAACAAAAGACTTTACCGCAGCCTGAGAGAGTGTGCGCCGCAATGCCTTTGAACGCAGAACTTCAACAAACGAAAGCGCGGTTTGACAAAGAGTTGATTGATAATTTTACGTCTAAAAAAAGATTTGTTGCCGTGGTGGGTCCGTGTTCGGCAGACGACGTAAGCGCAATGAAGGAGTATGTGAATAAGCTATCCGACATTGCGAAGAGCTGTCCGAATTTGCTTGTGGTTGCCCGCGTTTATACCACAAAGCCGCACTCTAACGGAAAGGGGTATTTGGGAGCTTGCTTCCACGAAAGGGACGGCGACGAAGCGGACGTGGCTTCGGGAATAGTCAGGTGCCGTAGGATGATGATGGACTGTCTCGAAGCGGGTTTGCCCGTGGCGGACGAATTGCTGTATCCCGATTTGTACGAGTACTTCCGCGATCTTGTATCCTATTGGTTTGTAGGCGCAAGAAGCTCGGAAAACAGTTTGATGCGCGGAATAGCTTCCGGCTTAGACGTTTGCTGCGGTATCAAAAACGGTACTGACGGCGAAATAGACAAAGCCGTGGATTCCGTTTATGCTGTAAGTAATCCATGTGTTTACCCATATGCGGGCGTGCAATTTGAAACACTCGGTTGCAAATTTGCACACTTAACGCTGCGCGGCGGTATTAGGGGAAGGAAGGGCGAACAGGCGTTCGTGAACAATATGGATGCGGGTAGCGTGCGTAGAGCAAAGCGTTTGCTCGCAAACTACGGGTTAAGCGATTTTGTGATGGCGGATTTGAGTCACGGTAACAGCGGTAAAGTAGCCAAGCGGCAGATAGATAACGCATTGATGGCGGTTCAAAATACGGATATAAACGGCGTTATGATGGAAAGCTACCTTTACGAAGGCGGACAATCGGGGGAATACGGTGTTTCGCAGACGGACGACTGCTTGTCTTTTGACGATACCGAGACCGTTTTACGCGCGCTGCAACGCACGTTATCGCAACGCAATCGATAATTTATTGAGAATAATACCGAAGCTCTCGGCAATTGCCGAGAGCTTTTTACATAAATATTTTGACAAAAACAAAAGCGAGTATGGTAGCAACCGCCGACTGAACAATTTTCATTTTGATTATATCTAATGGTTTTACTTGCTTTTTGCCTAAAAAAGCATAGCATTGCGCAAAAACGCACAATCCGCCGAAGGACAGCAGCGTACTGCATAGCACTGTGGCTGTAGCTAAGTCCGTGCCGGCGCATACGCCGAATATTCCGTTGGTCATTTCGAAAATGCCGATTGCGAAAGAGACCGCAAGACTGTCGCGAATACCTATCGGCAGGAAATTTTTTATCATATCGGACAGCATATAAAATATAGCGATAAGTCCGCCGACGGATATTACCGATAACGCCGAATCGGTTATTACGTCGCCAAGATCGGACGGTTTGAGCGATTGTGCAAATTGGATATTGCCGTTGCTTTTCGATTTACGAAATATCAAGCCGTTTATTATGAGCGACAAGAAATGCACCGCAATCAAGATAACTGTTGCGGTAGTGTTTTGCAGGAGCTTTGCGCCTACTGTTCCGATCATAAATATCGGCCCTGCCGACGAGCAAAAGGAGCAGGCCTTGGTTGCGGTTAAGCTGCTTGCATCGCTGTCGCCGATAATTTTAGCTCCTATCGGGTAGCCGCACAACAAGCTTGCGATAAAAACCGAATCACAGTCTACGCAAAACAGTTTTTTCGAAAACGATATCTTGGTTTTTGGTCGTACTTTAAGGGCTAACGTAGTCAATACCGTAAAGGGAAATATAGCGGGTAAAACGTTGTACGCCCAAACCGTAACGCCGTCGAAAAAGCTTTGCATATACTTGGACGGCGCGGATATAAATATCCCCAGTACGATCAGAAAAGCGGCGATTGCGGTTATTCGTAAGGTTTTCACGATTTAATGTATTATTATAAATCGGTATATATGAGTAATAATGTTCTTCAATAGAATCGCTTTGCCCGCTTTTATACAATACTATTACACACATAGTAATGAATTATGGAGTGATAAAGCCAAATGTTTTGTAAAACGTGCGGATTTTGTCTATAAAACAAAACAGAACCTTGAACGGCAGAGTAAACTTCGTGCGGCAGGTTCTGTGCGTCAACTGTAATTATAAAGAAATTTTCATGAGCTTTTTAGGCGGTTTGGCGGCAGACATAGAGTAGTACAGTCTGTCCGCTCTACGCGTTAAATCATCCGATTCGCCGTCCAATCCGCGCAATAATGCGGTTGTCGATTCGTTTACCGCAAGAGCTTTAATCGGTATATAAGCTTTTTTTGACATTCGTACTATGTCTTTGGTTACCGACAGCACGGAGTTGAGAACGATACGCTGCAGCTTCATTCGGGTGTATCGTTTGGTTTTTATTATATCCAACATTGCGTCGTAACCGTTGGATTTGTCGGCGTTGAAAATTCTGTTTTCCAATCCTTCCGTTACGCCTTCGATTTCTCTCAGTTGATCCGCTGTCATAACGGATAGCGCGTGCGCAGCATACTCCTTGTATTTGCTTTCTATACCGTCGTCTATATCGGGCGTAACGAAGTCGAAGGAATAGCGGTCGCGTTCGTCGGCGTTTTTCCGCAAATATCCCGAAGACGCATATTCGTTAGGCTCTCCGTTAAAGTTGCTCTCGCGCTTTATTGTAACGGGTATAATATTCGATTTGCGCGATTGTAAAGCTTTGATATATTCGATTGCGAGTACGTTATTGGGTTGATTTAATACGTCCGAAGCTAACGCTGTGGATACTGCTTTGGGATAGCTGACTCCCGTGGTCATTATGTGCGCTATTCGGTTATTGACGCTTTCGTCTGTTAAAATGTCGGCGCAGCGTCGTAATTCTTCGATATCACCGCATTCGCTTCCGAATACTAAACCGTCGACGGCGAGCTTGTCGGCAATCGCAACCCCGCCGTAAGCAAAGTTTTCCGCAGAAGCCGTCGCGTAAACCGTGGGAAGCTCTACGACAAGATCCGCGCCCGCTTTTATAGCGTGCGCAGCGCGCAAATATTTGTCACAGCAAGCAGGCATTCCGCGCTGCGTAAAGTTCCCGCTCATTATGCAAATAACTCTGTCCGAAATGGTTTTTGCGTAGTCAATCAATTTTTTGTGTCCCGAATGCAGCGGGTTAAATTCGCAGATTATTGCCGTCGTTTTCATTTTGTATCCTGTTTGGTATATTTTGTTTACAATGTTGTCTTGTTATGATATAATAAAAACCGATTTGGGCTCGTACAATTCGCCTGAATAAATATAAAATGCGACGTACTGTTTTGCTGTTAGTATTATGCGCTTTTATGATATGGTTTTCGGTTCGGGCGTCTCTATTTTGTCTGACCGACCGAATGCGTCAAATGTATTATACACAAAAAAAGCCGATAAATAAAGTGTTTTATGAGGAGTAAATTATGAATGTTTTGGAACAAATCAAAAAAAAGGCGTCAAGTCTTAACAAAACTATAGTCTTGTGCGAAGGCGAAGACAGCCGCGTTGTAAAAGCCGCGGAAATGGCGACTAAGGAAGGAATTGCCAAAATAGTGCTTTTGGGCGACGCGGAAGCTATTAGAAAAGCTAACCCCGACATCGACCTTGCGGGCGTTGAGATAGTTAATCCGCTAACGGACGACAGATTGTCCGCATATAACGCTAAGTTGTGCGAGCTGCGCGCAAACAAGGGTATGACTTCAGAGCAGGCTGCGGAGCTATTGAAGGACGGCACCTACTTCGGCGCTATGATGCTTAAAGCGGGGGATGTTGACGGACTTGTATCCGGCGCGTGTCACTCCACGGCAAATACATTGCGTCCCGGGCTTCAAATTATAAAGACGGCTGTCGGCGTAAGCGCAGTATCCAGCTTTAATCTTATGATTTGCCCGCCGCAGGGTAATGAGTATTGCCCCGACGGATTGGTTGTATTTGCCGATTGCGGACTTAATCCTACGTATACGTTGGAAGGTCTTGCCGACTGCGCCATAGCTACCGCGCGTTCGGCGCAGGCGATAGCAGGCATAGAGCCGCGTGTGGCGATGCTGTCATTTTCATCTAAGGGAAGCGCCAAGCACGATAACGTTGCGTTAGTTGCCGAAGCTACGCGCATAGCGAAGGAAAAAGCTCCCGATATCAAATTGGACGGCGAACTGCAATTCGACGCGGCAATAGTTCCTGCCGTAGGCGAGATGAAGGCAAAGGGCAGCACAGTAGCGGGGCATGCAAACGTGTTTATCTTTCCCGATTTGCAGTCCGGCAATATCGGCTACAAAATTGCAGAGCGTTTGGGCGGATTTATGGCTGTCGGTCCTATTTGTCAAGGCTTTGCAAAACCGCTTAACGATTTGTCTCGCGGCTGCAAAGCGGAAGACATAGTGGGAGCTATTGCAATTACCGTTCTTCAAACGCAATTATAATATACGGGGTGAAGTAAAATGAAAATTCTTGTAATAAACTCTGGAAGTTCTTCGCTTAAATATCAGCTTATCGATATGGAAACGGAGAGCGTACTTGCCAAAGGCAATTGCGAACGTATAGGTATTGCTCACTCTAACTTTATATATAAAGCTCGCGGGCAATGTATAGAACAGGAAATAGATATGCCTAACCATAACATTGCCGTTAAGCTTGTTCTCGGCAAGCTTATGGATAAAAACGTAGGCGTAATATCGTCTATGGCGGAAATCGACGGAGTAGGGCATAGGGTAGTAGCTTCGGGCGAAGCTTTCAAAAAGCCGACGTTGGTCACGCCTGAGTCGATGGAATTGATGGAAGAAATCAAGGACTTGGCGCCTTTGCATAATCCCGCTGCAATAGTAGGAATCAAGGCTTGCCTTGCGGAAATGCCCGATACGCCTATGGTTCTTGTTTTCGATACCGGTTTCCATTTTACAATGCCCGATTACGCTTATATGTACGCTATCGACTACGACCATTACGAAAAGTATCACATACGTCGCTACGGAGCGCACGGAACAAGTCACAAATTCGTGGCGCAGGAAGCGGCTAAATATCTCGGCAAGGATATTAAAGATTTGAAGATTATTACTTGCCATCTCGGTAACGGATCGTCCATTACGGCAGTTAAGGGCGGCAAATGTATAGACACGTCTATGGGCTTTACCCCGCTTGCGGGCGTTCCTATGGGTACCCGCAGCGGAGATATAGACTATTCCGCCGCGGAATATCTTGCAAAAAAAGAGGGTATGACTGTGTCGGAAACTTTGACGTATCTCAATAAGAAGTGCGGAGTTTTAGGTATTTCCGGCGTGTCGTCCGATTTCAGGGATTTGTCCGATGCTGCTAATAACGGCAATAAACGTGCGGAGCTTGCGCTGAATATGTTTGCTTACGGCACAAAGAAATATATCGGAGCGTACACGGCGGCATTGAACGGTGTGGACGCGATAGTGTTTACCGCCGGTATCGGAGAAAACGACAGCGTGGTGCGCAGCAAGGCTTTGCAGGATTTGGACGGTCTCGGTATTATATTGGATGAGAAGAAGAATGCCGATTGTCCGCGCGGAACAATTGCCGAGATACAAGCTGAGCAGTCTAAGGTCAAGGTCTTGGTTATTCCCACGAACGAAGAATTGGTTATCGCCCGCGAAACAATGATTGAAGCAAAGTTGGGCTAAACCGTTGACAAAACGTTTGCAAGTTTGTATAATAGTTAAGTGTCTGAAATAATTGTTATCGATTTGACGGAGAATATGTCTAACGTAGGCGTTGCTTTACCGTTTGTAGGCGAGTATTCGTTGGAGAGCAAGCTGTTGACTTATCCGAACGCCGTGTTGGAAAAAGTTGTAACACGATTTGACGTTACGTTTCTCGATCCTAACGTTCAAGTGGAAGGCGTAATAACTTGTAACTTACGAGGTTATTGCGATCGTTGTCTTATACCTGTAAGCAAACAAATCGATTTGCATTTTAGCCAGATTTTCTATAAGGATAGCGCCGAATACGACGACGGTTATTCGTATTATAACAGTAAGCTCGATGCGACTAAGGCGATAGAAGACGAGATTATATTGTCTATGCCGAGTTTATTACTGTGTAACGACGACTGCAAGGGGTTGTGTCCTAAATGCGGAAGCAATCTCAATGAAAGTCAGTGTAATTGCGATACTACGCGAGATAATCCGTTCAGCGCGCTTAAAAATCTAAAATTCTAACGGAGGTGCATTACTATGGCAGTACCCAAGAGAAAAGTATCAAAACAAAGAAAGCACAAGAGAGCGGCTAACTGGACGGCTTCGGCTTCTGTTTTGGTAGAATGTCCGCAATGCCACGAACTTAAAGTTTCTCACAAAGTTTGCGACGCTTGCGGATACTACGACGGAAAACAAGTTGTAGAAGTCTCGGCAGAAAGCAAGTAGTAGAGATTTATTATAATCGGCTTTAAGCCCTTCGGTCATCTTTACCGAGGGGCTTTTTTATTTGTGAAACAATTGCATTATTATGTTATATTTTGTTAAACATATGCGCTTTTTTCTCCATTTTATTGCCAAAGCAGTTTTAATATAGTATAATCAATAATTATAATGCCGTGTTATACGGAACTGCATCATCGCAGATTGGAGCGAAAATTGCAAATAAATTATGAAGAAATTGAAAACAAACTGCAATATAGGTTTAACGACAGGGCTTTGCTATTGCATGCGTTTACTCATTCTTCGTATGCAAACGCCGAAAATCTGCCCGATAACGAGCGAATGGAATTCTTAGGCGACGCCATAATGGATATGATTGTGTCCGAATACTATTACGACGCGTTTCCCGAGCGCAGCGCGGGCGAATTGTCGGTTATGCGTTCCAACGTAGTATCTGCCGACGGTTTGCGTCCGATAGTTGACAGTATGGATTTGCTAAAATACCTACAGGTTAGCAACGGCTCGAAACAGATAAAAAATCTGTCCAAAAAAATCGAAGCCAATTTGTTCGAAGCGATAGTGTGCGCTATTTATTCGGACGGCGGGTTGGATGCCGCGCGCGCTTTTGTGCTGCGAGTTATGAAGTCCGCATTGACCGATGCTGCAACGGTATCTCGCAAAGATGACAAAACTTTGCTTCAAGAATACTGTCAAAAAAATCGTTTACCCATTCCGCAATATAAATTGATGGAACGTAACGGCTCGGATAACGACCCCTATTATAAATACGGATTGTATATACAAGGTAAGCTTGTGGGATTCGGCGAAGGTCGTAACAAGAAATCCGCCGAACAGGACGCTGCTAAAAAAATTGTAACCAAATGGAGAATTGAGTAGTGCTGTATCTTAAAAAAATTGAAATGTACGGTTTTAAGAGCTTTGCCGACAAAGTCGAATTGAAATTCGATCAACCTATTACCGGTATAGTAGGACCTAACGGCTGCGGTAAAAGTAATATTTCCGACTCTATACGTTGGGTTTTGGGCGAACAAAGCACAAAGAACCTGCGCGGTAAGCTTATGCAGGACCTGATTTTTAACGGAACGGATACCCGAAAATCTATGAGTTATTGCGAAGTGTCGTTATTTTTTGACAATACGACGCGTATTTTTCCCATTGCTATGGACGAGATTATTATCAGCCGTAAGCTGTACCGCAGTAACGAGAGCGAGTATCTTCTCAATCGAAACATAGTGCGTCTGCGCGATATAGTGGAGCTGCTGCGCGGCGTGGGGCTTGGTAAGGAAGGATATTCCATCGTCGGACAGGGACGTATGGACGCTGTGCTTAACGCCAGACCGGAAGACAGGCGGGCTATATTCGAAGAAGCATTGGGAATTTCGACCTTTCGCATTAAAAAGGTGGATACGGAGCGCAAGCTGGAAAAAACTCGCGGTAATATGCAGAACATTATGATTCTCGTAGAAGAATTGAAGCATCGTTTACCGGAACTGAAAAGACAATCGACTAACGCTAAAAAATATCTTGCTATTTATGACGAATTGAAATTATGCGAAATTAACGCATACATTTACGGTTACGATCATGCAAGCCAAGATAAAGAAAACGGCAAAAAGCGTTTGGAAGGTCTGAGAGAAGAATATTCTTTGAAAGAGACGCAATATGTAGACGTTAACGAACGTTACGACGATATGTTCCATCGGCGTAACGGTATCGACGATGAGATAGCTGCTTTGCGGGACAAGCAACTGTCCTTAGCGGTAGAATCGGAAAAGAAACAAGGTGCTAAAAACCTTATTCAGGAGCGTATTAACGGTTGTTTGCGCGATATTCAGGCGAAAGAAGAACAAATAGCCGCGAATAAAGAAGAAGCGGAAAACTTACAGGAAGCAGATATCAAGATTGCTACGATACTGCTTAAACGTAATGAAGAAAGACGTGACCTTGAAAAGGAAATTTCCGACGTAAATCAGCAGTTCGCTGAAATAGGCGCGAAAGTCGACGAAATTAACGCGCAGGCGGAAAATTACCGTAAAAAGTTGGACGAAACTGTTGCGGCAACATCCGATTGTAACAGTAAGTCGGCTTCCTATCAAGCAGAAAGCACGTCGCTTAAAGATCGGCTGGAGCGTATTGCCGTTCAAGAGGACGAATTGATGCGTAAATTGCAGGCTTCGTCGGGTGAAGAAGGCGACTTAATGGCACGCTTCGACGCGCTGAATAAGGAAAAAGACATACTTGCGGTAACTTCCAATCAATTGAAACAAAAGATTAAGGATTTGGAGTTTAAGCAATTCGAGCTTAACAAGGAGTTGCAACGTAAGCATCAGGCGTATTCCGGAGAAAAAGGCGGAATAGAGATGCTAAAAGATTTCTCGGATAACTACAAGGGTTATCAGGCGAGCGTGCAGTACTTAATGCAGGATTCCAAGCGCGATCGCGAGCTTGCGTCGCATATTTCCGGAGTAGTAGCTAATCTTATTAAAGTGGAACCGCGTTTGCAGCTTGCAATAGAAACGGCTCTCGGCGGAAGACTGCAAAATATCGTTACGGAAAACGAAGAAGACGTTAAATATTTGATTAACTATCTCAAAATAAACGATTACGGTAAGGCTACATTTTTACCTGTCAGTTCGATGAAGCCACACGGCATTGACCGAGCCGAAGTTCTTTCCGAGCAGGGCGTTTTGGGCGTGGCAAGCGATCTTGTCTCCTTTGATAAGCATTATTCCAACGTGTTCGAATCGTTGCTCGGCGGTATAGTTATAGTCGATAACTTCGATAACGCCGTAAAGCTAAGCCGTAAGTATCGGTATTGTCACCGTATGGTGACGTTGACGGGCGAACGTATTTCCAATGACGGCTCGCTTGAAGGCGGAAGCGTACGCAAGCAATCGACGGGCAATCTGCTTTCCTACGAAACTCAAATAGCCGAACGTACCGAAAAACTTAAACGTTTGGAAAAAGATTTGCAGCAAGCTGAAGAAGAAAAAGCTAAATTAGACGCCGCGTTGGAAGAAACGCGCGCGACTAATAACAAACTGTCGGATAATATAAATCTTCTCAATATCGAAATTGCCACCGCAAAGGAAAAAATCGAAACTTCCAATACGCTTAGTAATTCCGACAAAAAGAATATTTTGGGTTTGTCGGAAGAAAAGAACAGAATAACGGCAAGACTTGCAGTATTGGAGCAGTTATTGCAAAAAAACGAAGCGCGCTTGCAAGAGCTTGCCGCTTCTGAAGCGCAGGTTCGTGCAAAGATGGAGCATTTAAGAGAAACTTCCCAAGCCGAAATTACCGCGAAAGACGGGATATCCGTTTCGTTGTCCGACAGACGTTATCGTTTGGCTGTTTTGATAGCAAATATCGAAGCGTCGGAAAAGGAAATACGCTCCAATCAAGCGCAAATCGCCGCTCTCGAAGAAAGCAATCTGTCCGCAGCCGCGTATGTCGAGCAAGTGCATAACGCTATCGACGGAATGTACCAGACGATGAACGAAACTATAGTTGATACCGCGTTGCAGGAAGAAATGACGGCGTTGACGGAGCAAATTGCTTCGTCCGGCAGCTTAAAGGCTCAATTGGACGCAGACTTCCAACGTTTGACGGACGACCGTATGCGCTTGTCTACCGAGTTGGAATCGCTTCGCGGAACAATCGACAAGGAAGAATACATTCTAAGCAAAATTGACGACGACTTGCTTCAATTGCAGCAAAAGGTACAGGAAGAATACGGCATTACCTATTCCGCAGCAATGCAGTACAAGGATGAGAGTTACGATAAGGACGCAGGTAAGGAGCGCATTTCCGAGTGCAAGCAGGCACTGTTAAAGTTGGGCAGCGTTAATGTAAACGCTATACAAGATCTTGAACAAACGCAGACGCGTTACGACGATTTACTCGCTCAAATCGAAGACCTGAAAAAGGCGGAAGCCGACCTTAAAGGCGCGTTGAAAGGTTTAACCACGGATATCGAATCGCGTTTCGAAGAAGGTATGGGTAAAATTAACGAAAACTTCAAGATGATTTTCCGCGAGCTGTTCAACGGCGGTAACGCGCGCTTGTACGTAGAAAACGACCCTAACAAGGAATCTCTCGACCAAGGCGTGGAAATCGAAGCGCAGCCCCCGGGAAAGAAATTGCAAAATATTTCTCTGCTATCCGGCGGAGAGCGTACTATGACCGCCGCGGCTATACTGTTTTCTATATTGAAGTTTAACCCGATGCCCTTCTGCGTATTGGACGAAATAGAAGCGGCGTTGGACGACGCTAATGCCGAACGGATAGCCAAGTATTTACGCAAGTTTTCAACTTCTACGCAGTTCGTGGTTATCACGCACAAAAAGCCCACTATGGAAAACGCGGACGTGTTATACGGCGTAACTATGGAAGAAAAGGGCGTATCCAAGATTGTATCGGTTAAGCTGACGGAAGCTATTAAACAAGCTATGTAGGTTTTGACGGCGTTTATTAACACATCTACTTCGTTAAGCGTCGGACTCACGCTCAATCACATACCGTCAGTACGCTCGTTTGCGTTCGCCTTGCTTGTCCGGTATCTGCGTCAATCTCCGCCGTCAAAACGGCACAATAAAAAGGGAAATTTGTGTTCTGCACATTATCGTTAAAATGGTGTTTGTATTTAGCAAATTTCTGTAAAAACAGGACGGTAATCTTATGGGATTTTTTCAAAAAATAATAGACGGACTGCGTAAAACCAAGCAGCAAATCGGTTTTAAGCTTAACGAGCTGTTCAAACGCGGAATATTCGACGAAGATTTTTACGAAGAATTGGAGTATATTTTGCTTGCAAGCGACGTGGGTGAAGACACGACGATCGATATAATCGACGAGCTTCGCGAGCGTATGCGTCAAGACCGCGTATCCGATGCCAAGCAAGCCAATCAATACCTAAAAGACGTTATGTGCGATATTTTGGGCGAAGAAAAGCTCGTATTCGATACGCCTTGCGTTATTATGGTTGCGGGAGTTAACGGTGTAGGAAAGACTACTACGATAGGAAAACTCGCGAACATATTTGTTAAAAAGGGCAAGTCCGTAGTAATTGCCGCTGCGGATACTTTCCGCGCCGCCGCAAGCGAACAGCTGGAAGTGTGGGCTAACAGGGCGAAGGTACGTATAATCAAGCACGAAGAAGGCAGCGACCCCGCGGCGGTAGTGTTTGACGCGGTGCAGTCGGCTAAAAGCAGGGGGACGGATATCGTACTGGTGGATACGGCGGGCAGGCTTCATAACAAGAAAAACCTTATGGACGAGCTGTCAAAAATCAACCGCGTTGTGGACCGTGAATTCCCCCAAGCGGACAGGAAAAACCTGATAGTGCTGGACGCAACTACGGGGCAGAACGCCATACAGCAAGTGGACGTATTCAACGAAGCGATAGATATCGACGGCATAGTGTTAACCAAGCTTGACGGTACGGCAAAGGGCGGCGTGGTGCTTGCAATAAAGCACGATATGGATATTCCCGTTTACTTTGTGGGCGTAGGCGAAGGCATAGACGATCTGATGGAATTCGATGCGGCAAGCTACGTTGAAGGGATAATTTGAGTTTATGTCAAAAGTAAAAGCGATAGAGAGATTAAAATGGGCTGATAGATTATTAACCGTTATATTCACAGTATCTTTCTTTGTTACGCTTATTTTTTATCTTGTAGAAGAATTTACTTGTTCTAATCCCTATGATATAAAGTTTATAATAGCGGTATCGCTTGCAGCGGGAAACGTTGTATTGACTCTTGCAAGTTTTATAATACTTTTTAAGATTAAACAACGCTTTCGCGTAAAGTATTTTGGTACTGTGTCTGCGGAAGATAGGAAAATAAGTGAAAATCTCATTAAAAGGATTCACTGCGTGGAGACGGCTAACTATCCATTTTTAGACGACGAGAGATACGATATCAGTGTCAAGAGTCTTAATAACATTCTCAACAAGTTGGCAAAAGGAAATAAAGTGTATAAAGAATGGTCCAAAAGTTGTTTTAATATTTGTGAACTAATAGATAATTCGTCCGACAAAGACGATTCGTCAAATGCCGAGTTTAATAAGTTTATGTGGGATTTACATGATCTATTAGATAGAAACATAACCGATATTTAGAAAGTCCATTGCTTAAAGTTAAGCGATGGACTTTTTTATTAGATAATCTGAGTGTGTAAAACCCATTAGTTTTCCAACATAATTTCTTTTACGGATACTTTGTTTATTTTTGCAACGTAAAACGCAGTTATAGCGGCGTAGCACATTATAAACGCCGCAAGAGTAATAAACATTGCGCCGACGTTAAACGAATAATTCGGAATTTCACCTACGTCCTTGAAGATTAGATTTACCATTAAATACAGCAGACCGTACTGATAGCCTGTGCCGACGGCAAAGCCCAGCAGGGCAAAGGGAATAAAGCCGACGAATACCGACGTTACGCATTTGCCGAGCGAATAGCCGAACGTTTTCATCATAGCGATACTTTTAGACGCATTTCTGACAAGCGACGTCAATGCCATAAATGCGGACGTTATTGCGAGCACAAGTCCAATTGCCAAAATCATCCAGCCCATTGTTCCGTCGACTAAGCTTTCCATAGACGCGCCCATTTGTACCATTGCGGAAAAGCAAAAGCAGGAAAACGTTACGAAAAACGTCAACAGCTTGTTTGCCGATACCGTTTTTATACTGATTTCTTTTAGGAAGCTGTTTTTATTTTTAATCGGCTTTGCGTTTGCTTTTACTTTGCGTTCCTTGCGCTTATTTTTGAGTATTTCAAGCGCGGGTTTTTTAAGTTTTACGTATGCGCAAACGTAAGCCACAATTCCAAACAGTATCGGCGGGGCAATTACCAATGCAAACAGCAATGAAACGTGGTAGTGTATTTCAACCGTTAAGCCTTCTATCGTAAGCCACTCGTACACAGACGGCATTATTGCGTGTCCCAAACCGTATCCAAGCGCGCAGCCGATAAGCGCGCTTAAACCGAATGCGGCAAAGCTTAAAGCCAAGCGGGCTGCCGAATACCCGAGAGCTTTTAAGGTACCAAGCTCCTTGCTGTGTTCGTCTACGTACAGCGTTACGTAAAATATTACCATTACGCCTGCAATAAGCGCAAGTACTCCGCCCGTAACGGAGCAGCACATTTGCGCAGTTGCAAGCTGCGCGTCGTACAGCGGAAGCATAAGCTCGGCGACTTTGCTGCGCAATGGCAGTATATCCAAATAGAAGTTGAGAAAAAACGTGCATACAAACACTGCGCAAAAACAGACGATGGTAATGCCGATAAGTTTCAGCGCGCTTTTAGCGGATATTATCATATTACCACCCTATTTCGTAAGCGGTTTTTTGCGTTTTGTTTGCGCGGATGTCTACGATTTTACCGCTGTTCATCAGTATTACTTTTTGCGCTGTTTCCGCGATATTCTGGTTGTGCGTTACCATTACCATAGTAAAGCCCAACTTTTCTTTTTGCTTCATTATGCAGTCTAATACGTCTCGCCCCGTATTTTCGTCCAACGCTCCCGTCGGTTCGTCAAGAAAGAGAATACGCGGTTTTTTTGCCAACGCCCGCGCTATGCATACGCGTTGCTGTTCGCCGCCGGAGAGCTCGGAAGGATGTTTGTTTAGCTTGTCGGCAAGTCTCAATGCTTGTATTATCTCGTCAAAATCGTTGTTTTTTGCCAAATCCGCTCCGAGCTTTATGTTGCTTGCAACGCTCAGGTGGGGCAGCAGATAGTATTGCTGAAATACAAATCCGACATAATTCTTGCGGAATTCTGTCAGTTGTTTGTCCGTCATGGCGTTTAGATTATTTCCGTTAACGGTTATTTCACCCTTGTCGGCTTTTTCAAGACCTGACATGACGTTCATAAGTGTGGACTTGCCCGATCCCGAAGCACCTAATATTACGGCAAATTCGCCGTCGTCAATTGAAAGCGATACGTCGCGCAAGACTTCTGTTTTGCCGTTATTGTATGATTTGTAAAGGCTTTTAACAAATATCATTTCAGTTCTCCTTTCTTTGCTCGTACAAGCAAGCTTGTAAACACGGTTGTTAACATTTCGGAAATTTGTTCTTCGGTAAATTTGCACATTTTGGTTGCTATGAGCACAGCGACGCCGTGAGTGTATATCCATATGTGCAAATACAGCTTTTTTGCCGTGTTCGCGTCTAAACCGTAGCTTTCTCGTACCGAATTGAGAATTTTGTCGTAGCTGGCTTCTATTCCTTGCAGCACGTTCTGCATGTCGGCAACGTTTGCGTTTTCTTTCATAAACAACAGTCGGAACAGCTTGGGGTGTTCGCTTGCAAAACGTATATAACCTTCGCCTACGCCCTTAAAAGGGAGCGGTGCTTTGAGACCTTGCTCAACGTATCGCGCGTAAAGAGAATCGGCGAAGGCGGTGGCGGCGACTGTTACTTCGTCCATACCGCTGAATACGGTAAATACGGGTCGCGCAGAACTGCCAAGCTTGTCGCCTAAGTTGCGCGCGGTTAATGATTCTATCCCCGCTGTTTCGATTATTTCTACGCTTGCGTTTATAATTTCTTCTTTTGTAAATTTTGCTTTCGGCGGCATAACGGTATCTCCATGTGATTTTAACTAAAACATTTGTTTTGTAACGTTTGTTTTATTATAATTCGATTGTATACCGTTGTCAATAATTTTGCGCTTAAATATTTAGATTTATCTGTTGCAAAAGACGATAGAAGCGACGAAATGGCTAAATTACAGCCGTAAGCTGTAAATGCGTCCGAAAGTAAAAATAACAAAGGTGGCGTAAATATATCGAAGTACTGTTGTGCCGACGTCTGATTTATAAATGGGTAAGGAAAAAATAATTAGCAACAATTATCTTAATTATGTCTAAATAATTGACAAACGGCTAATAATTTAGTAAAATAACGCTGTAAAGTAAGTTTGCTTTACACGAGGAGTGCTAATGGCTCTTTCCAAATTACAATTGTCCGAGTTGCTGTCCGTTTACGGCGGATTGCTTACGGAAAAACAACGCGATGCGTTGGTAATGTATTGCAATTGCGATTTGTCTCTTGGAGAAATAGCGGACGAATCGGGTATATCCCGCCAAGGGGTGCGCGACGCGATAGTTAAGTCGGAAGCGGCTCTTGTAAGGCTGGATACCGAATTGCATTTGGCTGAGTTTACAAGGAACGCGCGGTTCGCTCTCGAAGCAGACGACTGCGCGGCATTGAAGGAAGTAGTTAAACGATTTGTTTCAAAGGAGTAGAAATTGGCTGCTTTTTCTAATCTTACAGACAGAATAAATCACGTTTTTTCCAAGCTTAAAAACCGCGGCGCTTTAACGGAACTGGAAATAAAGCAGGCTATGCGCGAAGTACGCGTGGCTTTGCTGGAAGCGGACGTTAACTTTACCGTAGCTAAGGACTTTATCGGCAGAGTTTCCGAGCTTGCAATCGGCGAAGAAGTGCTTAAAAGCCTTACGCCGGGACAGCAGGTAATAAAGATAGTCAACGAACAACTAATAGAACTGTTGGGGTCCACGCAAAGCAAATTGGGCGTATCGCCTAAGCTACCTACTATAATAATGATGTGCGGACTGCAAGGCGCAGGCAAGACGACAATGTGCGGAAAGCTTGCATTGCATCTGCAAAAGCAGGGAAAGCGCGTATTGCTGTGCGCCGACGACGTTTACCGTCCTGCGGCAATTAAGCAGTTGGAAATAGTGGCGGGCAAGGTAAAAGCGGGATTTTTCGAAATGGGACAGGGAAATCCTACGAAAATCGCCGAACAAGCAGTTAAATACGCCGAGAAGAACGGCTTCGATACTTTAATAATAGACACTGCGGGACGTTTGCACATAAACGAAGAATTGATGAACGAATTGAAG
Source organism: uncultured Christensenellaceae bacterium (assembly GCA_910586625.1). Classification (GTDB taxonomy): domain Bacteria; phylum Bacillota; class Clostridia; order Christensenellales; family CAG-314; genus Fimimonas. The sequence continues at coordinate 22,548 of CAJUIZ010000005.1, forward strand.
TCCATCAAAAAAGCCGTTAACGTTTACGAAACGCTGCTCGTAGTCGACTCGATGACGGGGCAAGACGCGGTTAACGTTGCCAAATCTTTCGACGAAGCATTAGATATAACGGGCGTTATAATGACGAAGTTGGACGGCGATACCCGCGGCGGAGCGACGTTATCTATCAAAGCTGTTACGGGCAAGCCCATCAAGTTTGTAGGCACAGGCGAAAAGTCTGAAGATTTGGAACCGTTTTATCCCGACAGAATGGCGTCGAGAATTCTCGGTATGGGCGATGTTTTGACCTTGATAGAAAAAGCTCAGACTGCGATAGACGAAGAACAAGCCATGAAAATGGCCAAGAAGTTAAAGGAAGCTTCCTTTGACCTTAACGACTACTTGGAGCAGTTCGAACAAGTGGCAAAAATGGGCGACCTTAACGACCTTGTGGGAATGATACCGGGCGCGGGCAAGCTTAAACTCGGAGATAAAAAGGTGGACGAAGCTCAGCTTAGACGCAATAAGGCAATTATTCAGTCTATGACAAAAGATGAGCGGAGTAACCCTAAAATTCTCAATTATTCGCGCCGTAAACGCATTGCGGGCGGTTGCGGATTGCAGGTGCAGGACGTTAATAGGTTAATTAAACAGTTCGAACAAACACGCGATATGATGAAAAAAATGGCTAAGTCCAAACGCTTGCCTTTTTAATAAAACTATAACATAAATACTTTTGGAGGAAAAAACAATGGCAGTAAAAATGAGATTGACAAGAATGGGCGATAAAAAAAGTCCTTTCTACCGTGTGGTGGTTATCGATTCGCACAAGGCGCGCGACGGACAATATGTTGATTTGGTTGGAACATACAATCCGTTAAACGAAGAACTCAAATTGGACGTCGACAAGGCGAAGAAATGGATCGATTGCGGCGTGCAACCTACCGAAACTGTTAGAACGTTGTTGGTACGCGAGAATATTCTCGAGCCTAAGAAAGCGCCCAAAGCGTAATTAGGAGTAAAAAATGGTAGAACTGGTTACTTATATTGTTGAGCAGCTTGTCGACGACAAGTCCGCCGTTAACGTTACTTCCGCAGAAGTAAACGGCGTGGAAGTCGTTACCATTCGTGTTGCTGAAAACGATATCGGCAAGGTTATCGGCAAACAGGGCAAGATTGCTATGGCTATACGTACGTTAGCCAAAGCGGTAGGAATAAAAAACGGCAAAAGATACAGTATCGATATAGCCGACTAAATTATTTGCCACAAGCATTTTCTTGTGGCAATTATTATATGGCAGAATTTTGAAAAATATTGTAAGATTTGCATTGCCCTACAATTATAATATAAAGCCGAGCAAAATTCGGTAGAAATTAATAATGAAAATAGAAATCGGAAAAGTACTGAAAGCACAGGGGATAAAGGGAGAGATAAAAATGCAATGTTATCTCGACGATTCGTCTATGCTTAAAAATGTCAAACAATTATATATCGGGACAAAGACGTATGCGGTAGAACGCATTCGTTGCGACGGCGCGTTTTGCTTCGTTCTGTTGCAAGGCTTTGCTGACAGAAACTCTGCCGAAAGCTTGCGTAATTGGACTGTATGCGCCGATAAAGAATGTGTTTTGTTGGACAAAGATAGATTTTTTATAAACGATTTAATAGGCTGCAAAATAACGTTTACAGACGGGCGGACTGTCGGTGTTGTAAAGGATGTGCTTCAATACGGCGCGGCGGATGTGTTCGTGTGCGAAAATAACGGTTCGGAAGTATCGTTTCCGTATCTTAAAGACGTGGTATTGTCGGTAAATATCGGCAGTAAGTTGATAGTCGTTGACGCTAAACGTTTTGGCGAGGTGGCGGTATATGAAGATTGACGTTTTGACGCTTTTCCCCGAAATGTTCGACGCGCTGAACTGTTCTCTTATGGGACGCGCAAAAGAAAAGGGTTTGTACGAGCTTCGTTGCCACAATATAAGAGATTACTCTGCGGACAAGCATAAGAAGTGCGACGATACGCCGTTTGGCGGCGGAGCGGGAATGGTTATGACTCCGCAGCCCATTCACGACTGCATTCGGGCTGTTGACGGCGAGCATAATGCTTTAAGAATCTATATGTCACCGCGGGGAAAGAGACTGAATCAACAAATAGTTAAGGATTTGTCGCAGTGCGGCGATATAGTCATATTGTGCGGACATTACGAAGGCGTAGATCAGCGCGTAATAGATATGGATATTGATATGGAGCTGTCTGTGGGCGATTACGTGTTATCCGGCGGAGAGCTACCCGCGATGGTGCTAATCGACTGTGTATTACGATATGTTCCAAATGTTTTGGGCAATGCCGAATCGACGGTGGACGAATCTTTTTCACAGCCGCTGTTGGAGTATCCGCATTACACGCGTCCGCAGGAGTACTGCGGAATGCCTGTTCCCGAAGTGCTTGTCAGCGGCAATCATCAGAACATTTCAAAGTGGCGCAGGGAGCAATCACTTGCAATAACCCGAAAAAACAGACCCGATTTATTGGAGAACAAATGACGATACAGTGGTTTCCGGGGCATATGACGAAAGCGCTTAGAATGATGCAGGATAACGCAGACATTGTAGACGCAATAGGGTACGTGCTTGATGCACGAGCGCCCGCTTCGTGTTTTAACCCAAGCTTTAACAAAATAATCGGCAATAAGCCTTGCGTGTTTATTCTTAATAAGTGCGATTTGGCAGACGAATCGAAATTGGAAGAATGGCGTAAATATTTTCGCTCCAACAATTTGTCGTTTGTTAATGCGACGGCTACAGCGTCGGCGGAAGCAGGCAAAATTACTTCGGCATTCGCAGAGATTACCGCCGATTTACGTAGTAAGTATAAGGCAAAAGGAATTTTTAAGCCCGTACGTTGTCTTATAATCGGCGTTCCTAATTGCGGTAAATCTACGCTTATTAATTGTTTGTCCGGCAGGAAAACAGTTATTACGGGCGATAAACCGGGCGTAACGAAGGGGAAACAATGGGTGCGTCTGCAATCGGGGTTGGAGTTGTTGGATACACCCGGTACATTGTGGCCTAAATTCGATAACGAGCGTTTGGCGGCAAGATTATGTTTTATCGGCAGTGTAAAAGACGACGTGGTGGATTTGTACGAAGTATCCAATATGCTGTTGGCGGAGCTTGCCGAGCAGTATCCGCACAATCTCGCCGAGCGTTACAAATTGTCGCTTGACGGTAAAACAACAGGCGAAATTTTCCAAGATATTGCGGTCAAGCGCGGTTTTTTGCTGCGCGGCGGTGAGATAGATCACGACCGCTGCTCAAAAGCTATTTTGGATGATTTCCGTAAAGGAAAAATCGGTAAAGTTACTTTAGACTTGCCAAAGGACATAGTATAATGTTACGATACGAAAGACAACTTGCTGACGAAGGTTATAAATATATTGCGGGAGTTGACGAGGCGGGGCGCGGTCCTTTGGCGGGACCTGTTGTGGTAGCTGCGGTAGTAATGCCGTTGGACAAGTTGATAGAAGGTGTTAACGACAGTAAAAAATTGTCTGCGAAAAAACGCGAAGCGCTTTACGAGCTGATTATGCAAAGCGCGCTGAGCGTGAAAGTATCCGTTATTTCTCACGAAATTATCGACGAAATAAATATTTTGAACGCTACCAAGCGCGGTATGCTCGAATGTATAAACGGGTTGGAACATGCGGATGTTGCGTTGATTGACGCTGTTAAATTACAGGCGCAAATTCCTACGTTACCGATTATTCACGGCGACGCGCTAAGCTACAGCATTGCCGCGGCAAGTATCGTAGCAAAAGTGACTCGTGACAAACTTATGTTGGAATACGACAAATTGTATCCGCAGTATAATTTTGGCAAACACAAAGGGTATGGTACTGCCGAGCACATAAAAATGCTTAAAGAATACGGTCCCTGCACGATACACAGGCGCAGCTTTATAAAAAACTTCGTAATAAAAGTATGAATACCCATAGCATAGGAGTCGCCGGCGAAGACTTGGCGGTAAAATATCTGTCTAAGTACAAATACAAAATATTGGAACGTAATTTCCGCTGTAAGTTCGGCGAAATCGACATAATTGCCTTTAATGAAGGTTTTATTACTTTTGTAGAAGTGAAAAGCCGCTCGGATGAGAAATTCGGTTTGCCACGGGAAGCGGTTTCGCCGTATAAGCAACAGCGAATTGCGAGTGCGGCGCAGTATTGGTTATATACCAACAAGCTCGTCGGCCGTTCCGTCCGTTTCGACGTAGTAGAGATACTGTCCGGTAAAGTCAATGTGTTGAAGGACGCTTTTCGTCCGCAATAACTGCAATGATGCTCAATTACCATATTTTCCGTCGTAACGTATACTACTATTTGTGACATAGTATTGAAATGCGGAGTAAATAAATAAAATAATTAACAAAATCATAGTCAAACAGTTGCTTGGAAAACGCGCATATGCTAAAATATATCAGTGACTTCGGGCGGTCCGCTGGCGAGTTCGCGAATGAACGCTTAGTTAACAAATATTTTGGAGGAAAAGTCAAATGGACATCATTAAGCAAATCGAAGCGGAATCATTAAGAGAAGTAACGCCTTTTAACGTTGGCGATACGGTACGCGTTAACTTCAAGGTTATTGAAGGTAACAAAGAAAGAATACAGGCTTACGAAGGAATCGTAATCGCTCGTAAACACGGCGGTCTCAGGGAAACCTTTACGGTAAGACGTATATCTTCCGGTATAGGCGTGGAAAGAACTTTCCCCGTGCACAGCCCCAAGATTGACAGCATAGTTGTCGTTCGCAAGGGACAAGTTCGCAGAGCGAAGCTGTACTATCTGCGTTCTCGTACAGGCAAAGCTGCGAAAGTTAAGAGCTCTAACTGATTTTATTTGCAAGCGAAAGCAATCTCGTAACGGAGATTGCTTTTTTTCTTAAAAATTATTTTTGTTTTTGCTGCAAAAGGCTTGTTTGTTTTAAGCTTGGCGGTTATACTATTATATTAGGACAGTGTTGGTCTTTTGTTAAGGAGAAATATGCTTGCTGTTATAAAAAGTTTCGGGCTTAAAGGCTTAGACGGTTTTCCCGTTCAGGCCGAAGTGGATATGCATTCGGGTATGCCCACATACGATATAGTCGGGCTTGCCGACACCGCGGTAAAGGAATCGAAGGAGCGCGTGCGCTCTGCTTTGAAAAACAGTGGCTACGCTTATCCCGTTGCTTCGGTGGTTATAAACCTTGCTCCCGCCGACGTCAAGAAGGAAGGCACGATATACGATTTGCCTATCGCAGTAGGGATGCTTTCCGCAAGCAAGCAAATACCTTACGACAAATTGCGCAAGGCGGTAATTTTAGGCGAGCTGTCGTTAAACGGCGAAGTACGCAAGGTTAACGGCTTGCTGCCAATGTTAATATCCGCCCGTCAGCAAGGAGAAAGCGTTTTTGTAGTGCCGAAATCCAATGCCGACGAAGCGCAGTTTATAGAAGGCGCAGAGATTTACGCAGTGCAAACGTTAAGACAGGCGGTGGAGTTTCTTACAGGTCAAACTGAATTATCGCCGCTTGTTATTCGCTGTTGGAGCGCTGACTCGGAGTACGAACGCAAAGACAACGATTTTAAGTATATTAAGGGTCAATACGCCGCAAAGCGCGCAATGGAAATTGCCGTTGCAGGCGGACATAATATTTTAATGGTGGGGCCGCCGGGCGCGGGTAAAACTATGCTTGCGCGCGCAGTTCCGTCTATTATGCCGAGCATGACCTTCGACGAAGCGTTGGAGGTTGCCAAAATACACAGCGTATCGGGGCAGCTTGACGGCGGCTTTATTTACGAACGACCGTTTAGAACCCCGCATCATTCCGCTACTATGGTTGCGTTAACTGGCGGCGGAAACAAGGCTCGTCCCGGTGAAATAAGCTTGGCGCATAACGGAGTATTGTTCTTGGATGAGTTGCCCGAATACAGCAGACAAACGTTGGAAACGCTGCGTCAGCCGTTGGAAGACGGCGTTATAACGGTAGCTCGCAACGCTACGTCAGTTACCTACCCTGCGGATTTTATGCTGATAGCCAGTATGAACCCGTGTCCGTGCGGTAACTACGGCAGCGCGACTGCCGAGTGCAAATGCAGCGCGTCGCAAATACACAGATATTTGAGTAAGCTGTCGGGACCGTTATTGGACAGAATAGATATACATATCGAAGTAGATAACGTCACCTACGACGACATACAAAGCGATGCGCTTGCCGAGTCTTCCGAGATTATACGCAAACGAGTTAACAAAGCGCGGGAAATTCAGCTTGCGCGGCTTGGCAACAGCGACAAACGTTGCAATGCGCAAATGAATTCTGTGGATATCAAGAAATTTTGTAAATTGAACAGAGAAAGTTTGCAGTTATTGGAGACATCATTCGAAAAGCTAAATTTGTCGGCGCGGGCATATAACCGCGTGTTGAAGGTTTCGCGTACGATAGCGGATCTCGAAGGGGCGGAAAGCATTTCGGTAAGACATATAGCCGAAGCGTTGCAATACCGTTCGTTAGATAGAAAATACAGAGTTTAATAATGTATACGTCAAAAGAAAAATTGTGCATATTGCTCGGAGAGTACGGATTGTCGTCAAAGAAGTTTTTTCAATTAGTCGATTCGGTAAGCGACTTCGATAATCCGATTGCTGTATTTAATAATGCGACGGCTTGCGAAATACTCGGATCTCTCGTTAACGACGTAAAATCTGCGTTTAAGAAGAACGCGGTCGACGGTATTTTGGCGGATATGCAGGCAAACGGCGTAAGTGTCGTGACATGGTTTTCCGCACGTTACCCGAACAGCTTACGCGATATAAACGAACCGCCTTACGTGTTGTTTTGTAAGGGCGAAACGGCTTTGTTAAACGGTAGATGCCTGTCTGTCGTAGGAACACGCAAAGCGTCTTCGTACGGCAGGAGAGTCGCCGCGGACTTTACGAAAATTCTTGCAGAACATTTCGTTATAGTAAGCGGCTTAGCGTACGGCATAGACAGTATCGCTCACGAAACCACGCTTGCCGAACACGGCAAAACCGTTGCAGTACTTGGCTCGGGAATTCTTAACGTTTATCCTTCGTCCAATGAACGTTTGGCGGATAGAATTATAGAAACGGGCGGGCTTGTCGTTTCCGAATACGGATTACGCGCGCAACCCTTTACGTACCGTTTTCCGCACCGTAACAGAATAGTGGCGGGGTTATCGCAAGGGTTGCTTGTTTGTCAGGCACCGTTAAAGAGCGGAACCAATTCTACAGTGGAATTGGCTTTGGAACAAGGAAAAGACATATTTGCCGTTCCGGGCGAAGTGTACGACGCGGGGTTTGCGGGAAACAACAGTTTGATAAAGAGTATGCAGGGCGCTTGTGTGACTACTCCGCGCGATATTATCGACTTCTACGGTTTGGATTGCCGTGCTGTCGCCAAAACGGCGGTTCAACTGAGTTTCGAAGAACAGCGTGTTGTCGACGCGTTATCCGAAGGTCCTAAAACTTTCGATCGTTTGGTTACGGAAACTTCGCTTACTCCGTCGGAGTTGAATTTTTTGTTGGCAAATTTGGAATTAAGGAGTATAATTGCTAAGCTACCCGGTAATACCTACCGGCTGTATGGAGGAATTGAATGAAACTTGTAATTGTCGAATCTCCGGCAAAGGCAAAGACAATCGGAAAATATTTGGGCGAAGGCTACAAGGTAGACGCGTCCCGCGGTCATATTTGGGATCTGCCCGAGAAAACTATGGGCGTTGATTTTTCCAATCATTACGAACCGGAATTGGAAGCCCGTAAGCCTGAACAAAAAGAAACCATCGCGCGTTTGAAGCAGGAAGTCGCGAAAGCGGAGCAAGTGTATCTGGCAACCGACCCGGACCGCGAAGGAGAAGCGATATCATATCATTTGCAATGCGCGTTAAATCTCGACCCTAGCGAGAAAAACCGCATAATGTTCAACGAAATTTCCAAAAAGGCTGTTAATTCGGCTATACAGAATCCTATGTACATTAACAAAGGATTAGTTGAAGCGCAGCAAGCGCGCAGAGTATTGGACAGACTTGTAGGCTACACGCTTTCGCCAGTGCTGTGCAAAAAAATTCGAAATAAGCTTTCCGCTGGACGCGTGCAGTCGGCTGCTTTAAGAATTATAGTGGACAGAGAAAAGGAAATTCAAGCCTTTAAGCCCGAAGAATTTTGGAGTGTTGCTGCCACACTTGAAAAACCGTCTAAAAAACCGCAATTCGTTGCGAATTTGACGGAAAAGGACGGAAAAAAACTCAAACTTCAAAATAAAGAACAATGCGACCAAGCGTTAGCCGTATTGAACGACGGAAAATACGTTGTTACAAACGTTAAGATGTCTGTTACGCAAAGCAAGCCGCAGCCGCCGTTTACTACCAGTACAATGCAGCAGGATGCAGTTAATAAATTGAAAATGTCAAGCGCCGTCGCTATGTCCGTGGCGCAGCAGCTATACGAAGGTTTCGACATTGCGGGAATGGGACACGTAGCGCTGGTTACGTATATCCGTACCGATTCCGTACGGGTTTCCGACGATGCGGTTAAAAGCGCGCGCGATTTAATAGCGCAAAAATACGGTAAACAATATTTGCCGGACAAGCCTAACTTTTACGCTACCAAAAAACAGGCGCAAGACGCGCACGAAGCTATACGTCCTATAAATCTCGAAATCACTCCCGAATCCATTAAGGATAAAGTGCAGCGCAACCAATATCAGCTGTACAAACTGATTTATCAACGCTTTTTGGCGAGTCAGGCTGTAAACGCCATCCATAACAGCGTAAACGTCAGCGTTTCGTGCGGTGAGTACGGCTTGACGGCGACGGGTAAAACCTTGATTTTCGACGGCTATTTGGCAATTTACGGCGATAACAAGAGTAAGGAAACGCAGGATGGCGAAAACGCCGTTCTACCGCCGTTGGAGCAGGGCGACGTTGTAAAACTGATAAAGCTCAAGCACGAGCAGAAGTTTACAAAACCGCCCGCAAGATATACCGAAGCCAGCATTATCAAAACAATGGAAGAAAAGGGGATAGGCAGACCGAGCACTTACGCGGCTACGATGCAGACTCTTTACAAAAGAGAGTACGTAGATAAGGACGGCAAAACGCTTGTACCCAGTAATCTCGGTATGCAGGTTACTGATTATCTCGAACAGTACTTCGATCAAATAGTGGACGTTCAGTTTACTGCGGAAATGGAGGACAAATTGGACTCGATTGAAGATAACGCCGAACCGTGGTACAACATTGTGGACAGCTTTTATCAGCCGCTTTTGCAGGAAGTTAAGACGGCTATGCGCGGAGAAAAAGTCGTTCTTCCCGACGAGATTTCCGACGAGATATGCGAAAAGTGCGGCTCGCCCATGATTATCAGAACGGGTAAGTACGGCAAATACTTTGCTTGCAGTAATTATCCCAATTGCTCCAATATACGAAGCTTAAAGGAAAAAACTCCGCCCAAGCTTACCGATATCGAATGCGAAATATGCGGAGCCAAAATGTTGGAACGCGAAGGACGTTACGGCAAATACTTGGCGTGCAGTAATTATCCCAACTGTAAAAATACCAAGCCTATAAACGAAGCTGTTGCCAAGTGTCCGAAATGCGGAAAGGATGTCGTAAAACGCTTTTCCAAGAAGGGTGCGTTGTTTTACGGCTGTACAGGCTATCCCGATTGCGACTTCGTGTCATGGGATATTCCCACAGGACAAACGTGTCCGAAATGCGGCGCGTATTTGGTATACAAAAAAAGCGGCGACAAAAGCGTTATTCGCTGTTCCGACAAGAATTGCGACTATGACGGCGGAGAGAAAAAGTGAAGGTAAAAATAATCGGCGGCGGCTTCGCCGGAGCGGAAGCGGCGTACCAGCTGCTTAAACGCGGCGTTAACGTTACTCTTGTAGAGATGAAGCCGCTGAAAAAATCGCCGGCGCATAAGCTTGACACCTTATGCGAGGTCGTATGTTCCAATTCTTTCAAAAGCGACGACGTAGACACGTCGAGCGGATTGTTAAAGGCGGAAATGCGTTTATTGGACAGCTTCGTTCTGCGTATTGCCGAACAAACGAGAGTCCCTGCGGGAAACGCTTTGGCTGTCGACAGATACGCATTCTCACAATCGGTGACCGACGCGTTGCTTGATTATACCAATTTCCGTCTTGTAAACGAAGTCGCGACCGATATCGACGCCGACGATTACGATTTTGTAATTGTCGCAACAGGTCCGCTTACGGACGAAATGTTGATACCGTCGCTGCAAAAGTTATTCGGAAAAGATTTTTTATACTTTTTCGACGCGGTTGCGCCAATAGTTACTGCGGACAGCATAGACTACGAAAGCGCTTTTGCGGCATCGCGCTACGGCAAGGGGGAAGCCGATTATCTCAATTGTCCGATGAACAGGGACGAATACAAGAATTTTTACTCTAATCTTATTTCGGCGGAAACGGTGGAATTAAAGGACTTTGAAAATAACGTATTCGAAGGATGCATGCCGATAGAAGTTATGGCGAAGCGCGGCGCGGACACGATACGTTTCGGTCCGCTTAAACCCGTAGGGCTAAGAGACGAACGCAAAAACGATAAGCCGTACGCCGTACTGCAGCTTCGTAAAGAAAACGCTCAGGGTACGTTATACAATCTGGTGGGATTTCAAACGAACTTGAAGTTCGGCGAACAAAAAAGAGTCTTTTCGCTTATTCCCGCGCTTCGTAATGCCGAATTCGTCCGTTACGGAGTTATGCATCGCAATACGTACGTAAATGCGCCTTTATTTTTGAACAGGTATTTTCAGTTGAAAAGCAATCCGAAGATTTTCTTCTCGGGGCAAATTACGGGCGTAGAAGGGTATATGGAATCTGCATTGAGCGGACTTGTTTCCGCATTGCAGGGCTACCGTATATTCAGCGGAAAATTGCCAATAGACTTTTCCGAAAAAACAATGACGGGCGCGTTATGCAATCATGTCGCGACGGACTTCGGCGCATATTCGCCCATGAACAGCAATTTCGGAATACTTTCGCCGTTGACGGATAAAATTAAAGATAAATCGCAACGCAAAGCCGCTTATAGCAGGCGAGCTTTGGAAACAATGAGAGAAATACTCAGCAATATTTAGGAGAGATTATTATGTCGGAAGTTTTTGCAGATTCTATTAAAGGCACTACAATATGCGCCGTTAAGCGTAACGGCAAAATTGCCGTAGCAGGCGACGGGCAGGTTACCCAGGGACAAAACGTCATTATGAAAGGCAATGCCGTTAAAGTTAGACGTATTTACGACGGGAAAATCGTGACGGGTTTTGCCGGTTCGGTAGCCGACGCATTTACCTTATCGGAAAAATTCGAAGAAATGCTTCAAAAATTCAGCGGAAACTTGCTGCGTTCGGCGGTGGAAGTCGCTCAATTGTGGCGTAGAGACAACGTTATGCGCAAGCTTGAAGCAATGATGATAGTAGCGGATAAAGAAAATGTTTTCCTGCTGTCGGGCACCGGCGACGTTATCGAGCCGGACGACGGAGTGTGCGCAATAGGAAGCGGGGGCAATTACGCTCTGTCTGCGGCGAAAGCTTTATATCGTAATACCGACCTGTCCGCTAAAGAAATAGCGTGTAAATCGTTGGAAATAGCCAGCGAGATATGCGTGTTTACCAACGGACATATAACCGTAGAGGAGGCGTAATATGACACCCAAACAGATAGTTTCGGAACTTGACCGTTATATTATAGGACAATTTCAAGCAAAAAAAGCGGTTGCTATTGCGTTGCGCAACAGATATCGCCGCAGTAAGCTTACTGTGACGGACCGCGAAGAAATTACTCCCAAAAATATTATTCTTAAAGGACCTACCGGCGTAGGTAAAACGGAAATAGCGCGCAGACTTGCGAAGCTTGTAAAGGCGCCGTTTTTGAAAGTGGAAGCCACAAAGTACACCGAAGTTGGCTACGTTGGACGCGATGTAGAAAGTATGATACGCGATTTGGTGGAAGTTTCTATACGCCTTGTAAAAGACGAGCGTTTTAAGGAAGTTGAAGCGCGCGCTTTTGAAAAGGCAGTCGATCGTCTTGCCGAAATAATGCTTAAAAAAGCGGAAGGACTTCCGGAAGGGATATCTAAAATAGACCTAAGAAACGAGTTGTCAAAACACAATTTGGATCAAATGCAGGTGGAAATATCCGTTGCGGATAATCCCAAGCCCGTCGAGCTTCAACCCGGCGCCGGCGAAATAAACTTGGGAAGCATTTTCGGAGACATTCTGCCTAAAAAGACGAAAAAGCGTATCGTAACCGTTGCGGAAGCCTTGAAAATATTTGCAAGCGAAGAAAGCGAAAAGCTTATAGATCTTGACAGTGTGGAAACGGAAGCTGTGCATAGAGCGGAAAACGACGGTATTATTTTCATAGATGAAATGGACAAAATTGCGGGAAAATCTTCGCAAAACGGTCCCGACGTATCTCGCGAAGGCGTGCAGAGAGACATATTGCCCATAGTAGAAGGCTGTACTGTAAGCACTAAGTACGGAAACGTTAAAACCGATTATATTTTATTTATAGCAAGCGGCGCGTTTCACGTAAGCAAGGTGTCCGACCTTATTCCCGAGCTTCAAGGGCGGTTCCCCGTGCTTGTAGAGTTGGACAGTCTCGGTGTGAACGATTTTGTAAAAATATTGACCGTTCCCGCAAATGCTATAACAGATCAGTACAAGAAGCTGCTTGCTGTGGATAATATCGATTTGCAGTTTACAGACGACGGTATACGCGAGATTGCAAACGTCGCGTTCGATCAGAATAATACTTTGGAAGACATAGGGGCAAGACGTTTGCAAAGTATAATGGAGCATATCGTAGAAGATATTTCTTACGATATCGACGAAGAAGGCGAGAAGAAAATTATAGTAATAGACAAAGCATACGTCGAAAATAACTTCCGAACCGAATCGAGAAATCTTAAAAAATACGTTTTATAGTAACAGGAGATATACTACAATGGCAGAAATGTTAAACGGTCTTAAACGTACGGATATGTGCGGTAACGTGACTGCGGAATACGTCGGACAAGAAATAACCGTTATGGGATGGGTGCACCGCAGGCGCGACTTAGGCGGATTGATTTTCCTTCAATTGCGCGACAGAAGCGGTATTGTGCAGGTGGTTTTCGACACCGATGTGTGCGAGCGCGAATTGTTGGATAAGGCTTCGACTATCAAGCTGGAATACGTTGTTACCGTCGTAGGAAAAGTGCGCAGACGTATAGGCAACAATGTAAATCCAAATATGAAAACGGGAGAAATCGAAGTGGTTGCGGAAAAGTTGCAAATACTGTCCGAAGCGGATACCACGCCCTTTTCCGTAGGCGACGTAAACGCCAATGAAGCACTTCGTCTCAAATACCGTTATTTGGACCTTCGCAGAGAACAGCTGCAACATAATATGATAGTGCGCGATAGCGTTTGCCGCATTATTCGTAATTATCTCGCCGATAACGGATTTATCGAAATAGAAACGCCTATGTTGGGCAAATCCACTCCCGAAGGCGCGCGCGATTACCTTGTTCCGAGCCGAGTACGTCCCGGTAGTTTTTACGCTCTGCCGCAGTCTCCGCAGCTGTATAAGCAATTACTTATGATAGGCGGTTTGGACAGATATTATCAGGTGGCGCGCTGTTTCCGCGATGAAGATTTGCGCGCAAACCGTCAGCCGGAGTTTACTCAGTTGGACCTTGAGATGAGCTTTGTCGATCAGGAAGAAGACGTTATGCAGCTTACCGAAGGTATGCTGCGCAAAATGTTTAAGGAAATACGCAATGTAGAGCTTCCCGAAAAGTTTGTCCGCATGCCGTGGACGGAATGTATGAATAGGTACGGTTCGGACAAGCCGGATCTCCGTTACGGTATGGAAATCCAAAATCTTGACGGTATAGCTGTGAAAAGTAAATTCGCAGTGTTTCAAAACGCCGTAAAAAACGGCGGTACTGTTCGCGCGATAGTATTGAAAGACGGCGCCGACAAGCTTTCCCGTAAGGAATTGGACAAACTCGTCGAGTTCGTTAGAACTTACAAAGTCGGCGGTTTGGCTTGGTATGGTTTGGGTTCGGAAGGCGTAAAGTGCAGTTTTGCAAAAGCCGTAGACGCAGGCGAACTCGATGAAATAAAACAATCTATCGGAATGGCGCAGGGCGATATCGCCTTGATTGTTGCCGACACAGATTGGCAGACAGCCGTGGTAGCTCTCGGCGCGTTACGCTGTCATTTGGCGGCCAAGTTCAATATGTACAAAGCGGGAGATTTTGCCTGCCTGTGGGTTGTTGATTTTCCGTTGTTCGAGTATTCCGAAGAACAAGGCAGATTCGTTGCTATGCATCATCCGTTTACCAGTCCTAAAAACGAGGACTTGCAGTATATGCTGACCGATCCCGCTCGCGTTCGCGCCAAGGCGTACGACGTTGTTATCAACGGCGATGAGATGGGCGGCGGAAGTATGCGTATTTATAACCGCGAAGTTCAGAAAACGATGTTTGAAGTATTGGGCTTCACCGACGAGCAAATAGCGGAAAAGTTTGGCTTTTTCGTAGACGCGTTCAAATACGGCACGCCTCCGCACGGCGGTCTGGCGCTTGGACTGGACAGACTCGTAATGGTACTTACGGATACGACGAATATAAAGGATGTTATAGCCTTTCCCAAAATTCAGAATGCAAGCTGTCTTATGACGGAAGCTCCGTCGACTGTCGACGAAGCACAGTTGAGAGAACTTCGTATAAGGTGTGAAAGCGATGATTGAGCGCGGGCAAGTAGTAAAAATCAAGAGCGGATTTGCTCGGGTAAGAATTGAGCGCCACTCTGCTTGCGGTTCATGCGGTAAGTGCGGAATGACGGAAAAGCAGAAACACGCTGATTTTTACGTTGAGAATACCCTGAGCGCCGCCGTAGGCGACGTTGTGGAGATAAATATTCCCGACGCCAACACTGCGGGTTTGGCATTCGTCGGATATATTTTGCCGCTTATACCCGCATTGATATTGTTCTTCGTGTCATTGGCTTGCAAGTGGCAGGTGTGGCTGTCTATACTGTTGTTTTTCGTCGGACTGACGCTCGGCTTTGCAGTTGTGGCGCTGATAGATAAGCTACGTAAACATAAATGGACGCAATCGCCTACCATGCAGAGTATAATTACCGTTTCTAACAGCGAAGAAAAAACTAAAACAGAAATTAATAATATATCTAATAAAGGAGAAAACGAAAATGAGCAAAATTAAAGATGTAACTGAAAATTTTAACGAATTTATTTCAAATGGAGTTGCTGTCGTGGACTTTTGGGCAAATTGGTGCGGACCGTGCAGAATGCTTGCGCCCATTATCGACGACGTTGCAGATACCTTGTCGGACGTCAATTTCGGAAAGGTAGACGTAGATCAAGCGCAGGAGCTTGCGCGTAAGTATAACGTAATGTCTATTCCTAACGTTTGCATTTTCAAAAACGGTGAACTTGTAGACCGAGTTATAGGTTTGTGCGACGGAGACGAGCTTGCCGAAACGATTAAAAACTATCTATAAACTTTGCAATTGTTTGACGACTGACGGCAAGTTTGCTTTATGAAACTGCATGCGCTGTTTCTTCCGTTGCAAATAGAAATATGCAAGGATGCCGAAATGTAGTTGGAAGTGCGGATATTGGATAATACAGAAAAGATTGTAAATGTCGATTCTTACGTTTCGGATGTTACAAGCAATTCGTTAACGCCGAAGGGCTTCTGCCGAAATATAATTTCTTAGGTTTAATATAAAGCTGCTTAAAACATTTGTTTTGAGCGGCTTTTTTGCAATAGCTTATGCTTAAACGTATTGCAATCGCAGGTGATACGATTACTGTAACTTTTATGAGAAAAATCAATATTTTGCTTTAATTCGTTTGACTTATGTTTATAATTATAGTAAACTAATCCCAGTAATTTAGTAGGAATTGATTGTATGAAAATGTCGTCGAAGGCAAGGTACGGACTGTACGTTGCGGTAGAGTTGGCTAAAAAATTCGAGCGAGCGGAAGTGACTACGGTATCAGCTTTGGCGCAGGCTACCGGAGTAACGGAGAAGTATCTCGAGCAAATCGTCGCCTTAATGAAAAAAGCGGATATAGTTTCGTCTACGCGCGGTGCTAACGGCGGCTATATGCTTACCGATTCTCCGAATAATATCACTGTGGGGCGTGTACTTAGGGCTGTGGAAGATAATTTGGAAATAGTTGACTGCATACACAAGGGTTGCAAAAACAAATGTAATTGCGTTTCGCGCAATTTGTGGGCAAAGCTGTACGAGAATATAAATTCGTATCTGGACACGATATCCCTTAAGCATCTTGCCGAAGATAACATATAATCGATTAGTATAAAGGAGATTTAAGCGATTTAATGAAAGTGTATATCGATCATGCGGCTACGACCCCTTGCGATAAGCGTGTTGTGGAAGCGATGATACCGTATTTTACAAATGAGTTCGGCAATGCCGACAGTCAGCATTTTTACGGCAGGGCTACCGCGAAAGCCGTTGCGGACGCGCGGGAAACCGTAGCCGATATTATCGGTTGCAAAAGCAACGAGATATATTTTACGGGTAGCGGTACGGAAGCCGACAATTGGGCGCTTAAAGGAGTAGCGCTGCATAACAGACACAAGGGTAATCATATAATTATATCCGCAATAGAGCATCATGCCATTCTTAATTCCGCCGAGTGGCTGGAACGTAACGGGTTCAGAGTTACCAAACTGCCTGTCGACAGCACCGGCTTGGTGTCTGTGTCCGACCTTGAAGCGGCAATTGACAACGAAACTACGCTTGTTTCCGTTATGTACGTAAATAACGAAGTGGGGACTATCGAACCTATCAAGGAGCTTGCGGAAATTGCACACAAGCACGGCGCGCTGTTTCATAGCGACTGCGTGCAGGCAATGCCCTATATCAAGATAGACGTAAAGGAACTTGGCGTGGACTTGCTGTCTATGTCAGCTCACAAGTTTTACGGTCCTAAGGGCATAGGCGCGCTGTATATTCGCAACGGCGTAAAATTGGACAAATTGATTTGCGGCGGCGGACAGGAGCGTTCGCAGCGCGGCGGTACTACCAATACTCCGTTAGTAGCGGGTATGGCTGAAGCGTTAAAAATTACGGCTTGCGAAATGCAAGCCAACAACGAATATATCGCAAAACTTCGCGATCGCTTTGTAAATAGAGTTATAGAAGAAATTCCATACGTACGGTTTAACGGCAATATGGAACGTCGGATACCGAGCGTGGCAAATTTCAGTTTCGAATTTGTCGAAGGTGAAGGAATACTTATGCTTATGGATTTTAACGGCATAGCGGTTTCCAGCGGCTCGGCATGCAGCAGCGGGAGTTTGGACCCTTCGCACGTGTTGCTTGCTATGGGAGTGCCTATCGAAGTGTCGCACGGCTCTATACGGTTCTCGTTCGGCAAAGACAATACTATGGAAGAAGTAGACTACACGGTGGATAAGCTTAAAGATACTATTGCTAAACTGCGTGAAATGTCGCCGTTATTCAATCTCAAAACAGGGGGAACTTACAATGTATAATCAAAAGGTTTTGGACGCGTTTGCCAATCCCAAAAACGTGGGCTGCATAGAAAACGCCGACGGAGAAGGCACGGTCGGTAACGCTACTTGCGGCGATATAATGAAAATAACGCTCAAAATAGAAAACGACGTTATCGTAGACGCCAAGTTTCAAACGTTCGGTTGCGCAGCGGCGATAGCTACGAGTTCCACCGCAACGCAGATGGTAATAGGTATGACTGTTGACGAAGCGTTGAAGCTTACCAATGCTCGCGTGGTGGAAGAATTGGAAGGACTGCCTCCGCAAAAAATTCACTGTTCTGTTTTGGCGGAAGAAGCTATAAAAAAAGCAATCGAAGATTATCGCGCCAAACAGGGCCATATAGCGGCGGGAAAAACAGAAATAGAGTACGTTTAAGTTTGCGCCGAAGTATATAATATTTCAAAGGATTTATGTCGGCATTCGAACACGGACGATTTTGTGTGCTTTTATACTGCAAATGTAAGTCAAGCTAATAAAATTGCTTTTATAAATTACCCTTTGGTGTAAATACTGCCATTGCTTAATTAGGTTTCGGTATAATTGTTCGCGAATGCGGCAAACTATCGGTAATACAATTAAACGGAGGGAGTATGAAAAAACTTTTGATAGGTATAGCCCTTGGTACGATTGCCGGTATGATAGTGGGGGAAATGCCGGAAGTACAAAATTTGATGCAAAAGGGTAAGAAAAAAATCAAAAATTTGAAAAAATAGTTGATTGCCGCAACGTTTTACGTATGCGGCAATTTTCGTTTGAATTTGTATTTATTCGGCATTATAATGCGAAAACGCTTACTTACAAAATTATTTATAGCGTTTATTTGGTTAAATACCTTGTAATTTTACTTCGAAACGTGTTATAATAATTATACTATGGGGAGAATAATGGCATTGGACGTAGGAGACGTCCGTATTGGAATAGCCGTATCCGATTTGATGGGTATAATCGCTAATCCCTTGGAAACGTACGTTCGCAAAGGCGACGCGAATAAAGACGCTCAGTATATTGCCGATTTGGCAAAGTCTCGCGAAGTGTCGTTGTTTATTTCGGGGCTTCCGTTAGGATTGGACGGTCGCGAAAACGAACAGACTGCAAAAACGAGAAATTTTATCGAAGTATTGACGCGTCATACCGACGTACCCGTCAAATACATTGACGAAAGGTTTACTACGATATCTGCCGAACGCGCGCTTATACAAGGTAATGTACGCAGGGAAGACCGTAAAAAAGTCATTGACAAGGTTGCGGCGACCATTATATTGCAAAATTATTTGGATAGTAAGAGATAAATTTTAGGAGGTAAATTATGTCTGAAGAAAAGAAAAAGACATGTGACTGCGAACACGGTCACGAACACGAGCACGATTGCGACTGCGGATGCGGCTGCGAAGCGGACGAAGACGTAGTAATGCTGGTTGACGAAGACGGAACGGAGATTCCTTTTTATCATATCGCAACTCTCGATCATGAAGGAAAGGAGTACGCATGTTTGCAGCAGGCTGACGACGAAGATCCGGTAGTAGAGATATTCGAATTGGAAGAAATCGAAGAAGCGGACGACGTTTATTACAACTTTTTGCCTATAGACGACGAGTTGTATGAGATTCTTTACAAAAAATTGGAAGAAGAAGTCGCTGCAATGACGGACGACTGCTGCGGTGACGAATGCGAATGTCATCATCACGAAGAGAAATAGTTTATTGAAATTATTGAAAAAAACGCTTGATTTGCAGTCAAGCGTTTTTTATTTTAACTTAGAATTTTGATATGCTAATATTCCGCAAGGCAGCTGCTCGGTACGGTAATCGAAACGGAATCACGTACGCCGTTTCGCATATATCCGATAGTAATTACGTCGCCGACGCGCGCATTTAGCAACACGTCTATAAACTGATAATTACGGGTGATATCCGTTGCTTCTCCGTCGCCTATTTTAACGGACAGAATCGTATCGTTCGTTTGCAGTTTTCCTTTGACTATGCTGTCGTCGGTAACGGACAGCACGGTTACTTTTTCGGTTTTTACAAGATATCCCTGTTCGTCCAACTGCGTAGACAGTCCGTCAACCTGCACGGTTATACCAAGCATTACGCGCATAACGCATTGTTTGTTGTAAAGCTTGCTGTAATCGATGATATTGTCCGCAATTGCTTTCGCTACGTTGCACGGAATGGCGTACGCAATATTTTCCACTTCGGTATCGCCCGCCTTCGCGTTTACTATTCCTATCAATTTGCCTTCTCCGTCGAATAAGCCGCCGCCGGAGTTGCCGCTGTTAACGGGAGTGTCGGTGCGGATTACGCGCAGTTGTATTTTAGTGCGGTTGTCCACTGCGGTCATATTGATATATTCCGAGTCGACGCTGACTACTCCGCTGGTTACGGATATGCCTTCCGCTTCGGGATTGCCTATCGCTATTGACGTTTGTCCGACACGGATTTTGTTCGAATCGGCAAATTCGACGGCGCAAGCTGTACCGTTTCGGATGGCGTTTTGCAGTATTTCGCTTTTTTCTACGCGTAGTACGGCTATATCGTAATTTAGCGAGCCGCCTACGTAGGTTGCGGTTATTCCGTAAGAGCTGTCTTCCATACCGTACAGATACAAGGTTATATCTTTGCTGATTTTATCTTTTTCGGTGCTTGACGCTTCGTAAACAACGTGGTGATTGGTAATAACATACGCAGAGCCGTCGCTTTCCAATTGATACAGTACTCCCGAGCCTGCCGACTGTGCTTCTTTGGTAGATTGTCCTATCCAAGTGTTTACGGTTACGGTGTGCTTGCAGTAAACGGACACAATGGATTTGAGTCCGATATTGGCGGCTACGGATACGTCGTTAACGTCCTTTACGTTAACATTGTAATCATTAGTTGTTTTTTCTACCGTATTGGTAGTGTGCAGCGATTGCAGCCATTCTGTTTCGGTGCCTTCGTAACCGTTTTTTACAGCTATTTCATATGCGGACATACCGCTCAAATCGCCGCCCGTATTACAAGCCGCAAGCATCAACAAGGTAATTGCTACGGCTAACGTAATTAAAAGTATTTTATTAAGCCTTTTCATAATTGCTCCTTCTTAAACAAGTTTGCCATATATTTTATCAATAATACTATTACAACGTACCGCGCGTCAAAAATATTGCGCGCCGTTTCCGTGTCTACATATAGTATTCGGCTATTCTTGTCCTTTATTACGTTCTAAATTGTAGTAAATTATTCTTAAAACAACTTGAATTGCGTGTGAAAAGCGTTGAATAGCTCGAATTACTGCGTTATTTAGAAGAGTTTTAGGTAGTTGAAAGTGCAGAAAATTTGTTGCAATATAGTAAGAGTTGTGCTATAATCTATTAGGTTTAATTCGCATTCGTGCAAGATTCGTGCGTTGTGCCAAGTTTGCCGACTTGGTGTCGCAGGGAGACGACGGCGCGGAGAGGTTAAAAACGATAATAAAAAGGAGAAAATTAAAATGGCAGTTGTATCAATGAAGCAGCTTTTGGAAAGCGGAGTTCATTTCGGACACCAAACCAGAAGATGGAACCCCAAAATGAAGAAGTATATCTATGCGGAACGTAACGATATACACATTATCGACCTTCAGCAGACGGTCGCCCAAGCGGAAGTTGCATATACTTTCGTTCGCGATATAGCGGCGGCGGGCAAGCCCGTTTTGTTTGTAGGTACCAAAAAGCAAGCTCAGGAAGCTATTAAGACGGAAGCGGAACGCTGCGGTATGTATTACGTCAACAACCGTTGGCTCGGCGGCACGCTTACTAATTACAAGACGATTAAGTCGCGTATTGAAAGACTTAACCGAATCAATCAAATGGAAAAGTTGGGCGAGCTCGAAGTATTGCCCAAGAAAGAAGTTGCGAAGTTACTGGAAGAACGCGACAAACTCGAAGCCAATCTCGGCGGTATTAAAGATATGAAGGGTATGCCCGGCTGTATCTTTATTGTAGATCCCAAGAAGGAATCCATCGCCGTTGCCGAAGCGCATGCGTTGAATATTCCTATCGTAGCGATAGTAGATACCAACTGCGATCCCGATCAAGTGGACGTGGTTATTCCCGCAAACGACGACGCAATCGGAGCTATCAAGGTTATAGCGTCCATTATTTCGGGCGCCGTTATCGAAGCTAAGGAAGGCGTTGTAATGACAGCTCCCGAAGACGACGAAAAAGAAGAAAAGGAAGAAGCGAAAACTGTTGAGGAGGAAAAATAATGAATTTTACCAATAAAGACGTAATGAAACTCCGTGAACAAACGGGCGTCGGAATGATGGATTGCAAAAAGGCGCTTGTCGAAACGGACGGTAATTTCGACGAGGCGGTTAAGTATCTCCGTGAAAAGGGTATGGCTTCCGCCGCTAAAAAGGCCAGCCGCGTTGCAGCCGAAGGTCTTGTTAAATGTCTTATTTCCGACGATAAGAAAACCGGTGTTGCGATAGAAATCAACTGCGAAACGGACTTCGTTGCAAGAAGCGACCAGTTCGTCGCTTTGGTGGACAATCTTGCCAATCACGTTCTCCATTCGTCCGCTGCGACGGTTGACGAAATGCTGACTGAAAATTACTATGCCGACGCTTCCAAGACGGTAAGCGTATTGATTGCAGAAGCTACGGCGGCAATCGGCGAAAAAATCTCTTTGCGCAGATTTACCAAGTTTGCTTTGACGGATGCGGGACTTGTTGCCAGCTATATCCATATGGGTGGCAAAATCGGCGTATTGGCGGAGCTTAGAAGCGACGCTAATCAGTCGGACTTGCAAGAATTGGCGTTTAATATTTGTATGCAAATAGCCGCCAGTAAGCCTACGGTTATCGCAATTGAAGATTGCGACCCGTCGGCGTTGGAAGCGGAAAGAGAAATTCTTACCGTTCAAGCCCGTAACGAAGGCAAGCCCGAAGCAGTTATCAACAAGATGGTTGAAGGACGTATTCACAAATACTACAAGGAAGTTTGCTTGCTCGAACAAGAGTATGTTCGCGAATCTTCTTTATCCGTTAAACAAGTTATAAAAGACGTTGAGAAATCCACCGGCGCGGCAATAACCGTAACAAGATTCGTTCGCTACGAAATGGGCGAAGGTATCGAAAAGCGCGTTGATAACTTTGTCGACGAAATCGCCGAGCAAATGAAGAACATTAAGTAATCAGCGTATAAATTTTAGGGAACAATATTTTTGTTCCCTTTTTTCTAAAAAACAGTGAGGTATACGGAATGATAGCGTACAAGCGCGTACTATTGAAAGTCAGCGGCGAAGCATTGTCTGACGGCGCGGGCGGAATTAACGGCGAAAGCGTAAAAAAGTTAGCGCAGCAGTTGAAAGAAGTTGCAGATTGCGGCGTACAGTTGGGCGTTGTGGTCGGAGGCGGAAACTTTTGGCGCGGAAGAACCAGCACGGATATGGACAGAGCAACCGCAGATTATATCGGCATGTTGGCGACAGTGATGAACGGATTGGCGTTGAGCGATTCGCTTACGACGTTGGGCGCAGCTAACAAAGTAATGTCGTCCTTTGCTATTGATAAGGTGTGTGAGACTTACACCGTGCGCGAAGCTCGTCGATATATGCAGGAGAAAAAAATTGTTATTTTTGCGGCAGGAACGGGATCTCCATTCTTTTCGACGGATACCGCGCTGTCGTTACGCGCGTGTGAAATGAACGCCGACGCTATAATCTTTGTAAAGAACGTCGACGGCGTATACAGCGGAGATCCCAAGACGGACGCCAAAGCGGTAAAATACGACGAGATTTCTTTCGACAGAATTATATCGGAAAATCTGAAAGTGATGGATATGACAGCTGCGGCAATGTGCAGGGAATATGGTTTGACTGCTATTGCCATAGGTAAAGACGAGAAAAACGGCGTTATTCGCGTCTTAAAAGGCGAAAAACTCGGTACAACAATGAAATAAGGGTTGAAATTTCGCCGCGTTTATTGTACAATATAGTTACTATTTTATAGGAGAATATTATGAATTACGCTAATCCGCAAATAGAAGAACTTTTTATGAATTTCGAGCTCGAATGCGATAAGGCAATAACTTATATGAAAAACGAATATAATCTTATGCGCGCAGGCAGAGCTAATCCCAAAATAGTGGAAGGTATAAAGGTTGATTATTACGGAGCTATGACTCCGATAAATCAAATGGGGAATATTTCCGTACCCGAGCCGAGATGTATAGTCGTTTCCTTGTGGGACAAGTCTGCTTTGAAGTTGGTAGAGAAGGCAATACTTGCCGCCAACATAGGCGTTACGCCGCAAAACGACGGAACCGTTATACGGCTTACTTTTCCCGTTCTTACCGAGGAGCGTCGCAGAGACCTTGTAAAGCAGGTTAAAAAATTAGCCGAAGACACCAAGGTTGTGTTGCGTAATGCCCGCCGCGACATTATGGAAGGGCTTAAAAAAGAAAAGAACGCCAAAACCGTATCGGAAGATCTTATCTCCGACTACGAAGGAGAAGTCGACAAATCCTTGGCGAAAATGATCGAGAACGTAGACAAACTTTCCAAAGAAAAAGAAGCGGACGTAATGGCCGTATAGCCTTTATGAATTACATAGACCTGATTGGACTTGAAGTTTGTGCAGCCGAAAGCAAATTGCTTGAAATAGGTATAACAAACTTCAAGTTTGTTTATTATGTAGATAGAAAGCAAAGCAAATATGACAAGGAGATAGTAACGGCGGTAAGAGAAAAGGGCGACCTTTTGGAGCTTGTCGTGTGCCGTTATTTGTTCGAAGTATAAAATGGCAATTCCTACTCACGTAGCGATTATAATGGACGGAAAC
Source organism: uncultured Christensenellaceae bacterium (assembly GCA_910586625.1). GTDB lineage: Bacteria > Bacillota > Clostridia > Christensenellales > CAG-314 > Fimimonas. The sequence continues at coordinate 46,982 of CAJUIZ010000005.1, forward strand.
GGTCGTTGGGCAAAACGGAAGGGTTTACCGCGCATTTTCGGTCACAAGCGCGGCTTGGACGTAGCCGAACGCATAATAGAGTGTTCGCGAACGTCGGGAGTCAAATATTTGTCGTTATACGTATTCTCTACGGAAAATTGGAAGCGTCCCGAAGTAGAAGTAAATTCGTTGTTTTCATTGGCGGATAAATATTTAAGCAGGCTGGAAAAGTTTTGCGCAGACAAGGTTCGAATAGTAGTATCGGGTGAAAGCGAAGGTTTGCCGCAGGGCTTGGCGGACAAAATAGAATATATTCAGGATAAAACCAAAGAATTTAATTCTATTTGCGTTAACTTGTGTATAAACTACGGTGGTCAAAGAGAGATAGCGGAAGCCGCAAAACGGCTCAATGAGAAAAAAATGCAGTTCACGGTAGAAGGTATAACGGAAAATTTGTATAATTCTTTTATACCTGCGCCCGATTTGATAATACGCACCGGCGGACAGAAACGGCTGAGTAATTTTTTACTATTTCAAAGCGCGTACGCCGAATTGTATTTTTCCGACACTTATTGGCCTGATTTCAGCAACGAAGAGTATCATAGCATATTGGAAGATTACGAATGCCGTACTCGTAATTTCGGAGGCATAATTTAATGCTTAATAAAAAGAGTTTAATCAACAGAATATGGGTGGGCGCGCTTATTTTTATCGGAATGATAGGAATAATCGCGTTGAATATATTTTTTCCGAATTATTCGCACTCGTCTAATAATCAGTTAATAAGCGGAAGAGCTATCAACTCCGTGATTCTTGCGGTGCTGATATTATTGTCCGTTGTGGAAATGCGCAGAGCGTTCGGCAAAGAACGTATTCCGGATTGTTTCAGTTGGCTCATTTGGCTGTACGGAATAGGTCTTGCGTCTATGTACAGTCTTTTCGGTTTTATCGGCATTATATTCTTTACTTTGGTTGTGTTTATCGCTGCCATCGTAACTTCTTTGGTTAAAAACCGAGTGGACAGTCTTATTTACATAGGCTTTATGTTGGTATATCCCGGTTTGTTTATGGCTACGATGCTGTACTTAAACCGTTCGGCATCCACGCAGATAGTGTCGCCGGAAAGCCCCTTATATCCGTTTTTGGAAAACGACATTTGGTCGTTTTTGGGCGGAGACCGCGTTACCAATTTGCTTCCGTTGAACGGTATTTCTTTAGCGTTCGTGTTTGCGGTGTCGTCTTTTACCGACGTGTTCGCGTTCTTTGTGGGAAGCTTGTTCGGTAAGCATAAGCTTTGTCCCGAAATTAGTCCCAAAAAGACTGTCGAAGGTTCTGTCGGCGGAGTAGTAGGCGGAGTGTTCGGTTCGGCGTTTGTATACTTTTTGTTCGATTATTTCAAAGTATTCGGCGAGCAATTCGGGCTTACGTTTGCGGGCTACGGCTTGTCGACAGCGCATATAGTTGTGACATACGTTATAATCGGTCTGTTCGGTTCGGTAACTACGCAAATAGGCGATTTGATAGCAAGCCAAGTAAAACGTTACTGCGGTATTAAAGATTACAGCAGAATTTTGGGCGAACACGGCGGAATAATGGACAGATTCGACGGTATAATGATTACATCCGTTTTGGTCGCGTTCGTATTTATGTTTATCTACTAATGAAAAAGGTTGCGATATTGGGCAGTACCGGTTCGATAGGTACGCAAACTTTGGACGTTATTCGACGTTATCCTGACAAGTTGCGCGTTTATTCGTTGGTAGCGTATTCCAACGCTTCGAAATTGAACGAGCAAGCGCGCGAGTTTAATCCCGAATACTCCGCGCTTATCGGCGTCGACGGCGAAGACTGCCTGATACAGGCCGTACAAGGCTGTGATTTGGCAGTTGTGGCAACTCGCGGCATATGCTCCATAGAAAGCGTATTGTACTGTATAAATCACGGTATAGACGTAGCTATCGCGAATAAAGAAGCTCTTGTTTGCGCCGGCAGCCTGATAACCGAAGCGTTGCAGCGCGGAAAATCTCGGTTAATTCCGATAGACAGCGAGCATTTCGCAATCAGTCAGTGTCTCGTAGGCAGGGACTCTTCGTGCGTCTCCAAGTTGCTGTTGACGGCAAGCGGCGGACCGTTCCGCGAATTCGCATTGTCCGAACTGAACGACGTAACCCCGTTGCAGGCGCTCAAACACCCTAATTGGAGTATGGGACAAAAAATTACGGTGGACAGCGCAACTATGGCGAATAAAGCGTTGGAAGTTATCGAAGCCAAGTGGCTGTTTGGAGTAGATCCGAATTTGATAGAAATAGTAGTTCATCCGCAAAGCGTCGTTCATTCTATGGTGGAATTTTCCGACGGGAGTGTTATAGCTCAAATGGGCCGAGCGGATATGCGCATACCCATTCAAAGCGCGTTGCTGAATAGGTGCGGAGATAACCTTGCCGGCAGCGTAAATTTTGCCGAATTACGGACGTTGACGTTTGAAAGCTGCGATTTTGAAAGATTTCCTTGCGCGAAGCTCGGGCACGAAATATTTCGATATCCGCCTTTGTGCGCAACAGTAATGAACGCGGCTAACGATGTGTGCGTTGAAAGTTTTTTGCGAAGTAAGTTGTCTTTTACGGGTTTTTATAATATAATATCTCGTACGATAGACCGCTTTTCCGACAAGGCGGCGCGATTGCAGGTTAACGTCGATAATATCAAATTGCTTGACGGACTTGCAAAGAATTACGTATACGAACTTATAAACGGAGATATATGCTGAATATAATTTGCAGTTTTTCATCATTTATGACTTGGGTCGGGCGAGTTTTGCTCGCCTTCGTCATTTTGATGTTTATGGTACTGATACACGAAACGGGACACTATACGGCGGGAAAAATTCTCGGTTTTCAAATCAACGAATTCGCCATAGGAATGGGACCGAAAATATTCTCTAAAAAGAAGAAAAACGGAGAAATTTTTTCTTTGCGCGCTTTGCCGTTGGGTGGTTTTTGCGCGTTCGAAGGGGAAAGCGAAGATACGGGCAACGCCAAGGCGTTTAACAGTCAAAAGCCCTGGAAACGACTGATAGTTTTGTTTTCGGGCGCGCTGTTTAACTTTTTGTCGGCGATTATTATAGGAATCATTGTGTTTTCCTGTTACGGCGATACTGTGGCAGTCGTTACCAACGTTTACGATTATGCGCCGTCGGCGAATCAGCAGCTGCTTAGCGGAGACGTAATTTACAAGATAGACGGGAAGCGCGTATTCGTATTGGATGAAATAGGCAGATATATGGATTCCGATAAAGAAATGACGTTCGAAGTACTGCGTCCCGAAAAGGCAGACGACGGCAGCATCGTTTACAAAAACGTTACGTTAAACGGGCTGACAAAGAATACCTTTTATTCTTCGGTGCTTACCAAAGTCGACGGTGACTATAAGGACGTCAGCGGAGAGCATAAGCTGGCGGTTGGGACGACGATATACAAGCTCGACGGCAAGTCGTTGGGAAGCAAAGGGAGTTTTCAGCGCTTTTTGGAAGAAGCCGGCGACGTGTGCATGCTTACAGCAATCGGCTCGGACGGCAGTCTTATCGATTTCACGGTAGACAAGACCGTTTTTATTAACAATAAAATAGCCGTGCAGGACAGCGCGTACAACGGTATAGGAATGACGGTTAGTTATGCTAATTACCGTTTCGGTTTCGGCGAGTCGGTAGCTCGTACTTTTCCGTATTGCGGCGAAGTCGGGATGCTGGTTTTGCGAACCCTTGGCGGACTTATTACCGGTGCCGTAGGCATTGACCAAGTCGGCGGACCTATAACTACGATAAGTATGACCAGTCAGGTAGTGGCCATGGGTTTCGGCAGCGTGTTAAAGCTTATAGTGCTGATTTCCGTTAACCTTGCAGTGTTCAATTTGCTGCCTGTGCCTGCTTTGGACGGCTGTCAAATGGTTTTCGTGTTAATAGAATGGATTGCTCGGAAACCCGTGAATCGTAAGGTGCAGGGATATATAAACGGCATCGGTCTGATTGTTCTTTTGGTCTTGATGGTTTTAATCGACCTATTAAAGCTTTAACTTATGAAGAAACAGGTAAAAATAAGAAACTTAATTATAGGCGGCGGAGCGGCGATAGCCGTACAGTCTATGACGAACGTTTCGGTGAAAAACGTCGATTTGTCTGTCGGACAAATCGAAGGTCTTGTCAATGCGGGCTGCGACATAGTACGCGTTGCGTTGCCCAATGCCAAATGCGTCGCGCCTTTCAAAGAAATCCGCGAACGCGTAAACGTACCGTTGGTTGCCGATATTCATTTCGACGCCGGTTTGGCTGTAAAGGTTATGGAAGCGGGAGCGGACAAGGTACGAATAAACCCCGGTAATACTCCGCTTAAACAGTTGGACGCGGTAATTGACTGCGCCAAGGCGAACGGAGCTGTTATTCGATTGGGCGTTAATGCAGGTTCGGTAGACAAGTCTGTTTTGCGCGAGTGCGGCGGCGACGTAGCCGAGGCTATGGCAAGAAATTTGAAAAACTACGTAGAGTACTGCGAAGAACGCAATTTCGGCGACTTAGTATTGTCCGTCAAAAGCAGCGACGTGCGCGTTACCGTTGCCGCAAACCGACTAATCTCAGCATTACCGTACCCGATACATTTGGGCGTTACCGAAGCCGGGTTGGCTTATCAGGGAATAATAAAAAATTCCATTGGGATAGGCGCGTTGCTTTTGGACGGAATAGGCGATACAATTCGCGTTTCGTTAACTTCAGATCCGTTGGAAGAAGTGAAGGCGGGGCAGGCGATATTGTCCGCTTTGGGTATGAGAGCAGGAGCGCAGTTTGTTTCCTGTCCTAAATGCGGGCGATGCAGTGTAGATCTCGAGAGCGTCGCCGCAGAAGTTTACGAGTACGTCGCGCCTATTCGAAAAAACGTCAAAATTGCCGTAATGGGCTGCGAAGTCAACGGTCCGGGAGAATGCCGCGACGCGGATTTGGGATTGGCGGGCGCCGGCGGAAAGTTCGTATTTTTTAAGCACGGTAACATATACAAGACCGTTGAACAAGACAATGCAGTTGAAGAATTCAAGAAAGAAATCGATTTACTTTGCAAATGATAATAGAACAGCTACGTCGTCAATTTGAAAATATGCCCGATTTGCGAGCAAGAGAAATTCGCGTTGATAAGCAATTGCGAAAAATTTTTTGTACGCTTTCTTATCCGAATTTGACGGACGTTGACGCGCAGGTGAGAAACGATATAGCTGCGTACGTGAAAAAGCTTGTTCCGCAGGGATATTCCTGTTCCGTTTCCTTTGTAAACGACAGTTTTACCGAAGCAAGCTTCCGTAAACTTTTATCCGAGTTTTTCAAAAAAAATTTTCCCGTCTTTGCCGCTTTGGGCGCGAATGCGGAAGTTAAATTTGAAGAAAAAAACATAAAAGTAATATTTCGAGTTAATCCCGTCACGGAAAAGAATGCCGAAGCCGCGTTACTAACGGACAAGCTGTCGGCGTTTTTTGCCGATTATACCAGTTACTGCGTTAGCTTCTTTTTGTCGGCTGCCGACTCCGAATTGCCTAAGGCGGATTTTTCGGAGCAGGAAAAATTGGTACGTTTGGCAATCAACCGCGAATTATTAAAGCCGTCGCGCTGTTTTGCGGTATCGAATGTGACCAAACACATAGGCAAAATAATACAGTCGTCCCCTATGTACATAGCGGATATCCGCAAGCCGTCGGAATCGTATGTCGTATGCGGTACGGTTTCGGGGAAAACCCTTAAATCGTCGAAGAACAATCCCAATATGTACGTTTGCAAGTTTACTTTGTCCGACGCTTCGGGCGGAAGTATACCTTGCGTAATTTTTACACGCTTCGATATTTCCGACTATAAAACGATAAAAGAAACTATGGGAAAGACCGATTCCGAAGCGTTGACCATATCCAGAACGCGGTCGCTTGCAAACGACAAGAAGATGAAAAAAATGATGGATATTTACGATGGAATGTCGGTAATAGTTCGCGGTAAAGCGGCGTATAATTCGTTCAGCGAGCAGTTGGAAATGTGCGTTTACGATTTGTGCAAGTGCAATATAGCGCCGATTGGCAACGCCGCGCATTACAATAAAACCATACCCGACGAGTATTCCGTAGTAAAGCCCGAAGTTTACAGCGAATATGTGCAGACGTCGTTCGTTTCGAACGAACGGCGGAGCCGTTCGCCGTTGAACGGTAAATCGTACGTGGTGCTGCATGCCAACGCCACCGGCTATAACGTTGTAAAAGACAAAATCGTAGCGATTTGCGCAGTAAAAATCGAAGACGGACGCATTTCCGAAAAGATATTTTCCTATGTTAATCCCGAAGCCGACGTTGACGCGCACGTATTGGACAAAGCCAAGATAACGGTGGACAGATTGGTGTTCTATCCTACTATTACTGAGCTGATTCCCGACTTGTTCAAATTTATGTACGGCAGCGTACTTGTGGGTTTGGACGCGCCCAAAATAATCGATATTCTCAATTACTACGCTTCGCCCGTAGGATATCGGTTTACTAACGAGACGGAGCACCAAGGCGACGTGTTTTCGCTGCTGTTCGATACGAGCGGACATACGCACAAGCCGAACTGTTCTCGAATAGAAGACGTAGCTAAGCATTGCCGCGTAACCTGTCTCGGCAGCGTATTTTGTCACGAATCGGCTGTGACCACGGCGCGTTGTATGGCAGTACTGTCAAATAGGTCGAAATAAGTAATTATTTTTTGTAAATGCTTGTCAAAGTATTTTAGTTGTGGTATAATTTGACCATAATAAATTGCGCAAACGTGTCGTTTTGTTTGCTATGCGCAATTTCGCCAAAGTTAATTACTACTGTGGTGAGAGTGGGGGTTTCTCCACTCTCAACTTAATGTAAGGGGGATTTATGGGTAAGGTATCGGAGCAAGTGTTGGAGCTGGTTCGGCCTATCGCCGAACAGTTCGGTTTGGAAGTGCTGGAAGTGCTGTACGAAAAAAAATACGACGGTATGAACCTTACTGTGGTAATAGACAAGGACGGCGGCGTAACTATCGATGATTGCGAGAAGCTGCATCGCGCAATCGACGAACCGTTGGACAACTTGGACCCTATCGAAGGCGCGTATATACTAAACGTTTCATCGCCCGGACTGGACAGACCGTTGAAAACGGAACGCGACTATAAGCGCAACGTAGGTAAAAAAATTTCAGTAAAATTATATAAACCGCTGAATAACAAAAAAACGTACGAAGGCGTTTTGACAAGTTATGACGACGAGTCTTTCGTTATTCTGACAAAAGACGGCTCGGTAACGTTTAATAAGAAGGATACGGCAAAGGTAGAGCCTATCATAGAGTTTTAGGAGGTATACAATGACAAGCAAAGATTTCTTTCTCGCTCTCGACGAGTTGGAAAAAGAAAAAGGCATAAGTAAAGAACAAGTAATTTCTTCTTTGGAAACCGCATTGGCTATCGCGTGCAAAAAGAACTTCGGCGAAGCGTCTAACGTTGTGGTTAAGACTAATCCCGACAAGTTTACAATCAGAGCTTATATTTGTAAGGTAGTAGTGGACGAAGTGGAAACTCCCGAAAAGGAGATTTCTATTGATGACGCGCGCCAAATTAAAAAATCTTACAAGGTGGGCGACGAAGTATTGACGGAAATAGACCCGCGCACTTTCGGTCGTATCGCGGCTCAGAACGCGCGGCAGGTTATTATGAACAGCTTGCACCAAGCGGAGAAAGACGTTACGTTCAATCAGTTTGCCGACAAAGAAAACGAACTGCTTATAGGCGTTGTAACCCGCGTAAAGGACGACGGAACTATTTTCGTCGAGATAGGCAAAAACCAAATGGAAGGCGTATTGACTACGCAGGAGCAAATTCCCGGTGAGAGATACCACGCAGGAGACAGAATAAAGGTGCTTGTTAAGCGCGTCCGCGACAGCGTTGGCGGAACGCAGGTAATGCTGTCCCGCGCCAGTTTTATGTTCATCAAGCGTTTGTTCGAGAACGAAGTTCCCGAAATACGCGCGGACATAGTGCAAATTAAGAGCATAGTGCGCGAGGCGGGCTTCCGCACCAAAATGGCGGTATTTTCCACCGACCCCGATATCGACGCGGTGGGCGCTTGCGTGGGCAACAAGGGCGTTAGAGTAAACGCTATCGTAAGCGAAATAGGCGGAGAAAAAATAGACATTATACCTTGGAGCAGCGATATTCTCGACTACATTGCCAGAGCGCTGTCTCCTGCTAAGGTTTTGATTGTGCAGGCGGACGAAGACAACAAAGAAGCTAAGGTAGTTGTTCCCGATGAAAAACTGTCCCTTGCTATCGGCAAAGAAGGACAGAACGCGCGTTTGGCGGCGAAGCTTACCGGCTGGAAAATCGATGTCAAGTCGTATACTGCGGCTATGCAAAGCGGAATGTTCGACGATATGAAAAACGACGAGGTAGAATAGCAGTGTCGGCGTCTAAAAGAATTCCCGAACGTATGTGCGTTTCGTGCAGAGAAATGAAGCCGAAAAATCAGCTCATACGAATTGTATGCACGCCTGACGGCGTAGTAGTTGACGAAACGGGTAAGCTAAACGGACGAGGCGTATATCTTTGTAAAAGCAAAGAATGCGTTGACAAGTCTGTTAAGAATAAAAAATTTGCTAAAAGCAACGGTTTTTCATTGGAAACTGTTGCGGACGAATTGGAGAAATTGATTGAACGGTAAAATAGAAACTTATATCGGCTTCGCAATAAAAAAAGGCTCGGTTGTGTACGGTTGCGACAATATAAGTAGATATCGAAAACGAATTTATCTGATATTGCAGACTCGGTCGTTGTCAGACAATTCACAGGCGGTTTTGAAAAGCACCGCCGAAAAACGCGGTTGTCCTTTGCGGCAAATAGACGATTATGACGCTTTGGCAAAGAGAAACTGCAAGGCGCTGGCAATTTGCGATAAGTCGCTGTCGGCGGCTATATTAGATAATTTAGCTTAGGTTTTGGAGGCAATATGGCTAATACGACGAATACTCAACAAACCAAAGGGCAGGAAACTGCCAAGGTTCTTAAAGCAAACGTTTTGGATTTCGCGCGCGAATTGCAACAGACGTTGTCCAATATTAAACGTCAGGCTTCGGCGTTATCCGAAGCGATACATAAGCGCAAACAAGACTTTGTACAAACGGAAGAAATATCCGTAGATATTAACGTTGTTGAAGAACAAGAACAAACAACTGTTGTCGAACAACCTGCGCCTGTTACGGAAGCCGAATCCGTAACCGCGGAAGCAACGGACGTAGCACCCGAAACTTGTGACGAACAACCGATCGAGCAGGCTGCCGAAGAAGTTGCGAGCGCGCCCGAAAAGCCTAAAACCAAGATTGTCACGACAATTGAGAACGGTCGTAAAGTGGAAACATATACGGATGAAAAGGGCAACGTTAAGGTCAGAAAATTCTTAGACCTTACGGCTGCGGCTAAACGTCCGACCGCACCGCAAGGCGGAGTGAAACGCGATCAGCGCGGCGGAGCTCAGACGCGTACGGATACGCGACGCGTAGCTTCGGGCGGAAAGGACGACAATGCGACGGATAGACGTTCGCCGTCCAACAAGCCCGCCCCTAAGAAATTTGCGCCCGTTATGGATATTCCGAGAAACGACCCGCAAAAATCGCACGGTAACAAGAATAAAACTAAGGACCATCCCGACGAGAAAAAGACCGCCGGCTACAAAAAAACTTTACTTACGCGTGATTTTTCCGCCGATTACGACGAAGACAGAGTTGTTCGCCGGGCGCGCAGTAAGAAATCCGATAATTCCGCATCCGTTGTCGCTCCGAAGATTACTCACGCGGTAATTACGGTCAAAGAAGTTCCTATCAAGCTACTCAGCGAAAGAATAGGAATTTCTGCGTCGGAAATTATCAAGCAATTGTTCAAGGAAGGCATAATGAAGACAATCAACGATTCCGTTGACTTCGACTACGCCGAATATATTGCCGGACTGCACGGCGTAACGCTAGAATTAAAGGTGGAAAAAACTGCGGAAGAAATTATTTCGGGTGCGGAAGCAGATGACGGATTGGATAATGATACCAAGCGTCCACCTATCGTAACCGTTATGGGACACGTCGATCACGGTAAGACTTCTTTGCTGGACGCTATACGTAATACAAGCGTTACCAGCGGCGAAGCAGGCGGGATTACTCAGCATATCGGTGCTTATACCGTAACTGCCAAAGGCGAACAAATTACCTTTATCGATACTCCCGGACACGCCGCATTTACAGCAATGCGCGCACGCGGAGCGAAGATTACGGATATTGCAATTATCGTAGTCGCCGCGGACGACGGCGTAATGCCGCAGACGGTAGAAGCTATCAATCACGCCAAAGCGGCGGGCGTATCGATTGTGGTTGCCATCAATAAGATGGATAAGCCGCATATCGATCCCGACAGAGTAAAACAGCAGCTGACCGAATACGAGCTGATTCCCGAAGAATGGGGCGGCGACACCATTATGGTGCCTGTTTCCGCTAAAACGGGTATGGGGCTTGACAGCCTGCTCGAAAGCGTGCTGTTGGTTACGGAGTTGAAGGAACTCAAAGCCAACCCCAAGAAGCGCGCGGTTGGTACGATTATCGAAGCCAAGCTTGACAAGGGCAGGGGGCCCGTAGCCACTATATTAGTCAGCAACGGAACGCTTAACGTGGGCGACAGCCTTATAGCCGGCTCCGCCACGGGCAAAATCCGCGCTATGTTTGACGACAAGGGAAAGAAGGTTAAGTCCGCAGGTCCGTCTATGCCTGTTGAAGTTTTGGGCTTTTCCGAAGTTCCCCAAGCCGGCGACTATATGTACGTAGCCGATGAAAAATTGGTTAAAAAGGCTGCGGAAGAACGCCGAGACAAAATCAAATTGGAGAATACGCGTCAAATGCCGTCTATCAACTTGGGCGATTTGTTCGGACGTATTTCCGAAGGTCAACTTAAAACGCTAAATATTATCGTCAAGACGGACGTTCAGGGCAGCTTGGAAGCGTTAAAAGCAAGCTTGGAAAAGATTTCCAATGAAGAAGTGAAGGTTTCCGCTATTCACGGCGGCGTAGGCGGCATAAACGAAACGGACATTATGCTCGCAAAAGCTTCGCAGGCTATCGTTATAGGCTTTAACGTCCGCGCAGACAACAACGCGAAGTCCGTGGCGGAAAAAGAAGGCGTAGACATACGTTTGTACAGCGTAATTTACGACGCGGTGGACGATGTTACGGCCGCTATGAAAGGAATGCTTGCGCCGAAATTTACCGAGAATATTTTGGGTTCTGCCGAAGTTCGCGAAGTATTCAAAATCTCCGGCGTAGGTACAGTTGCCGGTTGCTACGTTACTAACGGCAAGATTGTGCGCAACGGCAAGGTTCGCGTATACAGAAATAATGTCAGCGTTTACGACGGCAGCATTATGGCTCTTAAACGCTTTAAGGACGACGTAAAGGAAGTGTCATACGGTTACGAATGCGGTATATCTGTGGAGAATTACAACGATATTAAAATCGGCGACGTATTCGAAGTATATTTAATGGAAGAAATTGCGCAATGACAGACAGAGTTAACAAATTAAACGCGGAATTCAAACGCTATATTGCGGAGCTGTTGACTAAGAAAGTGAAAGATCCGCGTATCACCGAAATGTTTACGATTTTGGAAGTCAATTGCGACAAGGAGCTCTCTTCGGCGAAAGTATACGTTAGTATATTCTCGACCGACGCTGAACGCGACGCGAAGACTTTTGTGGCTATACGCGAAAACGAACCGTATATAAGACGAGAAATTTCCAAAAATATGCATATCCGTAAAGTTCCGCAATTCGATTTTATTTTGGATACTTCGATGGCGTACGGTCAAAAGATAAACGAGATTTTGAATGAAATTAGCAAAGACGGCGATAACAACTAAAAAGGCGGCCGAATTGCTTAAAGGCAAAAAGCGCGTCGCAATATTTTCTCACATAAATCCCGACGGCGATACCGTCGGGGCTTCCGTTGCATTGAAATTAATGCTTAATAAAGCGGGAGTGCACGCCGACTTGTATTGCGAGTCGGATATGAACGCCAAGTTGCTATGCTTCGGCGAAGTGGCTTCGTATCGCAAGATATGCTCGGACAGGTACGATTTGCTTGTGGCGGTAGATTGCGGAGATATTTTTCGCTTGGGTGAAAATTCGGGATACTATGCGTCTTTTGCAGAGACTATGACCATCGACCATCACGGAGGCGAGTTTTTTTCGAAATACAATTGTTTGAAAGAGTATTCCAGCACGTGCCAAATCGTATATGAGATTTCCCGCGATATGGATGTGAAATTGGACGGACAAATAGCCACATATTTGTATATGGGACTGTGTACGGACACGGGTAACTTTGCCCACAACAACACCGATTCGGCAAGTTTTTATTTCGCGGGAGATTTGTTTGGATATAACGCCGATATCGAAAAGGTGTACAAAACGTTTTTTCGCGATATTACTTACGCGGAAACAATGCTTCGCGCCAAGGTCGTAGCTCGTATGCGTTCGTACTACGACGGCAAAATGTATTTAATTTATATAACTCAAGACGACCTTGCGGAGTTCGGTTTGGATCATAGCGTTACCACCGGAATCGTCGGCTATGCTATCGATATAGATACCGCGCGCGCGGGCGTGTGCATTACCGAGTTTGCTCCGAACACTTACAAGGTTAGTATGCGCGGAAAGGACTTCAACGTACGCGAAGTCTGTAAAGAATTCGGCGGCGGCGGACATGTTTTGGCGTCGGGTTGCAGAATAGACGGCTTTTTGGAAGATGTAATAGAGAAGATTGTCCGTGCGGTAGGTTATACGATATGAACGGCTTTGTTAACGTACTAAAGCCCGTAGGCGCAACCGCAAGCGATATAGTGGTGTGCGTTAAGCACATTTTCCGAGAAAAAGCGGGACATTTGGGAACGTTGGACCCCGGAGCGAGCGGCGTGCTTCCGATAGCGGTGGGGCAAGCGACCAAGCTATTCGATTTTCTGACCAATAAAACTAAATATTACAGAGCGTTCTTTACGTTCGGAAAAACCACCGATACGTTGGATTCGTACGGTACTGTAACCGAAACGAACGGTACTTTGCCGAACGCGGATGACGTAAGTGTTGCGTTAAAGCATTTTTGCGGGCAATTGAATCAGGTGCCGCCCGTTTTTTCCGCAAAATCGGTAAACGGAGTACGTGCGTATAAGTTAGCGCGCAGCGGAGCGCAGGTTGAGCTTAAACCGCGAACCGTAACCGTATACGGTATCGATCTTGTGTCTCGGTTATCTGCCGACACGTTTGTAATAGACATACGCTGCAGCGGCGGAACTTATATTCGCTCGCTGGCAAGAGATATTGCCGCTTACTGCGGAACTGTGGGATATATGAGCGGTTTGATAAGACTGCAATCGGGCTGTTTCGATATCGCGCGCGCTTACACTTTGGACGAAGTGCGCGAGTTGAAGGAAAGCTGTCTTACTGATACTTTATTTCCGCTTTCCGACGTTGAAGAGTGTGTTTTTGCCGACTCTCAATACGACGATATAGATTTCGGGCGCATGGTGAAGTGTCCGTTCGACAGCGGATACCGTAAGGTTTACTGTAAAAACGTATTTTTCGGATTGGGTGTGAACGAAGGCGGTTATTTGAAAATTAAGTATTATCTAAAAAACGTTAACTAAGGTGCGGACTTGCAAGTAATTACGTTAGGAGAAGAACTGAATACGCCTATTGTACTTTGTCTGGGGTATTTCGGATGTATGCACAAAGGACACGTCGAGCTGTTGGAAGCGGCAAAACGGCGCGCAGACGAAAACGGAGCGCGAGCAGCTTTGTTTACGTTTAGCAATAATCATTTGAAAGTATTGGGCAAAGACGAAAAAGTGCTTTATACGTTTACCGAAAGGCTGCAAATATATGAAAGCTTGGGCGTCGAATACGTAATCGCCAAGGAATTCGACGACGGATTTCGTAAAAAAAGCGGTCGAGAATTTTTGCGTGAACTGTGTGCATACAATCTTACGGGCATAGTATGCGGCTTCGATCACCGCTGCGGAAGCGACGGTACGGACTGTGTCGGAATCGGTAAGATTCTCGAAAAAGTATGCACTGTAGACGTAGTGGACCGTATTAGCACTGACGGAACGAAGGTTAGCACGACGCTAATAAAAGAATTGCTTGGCAATAAACGCATAGATAAAGCGAATGAACTGTTATCCGAACCGTTTTTTTTGATTGGAACGGTAATTCACGGACGCGGCTTTGGCAAAACGATGGGTTTTCCTACTGCGAATATCACTGTTGCTTCGGATAAATTTTTGCCGTCCGGCGTTTACGGCGGACGGGCTAAGGTCGACGGCCGCGAATACTGCTGTATTGTTAATATAGGCAAAACCCCAACGTTTGGAATAGACAGATTTGCGGTGGAAGCTCATTTGTTGGACTATCGCGGCGATTTGTACGGTAAGACGGTTAAAGTTTCGCTGTGCAAATATTTGCGCGATATAGTAAAATTCGATAACGCGGACGCGCTTGCCAAGCAATTGCAAAAGGATAAGGAGAATGCCCGCAATGATTAGATTCGGTCCCAGCGGAAACTGCAAACGCTTTTACGATGAAGGGTTTAAGTCATCTGTAGAAGCTCCGGAATGGCTTTCTAAGCAGGGGTTGACTGCATACGAGTATTCCTTCGGCCGGGGGATAAACGTCGGAGACGACAAAGCCAAAGCCGTGGGAGAAAAGGCAAAGGAATTCGGCGTGGAGATATCCGTTCACGCGCCGTATTACATAAATTTTGCCAACCCCGCGGACGAGATGGCGGAGAAATCTTATAATTATCTGCTTAACAGTTGCAATAAAGCTCGCGCTTTCGGCGGAAACAGAATAGTATTTCACCCTGCGACCGTAGGTAAAATGACGCGCGGCGAAGCGGTGGAACTGACGAAAAAGCGACTTAAAATCTTGGCGGATATTATAAGAGCCAACGGTATGGACGACTGCTTGTTCTGTCCCGAAACAATGGGCAAGATAAACCAAATAGGCGACGTCGGAGAAATTGCCGAGTTCTGCAAAATTGCCGATTTCTTTCTGCCTACAATCGATTTCGGACATATTAACGCGCGTACCTACGGCAGTCTTAAAACGGAAGAAGATTACGACGGCATTATAGCCTGTTTACTGAACGCCATAGGTGCGGAACGTACGAATAAGCTGCATATACATTTTTCTAAAATAGAATACAGCACCGGCGGAGAAGTGCGGCATCTGACATTTGCCGACAAGGTATTCGGTCCCGAATTCGCGCCGTTAGCGAAAATTTTTAAAAAGTACAAGCTGTCGCCTGTTGCGATATGCGAATCGGACGGCACACAAGCGGACGACGCTATTGAAATGAAACGGATTTACGACTCTATAAACTGAATTGCGGAGGTTATATGAAAAATACTGACAAATTATTTGCTATGTCTAATGTTGACGCAATCATATTAACGAGCGAAAAGAATCGGTTTTACTTTACCGAGTTTGCGTCTACTTTCGGATGCTTGGCATTATTCCCCGATAATAAAGCTGCCTTTATTACCGATCCGCGTTATTACGAAATGGCGCAATGCCTTGAAGGTGAGAATACGGAAGTATTGCAAATTGCCAACGGTAGCAGCGCGTTAAAAGTCGTTAAGGATTTGTTTGCCGAGCGTTCGGTTAAGACCGTCGGGTTTGAAGATACCGAGATGACTGTAGCCGAATATTCGGATTTGAAAGATCAGCTTGACGGTTTCGAGCTTGTTCCGATAGGTAAGAATATCGAAGTTGTAAGAAGTTTTAAGACCGAACTTGAAATAGAGTATATAAAGAAGGCGCAGTCCATTACCGACGCGGCGTTTTCGGCCGTATTGGGCTTTATAAAGGTGGGCGTATCCGAAAGAGACATTGCGGTGGAGCTGGAATATCAAATGGCTAAGCGAGGAGCGGAAGGTTTGGCTTTCGATACGATTATCGCTTCGGGTGTAAATTCGTCTAAACCGCACGCGCATCCGACCGAAAAGCTTATAGAAAACGGCGACCCTGTAACAATGGATTTCGGCGCAAGGTATCACGGATATTGCTCGGATATGACGCGCACCGTATTTGTCGGAGAACCCAAGGACGAGCTTAGAAAAATTTACAATGTCGTTTCTTTGGCGCAGAATATGGGTATTACAAGCGCGTATCCCGGTATGACCGGTAAGGAACTTGATACTGCCTGCCGCGAAATAATTAAGGCGAACGGTTTCGGCGATTATTTTACGCACAGCACGGGACACAGTTTGGGAATAGACATTCACGAAACCCCGTACGCATCGGCGCGCTCGCAGGATACTTTGCAAACGGGACAGTTTATTACTTGCGAGCCCGGCATTTACGTTCCGGGAGTAGGCGGCGTGCGTATAGAAGATATGCTGTTATTTGAAGAAGATAGTGTTATTGATTTGACAATGTCGGATAAAAACATTATAATTTTATAGTAATACATCAGGAGGAACTTATATATGATTTTAGCAGGCGATTTTAGAAAGGGAGTAACGTTTGTTTATAATAACGGTATTTACGTAATAGTCGACTTCCAACACGTTAAACCGGGTAAAGGTGCCGCGTTTGTAAGGACGAAGATTAAAAACGTCGTTACCGGAGCTGTGAGAGAAGAAACGTTTAACCCTTCGGAAAAGTACGAACTTGCCAAGATAGAAAATAAGGAAATGGAATACCTTTACTGTGACGGCGAGATTTATTACTTTATGGACAGCGAGACCTACGATCAAGTTCCCTTGAACAAGAGTCAGGTTGAAGACGCGTTGCAGTTCTTGAAGGAAAATATGACTGCGACAATCAAATTTTATAAGGGAGAAGCTTTCTCTGTCGAGCCGCCTAACTTCGTCGTTCTTCAAGTAGTCAACTGTGAGCCTGCGGTTGCCGGAAACACGGCGACAAACGCAACTAAACCCGCCACGGTAGAAACGGGATATACGCTTATGGTGCCTATGTTTGTTAACGAAGGCGAAATGATTCGTATCGATACGCGTACAGGCGAATATATGGAAAGGGCGAAATAATTTGATACAATAACTTGATTTTTAACCCGACGGTTAACGTCGGGTTTTTAATTGCAAAAAATAGTTCTGTTGTTTGCATCTTAAATTTTGCGGTACTTTATATTATAATTTTGCATCCGAGATTGGTTTTTGGCATAATATTACGGCTTGTCCAATAGTATATTGTATGAAAATGATGGAGTGTTTGCCCGAAGAAATTGCATACGGTTTGTCCAAAATTACGACCGTGCGCGAGCTTAGACTGCGAAACGGAAAGGAAGTAAGGGTAAACGTCAACGGCAAATGGTATTACTTGGGAAAGGATTCTTTGAGTTTGTCGCCCAAACAGGCAATCAAAGTCGGCGATATCTGCGACGGCGTGGTTAAAAAAGCCTGCAACGGTTCGGTATACGCTCACGAAAAAACGCTGTCTAACGGTTTTTTTACGTTAGACGACGGCGTAAGAGTGGGAGTATGCGGACATGTATTCGGGAAAGACCGTAATACCTTTCAAAGGTACACTTCGCTGTGCTTCCGAGTTCCGCACAGGATAAACGTGGTGGACAAGCAAACGTTGGAGTTATTGACCGACCGTAACGTAATAGCAATCGGTCCCCCGTCTAGCGGCAAAACGACCTTCTTGCGCGATTTGGCGGAAAAGCTGAGCAGTTCGCGCAACGTGCTTGCCGTTGACGAACGCGGCGAATTGTTTTACGACGACAGATACGCTGCGTGCGACGTATTGAAATGGTCATCCAAGTCATACGCGTTCGAAGTAGGGCTAAGGGCCATGTCTCCCGACTGCATTGTATGCGACGAGTTATCCGAGTCCGACATAGAATTCGTTTCTTCCTGCGTTAATAGCGGAGTAAACGTGCTATGCAGCGCTCACGGCGCAAGCGTAAAGGAATTCGTCAATCGATTCGGACTGTTGCAATGTTTCGATTATGCCGTGTTATTGCGAAATAACCGAAGTATGAATATAATTCCGCGCTCAAAGTATCAGATAATGATTGAAAATGACGAAACGTAACTTACTATGATTGACATAATAGTGTTTATAGGCTGCGTTTTGTGCGGCTATTGTATAGGAAAGTATATTGAAAAGTGTATTGCCGTGAAAGGTTTGTTTTATCAAGACGTACGCAGATATACGGTCGGATTGCGCGAAAACGTTACCGGCAGGCAACTCGAATTAGATAAATTCAACGGAGAGTTCACGCAAAATTGTTCGGCGGCTTTTGCGGATTATTTAACTAACGGTAAGTGCAAGTGCAAGCTTTCGAAAAATCAAAAGAAAAATTTACTTGATTTTTTCGGCAATTTGGATTGCGTAAGTTCAGTACAGCTTTCGGAGCATTTGGATTATTACGGAAAGATTTTGGAAGACGATTGCCGGCAAGTGACGGAAAAAGAAGCTTCGCGAGCGGGAGTTTACGGAAAATTAGGAATGCTTTTGGGAGCGATGCTCGGCATTATGTTGATGTAGCGGGGTATAAATGGACGTAACTATAATATTAAAAATAGCCTTGATAGGCATTATTACGGCGATAGCGTGTATGCTTTTGAAGCGTGCGGGTAAGGACGAAATTGCCACTGTTGTGTCCGTAGTAGGCTTGGTGGTAGCACTGGCTATGATGCTGGATACTATCGTGCAGCTGTACGACACGCTGCGCTCGCTGTTCGACCTATAACTATGGATTTTGTAAAAATTGCGCTATTCGCATTATTCGCCGTTATCGGAGTGGTAATAGTCAGGCAATTGAAGCAGGAGCTTGCAATGCCGTTAACCGTTGGCGCAGCCGTGGTAATACTGAGTATGCTTTGCGACAAATTGTTTGATTTGGTGTATGCGTTTTACAACTTTTCAGATGCGGCAAATATAGATTCGCAGGCGATTTCCTGCGTGATTAAAGTTGTCGGCATCGGGTATTTGGCGGAATTTACTAACAACGTGTGCGTAGACGCAAACTGCAAGAGTATAGGCGATAAGGTTTTGCTTGCGTCCAAAATGGCTATTTTGTTTTGCGCGTTGCCTATGGTGGAGCAGCTGTTCGAAGCAATTAAGGAATTGGCATTATGAAACGCGTACTGCTGATTATTATTGCCGCGCTTATTATTGCGTTGTTTGTTCCCACATACGCCTACGCCGACGTAATGGAAGATTTGGACAAGGAAGTTTCGGACAATTTGGGAAATATCGATTTTACCGAAGTGGACGAAGCTGCGGGCGGCTTTTTTCAAAGCGTGGCGGATAAGGTAAAAGAGATAATAAACGGCGAATACGAAGGCGCGGATACGTTTATGCAGCTGTTGACCGCGCTGTTTTCCGACGGCTTGCGCAGTGTTTTGCCGCAGCTGTCCGCTATTTTCGTCGTAATGGTTATATTGGGACTGATACGCAAGACTACGGGCGGAATGATATCGGACGGCACGAACGAAGTCGTGTCCTTCGTAGGAATTACGGTGGTGTTGCTGTCGGTATTGTCAATGATTGTTCAGGCTTACAAGCAGGCTTACGCGCTGCTAAACCAAGTGGGAACTCTTGCCGAAGCGTCTGCGCCGATTTTGCTGACATTACTGATAGCCAACGGCGGGAACGCCGCTTCGAGCGTATGTCAGCCGTCGATGGTTATGTTCTCAACCGTTGTTATCAAAACGGTATCCAATGCCGTGCTTCCCCTTTCGGTGTTTGCGCTTGCTTTTTCCATAATAAGCAATATTTCGTCAAATATCAAGGTGGACAAGGCTTCGTCTTTTCTGTCTAACCTGTCGTCGTGGCTTTTGGGCGTTCTGTTTATGGTTTATTCGGCTTTTACGTCAGTACAGGGTATTTCCGCCATAACGTTAGACGGGGTGTCGTATCGCGCGGCGAAATTCGCCACAAGGAACTATATACCCATTCTCGGAGGGTATCTTGCGGACGGTTTCGATATGGTGGTAGCCAGTACTTCGCTAATCAAAAACGCCTTCGGCGCTGTAATTTTGCTTATTTTACTGTTTGCCGTTGCCAAACCGTTGATGTCTACGCTGTGCATAAACTTGGGCTTACAATGCGTTAGCGCATTGTGCGAGCCTATTGTGGAGAGTAAATATATTAAAATGTTGAGCGGAATAAGTAAAAATTTAACCTTTTTGTCGGTGCTGATACTTGCCGTGGCTTTTATGTTCAGTATATTGACATTTATAGTAATCAGTTGCGCTAACGGGGTATAGCAAATGGGACAGTGGGTTGTTACAGTGTGCGCAATAGCTATACTGTCGGTTATGTGCGACGTTATACTGCCGGAAGGACAGACTCGCAAATACGTGCGAACGGTATTCGGCGTAATAGTTACGTTGGTTATGATCAAGCCGATAATAAGCTTTGTAGCGCCGGCATTGGACGTTGTCGGCGGCGATTATACGGAGATTAAAATACAGCAAAATTACATAGATAACGTAACGCGAAAAAAGTATGAAGCTGCGGCGGCTTCGGCAAAAGCGAGACTTAAAGCGGACGGCATCGACGTAAAAGAAATTAGATTGGACGAGAAGTCGGAGAGCGTTACGGTTTATCTGAATACGGCGCAGAACGAGCAAACGGCAGTCTCGGTTAGAAAGACAATGTCTGCGTATTTTTCGAAATTGGAAATTATTATTTATTGGAAGTGAGATATGGCTAAATTTAAGAGCTTTATAGCAAAAATTAAATCAGTAAAAAATATCGAAATTTACGTCGCCGCCGTGTTGGGCTTGGTTGTAGTTGCGGTCTTGGTATTCGGCGGTGTTTTTTCTACAAAAAATTCCGCAAAAAGTACGACGCTCGATTCATATATAAGTCAAATGGAACATAAAATTGTTAGCGTAGTAGAGAATATCGAAGGTTGCGGAAAAGTCGCCGTCGCCATATCCCACGACGCTTACGAAGAGAAGGTTTACGCTTACGAAAAGGATAAAAATCCCGACGGTACCGAAACTTCGACGGTAGTGTTGGTAAAAGGCGAACCTTTAGTCATAAAAACGCTGCCGCCTAATATATTAGGGGTAGTGATAGTTGCCGAAGGCGCGGACAATCCGATAATCAAGATGAAAATTAAAGAAGTGGTAGTAACACTGCTTGACGTTGACGTGTCCAAGGTACAAGTGTTTACACATAAAAGTTAGGAGGAACAAATTATGTCAAAAGGAAAGAAAATTGCGCTGATTGTATCTATGGTTTGCGTACTTGTCGTTGCGGCGGTACTGAACGTCACGTTGCTTACCAACAAGAATAAGCCGAACGACGACGTCGTTCAAACAAGTTTCTTCGAAACTTCTCGTTTGGACAGACAGGCCACGAGAGATTACGAAATTGCCGAACTTAACCAAATTATCAATATGGAAGGCGACGAGTACGCCGAAGCCAGACAGAACGCTCTTGTAAAAAAACAAAAAATAGTGGACGCTATGGAGACGGAGCTGTTGCTGGAAACGTTGTTGAAGGCTCAGGGGTACGCCGACGTGTTGGTTACCGTTAACGCAAATTCGGATAACGTAAGCGTTATCGTCGATAAAGACGAGCTTGCGCGTGAAGATACGGTAAGAATTTACAACATAATAGCCACGCAAGCGTCGATATCTAACGATTACGTAAGAATTCTATCCGTTTAATTATTGTAATTTTTACTAAACTGTGTTATAATCATACAAAAGAACAGCGGAGAACACTAAATGAAAGTAGTTAACAGATTTGACGAATCGGGCAGGCTTGTTTACAACAGTGATATAGTGCGCGACATTGTGGACTGCACGTTGAACGAAGTGGACGGAGTAGTTAAGTTTACCGAAAACTCCAAGCAGGCGCGCGAATCCATTAAGGTTGAACAAATCGGCGACGAAATGCACGTGGACGTTTATGTAAAGCTTGCCTACAACGTGGAAGTGAGCGACGTTGCAAGCAGTATTCAGAGCACTATTAAAAATACCGTCGAAAGTATGACGGAATTTAAGGTAAAAGACGTAAACGTACACGTTATCGACGTAGAATTCGAAGAAAATTAGTTCGCAGCATTAACCCTTTGATTACCAAAGGGTTTTTAGCGCGTTTGGGAGTTGTTATGAGAAGTTACGCGAGAGAAGCCGCGTTTTGTAAAATATACACTTATATAATGAGCGGACGATTCGACGGAGATTGGTCGCAATTCGATCGGGCTTCGTTAACGGACGAAGACTTGCGCTTCGCCCAATCTTTGGTGGAAGGCGTTATAGAGCACAAGGAAGAATTGGACGCAACTGTGGCGGACTTTTCCAAGCAGTTTAAGCTGTCGCGTATATACAGACTTGACCTTGCCGCCTTGGAAATTGCGTTATACGAAATGATATACACCGATACCCCGCATGCGGTAGTGATAAACGAAGTCGTCGGATTTGCCAAGAAGTATTCTACCGACAAAAGCGTTTCCTACGTCAACGGAGTGTTGGCCGGTTACGAAAGGAGTCTGTCGTGAGCGCGAAATTGCTTTTGGGAAAGCCTTGCGTAGAAAGTATGCGCGAGCAAATTTGCAAGCATGCCGAATCCCTTGGCGAGCCGCGTATTTGCGCGATAGGATTTGACGAGCCGCGTTGGAATCAGTATTCCGCGTCGATAATGAAAAGCGCGGCAACGTACGGTTTTGAGTGCGACAAGATTACGCTTGACGAAGATTCCGACCCGAATGCGGTGTTCGACATTGTTGCGAAAGCCGGCGCTCGTAAGGACGTATGCGGAGTGATAGTTCAGCAGCCGCTGCCCAAGCGTTATCAAAAAGCGGTGGAATTTATTCCCGCCGAAAAGGATATAGATTGTCTTAATCCGCTGTCGGTATGCAAAATGTATTCCGGCGAAGACGGTTTCCGTCCGGCTACGCCTTCGGCGGTAATAAATTTACTCGATTACTACGGTATAGCGATTCAAGGAAAGCGCGTAGTAATAGTAGGACGCGGAAATACCGTGGGCAAGCCGTTGGCTCTGATAATGCTTCAAAGAAACGCTACTGTTACCGTATGCCATACTAAAACCGTAGATTTACCGTCGGTTTGCCGAAGCGCGGACATATTGGTTTCCGCTTGCGGCGTACCCGCGCTTATTACGGCAGATTGCGTGACTGACAAGACCGTAGTTATAGACGTAGGGCTCAGCTTTGTTGACGGTAAGACGCGCGGCGACGTTGCCGAAGAAGTATACGACAAGTGTTTTGCCGTTTCGCCCGTCCCCGGCGGAGTAGGTCCCGTTACGCGTTCCGCGCTTTTTCTCAACGCGCTTGCAGCGGCGGAAAACAAATGACCATATCCGTTACTCAACTTAATAATTACGTTCGGGGGCTATTGGATATCGACGGAGTATTGAACAGTCTTTCCGTATGCGGAGAAATTACGAATTTGAAAAAATCCCGCGACGGATGGTATTTTTCCTTAAAGGATGAAGCTGCTTCGGTAAACTGTTTTTGCTACGACAGCGTTGCCGTACCCGAACAGGGCAATGTGGTAGTCGCCGAAGGGCAATTGAACTATTTTGTTAAAAGCGGTTCGGTTTCCTTTTTTGTTAAAAGACTTGTCGCAACCAAAAATACAGGAGAAGCGTATTTGCGCTTCGTCGAGCTGAAAGAAAAGCTGAAAAAAGAAGGGTTATTCGACGATGAGCGTAAACGCATTGTTCCGCACTGTTGCAATACGGTGGGCGTAGTTACGAGTGAAAACGGGGCTGTTATTCACGATATAACCAACGTTGTTTTGCGCCGTCAGCCTTTTACCGACGTAGTGCTTTATCCTGTCAAGGTTCAGGGAACGGGTTCGGAAGAAGAAATAGCAAGAGGCATCGGCTTCTTTAACGGTTATCCCGTCGATGCGGTTATAGTCGGACGCGGCGGCGGCTCTAATGAAGATCTGTCCGCATTTAATACGGAATCGGTAGTGCGCGCTGTAGCGGCTTGCAATAAGCCCGTAGTGTCCGCGGTCGGTCACGGAGTGGATTACACTTTGTGCGATTTTGCTGCGGACAAGCGAGCCGTCACCCCCAGCGAGGCGGCTGAGTTCGTCACAATGGACGCTGCCGCAATAAAAAACCGCTTGACAAACGATTTGGAACGCATAGCAAACGTTTTGCGCGGCAATATGCAGAGTTACGGAGAGAAAACCGCTTACGTCGCGGAAAGAATAGGAGTAAAAGTCGATACGCTGTTCGAACGGAATAAGCGCGGAATTATAGCCGATATTTTAACGTGTGAACGCAAATTGGAAATAGAAATTTCCGAACGGGAAAAAGCAGTTGAGAACGGTATTACGCGGCTTACGTCTATAAATCCAGTAAACGTGCTTAAACGCGGATACGCTTATTTGTCGGGCGGCAGCGGAATAATAAAATCGGTACGCAATATATCGGTCGGAGACGATATCAAATTGACTTTACAGGACGGCGAAATTACAGCGACCGTCAAGGAGAAGGTGACAAAATGAATCTCGAACAAAAAATCGCCAAGTTGGACGAATTGACGGCGCAGATAGATGAAAGCGAGTCTTTGGAAAAGTCTTTGCAGATTTTTGAACAAAGCGTAAACCTTGCGGACGAATGTATGCGTACGCTCAACGATTGCAAAGGCAAACTGATTGTTCTGCAAGAAAAAGTAAGGAGATTGACGGATGAAAAATAACGTTAGCGTAGAAGCAATTGAAGAAATTTTACGTGATTATTTTCCCAAAACCTGCGACAAGGTTACGCAAGCTATGGAATACAGCTTGTTTAGCGGCGGCAAACGAATAAGACCTATGCTTTTGTTGGAAACGGCGAAAGCCGTAGGCGGACGAATAAACGAAGGCGCAAAAATTATGGCTGCGGCGTTGGAATACGTCCATACTTATTCGCTTATCCACGACGATCTTCCTTGTATGGACAACGACGACTTGCGCCGCGGTAAACGTTCTTGTCATATGCAATATGGCGAAGCTTCGGCGGTGCTTGCCGGCGACGCATTGTTAAACCTTGCTGCGGAAACGGTTTTGGAAGGTCCGCTTGCCAATAAAAAGTATCTTGCCGCTTGTAAATATCTATTTAATATGAGCGGTATCAACGGTATGGTGCACGGTCAATCGTTGGATTTGTTTACGGAAACCAAGACCGTGGACGACGCTAACGCCGTTGCGCTGCACAAGACGGGAGACTTGATACGCGCTTCCATTGTATGCGGAGCGTTATGCGGCGGAGCAAGCGACGAAGAAGTGAAAATTTTCGACGAAATCGCGTCTAAACTCGGGGTGTGCTATCAGGTAATCGACGATATGCTCGACTCGGAAAAATGCGAAAAGTCTTTTCTCGACGTTATGTCCGAACGCGCGCTTAAAGAGTATGCGTCTAAGTTGACATACGAAATAAAAGAATTGACGGCAAGGCTTCCGTACGATACTTCGTATTTGGAAGAAATTGCCGATAAAAACCTTGTAAGAAACAAGTAGTAAGGCAAAACGGTATATCGTTTTCGCCGTATATGCAAATTGATTGTCATTTTCGGAAAAACGTGATATACTATATATACTGGATGAAAAATTTGGTGGTGCAGTATTCTAGTCAGTAATCGACGTATTGAAGGCGGGCCTAAAAGACCGCCGACGAGCATATCGATGAAGTTTCTTGTGCCGGCTTTCGTTGCCCAAACGGGGGTCGGTGCTGGAAGTTAAGAATAGTGGGTAAAGCGCAATGGCATGTGTCCTATCCCCAGTATTCGTGGAGACTCTACAGGGTGGCGGTAACTTAATGAGTGTCGCTACTCTCTGAGATTAAACCTGCTATGCGGTGAACAAAAAGCTGTGTACAGAGTAGCTTGTTTTGAGTGGAATTTTGGGAGTAATGAACGCTTCGCGTTTGTTGGCCGACAGCGCGCAACGATTGCTTTACAAAATGAATTCTGCAAAAGAAACTAAAATGCGGCGTTACTGCAAAGGAAATCTTCTAGACTGTATTAGGCTTGTCAGAGATTATAGTACGGACTTAGTGGCGATTCAGTTACAGGCGTGGCGACACCCTGTAAGCAAAATTAAAAGGAAACTGCTTCTGCGGCGACGGGAAGTTTTTGCTTGGGAAATCCTACTGAACCTATGCCGTAAGGTTTATTTGACGAGTCACCACCTTTTTTTATTATCCTGCGCTATGTACGGCGACGAAAACTTTCGTCCGCTTTATTAAAATTATTGTGGAGAACTATGAAAAATTCCGACCCTGTTCCGTTACGGGAACAAAGCGAAATTACCGAAACGACGGAAAAAACGGCTTCCGATTCCGTTAAAAAGAAAGATAAAGAAAAAAGCGAAAAGAAAAAGAAGAAGACGCGTAATTTGTGGCCGTTGAAGGCTATGATTATTACGTTGTTTTTATCTTTTGCGGTCAACGCGGGCTCCGAGTTAGTGCTTACGGGCGCGCAATGGTGGTTGGCAACCCTGCTTACCTTGGTTATTTTGGCTCTGGGCGTGCTGTTTGATATGATAGGCACTGCTTCGACGGCATGCGATGTGGAACCGTTTTTGGCGATGGCTTCGCGAAAGGTTAAGGGCGCTAAAACCGCGGTAAAAATGGCTAAAAACAGCCATATTGTTTCTTCCGTTTGCTGCGATATAGTAGGAGATATATGCGGTATTGTTTCCGGCGTATGCTCCGCGGCGATTTTTATGAGCTTGGCTAACGGTTTTAGCGAGAATTTGAGCGACATTGCCAATTTCTTCGTTAAGGTCGCGATATCGGCGATAGTATCCACCGCAACGATTACTCTTAAAGCCGTAGGCAAAAACTTTGCCGTTATTAACAGCAACAAAATCATTTTTGGCGTAGCCAAAATTCTAAGCTTTTTCCATAAGGACGCCTGAAAGTGCTTGAAACAGTAAAATCTATTTCCGATCTGAAAAAACTCGACGTTAAACAGTTGCCGGAATTGTGCGCCGATATACGCGCTAAGCTTATTGACGAAGTAGCGGTAAGCGGCGGGCATCTTGCGAGTAATTTGGGCGCGGTAGAGCTGACCGTAGCACTGCATTACGTGTTCGACGAACGCGACAAAATAGTGTGGGACGTCGGGCATCAAAGTTACGTACACAAAATTCTTACCGGTCGCGGTGAGAATTTTTCTTCGTTACGTCAAAAAGGCGGTTTGAGCGGCTTTCCCGATTGTGAAGAAAGCGAATCGGACAGCTTTAATACCGGTCACGCCGGAACGGCGATTTCCGTGGGCTTGGGTTTGACTAAGGCGCGCGACGCTTTACGCGACGATTATAACGTGATAAGCGTTGTCGGAGACGGTTCGATGACCTGCGGACTGACTTACGAAGCGTTAAACAACGCACAAGCTTCCAAAATGCTGATTATCTTGAACGATAACAATATGTCCATTAGCGATAACGTCGGCTCGGCTACGCTTAATATGTCCAAGCTGCGCGTGGGCAGATACGATCGAAATAAAGAAAAGCTAAAACGTAGTTTACTTAGAATTCCTTTGTTGGGCAAGCCGACTTACAGATTTTTACGTTGGTGTAAACGCAGAGCTAAGCTTAGATACGTGCGAAACAGTTATTTCGATATGTTTAATCTCAAATATATCGGGATTATCGACGGCAACGAGATTAAAGACTTAGTGTACTATTTGACGCGCATTAAAAACAACGTAACCAAACCGACGGTTTTGCATATAGTTACTAAAAAGGGCAAAGGTTATTTTCCTGCCGAAAACGATCCGGAAAGCTACCATTCCGTATCGGGGGCAGCCGTAAACGTGGATTCCATGGACAGCTCCGTAGCCGTGGGCGATACTCTTGTAAAGTTAGCGTCGGAGTGTAAAGACGTTGTGGCAATAACCGCCGCTATGTCCAAGGGAACGGGTCTTGACGGATTTAAGTTGCGATATGCGGACAGATTTTTCGACGTGGGTATAGCCGAAGAACACGCGGTAACGTTTGCAGGCGGACTTGCCAAGGGCGGTTTGCATCCGTTCGTAGCTATTTATTCCACATTTTTGCAGCGAGCTTACGATGAAATATTGCACGACGTAGCGTTGCAAAGTTTACCGGTAACTTTCCTGATAGATAGAGCGGGATTCGTAGGCGCGGACGGCAAAACGCATCAGGGCTTGTTCGATTTGTCTTACTTGTCGCAGATTCCGAATATGAAGGTTTGGACCCCGTCGACGTATTCCGAATTGTCGCAAATGATGAGCGCGAGCTTAAGCCAAAGCTGTCCCGTTGCGATTAGGTATTCCAAAACGCTAAGCGAAGACAGCCGCGAGTTTACGGGAAGCTGGAACATAATCCGCCAAGCGGAAGAACGTAGAATTGTATTGCTTGCCGTCGGAAGCAAAATGACGGAAGCAGCGCAAGCCGCCGTCGAAAACATCGACGGAGTTGAAGTCGTAGACGTTACGACGGTTAAGCCTTTGGACGGGCATTATTTAGACAGTATAGGCAACGGCGTAGGTGTTATAACATTAGAAGAAAACGTGCTCAGCGGCGGCTTCGGCCAAAGCGTAATGGCTTATTTTGCGGATAAGACGGCCGTTACAGTTAAGAATATGGGTGTGGACGACGTTTTTGTAGCTCATGCAACGGTTGACGAACAGATACGCGCCAATGGCTTGGATGCAGAAAGCGTTAAAGCCGTCGTGAACGATATGTTGAAAAACCGTTGAATTTTTATTCCGAACAGTGTATAATTATTACATAAAGGAGTGAAAAATGACGCGGGCATCACGGCAATCGAAAATTATAAACATTATAACGTCGCGCGATATCGAAACGCAGGACGAACTTGTGCAGGAGCTGAACTACGCGGGATATAACGTTACGCAGGCTACCATTTCACGCGATATAAAGGAATTGGGGCTTATCAAAACCCTGACTTCGAGCGGCAGGTACAAATACGTTACCAAGCAAAAGGCGGACGGAAGCTTGTCCGTAAAGCTGCTCAATATTTTGCGTGAAACCGTCATTTCCGTTGTGACTGCGAATAACTTGACGGTAATAAAAACCATCGTCAACGCAGGATCAACCGTATCGACGGCCATAGAACAGCTTAATCTTGCGGAAGTTGTGGGAGTAGTGTCCGATCGCGGGACGGTACTTGTAGTATGCGGCGACAACCGCGAAGCCGAGGCGTTTGCGCAGGAAATAAACAAGTTGCTGTATTGAACAATACCGATAGTGTATCGGACGCTTAGTCGGCGTATTGCGGCGGACGGCGTTTGAATAGGAGAACCGAAGCGTTATAGGAACGGAATACAAAAGTAGACTATGCTTAAAAATCTTATCATCAACAACATAGCTTTAATCGACCGTTTGGACATAGATTTTCAAACGGGGCTTTCGGTATTGTCCGGCGAAACGGGCAGCGGTAAATCCATTATTATAGATTCGCTCGCTTTCGTTCTCGGGGAACGCGCCGATAAAGCTCTTATAAAATACGGCGAAGAATCTGCCGAAGTCACGGCGTTATTCGAAGTGGAAACCGATTGTCCCGTTTTAGCCAAGCTTACCGAATACGGCTACGGCGACGACGCGGAAATACTTCTCAGCCGTAAAATGTCCGTAAGCGGCAAAAACGAGATACGTATTAACGGCAAAACGGCGACGCTATCTATGTTAAAGGATATTTGTTCCGAATTGGCGGACATTTTCGGTCAGGGACAGCATCTTTCGTTATTGGACGAAAGAAATCAGTTGTCTGTATTGGACGCATTTTGCGATTTTCGCGGAGCGGATACGCAGCTGCGCTCTGTGTGGTATCCAAAGCTATCGGAAGTAAACAGGCAATTAAAATCTTTCGGCGGCAGCGAAACGGAAAGAGAACGGCTGTTGGATATTTTGAAATTTCAAATCGACGAGCTTAAAGCTGCCGATTTGGACGAAAAAGAAGAAAACGAATTGATCGCTACGCATAAACGTTTGGTAAACGCGGAAAAAATCGCTTCTGCCGTTAACGTTGCCGCAGATAGTCTCGGATCGGAGCTTGGTGCGATAAACAGGTTATCCGACGCTGTATCGTCGTTGCGGCAAATATCGGGTATGGAAGACAGCGCCGCCGCACTTGCCGATAGACTGCAAACTGCCCGTATAGAGATCGAAGACGTGTCGGCAAGTTTAGACAGCTTGCTCGAAGCCGTAGATTTCAGTCCGTCGGAAGCGGACAGAATGGAAGCGCGTTTGGAAAAAATTCGTCAGTTAAAGCGCAAATACGGCGGGAGCGTTGCAGAAGCGTTGGAATTTCTTAAAAACGCCGAAACGCAATACAATAACCTGCTAAACAGTTCCGCGCGCATAGCGGAACTGAACGCCGAAAAACAGGCGATACTTAAAAAAATGTTCGAGTTATCCGCCGTTAAGTCGGAAGAACGCAAACGTACAGCGGACAAGCTGTCGCAGAGAATTATGCGCGAGCTTGACGACCTTGGTATGCGCGGTACGCGCTTCGAAGTGGAATTCGAATGCGCGGAAGCTTTCGAAAGTTACGCAAACAATCCGTCTGCGGACGGCTACGATAGAGTGCGCTTTATGATGTCCGCCAATGTCGGCGAACCGTTAAAGCCGTTATCCAAGGTCATTTCCGGCGGCGAGATGTCTCGCTTTATGTTGGCGGTTAAAAATATTACTGCCTTGGCGGAAAAAATTCCCACAATGGTTTTCGACGAAATAGATACGGGAATTTCGGGTAATATGGCACAAATGGTGGCGAATAAGTTGGCAGACGTGTCGCATAACAAGCAAAACGGATATCAATGCATCGTAATTACGCATTTACCGCAGATTTGCGCTATGGCGGATTGTAATTTGTATATAAACAAGTATGAAAAAGACGGCAAAACCTTTACCGCCGTTAACCGTTTGACAACGCTCGAACAACGTTCGGAAGAAGTGGCGCGGCTTATGGGAAGCGTAGGACAGCACGCGCTTGTTAACGCCCGCGAGCTAATAGAATGGTCGGATAATTACAAAAAGAGTATATAGAAAAAATATGGAAATTCTTATTACGTTTTGTATTTCTCTCGGATTGGCTTTACTGGCCGCAACGGCTACTTTTTTTGTGGCTAAAATTCGAGATAAACAAACAAACCGTCAAGCGCTTGGCGTTGCGGGCATAGGAGCAGCGGCAACCTTCGTCTGTACTTTCGTTGCTTTTCTTTCTTGCGTTAGTATTTAGTTGTATTTGGCAGTAATAAGTAATTGAAGAAATTAAAAATGTGCAAATTTTTGAAAAAGAAAAAGTTGAAATATAAGTGTCCGTGCTGTAATTATTATACTTTTGATTCTAAGCCCGATGGCGAATATGATATCTGTCCTGTTTGCTTTTGGGAAGATGACCCTTTTCAATCGGAAAATCCCGATTTAGATGGCATGGCAAATCGTGTTTCATTAAATCAGGCTCGAGAGAACTATAAAAAATTTGGTGCTTGTGAAAAAGACATGATTAAATATGTACGTAAGCCCAATAAAAATGAGTTGACGGGTTTAGACGATTAAAACGATGATTCTTAATCTTTGTCAAACTAAGCAGCAGTTTTTTTTTAAGATAGCGAGTCTATTTGTTTATTATAATGTGATTTTAATCGTATGTTTTTGTAACAAGGCATGCCGAGCGGTTTTGGCGCGGCAATTTGTATTTTTGCGTATAATCGGTTGTTATATCCACAAACTATGCTTGATACTTTGAGGTGGATATGAAAAAAACGATATTTCTTCTGTTAATTTTTCTATTATGCTTGCAATGCGCCGTAATTCCGTTGACGGCGAATACGGTAAACGCCGTATGCGATAATAATTGCGCGGTTAGCGTAGCTAACGCGGATGTTATAGACGACGTTTTGGATTTGTTTACCGGAGCGGCTAATACGAACACGTCTGCCGTAATAGACGAAGAAGTTTATCTCGGCGGATATCCGATAGGCATAACGATAGACGGCGAAGGAGTAACGGTAATAGGCTTAAACGAATTTGTCGGCGCGGACGGCAAACTGTGTTGTCCGGCTATGAACGCAGGCATAACAATAAACGACGTCGTAGTGGAATTGGACGGTAAAAGAATTTACAATTCCGCTAAGCTTGCTGAAATAGCAAGCCGTTCGGAAGGCAGAGAGCTTACGCTGAAATACCTGCGCGACGGCGCTGTTGCCGAGACAGTTATAAAGCCGCAGAAAGATCTTACTACCAATCAATACCGTTTGGGGCTGTGGTCGCGAGACGCGTCCAGCGGTATAGGCACGCTTACGTATGTGCGCAAAAATCTTAATTTCGGAAGTCTCGGTCATCCTATAACAGACCCGAAAGGAAATATTGTAAACTGTAAAAACGGCGGAGTATTTCACTGTACTATTGACGGCGTTGAGAAGGGACGCAAGGGCTCGGCAGGCGAATTGAAGGGAAGCTTTTCCTTTGACAGACGTATCGGCAACATATACGCAAATAACAAGTTCGGGGCTTTCGGAACGTTTAATTCGATGCCTAACTTCTGTAAAGCGCCGATAAAAGTTGCCGACATAGGCGAAATTAAGCCGGGTAAAGCGCGTATTTACTGTACTCTGTCCGACAACGTCCGCAAAAGCTATGAAATAGAGATTGTAAAAGCCGTAGCGCAGAGTTCGCGGGATGACAGGGGTATGGTTATTCACGTAACCGACAAAGAGCTGCTTGCGCAAACCGGCGGCATTGTGCAGGGGATGAGCGGTAGCCCGATTGTACAAAACGGTAAACTTGTGGGCGCAGTGACGCACGTTTTTGTTAACGATCCGACCCGCGGCTACGGTATGTACGCTAAGTGGATGCTTACTAATTAGCATAAAATGATTAAAATGCTCATATCAATTGATATGGGCATTTTGTTGTATCTGCGCAATACCGCGGACGATATTCATCATAAGATTTGCGTATACAAATGGAAGTTTATTATTAGTGTGCTTTCCTGTCTATTAGGCTTTGCATTAGGCATTGCGCTTTTTTACGCGTTTCGGTACGGTTGGTGGTATTTTAACAGAACGACGTTCGCTGACAAGATTATGCAGGCGGGCTTCGACGTAGTAATATACTTTGTAGTGACAAGCCTATTCGCCTATTTAGGTTTTGCTTTGTGCGGTTTGATTAAGGGAACGCATTATCTAAGGTTGGTAGTGTCCTGTATTATATGCTTTTACTGCGGAGCTTGCGTAGTCGCGCTATTTACCATTTCCGTTATGTGGGGAATACTGTACCTGTTGTTTATAGCGCTTGCCGACTTGGCGTTCTGCGCCGTCGCGTGCTTTTGCTGTATTTGCGAAAAGGCGGTTTGCAGGACGTTTCGCGAATCGCTTTGCGATCAAACGCAAACGGCAGCCATAATAATTGCCTGGACGGTTTACAAGTTATTGGCCTTCTTTGTTGTAATAAAAATACTAACTTGCTTAATTTGATTGTGTATTTACGAAATGTTTGATATAATATATATGTAGAAAAACGGTTAAAAACTATTGCCGTTTTATACGTTAAGGAGCATTGTATGAGAGCTTTTATTCTCGTAATTGACGGCTTTGGCATCGGAGCTATGCCCGATTGCAAAAAGTTTAACGATTACGGCGCAAATACTTTGAAAAACATACGTCACGCTTACGACCTTAATTTGCCCGTTCTTGCGGAGATGGGGCTGTATAATATAGACGGCACTTATAATGACGACAGACAGCCGATAGGCGCATATGCAAGATTGGAAGAATTGTCGAAGGGCAAGGATACGACGGTAGGACATTGGGAAATGGCGGGCGTTATAACCCGCGAACCGCTGCCTACTTTTCCTAATGGATTTCCGCAGAATTTCGTAGCCAAATTAGAAAAAGAATTGGGCGCGAAAATACTTTGCAACAAGCCGTACAGCGGCACGGAAGTAATCAAAGATTACGGCGAAGAACACTTGAAAACGGGGTATCCGATAGTTTATACTTCGGCGGACAGCGTGTTGCAGATAGCCGTTCATATGGATAAATACACGATAGACGAGCTATACGAAATGTGCGAAAAAGCGCGTAAGTTGTGTAGCGGAGCGTACGGGGTAGGGCGCATAATTGCCAGACCGTTTACGGGCTCGTATCCTTTTACGCGTACGACCGAACGCAAGGACTTTTCATTGGATCCTACGGGCACGACATTGCTCGATTGCGTTAAAGAAGCGGGGATGGAAAGCGTCGCCGTAGGAAAAATAGAGTACATTTTTAACGGCAGGGGAATAACGCGCAGTATTCACACCGAGAGCAATTTAGACGGATTGAATAAAACTATCGAAATAGCAAAGGAACGTTTTGACGGATTGGTGTTCGTAAACCTTGTGGATACCGATATGAAATACGGACACAGAAGGGACGTGTACGGTTACGCCGAAGCGTTGGAAGAAATAGACGGCAAGGTAGGAGAGCTGATAAAG
Source organism: uncultured Christensenellaceae bacterium (assembly GCA_910586625.1). Classification (GTDB taxonomy): domain Bacteria; phylum Bacillota; class Clostridia; order Christensenellales; family CAG-314; genus Fimimonas. The sequence continues at coordinate 81,482 of CAJUIZ010000005.1, forward strand.
CTGTTGCATCACGACGACGTATTGTATATTACGGGAGACCACGGCTGCGACCCAACGCACAAGGTTCACACCGATCATACGCGCGAGTATACGCCGTTACTGATTTACGGCTGCGACGTAGTGCCGACGAATTTGGGGACGCTTAAAGGCTTTGACGTTATTAACGATACGGTAAAGGAGCAATTGGGAATTGCCGATGTTGCGTCTAAGTCGGTTTGGGAGCGAGTGACAAGATAACTATAAATAAACGGAAACCGTCGAACAAAAATCGACGGTTTTTTTATGCGGTAAACGATTGGAGCTTTACATAATAATCGCGTATTTGCAAATACTATTGTCAAAAAGTACAAGGAGACAGTTATGAGAAAAATTGTAACTCTTGCGATATGTGTGGCAGTGTTAACCGCTATTCTTATACCGGTAACCGCTTGCGCGCAGCCTGCAACCGCGCTTGCGTCCCAATCGCGAGAAGCGATTCTAATGTCGGAAGACGGACAAATCATTTACGAAAACAACGCGACGGAAAAGCGTCCGATTGCCAGTATGACGAAGATTATGACTCTTCTGTGCGTGTACGACGCTATCGATTCGGGCAAAGCCGCTTTGGACGACGACATAACCGCAAGTGCCAACGCCGCTTCGATGGGCGGATCGCAGGTGTTTTTGGACGCCAATGCAACGTATAAAATGTCCAACCTTATAAAGTCGATTGTCGTTTGTTCTGCCAATGACAGCTGCGTTGCTGTTGCCGAGCATTTGGACGGCAGTGTGCAAAGCTTTGTAAAACGTATGAACGCCAAAGCCAAAGAGCTTAATTTGGTGGCAACGAATTTCGAAAACTGCACGGGTTTGCCTGCCGTAAGTCAATATTCCTGCGCTAAGGACGTTGCGGTTATGTTTGCGAATCTTATTAAGCATGAGCATTACTTTGCTTGTTCCCGCATATGGATGGAAGACTTTGTTCATCCGTCGGGACGTGTAACGGGAATGACCAATACAAACCGTCTTATTCGTTTCTACGACGGCTGCGACGGCGGCAAAACTGGGTATACCAGCGAAGCGCAGCATTGCTTGTCCGCCACGGCAAAACGCGGCGACACGCGCGTTATAGCGGTTGTAGTGGGAGCACCAGACAGCAAAACGCGCTTTAAGGAAGTAAGCGAAATGTTCAATTACGCGTTTGCCAATTACGAAAATAAGGTTTACGTAAATAAAAACGGCGAAGTGGGCAGCATTGCAATAAGCGGCGGAAAGGAAAGCACTGTAAACGTAATATCTGCGGACAAGCTTACTGCTTTCGGTAAAAAAGGCGAAGCGGACTACAACGTAGAGTATGAAATCGAAGCAAGCGTTAAAGCTCCCGTCAAACGCGGAGACGTAGTGGGTAAGGCAAAGCTGTTGGACGCTAACGGAAAAGTTGTAAAAGAAACCGCATTGACCGTGCAAAAGGATATTGAAGCGAAATCTTATTGGGATTACGTTAAAGATCTTGCTACTAACAATTAAAGTTAAAAAAAGTTCGATACTTTTTCAAACGCCGAGTCTACCAAAACTCGGCGTTTGCGCTTTACTTCGAGTATTTTACACTTGCGCTAATAATTTTTGTTTAGACTGCTTATACGTATGTGAAATGCCGAACGGCGCAGCAACCGATAGCCGCTTCCGAAAGAAATGACGCCGTATTGAAAGTATTTGACTTTATGCAAGCATTTTGCTACAATATATAAATGATTATCGTGCAGATGATAGAAGTAATACGCGAAAACGGGCGCTTGGGACTGTTGTACGTTCTGGCGTTGCTTTTCGCAATAGTTTTTGCTTTGGTACTGCACGAGATTGCGCACGGCTTGGTTGCGTTGTGGAACGGCGACCGCACGGCAAAAATGTACGGCAGACTCAGTCTTAATCCGCTGAAACACTTTGATATTTTCGGCTTGCTGATGATGTTGGTTGTTGGCTTCGGCTGGGCAAAGCCTGTGCCTATTGACCCGCGCAACTTCAAAAAGTACAAAACAGGCTGCGTTACGGTGTCGCTTGCGGGCATATTGATGAACGTTTTGCTTGCGTTTGTATTCGCAATGCCGACCGTGCTTTTGGGTAACATCGCGTTTACTTCTGTCAACAACGAAAGCGTATACTACTTGGTTGCTTTCTTTTACTATTTCAGCAGACTGATGGTGCAGTTGAATGTGAGTTTTGCATTATTCAACCTGCTGCCGTTATTTCCGCTGGACGGATATAGACTGCTGAGCTGCTTTGTAAACGAAAACAACGGATATATGAGGTTTGTACGCAGATACAGCTTGTATATTATGTTGGGACTTATAGTGTTAGACAGCATACCTTATATATCTGCTTTTACGCCCCTAAACCTTTATATCGGCACGGTGGGCGGCTGGATACAGAAGGGTTTTATTGCGTTTTGGGGGTTAATATTTTGATGAGCGAAGAATATCAACAGCAGTATATCTTCGACGAAGCGGAAAGCTCGGAGTTGGAGCTGAAGCTGACCAATTTTTCCGGACCGTTGGACCTGCTGTTAGCATTGGTTAAAGAAAACAAAATAGAGATTAAGGATATTTTCGTTTCGCAGGTAACCGAGCAGTTTTTGCAATATATGTCGCAGCTTTCGGAATTGGACTTCGACAAAGCGAGCGAATATATGAATATGTCCGCCACGCTATTGGAAATTAAGTCGCGCGCGCTGCTGCCTGTGTTGCCCGGCTTGGAAGACGACGAAGAATCGCCCGAAAAGGTGCTGATACGCCAGTTGGAAGAATACAAGCTTTTCAAAGAAATTGTTACCGAGCTTAAAGAGCAGGAAAACGTTAACCGCTTTTATCGTGAACCGGACAAGAACGTAGGCAAAGAGATTTCCGTCATAAAAGAAAATTTGAGCGTGGACGGCTTTGTGCAGGCGTTTCAGAAATTCCTTATGAAAATGCAAGTTAAGGCGCAGGCGGAAAACGTTTCCCGCGCTATTACCAAAGAGAGCTTTTCCGTTCCGCAAAAAATGGCTTATATACGCGAAGTGCTTTTGGTAGAAGACAAATTTCGCTTTGTGGAGTTGTTTGACGAAAATGCCAGCCGCAATGAAATTGTAACAACATTTTTAGCCGTACTTGAATTGCTTAAACTACAAATTGTAAAGGTTAGTCAAGCTAATTTGTTCGAAGATATATTTATAGAAAAACGTCCAGACGCCGACAGCGTCGAAGTAGTGATGGAGGATGAGTATGAGTCTTTTGAGTAATCAGATAGAAGCGGTGCTTTTTGTTTCCGGTAAGGAAATAGAAGAAGCTTTTATAAAAGAAAAGCTCAACGCAGATACTAAGGATTTCAACAAAGCTGTTGCGGAACTGCAAAGTAAATACAGCGGAGACAGCGGAATACACTTGTTGCGGTTTAACAAGAAACTGCAATTTTCCACTAACCCGCAGTACTCCGCCGAAGTAGAAGCCGTGCTTAATCCTATAAAGGAAAAAGAGCTTACCAACGCTATGTTGGAAACATTGGCGATTATAGCCTATAAGCAGCCCGTAACGCGATTGGACGTGGAGGAAATAAGATCCGTCGACTGTTCGTATTCCGTCCAAAATTTAGTGCGTTTAGGGCTTGTGGAAGTGGTAGGACGCAAGGAAACAATTGGAAAACCGTTGCTTTTTGCTACGACGGACGACTTTTTGAAGCGTTTCTCCATAAGCGACGTTTCGGACTTGCCCGATTACGAAACATTACTTGCAAAGCTGCAAGAGATTTCCGCAAGCGACCTGTCCGTTAAAACCGTTGAGAAGCCGATGTTCGATAAAGTAGAAGAAGTACCTGAATTTTTAGTTGGCGAACAGGTTGAGAAAGTTGAGTAAAGATAAATAGTATAAAATTATTGCGACGTTTGAATATCTTTCAAGCGTCGTTTTATTTTTCGAATTTGTAATCTATTATAAGATTTAAGTTGTATTACAACAAATTTTGTTATTTTCTAAGATACTATGTCTGTAATATATTGTTGTTTTGAGAATTAAAATTTCAGTTTCACAAAAAAACCGTCGAAAAGAATACATTCGGATATTTTTGTCAAAAATATTTTTATGAAATTACCCAAAAGCAGGAAGTACGGCTCGAATATAGACGAAAAAGAGACGTATTTGCCTAAGCAATACGGCAGAGAAGATAATCTCGGCGAAATAAGCAGAAAATAATATTTAGCATTCCTTTATTGAGGGGGTATATTTTGTAATGGAAAAAACTTACGAAATTACTAAAGACAATTACAAATCGTATGTATTCGAAAAGATGCCCAAAAGCTCGCACTGGAAGAATATGATATGGGCTTTCATAATAGGCGGAGTAATATGCACGATAGGGCAAGCCTTTATCGAGTTGTATAAGCTGTGGTTTTCCGTAGAGGACGCTTCAGTATTGGCTTCCGGCACAATGGTGCTTATCGCCGCTATATTTACGGGATTGGGTATTTACGACAATATCGGCCGTTTTGCGGGCGCGGGCTCGACCATTCCCATAACAGGATTCTCCAATGCGGTTGTATCGCCTGCGCTGGAATTCCGTTCGGAAGGGTATATTTACGGAGTCGGCGCGAAAATGTTTTTGGTGGCGGGGCCTGTTATAGTTAACGGCGTAACGATTTCCGTTATTATAGCGTTGCTTACGCTGCTTTTCGGGGGTTGATATGGACTACTACAAGAACCGAACGCTTACGTTTGAGAACTCATATATCATCGAAGGCTATACGGTTGCAGGGCCAAAAGAGAACGACGGCAGATATAAGGGGTTTTTCGATCTGGCGTTAAACGACGATATGTTCGGGCAGAACACCTTCGAGCGCGCCGAGAGAAAAATGTTCGAGCATGCGATAGACGGCGTTATAGGCAAAGCAAATCTTGAAAACGGTGACGTAGACGCGGTTTTGGGCGGTGATTTGCTCAACCAGAACGTTTCTATGTCTTTTTCCGCGCGTAAGCAGCACGCGGGCTTTTTGGGGCTGTACAACGCCTGCGCGACGTATGCAGAAAGCTTGATAGTAGGCTCGTGTCTTGTGTCTAACGGTTACGAAAACGTTGTGTGCGTTGCGGGAAGTCACTTTTCCACGGCGGAGCGGCAATACAGATATCCGCTGGAATTGGGTGTGCTGCGTTCGCCCGTTACGCAATGGACGGCCACAGGCGTAGGAGCGACGGTTCTGTCGAATCAAAGCGCTGTCGGCGTTCCCAAAATTACTCGCGCAACAATAGGCAGAGTAGTGGACTACGGCATAATGGACGTTAATAATATGGGCGCTGCGATGGCGCCGTCCGCTTGCGACACGCTGGTAACGTTTTTCCGTGATACTAACGCTTGTCCGGACGACTACGACGTGATATATACGGGCGACTTGGGAAAATTGGGCTCGGATATACTTTTGGATCTTGCTCGGCAGGAAGGCTGCGACATTTCGTCCAAACAGCACGATTGCGGCGCTTCGCTTTATTGGGACGAGCAGCAAACTTATCAGGGAGGCAGCGGCGCGGCTTGTTCGGCCTTGGTGTTCAATAGCGTTTTGCTCGGTCGTCTGCGCAGGGGCGAATACAAAAAAATACTGCTTTTAGGCACGGGCGCGCTTATGAGTCCGACCACGTCCTTCCAAGGGGACAGTATCCCAGCAATTACGCACTTAGTGGAGGTTTGCATTTAGTATGGAAACGTTTTGGATGTTTGTTAAAGCCTTTTTAATAGGCGGAGGCATATGCCTTATAGGTCAGATAATAATCAATTTTACGCACTTGACTAACGGTAAAATTCTTGTGCTGTTCTTGATTGCGGGCGCGGTATTGGAGGGCTTCGGCTTATACAGCAAGCTGATCGAATTTGCGGGAGCTGGAGCAAGTATTCCCATTTCCGGCTTCGGCTGCGCGTTGGTTAAGGGCGCGGTTAAGTCTGCGCATCAAGAAGGGGTTTACGGAGCTCTTAAAGGCGGTTTGGCGGCCTGCGCAACAGGTATATCCGTCGCAATTGTAGCCGGTTATCTGGTTGCGGTCCTGTTCCGTCCGCGTACTAAAAAGAAATAATTGTAACCAAACCGAACGGTTGCGAATATACTATGGCGTAAGGTGAAGTATGTATAATTACACTGTGGTAAATAAGGACGCCAAGCGCAAAAAACGCAAAAGTCTGTGGCGCAAAATCGCATTTACTATTGCCGTTATAGTTATCCTAAGCGTGTTGCTCGCGCTATGGATTTATTGGAAATCAATGACGCCGACTATTTTGGATGTGGCGGTGACACGCTTGAAATCGGAAACGGCGCGCGTTATAAATGAAGCCGTATGTTTAGCTATTACCAACGAATGTAATTACGCTGATTTTGTAACCATAGAGAAAAATTCCAACAACGATATTACTATGATTACCGCCAACAGCAGTCTTGTTAACTCTCTCGCACGCAATACCGCGCTGCTGTCGCAAAGTAAAATCAACGATTTGACATCCTTTGACGTGAACGTTCCGTTGGGTACGCTGTCCGGTATACCGCTGCTATCCGAAAAAGGTCCTAAAATAAATATCGTAGTTACGCCCGTAGGCACGGTCAATTGCACATTTACTTCAACGTTCGAAACGGCAGGAATAAATCAAACGCTACACCGTATTTATCTTAATGTGGAAAGCGTGGTGGATCTGATTATTCCTACCGCTCATACCGAAGTTGCGACTTCGACCCCCGTGCTGCTTTGCGAAAGCGTAATTATAGGTAAAGTCCCCGATACATTTTTGCAGGGCGGGCTGCTTCTCGGTTCTTCTTGACGATGTACGATTACGTTTTGAAAATTTTGTTGTAATTTTGTTGTCAAGAAACGTTTTTTTTGTTATACTGATTTTGTATTTAACATAATAGAAAAAACGTCGACGAAGCGCAAGAGTTTACGAGCAACAACGTTTAGCGAGCAGGGGGCGGTGCAAGCCCTGCCGTTGCGTAAAAAGATATTCCCTTCCGAGTTCGAGCGGTGAAATCAGTAGCCGTTTGCGGGTAGTTTCCGTTATAAAACTCAAAGGAAAGATTATTGTTGTAATCTTTCGAAGTTAGGTGGTACCGCGGTTTATTATCGCCCTAAGTCGTATTTTGCGGCTTGGGGCTTTTTTGTATTTGCCTATCAACCTACGGCATTGAAATTAAATTTATTGTTTTAGCGCAATATCGAATAAAGGAGTCAGTATGAGCACAATTGGAGAAATCAAGAATAAGTTCGACGCGGAAGTCGGCGGCTGTCAATCGACCGAGCAGGCGCAGGACTTGAAAGTACGGTATTTGGGTAAATCCGGCGAGTTGACCGCTTTGCTTAAAGGTATAAAAGACTTGTCGCCCGAAGAACGCCCTTCTTTCGGAGCAAAGGTAAACGAGTTGCGCAATTATATTGAAAGCGCGCTGCAATCTAAGCTTGCCGAGATGAAGGAGCAGGAAATGCAGCGTCGTTTGCAGCAGGAAAAAGTGGACGTGAGCTTAACCGACGTTCGTCCTTGGGGCTCGCTGCACCCGGTAACGCTTGTGGAGAACGAAATTTGCCGACTTATGACGGCGATGGGATTCGAAGTTTTGTCCGGTCCGGAAATCGAAACGGATTATTACAACTTTCAAGCTTTGAACATTCCTTACGACCATCCTGCGCGGGATATGCAGGATACCTTTTATATATCGGACGGAATATTGCTGCGTACGCATACGTCGCCTATGCAGGCTCGTTTGATGGAAAAGAAGAAGCCGCCTATTAAAATGCTGTGTCCCGGCAAGGTGTTTCGTTCGGACAGCGACGCATCGCATTCGCCTGTATTTCATCAAATAGAAGCTCTTGTGGTTGACGAAAACGTAACCTTGTGCGACTTGAAGGGTACTTTGGAGTATTTGGCTTCGAAGCTGTTCGGTAAAAGTACGAAAGTACGCTTTCGCCCGTCCTTCTTCCCCTTTACCGAACCGAGTGTAGAAGTGGACCTTTCTTGCAGTAATTGCGGCGGCAAGGGTTGTTCGTTATGTAAAGGCACCGGTTGGATAGAAGTATTGGGAGCCGGAATGGTAAATCCGTTTGTTTTGGAAAATTGCGGGATAGACAGCTCTAAATACAACGGCTACGCTTTTGGCATAGGATTGGAACGCATAGCGATGATAAAGTACGGCATTCCCGATATACGCTTGTTTTACGAAAACGACGCGCGCTTTATTAAACAATTCGGCAAATAAGGAGACAGCATAATGAAATTACCGCTTTCTTGGATACGCGATTACGTTGATATAACGGAAAATATAGAAACTTTGTGCAAAAAAATGGTGGATATCGGACTCGAGATAGAAGAAGTAGTATATCTCGGCGAGCACGTTACCAACGTCAAAGTATGTCAGATAAAAGAAATATCTCAGCATCCCAATGCAGAGCGCTTGCTTTGCTGCAAAGTAGATATCGGCACAGAGATTTTGCCGATAGTAACTAACGACCATAATGTAAAGGTCGGAGACAAGGTCCCCGTAGCTTTGCATAACGCCGATCTTGCAAACGGCTTGCATATTACAAAGGGGAAAATGCGCGGAGAAGAATCCTGGGGTATGTTTTGCGGCGCGGAAGAATTGGGCATCAACTCGGACATGTATCCCAATGCCGACAAGGACGGCGTACTGATACTGAACGCCGACGCGCAAGTAGGTCAAGATATACGTCAAGAAGTAGGAATAGACGATTATGTATTGGACGTAAACGTTACCGCCAACCGTCAGGACTGCAACAGCGTTTTGGGCCTTGCGCGCGAGGTTGCCGTTGCGCTTGGAAAAAATTGCAAGCAACCCGATATTTCGTATTCCGAAACGGGAGACGCTACCAACGACTTGGTAACGGTTAACGTTGAAGCATCGGACATATGCAAAGGCTACTTTATGCAAGGACTAACCGACGTTAAAATAGGCAAATCGCCGTTGTGGCTCACAAGCAGACTGGCAAAAGTGGGGCTGCGCGGAATCAACAATTTGGTAGATATAACTAATTACGTTTTGTTCGAAATAGGGCAGCCTATGCACGCGTTTGATTACGACGATATAACCGATAAGACGATAGTCGTGCGCAGAGCCTGCGACGGAGAAAAAATCGTCCCGCTTGACGGCAAAGAGTACGTATTGAATTCCGACGATTTGGTAATTGCGGATAAGCGGCGAGCGGTTGGTTTGGCGGGTATTATGGGCGGAGCAAATTCGGAAATAAAAGAAGGTACCGCTTGCGTTCTGTTCGAATCCGCTTCCTTTGCACGAATGAACGTACGCCGTACAAGCAGAAGATTAGGCTTACGTTCCGATTCGTCCGCGCGTTTCGAAAAAGGCATAGAAACCTACACGAATAATTTGGGACTGTCCAGAGCGCTGCATTTGGCGGAACAGCTCGGCTGCGGTAAGGTTACTCGCGGAAGAATATCGGTAGGAGAAATAGCGGGAGACAGAACAATAACGCTTCCGACAGAACGGATAAAAAGTCTGCTCGGCATCGTTATACCCGACGACAGAATTGTCGCTATATTAAAATCGCTGAACATAGGCGCGACTATTGCAGACGGAACGCTTAGCTGCACAGTTCCGCCGTATCGCGACGATATAACGCGCGATTGCGATATTGTGGAAGAACTGATTCGCGTTTACGGTTACGACAATATTAAGGGTACGCTTCTTGAAGGTTCGCATATTACCTGCGGCGGAAAAACGACTGAAAGCGACAACTGCGACAAGATACGCGAAATCCTGTGCGGGTTGCGCTACAACGAATGCGTATTTTATCCTTTCGGCGGAAAGGAATTATTTGCAAAGGCAAGCAGCGCGCCGATAGATGAGAGCCCATATATTCGCCTGCTTAATCCTATCGGCGAAGAAGTATCGCTGATGAACAGAGAATTAGCACCCGCTATGCTGCAATGCGCGGCGATGAATCTGTCTCGCAACAACGGCGATATAAGAATGTTCGAAATAGGTAAGGCGTATTTGGCGGACAGCTTGCCGTTGACGGCATTGCCCCGCGAGCAGCTGCGCTTGTCTATGTGCGCGACGGGAACCGACTTCGACGCTTTCCGTCAAGACGTTTTACAAATAACGCATTATTTTATACGCGGCAAATTGAAGCTGGTCCGTTCCGCGTCCCCCGTATTACACCCGGGAATTTCCGCGGAAATTTTGTCTGGCGAAGAAAATTTGGGCTATTTCGGAAAAATCCACCCGAAGGTTGCGGCAAACTTCGATATCGACACGGACTGTATGTACGCAGAGCTATATTTAGATAAGCTAATGTGCAACACTTCGGAAATCCAATTCCGTCCGTTTGCGAAATATCCGTCGATAACGCGCGACTTTGCTTTCCTTTGTGACGAAGACGTTGCGGCGCAGGACATATTGAACGAATTCGACGCATTGAGCTTAGCGGAGAGTTGCTGTCTGTTTGACGTATACCGCGGCGAGCAATTGGGCGAGAATAAAAAGAGTTTGGCGGTATCGGTGGTATTCCGCGACAAAAACAAAACCTTGCAGGATTCCGACGTGGAAAAGCAAATAGGAAAGGTTCTTAAAAATATTCAAGAGAAATACGGCGCAACATTGCGTTAAATAAAGGAGTAATTTTGGATAAGCAAGCGCGAAAGCTTGAAATATTGGCGCCGGCAGGAAGCGCGGAACAGCTGATAGCGGCTGTTAATAACGGCTGCGACGCGGTTTATTTGGGCTTGGACAGCTTTAATGCGCGTATGAAGGCTCCTAATTTTACATTGGAAAATCTTCGCGAGTATGTGCGTTATTGCCATCTGTTCGGCGTCAAGGTTTTTGTGGCAATCAATACTTCCGTTAAAAATTCCGAATTTGCGCAAGCAGCGAAATTGCTGCTTGACGTGTACAAGCTTAACGTTGACGGAGTGATAATAACCGACCTTGCGCTAATGAAATTGGCAGCAACTCTTCCTAAGCCCTTCGAAGTGGTTGCAAGCACACAGCTTAACGTTCACGATAGAAGCGGAGCGCAATTTGTAAAAAACGCGGGAGCGACAACTGTCGTATGCGCAAGAGAATGCGATTTGGACAATATTCGCGACATAGCGTCAGTGGGGATAAAGGTAGAATGCTTTTTGCACGGGGCGTTGTGCGTTTGTCAATCGGGACAGTGTCTTTTCTCGTCTATGGTCGGCGGCAACAGCGGAAACCGCGGACTGTGCGCTCAGCCATGCCGCAAGAAGTATACGTCAAACGCCGACGGTTACGGCGGCTATTTGCTGTCCGCGCGAGATATATGCGGAATTACTACGGCAAAGCTGCTTGCCGATGCCGGAGCTACAACTTTCAAAATAGAAGGACGCAACCGCCGCGCAGAATACGCCGGTATTACATCGCGCGCATACCGAAAAGCATTTGATAACGACTTTGAATTTGACGTTAAAGACGTGCACAATCTCAAAGAAATGTACAATCGCGGTATGTCAGACAATAACTACCTTTTAGGCAAAAACGATGATATAATATACTATAAGCTGCAAAGTCATTCGGGGGTTTTCGTCGGAACCGTCAAAGACGGCGGCGTAAATTCTACTGTCTGCTTAAATAAAGGCGACGGGCTAAAAATTTTATACGACGGAGTAGAAGTGTGCGGCGGAGTTGCGCTGGAAACAGGCAATGGATACATAAGAGCCGCGTTTGACGGTAAAATTGCGGACGGCATGGAAGCTTATAGGACGACTTCGGTTACATTGCTGAACGATATATCTTCTGTTAAAAGAAAACTTAACGTTCGCTTGCTTTTTAGCGCTACGGCGGGGCAAAAAGCTGTTATTATCGCAAAATTTGGAAACGTAGAAGCAACAGTCGAAAGCAGCTTTGTAACTGAATCTGCTGTAAATAAGCCTACAAATGAAGCAGAAATAGCTCAACAATTACGAAAAACTGGCGAAACTTATTATACTATTTCTGACATAGATATGATTTTGGATGAGATATTCATAGCAAAATCGCAATTAAACGCGTTACGCAGAGAAGTTCTCGATTGTCTGTCGGAGTCGATCATTGCTAATTACGAAAAGCCGTTTGCAGACAGAATTTCAGTCGATTTGCCGCTGCCGAGTATAAGTTCCGTTTCGAAGAAAAGCGTATGTGCGGTTGTGTGCTATTCGGAAAAGGAATTAAACGCCAGCGCGCAAGACGCGGAGTACTTGATATATAAACCCGAAATTATCGACGCTGCCGCAGTGAAAACCGCTTGCGCGCACAGTGCGTATTTGGACATTCCGCCGTCGGCAAACGATGTGCATTTGACGCGTTTGCTTGATAGCGGTAGGGTCGGCTTGGTTTGTCACAACGTTTCGCACGTGCAACTTGCCAAAAAATTCGCATTGAAATACATTGCGGGAAGCGGACTGAATATATTCAACGATTATATTGCAAGCTTGTTTGACGACGCAGACACGTTTGTATACTCTGCGGAGCTGACGTTAAAAGAAATATCCGCTTTTCGAAACAAAGGCGGCTTGATCTTTGTCGATGGCGATATTACGCTTATGAAGATGTTGCATTGCCCGTACAAATCGATTTACCGTTGCGACTGCGCAGACTGCAAAGCGAATAACGAATTGATTTACCGCGACGAACTGGGTAACGAATTTAATATACGGCGACGGCGCGACGGCAAATGCAGCTTCGAACTGATAAACGGAAAAAAGCTTTCTGTTGTAGCAAAAATTTCCCACGCTGGAAGATATTTATTCGATTACGACAAATATGTACTTGCGCATTATGCATCGTTGAATAACGGCGTTTGCGACGGATACACGGAAAATTCTCCGTACACCAAGGGGCGGCTGTTTAGTAAGATTCGTTGACGAGCAAATTCACTCACAAAATGAAATATTATGATAAATTCTAAAACGTTAATAAAACTCCAATATAAGGACATTTTGCAGGCTGTAAGCTCATTTGCAGTAAGCTCTGTTGCCAAAAGTAAGGTTTTGAAGCTTACTCCCGCGGAGACGGCGGAGCAGGCGCGCACTTTACTTGACGAAACGCGCCAAGCCTACGATTTGTTTCAATACGAAACGTCATACGATTTGGCTGTGGACGACGTAAGCGAAATATGCTCGCTTGCACGAGTAGGGTCGTGCTTGTCGATGGGGCAGTTGCTTCAAATAATGCGTATACTGAGAACTTCGCGAAGCTTGCAGTCCGCTCTTATGATAGATTACGGAATTGACACGTCGTTGCTTCGAGCCAAAGCTTACGCGCTGTATACCGATAAGGAATTGGAGAACGACATAGACTTTGCGATACTTTCCGAAGAAGAAATGAACGATAAAGCTTCTACGGAGTTGTATAACATTCGTAAGAAAATCAAATCGATAAACGCAGACATTAAGCAAAAGCTACAAAGCTATACAAAAAGCGGCGAAATGTCCAAGTATTTACAGGATTCTATCGTTACATTGCGCGGAGACAGATACGTTATTCCCGTAAAGCAGGAGTATAAATCGTTTGTCAGCGGAATTGTGCACGATCAGTCGGCTACAGGCGCTACTTTATTTGTCGAGCCGATGGCGATAGTTCAGCTCAACAACGCCTTGCGCGAAGCGACCTTGGAAGAAAAAGCCGAGATTCAACGCATATTGCAGGCTTTTACGGACAGAATTTCACCTAATGCCGCAAAAATAGTGGTTTCTCAGGATACTGTGAGCGATATAGACGTGATTTTCAGCAAGGTTAAATACGCGTTGGAAAATAAGTGTACACTGCCCGTGATGAACGATAACGGCGTTGTCAATCTAAAAAAAGCGCGCCACCCACTGTTAAATAAGGACAAAGTCGTGCCTATATCCATAAAGTTGGGCGACGAATACGACATAATTGTTATTACCGGTCCTAATACCGGCGGAAAAACCGTTACTCTGAAAACCGTCGGCTTGTTATGCGCTATGGCGATGACAGGACTGTTTATTCCGTGCCAAGAAGAAAGCGAAGTATCTTTCTATAAAGATATTTTGTGCGATATCGGCGACGAACAGAGCATCGAGCAGAATTTGTCCACTTTTTCGGGACATATAACCAATTTGCGAGATATTCTAAACATTGCCGAAAGGGGGAATTTGGTTCTAATAGACGAAGTGGGAGCGGGCACCGAGCCTAACGAAGGAACCGCGCTTGCGCTTGCCGTTACCGAATTTTTACGTAAAAGCGGCGCAAAATGCGTTATAACAACGCACTATGGCAAATTGAAGGAGTATTCGCTGACAACCGATAGGGTGGAAAACGCGTCGATGGAGTTCGATATTCAAACGCTTGCGCCCACATACAGACTGATAATGGGTGTGCCCGGAAGCTCCAACGCAATAGCGATAGCTTCCAAGTTGGGTCTACGTCAAGACGTAATAGATTTTGCTCGCAGTAACGTTTCCGATGAAAAGCTCGCCTTCGAAAGAGTTATCCAAAACGCCGACGAGATACGTAAGGATTACGAAAGAAAGTTGGCGGAGTTAGTCGAAGAAAAGCGTTTGCTGCTTGCGGAAAAGGCACGCGCCGAGAAGCTGAACAGCAGTTTGTTAAATGAAAGAAACAAGTTGTTGGAAGGCTCGCGCGAAGAAGCCCGTAAAATAGTTGCCAAGGCGAAAGCGGACGCAGGAGAGCTTATCGGAGAAATCAAAGAAATTCTCAGTCGCGACGTAGTGTCGGACAAGGACTTGTTTGCAGCCCGCGCCGCCGCAAAGAAAATCGGCGACATCGACATATCCGACGATAAAAATCAAGAAGAAGTGGTTATATTTACCGGCGACAAGGTAGACTTCGATAAGTTAAAGGTAGGCGATACGGCGTATTCTAAGAAGCTGAACGTACAGGTGCGCATAACGGAAATTCGCTCTAAATCGCGTATTAAAGTTAAATGCGGAAATATGACGACGGAAGTGTCGGCGGACGACCTGTATTACGCAAAGACTGAAATAAACAAAAAAGCAGCGCGGTTTCAGCGTGGGAAGTCGGATTCCAAAACAAAAATCAATACGCGCAGCATAAACAATGAGCTGAATGTTATAGGGCAAACTGTTGACGAAGCGATAGCCAACGTAGACGCTTTTATCGATTCGGCAGTGCTTGCAGGCTTGTCGCAATTGTGGATAATTCACGGAATGGGCACAGGAAAGCTTCGCGCAGGACTGCACGAGCATTTCCGAAAACATCCCAATGTTGCAGAATTTAGGCTGGGCGCGTACGGAGAAGGCGAAAGCGGGGTAACCGTAATAACACTGAAATAAGTATTATTTGAGCTGAATTATCCGTAGAACCACGAAAAATAGAAAAATACAGAATATTATGTTAAACATAATATTGCTTTGGAGTTATAATGGTACATTATTTCGATAATTGCGCGACGACGCGCGTGGATGATGAAGTGCAGAAGATATTGTCACGTTACGCCGCGGAAATATATTTCAATCCGTCCGCAAGAAGTACTTACAGCTTAAACGTCGCAAACGATATAAACACGGCAAGACGGGATATTGCCCGTAGGTTGGGAGTAAACGACACGGAAATATTTTTTACTTCCGGAGGTACTGAATCGGACAATATTGCCATAATGGGGAGTCTACGCGCCAAGCGCGGCAACGTTGTAATAAGCCTTATCGAGCATTCTGCGACTTACAATGCCGTAGCCGAACTGTCTAATCGCGGATACGAAGTACGCATCGCCAAGACTCTTGCCGACGGGCATATAGACGCGAACGACTTCATAAGCAAGGTGGACGAGCAAACAGTATTGGCTTGCTTTATGCACGTCAGCAACGAGACCGGAGCGATAAACGACGTGCGCGCTATTAACGCAATGATTAAGGCAAAGAACGCCGATACGGTTACCTTTTCCGACGGGGTGCAGGCGTTAGGTAAAATTCCCGTTAACATTCGTTACTTGGGAGTCGATTTGTACTCGTTCGCTTCACACAAAATTCACGGAAGCAAAGGCGTTGGCGGACTGTACGTTAAAAACAACTTGAAAATATCTCCGTTGCTGCGCGGCGGCGGACAGGAAAAAGGACTGCGCTCCGGCACCGAATTTGTAGGCGGAATTGTAGGATTTGCCAAAGCAATAGAGCTTGCCTGCGACAATGTGGCGGCAAACGCGCATAATTTTACGGAATACAAGCAAATAATACGCAACGCGCTTGCTTCTGTTTCGGATTGGAAAGAAATTTGTACGGAAAACGTTTCTCCCGCAATTATGTCGTTGGCTTTTGCCGACATTAAAGGCGAAGTGCTCGTGCATATGCTGGAAAAGTATGATATAATAATAGGAACGGGTTCGGCTTGCAGCTCTAAAAACAAACAAAGCAGATTTGCAAAAGCGATAGGACTCGAAGCGAAATATTCCGAAGGAGTAATACGCATAAGCTTTTCTAAGTACAACACCAAGGAAGAAGCCGAGTTGCTTGCGGAAAAGCTTAGGCTGTGCATTACGGATCTTCGCAAAACAATGTTAGGATAGGTGCATATGAAAGTAATTATTATCAGATATTCAGAAATTCACTTAAAGGGTAATAACCGCGAATTTTTCGAAAGCGCGCTGATATCCAATATCAAAGCAGCGCTTAAAGGTTTCGAATACGATTTCTCGCGTACGAACGGACGTTACGTAATTAGGAATTTCGACGAAACACGGTTGGACGATATAACTGACATAGTAAAAAACGTCTTCGGCGTGCATTCGCTAAGCGTTGCAGAAGAAATAGATTCCGATTACGGCGAAATCAAGCGCGCCGCATTACTTTTTGCGCCCGCGGCGGGATCGTTCAAGGTGTCTACCAACCGAGCCGACAAGCGTTTTCCTATGCCGTCGATGAAGGTATCGGCAGAGATAGGCGGAGAAATACTTGAAAAGCACCCCAACCTTACGGTGGATTTGTTCAATCCGCAGAACGTCGTCAATATAGACATTCGCGAAAACGGTAAAACGTTTGTTTTCAGTCAAATAATAAAAGCGGTTAACGGTATGCCCGTAGGCACCGGCGGCAAGGGAATAGTGATGCTTTCCGGCGGAATAGACAGCCCCGTAGCAGCTTATATGATGGCTAAACGCGGAATGACATTGCGAGCGCTGCATTTTCATAGTTTTCCGTATACAAGCATGCAAGCCAAGCAAAAGGTATTGGATTTAGCGAAAATAATAAAGAAATACACCTTGCATTTGACTGTCGACGTGGTAAGTTTTACTGAAATTCAAACTGTCATTCACGAAAAATGTCCCGAAGAATATATGATTACAATTATGCGTCGTTTTATGATGCGCATAGCCGAACGCATTGCAAAAAACAATAATGCGGGCGCAATTATTACGGGGGAAAGCTTAGGACAGGTTGCCAGTCAAACGTTGGAAAGCTTGACAAGCACCAACTCTGTTGCGACGCTTCCGGTATTTCGTCCTTTGATAGGCTTCGATAAAGACGAAATAATAGAAATCTCTCAGAAAATAGGCGCGTTTGAAACGTCGATACTTCCGTATGAAGACTGTTGTACCATATTTTTGCCGAAACGTCCCGTAACCAAGCCCCGCCTTTCGGCAGTGGAGAAGGTTGAAAGCGTTTTGGACGTGGACGCGCTGGTGGAAAACGCCCTTGCCAACATAGAAACCGTCGCAATTGACTGATTGGGCTATATTTATATATACGGCGTTATGCGCAGTGAATAGACGCATATTTGAAGGTTGCATTTATGTAAAAACTACTTTGTTATGAAAAAAATAGTAATAAAGCATAAACGAATCGTTACAGATAAGTTGATTCCTTTCGGGTTTGAGCAAAGCGATGAGGGATTTGCTTTTTCAAAATATATATCAGACGGACAATTCGACTTAAAATTGTTTGTTAAGGACGGCGAGCTTTTTTCAAGTCTTACCGAACGGGAGTTCGGCGAAGAATACGTATTGCATCTCATTGCCGACGCGCAAGGCGAATTTGTAGGCAAAGTCAAAGCCGAATACAACTGCGTATTAGACAAATTTGTCGAAAACTGCTGCGAAACAAACGTGTTCCTAAGCGAGCAAGCGCGCGCAGTAATAGAGTACGTACGTAAAACATACGGCGACGAATTACAGTATCTGTGGGAAAGGTTTCCCGAAAACGCAGTTTTCAGAAGAAAGGACACGCAAACCTGGTACGCGGTTTTGCTTGTTGTTTCTCGCAGGAAAATCGGCTTTGATATGGACGAAAAAACCGATATTATCGACCTACGTATGCGCCCCGACAACGCCGAAAATCTGATAGACGGCAAAGCATATCTTCCCGGCTACCATATGAATAAAAAGAATTGGTTTACCGTTGTGTTAGACGGAAGCGCGCCTACGGAAGAAATTTTCCGCAGGATAGACGATAGCTACAATTTGGCATACAAAAAGTGCAAATAATCTGCGTGTTATTTGCACTTTGTTTTTTTGGGGTTATTTTTCGATTTTATTTCCAATACCAAAAATCTATTATAGACGGAAATTCGTTTTTATCCTGCGGCTTTGCGCGGCATACTGTCAATACGGGCGTAGTATATACCGTCTTGTCGTTTACGATAAGCTCGGCGAAGTATTCGGCGCGGTCGGCTTTCAGCGTTTCGGTATAGCGTCCGTTTGGAGCGGTACATTCCGTTTTGCCGTCGTCTGTCTTTTTGTATAATATCCATCTGCCTTTGTCCGTTTGCGGCAGTTCGACAGTTACGCTGTCGTCAACAGCCTTGCCTGTCAATTCGTACGTATACGTAGGTTTTTCGGCGCGCTCCTGCGGTGCGTTGCAGGCGTCGAACAGAAATTTTTCGCCGCCGTCGGCAATTAACACCTTTTGATCATCGTATAGACTTTCCGCGTCTAACTCGACTTCGATTATATTCGACGGTCGAACAAATTTGGCGGGCTTGACTTTCTCGTACATTTTGTCTAACAGTTTGCCTGCAAGGACGCTTGGAGCGGTAGAGCCGCTTACGTCGTTATCCAAATCTCCGCTGAACCATACGGCGAATACGTCCGAAGTAGTGTATCCCGCTATAATAGCGTCGCTGTTGCCCTGACTGTTACCGACTGTTCCCGTTTTTGCCGCTACTTGGTATCCGTCGCGTTTCAGTCTTTTCGCCGTTCCGTTTTGTACGGTATTGACGAGCATATCCGTCATAAGATAATTGGCGCTCGGTTGAAATACTCTTACGTTTTCCGTCCGCCTGCTGTAAATCGTACCGTTTTCGTTGCATATGCTTTTTATAAAGCAAACGTCGTTGCAAACGCCGTCGTTTGCAAGGGTAGAGTATCCCTTTGCCAACGTAAACAAATCCACGCCGCCGTTAACGTTGCCGAGGGCCATCGACAGGTTTTGTTCGCCTTGTATTCCCAACTTTTCCAGATATCCTTGCGCCTTGTCCAGACCCAAAGCGTTGAGCGTTTTTACCGCGGGAACGTTTAGGCTCTTCGCTACGGAATTTTTGATAGTGGTCCAGCCGCTGTATCCGCCCGCATTGGACGGCTTGTAACCGTTGAAGTCCGTTAGTTCGTCTAAAACGGGCGACGCTTCGGTAATTATCCGTTCGTTGAGCGCAGGAGCATATACGGCAATGGGCTTGAATGCGCTGCCCACCTGACGTCTGTCGCCTGCCGTCGCGCCGCGAAAATAACAGGCTTCGACCCCGCCGCAACTGTCCGTTACTATTGCGGAAATATCGGCGAGCGCGCCCGATTTCGTTACGGTTTTATCGCTCTTTACAAGGTTGGACAGCGCCCTTTGTTTGGACTGATTGCAATAGGTTTCTATAATGAAGTTGGACTGCGCAAGCTGCATAGGAGTCATATTTAGCAGTCTGCACGCTTCTTTCATTACGTGATAGGTGTAGGATTTCTCCGCCCTGACTTTTTGCGGAACGTATTCTATTTCCGATTCCAACGCTCGATTATACTGTTCGCTGTCGATTACTTGCTGCTCGCGCATAAGTTTTAACACGCTGTCGCGCCGTATTTTGCACTTATCGGCGTTTTTGTCCGGAGCATAGGTATTGGGAGCTTTGATCATTCCTGCCAGTACTGCGCTCTCGGATACGGTTAAATCCTGCGCGCTTTTGTTGAAATACACGTTGGAAGCCGTTTCTATCCCGTAGGCGTTCCGTCCGAAATAGATGGTGTTTAGATACATTTCCAATATTTCTTTTTTCGTGTAATTTTTTTCCAGCTCGCGAGCCAACAACATTTCGTTGGCTTTGCGCTTCATAGTTTTGTAATTGTCCAAATGCGTATTTTTTATAAGTTGCTGACTTATCGTAGACGCGCCTTCTTTGTATCCGCCGCTTTTTAAGTTGTGAAGCATTGCGCCGAACACGCGCTTGTAATCTATTCCCTTGTGCGAAAAGAAACGCTTGTCTTCGACGGCTACAAACGCTTTGTAAGTGTAGTCGTGTAACGCGTCCAACGGTATCTGCTTGTATTCGTATAAATACATAGGTTCGGCTATTTTCGCGCCGTCGTTATCCAGTATGGTAAGAGAAGTATATACTTCGTTCAGTCTGTTTCTGTCAAACTTGACGTAGTCGTCGCTTTTCTTCCAAACGGATACGCCTATTACGCCTGCCGTAACGCTTATAAGCACAACAGATGCCAATACTATGGAGAATATCTTCAAAAAACGTTTTTTCATATCACTATTATTGTTTGTGATTTGCATTTTTATATTTATTTTTCTTGAAAAATATTGCAAGAAATAGTAAAATGTATTTATAAGTATTATTATGCCACTTTATGTCTAAAAAAGGAGAGTGCCGCTTGAAATATTTTATTCATACCTACGGCTGTCAAATGAACGTTCACGATTCGGAAAAAATTGCCGGCATTATGGAAGGACTGGGATACGAGTCCTGTTCGTCGGCGCAGGACGCCGACGCGGTTATCTTCAATACCTGTTGTATACGCGAAACGGCGGAGCAGAAAATTTACGGACATATAGGGGAGCTGAAAAAAGTTAAACGCGCAAAACCGAATATGATTGTGGCTGTATGCGGCTGTATGTCGCAGCAAGCGGGCGTAGCGGAAAAAATAAAGGAGAGTTATCCATTTGTAGATATTGTACTTGGAACGTCTAATCTCGACCTTTTGCGCGAAGCGGTATTATCCGCGCAAAACAAAAAACATAGTTTTAACGTGGATTTTAGGCAATACAACGAAGAAGATTTTGCTCAATCGCGCACAAGCTTTCCCAATGCGTGGGTTAATATCAATTACGGATGCAACAATTTTTGCACGTATTGCATAGTTCCGTACGTTCGAGGCCGTGAACGCAGCCGCAGGACGTCTGACATAATGGCGGAAGTAAAAAGCCTGCTTGCGCAGGGCTACAAAGAAATTACTCTTCTCGGGCAGAACGTAAATTCCTACGGACACGACTTACCATACGGAGAAAGCTTCGCGTCGCTGCTGAAAGAAATCGGCGAATTGGACGGCAAATTTCGTTTACGCTTTATGACTTCGCACCCCAAAGATTTGTCCGACGAAGTAATAGACGCGGTAGCGGCGTACCCCAATATTTGCAATAATATTCATCTTCCAGTCCAAAGCGGCAGTACGGAAATTTTACGACGCATGAACCGCAGATACACTCGCGACGATTACTTGTCATTGGTGCAGCGCATACGCGCAAAATTGCCAGACGTAGGCATTACGACGGACATAATGGTGGGCTTCCCCGGGGAGACGGAAAAGGACTTCGAAGATACGTTAGACCTTGTAAAGCAGGCGCGATACAGCTCTGCATTTTGCTTTATTTATTCACGCAGAAAAGGAACGCCCGCGTATTCGATGGATAATCAGATACCCTACGCTGTCAAGCGCGACCGAATAACGCGTTTGCTGGCTTGTCAAAACGAAGTTACGAAAGAAATTAGCCGAGATATGTTGGGTAAACGCTACGAAGTGTTGGTAGAAGGCGCAAATACGCATTACGCCGATACAATGTGCGGACGGACGGAAAGCGGCAGACTTGTCAACTTCAAATGCGACGATTCGTATATTGGAAAGTTTGTTATTGTGGAAATAGAACAAGCGAAATCCGCCACTTTGTGGGGATCGATTGTTAAGGAGCGGCAATGAGTAATTCTAATTTATCTCCGATGATGAAAAACTATCTGCAAACAAAGGAGCAATATCATGATTGCATTCTTTTGTACCGTCTCGGAGACTTTTACGAAATGTTTTTCGAAGATGCCGAAAAGGCGAGCAAAATATTGGACCTAACGCTGACGGGCAAAAACTGCGGACTTGCCGAGCGTGCGCCTATGTGCGGTGTACCGTATCACGCGGTAGACGCTTACATTGCTAAGCTTATTTCCGCCGGCGAAAAGGTAGCGATTTGCGAGCAATTATCCGAACCCAACGGCAGGGGACTTGTCGAACGCGACGTGGTGCGCGTTATAACCGCCGGCACGGTTATGGACAGCGATATATTAGACGACAGCCGCAGCAACTACATTTGCTCCGTTTACGGAGAATCGAAATTAGGCGTCGCCATTTGCGACCTTACTACCGGCGACGCGTTCGTTACCGAATTCGACGCAACGGGCGTAAAGGACTTTCAGGAGTTTATCGTAAGCTACAAGCCGTCGGAAGTAATCAGCAACGATACCGCAAAACAAATGTCCGCAAATCTCGATTGCGTTAAAGCGGGATACGTTCCGTCTTTTTATCCGTACGACGAAAGCTATTTCGAGCAGCGGCGAGCGAAAGAAAAAATATCTTCCTGCTATAAGGTTTCGACGTTGGACGGATTCGGTTTACAGGGCAAGAACTGTGCGATAAAAGCGTTGGGAGCTTTACTTCAATACTTGACGGACACTCAAAAACGCGATTTGCCGCACTTAAAGATTCCGAAATTCGTGGACAAAAGCAAGTATATGTCCATAGACGTTAAAACGCGCAAAAACTTGGAGCTGACCGTTTCCTACCGTGAAAGCAAGCGAAAGGGCAGTCTGCTGTGGCTGTTGGATAAGACCGACACCAGTATGGGCGCGCGGCTGCTTGCCGATTGGATAGATCGCCCTTTACAAAAAGCGGCGCAAATAAACGCCCGCTTGGACGGCGTAGAAGAATTATACAAGAGCTATATGCTTCGCGCAAATCTACACGAAACGCTTAGGAACGTTTACGATATAGAACGACTGGTAGGAAAGATAGCCTATAATAACGTTACTCCCAAAGACTGCGTAGCCCTTAAAAGATCGCTTGCATTGCTGCCTAAAATCAAATCGTTGCTCGGCGATAACGTTAAAAGCAGAATACTGCGCGCG
Source organism: uncultured Christensenellaceae bacterium (assembly GCA_910586625.1). GTDB lineage: Bacteria > Bacillota > Clostridia > Christensenellales > CAG-314 > Fimimonas. Next base: position 104,784 of record CAJUIZ010000005.1, read on the forward strand.
ATAAACGAAGCGATTTCGCCGCTTTACGAAGTAACGGATTTATTGGAGCGCGCAATAGAAGACGACGCTCCGCAGATTGTAAAAGACAGCGATTACATAAAACACGGCTTCGACAGGGAGTTGGATGAGCTGTTTGACCTTGCCGAGCACGGAAGCGCGCGCATATCCGCATTGGAAGAGTACGAAAAGACGCGTACCGGCATTAAAAACCTTAAATTGGGTTATAACAAAGTATTCGGGTACTATTTCGAAATAACCAATTCGATGCTTCATCTTGCGCCCGAAAACTTTATACGCAAACAGACGACGACTAACGGGGAACGCTTCGTGAGCCCCGAGCTTAAGGAATTGGAAGAAAAAATGCTTACTGCCTTCGAAAAAAAGGTGAAATTGCAAAAAGCTTTGTTTGAATCCGTGCGTAATGAATTATTGCAATATATTCCGTCTATGCAGTCCACGGCGCAAGCGGTGGCTTCGCTTGACTGCTTGCTGTCTCTTGCCAACGTAGCCGAAGCGAACGATTACTGCAAACCCAAAATAAACGCAGCGGATAATGCGTTGGTAATCAAAGACGGCAGACACCCGATCGTGGAAGCTTATATTAAGCGCGACAACTTTATTACCAACGACGTTAATTTGGACACGGAAGAAAACCGTACGATGATAATAACCGGACCGAATATGGCGGGAAAAAGCACGTACATGCGTCAAGTGGCGTTGATTACGCTTATGGCGCATATCGGTTCATTCGTTCCTGCGAAATTCGCCGAAGTACCAATTGTAGACAAGATTTTTACCCGAGTGGGAGCAAACGACGACTTGGCGTTTAATCAAAGCACCTTTATGGTGGAGATGGTGGAAGTAGCCAATATTCTGAATAACGCTACGAAAAAAAGTCTCATAATTCTTGACGAAGTAGGGCGCGGAACTTCTACTTTTGACGGATTGTCCATCGCGTGGGCGGTTATGGAATACGTTTCGCAAAATATTTGCGCCAAAACGCTGTTTTCTACGCATTATCACGAGCTGACAGATCTCGAAGGACGCGTCGACGGAGTTAAAAATTACCGTATTACCGTAAAGGAATTTAACGGTTCGGTAGTATTTCTTCACAAAATTGCCCGCGGCGGCGCAAACAAGAGCTTCGGTATCGAAGTTGCTTCGCTTGCAGGCGTACCGCAGGACGTATGCGCTCGGGCGAAGGAAATTTTCGCGCTATTGGAAAACAGCAATGTAAACGTCAACTTAGACGAGATAACGAACGACGGCGCTCGGCGCGAGCGGCAATTTAATAAAACGGCGCAGGAAGTATCGGCTATATTGCGCGACGTGGATATTAACAAAACTTCACCGATAGAAGCGTTCGACATATTGAACACATTGGTTAAAAAGGTAAAAGAGAATGGCTAAAATAAAGGTTTTGACATCGGAATTATACAATTTGATTTCGGCGGGCGAAGTAATAGAAAATCCGGTCGGGGCTATAAAAGAGCTTGTGGAAAACAGCATTGACGCAGGCGCGACGCGTATATCAATAGAAGTTAACGGCGGCGGATTCGATCTTATAGCCGTCGGCGACAATGGCGGCGGAATGACGGAAGACGACGTGAACGTCGCATTCTTGAAACACGCGACAAGCAAGCTTGCAAGCAAAGACGACTTGTACGCTGTGCAGACGTTAGGTTTTAGAGGCGAAGCACTGCCGAGTATCGCTGCGGTAGCGCGCGTTAAGCTTACAACCAAACACAATTCTTCCGACGCGGCGGTATCGGTAGACGTTGAAAACGGCGCGATAGTAAACAAAAGCTACGTTTCAGCCAACGTAGGAACAAGAGTAGAAGTGCGCGATCTATTTTATAACACTCCCGCGCGCAGAAAATTTTTGAAATCTCCCGAGCGCGAAATAATTCAAGCCAACAAATTTGTTGCCAAATTGATACTGACCAATCCTAATCTTGAAATATCCTATTTCGTTGACGGCAAAAAAGTATACCAAACCAACGGCGGAGGGCTTGCCGAAGCGATTTTTGCAGTGTACGACGCCGAATGCTTGAAAAATTGTCTGCCTATATCTTACGCAAAAAACAACTGCCGAGTAAGCGGTTATATCGGCTCGCCCGAATACGTGAAAGCTAATACTACTTATCAGACCCTGTCTGTCAACGGCAGACTTATAACAGACAAAAACATAACCGGCGCGGTTACCCAAGCGTTCAGACCGTATTTGATGACGCGGAAATATCCCTTCTTCGTGTTGGACCTTGAAATCCCCTGCGACTGCATAGACGTAAACGTGCATCCCAAAAAATTCGAAGTACGTTTTGCTAATCTGCATGAAGTCACTTCCGCCTGTTACCGAGCTGTAAGCGACGCTTTGCGGCAGTATTCCGACGAACGTGTAGACAAAATGCTTGCGGCGGAACGGGATTATAAATCGTCGGATAAGGACGATGCGGAGAAACAAATCCGACGCGAACAGGCGATGGCCAAAATGGAAGAATTGTTTGAAACACGCCGTTTCGAAATTATGAATCCGGATCAAACAGCGGACGTACGAGAGATAGAAGAGGCTACGCGCAAAGCGGATCTCGACAGAGAGTTCGAAGAATTCGCTATCCAAATGGAAAAGGAGCTAACCGTTGCAAACGCGCGCGCAAAAATGGGGCTTGCTCCGTTAGACCAAGTAAAAGCGCCGCAAAGAAAAACGTTGAATCGCGACGACGTTCAGCCGATATTGAATTCCGTAATAGAAAAAGACGACGTTTGCGACGACATATACTCACGGACGCGGATATTGGGAGCCGCGTTTAAGACGTATTTGATTTTAGAAATAGAAGACAGAATTGTGCTGATTGATCAGCACGCGGCGCATGAGCGCATTTTGTTCGATAAATTTATGTCGTCCAAAACAAAAGATATGCAGCCGCTTATGTTTCCGTACGTATTCAAAGTGAAGGATGACGAAGCAGAATTTATACAAGACAATAAAGATAATATTGCCGCGGCCGGTATAGAAATAGAAGATTTCGGACGGAACACTTACAGAATAATTGCGGTTTCGCCCATTCTTGCCGACGCTAAGATGGACGAATTCGTACAGTATCTTTTGTCCGGCGTGGACGAGTTTAAGCTGGACGACAGCGCGCTTATCGTAGAAAAAATAGCTCGTAAAGCGTGCAAGGCCGCAGTAAAAGGCGGATATTGTCTTAACGAATACGAAATAAAATACATTTTGAAGGAAGTGTACGAGAATAAGGTTGCGCAATGTCCTCACGGCAGACCCGTATCAGTTGTTTTTACCAAACGGCAGATAGAAAAAATGTTCAAAAGGATAGTGTGATATGAAAACCGTGATAGGCATTACGGGAACTACGTCCGTAGGTAAATCCGCCGTTGCGGTAAAGTTAGCGGAAATGCTGAACACCGAAGTGATATCCGCCGATTCGATGCAGATTTACAAAGGAATGAATATAGGCACGGCGAAAATAATGCCTGACGAAATGCACGGTATACGGCATTATATGCTGGACATTGCAGAGCCTTGCGAAAACTATTCGTCATATCTTTACCAAGAAAGCGCTTCGCGAATAATTGAAAGTTTACCGAGCGTTCCGATTGTTGTCGGCGGAACAGGTTTTTACTTCGACAGCCTTGTGTATCCGCCGGAATTCGGCAACTGTGACCGCAAAACAGCAGCAAAACTGAAAAAAACGCTATCGGAAAACGGAATAGAAGTATTGTGCAAAATGCTATGCGACTTGGATAAGGATACTTACGACGCGATAGACCTTAGCAACCCAAAGCGGGTGCTGCGAGCGGTGGAGATTGCGCTCGGCGGTAAAGCAAAGTCGCAGGGTAAGGGGAAAAGCGACCCCAAGTACGACTTGAAGCTTTTTGTACTGCAACGCGACAGAGCCGAGCTGTACAGGCAAATCGACGGACGCGTAGACCGTATGATACACGACGGACTTGTGGACGAAGTGCGGGAAATAATCGAACAATACGGCGTTTGCGACACGTCGGCATTTTCGGCTATCGGATATAAGGAAGTAATAGAGTATTTACAGAGCAAATCGACTTTGAACGAATGTATTGAAAAAATTAAGCTGAATACGCGCCACTATGCAAAAAGACAGATAACTTATTTCAAAAAAATGGACGTATGCGAGTATATAGACGTGGACGGACGAGATACGGACGAAATTGCACGGTATATTTACCAGCGCTGCAAGCTTTTGGGCGTATAAGTAGTCTCAGTGTTTGAAATATTTGTCTTATTAGGGGAAGGTATTAGTTGCTTCAAAGCGTTTTATTATTAACAAAGAGTGGAAATTTCAGTCAAATATTGAACAAGTATTACAAATAATGGCGTTTTATAAAGTACTATGTTGCACATAGTATAAAATCAAGGGGTTATATGACAGAAGAAATAAGAGAAGCGTTAGAGCATTGCGAAAAAAAGTTCAAACAATTAGACGAGATATCCTTGCATAATCAAAACAAGGTTTTGCAAGCGTTTAAGGATAATTGCGTTGCGCTAAGACATTTTAACCCAACCAGCGGCTACGGCGCAGACGACGTCGGACGGGATACTCTCGGCAAAGTAACAGCACAGATATTCGGCGCAGAAAGCGGAATTGTCAGCCCGCTGATAGTTTCCGGTACGCACGCGTTGACGTTAGCATTATTCGGCGTTTTGCGTCCCGGCGATACGGTTTTATCCGTAACAGGCGCGCCGTACGATACGCTGCAAGACGTTATATATAAAAAGAAAGTCGGAAGCTTAGTCGATTTCGGAATCGAATTCGACGTAATTCCGCTGACCGACGACGGCAAGGTAGATTTCGAAGCCGTTTCTCGGTACATTACAAATAAAAACGTCAAAATGATATATATCCAACGGTCGCGCGGATATTCGTGGCGGTTAGCTTTGAGTATTGACGAAATAGCGGAAATTTGCGAATTTGTAAAAAAGCTGTCGCCTAACAGTATTATAATGTGCGATAATTGTTACGGCGAATTTGTGGAGACGCGCGAGCCGACCGACGTAGGGGTTGATCTGTGTGCAGGTTCGTTCATAAAAAATATCGGCGGCGGAATTGCGCCCACGGGTGGATACGTTGTAGGGCGAAAGGATTTGATTGAATCGGTTGCGGGACGGCTTACATCGCCGTCGATAGGCAGCGAAGTAGGCTCCTACGCTTACGGTTACAGACTGTTTTACCAAGGCTTGTTTTTAGCCCCGCATACGGTTAATCAGGCTCTTAAAACCTGCGTTTTGTTTTCGACTGCTTTATCTAATCGCGGATACGACGTTATGCCCAAGCCCTGCGACCCGATAGGGGACATAGTTTGCTCCATACGCATAGGCGAACCGAACAAAATGATAAAATTTTGCCAAGCCGTTCAATCGGCGTCGCCCGTAGATGGATTTGTAACGCCGGAACCGTGGGAACAGCCGGGCTACAACGACAAAGTGATTATGGCTGCGGGCTGTTTCGTGCAGGGGTCGTCCATCGAACTGAGCTGCGACGGACCGATAAGAGAGCCGTATATTGCGTATTTACAGGGCGGTTTGACCCTTGAACACGGCATATTGGCGCTCGAAAAGGTTTTAGACGGCTTGGAATCCTGATATTAAGGGGAATTCTGTTTGTTATATGATTAGCTTTTCTAACAGAAACTACAAAGAAAGACTGCTCGATTTTATTTTTGAACGCAATTGGATAGAATTGCCGTTATTTTACAATAATGCCGACGACGAAGTTATGCGTTTTGATTTCGAATCGAAGTCGGAAACATATTGCGCAAATACGATACGGGCTGTTTTTGACGACGTGTTTTTCCAAGACAGCGAGCTTCTCGTAATTTTATACGGAACCAACAGTATTCCGGCGGGTTGCGGTAAATCGAAATATTTTAGTCATATGCGCAGAATATTCAAAAAGTATTATAAATCGAGAGACGAATATGTTTTTGACGACGACGAACCTTATATTATTGCTTACCGTACCAACAGAAAGTATTTCGATTTAGACAAATATTTGGCGGACTATTTTTGCGACAATCCGCGAATCGACGAGATATTCATATCCTTAAAGAAAGGCGTTGCAATAAGCTTATACGATTGCCGCGGAATGGACTTGGTAATAAACGATCCCGTTTTTTGCGATATTATGAAGAAGAAATACGCAGAATTTCTTATAATGAAAGATAAAGCTTCTTTGAAAAGGGATGAATGAATTTATGATATATCAGTTGCAAGACTGGTTAGAAAACCGTGATTTGCTATCGTTATTAACGGAATAAAATGGTCTACTAAGAGAAATTCGATAAACGAAAATATGCGCGACCTTAACGTTATAATAAATCATTTTAATACGTCGTTTTCAAGTACGAATTGCTGACACTAATCGAAATGCATTGCTTGAATTTACTGATAACGCAAAATTTACCGTACGAAGCACTTTGGAGCCAATTAAATATTTTTTATGCCGAATTTCTGCCTTTTTCCACGTTACCACTTCCGTTTTAACCATATCTATTCGCAAAAGCTGTGTTTTGCGAATAGATATGTATTAGGCAATGGGCGGGTAGTAAAAATTAAAAGCTCGAATTTGCAATGAATTAAGATAAAATTATTCGCAAAATATTACGTTTTTGTTGATTTGCTTTTACAATTAGGGTACAATATAAGTATGAGTTCAACTTATTTTGACAAAAGAGATATGGAAAACGTCGCAAAAATAGAACGTATTTTGGACGACGACCTGCCCGACTTCTGCCGAGAGTATTTTGTCGGCATATCTACGGGCACCACGACATTGACCCGACTTAATTATGCGTACGATATACGGACGTTTTTTAACTATCTGACAAAAAAGGTTTACCGCTTAAAAGGAAAAAGCACAAAAGAGATTACTCCCGCCGATATCGAAGCGTTGTCTGCATACGAAATCGAAGCGTATCTCAACTATGTTGAGATATACAAGGACGACAACGGAAACCTGATACGGAACGGCGCGCGCGGAAAGAGCCGTAAGCTTGCCGCCATACGTTCGTTAACGCGCTACTTCGAAAAGAAACAGTTAATTCGCCACAACCCCACATCTACGGTAGATACTCCAAAACTGCGAGAAAAGGAGATTATCCGCTTGGAATCGGACGAAATGGGCGCACTGTTAGACGTTGTCGATACGGGCGACGGGCTATCAAGCCGTCAGCAAAAATATCAGGAAAATACGCGCGTACGCGACCTTGCCATCGTGAGCCTGCTGCTGGGAACGGGCATTCGCGTAAGCGAGCTTGTGGGAATCGATCTTGACGACGTCAATTTTAAGGATATGAGCTTTGTGGTTACGCGCAAGGGCGGCGCGCGCGTGATACTGTATTTTTCCGAAGAAGTCGCGGGCTATTTGTACGATTATTACGGTATGCGAATCGCCGATAAAACGCTCAAAAACGAACCTGCCCTATTCCTATCGCTGCAAAAACGCCGTATAACTACGCGCGCAGTGGAAAATATCGTAAAAAAATACAGTCTTATAGCCACTCCGCTAAAACACATTACGCCGCACAAGCTACGCTCCACCTTCGGCACTCAATTATACCGTAACACGGGGGATATTTACGTTGTAGCCGACGTTTTGGGGCATAAGGACGTCAACACCACCAAGCGCCACTACGCGGCCATTACCGAAGATATCCGCAGAAGCGCGTCTACCAAGGTGCGCTTATATTCCGACAAACCAACGGAGAGTGATGCTGCAACCCCCGAAAAGGAGTAAGAATGAACAAAATCGCAGTAGAAAACGTTGCTCTTGTTTACGTAGAGCTACCGACTTCGCGCCCCGAACAGGATTTGTACGAGCTTAGCGAGCTTATCGATACGGCGCAAGGAGACTTGAAGCTGACCGTTACGCAAAAACGCAACGTTGCCGATCCCAAAACCGTAGTAGGCAAGGGTAAATTGGAAGAAATCAAACGTTCTATCGTGCTTGCAGAGAATAAAATCGGTGTCGTTATTTTTTCGTGCCCGTTAAACGCCACGCAGCGCGCAACTCTCGGCAAGGAGCTGGAATGCGACGTTATAGACAAAATTGACCTTATTTTGGATATATTCGCGCTGCGCGCCACTTCCGCCGAAGGCAAAAGGCAGGTTGAGCTTGCGCAGCTGTCGTACAACTTGGCGACAAAACCGGAAGGCGACTTTTCTCGGCAGGGCGCGGGAATAGGCACGCGCGGACCGGGCGAAACCAAATTAGAAACAAACAAACGCGCTGCGCGCAACAGAATGTACCGCTTGCGACAAGAGCTTGCGGAAATAGAAAAACACCGCGATTTAACGCGTAAAAAGCGCGAAACAAACGACGCATTTACCGTAGCGTTAGTCGGATACACCAACGCAGGAAAATCTACGCTGTTTAACAGATTGACGCAGTCGGAAATTTATGCCGACGACAAATTGTTCGCTACACTCGATACTACGGTCAGAAAGCTGACGTTGGATAACGGCGTTAGCGTTTTGCTATGCGACACCGTAGGATTCATTAACGAATTGCCGCACGCGCTTTTGAATGCTTTTAAGTCCACTCTCGAAGAAGCCACGCGCGCAGATTTGATAATAAACGTGTGCGACGCGTCGGACGAAAACGTTGTCAACCATATACGGGTTACGGAACAAACGTTAGGCGAATTGGGCGTAAACGCCCCCATACTGCGAGTATACAACAAGTGCGATAAGCTTAGCGGCGACGAGAATCTATCTGACACTTTGACCGCCGATACGTCTACGCTTTTCGTATCGGCGCTTACAGGTAAAAATCTGGATTTACTGCTATACAAAATAAAAGAATACGTCCGTATGCAATACACGACAATCAAATTACAAGTAAATCTTGGCGAAGCTGCAAAGCTTTTGGCTCGGCTGAACAAATATTCAGCCAAATGCAAAACGGAATACGACGATAATTACGCTACTGTAACCGCAACCCTTGACAAGAAATACGTTAATTTGTTCATAGATTATATTGTAATATAAGGCAAATATTGCCGCATTGTAACCACTATTAGTGTAATAGTATATTTCAAAATGGTATATTTCGAAATAATAGACACATAAATGCCAACTATTTTAGAACAAAATTTTGATTATTTGTTGCAATTAGCGAACAAACGTGCTATAATAACGGTATGAAAAAAGGTGACAAAAGACTGGAAGAAATATACGAATATATTCAAAGATTTATCGACGAAAACAACTATTCTCCGTCGGTAAGAGAAATAGGCGAACGGTTCGACATCAAGTCAACTTCCACCGTACACTACTATCTCGAAAAAATGCGCGCTTCGGGACTGATAAGCCAAGATGCCAACAAAAAACGCGCCGTGACGCTGAACAAGCCGAGATCCAAAAGCAATTACGTTCCGCTTGTAGGCAGAGTAAGCGCGGGCACGGGTATCCTTGCCGTGGAAAATATCGAAGGCGAATTTCCCGTTCCGCAGGATATGTTTGCGGGCGAAGACCTGTTTATGCTGCGCGTCGAAGGCTCCAGCATGATAAACGCGGGCATTGCAAACGGCGATACGGTTATAGTCCACTCGCAAAGCTCGGCGGAAATAGGAGAAATCGTCGTTGCGTTTTGGCAGGATAAAGCCACCGTCAAACGTCTGCAAGCCGTTGCGCCGTCGCTTGTGTTACATCCCGAAAACGACGAAATGGATGATATAGTTATTTCCTATCAGGACGAACCCGTAATTCTGGGCAAAGTAATAGGCTGTATCAAAAAGTTCTGATATCCGTTCTTTTAGTGTATTGTTGTCGAAAATGAGCGACCTGCTAAATCAATAGTCGTGTCACCAAATCATACGCACACAGTACAATCGGCGATATAAACTGCCATATAAAATTCACTATCAAAACCCGAATTTGTTCTGGGGGGGGGTACGTTGAAAAAGTTACATACATACGGCTACTATTGGTGTTTTTACTTGCCGCCTGACATTTTTGGTCGGATGCGACGAATTTGAAAGCGACCGCGCGGACGGATTGGAAATATAACTACTGCGAAGCAAAACGGATGATTGCCGCAGTAGGCGAATACGAGCAGGACGGTGACCTGAATAATACGGATATAATTTCCCCGATACATTCAAGGGCTGCACAGTAACGTCGCCGAGCGAATGGATTTACCCCGCCGGACCGAGCTATGCATTCGCGCTACTGCTGTACAAGGTTTTTGAAAAAGAGACGATAAACGGCAATTGTTATAATTTCGGCAGAAAAGCAAATACTCAAAGTGATTTCGAAGCGGAAATTAAACGAGAATTGAAGTCGGAAAGCGTTGAAATTAAAGACGACCTTGTGTTCAACCTGCATATCGGCGCTAATTTACGCGAGCTTGGCGAGCCGCTCGAACAAGCCGTCGGCTCTATCGGCAGCGATAGGAGCTTCCGTATCTTTATCTATTACAAGGATGAAGCGCAGACATATCAGGCATATGCGGTAAGCTTATTCGTTACGGTGGACGAAAACAACCGATACTTCTACTCCGACGAGTTAGGCAGAATGTACTACAAGGATACAAATAAGCTTGTGGACGCATTCTTCTACCGCAATCGAGAAAGCTTTCCCGAAAACAGTCTGCCAAAATATCCAAATTTAACCGATATCGTATAAAAACGGTTATAACCGCACAATGAAACCGCAAGTATGTCATACTTGCGGTTTTTTCGTACAAGGTTCGAATACGGTACTTACTTAACCGAACAGGTTTGATTCTGCAAGGTTTTGGCGGCGTTATGCGCAGTAATACTGCGGCAATGTCTTGCTCGCAGTACGTTCGAGTTCCGCCACAACTGCTACGCACCGAAGAAGCGGAACTTGTGCGGGGCAGACATTATTGCAGAACGAAACGTACCGAAAGCTCGACGCTCGGGTGCCATTGTCCGTTGGCTGTCGACGGGCTGCTTACATGCACGTAACCGCTACGCCCAAGCACAAACCGTAAAACTAAATATCTTTCAAAAAATCGTACTCTTCGAGCTGCTTACGATAGTCTTCGTATCGCGGCAAAAGATTGGAAATATAATTCCAAAAATTTTCGTCGTGGGTCGGAATATAAAAATGCGCGAACGCATGCGCAATAAGATAAGTGCGCAGATTCAGCGGCAACTGCGTTATTCGGTAATCCACGCACAGTATACGCTGCGTAGCGAGTGAGCACTTTACCCAACCTTCGGAAACATCCTTAAACTCTATTTTCGACGGACACAGCGACGCGCTTGAGCCGAAGGAAGATACTTCGCTTGCAACGTATAAGCCTGCCATTTTGCGTAGGAACGCTTTGATAGCCTTGACGCGCGATTCTCTGTCGGCAAAAGACTTTTCGCTGATAAATAGCGACGAGCCTTCCAAATAGGTTTTATTGGACATACTTTTTACCACGTCCACCACGTCGCCCATAATTACGGTTTTTTTACCGGCAAAAATCTCTTTGATAACCTGACTGTCTATTTCTCTTTCCGTCCGACGCGCCAAGGTACGCGCCTTATTTAACGGTTCACAAGGCGCTTGCGTTTGAATTTTTTCCGCTTGTTTGGAATCGTCTTTTTCTTTCTTGGCGTTTATCCAAGCGGAGTTTTCTTCTATAATTTTGCGCAAACGCTTGCGCGTCACAAAAAAATTTGCTACGACGTTGAGCATTCCGTTATCGTATTTAATTTTCACTATGTTTTTAAGCGTACGCGTGACTACAACCTTCATAAAGACAATTATAAACCCAAACGGATTGCACATAACTGTCTATATATGCTAATATTACCGTTTTACTGTCGATTAAGACGTTTATCGGCTACTATGTCAGTAATAGTATTATAAATTATTGACAAAATTGCGCTAATATTCTACAATTATCGCAAAGGAGGCAAGCTATTTGCTATGAGCGGAGATTTCACCTTTTTGAAAGGAAACATCGAAACGATTATACTGTGTTCGCTGTACAACAACGATAAATACGGCTACGAAATAGCTAAAGAAATAAAAGAACGTACTTCTAATAAGTACGAAATTAAGCAACCTACGCTCTACTCCTACTTGAAACGATTAGAAGAAGACGATCTCATCGTATCCTATTGGGGAGAAAACTCCAACGGCGGCCGCAGACGGTATTACAAACTGACAAAAACGGGCAAATCCAATTGCGAGCAGTTTATTTCCGAATGGCAATATCAACGCTCGGTTTTAAGCGACTTGGTTGACGGAACTGCCGAAGGCACGGAAATAAAACAGGAAGATGCCACCCCGCTGTTCGGTCGAAGATCTCCCAAAAAAGAACGTAAAAGCGCGTTCAAGTCCGCAATAGACGAGCAGGACGAAATAGCGAGACGTTTGAGCGAGCTTATGGAACAGCAAAACGACGACGTAGCTTCCAACGAAGAACAGCAACAAGCCGAACAACAGGAGTCTGTTTCCGCAGCCGCAACTCAAAGCGAAGAAACCGAGACAACCGCTACCGCTTTCACCGCTACGGAAGCCCGGCAGAATACAGCCGCGGAAACGCGTCAGATATCATTGGAAGAATACGAACAAGCGCGAGCCAGATTCGAAGTAAATCAGGATAACGCCGACGTATTTTTACAGAATTTCGAAGAACGCGCAAAAGAAGTATCCGAAAGAGAACCGTCCGAGCAACAGGAAGGCGAAAATTACCAACACGTTTTAATGGGCGTATTAGGCGACCAGTTAGAAGAAATGCGGGAAACGTCGCAAAACGACGCGCACCGCTCCGCCTACTACAACGAACAGCCGTTGGGATTGGAAGACGTTGCCGACAGCCTTGCAAAAGAAGGAATACGCATACGCATTTACAATCATGCGACTGCGGTTTACAAGTCCAAAATGCTCATACCGCTGTCAAAGGTGCTGTGCCAAACGGCTTGGATTGCATACGCAGTGGCGTTTATTTATTACGGAATTTTGGCGTTGACGTCTATTTCCGTTAAAAATTGGTCTCCGTTTATAATAACCGTGGGAGCACTGCTTATTATACCGATCGGATTCTCGATAAACGCCATTATCGACCCTACAAGACGGGATAAGCCCGCATTCAACTTCAAGGTCGCAATTATAACTACAGCCGTTATAGGCGCAATTATAGTGCTTGCAGCCGTCGGATTCAGCGCCATAGCAAATACGGAATTTTCCAACTACGTGGCCGTATCTCAACAAATACTGATACCGCTGGGAATAGCTCTATTGCTGCCGATTTCAATATTGGTTTACAATTTGTTTTACAAAAGATATTAAAAACGCTTAAAATAAAAGGTATCGGGCCAACAAGCCCCGATACCTTTTTACTATACTTTACACTGCAAGACCGCATCTTTACGGACGCTTGATTTTTGCAAAACAGACGGTAAAAGATTGACCGCGGCAAATTATGCAAAATAACGCGAATAGAAAAAGCATACCATAACGTTTCCCAACTTGTTTGCATATTCCGTTTGCAATTTCTGCTACAATCGCTTCGATAATTGCAGCGATTGGTTTACGACATTTTTGACGTTCTCGTACGAACAGTCTTTCAAAAATCGACCGACGGGCATATAGCGTACTTTTTCGATACGTTCTTCGCTTGGTTTCGGTTTGCGTTCGCTTTGTATTTCGAGCAAAACGGGCGTTATCGTTTTGCAAATTTTGCGACCGTCGGGGGTAGTAAAGCGCACTTCGAAGGGATCGAGAACAGCCGTTACTTCGTCTGCGCCGACTTGAACGCCCGTTTCTTCCGCGCATTCTCGTATTGCGGCGTCCATAGCAGTTTCGCCCGCTTCGATATGCCCCTTGGGGCATGAAAGCGCCGTATTGCCATAGACGTTTTCCAACGTGGCGAGTATTTTGTCTTTGCATAACACCACCGCCATTGCGCTGTATTCGCGAAAAACATCCGTGTTGGTGTCGAACCAAAATAATTTTTTATCCGCTATATCGCGCTCATATACGCCGCCGTTTTTGGCAATAACCCGCTGCGAAGCATAATTGTCCAAATCGGCAGTCAACAGTACCTTGTCCATTCCCATACGCCAAGCCTTTAACAAGCACAGGCGTAAACCTTCGGTTGCGTATCCCTTTCCGCGCTCCCACGGCGCAACGCCGTAACCGATATGCCCTGCATAGGTTAAAATCGTTTCGTTATCTTTATAACGCAAATTGATTGCGCCGACAATTCGCTCATCATCGATAATCAAAAAATACTTTGCCGGCACGAAACCTTGCGGGCACGTCTCCTGCCTGTTCATAGCATTGACTTCCCGCCAAAATTCCGCAAATGGCAAATTGCGGCTGTTAAGTCCGAAAGGGATTTTCTCGCTTCCGCATTCCGCCTTGTAACGACGCTCGAAGGCCGTAAACGCCTGTTCGTCTGTCGGTTCCAATTCTTTGAGTCGCACCATAGATACTATTTCTCCTTTGCAATGCGCTATTTGCCGTTTTCGGTATTTTCCTGAATAATCTTTTGATACCGTTCAACTTCGCCGCGCGCCAGTTCGTCGCAGCGTTCGTTCAATTCCACGTCGGCATGTCCCTTGACCTTTATAAAGGTTACGCTGTGCTTGTTTACTTCGTACAGTAGCGCGCGCCACAAATCGACGTTTTTAACTTCGCCCTTGGATGCGGTTTTCCAATTATTGTTTTGCCAAGAAGTTAGCCAATCCTTATTGAAAGCGTCGACTATATACTGCGAATCGCTGTATATTTCGCATTCGCAACGTTGATTTAGACATCTTAACGCCTGAATAACGGCAAACAATTCCATACGATTATTTGTTGTTGCCTTGTCGTAGCCGCTTATTTCCTTTTTTACGCCGTTATATAAAAGTACGGCCCCCCAACCGCCTATGCCCGGGTTGCCCGAACACGCGCCGTCGGTATATATAATAACCTTTTTCACAATTCACCTGTATTAGTAACATTTTTGGTAACATTTCGCTGTATTAGTGGTCATAAGCAGCAAAAATATGCCGTTATTTCAGCATAAATATATAAAAACAGGGCAAAAAACGTTGTTTTTGTCGTTTTTGCCCTGTTGGCAGGGGAGACGCGATTCGAACACGCAACCGGCGGTTTTGGAGACCGCTGCTCTACCGTTGAGCCACTCCCCTAAATATACGATATTACGTTGTACGCTTGCAAAACCATTGCTTTAATATTATAATGTAACAAGCAAATAATGTCAATTACTTGCAACGATTTGCATAAGAAAAATTATATAATCCACAACATTTATTACTTGCATTATGCAAAGGAGATATATCCCGTGTATATAAAAACTTACTATAACGAAATATGGTTTTGCGATCGGTATTATATAGGCGGAACGAATATACTTAGCGACGGCAACCGCAAATTTATAAAAGAAATAAATATAAATTTATACGATTATTCAAAAAACTTTCCGTATAAATACATTAAAGGAGCCAATCTTTACTCATTGTCTGTTAACCGCAAGAAATTCAAAGTTGCTATTGCGGAAATAGCAAAAAATATTTATATAATCGCATATCTTAATTTTGTCAGTTTTGCAAAGTCCGTAAAAGCAGACGACGACATAAGCAGACAAAAAAACAGCGAGCTTTTATTCAACTTTGCCGTTAAACACGCGCGTGAAACGTCGGCATACGTCGACGTCGAATACGTATACAATCAAAACAATGCCGTAAGATACCGAATAAAAAGCGAAAACGGATGCGTTCTGGCTCAAAAACAAGTATACTGCCTAAACCCCGACGCAACAATAGCTATTCTGAACAATTTGGAAAACAACCCCTACGAATATTTAGGTTGGTACGAAAACGAAGACGGAGTGTCGGTTTATCAAAATAAGGAAGAAGCATTAAAAAATATCTCTTTGCCGTGATGCAAAGAGATATTTTTGTTTTAATATAAAATTTACTATTTTGCAAAATCTACGCTGCGCGTTTCACGTATTACGTTAACCTTTATTTGTCCCGGATATTCTAATTCGCTTTCGATCTTGCGCGCAATTTCGTTAGCAAGCAATACGGTAGTTTCGTCGTTGACTTCTTCCGGCTTGACTATGATACGGATTTCGCGTCCCGCCTGCACGGCGTAGGACTTTTGCACGCCTTGGAATGAATTGGCAATCTCTTCGAGCTTTTCCAAACGTTTTACGTAATTTTCCAACGATTCGCGTCTGGCGCCCGGCCGTGCGCCGCTTACGGCATCCGCCGCGGCTACTATTACCGCTTCCACGGTCATCGGCTCTACGTCGCCGTGATGAGACGCAATACAGTTGACGACTTCCTTGCTTTCCTTATATTTCTTGGCAAGGTCCGCGCCTATCTGCATATGCGTGCCTTCGATTTCTTGGTCTACCGCCTTGCCGATATCGTGAAGCAACGCCCCGCGCTTGGCGAGAGCAACGTCAAGCCCAAGCTCGGAAGCCATAATACCCGCAATATAGCTCACTTCGACCGAATGCTTGAGAACATTCTGTCCGTAGCTGGTACGGAACTTCAAACGTCCCAAAAGCTTGATAAGCTCGGGATGCAAGCCGAATACGCCCGTATCGAAAGATGCGCCTTCGCCTTCGTCCTTGATGGTTACGTCCATATCGCGCTTGACCTTTTCCACCATTTCTTCTATGCGGGCGGGATGAATACGTCCGTCGGCAAGAAGCTTTTCGATGGTAATACGTGCGATTTGACGTCTTACGGGGTCGAAGCCCGACAAAATTACCACTTCCGGAGTATCGTCGATTATAAGCTCGACGCCCGTTGCGTTTTCCAACGCGCGTATATTACGTCCTTCGCGACCGATAAGGCGACCCTTCATTTCGTCGTTTGGCAGCGGCACAGTGGTAACCGTAGTTTCGCTTACTTGGTCGCTTGCGCAACGCTGTATAGCCGTGGAAATGATTTCGCGCGCTTTCTGTTCGCCGCTTGCCTTGGCTTCGTTTTTGATTTTACGCACCAACGTAGCGGCTTCCTTACGCGCGTCGGCGACCATTTCGTCAACAAGCGTCTGTTTTGCTTCTTCACGGGAAAGCCCAGCTACGCGCTCTAATTCGGCTTGAATCTTCTGTTCCGACTTGTCTAACTCCTGCTTGCGCTTGGTCAACTCGTTTTGCTGACCGATAAGTTCCTTTTGCTGAACGTCTATTCGATCCAGCTTGTGCAACAGCAATTCTTCCTTTTTATCGAGAGCTTCTTCCTTTTGATTCATGCGGTTTTCCTGCTTGGAAAGCTCGCCGTTGCGTTCGCGGAATTGCCTTTCTTGTTCGTTTTTAATCTTTTGAGCTTCTTCTCTTGCTTCTTGTATCGCTTCTTTTTTAAGAGTTTTCGCTTCGTCCTTGGCAAAATCTATAATGGAATTTGCCTGTTCCTGCGCTGAGCCAACTTTTTTATTTCTGTTATGTCTATAAACTAAAACGCCTATCGCGCCGCCGCCTACAAGGCAGAGAACTCCTACGATAATCGGAATTAGAATATGAACCCAAGAAGGGGTACTATCGGCAAGGAAGAACAATAATGCGTTAAGCATTTAATTATCCCCCTTAAAAAGTTTATATGAAATAAAATTTCACTGACTTATATTTTACTCACTTTTTACCGATATGTCAATATAAAATAAAGAAATTATCTCGATATAAATATTTTATATATACTATATTACTTCTTAAAAATGCCGCGGAAGCATTGCCTATTTGGCGCATAACGGCGCTGTCAACTTTACAAATACAAACGCGCCCGACGTTATTATCAGGCGCGTTGATATCTAATCGGAATTATTCTTCCGTTTGTTCTTCTTCGGCGGGTTTAAGCTTTTCCTTTATCTTGTCGGACAACATATCCATAAGCTCGGGATGGTTTTCCAAGTACATTTTTGCGTTTTCACGCCCTTGACCGATTTTTTCACCGTTATAGCTGAACCAAGAACCGCTCTTTTCGATATATCCGTAGCTCACAGCCATATCGAGAATACAACCCGAATTGGATATTCCCTTACCGAAAATAATCTCGAATTCCGCCGTTTTGAACGGGGGAGCCATCTTATTCTTTACAACCTTGACGCGCGTTTTACTGCCGATTATTTCCGAACCGTCCTTGATTTGGTCTACCTTTCTTACATCCAAACGCACGCTGGAATAGAACTTGAGAGCTTTACCGCCTGTAGTAGTTTCGGGATTGCCGAACATAACGCCGATTTTGTCGCGCAGTTGATTGATAAATATAATACAAGTGTTGGATTTGTTTCCTACGGCGATTATTTTACGTAAGCATTGCGACATAAGCCGAGCTTGAACGCCCATATGGCTATCGCCCATATCGCCTTCCAATTCGGAACGCGGAGTCAACGCCGCTACGGAGTCCACTACTATAAGATCGACCGCATTGCTACGTACCAAGTAATCCAAAATATCCAACGCCTGCTCGCCGCTATCAGGCTGAGAAATGTACAGCTCGTCCAAATTGATGCCGAGATTCTTGGCGTATACGGGGTCGAGAGCCTGTTCCGCATCGATAAACGCGGCCGTTCCGCCCATTTTCTGCACCTGCGCTATAACGTGCAACGTGACCGTGGTTTTACCAGAAGCTTCCGGTCCGTAAATTTCTATAATACGTCCGCGCGGCAAGCCGCCGATTCCCAAAGCCATATCCAAAGGCAAGCAGCCCGTCGGAATTGCTTCTATATTCCTTGCTGCGGCATAGCTGCCTAACTTCATTATCGAGCCCTTACCGAATTCTTTCTCGATTTGCAAAATCGTTTGCTCTAATGCGCGTTTTTTGTCGTCTGTCATTGTTATTTTCTCCTTATTGTTATCTTTGGGCAAATTATTTCGTTAAAGCTTTACACGCCAAATACAGCGCGGTATTTGCGGCTTGAGAGCGAATGGAATTGCGGTCGCCGACAAACACGTTTTTGTAGACTGTTACCGACTTCTCCGTAGCGACACCGATAAAACACAAACCTATTGGCAGTCCGTCTTCCGACGCAGGGCCCGCTATACCCGTTACAGAAACGGCAACGTCGCTGCCGTTTCGCCTAAGCCCCGTGGCCATAGCTTGGGCGACCTGTCGGGACACGACTCCGTATTCGTCGACAAAGTGAGGGTTTATTCCCAATCGGCTGCATTTGCTCGCAATCGTATATGCTACGACGCCTTCGTACAAAACCGAAGACGCGCCTGCCACGTCCACTATCGACGAAGCTATCATCCCGCCTGTAACCGATTCCGCAACGGACAGCGTTTTGCCCATACTGCGAAACAGCTCGACCGCCGTTTGCGCCAACGTCTGATCTGCCGTAGCATACAGATATTCGCCGAAAGCTTCCCTTAATTTGGCAAAGGCGTCTTTAATATAAACTTTACTGCATTTCGGTTGGAAAGTCAATATTATTTTACTGTCGAGATTTAATGTTTCACACTTGCGTGAAACAGTTCGCGGCAAAGCAGACAAACGGGCGTTTACGTCTTTTGCGGACAAGCCGAAAACTTTGAAAACATATTTGGCAAGACCTAAGTTCTCGCGAAATAGACTTTTGTATATATAATTGTCGTAAACCAAGGCGCATTCGTTGTAATCGTCCGGCACAAGAAAAACCTGACACTTATTGTACTCGCCGTAACAGGCGCATTGACAGCCGTACGCCGAAGCGTAATGGTTAAAGGTCTCGGGTGCCAAACACAGCTTGTCCATAACGTGCTGCGGCGGTACGTCGACTTGCGCCAACTTGCAATATTGAAGTATGTTGCGTTCGGCGAACTTGTCGTAAAACATAGACAAGTTAAAGGTTTCGGCAAAGACAGCGCTGCTTTCACCCACGTTCCCCACCATAATTACCGACCGACTGCCGCTTGATACCGCGTCGCGCAAAAACTTGCCGACGGTATGTTTGTTATTAGTTACAGTCAAATCGTATTTTGCAAGCTCCGAATCGAACTTTTCGCGTAAATACGCGACCGCTTGACTGTAATCCTGTGCCAAAATTTTAATCATTTGTCTTCGAAAACCTTTTTATTTTGTACCAAATAGATTATACCGGAAATAATCGTCATGACGACCGCTACGGCGAAAACCGTGACGCCTATAAGCCATATTAAGTCAAAAAACTTCATACGCGCTACAATCGACGTTTCGGGGACAGTTTGTATAAATACGCTTTTGGACAAATCCACGTACGATTGCGAATTGGCGTTTAGCAATATCAACAGCGGCAAGCAGATATCCTGAGTTACGGTTTTGATTTTTCCGAATATATTCGCCTGTACCACCACGCCCTTGCTTGCGGCAATCATACGCACTGCGCTTATAAGTAATTCACGAGCCAAAATCAGTATCGAGCCAACCGTAAGTAAAATCATTCCGAACATAGCCGCGAAGTTTTCGGGCATTACAAACAAGCTGTTTGCAAAGTATTGCAGCGGATTGGTAGCCACCACGCAGAACAACGCCGCGCATACTAATATTTTGTCGGCAATCGGGTCGAGCAGTTTGCCTAAATCGGTAACCATTTTGTATTTCCGAGCTATGTACCCGTCCAAAAAATCGGTAAAACAACATAGGGCGAATATACCTATCGCAACGTATGCGCCCCACTCGAACGGAAGAAAATACGCGGCGATAAACAGCGGAATCATACATATTCGGGATAAAGACAGTCTATTGGGAATATTCATCTTACAACTTCTCCAATTAAATCGTAATCGGCATAATCAGTAATTTTTACGTCGTAAAAATGTCCTACGGTCAATTCGTCCGACGTAACGATATAAACCTTTCCGTCGATATCGGGCGACATAAAATACGTTCTGCCTACATAGTAGTATTTGCCCGCGTAAAAATCGGGCTGCTCGTCCACAATACACCTATAAACCTTACCCACGTCCGACTTGTTAAGCTCGGCGGCAATATTGTATTGAGTCTTGTACAGTTTATCTACGTAGCTTTGCTTCGTGCGCTCGGGAACTTGACGTTCGAACTTTGCCGCGGCGGTTCCGTCTTCGCGCGAGTATGCGAAAAAGCCTACGTTACGCAGCCTGTATTTAATCAAAAAGTCTTGAAGCTGTTTTACCGTTTCCTTGGTTTCGTAAGGAAAACCGCATATAAACGTAGAGCGAACGGCGACGCCGAGATTAGACAGCTTATCGAACAACGTTATTATCGACTGGCTGTCGGAGCGGCGATTCATTTTACGCAATATTTCGTCGTTGACGTGCTGTAACGGGATGTCGACGTATTTGACTATTTTGGGATTGTTGGCGATTTCCGCCTGCAACTCGTCCGACAATAATTCCGGATAGCAATATAGCAATCTCAGCCATTCTATACCGTCAATCTCAGACAAATTTCGCAGTAACTGAACTATTTTATATTCACCGTATAAGTCCTTGCCGTAACGCGTCGTATCTTGAGCAACCAATATCAATTCCTTAACGCCTTGCGCCGCTAACTCCGCCGCCTGCGCCACTACCTTTTCCATCGGTACAGAACGATAGCGGCCGCGAATAAAGGGTATAAGACAATAAGTACAGTAATTATCGCAGCCGTCGGCTATTTTGAGATAAGCGACGTGCGAAGCCGTTGTAAGAATACGCGAACCGAAAGTTATAGCGTCGGAACACTTATTTACAAGCTTACGTTCGCCTTTTAGAGTGTCGGCAACAATATTGCATATTTCGTCGTACCTGTCGGTGCCTACGACGGCATCGACTTCTTTGAGCTCATTGAAAACTTCTTCGCCGAATTTCTGCCCGAGACAGCCCGTTATTATAACCTTTTGGCATTTGCCGCGCTTTTTGTAACCCGCCATTTCCAGCGACGTTTCTATCGCTTCTTTACGGGCGGATTCCAAAAAAGCGCACGTGTTTACTATTATTACGTCGGCATCCTGCGGAGAAGAAGTGATTTCGTATCCGCCCGCCGCCAAATTTGCCAGCATTACTTCCGTATCGACGCGGTTTTTATCGCAACCGAGAGATACGACTCCAACTTTTGTTTTCATAATTTAACTAATCCTGCATATCGGGGAATAATTCGTCCAAATCGTCCAACGCTACCAATACTCTTAAAGGTTTGGAGCTTGGATCGCTCGGAGACAGTTCTTCTACATATTTAAGCTTTTGCAGCGAATCCATAATTCTACCCGCGCGATTGAAGCCTATGCCCAAGTTACGCTGAATCGAAGCGATAGACGCTCTGCCGCCCTGTTTTTCCAGCCAAAAACGCAGCGCCTTTTTGCAATACGGGTCAAGCTGAGCTTCCTTACTTGCCGGTTCGGCAGTTTCGTGAGCTTCTTCCGACTCTTCCGGCTTATTGGATACGAAAATGGCGTCGGTGACTTTTTGATCGTAAAAAATCTCGTTAGACGCAATCGTATAATCCTTCAACGCGCGAATTTCGTCGTTGGAAATGTACGCTCCCTGAACGCGCAAAGTATCCGATGCTCCCGACCCCAAGAACAGCATATCGCCCTTACCAAGCAGTTTCTCCGCGCCGCCGCCGTTCAGAATTGTAGAGCTGTCCGCTTGAGAGGCGACCTTTAACGCCATACGGCAGGGCAAATTGGCCTTGATTGTACCGGTAATAACGTCGACGCTCGGACGTTGAGTAGCAAGTACGATATGAATACCGGCGGCTCTCGACTTCTGCGCCAAACGCATAAGCTTTTGCTCGAAAGCCTTTTTACTGACGGACATAAGGTCTGCCAATTCGTCTACGACAAATACCAAATAAGGCAACTTTTGCGTTATTTTGGGGTTGATACGGCTGTTATACTCCGAAATGTTCCCCACTGCCGACTGACGGAACAGCTGGTAACGAGATTCCATCTCGGCGATTAAGTAGTCCATACCCGCAAGCGCGTCCTGAACGTTGGTTATTGCTTCGGCGGTCAGCATATGCGGAATTCCGTTATAGCGCGACAGCTCGACGAACTTGGGGTCGACCATCAGGAAACGGACGTACTCGGGACCGTACTTATAGATAAAACTTACAATTAGGCAGTTCAAACATACGCTCTTTCCCGAGCCTGTTGTTCCCGCTATAAGCAGGTGCGGCATATCCGCAAGGTCCGCAACGATTACTTTACCGGTTATTTCGCGACCGATGGCGAATACCAAATTTCCCTTGCCTTTGGCAAATTCTTCACTGTCCAACAGTCCGCGGAGAACTACGGGAGTTTTCTTTTTATTTGCCACTTCTATACCGACTAACCCCGTTCCGTGAATGGGCGCTTCGATACGGATATCTTCCTGCGCTTCTACGCACGCCTTGATATCGTCGGCATACTGGCGGAAATCGCCCATACGCGTTTTTTGCGAAAGTACCCTAAACGTGTACCTTGTAACGGACGGACCAACGATAATATCTACGTTTTCCACCTTTATGCCGAATACCGACAGCTTGTTGACAATTGCGTCGGCCGTGCGTTTACGATCGCCCGACTCGTAGTCTTCCGTAATTGTCACGTCGTTTAGCAGCTCGAAGGGCGGCTTGTTATAAGGCAAATACTTGTGGACTTTTTCCATTTCTTCCTTGGTAGTAAAGTCCAAACCCAATTGCATACCGCCGTCTACGGGGTCCTCGCGCATAACGGCTATCAGTTCGTCGTCCTGCTTTTTGGACTCGCGCGCCGTCGGCGTCGGAGACGTTTTTACGATGGGCGGAACGACAGGTTCTTCGTCGCGAATAGGTTCCCGAGAAACTTCTTCAACCGCGGATTGCACAAAAACTTCTTCGATTTTAGGCGTCGCTTCATACACGGATTTACGTTTGTCCGTTTGAAGCTCGTCTTCTACAATAACGTCGGTAACGTCGATATCGCCGCTTTTAGAAGGCTGAGAAACCGCGGGCGTTTCGGTAGCCATACGCAAAGGTTCATCCTTTGTAACAGGCTGCTTTGGCTCGGACCTTTGCGGCTCGTTTTGTTTTGCCGTTACTATCTTCCAATCGGATGAAACGTCGTCCTGAGCCGTTTTAGACGACTCTCTATCGACGCTCGACTGATAATATCCGCGTACTATAAATTCGTCATCCTGTTTTTCGGGAGCGAAAAATGAGTTTTCACCGCGGTTTGTTTTACGCGGTTCGCCTTCGCCGAACAAAATATTTTCCGCTTCGGCGCGGTCGACTGTTTTTGCCGTGTCCGACGTTATACGAGATTGCTCCGCCACGTCGAAGTGTTCTTCCGTACGGTTGGAAACCACCGACTCGGGATAAATAGATTTTTCCTGTTGCTCGAAAAGAATCTGATAAGCCTTTTGGCGGGCGTCGTCGGACGTGTCGGCAGGCGTCTCAGTAATCTCGGTAGTCTTGACGGACGGCTCAATATCCTGTTCGACCGACTTCGCCGTTAAACTGAGCTTACCGGTGAAATACTTATAGAAAAAGTCCGCGCACACGTAAACGGTCCATCCGAGAAGTCCTACGATAAGCACCATTGCGCCGTAAATAGTTATTGCGCGCTTTAACGCGTAAGCGATAATTCCGAATACTACGCCGCCGAAAGTGGGCACACCCATCTGTCCGTCGTAGTAATGATAAATCAAACCGATATGCCGAGAAAAATCCTGCGGTAAATACGTTGTTGTAAGAGTATGAACGAACAACACTATCGCAACGAACATTAACGCGAAATGAACTGCGTATTTTACGGGGATTTTTACGCTTTTGCCCGCCAAAACAAATGAACAGGTAACTATTACCGCAGCCATCAAGCCGTAAAAGGACATTCCGAAACTTCCGAGAAAGAAATTGGCGAAGTCCTTAAACCCGGAATTGAAATATCTTCCGCTAAACGCAACGACAATGAGAATAGCGGATAAAGTTATACCTATTATGCAAGCAATTTTTTTGCCTAAGCCGACTTTTTCGGATTTCAAAACTAACCTCCCGTATAACGCAGCGAAGTATATCGAAAAATACTGCGACGCGTTGTTTCATCGCGAACTGCGCGCAGCCGCGCATAACTTTTATAAAGGCGCGGGCATAAAAACCCGTACAAGTATTATACAATATGACAGTAAAATAATCAACAATTCAAAATCAAAGAATTAAAGAAAAATTTTATATTTTATTTATTATTATAAACGTTGTTATACGTATGCAGCCGCTCGAAAATGCGGACTATAACAACCGTAATGCCGCAAAACTAATATAACAATTGCAATTTGCTCCTAAATACTTACATTGGGAAAAATGCTATAAATATATTCGGGCGAGTATACGCTACTGCCCGAATATATAATAATTATTTTACCCGATTTTGATTTTGGAAACGGATTTGTACGCATCGGTTTCGATACCCACGTAGGACGAAGCATGCGCGGCGGAAAAAACTTGACGCGCAACCGCATTTACGTCATCGACTGTTACCGATTTGTACGCCTGTATCTCTTTGTCGATATCGAAAACTTCGTTAAACTTCAAAACGGACCTGCCGTATAAGCGCATTAAAGTCATGGAACTCTCGACGTTCATATACAGTGAATTGACCGCCTGAACGGACGCACGCGCCAATTCTTTGTCGGTAATTCCGTCCTGCAGCAATCCGTTCAACTCGTCTGACACAATTCCGCAAGTTTTGTCGATGTTTTCCGCGCTTAGCCCTGCGTAAATTTCGAACGTGCCGCCTTGCGAATAATAGGAAGGGTACGCGTATACCGTATAAGCCAATCCCTGCTGCTCGCGTATTTTTTGATACAGCCTGCTGGTCATTCCGCCGCCTACTACCGATGCCAAGATATTGTTTGCGTAACGTTTGTCCGAACCGAAGCCGAAACCGCCCCATGCCATTTGCAAATGCGATTGCTCTATTTGCTTAAACGAATGGTAAAACTCGGAGCAGTATCGCACGGGCGGCTCGGTTTCCGTCAAAGCGCCGTCCTTGCGGCAGTTACTTTCAAAATAACGCTCGATAAGCTTGTCCAGCTTGTCAAAATCGAATTTACCGCAGACAGAAATAACCGTTGCAGACGGTACATAGTGTTTTTCTTTGAATTTCAATATACTATGTCTATCAGAGTATTTTATATTATGCGGTGTTCCGAGAATAGTTTGTCCCAAAGTCTGTTTGCAAAACAGTGCTTTCGCAGCTAAATCCTGACAGACGTCATCGGGAGTATCTTCGCACATTTTAATCTCTTCCAACACTACGCCTTTCTCGCGTTCGAATTCCTGCTCCGGAAAGGCGGCATTGAAGTACATATCCGACAACACGTCCAAACATTTTTCCATATCGTCCGCCGCGCTTTTAGTGTAAAAGCAGGTGTTATCCTTGGCGGTGTAGGCATTAATATTAGCCCCTATATCGTCTATTTCTTCCGAGATACCAAGCGCCGTACGCTTCTTAGTGCCCTTGAACAACAAATGCTCGATAAAGTGCGAATATCCGTTGTTTTCAGCGTTTTCCTTGACGCACCCTACATCCACGAAAACGCCTACGCAAACGGTATAAAAACCGTCTAAACTCTTAGCGACCAATCTCAATCCGCTTGGGTATTGCTTGTAGAAGTCCATATTTCACCTATATTAGTACTTACGGGAACGATGGAAAAGCCGTTATCGAGATAGTACTTGACTATGTCTTCCATCGCTTCGGAAGTATGCTTTGTCGGATGCATCAGTATCAGTTCGCCGCTCGAAGTATCCTTCGTCGCGCGCTTATATACTGTGTTCCTGTCCTTGTCGCGCCAATCTATTGTATCGCGCGACCACATTATTGTTTTGTATCCGTTATTCCGCGCCGCATTAAGCGTGTCAATCGAAAAGTCCCCGCTCGGCGGAGCAAACAGCGTCATATTAACGCCTATGCACTCGAACACCAATTTGCCGCATGCGTTTATTTCCAACTCGTTATCGGCGTAGGATAGCTTAGAATGTTCCTTATGATTGTAGCCGTGATTGCCTATCTCATGACCGCTCGAAGCAATTTTCCCCAAAACGTCGGGGTATTGCGCAACCCAGTATCCGCCGACAAAGAATGTAGTTTTAACCGAGTACTTGTCAAATATTGCCAAAATTTCGTCAATGTATTCAGTACCCCAATAAACGTTTATCATTAGGGAAACCTTCTTTTCTCCTATCCCGCGGTAAATAGGAGAGTTATCGTTGCTTTTGTAGACATTTGTGGTAGCCCCTACAAAGCCCACCGAAGCTACAACCACTACCAAAAACAATAAAACGATATTAGCTACTACATGCGTAAATACCTTATTATTCATACTATCACCCAATCTATTATATTTTGAAAATCGGGCAAATTGTACGATTTTGCAATTTTTGTATTTACTTATTATCCTTTTTAATTATATTTAACGCGTTCACGACGTCGTTAAGCGTATAGGTATTGTATCCGACTTGAACAAGCTTGTGCTTTACCGCGACCGGATCGGAAAATCCGTCAAAGCCCAATTCCGAAATACGCTGTGCGAGCAAAACCGTGCCGCGACGTTTATGCACGCAAAACAATACAACATTATAAGCAACCTGCACGACCGTTTCCGCAAAAAGCAATACCATACAAGCCGTTAGCGCATTGTCTTTACCGAAAGTAAGAACGGCGATTACAACGGTAAACAATACGCCTATCGCCGCCATTATCAAAGTTTGACACCAAAAAGGAAAACGTTTGATTGCCGCCACGAGAACTCCGCGCAAAGACCGTCGCAGACCAAACGTCATATACAAGCACAGTATTATACTTACAGTCAAACACCAGTACTTATCCATAAAACCCTTTTTTTACAATAGCTCAAAAGCGAGCTTTCGTAATATCTGCTACTTCAAATTACCCCGCTTGCGATTAGGCAAACAGGGTAATTTAACCGATAGCTTTCAGTATTACAGTTTTTTAACGAGCTTGAGATCGATTCTTCCCTTTTCGTCGATTTTGATTACTTTGACCACTACCGTATCGTCTATATTTACTACGTCGGTAACCTTTTCAACGCGTTCTTTTGCAAGCTTGGAAATGTGAATCATACCGTCCTTACCCGGAGCAAGCTCTACAAATGCGCCGAAATCGAGAATTCTGACAACCTTACCCGTAAATTCTTCGCCCACTTCGGGATCCTTGGCAATTGCAAGAACCATTCTCTTGGCTTTGTCGGACATTTCCTGATCCGCAGTAGCAATAAACACTACGCCGTCGTCGGTAATATCGATTTTAACACCCGTTTCGTCGATAATCTTATTGATTACTTTTCCGCCGCTTCCGATAACTTCTCTGATCTTATCGGGGTCGATATTGAAAGAAATAATCTTGGGAGCATACTTGGAAAGCTCTTGACGCGGAGCCGGCAACACTTTCAGCATCTGTTCCAAAATGAACAATCTGCCTTGACGCGCTTGTTCCAAAGCCGTGCGAAGAATATTCTCGTCGATACCCTTAATCTTGATATCCATTTGAATAGCCGTTATACCCTTGCTTGTACCCGCTACCTTGAAGTCCATATCGCCAAGGAAGTCTTCCAACCCTTGAATATCGGACAAAATAGCTACCTTAGAACCGTCTTCTGACTTCATAAGTCCCATTGCAATGCCTGCCACAGGCGCTTTGATTGGAACGCCTGCGTCCATAAGAGCCAAAGTGGATCCGCAGATACTTGCTTGCGAAGTGCTGCCGTTACTGCTGACGACTTCCGAAACGGTACGTATAGCGTAGGGGAATTCCGATTCGTCGGGAATAACCGGATCGAGCGCTCTTTCTGCCAATGCTCCGTGACCTATTTCGCGGCGTCCCGGACTACGCAAAGGCTTGGCTTCGCCAGTTGAATAACCCGGCATATTGTAATGATGCATATAACGCTTGAAAGTGTCCGTGTCGTCCAAATTTTCCAATTTTTGAACTTCGCTGACAGTTCCCAACGTAGCCGTGGTAATTACCTGCGTCATACCGCGGGTAAATACTCCGCTGCCGTGAACGCGGGGCAAAATTCCCGCTTCG
Organism: uncultured Christensenellaceae bacterium; assembly: GCA_910586625.1. GTDB lineage: Bacteria > Bacillota > Clostridia > Christensenellales > CAG-314 > Fimimonas. The sequence continues at coordinate 133,747 of CAJUIZ010000005.1, forward strand.
CACCAAATGGGACGAATTTCCGTAAGCTTTCTTCCGTCGGGACGAATGCCTTCGTTAAGAATGCGGGCGCGAACCTTTTCTTTGGTCATTTTGTAAAGCACGTCGCCTATTTCCGCAACTACTTCGGGGTTGGTCTGCTCGAAGTGCTCGGTAACCTTGCGTTCTACCTCGTCTTGATTAGCTTGACGCTCATACCTGTCGAAGGTTTTCAATGCGTCGTTAAGCATACCGTCGGCGTATTCGCGGATAATAGCTTCGTGTTCCGCCATCGGAAGATGAAGCTCCACTTGCTTCTTGGTCTTGCCGACTTCCTTACAAATAAACTCGATGAACTCGCACTGTTCTTTGATAGCTTCGTGTCCGAACAGAATAGCGTCAAGCATTTCCTTTTCGGATATTTCGTTCGCTCCAGCTTCCACCATCATAATGGCATCCTTTGTTCCCGCAAGGTTCAAGCTGAGTCTGCTGCGCTCCTTTTGCTCTGCGTTGGGATTGATAACGTATTGTCCGTCCACATACCCCACGACTACGCTTCCCGTAGGTCCCGCAAAGGGAATGTCGGAAATCGACAAGGCGATTGAGCTGCCCATCATAGCGTATACTTCGGGCTGAATATCCGGCTCTACCGACATAGCAGTAGCGACAACGGATACGTCGTTCAAAAATCCCTTGGGGAAAAGCGGTCTAATCGGTCTGTCGATTAAACGCGACGTTAAAATCGCTTTGTCGCTCGCTCTGCCTTCTCTTTTCTTAAAACCGCCGGGAATCTTACCGACAGAGTACATTTTTTCTTCAAAGTCTACTCCCAAAGGGAAGAAATCTATTCCGTCTCTGGGTTTGGCAGCAAGGGTAACGTTCGTCATAACGACCGTTTCTCCGCAAGATACCATACAAGAGCCGTTAGCTTGTTCGGCATATTTGCCGATTTCTACCGAAACGGTTCTGCCGCCGATTTCGGTTTCGAAAATATGATATTCTCTATTTCCGATTTTACCGTCCTTTTTTCTGAATTTTTCCATTTTCTTTTTCCTTCTCCTTACAACTATATTTCCCAAGAAAAACCGCTTTATACGGCCTTTCGGTTAAAGACAAAATAAAGAAAAAAAGGAGAAGGACCGAAGTAATAGCCCCGTCTCCCCTTATTCTCGTATTATTTTCTGAGCCCTAAGTCGGCGATAATCTGACGATATTTTTCAATATCGGTCTGCTTGAGATAGTCCAACAATCCCTTTCTGCGTCCTACCATTTGAAGCAATCCGCGTCTGGAATGGTGATCCTTTTGATGCGTTCTCAAATGCTCGGTAAGGTGATTGATGCGCTCCGTAAGTAACGCGATTTGAACTTCCGGAGAACCCGTATCTCCTTCCTTTCTGCCAAACTTAGCGATAATTTCCTGCTTGTTCATTGTTATCTTTCTCCTTTTATATATTTGCCGCAAACCAAGAATAAAGTCGGAGTCGTCTGAATTCTTAGTAAACGGTATTTAACTTTAATTATTCCGCATCGGAACGAGCGGATTCGGGACGCGGGAGCAATGCTTTTCTGGAAAGCGTTATACGCTTGTTTTCCGCGTCGAATTCCATAATTTGCACTTCGATTTCGTCGCCGATCTTCAACGCCTTGTTGATGTCGTCCAACCATTCCCAAGAAACGTTGGAAACGTGAAGCAATCCGTCGATATTCTTGTCCAATTCGACAAACGCGCCGAAAGGCATTATACGCGCCACTTTACCCGCAACAATTGCTCCAATGGGGAATTTTTCTTCCGCCAACTGCCAAGGCTCCGGTTGAAGCTGCTTATAGCCCAAAGATACTCTGTTCTTTTCTCTGTCGAGCGCAAGCACTACAAATTCGTACGTATTGCCGATTTCCAAAACGTCCTGAGGACCCTTTACGTGTTCCCAAGCAAGGTCGGATGTGTGCGCCAAGCAATCGAAGCCGCGGACGCTTACGAAAGCCCCGAAAGAAGCGAAACGCAAAACCTTACCTTCTACGATTTCGCCCACTTCGATATTGTTCCAAAATTCGTCTTCCTTCGCTTTCTTTTCCGCAAGCAAAATAGTCTTTTGACTGGCGAAAATTACGCGCTTGCTATCGTCTACTTTGTCCGGTCCGCTAACTACCAGACGGAGAGTTTTGCCCAAGTACGCGTCGAGATTTTTAACGTAACCGATTTTTATTTGAGACGCGTGTACTATAACTGTGTAACTGCCGAGCTTACCGGTTAAGCATTCCTTGCCGACGCGTGTCATAAGACAGTTGAATTCCTGTCCTTCCTTGATACCCGCCACCAAAGCGTCGTCCTTATATCTTTCGTCGATGACCTTCTTGGAAAGAGTAATCCCCTTATCTACGGATATTACGGCGCATTCCAACGTTACGTCTGCATCAAGATTCGCCTTGGCGGTCTTGTAATCGCCGTCCATTGCCAATTCTTCGTTAGGAATAAAGCCTTCCTTCTTCGAGCTGGGAATACTGACGTATACGCCGTCGTCGCTGACTAAAACGATACGGCACTTAACCTTTTGTCCAAGCTTATATCTGTGTCCTTCCTTCATCTCGGAAACGGCTTTCGCCAACATAGCTTCGTCCTTGCCCATTTTCGGTTCGGCAACAGTTACTTCGCTTTCTACCGTTTCAACGGAAACGGTATCTTTTGCATTTTCAATCATTCTTTTCAAAACCCCCTTAATCAACTCTGTCGGAGTTGATGCGCCTGAAATCAAACAGACATTTTTACAATTTGACAGGTCAATATTACAATCCGAACCGTCCGTTATGACGGTCTTACAGTTTTGGCAAGCGATTTCGTACAATCTGCGAGTATTAGAGCTGTTCGAATCACCAACCACCACAGCCAAATCGCATTTGGCGGACAGCGTTTGGGCATAATACTGCCTTTGTAATGTAGTATAACAAATTGTGTTGAATATTTCAAGCGTTTTAACCCTGTCCGTGGAAATATTTTGCAAACTTTTTTCAAAAAGTCGGCTGTCGAATGTTGTCTGAAACATTATAAGCGCCTTATCGCAGTCTAACGTCAGCTTGCTTTTGCCGTCGAAAATAACAGCTTCGCCTTCGCACCACCCGTTTATTCCCTGAATTTCGGGATGACGCGCGTCTCCGACCAAAACGACGCGGTATCCGCGTTCGTGATAATCGCGAGCCTTGTTTTGTACGGCTTTGACGGACGGACAGGTTGCGTCCACCAAAGTTAATTTTTTTTCGCGCGCAACATCGTAAACCCGTTTGCCAACGCCGTGCGCGCGTATTATAAGGGTCGAGCCTTGCGGAACTTCGTTAACGTCGTTTACTGTAATTATGCCCTTTTGCACAAGAGTATCGGTCACGCTTGCGTTATGCACTATTTGCCCCAAGCAATACGCTTTGTCGGTAACCGAAAGCGCTTTACTTACTGCCGACGACACTCCGTTGCAAAAGCCCGTTTCACGCGGGATAAATATTTTCATTTATCGCCGTCTCCGTCTTCGGCTTGATCGGCCGTTGCGCCGTGACGTTCCGCCACTTGCTTGACGAAGGTACGCTGTTTTTTGTTATATTCTTCCAATTTGCGCATTTCTTTCTTCGTAAGCTTTCTGCGTTTTATGCCCTTGCCTGCCAAATACGCGTTGAGTCTTATTCGAAGCTCATCGACCTTGGACTTGATAATCGCGGTAGCTTGCGCCAAGGTTTCATGATTTATCGGTTTGTCGTACAGCTCGTCGAGAGTGAACTCGTCGCCTATCAAAATATAATTCTTCTTGCAGGCTTTGGTCTTATCCCAAATATAAAAGGGGCGTATAGGCGCATGAGTTTTTAACGCGAACAACGCAGCCCCTGCGTGAAACGTCTGCAAACAATCGACATTGGGATTGCGCGTTCCTTCGGGAAACAAGAATACGGCCTTGTCGTTTTTTAACAGATGCAAAATACTTTTGGTGGCGGTCAAATCGGCGTCTCCGCGACGAACAGGAACACAGTCCAAGCCGTCGAACACCCAACGCAAAAAAGCAATTTTGCGAAATTCCGCCTTGTAAACGAAGGACAGAACATTCTTTGTCCACATAGTAAGAATAATCGGATCCCAACCCGATAAGTGGTTGCCGACAATTAAACTTTTTTTATTTTCGATATTCTTTTCTCCGTAAACCTTGACGGGGAACAACGGTCTTACAAGAACGCGAACCATTCTTACTAAGACGTTTACAAACTTATTCATACAGTCTCCGAGAAACCTAAGCCATTATATTTTAGCAGGACGAATGCGTTTAGTCAACGAAACCGACTTACTTATTCTGCCAAATCCGAACGCAACGATTTTGCCGCGCCCAAGTAGCGATGCACGCAAGAGTTTTGAGAAATTTTTTGCGTAAACACACACACTCTCAGACAGCGTCTCAACGACCCGACGACGTTCATTTCCTGCAAGCACATAAAAGCGACGTTGGACATATTAAGACGTTCGCGCACCGCCGCCGCGGGATAACAAGCGTCAAGATCGTTCGTCGCCGAAAAAAACACGGCGTCTACGTCGGTTGCCGACAGCCCGTTGGCAGTTAAAATACCGCGTACCAATTCCACTGCTTTATCGCTTATGTCCGCCGCGGTGTTATTGCAACATACAGCTCCCCTAATTGCCGCCATAATCGTTCTCCTAATTTGCCGCCGCGGCGCTCTTGCCGGCAACGTAACCTGTAGACAAAGCTATCTGAATATTATAGCCGCCGGTGAATGCGTCCACGTCCAACGTCTCGCCGCAAAAAAACAAACCGCCAATCAATTTACTTTCCATTGTTGCGGGATTGACCTGTTTTACGTCGACGCCTCCCGCGGTTACGATGCCGTATTCAATATCGTCTAATCCAATCAGCGTGAAAGATAAATTCTTGATCGATTCCGCTAACCTGCGACGTTCGACGGCGGTTATTTGATTTACTTTTTTAGAAAAAGGAATGCCGCTTTGACGGGCGACCGCCTTTATCAGCCGTTCCGGAAGCAAATCGCCGAGAGAGTTTATAAAATCCCTGTTCATTCTCTCCGAAAAATCACGTATCAACCGCGCATCTAACTTGTCGAAATCGAGAGCGGGTTTAAGGTCGATAGTCAATTTTCCGCCCGAAAGACAAACTGTATTTATCCGCGAAGACAACGTAAGCACCGCAGGACCGCTTACAGCATCTTTGGCAAAGAGCATTTCGCCGAACTCTCGCGCGACAACCTTGCCGTCGGCAGATACGGCGGATACGGCGACGTTTTTTAGCGACAATCCTTCCAATTCGTCTACGTCCTTGCACCGTATTCTGCATAGCGCGGGGCGAAGCGCCGTAACGCTGTGTCCCAGCTTTCCCGCAAAACGATATCCGTCTCCCGTGCTGCCCGTTGCCGAGTAGCTCAATCCGCCCGTGGCAATAATAACCCTGTCAAAAGATATTATGTCTGTAATATTAGTCAATAAAAAGGCATTTTCCTTATATACAACGTCGGAAATCTCACTGTTGAGAAGGATTTTTACGCCGAATCCGCGCAGAACGCGCTCTAACGTTTTTATTACGTCGCTGGACTTATCAGAGCAGGGAAACACCCTGTTGCCGCGTTCCGTCTTAACAGCCAAGCCGTTGTTTTCCAAAAAACTTACGGTATCCTGCGGCGTAAATTTATTAAGTGCGCCGAGCAAAAACTTACCGTTTGTCGCCACATTGAGAACAAAGTCTCGAACAGAACAATTATTGGTAATGTTGCATCGGCCCTTGCCGCTTATATACAGTTTTTTACCTAATTTTTCATTTTTTTCAAACAGAGTAACGTCCGCGCCGTACTCGCTTGCCGCTATTGCCGCCATCATTCCCGACGGTCCGCCGCCGATTACGGCTACCTTTATTTTTCCAGCTTCTTGCATCTGTCTATCGCTTGCGTATCGGTACGAAGTATGCTGACGGGCGTGATTGTGACGTACCCATCTTCGAGCAAAGGCACATCCGTGCCGTCGTTTCCGTCAATCGGCTGCCTGTTGCCGAAAATTTTCCATACGTTATCCGTAACTTGTTCGAACTTATCTTGAAACAATCTGTGCATACCGAGCGAGCAAGCCCTGACTCCCTTGACTTCGCTTAGCGGCATATCAGGCACGTTGACACTTATAAGCGTCGTTTCGCCGCACAGACTTATAAGATCGGCCAAATTATCCGCAAGGTACTCCACCGTAGCGGAAAAAGAACCGCCGTCCGGGTACCATCCTTTACGGGAAAGCGCGATACTCTTAATACCCTGCATTACGCCCTCTTCCGCGCCTGCCACCGTACCGGAATACACGACGGCAAAACCGTAATTTTCGCCGTTATTAGGACCCGAAATAAGCGCGTCGAATTTTACACCAAATTGACAAACCGCGAATTTTACACAGTCGGCAGGCGTTCCCGAACATTTATAAGCAACCTTTGCGCCGCAATATTCGTCAAGTTTAGTTATCGTTAAATCTTTGTACAGATTAACCGAATGCGAAAACGCCGAGCGTTGTCCGTCCGGCGCGACGACGTACGTATCGTGCCCCATTTGCGACAGCTTTTCGCACAGTAACATTAGTCCTACGCTTTCGTATCCGTCGTCATTCGTCAATAGAATATTCATGTTTGTCTCCATATATTATAATTTCCCCGTTCGTCCGAAGCATAGCTACGCGCTTAGACATACGATTTTTCTACTTTTACAAAGTTGTGTAACGCCAGAGATTAACGACTTGCCGCTTGAAGCTTTATTCGCACACACAGTAGCGTTATTGCCGAAAAACGTATAAATTTCAGACGCGGGAACGTAAAAAGACCGACAGACAGTCAGAATCACAATCTTTTTAGATAGTCAATCTCCGCTTCGTTCAAAAAACGGTAATCTCCGCGTTTCAGTCCGCCCAAACGCAAATCGCCTACCGCCACGCGTTTGAGAAATTCAACTTCGTATCCCACAGATTCTAACATTTTTTTAACCTGATGATTGCGTCCTTCGTGGATTGTAACTTCCAAACGAGTATGATGCGCGTCCTGCTCCAATATCTTTACACGCGCGGGCGCGGTTTTTACACCGTCTACCAAGACGCCGCGTTCAAGCTGCTGACGTTCGTTCTCTTTGAGAATACCGGAAATGCGACAAACGTAAGTTTTGTTGATTTCGTTGCGCGGATGCGTCAGTCTGTTGGACAAGTCGCCGTCGTTGGTAAGAATCAGCAATCCTTCCGTGTCGTAATCCAAACGTCCTACGGGGTATAATCTTGCTTTGATATCGACTAAATCCATAACAGTTTTGCGCCCTAAATCGTCTTTGACGGTAGTTACGCACCCCTTTGGCTTGTGAAGCAAAACGTAATACAATTTTTGCTTGTCGCCGACGCGTTTGTCCCTTACGGTTATTTTGTCGCTTTCATCGACAAGCTGCCCGAGCTTTGCAACCTTGCCGTTTACCTTGACCGCACCGCTTTCTATCAGTCCGTCGCACTCTCTGCGACTGCCAACGCCGCAATCCGCCAAAAATTTATTCAGTCTGACCATAAAAAACTTCCTTCAATATAAACCAAGTTCGAATTGTTTTACAAATATTATATAATAATATAGTAACTGTTTTACGCAAAAAAAGCAAGCGTTTGGAAACAACGCATCTTATAAGCGAACGACCAAAAAGCGATACCGTACGGTACCGCCTTCGGATTCGACGCGCATGCGCCAAGTTAGTAAATAAATTTGTCACTTAAAATCACTGCAATTAGCTTAAAACTTTCGGTAAATTTTCTTCGGTCGGGCTTTAGTTTACCCTTTCCAACGCGCAAGAGAATATCCTATCCCCGTTCAAAAACACGCGTATTTCCTGCAAATCATCGGTTAATTTTATTTCCGTAGTCAATTCTTCACCGTCTTTTACGGGGTAAGAAAAGCCTACTGGACAACGGTAATAATTTCTTTTCCCCTTGCTTATAAGGCTGCCGCAAATCTTGCCGCGCGGAACCACAATTTGGCAAGAGAACCTGTCAAACGCAGCGTCCAACATAGAAGCGGTATCTTCGAACATAGGACCGCAATTAAGCACCACAACCACAACCTGCATACCGTTGCGCGTTGCGCTGCCAACAAAGCAGCGACCCGCCTTCTTTGTATAACCGGTTTTTACTCCGTCTGCATTGGCGTAATTGGAGAGTAATTTGTTTTTGTTGACTAAAACTCGATCGTATTCGTACCCTTCGTTGCGTATACGCACCGTTTTGGTAGATACTATTTCTCGGAAATCGTCGTTTTCCATCGCCGAACAGCTTATGAGCGCCAAGTCGTATGCGGTAGTATAGTGTTCGTCGTCGTGAAGTCCGTGCGGATTTACGAAATGACTGTTAACGCACCCAGCTTCTCCCGCAACTTCGTTCATAAGCTCGGCAAACGCTTCTACGCTACCCGAAGTATGCAGCGCCAATGCGACAGCAGCGTCGTTACCGCTGCGAAGCATCAAGCCGTACAGCAACTCGCGAACCGTAAGATGCTCTCCTTCTCGCAAATACACCGACGAGCCTTCTACGCCTACCGCCTGACGGGGGATTTCCACCGTATCGTCCAAATTACAATGCTTTATTACAGTTAGCGCAGTAACGATTTTAGTAGTGCTTGCCATCGGCAAACGCTCGGACGAGTTCTTTTCGAACAAAATGCGCTTAGACGAACGCTCCATAACTGCTACGCTTTGCGCAGACGACGAAAATGCAGCCTGAGCGCCGAAGGCGATAGAACCGCCTATTGCCCCGAGAATAATAATCAACGCCAATATAAAAATAAGTTTGTAAACTCCGTCTTTTTTCATCAGTCTTTCTTAAAGGTATTTGCGATATCCTTTGCAACGTCGAAGATTTTTTCAAACGTGTTGCTGCGTTCGGTATCCAATACCTTAACTCCGTCTTTATTGATAACCAAAAAGCAAACGGGCGTAAGACTTGCTCCGCCGCCCGATCCGCCTGCAAAATTAGCGTCGACGTTACTGTTGAAATTGCGTCTTGGCGTTTTGTTTCCGTACTCGCCGCCGCCCGCCATAAAGGCGAAATTGATTTGCGACACAGGCAAAACGGTCGTCCCGTCCATAGTAACAAGCGGTTTGCCTATTATTGTGTTTACTTCCGCCACTTTACTTAAATTGGAAACTGCCGTTTCTACGATTTCGCTGATTTGCGCATCCATACTTGTACTCCTTGTTTTAGCAAGCAAAATGATAGTTCTGCAACGTTGACGCTGGCGGTAATCTCAAAGCAAGCTCGGCTTTCACCCAAACAAGCGTAGACTTGACTACCTATTTGACAATGAGATACTCCGCAGGCGATTCGCGTTGCTATCGCGCATAAGACGTTTTCCGCCAAAATTATCCGCGACGGCATAGTAGACATATTGTTTTGAAATGAAACGAATACGCTGTCTACCGTTAAGCACTTCAACAGTCCTTTGCCTTTCTCTCCGTCTAATTGAGTGACATTCAAACGAGTTTCTACCGTACCGTTGCAGTTTAAGTTTTTGCCGTCCAGCGATATAGTTTCGCTAAACACTTTTATCCCCCACATTTTAACTCTTATATCCGCAGAAAGCCTCGAATAGTAAGCTTGGACGTCGACGTTAAGACGAATGGGCATAAAAATTAGCAAAGTAAACAGCAACGTTGCAGTGCAAACTATCATACTGCTATTGTGGTTTAATTACAGCAAAATTATACAAAGGAAGCAAAAATACGCAAATGTTAGAAGCAAACCATCGTATAACATTTAGGATAGTAAAGTTAGTTAGACGCACGCGCACAACCAAAACAAGAAAAAACCATACAAAACACCGATTTGCATGCAAATACCATTTGTGTTATAATTATTGAATGAAAAGCTCTATCACAAAATTTCCTATGGTTTTAGTTCACGGAATCGTTCTTAAAGACACAAAATTTTTCAAAGCGTTCGGACGAATAGAACACCATATGAAAAATGCGGGTCATACGGTTTATACCGCCAAAATTGACGGATTCGGCGCAATCGAAACCAATGCGGAACAGTTGAAGGAAAATATATTGGATATATTAGAAAAAGAGCACGCCGAGAAAGTAAACGTTATAGCCCATTCCAAAGGCGGATTAGACTGCAAATATATGATAGAAAACTTAGATATGCGCAACGCCGTAGCATCGCTTACTACTTTGTGTACTCCGCACAAAGGCGCGCCAATGGCATCTCGTATTCTGCGCTACCCCGACCGATTACTGAAATTTATCTCATTTTGGGTTAATCTGTGCTACAAAATTTTCGGAGATAAACATCCCGATGCCCTGACGGTGTGTAAGCAATTAAAATCTAAAAATCCAGAAACGGAAGTTATAGGTTTTGCCGACGAAGTATATTGTCAAAGCTTTTCCGCCACAATGCAAAGCAGCCGAGACGATTTTGTAATGGGTATTCCTTTGCTAATTTCGCGCAGTTTGGAAAAAGATTTTTCAGACGGTCTCGTATCCGTCGAATCGTCCAAATTCGGCAACTACCGCGGCAATTGTATCGATTCATCCGTTTCGCATTCCGAAATAGTAGGCTTTGCAGCCAACAAAAAGAAACGTGAGCGCATTTATGCTTTTTATTTGCAAATCGCCGACGAATTGGCTCAAATGGGGCTATAATAGACGCAATTCAGCAATAATTTATATAGCTAAAAATATTTTGAATTTTGTAAAATTCGACACAAAGCAACTGTTGCATATGCAATATCAACAAAAGCTTATTACAATTAGATTCCGCGACTAATATTTACATTTTATTTCCACATACTTACAGTATGAAAAAGTTTGTACCGATTATAACCTTTGCATTGTTGCTTATAACTCTGTGCGCAATCGGCATACCTTATTACTCCTACACGGAGCAAGCCTTTGCTGCGGACTCCGTTGCGCTGCCCGTCTTAATGTATCACAGCGTATTAAAAAGCAAAAACGGAACGTATATAGTTAACCCGTCGCAGTTGGAAGCGGATTTCAAACGCATAATCGACGAAGGCTATACCGCCGTCACTTCGGAGCAGGTTATAAACTTCGTAGACGGCAAAGGCGAGTTACCGAACAAGCCGATTATGATTACTTTCGACGACGGGCATTACAACAACATTTATTACGCTTTGCCTTTACTGAAAAAGTACAAACTCAAAGCCGTATTAAACGTGATAGGCAAATTCAGCGATTTTTCCACCGATTCGGGAGACGCGGACAATCCCAATTATTCGCACTTAACTTGGGATGAAGTTGCCGAGATATCGAACGGCGCAGTTATGGAAATAGGCAATCATACTTACAATATGCACAACTACAAACCGCGATTTGGGATATCGCAAAAATACGGCGAAAGCGACGAACAATACGTCGCCGCTCTTAGAAACGATATAGATAAATTGCAAAAAATTTTATTCGAGCATACCGGCAAACAATGTAGAGTATTGGCATATCCTTTCGGAAAATACAATACCATTGCCGAAAATACGCTTGTAAATATGGGTTTTAGAATGATGTTCACCTGCAACGAAGGCGTAAGCTACGTTACGCGCGGCAAGCCTGAAAGCCTGTATAAACTAAAAAGAATTAACCGCAGCGGTAAATACGATGTTGAGACGGTATTCAGAAAAGTCAAAACAAGGTAGTAACAGATAAATCAAAAATCACACAGAGCAAAGCGAAAACCGAAAGAGAGAACGTTTCTTACCAAAATATTACGCACCGAATAATCTCTGCTAAACTGTTTTTTGCATTACGTAATTTTTCAGTTTAACGCCGAAACGTTCTACTTGTTGAGATTTAATAACGATATATCCGCGCTTTTCAAAAAACGGTTTTGCCGTTACGGATGCGTGGGTTGTTACAACGGAAAAGCCAAGCTCCAATTCATCGCATAAAGCCGTCGCAATGCCCTGCCTTTGAAAGCTTTTGTGAACGTAAAGAAGATCCAAATAGCCTGTTTTGTCGATACTACCGAACCCAACCGTTATGCCGTCTATTTCCGCAACAATAGCTACTTGTTCGAGCAAATCGTTTTGCCGTGATTTCAAGACGTCGCAATCCTTAGCCCACGCCGAAAGCTGCGACTCCGTGTAGTCCTTGGCGTTTATACAATGAACTGTTTCATAGAACAATTTGGATACGGAATCGCAATCTTCGGCTTTATATTTTCTCAATGTTATCATATCGTATTTCAAAATCGTCAAACTTGCCGGTTATCATAATCGATAAACTTTTGTTGCGATAAAAAGTTCGATTACTGAAAAAACAGCAATCCACAGATAGCCAAACTTGCGCTTTACTGTTTCGTTTGATTTTTGCAAGACTTCAAAAACAAACCTGCGCCCGCGCAGCTGATTATTGCGCCCAATACGTACAACAAAATTTTCACGATTTTACCGTCGTTAATTTCGATAAATTGCTGCGGGTTTTCGGGATTGTAAGCAATTATCTTTTTCATGCCCGTTATGGGTCGAATATTCGAACTCGATGCACTTTTAACTTCGTAGACCGTACCGTCGACTACGTATCGGATGACAGCACGGTATATCACCTCGTATTCACCGTCGCTGTCGAGTTTAGACTCTTTTATATAGTCTACCACTTTTGCATCAGTATGCGTCCATTCGTTAATTTTTTTGTCCGTTACTACCTGATAAACTACCGCGACGACGAGCAAAACGACGCCTATAAACAATATTACCAAAAATCCTTTGTGACCCGATTTCAAATCAAATTTCATAAATATTCCTTTATGTTTAGATTTTTAAGACTGCGCTGCGATTAACCGATTAATCGAATCGGCTTGCTCCCCACCAATCGGGAGTTAAATCCTTTAACGTCACCGTTTTACGGTTTTCATAATCAGTCAGAATTAGAATATTGCCGCTGCCTTTCGATAGCTGCATCATCAATTCGCGACACGAACCGCAAGGAGAACCTATCGAACCGTCCGACGTTACAGCCAAAATTTTGTCTATTTCGTTTTCGCCGTGTGTAAGCATATTGGCAATGGCGTTCCTTTCGGCGCACATTCCCAAGCCGCAAGCCGTGTCGATACAAATTCCGAAGAAGATATTTCCGTTTTTTGTCAGTAAAGCAGCCGCAACTTCGCCGACTTCTATAAACGGCGAAACCGTACGGACAGTTTGTGCTTTTCTTGCCGCGTCGTATAATCTTTGCCAATCGTCCATAGTATTGTTTGCTCCTTAGCGAAAATTTAATTATACAATATTCAAATATGCTTTTCAATAACCAGCCGATACTGTTTTCTTTTGCAATAGGATCGTTATTTATTATCGGTTTAATAAGCTAAACGCTTTCTGCAAAAACAGCTACGGCTTACCTTGCTCGTTTATTAATACGGATATGATTGCTTAATTCTTATTCTATTCCTTGCTGCGCCGACTTTCTCTTTTTAATAATGTAAAACGGCAAAATAACCAACGTTCCCGTAACCAACCCCACGATAAGAGCGACGTTGTGACACATTGTACTCCAACCAAGCCCCACAACGTATGTAACAAAAATACCGTACACTACCGACACTATAAGCGTAGGTTTATTTATTTGCTTGAAGCTTTTGATATCGAATAATATCGCCGAAAGCGATGCGCCCATCAAACCGAAAATACCGCCCGACGCGCCAACGCTTACATAGCCGGAAATTTCGGCTGCCTTTTTAGGAAACATCGCCGCAAAAAGCGGGTCGGTTATATAGCTCTCTGTAAAACCCGTAAGGAAAAATAATATTAAAGTAAGCCACCAGCCGAAACGCTTTTCCGCATAATTGCCTATGAAATAAAACCCTACGAGATTGGCTATCAACTGCAGTATTCCGCCGTGCAACAGCATTGTGGTTAAGTGTCTGTAAACCGCATTAGTATACGGCACAAGCGTGTTACCCATAGCCAAATAGTTGGTAAGCAATCCGCCGCAATTACCGAAGATATAGTTAAACGCAGGTGAACGAGAACCGTCCCAAGCCGTATATCCGGTATAGCCGTCAGGCAGCGGCAGATAGCAATCCAAGATATAAAACAAAACCAAAATAATCATTAAGATATTTGTTGCCGTTAGCAAACGCTTTACTTGAAAATTTATATTTTGTTTCTCCCGCGTGGTTTGCGTATTATCCATATGCCTCCTTATATTTTGTATTTCTACTGCAACATAAGCAAAACTAATATACGTTGTTACAACGTATAAGAGTGATACTATGCAATTAAAACACAAACAATTCAGTTAAACTCGGTTAGTAAAATAATCATAACCGTGCTACTTATAGCCTTTTTCATTATACAATACACACGCATATTTTTCAACAATATAATACAGACAAAAGGTGTTTATTACGCAGTCGTTCTTATCGGTTATATTGTGGCGAAGCGGTAGTAACCCAAAACAAGTATTATTCTTTTGCTTTTAATTCCAACCATTCATTTTCTAAAATAGACATTAAAATATCGTCTGCATATTCTTTGCCGTTTAATACGGCATCGCGCAAAACACCTTCTCTTTTGAAGCCTGCCTTCAAATAACATTTTTCGGCTCGCGTATTAAAAGAAAATACGCCTAATGATAAACGGTGCAATTTCAAGATTTCAAAAGTGAAATCTCGCGTTACTTCTACCGCCCAAGTACCTAACCCTTCCCTTGCTCGGAAGATTGAAAAATGCCGATTCTAAAATTAGCACTCTTTGTTTGATTGTCAATTTCATTTATGACGGTTTCGCCGATAATACAATAATCAAAAAATAGTAGCGGTCGGTATCTTGAATACTTTTTAAGAAAAAAGATATTACGTCGTCTTTTGAAAAGTATTCTTTACACCCAGTTAAATGTGCGGCTTCTTTATCTAACGGATTATAATTTTGTAAATAATAGTTTTCTGCATCTGATGTTTGTGCAAGTCTAATTGTATATCCGTTTCTTGTCCAACAATAATTTTGCATAAAGTAATAATAACATTTTCAAGCCCCAAAAGCAAATAAAAACAACTTATTAATTCGTTTGGCATAAGGGCGGGGCCTGATTGGCGCACGATATGTGAAAAAGCACAAGGCGTTTGCCCTGTGCTTTTTCATTATTGGTATGCGATAAAGCCTGCGACACCGTTTACGAAAATGTATTCCGTTTTTAGGTGTTCAAACTTTAACGACATTGATGGAGTAAGAGTTACCTAAAACGAATTTTTATTTATACTTAATATGAATGTTCAAAAAATGATTGACAATATTTTCGACTGTGCGATATGCGCAATACACAACCCAAACAATCCAAGTGTATTGCCA
>CAJUIZ010000006.1 GCA_910586625.1 uncultured Christensenellaceae bacterium
GTGCGATATGCGCAATACACAACCCAAACAATCCAAGTGTATTGCCATTTTTGTGATATTAAGCTAATTACAATATATAATAAAGCCACGACTATAGCAATAATCCAATTCATAATTTTTTTGTGCTTGCGTATAATGACGTTACTTCTATTCAGTGCGGATTTTACGTTTTCTTCCGAAATGCTTTTATAATCGCTATTGTTTATCCGTTCGCCGTTTAATATTTCATTTATACTAACATCATATAATTTGCTTAAAATTTGTGGCATTTCCACAGGCGGTAAATAATTACCGTTTTCCCAACGCGAAACTGTTTTATTTGTTACACCGATTTGTTCGCCTAATTCATCTTGAGTAAGATTTTTTTCTTTCCGCAATTCAGCTAAAAAGACCCCGATTTTTTGCATATCCATAATGAATATCTCCTTATTTCTGGTAGCAATATTATAGCACATAAATACGGAATCGTATTGCCCATAAACAGCGAATTCAAAACAAACATTAGACAAATCATAGGATAAAACGGTAAAAAAAACCTAAAATAAAACTGTTTTAGGTTTTAAGTGGAGGGAGAAGGTATGTATTACCGTTTCCGCAAGCGGAACCTCGGCAAACCTTCGCTTCGCTCAGTCGAACGGTATAGCTTCTGCTACTACCTTATGTCCACACAGCAAAAGGAACAGGTAAAAACCTGTTCCTTTTGCTGGTGGGAGGGGGTGGATTCGAACCACCGAAGTCGGAGACGACAGATTTACAGTCTGTTCCCTTTGGCCGCTCGGGAACCCTCCCATAATATTAAACTTCCTAATAAAAAAAATGGAGCTGGTGAACGGAATCGAACCATCAACCTATTGATTACAAATCAATTGCTCTGCCTGATTGAGCTACACCAGCGCGCCGTCAATATTCAATTCCAATGATTGGTGCTTCGGGGCGGAATCGAACCACCGACACGGGGATTTTCAGTCCCCTGCTCTACCTACTGAGCTACCGAAGCAAAACATTGGCGACCCGGAAGGGACTCGAACCCTCGACCTCCAGCGTGACAGGCTGGCGTACTAACCATCTGTACTACCGGGCCAAAAATACTTGTTTTGCAATTGGTGGGCCTTCAGGGACTTGAACCCCGGACCAATCGGTTATGAGCCGACCGCTCTGACCAACTGAGCTAAAGGCCCAACTACTTTTTTAACGCAATTGATTGGTCGGGGTGAAGAGATTCGAACTCCCGACCCCATGGTCCCAAACCACGTGCGCTACCAAGCTGCGCTACACCCCGATGTTTTCATCAGCCTATTTATCTTACAATATTTTGAAATGTCTGTCAACTTTTTTAACGTCGTTTTTTCAGAAAAATTATTGACTTTTCAAGAAAAATTTATCGCGATAATTTTAATAATATTCGCCCCTTTTTCGCTCCGCTATTTTTGCACGAAAGAAACACAGTAGTATAACCGTCAACGCCAGCAATCACCGCTCTTAATATCGACTGTATGCTACCGCCGACTTCCGCTTCAAAGCCTTACGGCAAATACGCGGTTCGACGCTACGGCAAGGAATACCTTTTCCCTGAGCACGCGGTTTATATTTACAGACAAACGCATTTTCGACACTATTACGCCGCTTTTTACAAAACAATTCAAAACAGCTTAGCATTACGGATATACAATTAACGTCGGAGGCAAACAATGGAACTATTTGTGGATTTTGAAGGCGCGTCGCTTGTTTTCCGCCTTATAGGAGAGTTAGACGAACACTCCGCCGAATTTGTGCGAAGACGTTTGGACTCGACGATAAGCGAAGGAAATTTCAACGCCGTAATATTCGACTTGTCAAGATTGTCCTTTATGGACTCGACCGGAATAGGAGTTGTAATCGGCAGATATAAGCTAATACGCAAGCAGAACAAAAGCGTGTACGTACGCAACCCGTCGCCGACGGTGGATAAAATTTTCAGAATGTCGGGTCTGTACGAAATTATATCAAAAATTTGAGAGGGAAATATGTCAATTATTAACAGTATGAAGTTGAATATCGAAGCCAAGTCGCAAAACGAAAGCTTTGCGCGAAGCGTTGTGGCGGGGTTTTACATACAAATCAATCCTACGTTGGAACAAATAGAAGACCTTAAAACAGCCGTATCGGAGGCAGTAACCAACTGTATCGTTCACGCATACGAAGGGGCGCAGCAAGGGTCCATAGACATAGACTGCGACTTGTACGCGGACAAAATAAACGTTGTAATAACGGACTACGGCAAGGGGATAGATAACGTAACGAAAGCTATGGAGCCGTTTTACACCACCGGCGCGGAAGGCGAACGCTCCGGAATGGGCTTTACTGTAATGCAGGCGTTTTGCGACAAGGTGGAGGTTGTATCGAAAAAAGGTTTGACGCAAGTGACTCTCATTAAAAAAGTTTAGGCGGTATAGGTAATGCTAAGCCACGACGAAACAATGAGATTGATTGCCCTTGCCCAACAGGGGGAAGAAGCGGCAAGCTCCACTCTTCTTACGGAAAACGCTCCGCTTCTTAAAAGCATTATAAAACGGTATCTCGGAAAGCACGTTGAATACGACGACCTTTACCAAATTGCAAGCATAGGACTGTTGAAGTCGATAAAAAATTTTTCTCTTGACTACAACGTAAAATTCTCCACCTACGCTGTTCCGATGATATTGGGGGAAATTAAACGGTATATGCGCGACGACGGCTATTTGAAGGTCTCACGCTCGTTAAAAAGCATATCTTCCAAAATTGCGCGTTACGTAGACGAAAAAATAAAAAACGGCGAAGAATCTCCGCGAATAGAAGAAATTGCCGAGCACTTCGACATAGATCCGACTGAAGTGATATTTGCAATGGATTCGGCAAAATTACCCGTATCGCTATACGAAACCACTAACGACAAGGACGGGAAGCAAACCACACTGGTAGACAGGCTGCCTACCGACGAAGATAAAAAAATGATAGACAAAGTTATACTCAAAGATATGTTGGCTAAGTTGACTCCGAGAGAACAAAAGATAATTATTCTGCGCTATTTCAGAGATATGACTCAGGGCGAAATCGCCGCCAAAATGGGCGTATCGCAGGTACAAATATCCCGACTGGAAAACAGGATTCTCAAAAAACTGAAAGAATTGTATACAGAAAATAGTTGATACATAAAAATCTCGCAAATATTATTTTGCGAGATTTTTGAGTATATTTAGCGTGTTTTACTATCATTTGATTGCAAAAAGCAATATTATGTTTGTAATAGTATAGTGCATTTCACCGTTTTGAATACCAATTCAAACTGTTATGTCCATAATACAACCGACGAGCAGTTGATTATGGAGCAAGCCCGAACATTACAGCAATAAACAAATAAGTCCGCCGCGGTTTTCGTTTACTATTTTATTCAACGTTTTAGACAGCTTTTGCTTGATTTCTATAGGCATAGCGTAGCACTTGCTTTCCAAGCCGTCCTTTGCCAACCCTGCCATTGTTTTGCCGAACATATTGGTGTTCCAAATAGCTTCGGGGTTTTGTTTGTATTCTTCCAGCAGGTATTTGCTCTGCTCTTCGCTGCCCACCATTGGGCTTACTTCCGTATTTACGTTTACCTTTACTATGTGGTAGCTTGGCGAAGTAGCCTTGAGACGCACGCCGTATATATTGCCTTGCTTAACCATTTGCGGTTCGTCAAGCGTCATATTGGACGCGTTGGGATAAACGATGCCGTAGCCGTTTGCGTCCGCTTCGTCCAAAGCGTCCTTGATAGCGTCGAATTTATTTTTCGCATAGGCGGATGCCGTAACAAAGCTCATCAAAGAGAATTCGTCCACGATATCCATCTGCGCTTGTTCCGATAGCACTTGGAAGAAAAGGTCGTCCGTAGGCTCCAACGCATAGTTTACTACGCCGCGCCCCATATCCAAGTCGTCGATTTTGGCTGATGATATAAATGAACACGCATCGAAAACATCCGCCAAGCCGTAGGCGTCCTTCATTTTGTCCACAGCAGGCGCGTTGTCTTTTAGACGTTCCATAATTTCGCTTATTACGCGGTTATCTTTGTCTAACGCGCGCATCCATTTGGGCAGGTTAAGCGCGATACGTCTTACGGGGAATTCCTGCAAAACGTCCGTCAAAACGCCTTCCAGCTCTTCCGCGCCCGCTTCCAGCACGTTAATGGGACGGACTGTTACGCCGTACTTTTCTTGCAACGTTTTAGCCAGTTCTACGCTGTGATCTTCACGCGGATTTTTACAATTGAGCAATACAACAAAAGGCTTGTCGGCATTTTTGAGTTCCTTGATTACGCGTTCTTCTGCAGGAACATAATTTTTGCGCTGAATATCGCCGACACTGCCGTCGGTTGTAACCACCACCGCTATGGTAGAATGCTCGGAAGCCACCTTCTGCGTGCCTATTTCGGCGGCGCGTTCGAAAGGAATAGGCTCGGTAGACCACGGAGTATTTACCAAACGCGCTTTATCGCCTTCGGTATGCCCCTCTGCGCCTTCTATTAGATATCCTACGCAATCTATCAGACGGACGTTTGCCGTCGCTTTGTCGTCCAATGTCAGCTTAACGGCGTTATTCGGAACAAATTTCGGCTGCGTAGTCATTATCGTTTTACCGTCGGCAGACTGCGGAAGCTCGTCGATGGCGCGAGCACGCTCGTTCTTATCCCCAATAGAAGGTAAAATAAGTTTTTCCATAAAATTTTTGACAAACGTCGACTTTCCGCTGCGGACGGGACCGACTACGCCGATATAAATATCGCCGTTAGTGCGCTCCGCAATGTCTTGATAAATGTTGTTCATACCTGCCTCCATAACTGTTTGGTTAATTGTATGAACAAGCAAGCCGAATTAGAACGCATAAGCTAATATAACGAAAAATTAAATTCCAGAAAAAATAAGCAATAATCGGATCAATCTTTAATAATCATAACTTCGTCGTATTGTGGCGAATAAAGTATATCCACTTTTCTATCGGCATAATTATTGAACCATCCGACGTACCCCGATTGCCCGCCGAATACCTTGACGGTACTCTCCTTCCGAAAAGCCGCATCGTTACAATAAAAATCGATTCGTATTTTGGTCGCTTTCGGCTGCATACCGCCCCTGTATTCATCAATCTTTTTGGAGTAAGCATTTATTTCAACAGCGTCGTACAGCCAAACTCTCAGTTTTTGTTTTAACTTTTTATTCTTAATAAAAACATATGTACACAACGATATCATTGCAACGGCTCCCGCATCGCAAATGGACATAAGCGCGATAAGCTCTACATCCCATTCCACTTGCGGAATGGCCAACAGTACTATTGTAAAAATAAAGAACAAGCAGCTTACCGCTACGGCGAACCAACCCACAAAACGCTGCTTGTTATCCAAAATATTACCTTGACTTAAAGAAATAAGTTTTCCGTGTTTTAATAAGATATCTTTTTCATCGTTCTGCATTGTTTATTACTCCTACGGATAGGTATGCGTAATTCGAACCCCGTATAGCTAAGAGTTTTGCTTGTAAGAAGCGCACACAAATAGAAACTTATAATTATATACTTATTTATTCAGTAATTCGAATAATTTTTGGTCGAAACCGTATTTTTGCATAAGCTCGGCAATTTTGGGAGCGTTAACGTTGCTTTTACCGTGAGTTTTGACGGCGCGTATCATTAGGTTCTTGGGAGAATGTACAAGGTCGACAAATTCCATTACGTCGACGGAATAGCCTTCGTCTTCCAAAAGCATTGCGCGGATACTGTCCGTAAGCAAAGCCGAAACGCGCTCCTTAATTATGCCGTATTTCAAAAGAGCGTCCAAGTCGCCGCCCTTTTTAACGGACGAATTTATTTCGTGCTGACAGCAGGGAACGGAAAAGATATACGGTACATTGTGCGATACCGCGTAATTTAACGCGTAGTCGGTGGCTACGTCGCACGCGTGCAACGAAACCACCGCGTCGATTTGCTCATCGTACAGCCTATCCTTAGATACGTCCGCAACGACGAAACGGAGATTACCGTAGTCGTATTTTTCCGCAAGGGCATTGCACTCCGCCACCACGTCCGATTTCAAATCGTAACCGATAATTTTAGCGTTAATTTTGCGCACGTTTACCAGATAATGGTAAATAACGAACGTCAGATAGGATTTGCCGCAACCGAAATCCAGCAGAGTTAGCTCCTTTTTGCCGTAATTCTTAAATACGTCGTCCAAAATTTCCGTAAAACGATTGATTTGCTTGAACTTGGCGTACATAGAATTGACAACCTTGCGCTGCTTGGTAAAAATACCCAATTCTTGAAATACGGGGATATCGTCGCCTTCGTTGAGTAAATAATTTTTGCTGCGATTTGCCGCAGAAGATACAGGCGACGCACAAATTACGTCGCGGCACAAACGTTTTGTTCTTTTAGCGTTTGACAAATAGGTTATTTCCCGTTCGCGAGTTACTATCAATACCTGCTTGTACTTGCCTGCCAAGTTATTCGCAGCCCAATCGTACAGCTCCCAAGGCTTTAAGTTAGTCTGAAATGCCTGAGTGGCAGTGAATTGCGTTGCGTAAAAAGCACGTCCGCTCTTGCCGTCCACGGGCTGAATTTTTATACTTAAAAATTTGCAATCCTTTTGTAAAGGACTGCTTGCGAATATTTTTATTACGTCGTCGTATTGCTTTAACTCGTCGAACACTTAATCACTCACCGCCGTTTTCGTTTTCTTCCGAAGCGTTTGCTTCTTCGCTCGCGCCGTCGTCGTGCTGCGCCGCATTCCGCCTTTCTTCACGTTCTTTAAGCTCACGCAAACGATGCTCGCTTTTGCCTCGCAGCGCTTTAAGTACGCCCAAACGCGACTCCTTCCCTGTAAAAATGCGCGCAATATTGTGGCGATGAGCAAATATTACGAAAACAAACATTAACGTAAAAGCCGCCGAAGCAAAAGCTCCTATATCGGCGTACATAACCGTCCAACACCATATTATCATAAACAAGCTTGTCAATATAGCGAACACCGACATTCTGTCCGAAATGAGAATAATGACGATTGCCGGTATAATACAGCAAAGCATCAGGATGGGCTGATTCACCAATAAGACTCCGATACTCGCAGCCACCCCCTTTCCCCCGCGAAAACCATACAAAACGGGGAAAATATGTCCCAAAACAACAAACAGTCCGGCGAAGTACTGCGCTTGCACAGCGGCTTGCTCGCCCAACAAAGCAAATATATACTTAGCACTGAGACAACAAACAACGCCCTTGAGACAATCGCACGTAAAGGTCAAAACCCCCATACGCAGCCCAAATACTCGAAACATATTGGTTGCGCCGGCATTACCGCTTCCGCAGGTTCTGACGTCCCGTTTCTGTATCAAACGAGAGAATATAACGGCAAAATTTATGTTGCCTACAAAATAGCAAATTACCGCCAAAATACAGAACTGCCACCAATAACTAACAAATATATCGAACATTATTCGTCCCTTTCGCTGCCGTCGCGGAAAATCAACTTGATAGGAGTGCCGTCCAGACCGAAAGCGCGACGCAAGTAGTTTTCAAGATATCTTCGATAAGAAAAGTGCACCAAAGCCGCGTCGTTTGTAAAAAATACGAACGTAGGCGGCTGCGCGGAAGGCTGTGTTGCATATTTTATTTTTGCACGGCGTCCTTTTAACGCAGGCGGTTCTACGGCGCGAATAGCGTCTGAAACAACGTCGTTCAACACTCCCGTAGAACAGCGGAAAGACGACTTGGCGTATACGTAGTCCACTTCGTCCATCAACTTATTTACGCGTTGCCCCGTAAGCGCAGACACCGTAATGCTGCGAAAATAGTCCATAAACGCCAGGTCGCAGGAAAGCTTCTTCCTGAAGTGTTCTACGGTATGCGTATCCTTTTCAATCAAATCCCATTTGTTTATAACAACTACCGAAGGCTTGCCCTCTTCGTGTATAAAACCGGCGATTTTAACATCCTGCTCGGACAGACCTTCATTCGCGTCCATAACTATTAAGCAAACGTCGGAACGGCGGACTGCGTTTAACGAACGCATTACACTGTAGCTTTCTACACTGTCGCTTGCGATTGCGCGTTTTTTGCGCATACCGGCGGTATCGATAATAACGTACTGTTTACCGTCGTACTCGAAGGGCGTATCTATAGCATCCCGCGTGGTGCCTGCGATATCCGATACTATTACGCGGTCGTACCCCAATATTCTGTTAACCAACGACGATTTACCTGCGTTAGGTTTGCCAACAACGGCGATTTTGATTGCGTCGGCATATTCTTCGCCGCCGTCGTCATCGGGAAAATGAGCAATCACTTCGTCCAGCAAATCTCCGACGCCCTGCTTCTGCTCCGCCGCAATAGGGAAGAAATCTCCGTAGCCTAAGCCGTAAAAGTCTGTCAAATCCGCTTCCGAGTAATTATCTACCTTGTTGACGACGAGAAGCACAGGTTTATTGGTCTTGCGTAAAAGCGCGGCTATATCGTAATCTTCCGAAGTGAGTCCGCCCTTGTAATCGCAGAAAAACAAAATTACGTCGCATAATTCCAACGCTATTTCCGCTTGTTCCTTTATATGGCGAAACATAACGTCATCGCTTTTTAATTGAATGCCGCCTGTATCAACCAAAGTAAATTTGCGTCCGAGCCATTCGGCGTCGGCGTATATACGGTCGCGCGTTACGCCTGGCATATCCGAAACTATGGATATACGGCTTCCGCACACTTTATTGAAAAATGTGGATTTGCCTACGTTGGGCTTGCCAACGACGGCAACTAATGGTTTTTTCATAATATACTCCGTTAAGGTGAGCTATAAAGTTCGTGCGCCGAAAAAGCTCGGCATGGGCGCGGTTTCGGTATAAAGCACACACGCACTTAAAAAGGCAACCGAACAAGGTTGCCTTGGAAATCTTTGTTTCAGTTAACTTTCGGCAATTTACTCCAATCGGCTTCCGTAAGCATCTTCGCGGACAAAACGAAACGCGTAATACTGCTGCCGCCCAAAATATTTTTACTTGCGGTATTGCCGTCGCGCATCGTGACGGTACGGGAAGTAGACGTAGCCCGTAACGGATTGATTATGTCGTCGGGTAAATGCTGCAAATCGTAGCGCTGGCTCAGGTTACCGTCTTTATAAAGCGACAGCTCCGCCATTTCGGCAAATACGGCGTAATTAGACGAGCGCAGCGTATTGGAGGACGTTGCGATAATCAACGCGCCGTCGCCGCTGTTGAAATCTTCTGCCGTTCCGCCGTGATACATGGCGAGCGACAGCTTCTTGAACGAAGAGTAACCGCCGTTCGGTTCACGATAGCCGTTGCTGGCAAATTCGCCCGCAAACGTTTCGGTCTCGACGTTTTGCATATACTTGTAGGTTTTGCCTTCGTCTTCCGACGCGTATTTATACCGAGCGCCTACTATATAATTCAAATTTTTGTCATACGTTTCCAACACGGCGTCGTTGTAAAAGCCTGCGTTTACCAAGTTGATAAAGCTGATTGCCGCAATAGGCGTCTTGTCCAACAAAATGTTATATGTTATGCGCAGCTCTATATCCTGTTTATTTACGGTGTACTTAATAGAGACTTCCGCTTGCGGAGTACCGAATTCATCCGACAGCTTTTTCACTTTGGAAGCCGACATAAATCCGTTTGCGTTGCAAGCCGTCAAACACAGCAGCAAAGCGACGGAAGTTAAAATCAATAAAACTTTTTTCATAATTATCACCTTAGTATTTTACTTTTTGTAATATTGAGTGAGATCTACGCTCAATACAACGCTTTTGTTATCCAAATACTTCAACGTGCCTTGCTTGAAATGGAACGTGATTTTTACGCAGCAAAGCAATTGAGTTTTTACTCGGTATTTACGGTTAATCTTGTTGATTCCGTATTTACCGTCACCGAGAATCGGCAAACGTATACTTGCAAGATGCGCCCGTATTTGATGAGTGCGTCCCGTTATAGGCTTGACCTCTAACAAAGACAGCTCGGAGTTAACCTTTTTGAGTAGGCGGTAATTAGTTTCGACGGGGACGTAACCCTGCTTTTGAACGTCGGAAATATATACCAAGCTCTTTTTCGCATCCTTGAACAAATAACCTTTGAGTTTGGCTGACGGCTGTTTGGGAACGCCTACAACCATACAATTGTAAGTTTTGTCTATTTCGCGCTCCTTAAACGAGTCCAACAACTCTTTTTCAGCGTTTTTGTTGAGAGCAAACACGACAAGCCCCATAGTATTGCGGTCCAACCTGTGCACCGGAGTAGCCGTAACGTCCGTCAAAATGTTGTTGATACGCTCGGTTAGAGAGTCTTCCCCCAATACTTCGATACCTGCGGATTTACTTACGACCAATATATTGTCGTCGCGATAAACCACTTCGATACTATCCTTTTCACGATCGGGCAAATACGCGCAAACAAGGTCACCTTCGTTAACATTCATATCCACGCCGACACGAACGCCGTTAACCTTGACGTTGCGCGACTTGATTATCTTGTGAATACGGTAAAACCCGAGATCGGTATTGTCGCCGATTGCATCGGATAATAGCTGCTTTTGCGTGACTACTATTTCTTTTAGCATATTGTTAATTATAGCAAATATCGTGGAAAATTGCAAATATTTATATATAAAATAAATAAAAGCCGAATTTGCGGAAATTCGGCTTGATTTATGGTTAATTCAGCGCGACAAAACAATATTATGCGTGTAATAGTATTATTTGTTTCGCTGATTTTCTATATAAAATGGGCGGAAATACTGCAAAAATTACAGGTAATCATCGAACTTACGATCGTTGCAAGGCTTACCCAAATCCATTTCCTGCGAGCGCGCGACGTTAGTCAGCGTATTGATATCCAACGAAACCAAAATGACATCGCTGCCTATTTTGGTAATATTGCACCACGGAATAAAAATATCTTCGCTCGCGCGAAAAATCTTTCTCGCCCCCGGCACAACCAAGCCCAGTACGTTGCGACCGTTGCTATCGATAATCATATCGATAATTTTACCCATTCGCGACCCGTTTTGAATATTTACCACTTCTTTGGAACGAAGTTCGGTGTAGCTTATTTCCATAAAAATACTCCGCTACTACTATAAGACGAACAGGCGCAATTTTATCACAATATGCCGCAAATAGGTACAAGCCTACGCCATTTCCTGTCTCAGCTGCGACATAGCGTTTTTTTCCAAACGAGAAACCTGCGCCTGACTCAAACCTATTTCCTGCGAGACTTCCGTTTGCGTTTTGCCTTCGAAATACCGCTTGACAAGTATATTGCGTTCCTTGTCGTCCAACGCACGCAAAGCGTCGAACAGCGTGACATTTTCCGCCCATGCGTTTTCGGAGCATTTTTTGTCGGCGATATGATCCTGCAACGACACCCCGTCTTCTTCGTCGGAATACACCGTTTCAGACAGCGATACGGGATCGGATATCGCGTCCAAACAATACAGAACCTTGTAAACGGGCAGTTTCATTTCGTCCGCTATCATATCTATCGACGCTTCGTCTACGCTTTCTCTTTCAAGCTTGTCCCTTGCTTGCAGCGCCTGATAAGCGATATCTCGCACTCCCCTGCTTACGCGCACAGAGCCTTCCCGCAAGTATCTGCGTACTTCGCCCAAAATCATCGGCACGGCATACGTACTGAAACGTACGCCGAATTCCGCTTTGAAGTTATCGACAGCCTTAATTAGCCCTACGCAGCCTATTTGAAATATGTCGTCCAAATTGTCTACCTTGTGCGAGTATCTTTGAGAGACTGAAAGCACCAACCTGAGATTGCAATTGATAAAATAATTTCGCGCCGCATCGTCGCCGTCGGCGATTTTTGCCAACAGTTCCGCCGATTCTTTTTGAGTAAGCTTCGGCAAAGTAGACGTATCAACGCCGCAAATTGTGACCTTTTTACTCATAGCAATCATCTCCGTTTTTTAGTTAGTTTGCTCCTATCTAAGGACAAATATACCGAACGGAAACTCGACGAAAACTTGGAAGTAAGCTTTAAGCGTAAAAAAGAGTTCGGCAATTAAGCCGAACTCTTATATTTAGAAATACAAAGAAATTAGCCTTTAACGTATCGAGCAAGAGCATCTTCGTCGAAGCCGTATTCTTTAAGCAACAGACCTGCCGGCGCACTCGCTCCGAAGCCGTCGATGCAATATACACGCGAAGCGTACTTATACAGCTCGCTGCCTGACGACATTTCGACTGCCACAACCTTGTCTCTTGGGGGGAGTACTTGGCGGATATACTCGTCGGGCTGACGATCGAAAGAGTAGGTATTGGGCATAGAAACAACCCGTACGCCCAAGCCTTGGCTTTCCAGTTTTTCAGCCGTACGCATAGCAAGATTGACTTCCGAACCGGTCGCGAGCAGACACCAGTCTAAATCGCCGCGCTCGGCTTTTAATACGTACGCCCCCTTGGATACGTCACCGCTCGAATGATTTTCCGTTGTGAGATTTTGACGAGTCAGCACTATCACACTGGGAGTATGTTTGGACAGCATCGCTTGCTTAAAGCACTCGACAACTTCGTAAGCGTCGCAAGGACGGAATACGTTAAGATTGGGCGTAGCGCGCAGCCCGGCAAATTGTTCGATGGGTTGGTGAGTAGGTCCGTCTTCGCCAACCGCTATCGAGTCGTGCGTAAACACGAACAGAGACGGTATTTGCATGAGAGCCGCCAAACGTATTGCCGGCTTCATATAATCGCTGAACACGAAAAATGCACCCGTAAACGCGCGAGAAAGACCGTGAAGATTGATTCCGTTGACGATAGCTCCCATAGCGTGCTCTCTTACGCCGAAGCAAATATTTCGCCCAAGCGGATTGCTCGCAGTGAAATCTCCGTCCGCGCCCTTCGCTTTGGTAGACTTGGTAAGGTCCGCAGAACCGCCCCAAAACGTAGCGTTGCGTTTGCTGAATTCGCCTATTACTTGACCTATAGTATTGCGCGTAGCGTCCTTGAAGCCTTCGGGATAGGATAAATTAAGCGTAAGATCGAACTCTCCATTTAACGCCTTGTCAAATTCCTGCGCTTCCGACGGATATTCCGCGCGGTATTGGTCGTACAAACGTTGCCATTCGGCATACGCTTCCGCGCCGCGCTTGTTCATAGTTGCGTTGAAATATTCGTAAGCTTGAACGGGCATATCAAACGGCTCGTAGTTCCATTCCAATTGCTTGCGCAAAGCCGCAGTATTTGCGTCGCCGATAGGCGCGCCGTGACAATCGCACTTACCCGCAAAAGCGCTGCCGTAACCTATTACGGTTTTTATTTCTATAAGCGTCGGCTTATCGCTTTTATGAGCGGACAAAATCGCCCGAGATATGGCCGCCGTATCGTTGCCGTCCTTTACCAAAGCGTAATTCCAACCCATAGCCTTGTACTTACACTGAATATCTTCCGTATAGGAAGCATTGGTCGGACCGTCCAATTGCACGTCGTTAGAGTCGTACAGCATAATCAGTTTGGACAGCTTGTAATGCCCCGCAAGAGAAAAAGCTTCCTGAGCTACGCCTTCCTGAAGATCGCCGTCGCCGCACAAAACATAAGTATAATGGTCTATCAACGGAATATTCTTCTTGTTAAACTTGGCGGACAGAAATCTTTCCGCCATAGCCATTCCTACGCCCATGGCCACGCCCTGTCCAAGCGGTCCCGTCGACGCATCTATGCCCGGAGTGACGTCCTTTTCGGGATGCCCCGGAGTTTTACTGCCCAATTGACGTAAATTCTTGAGATCGTCCATGCCGAGACCGAAATTCGCCAAATGCAGTAACGCGTAAAGCATCGGAACGCCGTGACCCGCAGACAGAATAAACCTGTCTCGATTTATCCAATCGGGATGAAGATTGGACACCTTCATGTGCTCGGAATACAGCTCCGTCAAAGCGGGAGCCGCCCCCAAGCAAATGCCGGGGTGTCCGCTGTTAGCTTTGTTGATAGCGTCTACCGCAAGGAAACGCACTGCGTTGATTGCCGTTTGCTTCATTTTATTCTCCTTTTTATAAAAATCGGTTGCTTTCAAATTCCATAATATTTTACAACGCCGCAGACTTTTTGTCAACGATAAGATTAGTATAGACGTAACGCGGCGATTCTTTCCTATTAAATGCCGTTGACTTACGGCAAAAGCTAAAATTGTTTGACGTTACAAAGCCATAAATGTTGACAAGGCTTGGATAAAGTACTAAAATAATTATAATGAGGTGTAATATGCTACGAGAATTTATCGAACAACTCGACAAACTTCCCCAAAAAGCGATGGTAAATTGCGTCGGTATAGACGCGGAAAAACCGCTTATAGGTATCATTTCCGCACAAAGCGACGTTTCGACGGCGCACAAAGATTTGGACGCCATTTGTTCGCGCGTAAAAGAAGGAATACTCGCCAGCGGAGCTTCTACAAAATCGGCTTACGTCCCGTCCATCGACTGCACCGCTCTGCACGGAACGCAATCGTTGAAGTACGACTTGCCGTCTCGCGACTTGACAGCTAACGCCGTAGAGTTGATTTGCTCAAACGAGTTTTTCGACGGATTGGTATTCGTTGCGAGCGAACCCAACATTGTTGCGGGAATGCTGCTCGGAGCTATCCGAATGAATATTCCCTGTGCGTTTGTATGCGAAGGTACTATGATGCCCATAGTATATCAAAACAAAGAACGCGGATTTATACATTTTTACGAACAAATCGCACGTATAAAGACGGGCAAAACCCCCTTCGAAGCGATGAGTGAAATAGAGAGCAATCTGCCGCTTGCGCTCGGTACCGATTGCGAAAGATACGGAGCGAACAGCTTTAACTGCATACTTGAAGCCGTAGGACTCGCCGTAAGGGGCAACGGGACCGCTGCCGCCTTATCTGTCGAAAGAAAGAATATCGCCTACAAGACGGGCGAATTGGCCGTAAAATTAGCAAACAGCAAGTGGACGCCCAGAAGATTGCTCACTCAAACCTCGTTATGCAATATGGCGATACTAGATCTTGCCTGCGGCGGCAGCTCCACCACTATGCTCAACCTTTTAGCTTTGGCAAAAGAGCTCGGAATAAAAAATCTTACCTTCAAAACTATAGGGGATATGGCAAAGAGCACCCCGCTGCTGCTCAACCGAGAAGACGAAAACCGCTGCATTATGCCGCAGTTTCATAATGCGGGAGGCGTGTACGCTATGCTGAAACAATTGTTGGAGGCTCGGCTTGTAAGAGGCGACGTATACGTATACGACGGGGTTTCATTGGAACAGCTGATAGAGGGCGTCACGGTCAACAACATACAGGTTATACGTCCGGCAGACAACAGCGTAATGGGAAGCTCGAGATTGCGCGCCATATACGGAAACGTTGCCGAAGACGGAGCGTTTGTTCAATACCGCAACGAGCCGTCCTTTACGGGTACTGCAAAAGTATACTCCAACGAAGAAATGGCTGTCGACGCGCTGTTGCACCGCGAAATACGTTCCGGCGACGTGGTAGTAATCCGCGGAGAGGGTCCTAAGAGCGGACCCGGAATGAGAGAAATTTATACGTCCTTAGCTTTACTTAAAGGGTTCGAGCTCGAAGACAAAGTAGCCGTAATTACGGACGGCAGAATTTCCGATTTTTACGACGGAATAGCCGTCGGACACATTACGCCCGAATCGGGCGAACAAAGCCTTTTCAGCGTATTGCAGGACGGAGACGAAATTGAAATAAGCGTACCGAAAGGAAAAATCAACTGCGATGTTAAAGCTAAGGAGCTTTCGCAACGTTACCGCGACGCGGATATAGGAGTTAGCAATTACGGCAACTTTTTCCTAAAAAATTGGGCAAAAACCTGTAGCTCCGCCACAGAAGGCTGCGCATATAAAGCAAAAAAATAAGACTATTTAATTACAAAGGACCGCCGAAGCTGTCGGCGGTCCTTTGTTTTGGCTATTCTAAACCTATTTACTGTTTACACAAGTATATGCCAAAAAGAACTTAATCGTCATTTTTAGCCTTTTCCAGTTCTTCCTTCCAGCACCAATAACACATATTTTCGTAGCTTTCGTCGCCGCCGATAAATACCACCGGTCCGTCGTCGACGCACTTGCCGTTGATAAAGCGAGCGTTTACAGTAGACTTACGACCGCAGCGGCAAACCGACTTGATTTCCTGCAAGGAATCGGCAAGCTCTACAAGACGTTTACTTCCTTCGAAAAGCTGACAGCGGAAATCGTTCATCAAGCCGTAGCATAATACGGGGACTTGACGGGTAAGATATTTAAGCTCGTTCACCTGCTCGGCAGTACAAAACTGCGCTTCGTCCACTATTATGCAATCACAGCCGTATTTAGCCTTGTAGGAGTCGAACAGCTCTCGAAAGCTGTCGTCTTTGGCGACAGTTTCGCATTCGTCCACTAAGCCGATGCGCGAACGCACCATTCGCTGTCCGTCGTCGCCGCGCGTATCGAGAGACGGCTTAACCAGTAAAACCTTCATACCCTTTTGCTCGTAATTAAACTTGCACATAAGCGCCTGTGCGGACTTACTGCTGCCCATTGTTCCGTACTTAAAATATAATCTCGGCATTGTCGTATCCTTTATCGTATGCGTATTAATATAATCCGTCTATAACTCCGTCGTCGGAAACTGTCATTCCAACCGCATTGGGACGCTTGGGAAGCCCCGGCATAAGAAGCATATTTCCCGCCAACACAACCAAAAATCCCGCGCCGCCGCGGTATTCTACATCGCGCACGTGAAGATTGAAGCCCGTAGGAGCGCCCAAAAGCGTAGGGTCGTCGGAAAAGCTGTATTGAGTTTTAGCTATAACCACCGGCATTTTGCTTATATCCGCCGCGTTGCTCAACGCTTCGAGACTTGCTAACGCTTTATCGGAAAATTCTACGCCGTCCGCGCCGTATATTTTGGAAGCCACGCTGCGTATCTTGTCACAAACGTCGTCGCCGTCTTGATATGCGAAACGGAACAAGCCGTTATCCGAATTGCACAGCTTGACTACCTTTTTAGCCAAAGCCGTTGCACCCTGTCCGCCCTTGCCCCACACGTCGCAGTCGACCGCCTGAACGCCCAATTGATTGACGGCGTTTTCTATCATAGCAATTTCGCGCTCCGTATCGCTTGTAAAACGGTTGATAGCCACTATAACCGGCAGACGATAAACGTCCTTGATATTGCTTACGTGCCGTAACAAATTGCACATTCCCTTGCCGAGAGCTTCGGTATCTTCGATATTCAAAGCCGTTTTATCCGCGCCGCCGTTAAGCTTGAGCGCGCGAACGGTAGCGACTACCACTACCGCGTTGGGACGCAAGCCCGACATACGGCATTTAACGTCAAGAAACTTTTCCGCGCCGAGATCCGCGCCGAAGCCCGCTTCGGTTACGGTATACGGAGCGTAGGTCATAGCAAGCTTGGTCGCCTGCACGCTGTTGCAGCCGTGCGCGATATTCGCAAACGGTCCGCAATGAACGAACGCAGGCGTTCCGCCTATTGTCTGTACCAAATTGGGACGCAAAGCGTCTTTCAACAATATAGCCATAGCTTCCTGCGCTTGAAGATCGCGCGCAAAAACGGGCTTGCCGTCGAAAGTGTATGCTACGAGTATGTTGCCCAAACGCGTTTTGAGATCGTTCAAATCATCGGCAAGGGACAATATTGCCATAACTTCGCACGCGGCTGTAATATTGAACTTTTCGTCGCGTTCTGTCGCGTCCTTTACCCCGTGATTGACTGCCACGCCCCTTAAAGCACGGTCGTTAACGTCCAAGGTACGGTTGAATACTATGCGCCGAGAATCGATATTGAGCGGATTGCCCTGAAATACACTGTTGTCTATAAGCGCGCACAGCAGATTGTTCGCCGAAGTTATAGCGTGAAAATCGCCCGTGAAATGCAGGTTGATATCTTCCATAGGCAAAATCTGCGAATATCCGCCGCCCGTAGCGCCGCCCTTTATGCCGAATACAGGTCCGAGCGACGGCTCGCGCAACGCTAAGCACGTTTTAGCTCCTATTATATTCAATGCGTCGGCAAGACCTATGGAAACCGTAGTCTTACCTTCGCCTGCGGACGTAGGATTGATAGCGGTTACCAATATTAGCTTGGAATTTTTAGCCGCTTTTGGTTTTGCCGTAATTTTGGCCTTGTAATTACCGTACAATTCCAAATCTGTTTCGGCAACGCCCAATTTTTCCGCAATTTTGGTTATGCGCTGTAATTTACATTGTCTTGCAATCTCGATATCCGTCAAGATTTACCCCCTTACCTTAACCGCACAGTGAAATCTGCGGTCAAAGAAAATCCATATATTTATCCCAAACGGACGTTGCTTCAGGCCACAAGCGTCAACGGCGTTTTGCGGATATTCGGTTGGTTATTCTAACTCAACCGATAAATTATTATACCAAAAAAAGCCGCTCATTGCAATGCTTTTGTGCATTTGTCGCCATAGTAAAAACAATGTTATTTCGCCCGTTATATCAAATAAAAATATTATTATTAAAATAGTAGTATGCGCAATTGCATTTGCTATCAAAGCGCGACCCATTAGCCCCATCGCTGCGGCAGACGTCTATTTAGAACATAAGACGGCAAAAACAAAGACGTTGCAAATACGCAACGTCTTTTAGATAATTATTTAATGTATACTACGCTGTTAGGAATTAAGTTTGTTGATACCGTCGATAGTCAGCTCGTAATACTTTGTAAGTTCGGGCATTTTGGCTGCAACATCAAGACTGCCGCTACGCAAAATCTCGGTAACTTCTTGACTGGACAGGTATAATGCCGTAAAACCAAGATTTTGAGCAACGCCCTTTATAGTGTGCGCCGCGCGGAAGGCTTCTTCAACGTTGGACGAAGCA
The DNA here is from genome assembly GCA_910586625.1 of uncultured Christensenellaceae bacterium. GTDB lineage: Bacteria > Bacillota > Clostridia > Christensenellales > CAG-314 > Fimimonas. Next base: position 18,887 of record CAJUIZ010000006.1, read on the forward strand.
ATACTGTCCAAAAGCAACCGATAGCTGCCGTCGGCCGGAAATTTGTTGACAAAACGCAAAATTCTTTCGTCTGTCATCAAGCGCGCTTTTGTTCCTACGTAATCTCCGCGGATATATTCGTAAAAATTTTCTACCGTCATAAAAATCTATTTTCTCCTTGATACTACTTCAATTTTGCAGGTAAAGTGTCGGCGATGGTTTTGAGCACTATCATAAGCACGGGATTAAAAGCACCGCATTCGCCGTTCATAATCTTTGCAATTGCTTCGTCGTGCGTTATTGCGTCGGGATTGAGTTTTTTGTTGGTTAATGCGTCATAGACGTCCGCCACCGCCACTACCTGCGCGGCTATTGGAGTACGATCGCCCGTCAAACCTTCGGGATAACCCGAACCGTCCCAACGCTCGTGATGATAGCGGCATATTTCGATTGCGCGCTTTAATAGCGGATCGCTATCCGAATCGGGCAGCTTGGACAAAATTTCCGCGCCCAATCGAGCGTGCTTGCGGCGTTCGGATTCCGAACGTTCGCCGTCGTCCGTCATAACCGATTTGTCTACCACCGACATACCGATATCGTGCAGCGTGGACGCGATTGTAATATTTTGTATATCGGCGGGGGACAGTTTGTACTTGAAGGAAATTCCGCCGAGATTGTTGAGAATTGCTTCGCATACCGCCGCCACGTTTTCCGTATGACTGCCCTTGTCGACGTTGCCGTGCACCAACAGGTTGTTGTAGATATTGATGACTACGGACTTATCCGCGCTGTTACGCGCCAGTTGGCTTTCGGCTACGCCGTCCATCGCTTTTTGCTTGCCGTACAGCGTTATTGTGTTGAGCGAACGGCGACGAACCACCAATGTGTCGAACGGACGCTGAATATAATCCAACGCTCCCAGCTCGTAGGCACGCTCTACGTACAACGAAGCGTTTTCCGACGAGATGATGATTACGGGAATATTCTGTATCCAATTGTTTTCGTTCATCTTTGACAATACCGAAAAGCCGTCCATACGCGGCATAACGATATCCAACAGCATCAAAACTATAGAGTCGCCGTCCTTGGACAGTACGTCTATCGCTTCCAGACCGTCGCGGGCTTCGATTATATCGTACTCGTCCTGAAGAATATCCGTTAAAATTGCGCGATTCATTTCGGAATCGTCTACGATAAGAATTTTGCCCCTTTCCATATCAGTTCGCATAAAAAGAAAATCTCCTGCGTAACGCAAGCATACGCCCGACATTACATAAATATTTTACCACTATTATCTTAAAATGTCTACCGATTTATTAAAACGCGCTATACCGCCTGCATATTAATATTATAAATATATACGGCAAATTAAACCTTTACGTCAACGTCAACTTTTACAACTTGTATTCCGGCAGATTTTACTGCATCGGTTGCAGCGCAATACACTATATTGCCGAATTTTTCATCGTTTTCCAACAGAACTAAAGCATTGTAATTTTTGCAAATACTTTCTAAAATGTCGTACACTCCGTCACAGTTTTCGGCGTTGTCAAGTCTGGCAAAGTAAATATATTCGTCGCCCTTAGTCGCTTTTATAAGCGTGCCCGCGCAGTTCGCACTGATTGCGGAAAAATCTTCGCATTTACTTATATCTTCGTAAAATGAAACGTCATAACCGTTATTTTCAAGATTAGCCTTCATTTCTTCGTTTGCAGGATAGCAATTTGCATTATTCCAGCAGGAGCACAAAGTAAATGTTAAAAGCAAAGCAAGACACAAAATTAATACTTTTTTCATACGCTATTCCTTAAATGACTAAACCCAATCGTTAGTTAGCGCCGCTTTCGGCGGGAACGTCGGGTTCGGATTGATTATCCGCCGCGACCGCTTGCGCGAATTCTGCTTTACGTTCTTTTTTTATAATTATTACAATCAAAGCAAGTCCTACGCCGAAACTCAAAGCAAGCGTCAGTATAAATATTGCTCCGTAGGGGAAATCGAAAATATAATGCAAAGCGGCGGACAAAATACATATCAGCCAGAATTTGATATTGATTAGCGGACGGCGGAATTTTGCAAACGCCCAGCCGATCAATCCCGTCCATACGAAGTGCCCCGCTATCGACGTAAACGAACGCAACGCCGTTACGCCCAGCAACGCGCCGAAATCTACGGAATTTTGCTGCCACGACGCGACAAAAATATACCCCATATCTTCCGCTATCGCCATACCTGCGCCTACCGCGCCGCCCACAAGCAGTCCGAACAGGGGACCTTTGCGTTTACACAAATATATTGCCGTTAACGCAGTCGCCGCTTTTGCAAATTCTTCCAAAAATACCGTCCACAAAACGGACAGCCATTCGTTTTGCGGAATAAGCAGACAATAGCCGAGATTTACCGCTACGGCTGTAATTACTACGCAAATTACCGTAACGAAGCAAAGCTGAATAAAGCTGAAATCTTTTTTAGGATATAATTCGTACAAAAGAAACAGCGTAGGGACGTTGAGCATTAGTCCCGCTACCGTAATCAGCGACGGGTATCCGAAAAATTGTATAGCTCCGTCGTGAATAAGCGTAGACGTCAAATATACTACGACGGCGAACAGGGCAAAAATTAAAACGCAAAGCCCCAAAACGCGCATATACAACCAAGGATATACTCGGTTTGCTTGTTCGTCTTGCACCAAGCCGCGCGCAAAAAGTTCCTTGTACTCCGATTTGGAGTGTTTACGGAAAGTCTCCTTCCACCAGCTGACACCCGTTTTGTTTTGTTTCGAAACAGATTTTTTGTCCGCCATACGTCAATCTCCCGGTAAGCGATTTATTTGAACATCTATTAAAATTAACAATTTGAATGATTGATTATTGATATAAAATTATAACGCAAGCGCAATTACGAAAAGCAACTCGATGCGTAACGCTACATTGTTTCCTTTACGATCATACTGCATAAAGGCTAAAAATTAAAAAAAGGCAGACAATTATGCGCCGCCCTTTTCCGTTGCGACATTAAAGACCAATCGCAAAATTTTGGTGCCGATGGCCGGACTCGAACCGGCACGGATGTTACTCCGAGGGATTTTAAGTCCCTTGCGTCTGCCTATTTCGCCACATCGGCAAGTTAAATATTAAATTATAAGCCGCATACCTACAATTACTTTATAAACGGAGAAAATATTTGTGGCGAAATTTCGCCCTTCCCAGCAGGGGCTTCGCCGTCAGGTGAAACATCGGCAAATATTTTTTTGAACACAATTTTAAGTTACAAAGTGCAAAATTGCCCAAAAGCAATTTTGCACTTCGCTTGGAGGCACCACCCAGATTCGGACTGGGGGTGAAGCTTTTGCAGAGCTCTGCCTTACCACTTGGCTATGGTGCCTTACAACCTAATATATTTTAACAAAGATAGCGAAAAAAATCAACAGTTTTTCTTAAATTTTTGCTACAATCATATAATGTGCGCCACTTTAACTAATAGTCACCCGTATTATTCGTAAAATATTCCAAACTACAACACGTTTGTACAATTATATTACAATGCGGCGAATGTTTCCGTAATTACGTTTGCACTATTAAATCGGAACGTCGGCACCGCATACAATTGTATTAGCCAGCGCGGTAGCTTGACTTACGGCGGACTCGACTAGCTGCTCCGCTTCCGACGGACGAACGTCCAACCCGTAGGCAGACACCATATCGAAATTGTCTATACCGAAAAACTTTGTTAAAGCGTACAAATACGGCGAAGCCTGCTCCATTACGCTGCCGTCGGCTATGTCCATTCCGCGCGTAGTAATGTAAACCATTTGGGACGCGTTGCACAGCCCGCTGAAACGCTCGCCGTCGAAGCCGAAAGTAAAGCCGCAAACGGAAACGTTCTCAAAATAAATTTTGAGTTTGGCCGGAATGCCCATATCCCAAAACGGAGCCGCCACCACAATTAAATCCGCCGCTGCAAATTGCCTGGCAAAGTCGAATACAGAATCGTCAGTTCGTCCTTGGGCAAGCAGCGCTTCGCGGTGTTGATATTCGTAATGTCCAAGCGGAGAAGCTGGGAATTTGTCCAGTTCCAACGTTTCGACGGAGAAATTACGGTCGCGGCGAAATACGTTTACGAACGCTTCCGATATTATTTTAGTTCGGGATTGTTCTCCCCTGATACAGCAGTCGATATACAATAACTTTTTCATACCGTTATATTAGCATAACTCTAAATAATTTTCAAGAATTAACCAAAAAATCGGCAAAAATACTCGACCATACACGGAAAGCAACGTTACTCAATACAAAAATATCGGCGGATTTTGCACCTATGCCCCAACTATTCCAAATAAAATAAATGCCCACCGCAACAAAACGGTAGGCATAAGTTGTTTAATAGATGAATTATTCTACGCTAAGCACGTAGTAATACAGCGGCTGACCGCCGTAATGAAGTATAAATTCGATATCGGGATGCTTTTCCTGCAGCTTTTCCACGTACGCTTCCGCTTTTTCTTCCGCCACGTCTATGCCGTAGTACAAGGTTACTACTTCCTTGTCTTCTGTCAGCATGCTTTCTATGAGAGCAGTTGTGACCTTTTCCACATCCTTGCCGCTGTTGACAATAGTACCCTTGTCTATGCCGATAATGTCGCCCTTTTTAATCTTCAAGTTGTCGATAACGGTATCGCGGACAGCGTAGGTAACCTGCCCCGCGTCAATGCCCACAAACGCAGTGGTCATATTTTCGAGATTTTCCGACAGCGACGCGTCAGGGCTGAAATTAAGCACTGCTGCAAGACCTTGCGGAATATCCTTGGTTTGCAATACGAAAATGTTGCGGTTCTGCACCAGCGTTCTCGATTGCTCCGCGGAAAGAATGATATTTTTGTTGTTGGGCAATATTATTATATTTTCGGCGTTGATTTTACGCGCGGCGGAGGCTATGTCTTCCGCAGACGGGTTCATAGTTTGACCGCCTTCGATAACTTGATCGACAAGCAAATCCTTGAATATTGCCGAGAAACCGTCGCCGCTGCACACTGCAAGCAAACCGATAGGCTTGCGCTCCGCTTCGTAACGGGCGCGAAGCTGACGGTTCTGCTCCATCATATTTTCGATTTTTACCTTATCCAGTTCGCCCAAGGTCAACGCCTTGGAAAGGGCTTTGCCGGGGTTGTTGGTGTGTACGTGTACTTTTATCAACGACAAATCGCCTATGCAAATGACGGAGTTGCCTATTTCGTTCAAGTACTCGCGCAGTTTGTCGATATCCGTTACGGTGGTACGCTTTTTAATGTTTATAATGAAAAATTCCGTACAGTAGCCGAAATCCAACTGTCCAAGACTTTCGTAATCGACAATCAACTCGGAATCGTCAGGGAAAGCGGAATCGATGGACTGCGGCTTGGATGCTTCGGTAGGCTCGTAATCTTCCGCGCCGGTAATCTCTTGGTCAAGGTATCCCATTATAAGCCCCTTGAACAGGGTTATAAGACCGAAACCGCCGCTATCTACAACGCCCGCGCGCTTTAATACTTCTAACATATCCGGCGTTTGAGCAAGAGTAATCTCGCCCTTGTTAAGCACGGACTCCATCAATTTTTGAATACTTGTGGTACGCTTTGCCATATCTACGGCTTCTTCCGCCATAGAACGGATAACTGTAAGAATCGTGCCTTCCTTGGGTTTACTTACCGCGCGGTAGGCAAGCTCCGCGCCTTCGCGTAAGCCCTTGGCAAAGGTTCTCGCGTCGCACTCGTCCTTTTGCGCTATTACGTTAGAAAAACCTTTTAGAATCTGAGAAAGAATTACTCCCGAATTACCCCTTGCTCCGCGCAGTGCGCCCTTGGCAAGCTTATCGGAAAATTCGGACATAGACGTGCTGTTTAAGGAATTGATTTCCTTAACGGCGGACATCATGGTGAGAGACATATTTGTTCCCGTATCGCCGTCCGGCACGGGAAAAACGTTCAACGCGTCCACCTGCGCTTTATTAACTTCCAACATTTGACCGCCCGCGATGAACATACGCTTCATCACAGACGCAGTTATATGCGTAGTGCTTGAATGTGCTGATGCCATATTTATATTTCCTCGTAATTATCCATTGTAAAATTACAGCTTGACGCCTACTACGTGAACGTCGATAGAATCGACAATCATTCCCGTAAAGTGTTCCAAGCCGTATTTAACCGTCTTTTTCAAGCTGGACGACACCGCGGAAACAGGCAAACCGTATTTAATTTTTACAAATAAATCGACGAAGATTCTGTCGCCTTTGGTTGCAATTCGCACTCCGCGACTTTTGCCGTTACGCTTAAAAAGATCGGAAAAAGAGTCGGAGAAATTGAACGGCACAACTTCCACAACGCCGTAGCATTCCGTTGCCAAATGTCCCGCAAGAGAAGCTATAACGTCGTCGGATACGGTTATCGCTCCGTACGAATTTTTAGTACGCAACGCCATTACAATTACCCCCTATACATAATTATATATAATTTTAGCAAAAAATACTTTTTTTAACAAGTAATTTTGCTATAAAATAGCAACAAATACGCGGAAAAAGCAAAAAAAACTCAATATTAAAAATTTTAACGCTATTCGCTTGCCAAAAACGACGAAAAATGCTATCATAATTTAGCATTCAATCAAGCAAAATTATTTTACTTACACGGAGGTGTAACGATGTCTAAGGTATGCGCTATATGCGGAAAAGGCAAAATGTCAGGCAACAAGGTATCTCACTCCAACAGAAAGACGCCCAAAACCTACAGCGCCAATTTGCAAAAAGTTAAGGTAGAAATCGACGGAAAAGAATCTACCGAGTACGTTTGCACACGTTGTATCAGAACGGCAAACAAAGAAAACTAATTGTTTACAATTCAGCCCCGACGGTTAAGCGTCGGGGCTGTTTTTGTTATTGCAATTGTGACGAAAATATGATAAACTGTTAACAGACTAAAACAAAGGGGAATAATATGCTGCAGCTTATATGCGCCGAGATAGGACATACTTGGTCGCTTCCGTTCGAGAATCCGTTTATTATATGGTTTCAGAGCTTAGGCGGAACTAACGGTTACTTCCATTACTTTTTGTACTATTTGTTCAACTTTATATCCATGTTCGGCGAAGAAATGATACTGGTAGGCGTGGTAGGTTTACTGTACTGGGGACTGGACAAAAAAGGCGGCGAACGCGTGGGATTTATGATGATTTCCACCACGCTTGTTAATCCGCTTATAAAAAATATCGTCTGCCGTACGCGTCCGTTCGACAGCGATGCGGGCATACAAAACTTCCGCGACGTTTCGGGATACTCTTTCCCGTCCGGTCACTCTTCGGGGTCGGCTTCGACATTTGCAGGAACCGCCGTCGAGTATAAACGTAAAAAATGGAAATGGCTTATTGCGATATCGGTCGTTATTCCCGTATTGGTGGCGTTATCCCGCACATACCTTGGCGCGCATTACCCCACCGACGTGGTATGCGGACTGTTGCTGGGCGTTGCAATGGTATTTCTCATTCAGTTGCTGTACAAGGTTGTGCCTAACAAATACTTTATTTACGGCGGAACGGCGTTACTTGGAATTGCAGGATTTTTCTACTGCACCACAGACGACTTTTTTACTGCGTACGGCTTGCTTATAGGCTTTATTTGCGGAATTATATTCGAAGAAAAAGTCACTAAATTCGATAACACAAAGGTTTGGTGGCGCGTGCTGCTGCGCGTAGCTATAGGCGGAGCGCTGTTCCTTGGACTGAACGAAGGACTGAAAGCAATAGTTAAGCTGTGCTACCCCGCATACAAGGAAAACTTTTGGTTCGAAAGCATTTTCCGCGTATTAAGATACGGCGCGGTAACATTCTTGATGATAGGCGTTTATCCTATGCTGTTTAAGCAAACGGAAAAGCTGTGGAAAAAGTTGGGCTGGGTGAAAGACGAAAACGTAGAAGCCGCGGACGTGACGGACGAAATTACCGCAACCAATCAGCCGATTGCGCCAAAGAAAAACACACTGGGAATAATTGGCTTTGCCCTGTCATTCGTAGCAGGTTTTGTCGGAATAGTGCTTTCCGCAATAGCCGTAAAGCGTGCGATAAAGGACGGATACGACGGCAAAAAGCTATCCGTTGCGGGCGTGGCAATAAGCGTAGGCTGGATTGTACTGTTTGCAATATGCATGATAGCGCTTGTAGCTTTTATGCAGCACAAGCCGTAAAATAATAAAGCAGAACGCCTTAAAGACTGTCGTCTTTAAGGCGTTTTTATATGCGTTCGATAAACCACTCGCGGATGACGCGGCGACGGGTTACTTTCTGCCTATTATCAGCTTACCCAAAATAAGTTTGAGAAAACCGCCCAAAACGGAAGGCAGCTTGATACAGTAAATCTTATTCTTCATATACCGCTCCATTGTTTTTTGTAACAATATATGCAAGAATTTTACAAAAAGTTACGCTTTTCGCAATTCCGCTATGGCTTCTTTGCGGTTATCGGCAAAAACCACCGCGTTGCCTGCGACTATTATGTCTACTCCGGCTTCTATCACGAGTTTTGCCGTATCCTTATTGATTCCGCCGTCCACTTCTATCAAAACGTCGGGAAACAGCTCTCTTGCGCGACGAATCTTTTCGACGCTGCTATCGATAAATTTCTGTCCGCCGAAGCCCGGCTCGACCGACATAATCAAAACCATATCGAACAAACCCTTATAGGGCAGTAAACTGTCTATGGGTGTGTTCGGCTTAACGGATATTCCGACTTTTTTACCGCATTTTTTTATCAGCGAAATTGTTTCTTCAACTTTGTCGGTGGCTTCCAAATGAAAAGTTATGATATTGGCTCCCGCTTCGGCGAACTGCGTAACGTACAATTCGGGATTGTTTATCATAAGATGAACGTCCAGCGGAATAACTACGCACTTGCGAATGCTTTTCAATACGGGTATGCCGAATGTAATATTGGGAACGAACAAACCGTCCATTACGTCGCAATGAATCCAATCGGCGCCGCTTTTTTCCAGCGACTTGCATTCCTGCTCCAACCGCGCGAAATCTGCCGAGAGTATCGATGGGCTAACGAATACTTTTCTCATTGTGTTTTCTCCACTACTTCTTTATTTTCGGAAAATTCCGAAACGCCCGTTTTCGCCCACAAGTCGGCAAATGGAAAACGAGAAAAATTATTTTGCCTACTGCGAAAATAATATCACACTTTAACGCGTAAAGTCAAGTGTTTTGGGTTGAGCACAGTCGATTGTATCGGTCAAACAGTAAGTAAGCTTGCCTAATATCTGTTTTTTTCAAATTCCGCCAGTTCTGCGTACTCCTGCAAATATCTGTCGTATCTGTCCTTATTGAGCGTCCCCGCCGCAGCGGCGCGCTTTACCGCGCAATCGGGTTCGGCGGTATGCGTACAGGAAGTATACCTGCATCCAACGGACAACCGCACGAAATCGTCCAAATACAAACGCAATTCGTCCGAGCGTATACCGTGAAGCTCGCACAGCGAAAACCCGCACGTATCCGCAATAAAACCGCCGTCGATTTTCAGCAGTACGGCGTGGCGCGTAGTATGCCTGCCGCGACCCGTTTTTGCCGAGAGACCGCCCACCAAACCGACCGTTTCCGAAAGCAACGCGTTTACAAGCGAAGTCTTGCCCACTGCCGACTGACCCGCGAAGCACGCCGTTTTACCTTGCAGATATTTACGGATTTGCCCGACGGAACCGCCGTCCATTGCCGACGTGGAGATTATGTCGGCTATATCGCCGTAATTGCTGCGAACTTCGTCAAAAACAGTATTGGACAAATCCGACTTATTTACTACTATTACGGGCTCAATACCTTCCTGAAAACAATTGATAAGCACTTTATCCGTAAGATACAGATCCGCCTGCGGCTCCGCCGCTACGACTATAAAGCAAACGTCAACGTTAGCTACTTCCGGACGGGAAAGCCTGTTCTTGCGCGGAAGAACCTGCGAAATTACGCCTTTACCGTTTTTTAACGGCAAAAAAAGTACTTTGTCGCCGATTATTACGTCGTTGGAATTAAAGCGGAATTTTTTTGGCGAATAGCAAACGCATTTTTCGTCTTCGCCGTAGGAAACGGTAAATACCCCGCCTACCGATTTAATTACAGTGCCCTGTTTATCCATTTTGCTCCAAATAGCGGCGACGCAATTGTCCGCACGCGCCTTCGATATCCTGCCCCATCGTTCTCCTTCGAGTTGCGGAAACGCCGAGCGCGGATAAATAATTCAGAAACTTTTTTACGTTTGCTTCTCTCGTTCCTTTGAGTCCCGTTTCCTTAACCGGATTAAGCGCGATTACGTTGACGTGAACGGTTATTCCCGAAAGCAGCGACGCCAATTTCAATGCGTGAGAATGACTGTCGTTTACGCCGTCGATAAGCGTATATTCTACTATCACGCGCCTTGAAGTTTTATTAAAATAATACCTTAACGCTCCGACGGCTTCTTCTACCGAATAAGCGTTGGTTACGGGCATAATACTTTTGCGTTGCTCGTTATCCGCGTTGTGCAAGCTGAGCGTAAGATTAAGCGAGCACCCCATATCGGCAAGCTGCCGCATTCGCGGAACTATCCCGCAGGTAGACAATGAAATATTTCGTTCGGACACGTTAAGCCCGTCCTTGCTTGTAACAAGCTGCAAAAACTTTACTACGTTTTCGAAATTATCCAAGGGTTCGCCGCTTCCCATAAGCACGATATTCGTGACGTACCGTTCTCTGTCGTTTGACAGCGCGTTAACGGACGTTACCTGCGACAGTATTTCGCCGGCGGACAGGTTGCGGACAAGTCCGCCTAACGTGCTTGCGCAAAATTTACAGCCCATGCGGCAGCCCACTTGACTGGACACGCACAGCGTGTTGCCGTATTTGTACTTCATCAATACGCCTTCTACTACGTTGCCGTCAAATAGCTCGAACAGGAACTTTTGCGTGCCGTCCTGCTCGGACGTAAGGGTTTGTACTATTCTGCTTGCAACGGCTACGCAGTCGGTTTTGAGTTGTTCGCGCAACGTCTTGGATAGGTTGGTCATTCCGTCGAAATCGACGGAACGGTTGAGCCATTGAAAAATCTGCCGCGCGACAAAGGGCTTAACGCCGTAGTTTGACGTTAAAAATTCAGTAAGTTCGGTTAAGTTGTAATCTTGAAGTATTACCATAGACTACTCCGCCCTTTTAAGTACCGCAACGAAAAAGCCTTGAACGCCGTCCTTGTGCGGTAAAAACTGGTAAAAATTCGCGCCGTCGGCATCGGGAAATTCCGCAAGGCGGATAGTTCCGTAACAAAAATCGTCGTGTTCCTTCAAAAATTTGCGGACATTTTGTCCGTTTTCGTTGTCGAACACCGTACAGGTCGAATAGACCAAATAACCGCCCCGTTTTACGTAACGAGAGCAATTTGTAAGAATTGCATATTGCAGCTTCATCAGCTCGCTTATATCCTTGTTCTCGCGAAACAGCTTGATATCGGGACGGTTATCTAAAACGCCGAAACCGCTGCACGGAACGTCGCACAAGACAACGTCGAAAGCGCTGTCGAGCTTTTCGTCGTATACCGTCATATCTTTGCAGACGACGAACAAGTTTACACCCATACGTTCGGCGTACTTGTTGATAAGCTCTGTCCTGTGCCGGTGAACGTCGCAAGCGGTAACTTCCGCTTCAGGGCAAAGCTGTTTGACGTACACCGCCTTACCGCCCGGCGCGGAACAGCAGTCCAAAAAACGTCCCGTGCCGCCCAGCTTTTGCGCGCAAATACGCGCGACAGCCATAGACGACAAGCTCTGTGCAGTATACTCTCCGCTTTGCTTCAACGCGCCGCCGCAAACCGTAAACGCGTCGTTGAAGGGCGTAATTTGCGCCTTACAACCCAATTGCTTTTCCACGGCATCTACGTCCGCTTCGTTTACAAAACGCACGGTCTGCCCGTGCTCGAAGCGGAAACGCACAATCTGTTCCGCGGTCTGAGCGCCGTAATCCTTTACAAGCTTTTTAAGTGCCCACAACGGATAAGAACATCTTACGGACAAATTTTCCAAGGGATCGACGGGAAAGTCGTCGAAGCTTTTGACGTTTTGAGCGATTTTTTTGAGAGTTGCATTGACGAAGCCGACAACGTATCTGTCGCCCGAAAGCTTGGACAGTTCCGCGGTATCGTTTACTACCGCGTAAAAAGGAATGGACAACTCCGTCAAACAGTATACGCCTATTTTGAGAAAAATAAGAGCGTCGCCTTTGGGCATTTTGTTGACGTAATGCGAAATTATATACTCCAGCTTGATATCGTTATCCAACACGCCGTAGACGATCTTCGTAATCAGTGCTTTGTCTTGACTTTTACAAAAATTAAGCGTTTTATTAAGTGTAATGGAAGAAAAAGCTCCTTTGCCGTACACTTCCGAAAGGGTTTGGTAGCTTTTCAAAAAGGCGTTATTCATTGCCTAATACCGTACCTATGCGTACGTCCTTGCCGCACAAAAAACTTTGAACGTCCAAACGTTTGGCGTTTTCCGCTTGCAGTTCGGTAACGTACACGGCGTTGCCGTCGCCGCAGTTTACTGCGAACGCTTTTTTACTGCGCATAACCACCTGACCTGCCGCGCCTTCGTAACGTGTTTCGCAAGGGCGCAAAGCGAAAATTTTCAAACGCGCCCCCTGCCATGTAGTCCATGCGGCAGGCGAAGGATTCAACGCGCGTACAAGATTTATTACATCGCGTGCAGGCTTGTTCCAGTCGATTTTTTCCATATCCGCAGTTATTTTCGCGGAAAACGTCGCTTTGGATTCGTCCTGCGGAGTGTAGACGGCTTTTCCGTTTTCTATCAGTTCCAACGCTTCGACAACCGCTTCCGAGCCGAGAACGGCAAGCCGAGCAAAAAGTTCTCCGTTGGTTTCGTACGGCAAAACGTCCAAAGCCTTTTGCAAAATTATATCGCCCGCATCCACCTTTCTGACAGTATTGAGTATTGTTATTCCGGTGCGTTCGTAGCCCAAAAGCACGGCGTATTGGATAGGTCCCGCGCCGCGCAGTTCGGGAAGCAGAGAGCCGTGTATGTTAATTATTCCGTGCGGGGCTATATCTATCACTTCCTGCGACAAAATCTGCCCGTAAGCCGCCGTTACCATAATGTCGGGAGACAGACTTTTGAGTATTTCAACGCCGTCGCGGGAAACTTTTTCGAATTGATACAGCGGCAGATTGTGCGCCAAAGCGAACTTTTTTACTGCGCAGTATTCCGTCTTGCCGCGCGCGCCCGTCTTGTCCGGCTGACATACGCAAGCCACAAGCTCGTGACGTTTAGATATTGCTTCCAAAGCAGGAACGCCGAAGTCAGGGGTTCCCATAAACACTATTTTCATTATTTACCGCCTTAGTCGGGAAGTTTCTTTATCATTTTGTCGGCAAACAGTATCCCGTCGAGATGGTCCATTTCGTGCAAAAATACGCGCGCGAAATAGCCTTCCGCGTGAAGCTGTACCTTTTGCCCGTTACGGTCGAAATACTCTATGTCTATTGCCTTGGGGCGTTCCACCAATCCGCGAAAACCCACAACGGACAAACAGCCTTCGTTATCTACGCACTTGCCCTTGCTCTTTACAAGCACGGGATTGACCAGTTCGTACAGCCTGTCGTCGTATTTGACGATACATACGCGCTTGAGCATTCCCACTTGCGGAGCGGCAAGTCCCAACCCCTCGGCATCGTCCAAGGTTTCCTTCATATCATCCAACAATTGACCCAATTTTGCATCGTAGGATTCAACTGGCTTGCATATTTTGCGAAGCAGCGGATCGCCCATCTTTACGATATTTCTTCTTGCCATAGTAAAAATCTCCTTAGCGGCGAATTATAACCGCGCTTCGCCGTTTTGATTTGTTTAAGATAAATTCTGCGGATTGCGTTCCACGAAAACCTGAACGCTCTTCTTCCTATTACCGTCGCAAACGTAATAAATCCGCTGCAAAAGAGCGTTTAGGTTGTTCCGTTTGATTTTTAGCAGAATCTGAAAACGGTATTTCTTTTCTGCGCGCTTTAACGGACAGCGCATTTTGTCGAGATACAAAAAGTCGTCGGAATTGTCTGTTTTGATATTGGCTATTTGCGCAAATTGCTCTGTCAATACGTCTATGCAGTCCTTTTCCTTTTCACCCTGATACAGAATACGCACGATTTCGCAAAAGGGCGGAAATCCGCCCGCTTCGCGCAAGGCGATTTCGCGTTTATAAAAGCCTTTGTAATCCTGCTTGGCGGCAAGTTGCAGGCAATAATGCGTGGGAGTGTACGTTTGCAATACTACCGTACCCACGTCTGCGTCCCGTCCGCTGCGCCCCGCAACCTGCGTAATAAGCTGGAAGGTGCGTTCCGTGGCCAAATAGTCCGAATGATGCAGACTCTGGTCTCCGTCCAAAACTCCTACGAGCGTTACCTTGGGAAAATCGTGCCCCTTGGCTATCATCTGTGTGCCAACCAATATCTGCGCTTCGCCCTTGCGGAACGATTCCAAAATTTTGCCGTGACTTTCCTTTGTTTGCGTAGTGTCCGCATCCATACGCAGAACGTTAACATGCGGAAACATTTCCTTTAATAAATCCACTACCTGCTGAGTGCCTATTCGCCCCTGACGAAAGCTGAGCTCGCCGCAATTAGGACATTTGGACAGCATATAATACTTCTTTCCGCAGTAATGGCACTTTAACATATTGTCTTCGCGGTGAACCGTAAGGCTTACGTCACAGTCGGAACACTTTGCCACGTAGCCGCATTTAGTACACATCAGGAAGGACGAAAAACCGCGACGGTTGAGAAACAGCATCGCTTGATTGCCCCTATCTACCGTTTCGGCAAGTCTTTCTTTAAGCAGACGCGAAAAAATACCTTTATTGCCTATACGCGTCTCCGAAGCCATATCCACTATCTCGACGGTCGGCAACGGGCGACGGTTTATTCTGTCCGGCATTTCGATAAGCGTAAGCTCACCGTTAACTGCGGAATAGTAGCTTGATAAGCTGGGAGTAGCGCTGCCGAATACCGTCAGCGCGCCGTTTTGATTGGCGCGAAAAGCTGCGACGTTCAACGTATCGTAACGCGGATTGAAATCGCTTATGTAACTGCCGTCGTGTTCTTCGTCCACTATAATTGCTCCGATATTGTCAAGCGGAGCGAATATCGCGCTTCTTGCGCCGATTGCTATACGCGCTTCGCCGTTTTTAAGCCGCAACCACTCGTCGTACCGTTCACCGACGGACAAGCCGCTGTGCAGCAAAGCCACCGCGTCGCCGAAACGCGCGCGAAGCTGCCTTAGCATATAGGGAGTAAGCGCAATCTCCGGCACGAGCATTATGCAGGTTTTACCTTCGGACACCATTTGCTCTATAACGGTCAAGTACACTTCCGTTTTGCCGCTGCCCGTAACCCCGTGAAGTAAATAACGACCTTGACGGTCGGACAATATCGTTTGCACCGCGCGTTGCTGCATAGGCAGCAGATTATGTTTAACGCTCTCTGTTGCCTTGATATCGGAATAGGGCGTACGGCGCAAAACTATATCGTTTGTTTTGACTATTCCCTTTTCTTCCAAGGCGCGCAATGCGCCGTTACCGAATTCGGCGTTTAACCGCTCGGCAAGAGTTGCGCCGTTGTTATACAAAAAAGTCACCAAATCCCGCTGCTTGACGGCGTTGGGTTTCAGTGAATCGAGAATGCCGACCAAATCGGATCCGTCCGCCAAATACGCCTGCTTTTTACTGAGCGATTTTACACGATTGCCGCGCATTTCGGCAGGAATAAACAAGCGCAATACGTCGGCGTAACGCAAATGATACTCCTGACGCATAAATTCCCCGAGACTGAGCAGTTCGGGGGAAATAGCCGTAAAATCGTCTAAGGAACGGATTATTGGTTTGAGTTTGTTCGGCGGGCAGGTAGTTTTGTTCTTAACGCCGATAATTATGCCTTCCTTTTGCCTGTTGGCAAAATCCACCAGCACGCGCTGTCCGACTTCGTACCCTTCGCCCTTGTAGTCGAATATACGGTCCACTTCGCTTGCGGATATATCTACGATTACGGAGTATATCATTTGGCGGTTATCCTGTCGAATATCAGGTCGGCAACGGCTCTTTTGCTCATTTCGGGATACGCAGTTTCGCCCTGTTCGGTGACGAAGGTTACCGTGTTGACGTCGCTGCCGAATACCGCGTTATGCTTGACGTCGTTCATCACGCACAAATCGGCGTGTTTTTTATTTAATTTTTTCCTTGCGTTCGCAATGCAATCGTCCGTTTCCGCGGAAAAAACGCACAGAAACTTATTACCCTTGGTTTCGCCGATTTTTTCGGCTATATCGGGATTTTTGACGAATTTGACTTGAAGCTCGTCCGTTTTGATTTTACTGTCGGAATACTTTTCCGGACGGTAATCGCAAGGAGCACCCGCCATAATAAAAATATCGTGTTCGTCCGCGCGCTTGACCGTCTCGTCGTACATTTGACGGGTGGTTTCAATGTTTACAATGCTCGCCTGCGGATTGATTGCAGCCGTATGATTGCCGAGTATTACGGTAACTTCCGCTCCGCGTTCGATTGCCGAGTTCACTATTGCCGCGCCCATTTTTCCGCTGGAAAAATTAGTTATACACCTTGCGTCGTCTAACTTTTCCTGCGTGGCACCGCAGGTGACGAGAACTTTTCTGCCAGACAAGTCCTGCTCGGGCATCAGCAATTTTTCGCAGTAATCTACGATTGCCTGCGGTTCTGCCATACGTCCCTTGCCCGTATCTCCGCACGCCAAAAATCCGCTTTCCGCTTCCACAACCATTACGCCGCGTTTTACAAGCGTATCAAGATTTGTTTGGAACGCTTCGCTTTCGTACATAGCGCAATTCATGGCGGGGCACACAACCTTGGTTGCTGCGCACGCCATAAAGGTGGTTGTAAGCATATCGTCGGCTATGCCGTTAGCAAACTTGCCTATAACGTTCGCCGTTGCGGGGCAAACAAGCAGCAAATCGGCTTTTTTTGCAAGCGAAACGTGCTCTACTTCCCAATGACCGCTTCGGGTGAACATATCAACCGTTACGGGGTTACAGGAAAGAGTTTCGAAAGTTAACGGCGTAACGAATTCGGTAGCGTTCTCAGTCATTATAACGTCTACGTTAGCGCCCAACTTCTTAAATCCGCGCACCACTTGGCAAACCTTGTATACGGCTATGCCGCCCGATACGCCTATTACCACGTTTTTACCTTGCAGCTTCATATATTACAGCTTTTTGCTGACAGCAAGTATACCGTCGTCGAATTCTTCGGCGGCGTAAGAAATGGGCTTGGCGTTTGCGGGAAGCTCGGGATTGTTGTTAAGTTCCTTGGCGCGTTTGGATACTACGCAGCAAAGCGTGTATTTGTCGCCCGCTTTTTCCGTTAATTCGTCGATAGGCGGTTTTGTAATCATTGTTATTTTCTCCTTTCTTTCAAAATTGCGATAATTTCCGCTACCGCTCTGTCGACGTCGTCGTTCATAATGCAGTAGTCGTATTTGTAACGTTGAGCAAGCTCTAACTTATTACGCGCCATACGGATTTGAATTTTTTCTTCCGTTTCCGATCCGCGCTTGATAAGACGCTCGTACAGAGCTTCTTCGCTTGGGGCTTCGATAAAAAACAGAATACTGTCAGGATAATTCTGCTTTACCTGCAAAGCGCCCTTAACGTCTATTTCCAATATTACGTCCTTGCCGAAATTCAACATATCGACAACGAACTTCTTGGGAGTACCGTAGTAGTTTTCGAAGTGTTGGTCGTATTCGAGCAGTTCGTCCTTGCGCACCATTTCCAAAAAAGTTTCGGTGGACACGAAGAAATAGCTTCTGTCCTTGCGCTCATTCGGTCTGGGCGCGCGCGTGGTTGCAGAGCAAGACATTACAAGGTCGGGCATTTGACGCATAAGCTCCGCGCAAATAGTTCCTTTTCCCGCCCCGCTGGGACCCGATACGATGATAAGTTTACCGATTTGGTTCTGTTCCATTGTTTTCTCCTGTGTTATTCGAGATTTTGTATTTGTTCTCGGATTTTTTCTATTTCATTCTTCATTTCCAATGCCGTGGCGGTCAATTCCAAGTAGGACGACTTACTGCATATAGTATTGGTTTCGCGGTTAAATTCCTGCGCTAAAAAGTCCAACTTGCGTCCGACGGGTTCTTCCTTGGAAAGCAGCTCTCGTGCGCGGGCTATATGACTTGTCAAACGCGTAATTTCTTCGTCTATGCAGGATTTATCTACGAAAAAGCAAACTTCGTTGGCAAGCTTCGCTTCGTCTAACTGAACGCCGCTTAACGCTTCGGTAATTCTTGCCGTAAGCTTGTCGCGGTATTGCTCGGCTACGTGGGGAGCACATTGCTTAACAACGTTCAGCAAACGTTCTACGTTGTCGATTTTGCCCAACAAATCGCTTCTTAAAGCGTTACCTTCCGCTTCGCGCATTTCGTTGAGTTTGACGACAGCGGCATTCACCGCTTGTACAAGCATTTCACGTACAATCGACTCGTCTTCTTCTGCCTGTTCGACCGCAAGCACATCTGCGCTGCGCATAAGGGCGTTTACGTTAAAATCGCGATGAAGCCCCGGGAAGGTCTCGGCAAGACGCTCCGCGGCTTTTACGTAGCCTGCGGCAAGAGACAAATCTACCGTAACCGTTTTGTCGGAATCTCCCCGACGGGAGTAATTGATGAACACGTCGACGTGTCCGCGGGTAAGCCCTTGAGACAAACCGCCGCGTATTACGTCTTCGTAAGCGATAAACGAGCGCGGAATTTTTGTGGAAATATCCAAAAACCTGTGATTGACGCTTTTTAGCTCCACCGTTAATTCGCGATTATCGCGCGATACGGTAGCCTTGCCGTAACCGGTCATGCTTTTCATAATACACCTTCAACAACGACGTTATCCGCATTTGTACGGGGATAGCTTGTTAGTTATATATAATATCACAAATAAACGATTTTTTCAATTCTTTTGAGTTGACTTTTCGCTTTTAATTGCATATACGCCGAAACAATGCAAAACGCTATTCTTCGAGCATTTGAGTAAAACGCGTTTCGTCGATTATTTCGATACCGAGAGAGCGCGCTTTGTCTAACTTCGAGCCTGCGTCCTGCCCCGCTATTACCAAATTGACGGATTTGCTTACGCTTGCGGACAGCTCTCCGCCGCGTTCTTCTATCAGCTTGCCTGCCTGTCCGCGGGTATATGCCGAAAGGCTTCCCGTCAAGACGACCTTCTTCCCGACAAATGCTCCCGAAACGGTTTTGGTCTTGTATATCGGATTTATACCGATATCTTTCAGCTGCGATATAATATCGAGATTTTGCTTTTCACAAAAATACTGTACTATACCTTCGGCTACCACGTCGCCTACGCCGTCTATTTCGGTAAGCTGTTCAGCCGTAGCCGTCGATAAGCCGTCGATACTGCCGAAGCGTACCGCCAAGTCCTTAGCGGTTACCGTGCCTACGTTATCCAGTCCCAATGCGAAGATGAACTTGGACAGTTCCACTCCTTTGCTGTCGGAAATCGCTTTGAGAATATTGTCGGCTTTCTTTTGCTGTATGCCGGCCAACGACAGCAACCGCTCTTCTGTAAGCGCGTACAAATCTGCTACGGAGCGTACGCCCAATTTATCCACTAACAGCATAACCGTCTTATCGCTTAGACCTTCTATGTCGCAGGCGTTCTTGGAACAATAATGCGAAAGCCGAGCGACTATCTGCGGACGGCAGTCGGTAGCGTTTACGCAGTACAGGTGCGCGCCCACTTCTTGTAGCGGACTGCCGCAAGCGGGACAAAGGTCGGGCTTGACAATCTCGGTACCGTTGTCGTCGGCGGCTCCGAGTATCTCGGGTATCACGTCGTTGCTGCGGCGAACAAACACCGAACAACCGCGTTTGAGACGTTTGCGTGAAATGTCGCCGTAGTTATTAAGTGTGGCGCGTTTGATAGTAGCCCCGCACAGTTCCACCGCTCGAAGCTCGCCTACTGGCGTAAGCTTGCCTGTGCGCCCAACCTGCCACGTAACGTCGCATAGCTCCGTCGTTACCTGCTCCGCGTCGAACTTAAACGCCACTGCCCACTTGGGAAACTTGTCGGTATAACCCAGTTCTTCGCGCAAAGCGAAGTCGTCGACCTTGATTACTACGCCGTCTATCAAAAAGTCGTATTCGGAACGGTCCCGACCGATTTGCTCGATAATCTGCCGAATTTCGTCGAAGGTGCGCAATCTTTGAAAAACATAGCTTGTCTTCATTCCGCACGTTTTGAAGAAGTCCACAAGACCGCTTTGACTGCCGACATCCAAGCCGTCGCACAGTCCGTGGCTGTGGAAAACGACGTCGAGATTGCGGCTTGCCGTAACCTTCGGGTCAAGATTGCGAATTGCTCCCGCCGCCGCGTTACGGGCATTTTTGAGTTTGTCGTTGGGATGGGCGTCGTTGTACTTATCCAGTACCGACAATCGCATTATGCCTTCGCCCTGCAGTTCGCACAAACCCTTGAACGGGATAGTCAACGGCACCGAACGAATAGTCTTGACCTGCTCGGTTACGTCTTCGCCTACGATACCGTTGCCCCGCGTGGAAGCGCCGACAAGCTTGCCGTCGCGATACGTTACGCTGATGGTAAGACCGTCGTATTTGATCTCTACGCTGAAATACGCTTCGCCTATCTCTTTGTTGATTTTGTCCACCCATTCGGCAAGTTCGCCGAAGCTTTGAGCCTTGTCGAGACTGTACAGACGCTGCAAATGACGGTGCTGCTCGAAATTCTTGATAGGCTGTCCGCCGACTCGGCGAGTAGGACTGTCGGGCAGAGTTACACCCGTTTGCCGTTCCATCAAAACCAATTGGTCGTACAACGCGTCATACCGAGTATCCGGTACGGAAGGATTATCCAACACGTAGTACTCATACGCCCATTTATTGAGTTGATCGACTATTTCCTGCATCGTCATAACGATAAAACTCCTAATTAAACTATTAAAAGGCTGCGCTGCGATGCCGTTTGCCTAAACGACATAGAATACGGCGCATTTACTTCAAGATTTCCAAAGGGGCGAATTTGAGATTGAGAGACTTTTTACCTGCGGAATCGAACGCCACGTCGGCAACGTCGCCGCCGATACGCAGTATTATGCCCCTGCCGAAGGTAGAGTGATTGACCACCTGACCTACTCGGTACTTGGATAATTCCGCGCTTGTCTTGCCCTGATTGGGCGCGGTTCTGCGCGGTTCGCTGTTATTTAGTTTGTCCAAAAACGCATAGTCCGATAATTGCCTTTCGGTAGCCGGCTTGCGCTCGGGGGTTAAAAACCGCTGTACTTCGTTATAAAATTTGCTCGGAACGGAACGCTCCGTACGTCCCCATAAAAAGCGCGAATTGGTTTTGGTGAGATACAGCCGCTTTTCCGCGCGGGTTACAGCCACGTACATAAGTCGGCGTTCTTCCTGCAAGCTTTCCAACTGATACGTCGACCTACTCGACGGGAAAATGCCGTCTTCCAGACCCACTACGAACACCACCTTGAATTCCAGACCCTTGACGGCGTGTATGGTGGCGATTGTAACGTAGTCGCCGTCGTCGTCCGTATTTAGCTCATTGTCCAAGCTTACCGTTTCGAGATAGTCTTGCAGCGTTGCGGTAGGATTGGTCTGCTGAAATTCGTTGACAGCCGCTTCGAATTCGTCGATATTCAAGGCGCGGTCATCGTCGCCTTGGTCTTGGTACGCGGCGCGGAACTCCAACGACTGCAACAGATTGCGGACGAACGCCGCAACGGGCATACTCGCCGACTTGTACAGCTCGTCGATTGTAGCGTAAAAATCGGTAAGCTTTGTACGCGCCGACTTGTTGAGCGTTTCGAGATTACGTTCGTCGGAAATAACGTCCAGCATCGGCAGACCGTACTCCGCGGATAAGTCGCGCAGCTTATTTACCGTAGCGTCCCCTATACCGCGGCGTACGGGCACGTTGAGAGCACGGATAAACGCTTCTTCGTCGTAACGGTTATGTATCAAACGCATATACGCCAATACGTCCTTGATTTCCTTACGCTCGAAGAACTTGAAGCCGCCGAACACCTTGTAGGGCATTCGGTTGCGGGCAAACTGCTGCTCGAAGCTGCGGGACAGGGCGTTTACGCGCATAAGGACTGCGAAATCGCGCAAACGATACTGCGGGTTGAGATACATAAGGTTTTTTATCTGCTCCGCCACGAAATACGCTTCGTCCTGCTCGTTATAGGCGGAAAAGAGCTGAGTTTTGACTCCGTCTTCGTTTTCCGTCCACAAAACCTTGTCGAAACGGTTGACGTTTTTGCTTATTACTTCGTTGGCGACGTCCAAAATGCGTTTAGTGGAACGGTAGTTTTGCTCCAACGCGTAAACGTTGCAATCGGGAAAGTCCGCTTGGAACTTTTTGAGATTGTACGATTCAGCCCCGCGCCAGCTGTAAATGGATTGGTCGTCGTCGCCTACCACGAAAATGTTGCGGTACTTTTCGCCTAACATTTTGAATATTTGATACTGCACCTTGTTGGTATCCTGAAACTCGTCGATTAGAACATACTTGTACGTTTCGCGGTACTTTTCCAAAATTTCTGGCGACGAAGCAAACAGCTTGTGAACGTAGTACAGCAAATCGTCGAAGTCCATAGCGTTGTTTTGGCGCATTTTGTCGCCGTACTCTTTTATTACTCGGACAAGGTCGGATTGCGAAGCCGCCGTTTGACTTTGAAGCCTGTCCAATTGCTCGGCGATATATTCGTCCTTGACGTCTAATAGATTGCCGTCCAAAAGCTCGGGCGCGCGATTCTTGATATCCGATATGCTCTCGGCAAACGTATCCGCCATTTTTGCGTCGCCGTCGTCGGGGAAAACGTCCTTGACGATTTTTTTGAGAACGCCGACCTTTTCGCTTTCGTCGTATATGGAAAACGAACCGCTGCGGTTTAACGCTTCCGCTTCGCGCCGAAGCACCTTGGCGCAAAAGGAGTGAATTGTGGAAATTTGCATACTGCCCGCGTTGCAGTCGAATTCGTACAGGCGGCGTTTCATTTCGTTTGCCGCCTTGTTGGTAAAGGTTATGGCAAGAATCTCCCAAGGCTTGACGTTGCATTCGGAAACGAGATACAGTATTCTGTTGGTAAGCACGCGCGTTTTACCGCTTCCTGCGCCTGCAAGCACCAACGTGGGGGCAAGAGGCGCGGTGACGGCGGCAAGCTGCGCGTCGTTAAGTTTTTGTAAGTTCATATTTTTTTATAAGGTTTCGCTTCGCTTTTTAATGCGTAACGCGTAATGCGCAATTAAGGTTACGCTACGCTAAACTTCTCCGTGCGCTTCGCTTAGTCGAAGGGAGATTTGCAAAGTTATGCTGCGCCAGATTTATCGACTGCGCTCGAAATGACGCTGTAAGCCGTGCGGCTACCGCCTAGATTTCTCCGCGCGTTCGCTACGCTCACTTGGTCGAAATGACATAAAGGTTTGTCGAAACACATTTTGTAACGTTATTTTAACGACAAATGTTAGTTATGGTTCGAGGCACCATATGCACGGGCGGTATAATTATTATCGTGTACGACGTTTTGTCAAAGTTTTAACCTTTGTTGGATCGACGTCTAAGCCCTTGCCGTACTTGGCGATGAACTTGCGCTGGGCGGCGTATCCGAAACGACCGAGCTGTCGCCCCGTAGCATAGTAGTCGCCGTGCTGATAGTTGACCAGCCGCGCCTTGCGGTAGTCTATTTTGCCGTCCGTCATGATGCTCTCGTCCACGTGAATTGCCAAAACGTCCGCAAGAAACATATCGTGCGAGCCGAGATTCAAAACATCGAACACCTTGCACTCCATATTGACGGGGCTTTCCGCTATCATAACCGTTGAAAGGTGTTCGCAGCGCTGCTTGGTAAACTTCATTTCGGCAAATTTGTCCATATCCCGTCCGCTGCGTATGCCGCAGTAGTCGCACGCGGGCAATAAACGTTCCGTTGTGAAATTGATTACAAATTCGCCCGAACGCTTGATAAGGTCGTAGGAATACCTGTCGTGCCGAATGGAAACGTAAACCCGCGGCGGATCGGAGCATATTGTCCCCGTCCAAGCCACGGTAATAATATTGGCTTTGTCGCAGTCGCCTGCGGACACCATTACCACGGGCAGCGGAGCGAGTAACGACGCGCCCTTCAAAACTGTTTTAGGCATTATTTTCTCCTTTTCTATCTTCGTCGGTTGCAACGCAAAAACCGAACAACTCGGCAAAATCGTTAAAACACTGCTTACATACCCACCGACAGGAAACAGAATCCGCGTCCGTTGCATAATACCCGTATTTATCAACGTCGGGCATATCTAAATCGGTAATTTTTTGAAAACAAAAAACGCAGTGCTCGTGATCGTTAGTACCTTCGGTTACGAATTTTTTATACTCGAACGTTTTGCCGTCAAGCTCGCCTTCGTACCAGCCTGATAGCCGCCAATCGTCCTTGAACTTCCCGTTCAGTTCTTTTGACATTCAATTCTCCTTGTGATATGCAGATAAAAACTCGTCGGAAACGGTTATTTGCCCCTTACCAAGGGTATTTTGGGATATTATGTCAGTGATAGTAGTTGACAATTCCGTCAAAAACAAGTAGTGAAGCGTAACCTTGTCGGTAAAGTCTACGTTTTGCTCGATTGCAACATCCTGCATTGCCTTGCGGAGAACTTTGAGCAGAGAATACTCTACCGTCACTTCCGCGCGGCGGCACAAGCGCATCGATACTTTGTCCGCCGAACGCAAAACGTCGGCGCACGCGCCGCTGTACGCCCGTACGAGACCGCCCGCGCCCAGCTTGACACCGCCGAAATAGCGGGTTACCACCACGCAAACGTAATCGAGAGAATTGTTCTTGATACACTCGTAAATGGGCATACCCGCAGTGCCCTGCGGCTCGTTGTCGTCCGAAAACTTAGCCTTATCTCCCACTATATACGCGTAGCAATTGTGCGTGGCGTCGTAGTACTTCTTGCGCTTGCTCTCCACAAACTCCGCAGCCTGCTCTGCCGTGTCCACGCGAATTGCCGAAGCGATAAAGCGCGACTTTTCTATTACGTTTTCGATTGTTACTTCGTTTGAAGAAATCGTTGTGTACTCTTTCATAATCCGACCACACGCGCGACGGCGTTGTACGCAGCCGCTACGCTTTGTGCTATCAACTTATTCCCGTCGCGGTCGGGCTGCAAGGAAGCAAACGACCGTTTTGCTTCTTGTGTTAAACTTTCGATAGGGGAGAGCCCCCTATCACACCCCCGCAAGGGCGCGAAGGTCAGGTACACGCCCTGACTTCGCGGAAACTTAAATTATACAGACCACACTCGATGGTCGCTATGCGGATATGTTACTTTGCGCCCGCAATAATAACGCGCAGGTGTACCTTTTTGCCCTTGTGCAGGACGAATTCACCCTTTGACAAAATCTCGGCGGGTAAAGCCCAAGCGTAGGACGTTATCCTGTCGTCGTTGACGGCTACTCCGCCGCCGTCGACAAGCCGTCTCGCTTCGCCGTTGGACTTGGCTTGTCCGCATTTTACCAAAATATCTATTATATTGGCAGGCTCGGATATTTCGGCGACGGGCATATTGGCAACATCCATACTGAATGACGCCTTGACCTGCTTCAACACTTCGTCGGCGACTTCATTTCCGTGAACCAAAGCGGTAACTTCGTACGCCAAGCGTTCCTTGGCGGCGTTCATACGTTCGTCGCTGTGAGCGGTGAGCGCGGCAATTTCGTCTAATTCCATAAAAGTCAACAGCTTCATACAGGTTGCCACGCGGTCGTCTTCGACGTTGCGCCAATACTGGAAGAAATCGAAAGGCGAAGTTTTATTCGGGTCCAGCCACACCGCGCCCTTAGCCGTCTTGCCCATCTTCTTGCCTTCGGAAGTGGTAAGCAACGCGAACGTCAGCGCGTACGCCTTTTTGCCCGTCTTGCGGCGGATAAGGTCGGCACCCGCAAGCATATTGCTCCATTGGTCGTCGCCGCCTGCCTGCAACACGCAGTTATAGCGTTTGTTAAGCTCCAAAAAGTCGTAGCCCTGCATAAGCATATAGTTGAATTCCAAAAAGCTTAGTCCGCGCTCCAAACGCTGCTTGAAGCACTCCGCCGTAAGCATTTGATTGACGGAAAAACACGCGCCTACGTCGCGCAGAAAGTCGACGTAATTAAGCTTACACAGCCAATCGGCGTTATCGGCTACAATAGCCTTGCCGTCGGAAAAATCTATAAAGCGCGACATTTGCTTCTTAAAGCAGTCGACGTTGTGACGAATCGCTTCCTTCGTCAGCATACTACGCATATCCGTGCGCCCCGACGGGTCGCCCACCATTGCCGTGCCGCCGCCTATAAGCACAACGGGACGGTGTCCCGCGCGCTGCATATGCGCCATTGCCATCAAAGCTACGAAATGCCCTACGTGCAGACTGTCCGCCGTGGGGTCGTAGCCAGTATAAAAGGTGACGGACTCTCGCCCCAAAAGCTCGTAGAGCTCGTCTTCGAATACTATCTGTTTGACGTAACCGCGTTCTTTTAGTACGTCCAATACGTTTTTCATAATTATTTAACTCCTATAAATAAGCCGCGCAGCGCGCGTTTTTTATTAGATTTGCAAACCGCTATTTCCGCAAAAGCGACGTTTACGGTTCGATAAGGTTGAAATACTTTTCGGCACTGCCCGTCATAATGCGGTAGCATACCGCGGCGAAGCCCACGCTTGCGCCGATGATTAGCAACCACATAATAAGCAGCATATACCAAGCGGCATTGAGAAAATACCAGCCCACAAGACATACCGCGGATATTACGCCGATAATCAATGACACGACAAGTCCTACGAGCATTGCCATCCAACTGTTTTTGGCATTTTTAAGGCTTTGGTTGAAATTAGTCCAACCGAGCTTGGGACTTTTTAGGTCTATCAACGTAGTTATGCACATTGCGCCGAAACCGAGCGCGCCCATAACTACAAGCATGGCTATACCGAAATACCAATCGATACCGAACAGCACCACGACGAGCAGACACATTAGAAAGTCGGATATAAGCATTGCCGACGTTGACAGAATAACCTTTGCTAACAGGTACTTATTAAAGGACACGGGCAGACTTTTTACAAGATAAATCGACTTGTTTTCGCGCGAAATGGGATAAATGCCCAATACGTTGCTCGACATACCGAGCAGCGACATATACGACAAAAAGACTATCGGCGCAATACCCCTATACAACGACTGTCCCTGCAACATTTCTACTATGTTTTGCCCGTCTTCGCTTGTAATGCTGAAACAGAAATAAAACACTACAACCATTAAAGGTAGCATAATTAGGGACAAAATACCCTGAAAGCCCATCTGACTGTCGCGCATTACGCGCTTGATGTCCGTAAAAATAAGCTCCTTTACCACGCCTTGGTTTTTTACCGTCAAATCGGACGACTTGACCTTTTTGCGGCGGAATACGCCCGTGCCTTCGACGGAAGCGGACAGTATCCAACGGTAAAACGGAATTGACAGAGCCAAAACCAAGCCGAATAAAAGCGCGTTTTCCGCAACGGAAATAAGCAGATTGAGCGCAACAGCACCGAAAGACGCGCCAAGCATCGCGGATGCCAACGTAAAGTCGGAATGGACATACTTCATTGCGCTGCCGATACCTTGCAGTTTTTCCAACAGCACGCTTGCCATATCCGAGCCGTCGACATCGCCCGAAGATCCGCCTATAAAGCCCAACTCGTACATTCCGAACAAATACACGCCCATAATAAGAGCGAACATCAACACCTGCATCAGCGTTTTGACTACGCCGTTTTTGCCGAACTTGGTTATCACGGCGGACAAAGGAATTGCGATGAGCGAGCTTATTAGCATAGGCAGCAGCGGAACAAGTATAAGCGCGGGTATAAGCAGCAGGTAGTAGCCTGCGCCCGCCGAATAGCCGATACCGAAGGGTAAAAGGGTAACTATCAGCATAACCGCCGTGGTTATTACTTCGTTCAAATACGCGACGGTCAGCTTAGCCGCAAATATAGCGGAAGAATTGACTGGCAGGAACAACAGTTTGTCCGCGTCCTTGGCGGAAAACACGTTGGTTATAAGCGTTTGAACGCCGAAAAGCAGCACCACACCCTGACATACGAACAGCAGCGTTGCGGCAATGTTTTCAACGTTTTCCAGCCCTTTGGACAAAACCCCGAGAAAATACATACTGCCGGCAAGACCTATAAGCATAGGCAAAAAGCATATACCCAAAACTACGTATGCCGCTATCGTTCCGCCGCGCTTACGTTTGCCTTCGGTAGGCTTTACCCTATACTGCTGAACGAACAGCAGCTTGACAAGAGAAATATACTTTTTCATAAACCACCGCCTACTTTGCCGTTTCATCGGCGGTTATTGTCAAGAACAAACTTTCCAACGATACGCTCTCGTCCTTGCGGATATTGTCCAACGTATCGACGGCGACAAGCTGTCCGTGATTGATTATGCCTATTCGGTCGCACACCTTTTCCACTACGTCGATTACGTGCGAGCTGAAAAAAACCGTATTGCCCTGCTCGGCGTGCTTGCGCATAAGCTGTTTAAGCTGAAACGCCGACTGCGGATCCAGCCCCGTTAGCGGTTCGTCCAATATCCACACCTTGGGATCGTGAATAAGCGCGGCTATTACCATTAGCTTTTGCTTCATTCCGTGCGAATAGGACGAAATCATATTTGGCAGCGCGTCCGAAAGTTGAAACATCTCGGCGTATTCCGAAATGCGGGCTTTGAGCGCGCCTGTTTCCACGCCGTACATTGTGCCTATAAAATTGAGATACTCGATTCCTTTGAGCGTTTCGTAGGTTTCGTGATTGTCGGGCACGAAGCCTATACGCGACTTGGCTGCGATAGAGTTTTCCGCGAGATTGACGCCGTCCACTTCGATAGTGCCTTCGTCAGGGGACAAGATGCCCGTTATCATCTTGATTGTAGTTGATTTACCCGCGCCGTTCGGTCCCAAAAAACCGAAAATTTCGCCGTCTTTAATTTCCAAAGAAAGCCCGTCCACCGCCTTTTTCTGCGATTTGGCGTAGGTTTTAGATACATTGCTTAGTCTTATCATTGTTTTCTCCTTGTGATGAAAATATTACGCAATTGCTTTTACCGCGCAAAAACTATGGCGACAAAAGACGGATTACGGCGCGCGGGGAATACGGACATACCCCCCCCCGCTCGAAAACGGGTATTCGGTTAAAAACGTTAATTTTTACTATCATTTTTTTATAATGTTCTGCTTCGCTGGATTTCTCCACTCGCTTCGCTCGAAATGACATATTTTCAGCCGGCCAATCACTCAAAGCGAGTGCATACAATTAACAAACTTTTTAGCGGGATACGCGAGTATTCTTAGGTTGGCGGCAGCCGATATCCTGACCGTTACCGCTGGGAGTAAAAAACTTCTCGTCCTTTACTTCGTCGGGCAGATACTGCTGCTCTACCCAACCGCCGTAGTTATGCGGATATTTGTACGGAGCATCGTCAAGACCGTTTTCGCCGCGCGGAAAGTTGGCGTCCATAAGATAAGAAGGCACGCGGGCGGACGGATTGCTCTTGGCGCATTCCGTTGCGGCTTCGAGCGCCGTTACCACAGAATTGGACTTGGGGCAGTTGCAAATATACAGAATCGCTTCGGACAATGGGATTCTGCCTTCCGGAAGCCCGATATTTTGAAACGCGGTTAGCGCGGCGGTTGCTACGGGCAGAGCCATAGGGTCGGCAAGACCTACGTCTTCCGCCGCGTGAATGACTATTCGGCGGGCAAGCAGCAAAGGGTCCGTTCCAGCTTCGATTAAACGTTCGAACCAAAACATAGCGGCGTTGGCGTCGCTGCCGCGCATTGACTTGATAAACGCGCTGATCATATCGTAATACGTGCCCGTATCCACCGATAACGCTTTCTTCTGCATTGACTGACTTGCAACTTCGCGCGTTACGCGTATGCAGCCGTCGGAGTCGACGTCGGTAGTTAGCGCGGCAAGCTCGAGAGCGTTGTAGGCGTTACGTAAATCCCCCGAAGCCGTTTCCGCTATGTAATCGTAAGCGGCTTCGTCAACGGTGATTTTGAGCTTGGAAAGAACCACGTCGCGGCGGACGGCGTCTTTTAGACCGCCCTTAACATCGTCCGCAGTTAACGGCAAAAACTCGAAAACGCGGCAACGCGACACTATCGCTCGGGTCATGGAAACGTAGGGGTTTTCCGTAGTGGAACCGATAAACGTTATATAGCCCTTTTCGATAGCGGGCAGAACGCAGTCGCTTTGCGTCTTGCTCCAACGGTGACACTCGTCCAGCATAAGGTAGGTTTTCTGCCCGTAGGCGTTGAAGCGTTTGGTGGCTTCGTCGATTATTTTCTTGGCGTCGGCAACGCCGCTGCTTACGGCGTTGAGCTTTTCGAATCGACTGCCCGTGGTATTGGCAATGATATTGGCAAGGGAAGTTTTGCCGGAACCCGGCACTCCCCAGAATATGCAGCTGCCCAGCTTGTCCGCCTTGATTGCGCGACACAGGAGCGAGCCGTCGTAGATTAGGTGCTTTTGCCCGATAAACTGCGACAGCACGCGCGGACGCATACGCTCCGCCAAGGGGACGTTATTTATTTTATCTGTTTGAAATATTGAGTTTTGTTCATATTGCGCCATAATACAATTTTAGCATTATTTGTACGAATTTGCAAGGCAATAGTATGAAAATATATAATATTTTAAGCGAACGAACGCGCGGCGTTGCGGCGCGGAGAAATTGCGCGATATAAACTGCCCCTCCGCCGCAAGCTTGGACTGCTCGGACGACATTTCGACGACAAAAAAAAACGGACGAACGGGCTATTAGATACCGCTCGGTTATTCGTTTACAAAACAGCAAAAGCCCCGACACAAAGAACTGTCGGGACTTGAAATATCGAAAGTCAACGTTTAGTTTTCGTAAAATTATCTTTTGGACAGAATTTTTTCTACGTAATTGTCGATGGACTTTTGGATAATATCCTTGGCAACGTCCACATCGTGAACTTCAGAGACGGAAGTAGACTTGTTTTCCAGCTCCTTATATACGCGGAAAAAATGCTGCATTTCGTCGAAAATGTGCTGGGGAAGCTCGGAAATAGACTTGTAACCGTTGTACGTAGGGTCGGAGTAGGGAATGGCGA
Source organism: uncultured Christensenellaceae bacterium (assembly GCA_910586625.1). Classification (GTDB taxonomy): domain Bacteria; phylum Bacillota; class Clostridia; order Christensenellales; family CAG-314; genus Fimimonas. The sequence continues at coordinate 50,139 of CAJUIZ010000006.1, forward strand.
TTATTTTTTCGTCCGAATCGCCGTTGTCACTCATAGTTATTACGCCTATCGGATAGCAGCGGACAAGGGACATTGGACACAAGGACTCCGAACAGAGCACCAAAACGTCCATAGGATCGCCGTCGTCGGCAAGCGTGCGGGGAATAAAGCCGTAGTTTGCGGGATAATGCGTGGAAGTGTACAAGATGCGGTCAAGAGCGAGCAAGCCCGTCTCCTTGTCTAACTCGTACTTCATTTTGCTGCCCTTGGTTATTTCCACCACCGCGTAAAAGTCGCCAGAGCTTATGCGGTTGCGCGCTATATCGTGCCAAATGTTCATATTGTTTCTCCTTACTTTATTGCATTGCTGTCGTCTTGCATTTCTAACCGAGCGGCGGCGTACTTCGGCAGTATTTGTTTGCGGTAAATTGGCACAAACAACGCGTTAGCAGCCCACCCCGCCAAACCACAACCGATGACCGCATAGTACGGCCCTTCTACGCCTATTGCCGCTAAAAGATACTTGATTGCAAACAGAAAAGCCAACTCAAACACGAAAAACCCGAAGCCAAAAGTTAATCCGGCTGCAAAATAAGTACTAAGCACAACGTTATAAGGGGTTTTTCTGCGATGCATTTTAAGAGCAGAAGTAATCAGCAGAATTATACCGCCGAACAATGGAACTGCCAGCCAAATAAACGCTTTTTTGCTTAGAAGCTCTCTCATTCCAACACCTATTCGTACTTGAACTGCTTGGCAAATTGAATGAAGTTCTCCGAATCGGAATACAAGCTACTGTTTTTAGACCAGAAAAGCACCACGTCTTGATTTATAGGCGTATCCAACGGGATACAAACAAGATCGGAATCGATTTCCGCCAACTGACGGTACAGGAACACGCCTACGTTTGCGTAGGAGAGAAACTTCTTGATTGTGTACAGCTGAGACGAATACAGCAAAATATTGGGCGTAACGCCTACTTCCGAAAAGGCGCGCTTGATAAATATATTTTGGTAACTGTCCGCCTTGAACAGAATGATATGCTCGTCGGCAAGCTCCTTGAAAGAAATCTTGTCGCGTCCCGCAAGAGGGTGATTTTTACTTACGCAGAAAACCAACTCCGTAGGCACAAGGGGCAGCACGTTATAGGTGTCGGCCACGGCGTTGTCGAGAATGGTTATGCCGAGATCTACCGAGTTGGCGTCAACAAGCTTGCGAGCTTGCAGAGAGCCCGTTTCCAACATTTCCAACTCTACTTCCGGATACAGCTTCTTGTAAGCGTTGAACATCTGCGGAAACAAGAATGTGGATATCATTGCGGGCACGGCAATCTTTACGTGATTGTGATTGTTGCCCATATCCTTCATCTGAGTTGCAAGCGAGTCGACGGATTGCAGAATGTAGTTAACTTTGTCGTGGAAATGCGCGCCTTCGACGGTTAATTGCAGACGGTTGTGTCTGCGGTGAAAAAGCTTGACTCCGAACTCGTCTTCCAATTCCTTGATACAAAAGGAAATGGTAGGCTGCGACACGAACAGCTCTTCGGCAGCGCGTGTTATACTGCCGTATTGACATACGGTCTGAAAATATCTCATTTGCAAAAGCTTCATTTCGGTTACTCCTTAATACTTTACTTCGACGGTAAAAATATTCGATAACTCTACGAGTAAAGACGTTTCTTTTTGCTGCGTTACGCCCTACTCCGCTGCGGGACTAAACAAAGCCGCGCAGCGTATTATAAATTTATCTGTAAGTAAGTATAGCAAAAACTTTATAATAAATCAAGCGAATTATAATAAAAACTTTATTAAGTGCCGAATTTAATGAAAAATCTTTGTATTATGAGTGGCATAGTATTATACGAAAGCCAGATTTTAGCTATTGAATAGCAGAAAATACAAAACTGTGAATATTTTACACACAGAACTGTTGCACTTTATGCACCGCGCGGCCTGCATACGAATTCAGCAAATCGGCAAGCCGCCGCTGTTATTTCCGTCTAAGATATGTCGGTGAGAAGCTCGCATAAAATCGAGTTGGCAACGTAAATTTTGTCAGTCGGAAGCTTGACAAATCCGCGCTCCACCGCTAAGAACCCGCGTTCGGCAAGCGCCGCGGCATTGGGAAAGAAATGGAAAAATTCACAGCCGTAGCGATCGGCGAATTCGGCAAGCGACACTCCGTCGTCAAGGCGTAAGCCGAGCATAACGAATTCGTTAGCCTGTTCGCCGATACTTAGCGTTTGACAGTCGGCGCGCAAGCGTTCCGTCGGCGTTGACAAATAGTCGGCTACGGAAAAGGGATTGGTATAGCGCACGTTGCCAACGAAACCGCTTGCGGCAGCCCCAAACGCGTAGTAGCGACCTTCCGTCCAGTAGTTGAGATTGTGCCTGCACCGCCGCCCTGCGCGCGCAAAATTGGACGTTTCGTAACGAGTAAAACCGCAAGCGGCAAGGGCGTCGACGGCGCAGTCGTACATATCGGCAAGTTGATCGTCGGTGTAGGGGTATTGCTCCTTACACAGTCGGCACAAGGGCGAACCGTCGTGAAGCTCCAATGCGTAAACGCTCACGTGAGCAAGGGGCAGATTTGCCGCCGTTTCCACCGAACGGCGGAAGTCCGATTCGCTTTCCGGCAGTCCCAAAATAAGATCGGCGTTGACGTTATCGAAGCCGTGTTTACGCGCGAGTTCCAATGCGCGGACGAAATCGTCATAGCGGTGAATACGCCCTATACGCGCGAGAGTAGCGTCATTGACGCTTTGCAGTCCGAAGCTTAAACGATTTACTCCGCTTGCGGCAAGGAAGGCAAGCAGGTCGTCCGTTACGCTTTCGGGGTTGCATTCGACGGACACTTCCGTAGCCCGAGACAAATCGAAACGGCCGCGTAACCGCGCAAACAGCCCGTCAAGGTACTTAGTATCCACCGACGACGGCGTGCCGCCGCCCAAATACACGGTGGAAATGCTCGCCTGCGGGTCGGAATAACGGTCGATTTCTTCATACAGCTTGGCAAAGTACTTTTCTTGCAGACCGTAATCGCAACAGGACGAAAAAGCGCAGTATCCGCACCGCGCCTTGCAAAAGGGAATATGGACATAAATACCGCAGTTATTGTTCATCTTCGTGATTATCGGGTTGCTCCGCTTCGTCGGCGGATTGCTCGGAAGCGTTTGCCAACGGTTTGACATCGTCTTCTATCCAGCTTTTAAGAACGAATTCCTTAACAAGCATAAGCGTCAAAGTTTTATGCTTGGGGTAACTGCGAATGCAAAGCACCGAAACTACCGGACACGCAACGGACAAAACGAACAATACGCCGCCAAACGCGTACAGTACGACGCGCATATCGGTACCCATATTTTCATAAAACAATGCCATACACAAAAACAGTATCGCCGCGCACAAAAAGAGGCAGGTTACGAAAATTATGCTCGTACGCATATACCTACGTATTGCTCTCTTACTTTTCCGTAAAAAATATCTTTTTTCAAGCGATAACACTTCCTTTTGTAATTTCAAACACAACGGTTCGCCGTGTTGCGCGGAAACGTGTTTACTTTACCAATACGTAATAATCGTAATACTTTGTGCCGTCGTGCCCTATTAGCGGCTCGTCGGACTTGACAAAGCCCAAGGAAGCTAACGCCTGAGCGCGTTCGACCGCACCTGAAACCGCCTTGGTGGCGAGCATAGAACAGCCGAACAGGTCGAAAGACGGCTTTGCTATAAGCGACAAAATGCTGCGAATTATCGGAGATTTTTCGTAATCGCTGCGCAAATCCAGCCTAAGCAGACCGCAATCAGTAAAAAAGTCATTTTCGTCACGCTTGAATTCTTCTATCGTGCCGATAGCTTGGTTTGTCGCCCTGTCTACTATTGCAAAGCGGACAAACCAACCGTTTTTGTACGCTTCCTGCCAAAAATTCAGCGCGGCGCGCATACGTTCGAGCGTAGTATAGTAAAAATCGTCTCCGTGGCAGTTGTCGGCGTTAAAAAACGGCACGGCGTTTTTGTCGGAGTACACTTCCAGTAAGCTGTGCAAATCGGCTTCGGACACCAAACGCAGCACAAATTCGTCGTTGTGAAATTCGGGACAGGATTGATAAACGTTCATAATACGGTTGCTCCTATTTAGTCGTCGATTTTTAGAATAGACATAAACGCTTCGCTGGGAACGGAAACGGAGCCGACCTGACGCATACGCTTTTTGCCTTCCTTTTGCTTTTCCAAGAGCTTCTTTTTGCGCGTGATATCGCCGCCGTAGCACTTGGCGAGCACGTCCTTGCGCAAAGCCTTGATTGTTTCGCGCGCGATAATCTTGTTGCCGATTGCGGCCTGTACGGGGATTTCGAACATTTGGCGGGGAATGGCTTCCTTTAACTTTTCCGCCATTTGCCTGCCGCGGGCGTAGGCGCGTTCTTCGTTGACGATAATGGACAGAGCGTCGCACACTTCGCCGTTTAGCATCATATCCATCCTGACGAGCCGTCCCGTCTTAAAGCCCGTAAGTTCGTAGTCCATACTGGCGTAGCCGCGCGTGCGGGACTTCAAGCTGTCGAAAAAGTTGTAGATAATTTCGTTCAACGGCATTTCGTAGGTAAGCTTTACTCTGCGCGTATCGAGATAGGTCATATCCGCAAAAACGCCGCGCTTATCCTGACACAAGCCCATAATATCGCCGACGTACTCCGGCGGAGAATATATTTCCGCCTTGACGAAGGGTTCTTCGATATGCTCGATACTTGTAACGGGCGGAAGCTTGGTGGGGTTGTCGATATCCAGAACTTCGCCCTGCGTCGTATACACCTTGTACACTACGCTGGGAGCGGTTGTTACAAGGTCGAGATCGAACTCGCGTTCCAAACGCTCTTGGATAATCTCCATATGCAGCAATCCCAAAAAGCCGCAGCGGAAGCCGAAGCCGAGAGCCACCGACGTATCCGGCTCGTAAGAGAGCGCCGCGTCGTTTAGCTTGAGCTTTTCCAAAGCGTCCTTCAAGTCGTTGTATTTGCTGCCGTCGGCAGGGAAAATTCCGCAGAAAACCATCGGCTTTACTTCCTTGTAGCCCTTCAAAGGGGCGTTACAGGGGTTTTGAGCGTCCGTTAACGTATCGCCCACCTTGGTATCGGACACCGTCTTGATGCTTGCGCAGACGTAGCCTACGTCGCCCGCGGACAGCTTGTCGGTTGCCTGCATAGACGGGGCGAAGATGCCCACTTCCGTAACGTCGAACACCTTGCCCTTGGTTTCGAACATTTTGATGGACGTACCTACGCGCACTTCGCCGTCGAAAATGCGGACGAAAATTATTACGCCCTTGTAGTTGTCGTACTGACAGTCGAAGATAAGCGCTTTAAGCGGAGCGGACGCGTCCCCCTTGGGAGCGGGAATATTGTCTACAACCGCGTCCAAAACCGACTGAATATTTATTCCTTCCTTGGCGGAAACGAGCGGAGCGCACGATGCGTCGAGACCGATCGTATCTTCGATTTCCTGCTTGGCGCCGTCGATATCGGCGGACGGCAAATCTATCTTGTTGATGACGGGGATGATTTCCAAATCGTTTTCGAGAGCCAAATAGCAATTGGCGAGCGTTTGAGCTTCCACGCCCTGCGAAGCGTCCACAACCAACAACGCGCCTTCGCACGCGGCGAGCGAACGGGATACTTCGTAGTTGAAGTCCACGTGCCCCGGGGTGTCGATAAGGTTGAGCTCGTACTCCACCCCGTCCTTTTGATAGGTCATCTTGACAGGGGTGAGCTTGATGGTTATGCCGCGTTCGCGCTCTATATCCATAGAGTCCAGCATCTGCGCCGCCAAGTCGCGCTTGGCAACCTGACCCGTGTACTCCATAAGCCTGTCGGCAAGCGTACTCTTGCCGTGGTCGATATGAGCTATGATACAAAAATTACGTGTGTTTTGCTTAGACATAAAATAACTTCCCGTGTGCTATACATTTGATAAAAGACCGACCTTATCGCGTTACAGTACGTCCCAAACACCGTGGAACAGGTAAACGAACGCATACGTCAGAATTTTGCTTACGAAATATATTATAAGAGTTTTCCGTCCGCACGCGGTAACGACGCGGACATACTTGGGATTGACGGAAGGAAACAGCGTGCGTTTTTCCTTATAGACTATTCCGCCCAAAAACGCTCCTAACAAAAACCAGCCGAAATCGGGGAAAAATGCGCGGTAATCCATACCCCTGAAACGACCGTACGCTTCGCCGCTGTGCTCCGCAAGGAAAAACCAATGGGAATTTTCGCTTGTCCAAGGCTGTTTTTTGGCGCAATAACCCGCAAGTAAAACTGCGACAATTACAGCGAACATAACGACGCCGAACAGGTTCTTTTGCCGATTTTTTACGCATTTATCCTTAATCCACGATATAACCGACCACAGAAATACCGAAAGCGCGATTACGTGAATTACGTTGAAATACACCATTATATGCCGTTTTAACACTACGGACACGACAAAGCAGCCCAATGTGAAAAATACCGACGCGCCCATCAATTTCAGCGAGCGGTTGAAATTGTTTTTGGAGAAGCTGCACGACAACCCCGCGGTAAATATAAACAAAATTACGACAGCCGGCTGACAGACCGCGCGCAGCGCGCTCGAAGCATATTTGCAGGAAAAATCGTACAACGCCTGAAAAAATGCCGTCTTGTAGTTTCCGCCCGCGTCGACGCGTATATCGTTGAGCGTGTGGTCCCACACCACCGCCAATATCATCATACCGCGCAAAAAGTCCACTTCCCAAACGCGCTGTTTGGCAGGCTGAACGGCCGATAAAGTTCTGCCGTCGAAATTTTTCTGCAATTTGTGTTTCACGATAACAATTATATATCATTAACCGACTTTTGTCCAGTTATAGACGCGTGTTTTTGCAACGCAAGAAACGCGGACTGACGGCGGACAAATAGGTTGCAATTTGAGCGTATATATTATATAATTAGCATATAGTAAAAACACTTAGGAGCGCGCTGCGAAATGATACGACAAGAATACAAATGGTTAACGGACGTATATGTAGCTCACAGGGGATTGTTCGACAACGGCAACGGTATTCCCGAAAATTCCATTCCCGCATTTGAAAAAGCCGCCGAGAACGGGTTCGGCATAGAAACGGACGTTCAAATGAGCAAAGACGGCGTTTTGGTAGTATTTCACGACGATACACTGAAAAGAATGACAGGCGCGGAAGGCAAGCTGACGGATTATACTTTCGACGAGCTGCGCAAAATGCGGCTTGCCAACACCGATTGCGTTATACCCACCTTTCAAGAATTTTTACAAGCGGCAAACGGCGTTAACCTTGTAGTGGAAATAAAAACTCACGACGATATAGGCGAAGTGGAACGCAAAACGTACGAAGCGTTGAAAGGTTACAAGGGCAACTACTGCGTGGAATCCTTTAACCCGTTTATTATACGCTGGTTCAAGAAAAACGCGCCGTCGGTTATACGCGGAACGCTTTCCTGCGACTATGCCAACGCGCCTTGGAGCCGCTTTAAGAAAAATCTGCTTGCAAACCTTAAACTGTGCAAATGGAACGGCAGTCAGTTTATCGCATACGACGCGAAAGCGGTAGCCAAGAACAAAGCGGTAAAAAAATTCGGCAAAAAAATTCCCATTATTTGCTGGACGATTAAAAGCCAAGCCGAATACGACGAATTGTCTCCCTACTTCGACAATATGATATTCGACTCTTTCGTTCCCGAACGCCGCGACTTGCAGTAAGCCGCACTACCGCATGCAAGCAAACGCTATGCAAAGCTAAACACCACTTCACGGAGACGCTATGAACAGAGTACTGGTATTTTTCTTAGGAATGTTGTTCGGAATAATATTTATATTCGCAGCCTTGGCGGGCGGTATTTACATTGCCGTAACGGTTGTAAAACCGTCGGACATTTCGGCTGAGAGCGAAAAATTTCTCGGCGACCTTGCGAATATGTCTCTCTTGGATATGGCTAAAAACATTGTCGAGCTATATCAGACAAAAATAGGCGTTCGCGACGAAGAAACGGGACGATACTTTACCTTGGGCGAATTCTTGACCAAATACAACATAAGCGACGAAAAGGCTTTCGGTATGAAGCTGCCCCAAGAAGTGCTGGATATTCCTGCGTTCGAGTTCTTTAACTCCAACAACGGATTTGACAACGCTATGGCGCAGATAAAGGTGAGCGCGCTGCCGGCAATATTAAATATGTTCGGACAAAGCTCAGATAACGGCGAAAACGGCGCGGCTTTTTCGGACGATGTAATAAAAGAGCTGTCCAATTACAGCCTGTCCGACCTGCTTGCGGAAGACAAGGGAATAAATTACGTATTTCAAAACGTGGCGTTCGCAGACGTACTTCCGTCGTCCTTTCCCGAAGAAAACAGCGACAACAAGCTGATGTGGGCGGTAGGTCAAACCAAAATAGGCAAACTGCTCGACGGGATGTCCGGTACGGGCAATATATTTGCTCAGCTTAAAGACGGCGGCGCATTCGCAACGCTCGGCGCGCTGTCCGTACTCGACATTGCGGGCGACAGCCAATACGTGCGCGCAATACTCGGAGAAAGCGCGCTTGCCGCCTTCGTGGACGACAGCGGCAATCTCAACTTCGACTCGGTAATCAACGGTATAAGTCTCGGCGGACTGTTGGGCTGCCAAATGCGCTTGTTGCCGTACGACCAAGAAACGTTCGAAACGTATTTGACGGACGGAAACGTTACGGTTGCCAAGGTGACTTCGAACGGAAAAGTTATGTACGCCAAAGGCATACAAGACGGCGCGGAAGCAACTTGGAACGAAGCGGACGACTGCGGCAAAGCGGAGCATATTCACGACGACGCGTGCAACGCCGACGGTAATTGCGCGCAGGAAGAACACGCGCATACGGCGGATTGCTTTGCGTACGCGTGGTACTCTACCGCCGCCTGTACTTCCAATCACGACCACGTAGACGAAATGGAAAAGGACGGACAGTATTATCCGCGCGTTCAAGGGCTGTACGCCGTTTTAGCAAACCTGTCGATGGCGGACCTTACAAACGGAGACTCCAACGCGCTGTTCGACAAAATAAAGGAACTGAAAATATCCGATTTATTTGCCGCAGGCGAAACGAGCGGAGTTATTGCCAACCTATCGGATATGACGATAAACGAACTTATGAACGGCGGATTGGAAAGTATTTATCTCGGTACGGCGCTGAGCTATTCGCGCAAGCAATGCCAAGCGCCGAGCGGGACGGTAAGTGAAATTCGCGCAGGCGCGGACACTGCCGAAATACGCTTTTACCTGTGGGAAAACGACGACAAAACGATGCTTTTGTCCGACGACAGCGAACATTGGTACGAAGGCCGCGTCGACTGCAAAAAAGCCGATTGCGAACACCGCTTCGCCGACTGCTACGGCTACGTGTGGTACACAAGCGAACACTACGACAACCAAGTTGCCGGTATAAGCGCAAGACTGGCGAGCAAAACGGTAAAAGAGCTTACGTCCATTAACCGAATTGTGTCGTCACTTACCTTGTCAGACGTGTTAGATCCCGTACCGAGCATATTGAAGTCGCTTGCCGATACTTCCATAAGCGAGCTCGGAACGGCTATCGACAGTATGTATCTCGGAGAGCTGTTGGGCTACAAGCATATGTTGGACTGCAAACAAACGCACGAACACGCGGACGAATGCTACGGTTGGTTCGAAGCGAACTGCGGCGACGACAGCCACGCACACACGGACGAGTGCTACTCCAAGCCTGCAGAAGGACTGCTTGCCAAGTTTGCCGATAAGCGAATAAGTCAGCTGAATACAATAGGAGACACGGTAAAGGAGTTAACTCTTGCCGACGTATTAGACCCCGTTCCATCGATGCTTGCCGACCTTGCCGACACACAAATAGGCGAATTGGGCAACAAGCTGAACGATATGTACGTAGGCGCGGCAATGGGATACGTACGTAACGAAAAAGACGGAACACAGTATACCGACGAATCAACTGCGGACGGAGAAGTTAAAAGCGACGGCAACGCCTTCGTAAAAACGGACAACGGCAAATGGTACGAAGCGGAGCTTACCTGTAAGGACAGTCATACGCACTTTGCCGCGTGTTACGAATACGTGTGGTATACCGACTCGACGTATACAGAAAAACCCACGGGCGTAAACAAGGCGTTTTGCAATTACACATTAAGCAGTATATCCAACGCGACAAACGAGCTTACTCTTGCGAAATTGGGCATAGATACCAACGGAAACAAGATATTGGACAGCGTAAAGGACGAAAAGATTACAGATATCGGCAGCAAAATAAGCAACCTGAAAATGGGCGTAGCGTTGGGATACGCAGATTATACCGACAAACCGTTATGCGGCAACGCGTCCCACGCGCACAGCGGCGACTGCTACGGCTGGCTGGAAGAATGCGGCAAAACGGATTGCAGCCACGGACAGCATTTTGCATTGGACGGCAAGAATTACGTCAAAGTAAAGGGACTTAGCGCAAAAATCGCCGACAAATCGATAGCCGACTTGGGACAGGGAAACGCAATAAGCGGCATTACCGAAACGCTGACGATAGGCGACCTTATAGACAGCGGAATGATGGATATAGGCGCGGACGCCAATAACTACAAGTTTGCACTGCTTTCCGCTGCGTGCGTAGAAAATACGCATACGTTCACCGAAGGCGCGCAGACGTTCGGGTGCAGTTTCCAAGATTTTATGACCTACTCCGCCGCTTACAAGTTGACTCACGGCACGACCGTGACCGCGCGGGAATACTGGGAAAAATGTCACGAGAACTCCGATATGACGGAAGCGGAAAAAACGGCTCACCGCGACGAATGGAAGAACGCCACTCTCAACGAATTTATGAATACTTTACTGCAAGCCATCAACTGATAATTACAGGTTATTAACGCAAAAAAATCTCTCCGTTTATATCGGAGAGATTTTTTATAAGGCAACGATATACAAATTAAAACGTTAACCGAGCCGCTTTGCCAACGCCATAGCTACGCGCAGACCGTCCACCGCCGACGATACTATGCCGCCCGCGTACCCCGCGCCTTCGCCTGCGGGATACAGGTTGCGGATATTGCTTTGAAAACCGTCGCCGCGTGTTATCCTGACGGGTGAAGACGTGCGCGTTTCCACGCCTGTTAACAGTCCGTAATCCGCAAAGCCTTTTATTTTGCCGTTGAAGTACGCAAGCGAGCTTGCAAGGTCGTCGGAAATCGCCTTGGGAAGCAGGCTGCGAAGATTGGCTAATTGGATACCGCGCGGATAGCTTGGAGTTATTACCGCCGAAGCGGACGGGACGTCCGCTATGAAATCGGCGGCGTTTTGACAGGGCGCGACATAATTGCCGCCGCCCAAGCCGTATGCCTTGCGCTCCAAATCGCGCTGAAAGCGCAACCCCGAAAATACGTCCTTGCCGTATCCGAAGGCAGCCAAATCGTCGGCGTTGACCGTTACGACAATTGCGCTGTTGCTGTTGGGCGCGTTACGCGCGTAGTCGCTCATACCGTTGACAACCAACGCTTCGAGTTCGCTCGAAGCGGCGACTACCGTTCCGCCCGGGCACATACAGAAACTGTAACAGCCGCGGCCGTCGGGGCAGTTGTTTACCAGCTTGTAGCTTGCCGAGCCTAAATCGCGGTGAGATGCGAACAGCTCGCCGTACTGAGCCTTGTTTATAAATTCGCGCTCGTGTTCTATGCGCAGACCCACGGCGAAGGGCTTGAAGCTCATATCCGCCCCGCGCGAGTACAGCGTTTGAAACGTATCGCGCGCGCTGTGTCCGCAAGCCAAAATTACGAAATCTGCGGATATACGCTTTATTTCGCCGTTTGCATTTATTTCAACGCCCGTAACAACTCCGTCCGATACGGAAAAATCGGTTACAGCCGTATCGAACAGAAACTTGCCGCCGTGAGAAATTATGCGGTCGCGCATATTCGCTACGAGCGGTTTAAGCTTGTCCGTACCGATATGTGGAAGCGCGGACGTAAGAATATCCCGCGGCGCGCCGAAACGCACAAGCTCGTCGAATACGGTGTAGATAAGGGGCGACGACGTGCCTGTTGTCAGCTTGCCGTCGGAAAAAGCTCCCGCTCCGCCCAATCCGAACTGAACGTTGCAATTCTCGTCCAATTGTCCGCCGCCGAAAAAGCCGTTTACCTTGCCTTCGCGCTGCGCGATATCCGAACCGCGTTCGATTACCGTAACGTCTAAACCGCATTTGACGAGATAAAGAGCGGCGAACAGTCCCGCAGGGCCCGCGCCCACTACGACGCAGCGTTTGTCCGTTGCAAGCTTCGGGACACTGTTAAGTACGTTTACCTGCGGACGGTATGCGGCGGCGTTAGACGGAATCGCGTCCGTTTGCACCACGTACGAGCATACGAAACGGACGGCGGACTTGTCTCGCGCGTCAACGCTGCGCTTGTGCAGCCGCCAATCGTCTATCTGTGACGGCTTGACGTTTAACGACTTGGAAATACGCCGCAACGCTTCCTGCTCGGACGCGCCTATCGGAATATTGATTGGTTTTGTAAGATAAAGAGCCATACTAAATTTTTCCGTACGCCGTTTGACGTTGCTGTTCGGAGAAGGTATACAGAGCGGAAGCCGCCGCAAAATACAGATTGTTGCCGCCGCAAATTCCGTCGACGTTGAGCACTTCGCCGAGAGCCGTTATACCGTTGGGCAAAGTAAGCGTATCGGGATTGATGTATCTGTCGTCAATTCCGCCCGCGGTTACCTGACTCATAGAAAAATCCAAGGATTTGAGATATTGAAAGCGCATATTCTTGGCGGTATGCGCAAGCACGGATACGTCGTTTCCGCCGCAGCGTTTGATTACGACTTCCGCAACCTTATTGTGAAGTATTCCGTAAAACAGTTTGTTCGCGTCGTAGCCCGATTTCATCCTTAAATACAGCAGGTCTGCAAGATCCCACTGAGTCATACCGGGAACAAGGTCTGCTATGAAAATGTAATCGCCCTGCTGTCTTTTGACCTGCCTGCGCGCTATTATCGCCGACAGATTGAATACGCATATGCCCGACAGACCGTAGTCCTTGAACAAAATCTCCCCGCTTTGCTTGCCCAAAAGCAGCGCGCCGTCGTATAACGAAACTTCGGCCTTTACCCGTATACCGTTGAGCACGCCTTCCATATTGTGAATTTTGACGGGAACAAGCGACGGAATAAGGGGCGTAAAATACTCCTTGGGAGCGACTGCGTACGGGGACGTTTCCAACGCCTGACTGCTGCTTCCGCAAGCGAGTACTACCTTGTCGAAACAACGGCTTGCGCCGCCCATACGCACTTCGTAGCCCTGCTGACAGGGCTTGCAGCTTGTGACTTCGGCGTCGCATTCCGTTTTGCCGCCGTACTTTGCCAATTGGTACCGTAAGCAATCGACGACGTTAGACGCGGAATCGGACAAGGGATAAAGTCTGCCTTCGGAATCGGCGTACGTACGCACGCCCAAGCTTTCGAGAAACCGCAGATATTCGCCGACGGAAATTGCCGACAGCACGCGGTTTACAAGCGGACTTTTGTTGTAATCCGCCGCCGAAACGGCGGAATTGCCCAAGTTGCACTTGCCGTTGCCCGTCATAGATATTTTTTTGCCTACGCGCGAATTGCGCTCCGCAACCGTAACGTCATAGCCGTTTTTTGCGGCGACAATCGCGTACGTCAAGCCCGCCATACCGCCGCCGATAACCAAAATTTTCATTGCTTCACCTACCGTTATATATTGTAGCAAATAAGCGTGAGTTTCGTCAACTTTATTGCCTTACGAAATATCCGTACAGACTGCGAATGACCGACGCGTCGGTTACCAAAAGCGCCTTGGAGCCGTCCGCTTCGAAGCTGTACACTTCCACTCTGTCCGCGGAAAAGGACCTGTCGAAGCAGTCGAAGCAAAAACGGTTATCGCAAAAAAAACGCGAAAAAATTTGCGTAATTTTGCTTAGCGGCATTGCGTGAAGAACAGTGGTTACAAACTTGCCGTCGGCAATCTTTTCCGTAACGGACAGCAGCTCGTTGCGCGAAGGACAGTTCGATATAAGCGTAGACGCTCCGCGGTGATTGAAAAAATTGCCGATTTTGATAGGAATGCCGCTGCGTTCGACGGGCGACACCGCATCTGGATGCAGCACTTCCGCGCCGCCGACAGACAAACGGTACATCTCGTCGTAGCTCATTGTGGGAATGGTCTGAACACCCGAAATCAACGCCGGATTTGCCGTTTGAACGCCGTATGCATCCGTCCAATTTTCGTACAGAGAGCTGCCGCTTGCGACGGCGCACAGCGCGCCCGTAACGTCGCTTCCGCCGCGCGAAAAAGTTTGCCTGCCGTATTTACCCATACCGTAGTATCCGCCCGTTACGGCTAATTCTACGCCCTTGAACGCCCTTTTCATAAGGGACACCGTAGCGTTAAACGACAGCTTGGAACCGTTAAAGCGCACTATTCCGTCCGCTTCTACATAGGTTGCGTTTAGGTACTTTGCCACGAACTTGGCGGACAGCTCTTCCCCCAAAGACATACAGTAACTTATATCGCGCGAACGGGCGCGGGAATGCGCTTCGTCAAGCGTTTCTTCGGCGTTTATAGGTATGCAGTTGACTGCGGCGAGACGCGCGTATTTGTCGGCTATTGCGCGCCAAACGCCTTCGTCGCCCGTAACGTAGTAGCGTTGTAGCAAATCGGTGGTCTTGACGTCCTGCGCATACTCCTTGCCGACTGCGCTTACAACGACGCGGTTATGGAACGGCGTCAGAATTTCCTTTACAAAATGAAGATTGGCGGGGGTTATAGCCGTACCGCCGAACTTTGCCGTAATCATAATGTAATGTACTGTGATAAACGGCGTTTAATTCGAAAAAACGACAAAAAAAACGCCGCTTATACAAGCGGCGCATATTACATAACAAAAGGAAAATGGGAAACCGAAGAACGACCTAAACGGCGCAAAACGATATTACCAACGTTACTACGACGGCGCAAACCACCGCCAAAAGCAGCAATCCGAAATAATGCTTGAAAAAGTGTTTGAATCTCGAGCCGAAGCCGTGTTTGTTATCAGTCTTCTTCATCGTTCAGCAACCCCCAAATACTTACTTCCTGTCCCTTATCCGCCAATTTCATAGCGCATTCCAGTATGGCTTTCAACTGGTCGGCATCCAAATAACGCTTGACTTTGCCGTCGCGTACGGCGGAGATAATACCCGTTTCTTCGCTGACTACTATTGCGGTCAGGCTCGGAAACGCTTCGGATACGCCTATCGCGGCGCGGTGACGCGTTCCGAATTCGCGCGGGAGATTGTGCGCCTGAGTAAGAGGCAGATAGCACCCTGCGGATACAACCTTGTTGTCCGTTATTACTACGGCTCCGTCGTGAAGGGGCGTTTTGGGGAAAAACAGCGTTTCCAAAAGCTCGGCGGATATTTCCGCGTTCACCTTGGTGCCGCTCTCCAAAATTGTGTCGGACAGGTCGTCCGCTACTATTATGAGCGCGCCCGTATCCGTCTTGGACAGGCGCAGACACGCCTTGACGATTTCGGAAACGGATTGATTGAGATCGTCCCGTCCGTAATCGTCTTCGTCGCTGTCGCGGTTGACGGAGCGTTTAAGCGACAGACGGAACAAGTCGCGATGGAATTCCTGATTAAACAGCGATACGCCCACAAGGCAAATGATTCCGTACGTGGTATACGCAAGGAACATAACTACCGTCTTGGGCAAAGCGAAGGACAGAGCAAATACAAACAAAACCGCCAACACGGCGAAAATTATAAGCGTCTGCATATTGCTCTTTTTGGCGTAATAAAACAGCGCGTAGAATACAAGCGTAAACAAAAGCACTATTCCTACGCGGGCGAATACCGTCGAAAGAGTCCAATCAGTAAAAAAGTTTGTCAGAAAATCCCACATTTTTTGCGTCCCTTTTTAAGAAATTACGTTACAAAATTATAACCGTCAAAGCGTTTTATAAGGGCGTAAAACCGTACGATTACGCCCGAAACGGAAAGAAAAAACTCTCCGTTAAACACTGTGAAACAATTATTACATATATATAATACAATATTTTATCAAAAAAATAAAGCGTATATATCAACTTTTAGCGCGAATTTTTAATTTTTTGACAATTTTTTTTGCAAATTTGCATAAATAATACATGTAATACGGAGAAAAAATATGAAACTTGCAATAATCGGCTACGGCAACTTAGGCAAAAGCTTGGAACGCGAAATAAAGAAAAGAGACGAATTGGAGCTTACGGCAATATACTCGCGCAGAACGTTAGACAACCCGTTATACCGCTCGGCGGCGTATATAGACAAATGCGACGCAGACGTTGCGCTGATCGCGTTGGGAAGCCTGCGCGACGTTATGAGCTACGCAGACAGGTTTGCGCATATAAATACGGTGGACAGCTTCGACACTCACGCAAGGATTGCGGAATACAAACAAAAATTAGGGGAGCTTAAAACGGACGGACTGTCAATAATTTCCGCAGGCTGGGACCCCGGACTGCTTAGCCTTGCGCGCGGAATTTTTGCAAACGACGGCGCGGAAAACGTTACGGTATGGGGCGAAGGCGTATCGCAGGGACATTCCAACGCCATACGCGCGATTGACGGAGTTTTGGACGCGGTTCAGTTTACCGTGCCTAAGGACGGCTACGAACGGCTAATAAAAAACGGCGAACGGGACGGCTGCCGCCTGCACCGCCGCGTTTGCTTCGTCGCCGCAGTTGAAAGCGACAAAGAACGTATAGAAACGGAAATAAAAACGATGCCGCGGTACTTCGAGGGGTATGATACGGAAGTAACATTTGTAAGCGCGCAGGAAATACGACGGTTGAAAGAGCGCGAGAGACACAGCGGCCGAGTTATAACGGAAGGCTGCGGATTCGGCGCAAAGACGGAAGTTTTTATGGAAAGCAACGCGGATTTTACCGCAAAAATAATGCTGCGGTACGCGCAGGCGATTCCGCAACTGTTAAAAGACGGATACAAAGGCGCGTTAGACGTATTCGACATACCGCTGAAATACATAGCGGACGGCAATCTGATTTGATATTTACTCGGCGCATAAATACAAAACCCCTGCCGTTTGCCGACGGCAGGGGTTTACTGCTTATATTTTACAATTTGTCGTAGACGTCCACCTGAACGCCGGCTTCTTGCAGCAATTGCATAGAAAAGTCGTCGGGATAGCCGTCCTTGTAAACGATACGCTTGATACCCGCGTTGATAATCATCTTGGCGCAGATGACGCAGGGCTGATGCGTGCAGTACAGCGTTGCGCCTTCCAACACTATTCCCAAGCGCGCGGCTTGAATTATGGCGTTTTGTTCGGCGTGGACGGCGTAGCACAACTCGTGTCGGGTTCCGCTTGCTATGCCTAACTTTACGCGCAGGCATTCGCCCTTTTCCTTGCAGGAAACGACCCCTTCCGGCGCGCCGTTGTAGCCTGTGGTTAGAATGCGTTTGTTCTTGACGATTACCGCGCCTACTTGGCGGTCGGACTTGAAGCAGCTGGACCAAGTTGCCACCTGCTCCGTCAGCTCCATAAATCTTTTATCCCATTTGTTCATTAGTAAATACCTTTTTGTAATGCGTAATTAAGGCTCCGCTGCGCTGGATTTCTCCGCGCGTTCGCTACGCTCACTTGGTCGAAATGACATATTGTCTGCCAGCCAACACCGAGAGCGAGTGTGTTCCGCTTTTGCGCCTTTGAGCGTAGCGAAACGAAGTCAAAAGCGGAATATACGAGCGATTAGTAGCGTTTTTTGCGTATTTTTCCGTCGACGCGGTGAATTACCACGCGTCCGTTGTGTACGGCGAGTTCATTAGCGTAGGCTATTGCTTCGGACTGCTTGTCGAACAGCTTGATAGCCTTGTCGCCCTTGCTGAGCTTGACCTGCCACTTGTCGTCGTCGCGCAGCGAAACGTGATATACCTTCGGTCCCTTGTTTGTTTCGGGAGCAGGCTCGCCCACCTTGGCGATGGGTTTGGGATCGGGTTCCTTCTTGGCGGCGGGCTTTGCCTCCGTCTTGGGTTCCTTTTTAGCTGCAGTCTTGGTCTCGGCAGGTTTACTCTCGCTTGCGTCGGCAGCCTTCGAAGCGGGCTTCTTAGTCTGCGAAGCCTTGGTATCCTTGTCGGCTGCGGACTCCGTCTTGGCGGGAGACTCGCTCTTTTTCTCCGTCGCGGCGGACTTGGTTTCTTTCGCGGCGGCCGTAGTCTTGGGCTCGCTTGTCTTGGCGCGCGCGGGCTTAGCTTGGGACTGCGACTTGGAGACAGGCTTTTCTTCCTTTACTACGGAAGCCTGCATTGCGGGTTCTTCCGCTTTTTCCTGCCGTGCGGCTGTTTCTTTTTTCATTTCCGTTTCCTTTTCGTCAGACGTTTGGACGAACGTTTCTTGCTCGGCATTGTCGGCGACGGCTGCGGGCTCCGACTCGGCGACGGGCGTTTCCTGTTCGGCAACGAAGGTTGCCGTAGACGCCTGCTCCTGTACGGGCGCGCGCTGCGCTTGACTTTGCGCCGCTTGGAGACGTTTTGCCTTTTTCTTCTTGGAAGCTGCCGCCGCTGCGATTATTATTATCAACAGTAGCACTACTCCGCCCGCGGCAACGACGTGCCAACCCAATACGGGGAAATCCTTGATAGTAAACAACGTGTCGGTAAAAAACGGCATAGATATGTCACCCCTTGTAACGAGTAAATTTCAAAACATATCTATTTTAGCATTTTTCTACAAAGATTTCAATTATTTGCAAGAAAATTTTTTACATTATTTATATATAATATGCGCCGAACCGCAATCAATGCGACTTAAAAAAATGTTGTCCGAATAACGGAAAAAAATGTTGACAAATCCGTATTAGGTAGTATAATATACGTAGACGATTAGCAGTCGGGCTTTAAGAGTGCTAAAAGTGGGCATACTATTGTTAAGCGCGCTTTTTAAGCAAAGTAAAAGCTTGAACTGTTAAAATTAAAATAAAAGCAAAATGGAGGCAAATAGAATGAAACTTAAACCGCTATTCGACAAAGTAGTAGTTAAGCAACCGGAAGAAACGGAACAAACGGTAGGCGGAATATTCCTGCCGACGTCCGCCAAGGAAAAGCAGGAAATCGCCGAAGTAATTGCCGTAGGCGAAGGCGGAACGGTTGACGGCAAAGAAGTAAAAATGGTAGTAAAGGTCGGCGACAGGGTGCTGTACAGCAAATACGCGGGCAGCACGTTCAAAATCGACGGCGAAGAAGTTACGGTTATTAAGCAAAGCGATATTTTAGCTTTAATAGAGGAGGCGTAGAAAATGGCTAAACAAATCAAGTACGGCGAAGAAGCACGTCAACTGTTGGAAAACGGAGTTAATCAGCTTGCCGACACGGTAAAAATCACATTGGGACCCAAAGGGCGCAATGTTGTGTTGGAGAAGAAATACGGCAGTCCGCTTGTTATAAACGACGGAGTTACCATCGCTAAGGAAATAGAGCTTAAAGATCCGTTTGAAAACGCGGGCGCGCAGATAATCAAAGAAGCGTCCACCAAAACCAACGATATCGTCGGAGACGGCACCACCACGGCGACCGTGCTTGCGCAGGCGATTATCCGCGAAGGCAACAAAAACGTTGTTGCGGGAGCTAACCCCATTATTCTTCGCAAGGGAATCGACAAAGCCGTAGAAGCGTGCGTTGCCAAGCTACAGAAAATAAGCAAGCCCGTCAAAGGCAAGCAATCCATCGCGCAGGTCGCTTCCATTTCCGCTGCGGACGAGACGATAGGTCAGCTTATTTCCGACGCTATGGAAAAGGTAGGCAACGACGGCGTTATTACCGTGGAAGAAAGCAAGACGATGAAAACGGAATTGAACATTGTGGAAGGAATGCAGTTCGACCGCGGCTACGCAAGCCCCTACATGGCTACCGACCTTGACAAAATGGTTGCGGAGTTAGACAACCCTTATATTTTGATTACGGACAAAAAGATTTCGTCCATTCAGGAAATACTGCCCGTATTGGAGCAGATAGTAAAAACGGGCGCGAAGCTGCTGATTATTGCCGAAGACGTCGAAGGCGAAGCGTTGACTACTCTTATACTGAACAAGCTGCGCGGAAGCTTTACCTGCGTTGCGGTAAAAGCCCCCGGCTTCGGCGACAGACGCAAGGAAATGCTTACAGACATTGCAACCCTTACGGGCGGCACCGTTATTACCGACGACTTGGGTTTGGAGCTTAAAACCGCTACAATCGATATGTTGGGACGCGCCAAGCAGGTAAAAGTAGACAAGGACAACACCATTATCGTAGAAGGCGCGGGATCGTCCGAAGCTATCGCGCAGAGAGTTGCGCAAATAAGACATCAGCTTGCCGAAACCACCAGCGATTACGACAGGGAAAAGTACCAAGAACGCTTAGCCAAGCTTGCCGGCGGAGTTGCGCAGATATCCGTAGGCGCGGCTACGGAAGTGGAAATGAAGGAACGCAAGATGCGTATAGAAGACGCGCTGAACGCTACGCGCGCAGCCGTTGAAGAAGGCATTGTTGCCGGCGGCGGAGTTGCTCTGCTTGCCGCTATTCCCGAAGTAAACGCTCTTATCGAGACGTTGGAAGGGGACGAAAAGACGGGCGCGCAAATTGTGAGAAAAGCTCTCGAAAGCCCGATTAAGCAAATTGCGGAAAACGCGGGCGTTAACGGCGGAGTTATAGTAGACAAGGTTATGTCCGTCAAAAAAGCCAACTACGGCTACGACGCGCTGACGGACAGCTACGGCGATATGATAGAAAAGGGAATACTCGACCCCACCAAGGTTACGCGTTCCGCGCTTCAAAACGCCGCGAGCGTTGCAGGAACTCTCCTGACAACAGAAAGCATCGTGGTCGATATACCCGAACCGCCCGCTCCCGCGGCAGCGCCGAATCCCGATATGTATTAGAGCATTCGACCGCACGCACTTGGCATAAAAAACGGAATAATAACACGCAAACGGGACTGCAAACGCAGTCCCGTTTTTTATTCGAGATAATACCGATAAATTCCGCCGCTCGACGCTTAAAGCAAGCGAATACGGTTTTCAGCGGAAAACGCGAGCGACTGTTTCGTCGGAAACAAGGTCGTAAATAGTTACCGACTCGCCGTCGGCTATGCAATAGACGTGTTTGCCGTCCTTGGGAAGGGACGCGCTGCCGACGTTGACGCATATTACGCCGTCTACCTTGACGATTTCGCTTACGTGGAAATGTCCGTAAAACATTACGTCACCATCCGCAAGCGGCGGTAAAT
This sequence comes from uncultured Christensenellaceae bacterium, assembly GCA_910586625.1. Classification (GTDB taxonomy): domain Bacteria; phylum Bacillota; class Clostridia; order Christensenellales; family CAG-314; genus Fimimonas. The sequence continues at coordinate 71,446 of CAJUIZ010000006.1, forward strand.
TATCCTTATTGAAAACGTGTCCGTGCGTAAAGTACAGACGGCCGTCGCCCAAAGGAATTACGTTGTCGCTGACAAACGGAAATCGGCTTATCATTTCGTCCACTTGCGAATCGCAGTTGCCCCTGACCGCGATTATACTGCTTGACAGCGCATTGAACGTGTCCGCTACGGACATAGGAGAGTATTCATCGGGGAAGGGATTGCGCGGACCGTGATTATATACATCGCCTAAAAGCACCATTACGTCCGCTTTGCTTTGAGCGAATTTTTCCGCCGTTTTTCTTGCCCAATACGCCGAGCCGTGAATATCCGTTGCTATAAAAATTTTCATAATATTACTCCGAGTTTGAAATTGTCCGCGCGGTTATTTAAGCGCAGCTTCCACGAAGTACGAAGCTATGCCCAACACCGCGCCCGCCAAATACATTACTGCTACAATCGTCAAATTGCGCTTCCAATGCTTGCGGTCCTTGAAAAGCACAGCCAACGCAATACCGCTGTTGGAAACCAAGCCTGCGAGCATTGCCGAAAAGGTGATTATACCTTCGGAATACATACCGCATATTACGACGCTGCTTGCGCAATTGGGAACAAGCCCCAACGCCGCGGTTATAAACCCCTGAAATACCCCGAGATTGGCGGTAAAGCCGACGATAGACTGCTCGAAATAGAACAGCAGCAAGCCGAAAACGGCATTGACGACGAAGATGTAAACGAAGATTTTGAACGTATGCAAAAGCGGATGCTTAACAAAATTCCAAAAGCGCGCGCCGCGGCTGCTTGCGTTCTTATCTGCGGCTTGCATATCGTGCTTACAACAGCCGTCGGAAATATGCAGCACGGTCGACGAGCCGCATTGCGTATCGCATTCGCCGCCGTGGGCGGTATCAAGTCCGACTTCGGTATGAGAGCCGTGTTCTCCGCTGTGGCTATGGTCGTGCGATTCGCGTTGGTCTTGAACGACCACGATACGCCCGGAGACAGTTTCGAGCTTGCGCCTGTCGAACAGGTTGATGAGATATCCTAAAAGTACGGCGTAGACTATTTTTACGAGCAGTACTATCCACACCGCGCCCACCGTGTCGGAGTTTGTTAAAAGTATGGGCAGAGCTTCGTCGCTTGTAGCTATAAAAAATGCAACGAGCGTGCCTGTTCTTAAAAAATTCTGACAGTACAAGTCCGTAGCCATTACGGAAAAGCCGCACTGCGGAATAAGCCCCACGCCGCCCGCAATCAGCGGAGACAGTCTGCCGTTAAGCAGTTTTACCGTCCTGTCGCGCGCCTTGCCGTTGCTTTCCAAAAACTCGATGAGCAGGTAAATTGCCAATAAAAACGGCGCGGCTTTAAGGCTGTCTATTAAAGAATCCAGTACTATGTCCCACATAGTATTATACTTTCCTTGAAAAAATTAGGTAATCTGCCCTTATTTGTCCTAAATACGTTACTTTTCGCTCTTGCCGCCCACAAGCCCCAAATCGGCGCAAAGGTCTTCCAAGCTGTCGTTGGCGCGCATAAGCTCGCGCAGATCTATTACCTGCTCCGCCGCTTTTTCCACCTTATCGATGGGATTTTGCATACTGCTCTGCTCCTGCTCGGACAGCTGCTCCGAGCTTGCGGCAGACTCCGCAGACGACGCCGCGGCAACCTTGGAGGCTTCTTCCAATTCGCGCGAACGGCGGTTCAGTTCTTCCAGCTCGCGTTCCATACGCTGAGAAAACGGTATGTCACTTTCCGCCTTCTTCCGCGCGTTCCGTTCGTAATCAGCTATGACGCGCTCTATCTTCCTTTGCAAGCCGTTGAAGGCGGCGAGCTCTTCCTTGGTGAAGCTTGACACCACCGTCTGCGCGTATGCCTGCCAAGTAGCGTAAAACTTTTTGGCTTGGAACAGCGCCTGATCCGAATAGTCCTTGGCTTGCCGCTCCATTTGCAACGCGGCATTGCGCGATACGACGAGCGCGTCGGAGACGGCGTTTTCCTTGGCTTGAAGCTCTGCTATACGTTCGCGAAGCGTTGAATTTTCGTCCAACAGCTCGTCTATACGTTCGCGCTGGGACGAATGGATTTTTTTGTTTTTATCAGTTAACTCCGTTATATATTTGTCTACCGATTGCGGGTCGTAGCCGCGAAATATCTTTCTAAATTCCATTTCGTACGCCCTTCTTTTCTTCCGAAATCAAACGATGCTTCAAGTCGTACAGCTTGTCGGACAAATCCACCTTGTACTGATGGGGCTTTTGCAGGCGCTTGTACTCGTCCCAAAAGCCGTCGAGACCTGACTTGCAGCGCGCTTGCAGTTCGTAAACGGACTGCGGAGCGTAGGTCTTGCGACCGTCGATAAATACGTCGGTATACAGTTCCTTTGCGTAAAAATCAACGACTTCCTTTGTCTTCCACCGCTCGACAGGGTGAGTTAGCGTAAGCGGGCGGGATTCGTCGATAACTTCGTCCGCCAAGCACATAAGGTCGGCTATCGCCTTGTCCGTAGCCTTGTCGAACAGGCGGTACACCGTCTTGACCCCCGGATTGGTAACCTTGACGGGGTTGTCGGAAATCTTCATCTTGGGGTAATCTACACCGTCGACGTTTAGGTTGCACAGCTTGTACACGCCGCCGAGACTGGGCGTGCTGTGACTGGTTATCATCTTGGTGCCTACGCCGTATTGGTCGATTCGAGCGCCCTGCTCTTTGAGAGATTGCAGTACGTATTCGTCGATATCGGAACTTGCGAATATCTTACACTCCGTATGCCCCGCCGCGTCTAACAGCTTGCGAGCTTCCTTGGATAAATAGGCAAGGTCGCCCGAATCGAGACGGATACCCAAGGGCTTGTGACCGTTGGCTTTGAGATAGTCGAATATCTTGATGGCGTTAGGCACGCCGGAATGCAAGGTGTCGTAGGTATCGACAAGCAGCAGACAGCCGTCGGGATAGGTATCGGCGTACGCCTTGAAAGCGTCGTATTCCGTAGGGAAGGACATTACCCAACTGTGCGCGTGCGTACCCTTGGGGGGCATACCGAACATTTGACAGCACAGCACGTTGCTGGTGGACGAGCAGCCGCCTATTACCGCGGCGCGCGCGCCGTAAATGGACGCGTCGGGGGCTTGAGCGCGACGTAAGCCGAATTCCAATACGCTTGCCGGACTTGCCGCGTGCGTTATTCGGCGCGCCTTGGTTGCGATAAGCGTTTGAAAATTGATGATATTGAGCAGCGCCGCTTCCATAAGCTGAGCTTGGCAGATAGGGGCGGTGACAATCATCAACGGCTCGTAGGGAAACACCGCCGTTCCTTCCGGCACGGCGCGGATACTGCCCGTGAAACGGAAATCGGCAAGCCAAGAAAGAAACGCGTCGTCAAAAGCCTTTGTCGCGCGCAGATACTCGATATCGTCTTGGGTAAAACGGAGATTTTCCACGTATTCAACCGCCTGCTCCAATCCCGCGGCAATGCAGAAGTTACTCTCTTCATACGGGCGGAAAAATAAATCGAAGGTTGCGACTTCGTCCGTCTTGCCTTGGAGAAAGTAGCCGTACATCATTGTAAGTTCGTAAAAATCGGTTAAAAGAGTTAAATTTCGCATATAGTTACCTTCTTGGCTGTTAGTTTTTGTAAGATTTTTTTGCCGAGCGTCTACGCGCATAGGAGAGTATTGCTCGGTTGAAATGACACAATAATTATTTCAATCGAATCGGCATACCGCGTCGACTCGGCGCGACCGTTCGGTACAAAGCGCGGATACAGATATTTCAGTCGTCGGAATGCGATTCGGTATCGTCTTGGGACGGTGCTTCGGTCGGAGCGGATTTCTTTTTTGCTGCGCGCTTGCCCTTGTCGGGGTCAACATAAGGTTTTAGATGCTCTACGCCGTAATCGAGATAGGTCTTGGGCGGGAACAAAAACAGCAGGAATTTGTTGAGATTGCAGTCGTATTCCGCGCCGCAATCGCACTTGGCGCGCGTTGCGCCGCGAGTCTCAGCAAGCTTTAACAGCGTTTTAATCGAGGGAGCGAACTTCCACACCGCAATTGCCGCGATACACAGCAAGCACAGCACGAACAATACCGTGCCGTTGGGTATGCCGCCGATTATTCCCCAACGTACAAGAGAGAACAAGCCGAAGCCCAAAAGCAAAGCGATTGCCGCGCCGTAGCAGATTACCTGCGTAAGCGTCTTTTCGTACGGCGACTGCCAGTTTTCCGCGGGAACGTTGTTTTGACGGCAGGACTTGCAATACAGCTTGATTCTGTCGAACAGCGACCATACGCCGAGCGCCGAATAGACGCACAGCGCCAACGAAATAACGCCCGCGATAAGATAAGATTCGCCGCCTTTGCCGCTTACAGACTTGGTTGTCGCGCTCAAAACGCACATAGCCACGCCTATACCCAAGAAAACGACGGAAACGGCAAGCAGAATCCAACGTGACTTGGACAGCTCGTCAAGATCGTCCTTGAACATTTTTTTGTACAGAGCGTGCAGCTCTTTGCGGTATATTTTGCACAGCGTAAGCACGCCGAAAAGTATAGCGAATACCGAAACGAGCTGCGAAATCTTGATATCCGTTTCGATATGCCCGACGTACAGATACAAACTGTCGCTGCGGAAGCCTTCGATTACAAGGCGGACTATACCGTAGTAAATACCGTAAAATGCCGAACACCAACCGAGCTTGTAATGCTTGCTTCGGGTAAGCAGCAGTACGCATACCAAAAAGCCAAGAAAAGTACAAACGCTTTCGTAAAAGAAGGTGGCTTGATACCAACCGCCCGTTTCGCCGCCTATCCATACGGCGTAGCCGTTGAAGCCGTGCCGCGGACCGTGATTGAGCCATTCGAAAAAGTTGGGCAAAGCGTTGTAATCGTTAGTTATGAGATTGCCGTACGCTTCCTGATTGAAAAAGTTGCCCCAACGCCCCAAGCTCTGCGCCAAGAAAAGCCCCGGCATTATGGAATCCGCCACGATGCGGAAATCCTGTTTCTTGATTTTAGCCATTACCATAGCGGCAAGATAACCCAAGATTACGCCGCCGTAGATGCCCAAGCCGCCGCTGCGAAAATCGAAAAACGTTGACCAATCGGGCGTGTATGTGTTGCTCCACGGAAAGATGTAGACGTAGGCGCGCGCGCCGAGCACGCCCAACGGAATTACAGCGAGAGCGTAAATCGTTATGTCGTACGGGTCGTAGCCGCGCTTTTTGAAATAAAGCCCAGCGGTAATAATTGCCATACACATACCGAACACTATCACTATGGCGTAGAGATAGATTTCCAAGCCGAAAACGGACAGATAAGGATGGCTTGTATCCCAACACAAACCGAATTTTTCGTTTCCGAATACGAAAACGTCTGAAAGTATATTTAGCAAGTTGGCACCTTCTTGACGGCGCGGCTTAGAACGGGCAGCCCCGAAACACAAACCGCGCATTGTATAATATATTATTTTACTATTTTTATTATTAGGTGTCAATAATAGGGGCGTAAAAAACGTCCCGTTTGAAAAAATAAACGGGACGGCGTATTTTACAATTTTCCGTGAGATAGAAGCCAATTAAATATTATCTCGGCGCAACTGTCGGCGCCGTAATCGGAACGCAAAGACCGAGCGGAATAAAGCAGAGCGTCGTATTCGGACGAACCGTCGGCGAATTGAGAAATCTTATTAACCACGTCTTCCGGATCGAATATTTTAAGCGCGCTCTTGACCATATTTACATAATATTCGCCGTTAAGCTGCTCCACTCCGCTGGAATAATTTGTGGCGATTTGCGGAACGCCGAAGAAACACGCTTCGGCAAAAATATTAGCGCCGCTTTTGCCGCAGAACAAATCCGAAGCAGCTATGTAATCGAGCATTTTATTTGTAAAACCAATAGGTATCAAGCGACATTTACCTACGGTTTCAATAGCGGACAGCTCCTTGTATAACTCTTCGTTTTTACCGCAAACCGCAATGATATTTACAGGCAAATCGCGCTCTATGGCAAGACGGCAAATTTTGGACATTTTACCTATGCCGTATCCGCCCTCGGCAAGCAATGCGGTAAAGCGATTGTCTATGCCCAATTTGGCTCGTAAAGCCTCCTTATCCGGGCAAACGTCATACGCTTCGCGGCGTATAGGGTACGGAACGTACAGCGCGTTATTTTTGTTGAAACGGCGGCGATATTTTTTTATCGCTTCGGCATAGCCTATTCTCGACGGAATAACGAACAAATCGCAGGGATAATTGTACAACGGGTATGTTCTCGGATCCGGACAGTACAACACTGTGGCAGGCTTGCGGTTACATTTACAAGCAAAATAATTAGTAGACCAATGCGTACTTATTACTACGTCGGGTTCGAGCTCGTCCATATGGAGCACAGCGGCTTCGAACGCGCCCGACTTCAAATAGCGCGCCGAGCTGCGAGTGGATATGCGAGCGCCCCAAAAGTTCATACTATCAGTCATAAAGAAGCCGAAAGACCTGTCTTTATTCTGCCGTTCTACGGAATTGCACATACGTTCTTCGAACGCTTTGAGACTCTCATTGCCGCTTTCGGTAAAAAAGCGCGAACGTAAGCAATCAACCCTGTCGCCGTAATTGTGCTCGAATGCGTCTGCAATACCGCGCATAGGAATTATATGTCCCATACCCGCTTCGGCGAAAGGGAACACGACTCTTTTATTACTCATACGGTAAACTCCAATAATTTTAACGTATTATAATCGCGCCGCAACAAAACGTAACGTAACGATAGAAAGTATGCCGTCATCCGAATAACCTAACGATAGAAAAATAACAACCTATCCGATTATACGCACTTTCGTCGGCAGCAGAAGCAAGACATCGTCAAATGCGATATAATGCTATATTCGATATTATTATACCGCACACGAGCGATATTTTTCGCAATAAGTAATCATCAACGCGATACGATGTAACAGCGAATAACTGATAGCAGTTAGTTGCAGATTAACGCAGTTAATGGTTGTTCATATACTATTATATCGTACACGAACCAACTTAACGCACATTACACAACTTATCGCGTGATACGATGTAATAGCGAATAATTAATAGTAGTTATTTGTAGTCAAACGTCGATAATTATTGTTCGTATACTATTATAACATAGCTTGACATATTATTCAAGCGTTATTTCGGCGGTAAAACGACAAAAAAACAAGACGGCGGAGTTATTATTACCGCCAATTTCCGATCAGACAAAAGAACAAAATACACGGACGGCAGGTATAAAACAGGGCGGAAAGTTAATAATAGCATTACGCGGGAAAAGCACGTTTTGCCGAGCGATTACATAGTCTACAAATGGGAGTTCTTCAAGCATTAACGGCACAAGGTTTAATCGCGGCAAACGGAAACGGCGGCGGCAAAAAAAATAACGCTTGCCGACTTTACGCGTCCGAAAAGAACAAAGGAGCGAAAATGATTAAACGCGGAGAAATATATTATGCAGACTTGAACCCCGTAATCGGCAGCGAGCAAGGGGGCGTACGTCCTATTGTCGTGCTGCAAAACGACGTGGGAAACAAATACAGCCCCACCGTCATTGCCGCGGCAACCACAAGCAAACTGACCAAAGCCAAGCTGCCAACGCATATAGAGCTTGCCAAGGAGCATTCGCCGCTGCCCAAAGATTCGGTAGTACTGTTGGAACAAATACGCACCATAGACAAAAGCCGAATAAAGGAACGCATAGGCGAACTGCCGCCGGAAACAATGCAGCAGATCGATAACGCGCTGCTGATAAGTCTCGGCTTTTAGCTGCGCCGCTACCGCATAAACGCGACGGTTGGGGCGCATATCGCGGCTATGTCGAAACGCATAAAATGCCCGCTACCGCAAAAAAATGCAATACCGAATGCATTTTGGAAAGTAATAGCTCGATAATACGTTTATAATAAAAAACAATGAAAAACCGCTCAAAACGAGCGGTTTTATTGCATTTTTGTGATATTATGCGTGTAATAGTATATTACATTTTACTATAATTTTATAGTACAAGCGGCTTTTAACTGCGCTGCGTTTACTTCTTGGCAGGGGACGACTTCTTGGCGGACGTCTTACTGCCCGACCGCTTTGCCGCAGAGGACGCTGCTTTGGACGACGGCTTGTCCCGAGTTTCGGTTAATTCGGCAGCGGGCGCGGCGGGAAGAATATTGACGTCCAAAGTGTTGAACGGAATCTGAATACCTTCCTGCTCGAAACGTTTGACCATACGCTCGTTAAGGTCGAAATACACTGTCCAATAGTCGGCGTTTTTCGTCCAGCAGCGGCATACGAAATCAAGCGAGCTTGCGCTCTGCTCGGAAAGACGAACGGTATAACCTTCGTCATGAAGCACTAATTCGTGTTCGTCTAAAACGGACTGAATAGTCAGCTTTACCTTGTCGATATCCGAACCGTACGCCACGCCGAATTTAAGGTCTACGCGGCGTTTTTCTTCGGTGGAATAGTTGATTATGTTGCCGCCCGATACGGACGAATTGGGAACGGAAATAACCTTATTATCGGGAGTTATCAGTTTGGTTGAAAACAGAGTAATCTTCTCCACGGTGCCGGAGATTCCTGCAATTTCCACAAAGTCGCCTTCCTTGAACGGGTGATTGGTGACAAGAATTATTCCGCTTGCGAAGTTGGATATAACGGACTGTACGGCAAGGGAAATTGCCAACGTGCCGACAGTAAATAAAGCAACGAAGCTGGAGGTATCGATACCCAAAACGCGCATAATCGCGATAAGATAAATAAACACCAAAATAATTTTGAGTATAGTTACTATAAAGTTGCCTGCGATTCCTTTAAGCTTGCCGCGGTTGACGATTTTGCGGGTAACGACAAGAATAATCTTGATTAGTATAAGTCCCAGCACCACCACCGCAAGGCAGCACAGCAGCTTGACCCAACCGCGTTCGTCTATAAACCAAGTTACGATTGTAGCCCACAGTTTTTGAAAAAACGTAAGATCGACTATGGGTTCTTCCGCGCCCGCTTCGGCAGCGAGCAGTCTTAAAACGTTCATATCATTTTCTCCTTTTGTATTTATATAATTTGTATATCAGCCGACAGCGACGCAATTGCGCGCGGACGAATCCGCAAGTGAAATCCTATGCGTTCCGTCGGCATTTGTACCCTATTAGCGTAACTTTGCGGCACGACTACGACAATTCGTCCAAACGGGCTTGAAGCTGCTTGCGCAAATCTTCGTATTTGGCGAGCTTTGCTTTTTCCGCTTCTACCAAGTTTGCGGGAGCCTTGGCAAGGAAGCCCTGATTACCGAGCTTACCGTTGGCGCGGGCAATCTCGCCAGTTACGTTTTCCAATTCCTTGTTTATACGTTCGATTTCCTTGTCCTTGTCTACCAAGTCTCCGAGAGGCACTTCGCACGCAGCGGCGCTGCACACAGCCTTGACCGTCTTCTCTCCCTTGGGCGCGGGAGCGTACACCGTTTCTTCCAAACCGCACAGCTTGGCGATATAGCCGTCGCACTCCTTTATGCGGGCGTCGGAGCAGATAACGTACGCGCGAATACGCTTGGATGGCGCGACTCCGTACTCCGAGCGAATATTGCGGATTTTGGATATAAGCTCCTTTAATTCTTCCACCAATTTGCAATCGTCGGCAAAGAAGTACTTGCCGTCGTACTCGGGGTAACGCTCCGTCATAACCGTTTCGGAATGAACGGGCATACCTTGATAGATTTCTTCCGTTATAAAGGGAGCGAAGGGGTGAAGAAGTTTGAGTATTTTGTCCAAAACGTATGCCAACACCGACAAGGTGTCTATACGCGCCTTATCGTCAGAGCCGTAAAGCGCGGGCTTGGTAAGCTCGATATACCAATCGCAAAATTCGCTCCATACAAAGTCGTACATACACTGACTTGCCATACCCAGCTCGAACTTGTCGAGCAATTCCGTAACCTGACGGATAACGTCGTTGAGCTTGGTCAAAATCCACTTGTCCGCAAGCGACAGCTTGACGGCTGAAATATCCTTCAACGTCTTGCCTTCGCAGTTCATCAGCACGAATCGGCTGGCGTTCCATACTTTATTCATAAAGTTGCGCGTACCGTCTATTTTGTCCTGCGAGAAACGGATATCCGAGCCGTTAGCTACGCCGTTTATAAGGGCAAAGCGCAGGGTGTCCGCGCCGTACCTGTCGATAAACTCCACAGGGTCTACGCCGTTGCCCAAGGACTTGCTCATCTTGCGCCCCTGTTCGTCGCGTACTATGCCGTGCATTAAAACGTCCTTGAAGGGGACCTTACCCGTGTTATACAGCGAGCTGAAGATCATACGCGCTACCCAGAAGAAAATTATGTCGTAGCCGCAGGAAAGAACGCTTGTGGGGAAGAAGGTCTTGAAATCGTCGCTGTTGCTGCAATAGCCGAGAGTTGAGAACGGCCACAGCGCGCTGGAAAACCATGTGTCCAACACGTCTTCGTCTTGACGGATATGCTTGCCGCCGCAGTTGGGGCATACGGTAGGGTCGGTTTCTTCGCAGATTTCCGCGCCGCATTCGTCGCAGTACCAAACGGGAATGCGGTGTCCCCACCACAGCTGGCGGGAAATACACCAGTCGCGGATGTTCTCCATCCAGTTGAGATAGGTCTTTTCGAAGCGTTCGGGGTGGAACTTGATTTCGCCGCTTTTTACAGCCTGTATTGCCGGCTTGGCAAGGGGCTCCATACGCACAAACCACTGCTTGGATACTATCGGCTCGACGGTAGTATGGCAACGGTAGCAGCTGCCTACGTTGTGTTTGTGCGGCTCGACGCGCTGCAACACGCCCGTTTCCTTTAAGCGTTCCACGATAGCCTTGCGCGCTTCGTAGCGGTCCATACCGGCAAATTCGCCTGCGTTTTCGTTCATAGTTCCGTCGTCGTTCATAACGCGGATAACGGGCAGATTGTGGCGGCGGCCTACTTCGAAGTCGTTAGGGTCGTGAGCGGGGGTTATCTTAACTACGCCCGTGCCGAATTCCATATCGACGTATTCGTCGGCTATGACGGGGATTTCGCGGTTGACAAAGGGGACGATTACCGTTTTGCCGATTAGGTGAGTATAACGCGGGTCGTTGGGATTGACGGCGACGGCTGTGTCGCCAAGCATAGTTTCCGGACGGGTGGTTGCAAAGGTGACAGTCGTCTTGCCGTCCGACGTAGTATAGCCGTAATGCCAAAAATGCCCGTCACGCTCTTCGTATTCCACTTCCGCGTCGGAAAGAGCGGTTTTGCACTGCGGACACCAGTTGATGATACGGTCGCCGCGATAGATAAGACCTTCCTTGTACATCTTGACGAAGGCTTTACGTACGGCTTTGCTGCAATTTTCGTCCATTGTAAATGCAAGGCGCGTCCAGTCGCAGCTGCTGCCGAGACTTTTGAGCTGCTCGACAATTCGTCCGCCGTACTGCTCCTTCCACTGCCAAGCGCGCTTGAGAAAGCCTTCGCGGCCGAGATCGCGCTTGTCGACGCCTTCCTTCTTCAACGCTTCGACGATTTTTACTTCCGTTGCGATGCTTGCGTGGTCGGTACCGGGAAGCCACAGCGTGTTGTAGCCCTGCATACGCTTGAAGCGAATGAGCGTGTCCTGTATGGCGTTGTCCAAGCCGTGCCCCAAGTGCAGCTGACCCGTTATATTGGGCGGCGGCGTGACCATTGAAAAGTGCGGCGCGTCACTGCTGACGGACGGAGTGAAATAGCCGCGCTCCATCCACTGCTTGTAAAGACGGCGTTCGAAGCTGCTTGGTTGATAGGTTTTGTCTAACATAATAAGCTCCTGATATATGTATTTGTATTAAGAAAATAGACGGGTTTTATAAGGTTTCGCTACGCTTTTATAATGCGCAATGCGTAATTAAGGTGCGGCTACGCATAGATTTACAAGGTTACGCTGCGCTGGATTTCTCCGTGCGCTTCGCTTAGTCGAAATGACATAATAAAATGCTTGGACGAAACCGCGTAGGAAATTCAGCGACATGGGGTTAATGAAAATAAAAGCCCTTTGCATAAGCAAAGGGCGAATTATATCGCGGTACCACCTTAATTTTTGTTTTCGTACCAATCGTTCGACGGGTTTACTGCGCGGTCGCTGTCGCTTTGCGCTTGTAAACGTATTCCGTCGAAGTCCGACTGTTAGGTTGCGCTTGACACAAGCGCGTCTTTTCCATTTCGGCGGGCGCACACCCCGCCAACCCCGTTTGGGCGCAAAACTCAGGTACACGCCCTGACTTTGCGGAAAAGTTCTGCCTTATTTCGGACAAATCGCTCGAAAACACTTGGAAGCTTATAACGGAGCTACCCGAACAAAGCTACTTTCGCTTGCAAAGCAAACGCCGTTTCGCCCTGTCAACATCGGCAAACTACGCCGCTGCATACCCTTTCCTGCGGAATTCTCACCGTAGTCCGCTCTCTTGAAGGCAGGTAAACAAGGTCTTTTGCCTAAAACGTTTTTACCTGCTTATTATATAGCAAGCGCAAAAATTTGGCAAGCGAAATTGCAAAAAATTGTCATACTATATCCTATCGAAAAAACGCGAGAACACGTCCGACATAGCATAAAACGCCGCCATAACACGCACTTCCTTTTGCTCGTCCACCACTTTGTAAATCAAAACGAAATTGTTTACTATCGCCTTGCGGTACGGCTGACCCTTTGTCAGTTTCTCGTCGGCGATAAGGGGCATAGAATAAGGAAAACTGCTTATTACGTCCACTGCGTTAAGCACGTCGTTTAGTAGCTTTGCCGCAGCGGAAGGGTTCTTCAAATTATCACGCACATAGGAAAGTATTTCGCTTATGTCGTCCTTGGCTTGCGCTACTATTACCGCTTTGTATTTTTCAGTCGGCATACTTCGATTTCAACTCCTGCGCAAAGCTGTCAAAATCGATTAGCTGCCCCGCTTGCTCCTGCTGTTCCGCAAAGCGCAGCTTGGCGGAAACAAACTGCTCGACCGAGCGTTCCTGCGCGGACTTGACGCTTACGTTGAAAGGCAAACCGCCTTCGCGAATGGACGCAAGCAAGAACATATTTACCGCCGTTGTCATATCCAAACCCAATTGCGCAAAAACCTGCTTTGCTTCGTCGCGTACATCGGATTCTACCTTAATATTCATTGACGTTTTCATAAATAATCTCCGATAACGTTATTATATGTATTATTATATAGAAAAATACGTCCATTGTCAACATAACGGGCGTATTTTAGACGATTTTTACTGTTAAATATCCGAAAGACCGAGAAGGTAATCGGCGGAAACGTTTAACGCTTTGCAAATTCTGACGAAAGTGTCCAGCTTGGGCAACTTCTTGGTCGTATAGTACTGAGTAACCATTTCGGGAGAAACGCCTATCTTTTCGGCGAGTTGTTTAACCGTCAGTTTGCTGTTTTCCAATTCTTCTTTTAACCTTGTTTTGAAAGCTTGGTCTTTTAGTTCAATCATAATGTTACCTGCAATACTCTAAATTTCCGACAAACCTAAAAGATAATCGGCGGAAACGTTTAGAACTCTGCACAAGTCGTACAGCGTATTCAGAGTAGGCTCGCTTTCGCCGTTTTTATACTGCGTAATGCAACTTGGGTTTATTCCGCATTGCTCCGCTATTTCTTTTTGCTTTAACGAAGTTTGAAGTAACGCTTCGTTAAATCTCTTTTGAAAAATCATATTATCCGCCTATTATTGACACAAAATATAGTTTGCGTCCACGTCTAAAAGCTTGCAAAGATTGGCGAGAGTATCCAAAGCGGGCATCTTGCGACCTTTTAGATAGCTGCAAATCTGCGTGGGCTTTACGTTAACAGCATTGGCTATTGCGGTTTGAGACATTCCGCTTTGCGTAATCGCTTCCGCAATTCTTTTTTGTATTTCTTCTAATGTAATCATAATATATAATTCTAAATATCGGACAAACCAAATAAGAAGTCGCTGGAACAATCAAATAATCTGCATAGTGTTATAATCTGTTCGTAGTTTAACTCAAACACACCGCTTTCGAAACGGGCATAAGCTTGTTGAAGTATATTTAGTTTTTCTCCGACTTGCTTTTGAGTATATCCCGCTTGCTTTCTTGCTTGCGCCAAACGTTCACCGACCTGCTTTTTAATATCCATAGATAATTTCACACATCTCCTTAAAAGTACTTAATGATTAACACAAAATGTTGTAAAATACTTCACAAATAACACTAAGTGTTGTAGAATATATTTTGATACTATACTTTATGTTGTATACATTTTTGCAAATCTATGGAGCTAAAACGAATGAAAAAGGAAGAGATGATTGAAAACAATTGTCAATTTTGCAAGCACAGTATGAAAAGCTATATCGGAATAGGCGATAAAATAAGCGTGGACAGGGCGATTGCGTGCTTCAATGCGAAGTTGGCGGAAAAAGAACGTAAGCTAAAATTCGGCAACAAACGCAAATGCGAATACTTTGTACCGACGGAACGCCCGACGGCGGAACGGGTAAGCGACATTCAAGAGCGCCTTGATATAATAAAGGAACAAGTTAGGTCGATAGAAACGTTTTTGCATTGGAACGAATTGATAAAATGTAAAACGGACGAAGAAAATTGAATAGGAAATTAAAAAGGAAAAGTCTTCCGCAAAAAATGCGGAAGACTTTTTTTGCAGGTTGCTCCGCCTATCGTTCGATCGGCAGCGGACTTAGCCGCAGCGATATTCCGCGCGAACTCGCTTAGTACCGAGAGCAAGGGTATTGCGCGGACAGACGACGAGCGAAAGCAAGGGCTGCGCACGCCGCTTAAAAAGCGAACACGAAGCGGCGTTTTTTGCATAGTATGCAATATATCAAAATCAAAAGGAGAACGAACTTGAAAAAAACCGTAGCTACCTTGTTAGCCGTTATCGTGCTGTTATGCACGCTTGTACTGGGCATTACCGCCTGCAACAAGGATAACGGCAACGTTATAAGGTTAAACGAAGTAACTCACAGTCTGTTTTACACTCCGCAGTACTTGGCACTGAGCTTAGGGTACTTCGAAGAAGAAGGACTGACTGTGGAAATTACCAACGGGCAAGGCGCGAACAACGTTATGACCGCGCTGCTTACCAATGAAGCGGACATTGGGCTTATGGGCTGCGAAGCCAACATTTACGTTTATCTGCAAGGCAAAAAAGACTATCCGCGGGTTATAGGACAGCTTACCAAGCGTGACGGCAGTTTTCTTGTGGCGCGTACGGAAAACAACAGCTTCGACTACTCGGGTTTAGAAGGCAAAACGGTGCTTATGGGCCGCAAGGGCGGTATGCCCGCCATGATACTGCAATACGTGCTGAACAACAAGGGCTACGTAAACGGCAAAAATATCACGATGGACTACTCGATAGAATTCGGCGCGTTAGGTCCCGCGTTTGTGGGCAGCGGTGACAAGGGCGGCGTGGGCGATTACGTGCCGCTGTTCGAGCCGTCGGCAAGCCAACTTGTAAAAGAAGGCAAGGGTTACATTGTGTCCGCAATAGGTATGGACAGCGGAGAAATACCCTACACCTGCTACACCGCCACCGCGCAATATATAGAAAAACACCCCGAGAACGTAGAAAAGTTTTTGCGGGCTGTGTGGAAAGGCACCGAGTACGCTATGACGCACTCCGCCGAAGACTGCGCAAAGCTTGTGGAAAAGCACTTTGTAGGTACGTCGCTTGACATGTTGACGGCGGCTATCAAGAACTACCAAACATTCGACGTATGGACGACCACGCCGATAACGAACAAACAGGCGTTCGAGCGCATACAGGACATTATGGAGAATGCGGGCGAGCTGTCGCAAAGAGTCGGCTACGACGTGATTGTAGACAACACCTTGGCGAACAAAATCGAAGCTGTCGTAAAGTAAAATGAAGCGCGCAAGCATAAGAAAAAGGGAGCAAAATATATGGTTATTCTCAAATTCGACAAGGTGAGTAAAATATTTTACTCCAAAACACAGCAGACGACGGCGATTGCCGACCTTTCCTTCGAGATAAACGAAGGGGAGTTCGTGGCGATTATCGGTCCGTCGGGCTGCGGCAAAACCACTATACTTTCCTTGGTGTGCGGGCTGATCGAGCCTACTTCCGGAGTGATTGTGCGCGCGAGCGACAACGAAACGCAAGCGCGGACACTTACGGACGGCACGGAAAAGCGCGGCTTGTGGGCTGCGTTGAAGGGTAAATTGTCTAAGAAGAAAAACGCTTCGGAAAAAGCCGACGGGGAGATAATCTCGGAAGGCGACACGCAAACGGAAGTAAAACGCGGCGCTGCTGCGCGGCTCGGACAAAAGCGCGCCAAATTCAACGGTATAGGCTATATGTTGCAGCGCGACCAGTTATTCGAATGGCGCACCATAGAACAGAATGTGCGATTGGGCTTGGAGATACAAAAAAAGGTAACGCCGAACAATCTGCAAGCCGCACACGATCTGTTGAAAAAATACGGGTTGTGGGAATTTAGAAAGCATCATCCGCAGGAGCTTTCCGGCGGTATGCGGCAACGGGTGGCGTTGATACGCACGCTCGCCACCAACCCCGACCTGCTGCTGTTAGACGAGCCGTTTTCCGCGTTGGACTTTCAAACGCGGTTGGAGGTGTGCGACGACGTGTATTCCATAATAAAGCGGGAGAAGAAAACCGCCCTACTGGTTACGCACGACATATCGGAAGCGATATCGCTTGCGGACAAGGTGATTGTGCTAACCAAACGCCCCGCAACAGTAAAAGCCATACACGAAACGCATATGGAAAATATAGATACGCCCTTGAAGCGGCGGCAATCGCCGGAATTTTCGGCGCAGTTCGAGCTGCTTCACGAATACTTGCACGGATAGCCGTACGGCTGACAACTGTGTTTTAAGGAGAACACAAGATGAATAAAAACGCCAAAAGATTTACAAGAGAACACTTGCTGTATCTTAAAAAAGCCCGAACGCGCAACATACTGGTTCACTTAACGCAGGTGGGAATACTGGTTCTGCTACTTGCGATATGGGAGCTTGCGGCGCATTTAGGGTGGATAGACGCGTTTATAATGAGCTGTCCGTCCAAAATATGGAGTACTTTGTTAGAGCTGTCCGCAGGCGGCACGCTGTGGTACCACGCTGGGATATCGACATTGGAAACCCTTGCGGGATTTGTGATAGGCACGACGATGGGCTACGTTGCGGCAGTGATACTGTGGTGGAATAACTTTCTTAAAGACGTATTCGAGCCATACGTGGTTGTGCTTAACAGTCTGCCCAAGATTGCATTGGGACCGATTATTATAATATGGGTAGGAACGGGCAAAGCCGCGATTATTACCATGGCGGTGTTGATATCCGTAGTTATTACCACCATTACCGTGCTTAACGGGTTTATGGAAACGGACAAAGACAAAGCTGTGCTGCTTAGGTCTATGGGCGCAAACCGTATGCAGATATTCACCAAGTTGGTTGCGCCGTCTAACGTGCCGACGCTTATGGCTACGCTCAAAATTAACGTAGGTATGAGTTGGATAGGGTCGATAATGGGCGAATATCTCGCGTCCAAGGAAGGCTTGGGATATTTGCTCGTTTACGGCAGTCAGGTTTTCCGCTTGGACGTTGTGATGACCTGCACCATTGTGCTGTGCGCCCTTGCGGGAATTATGTACGCGCTTGTGACAATGTTGGAAAAAATTGTCGCCCGCGTATTCCACTTCGAGTAAGCCGCGGACAATAAAACGTCCGTAATATAACAAACAATAAAGCAAATATATCAAGGACTGCCGCAAGCGGATAACTATCCGCTTGCGGCAGTCCGATTGTAATTAGCAGAATAAAAAACGCTTGACACTGCGTACAGATTGTTATTTACGAAAAAGTTTAGACGCAGATTAGGCTCGTAAAATTTCACTTAAAAATTTTTCGAAATTTTCATAATGCGTTATAAACGGCGCGTCATTGGAAAAAGCGTAAACCGTTGCTTCGCGGTTGTTTCTTGAAAAGGCGTAATAGCTGTCACTTGCGTCGACGGCGAAAAAATAGAAATCGTCCAAATGGTAATCGGCGGAAGCTGATAGGAGCTGTTTTACGTAGCTTTCTTCTTCCGCTCGGTACAGGTTCGTCGGCGTGTCTGCGTTTCTGCCTACGTCTATCCAATCCAAATCGGCAAAGCCGACCTTCTTCAAAAATTCGACGTAACTTTCGGGCAAAAACGGATTCGCTTGCAAAATAGCTTCGATTTGCCCGTCGGAAAGCTCGATTGCATTGTACGGGCGGCGTTTGATTACGTCGATAAGCGTGTGAATATCCTCGGCGGTATCCGCCGAAGCATCCCGTTTAAGCTCGACCGTGCCTTCGACAGTATCGCACAAGCCTGCCGAAACATTAAGCGAAAAATATACCGTCAAAACGTCATCTTCGCATTTGAGAATTTTTAAGAATCCGAAATCGATTTCATCGCCGTCCGCAGTCCAAATATACAGATTGTAACCGTCGTTCTGTTTTAGCGTTACGGTTTGACCGACGAGTTTTTCGGGAGCGTCTTTCAAAATAATTCCGTTGTCGTTTTCGGCATCGTCCAAAGGCTTACGCTCGAAATAGCCCGCTTCGACGAGCACGCCGTTTTCTGCGAGATTGCAAACGTCGCAGTAAGTTTCGGGCATATATTTTAATTTTGCGCCGATTATCTCGAATGCGAAATGATTGCCCGATACATTGTTGAAATTGCTTTCGCATACGTACCGCCCTTCCGCAAAAAACTCGATGCCTTCGTTTACTATCCTTACGGTATTAAGCTCGGGGTAATCGTTCCGTTGGAACGCCGCAAAAGCGTCGTTGAACGCTTTTTCCTTCTCGCGCGTTATTCTTTGCCTATATTTGCGATCCCGAAGCGCGGAAATTATGACGGGAATGCGCAGCAACAGCAATATCAAAAAAAATGCGCCCGTTAAAATAAAAAACCAACCGAAAGCCGTAAATCTGTTGCCCTTGGACAATACGACCATTACCGTCCCGACGGCGGAGCAAAGCGGAAAGACTATTAACGACGCTATTACCCAATAGAAATCCTTTTTATTCATAAATCACCTGTTAAAAAGCAAGCCGCATAAAAAGCCGCAATCTATATGCGTTAATCGACGTAATCAATATAGCATATTTTCATCCAAAAAACAAACGATTGAAGCCGTACGAATGCTGCCGTTACTCTGCGTACGAAAAAAATTATCATAATTATGCCGTTGTTCGGCTGCGAGACGGCGAGCGGGAAAGAAATGGGTTAATTAAACGGAATACGCATAAAAGATAACGTCCATCAATAAAACACAGTATGAGAAAAGCGATAAATTATTTGTCCGACGCAGGGGTTGTCATCGGCTGCTGCTTGGGAGTTGGAATGCTGAGCGGAAAGGAAGCGCAGGTTTTCTTCGGCAATACGTCGAACGTAATTATATTTGCGGCGGCGTTTTGCCTTGTTAACATACTGTTCCGCGAATATTGCCGCAAAAACAACGTTTGCGACACGGTGGCGTTATCGAAAAAATGCTTCGGCAAACTGTCCGCCCCGTTCGGCGCGGGGCTTGCGCTGTGCTGCTTCGTGTGCGTAACAACTATGCTTGCGGGCGTCAACGAGTGCTTGGAAGCCCTGATGCCCGTAGGCTCGCTGCCGTTATACGGCGTGGCATGCGCGACGTTAGCCGCAATTGTAATGAGCAGGGGTATGAAGGCGTTAAAAATAGCCAACGCGGTTTCCATTGCGTTGGCGGTTATACTGATTGCCGTATTGTTTTGCATAAATGACAACGCAGGCGACGCTTGCAGCGTAAGCCCCGTTAATCCGATGATATATACGCTGTTTTCCGTAACTATGTCCTTCGGCGTATTGACAAGGTTAGGCGCGGACAGCGACATGAAAAAGAATATAATCTGCTCCGTAATTGCAAGCGCGGTACTCGCCTCGATAACTGCCGCGGTAATGAAGCTGAGCGACTTCTCGCTGAGTCTGCCCGCAATAGAAAACATTAGCAATCCGTATCTATTGGCGTATGCGGCGGTAACGCTTACGCTTGCCGCGGTAACCGGCGTGGTAGCAAACGCCGCGCCCATTGTAGAACGCATAAAAGACGTTATACCCGACGAAAGCCTGTGCTGCGCGCTGACATTTGCGCTGTCTCTCGCTCTGTCGGCGTTGGGCTTCGATTTTGCGGTAAAAGCGGGATATCTGATTGTGGGCGTTATAGGCGGAATAACCGTCGCATTGTCCGCAATCAGTTTGATTGCCGAAGGTATTCGTCGTACCAAGCGCGCTCGTCAGGGGTAAAAATGTCGGCATCCGACCCCGAAGCAAAATCCTTGTAGCTGACCGCAAGCAGAAAATACGCGGTTTTGAATACGGCGTCGTCGGTTAAATCGGACGGAAGCTCCTTGAAAGCTTTCAACTTGGCGTACGCCGACGTCAAACGTGTTACCGTTACTTTGCGCATACACGCGCACAGAGAAAACGCCGCGACGAAAACAGCGTCGTCAACCGTAAGCTTGGACAAATCCAAAAGGTAAGCGTTATTTTCCAGAGTTATAACAGTCTTTTTGCGGTAGCCCGATTCTATCAGTCCCGAAAGCAACGATGAGTTGACGAACGTTTCCTGCAAGGGGGTTGCAAGCTGCTTTAACGCCAATTTGCAGAACAGGCTGCCGTCGCCGAGATCGACGGACGAAATAAATTCGCACATACAATTAGCCAAACCGTCCGCGGCATCGTAGTCTTCCCCGAGAAGGGCTCCGCGCACAGCTTCGTACAAAAAGTCGAGATTGACGCAGTCGCCGACTCCGATGGGCGCGCCGTTGCGGAGAGTTGCTTCGAGTCGGCTTTCGGCGAAGCGGACAAGCTGCTCGGGCTGATTGAAATACCAGCCCCTGCCGCGTTTCAGCTTCATACGCGAGAAAGCGCAGTCGGAATCCAAAAAGGACAGCGCCACCTGCCAAAAAGCGTTGCGCGGCAAAGCCCGAGAGAATTCCAACAGTATTTCGCGGCACAAATCAAAGCGTTTGGCATTGTAAAAGGCTATAAAACACAGTTTGAGCGCCAAACAGCCGCAGTCCTTGCGGCGTTCGTACAGCTTTACGGCGCACGAGAACGCGACTTCGTCGTCCGCCAAGTCGACGATTGCCGTTAGAACGAAATATCTTAGATAGTAGTCGGACGCGTCTGCGGACAGCTCCAAGGCGCGCAAAATAAGTTTGCGCAGAACTTCGAATCTTACGTCGGCGTCGAAAAACCGTATTACCAAGTCTATAGTACGCCTTAGTACGGAAAACGACACTTCCGAAAGGTTAGCCAAATCGGACGCATAGGCAAGCGCTTTGTCCTTGTCGCCGGTGTGAATGCACACCATTATTTTGGTTTCCAACGTGCGCGCGTCATCGGGGGAATAGTCCATAATCCTTGCTTCCAGATCCTTCACCTTGGAAGTCTGTCGGCGCAGCAGCGCGGTCTGCATAGCAGAGCGCAGATGCTGAAAATACTCCTGCGAGCGAACGTCGAACACCTTGCCTTCGCTTTCGTAACGGAAAGCGCGATGCAGTTCTTCGCCGATTACTTCCATCACGTCGCCGTATTCTTCGAACTGTCGGTAGCTTGCTATAAGAAACATATCGCCCTTGCGGGTGATTTTGCCGTCGGCAAAGCTCGGCTTGGATTTGTAATAGCGCAAAATGGGGCTTACCGAATCGCCAAGTCGGCTTAAATCGCCGAAAACGTCGTATTCGGAAACATATCGCGAAATCACTTCGCCCAACATTTGCAGCGCGTAGGTGTCGTCGTAGGTCATTGTAAGACAGCCCACCTGATTGAGCAGACTTTCGTAACCGTCTACGCGCGCGAAGGTTGTAAGCGCGTCGAAATATTCGCCCTTAGCCGCTTGTTTTTTTCCTGTTCTTAACGTCTGGTTTCCGTCTAAATTTACTATCATTTTGCAAAAAGCTTGTCCACGTCCTGTTTACGGTACACGTATTTTTTACCGCAGAAATGACAGCATACTTCTATTTGTCCGTTTTCCGCGATTATGTCGTCCGCTTCGCTCTTGCCGAGACTGACGACAATACGGTTTATCTTGCGTTTGTTGCAGTTACATTTGTACTCTACTTCCGCTTCGGCGACGAATTCCGGATTAAATTCGCCGAAAAAGCGGGTTATTACTTCCCTTGCCGTGCTGCCGTCGAATTGGTAGCTCATCTCATCCATAGCGTACATAACGGTTTCGATACGGAAAAGCAAGTCTTCGGGGCAGTTGGGCATAACCTGCACGAACACTCCGCCCGCAGACTTGGCGCGAGCGCCGCCGTCCAAACCTACGCCCAAAGTTACGCCGCAGGGCTGCTGCTCGCTCTTGGCATAGTAGTAGGCGAAATCGTTGGCAATCTCTCCGCCGATAAGACGGGAAGTGCCCACATACGGCTGTTTGAGACCTATATCCCGAATGACCGTCAAAGAGCCGTCGCGCCCTACCGCCGCGCCTACGTCCAAAGTGCCGTCGGGCTTGAGCATAGTTTCGCAGGCGGGGTTGATTACGTCCCCCTTGACGTTGCCGAAAGAATCCGCGCAGACGGTTATTTTGCCCAGCGGACCGCCGCCGTCTATCGTAGCGGACAAATAGTCATCGGCGTTCTTCATCTCCTTGCCCATTAGACACGCCATAGTAAGCGCGCGACCCAAAGCCACCGCGGCTACGGGGGATAATTTGTGAATTTTAATAGCTTTATTTACTATGTCCTTACTTTCTACGGCGGACACCGTAATCGCGTTGCCGATAATCGCTTTTGTATATATCGAAGCCATATTTACTCCTAATTCAGTAGTAAAATTGCGACTGAAAGGCATTCGGTCGCAATTAGATAATTAAAATATTTTTTATTTGCCGTCGGATACGTCGGGCTGAGTTTCTTCCGCCGACGCAGCGTCCGAAGAGGGTTCTTCCGAAATATCGGAAATGGGCGCGATTTCTTCGTCCACGGCATACGGATCGTCGGAATCGGACGGGGTAAAGGCTTGTTCACGAGCGGCTTCGTCCGCCTGCGCTTCTTCCACAACCGCGGACTTGTTCTTTTTACCCTTTTTGCCCTTGGCAGCGGGCTTTTGCTCGTCATGCTCGGGCTGAGACTGAACAAGAGCGGCTTGAGCTTCTCGCTGAGCTTGCTTCTTTTTCTTGACTTCCACGGGGTGGAACAGCGCGAAGGTCTTCATCATATGGGTGTGCCATACCAACGGGAAATACATTCCGCCGAACATAAGTACCAAAACCATAAATATAGTGTTGAGCATAGAGTTGCGGAAGGCGAAATACAAGCCTACGGGTATAACGGCAATTAAGAAATGGATGATGTTGGGCAAAATGTTGAGCCACATCAATCTCCAACTGTCGTCGAGATTGTCGTATACGGATTGCTTGTAGGTTACCGACACCGAGCAAAGTATCATAAGGTAGATTGCCAAGAACATAGCTATAATGCACAGCAATACCAAAAGAACGATAGTAAGCCACAGAGGCATAACGGTTACGCCCCATACGTAAAAGTTATACAAACCGAACACCGTAAACGACAGCTCTACCGTCGTTACGAATGAATACAGGATATTAGCCTTCAAGCCCATACCGATGCTCTTGAAAATACCCACAGCCGACAGCTTGCCCGTCCAAAAAGCGTCGCGGATTACGGCGTACCCGCCGGAGAAAACAACCGTCGCAAGCAGCGAACCGAGTACGGCGTACAAGCCGTAAATAAGGTTGTTATGCGCAAGCTGCTCCGCGTAATGCTCGGTGAGACCTTCCCACGCGCCGGTAGAAAAACCGAAAGAATTGAGCTGCGGCAGGCTTTGCAAAAGCGTGGCGTTATTGAAGCTGTTGAGTATAAGCACCGCGAATACGGGCGCAAGGCACAGTATCATAAGTATACTGAAACCGAACAGACGCCATATATTCTCGCGGTATAATACCTTGAAAAAATTCCAAGTGTTGAGACGATTGAGACGTTTGGTAACGTGTTCGTTACGTTCGTTGTTTAATCTTATTTTGCTGAAATTCATTGCAGTACTTTCCTTTTATCCGTGTTAAGCTTACACCTTCAACCTTAAACGGACGTTTAATTACTGATAATTATATATTAAAACGCAATATTTTTCAACCTTATTACCGCCTTTTGACGAAATCTTTTTGCACGCGGACGGCAAGACGCGACGGTCGGACGGAATAGGCTGTCGAAAAAACACAAAAAAGGGCATTTATTGCAATGCGGATAAATAGGATAATACAAACGATATTTCGGAGAAATGATTTGTATAAAAAAACTGTCGCGATTGTAGGCGCAACGGGGTTGGTAGGCGAAAAACTGACGGAAATAATGCAAAGCAAGCTGACGGACTGCGACGTTAGACTGTTCGGAAACACGCAAGCCGGCAAACGTATAAACTTCCGCAACAAACGCGTAACTGTGGAAAAAACCGAGCTGCTTGCGCGGGCGGACGTAGATTACGCGGTATTTGCGGCGACCGAAGAAACGGCGAAAGAGCTGATTCCGAGCCTTGCCGAACGGGGAGTCATCTGCATAGACAACAGCGCGTATTTCCGACTGAAAAAGGACGTTCCGCTGATTGTGCCGTCGGTAAACGGCGACAAAATCGGCGACGCAAGAATTATAGCAAACCCGAACTGCTCCACCATACAAACGGTAATAGCGGTTAACGCATTGAAATCGCTGCAACCGACGAAGCTGACCGCGGCTACTTATCAATCGGTAAGCGGAGCGGGCAAAGCGGGACTTTGCGACCTGACCGAAAAAAACGGTTACGGCAGGCTTACGGCATTTAAGCACCCGATATACGATAACGTAATACCGCAAATCGGCGAAGTTTGCAAGGACGGCTACACCGCCGAAGAACGCAAAATGCTGTACGAAAGCCGAAAAATATTGGATATGCCGAGACTCAAAGTAAACTGCTTTTGCGCGAGAGTTCCCGTAAGCGCGGGACACGGAGTATTCGTAAACCTTGCGTTCGCCGAAAAAGTGAATATAGACGAAATACGCGAGCTATTAAAACAAGCGGAAAACATTATACTGTTGGACTCCCCCGAAGGGCACGTTTACCCTATGCCGATGACAATGCGAAATACCAAGTACGTGGGCGTGGGAAGAATATGCAAAGACCGCACCGCAAACGCCGTGAATATGTTCGTTGTAGCGGACAATCTGCTGCGCGGAGCGGCGTACAACGCCTACGAGATATTGGAATGCGTAATACGCCGTTCCAATGCGTAACGCGTAATGAAGCAAGCCCGTTGAAGCAACGGGCTTACGTTAATAAAAACAAGGAACGGAAAATGACTAAAAAGTTAATTACGGCGTTGGCGACCCCGTTTGCCGACGGAAAAATAGACGAAGCAAGCTTTGCGCGCCTTGTGGAATTTCAAGCGGCGAACGGAGCGGACGCGTTACTTGCTCTCGGCACTACTGCCGAAAGCCAATTACTGAGTAAAGCCGAAAGCACGCGGCTCTTGACGTTGTGCGGTATACTCGCGGGGAAAATACCCCTAATTGCGGGAATACACGAATCGGCGACGGGCAAAGCCGCCGAAGAAGCGAAGCGTCTTGCCGACCTTGGCGCGAGCGCGCTGCTTGCTGCGCCGCCCGCCTTTTGCAAATGCACGGCTGCGGGCTACAAACGGCACATAGAAACGATTTGCCAAGCGGTTGACATACCCGTAATACCCTACAACGTACCGTCGCGCGCGGGCTATTGTCTCGACGCGCAAACAATTGTCGAACTGTCGGACAAAATTGCCGCGGTTAAGGACGCCTGCGACAGCGCGGAATTCGCAAAACAAATAGCTGCGAGCGTACCCGTACTGTGCGGAAGCGACGAACGTCTGACAAGCTACTTGGAAGCGGGCGCTTGCGGAGTAATTTCCGTAACGTCCAACGTAGCGCCGCTGTGGACTAAAAGCATTCTTAAAGGCGAGCGTTCGCGGGAGTTCGAGCTGTTTGCAAGGCTTACGATGACGGAAGTAAACCCGATAGCGATAAAATATTTTTTGTACAAGGCGGGAATCTTCCGCACCTACGACGTACGTTTGCCGCTGACAAGCGCAAACGCCGATACGCAAAAAACTATCGACGAATTTTTGCGGAAATTCGGCGATAAAATACTGTGATAAACGGCAAATAACAGCGGAGTTTAACCCGAAATACAACGGCAAGGAGACGAAAAAATGAATATAGCGGTATTGGGAGCGCGCGGAAGAGTGGGAAGCAAAACCGCGGAAATAGCCGCAAAGCGCGGACACAACGTATGGGAAATAGACGCGGATTATCAGAAAAACCCGTTGGAAAGGTTAGACGGCGTGATAGACTTTTCCGTGGCGGAAGCCACCGAGCTGGCGCGCGACCTGTGTATGAAATACCGTTGTCCGCTTGTAAGCGGAGTAACCGGACGCAACGAGAAGCAAACGGAAATGTTGGAAGCTCTGAAAAAACAAGTAACCGTTGCGGAAAAAGCGAATTTTTCCTGCGGAATGACTGTTTTTGAAAAAGTATGCGAACAAATTGCCGCAGAGCTTAGAAATTGGGACTGCGAAATTGTGGAAACGCACCGAAAAGGAAAGCAGGACTGCCCGAGCGGAACGGCGAAAATGCTTGCGGGAAAAATCGCCGCGGCAAAGGGAAGTTTCAGCAGCGTTACGGTACATTCCAGACGGCTCGGAAGCTGCTTCGGAACGCACGAGGTTACCTTCGCTACGCAGGGCGAGAGCATTACGCTGACTCACTCGGCGGAAAACGTGGAAATATTTGCATTGGGCGCGGTTAAAACGTTGGAAGAAATTGTAAAAGGAAAATAGTATGCGCGAACGACGGAACAGACGCGACTTGAGATAAGTACGTATTGCGGCTTACGCAAACCGAATAAGGTTAGAACTACGATTGATTTTCGACAATAACAAGGGGACGCAGAGCGTCCCCTTGTTGCCGATTATTTATTATTTTCTATCTCGCCGGAAGCCGCTGCGGGATTACGCGAGCGCAATATATCGCCTGCCGACAGGCTGTACGGACAGTT
Source organism: uncultured Christensenellaceae bacterium (assembly GCA_910586625.1). GTDB lineage: Bacteria > Bacillota > Clostridia > Christensenellales > CAG-314 > Fimimonas. Next base: position 98,512 of record CAJUIZ010000006.1, read on the forward strand.
GATTGTGAGCAGCTGCTGCACGCGGTTGGCTACTTCCACCGTTCGGCCCTGTTCGTCGCGGCAGTCCGTAACGGTAAAGGTCTTGTTGGTACCGTCCGTTACCGAAAGCGTTTCCAATACGTCGCCGATTGCAAACTTGTTGCGCTGCTCGATTGTTACGGCGCCGTCGGAGTTGACAGACTTGACAACCGCAATGAACTTGTACGTTTCGAGAGCCTTGGACGACGGATAGTACTGGCGGCTTGACTGTTCGTCCAAATAAAACCCGGTAGTATACTCGCGGTGAGAAGCCTTGGAAAGCTCGGCTTCAAGCTCTGCTATAAGTTCGGAATGGAATTCGCCGCGCGCTATAGCGTCCAACGCCCTGCGATAGGCGTTTGTTACGGTAGCGACGTAGAAGGACGACTTCATACGCCCTTCCAGCTTGAAGCTGACAACGCCCGCGTCGATAAGATCGGGCAGATGCGCCAACATATTGATATCCTTGGAATTGAACAGATATGTGCCGCGCTCGTCTTCGTCAACGGGCATAAAACCGTCGCGGCCTACTTCCCTTACTTCCCACTGCCAACGGCACGCCTGAACGCATTCGCCGCGGTTGGCGTTGCGGTGCGCAAGATAGTTGGACATTAGACAGCGCCCCGAATAGCTGACGCACATTGCGCCGTGGACAAACGCTTCAAGTTGAAGGTCGGGACAGTAATCGGATATTTCCGCAATTTCCCGCAGGGGAACTTCGCGCGCTAAAACAACGCGCTCCGCGCCTGCCCTACGCCAATAATCCGCCGCAAACTTGTTGGTGGTATTAGCCTGAGTGGAGATATGTATACGCAGGGATGAATGCGACCTGACGAAATCGAACACGCCGAGATCGGACACCAACACAGCATCCACCTGCGCGCGCTCCAAAACGGCAAGATAATCGTGCAGACCGTCGAAATCGGCGTTGCTTGCAAAAATATTGAGAGTGACGTATACCTTGACATTACGTTCGTGAGCGTAGGCTACCGCCCGCTCTATTTCGCCGTCGTCGAAATTGTCGGCATAGGCGCGCAAACCGTAGCGTTTGCCTGCGAGATATACCGCATTCGCGCCGAAATGAATTGCCGTTTGCAGCTTCTCCATATTGCCCGCGGGAGCTAAAAGTTCAACATTATTCGCTTTTTTTCGGGTGTTTTCGCTTATTATGTTTGTCATAGTACTTTATATCTTGTAAAATTCGGCTATTATTTGGATGCAAAATATAGTTTTACTGCGTTGGACTTCTTCTGCGCGCCACAAAACGCACTTGTCTGTCCGAAGCGGTTGAGTATTGAATTGCTTCTGCTTGCGCGTATCCATACGCTGACAGCGCGGCTATTTTTTAGTAGATACCGTTACTCCGTCGCCGATACGATGCAATACGGTGTCGTATACTTCGCTTGCCAAAAGACCGTCGAGAAACGCGCGCATATTGCGCGCCACCGTTATATGCTTGTGTCTTTTGTCGTCGGGGACGCGCTCCACCAATCCCTTGTAAAGCACGTTGTCGCACACAAGCGTTCCGCCTGCTTCCAACAAATCGGTCAGGTACGGCAGGAAGTACGGATACTGCCCCTTGGGACCGTCGAGAAAAATAAAGTCGTAGCTGCCGTCCGCCACACGAACTATCTCACGCGCGTCGCCGACAAAAATATTGACGCGGTCGGACACTCCGAACGCTTGAAAGTTGGCGCGCGCCAAATCAGCCGACTGTTCGGACAGCTCCACAGTATTGAGCGTTGCCTGCGGAGCCGCTGTCAGCATAATTATGCCGCTGTACCCTATTGCAGTGCCGATTTCCAAAATGCGCCTTGGACGACGCTTGGACACTACGTCGAACAGCAGCTGCTTGGTATCGTCTAACATAACGGGTATGTGGCGTTCGCGCGCGAATTGCAGGATATCTTCGAGAGTTTTCATAACGTACGTGAATGGGTTGTAAGACGGGGCTGATTAGCCGAGCATATACGGCTTACATTCGAGCAAAAGCCGTATGATAGCTTAGACTTCGATTATAACAGGCAAAACAACGGGGTTGCGTTTGAGCTTGACGCGGAAATAATGCTTCGCCGAACGCTGTATCGCCGTCTTTAACGCGGCTATCGTGTGAGACGTTTGCAGCGTCTTGACAAGTTCTTCCTTGATAAGCCGCTTTACTTCGTCTACGGGGTTTGCCGTGTCCGTATCGCCCTGAAAGAAGCAGCCGCGGCTTACCACTTCGACATCGGAAACGAGATTGCCGCTATGCTTGTCCACGCCCGCAACACACACCAAAATACCGTCTTCGGCAAGGTTCAAACGGTCGCGCAGAACGACGTTGCCTACGTCGCCTACTCCCAAGCCGTCCACCATTATACTGCCGCTTACAACCTGTCCTACGACCTTGAACGTGTTATTGTCTATTTCGACGCAGTTGCCGATTTCCGGAAGTATGATATTGGCGCGCTTGTGATGGAGCTTTTCCACCAACATTGCGTGCTGCTTTAAGTGACGGTATTCGCCGTGCACGGGTATGAAATACTTGGGCTTGACAAGGGTGTAGACCAGCTTCAATTCTTCCTGACAAGCGTGCCCCGATACGTGCACGGCGGACAGCGCGGAATACACTACCATTGCTCCCAAGCGATACAGTTTGTTGATTACGTTGTAGATATCGCGCTCGTTGCCGGGTATCGGAGTGGCGGAGATGACGATTGTGTCGTTAGAGCCGATTTGCACCTTGTTAAACTCGCCGCTTGCCATACGTGTGAGCGCAGACATCGGCTCGCCCTGACTGCCAGTGGACAGTATTACAAGCTTGCCGTCGTCTACGTTGTTTATCTTGTCTATATCCACGAACATTTTGTTGTCGACGTTGAGCAGTCCCACGCGCTGAGCCGTTTCGATATACTTGATCATACTTCTGCCCGATACCGCTATGCGGCGCTTGTACTGACAGGCAAGCTCGATTATCATCCCGAGACGGTCCACGTTGGACGCGAACGTAGCTACTATTATTCTGCGGCCCTTAGCTTCCTGAAAGACCTTGTTCATCGTTTCTTCCACCACCGACTCGCTCATAGTATAGCCCGGCTTTTCGACGTTGGTAGATTCGCTCATCAACAGCAATACGCCTTGCTTGCCTATTTCCGCTATGCGGTTAAGGTTCATTATTTCGTTGCCCAAGGGGGTGTAGTCTATCTTGAAATCGCCGGTGTGCAAAACGGTGCCCACGGGGGTGCGCAGGCATATAGCCACCGACCCTGCGACCGAGTGGGACACGTGAATAAACTCCGCAGAAAAGTCTCCCAAGGTTACTATACTTTTGCTGGATACGGCGATTAGGTTGGTTTTATCCAAAATATTGTGTTCTATAAGCTTGTTTTCTACAAGCGCGAGCGTTAGCTTCGTGCCGTAAATATCCAATTTGCCGCCTAACTTTTCCACCAAGTACGGTATTGCGCCGATGTGGTCTTCGTGTCCGTGGGTTAACAAAACGGCTTTGATTTTGGAACGGTTTTCCGCCAAATAGGACATATCGGGAATAACCATATCCACGCCCGGCATATCGCTGCCGGGGAACGTCGTTCCTGCGTCGATGATTACGATACTGTCGTTATACTGGAACGCAGTCATATTTTTGCCGATTTCGCCTACTCCGCCCAAAAATATAACCTTTAACTTACCCTTGGGACGGGTTTGACCCATAAGCTCCGCTCCCGAGACGGCGTTGGACTTGTTGAAGCTCTTGCCCTGCTTGGGCGCGGACGGACGACGGTTTTTATCCTTGCCCTTGCCGCCGATAGGCTTTTGCACGGGCGCGTTGTTCGACTGCGGGGCAAACGTCAATTGCTGCGACGCGCCGTTATTCAGCGTATCGCCTTGTTTCTTATTTTTCTTCATAACAGTAATCTCCTTGTTTATTAACGCAAAAACCGTTAAAACAACAGCACTTGTAAAACCGAAAGGGATCGTCCGTTTCGGCTGCGGTTGAATTAAAAAAGTTTTTCCGTTTTGCTTTGACAAGCCGCAGCGTTTCGTTAACGCATAAGCTTGTCTCGATATATTTCACTGCCAAGCCTGCCTTGGCAAAAAAATCCGCGTTAAAGTTTTATTATTATTGCCCAAAAGTCTGCAAAAAACACAAAACTCGACTTTTACATTATACACCAAGACGGCAAATATGACAACTAAATCGCCTGCATATACCGTTAAAAACAGATTGCGCCGACAAACAGCCTGCGGCAATTTTTACAAAGGCTGTGACGAGCCGAACAGTTCGATTTGCATACATACGGTCGTTACCGTTAAGGCTTGTCGGTTTTTGCGTTATATAAGAAATGTCCGAACGCATTAAAATACTATCTATATACGCAAACAATAAGCCTTGACGCGGTAACGGTCAAGGCTTAAAAATAAATCTTTATTTGGTTTTACGCTGTTTTCTTGCAAGGCGTTTGTTGTATCTGTCCGTGCCTTCGATAACCACGCGTTTGTAGAAATACGGACGGTTGTGCGCGTTGAAGTATTCCACTATGTTGACGCATTTGAGATAGAAAAACAACAGCAGATTGGGGATTGTTATTACCACAGTACACCACACAGGATTGGAAATGTGCACAAGCGCGGCAGCCGAAATAGCCGCCATCAAGCCGATTACAATAAGCGTCTTCCAAAATACGCTCCAAAAGCGGAAAACGATTCGGCTTGCGCCGTACTTGAAAGCCTGTCTTGCGGACATATCTTCGCACACCACCGCAGGCAGACAGAACGCAAACACCGTTTGCCGCGCAGCATATAACACGAGCGCGATAATGAGCACGGGTATTATCGTCCACCAACCGAAGGCTATCAAAAACGTGAGATACAGACCCAAACAGCCAGTTATTATCAATAAATCCAACGGTACGGTACACAACAGCTGCAATGCGGAAAACGCCCAAGTCTTACCCTGCTTTTTAAGCAAGAACCATATGAAAGGACGGCTTGCGTTGGACGTCATAAATTCTTCCAACTGACATTCGACCGTAACGTCGGTATAGGACACGAACAGCCGATACACAAGCAGCGTCAATACTACGACTATATAGGACAACGTTGCTCCGCCCCACGCAAAGGGATAATGAATAGACTTGATATTCTCCTGCACGTTGGATATTACGGCGTTCAACTGAGCGGTAAAATCGGCGCTGTTAAACGTGCCGTTTATAATCGACGCTATGGTAGAATTGGCAAATTCGCGCAGATTGCTCTCGCCCAATACGCGCATTACGTCGCGCGCAAGGTCGCCGAACACCGTAACGCCGAATGCCATAACGATAGCCAAAACCAACACTTGGCAGAATAACGATTTTAACAGCACTTTCCAATTGAAGGAAGCAAGACTGAGCGGTTTAATCATATCCTATCCCCCTATCAACGGAAAATAACTTCGCGAACGTCGCGGCGTTCGCCGCCGACTTCGTCGTAGTACAGCTTGTATGCAAGACAGGGAGTATACGCTATTGTAAAGACGTACGCCAAGCAATACAACGGCACGTCCAAGCGGTACGGAGCAAGCAATGCTCCAAGCAATACGATTGCCATACGCGCGAATACGAACGCAAAGCTTATACCCCAAGTAATCCTTTTGTGCTTAGACATTATACGCGCGGAATAGGAAAAGGCGACATTGAGCGGGCAATGCTCGCTGTATTTCAACGGAAACGCAGGCAATAACAGCATAAACATCCAAGTTTCTATTAAACGAACTATTACCGACACGGCTAAGCTTACGCAAGCCACTACCGTCACGTTATCGGCGAAACGCAGCAGCATCATAACTCCTACGCTTAGAAGCGCAAGCACTTCCACCGTCGCCACGCAGCACAGGGTCAACAGCAGCGTAACGGGAAACAGCTTAAACGCCGACTTCAACGGCAGCGCGGAAATTTCGCCTACGCGCATATGACGGTCTATCTTGACTACGAGTACGCTTACCGTCAAAGCGAACAATACGACGTTGATAATCGCAGTCCACCAATACTTTCCGTAACGAAGCACGGTTACGGCGGAAATATAACGCGTGAGAAGATTGCCGCCGTTCAGTTCTCCGTCGATAAGAGCGCGGACGAAGTTTATTTCGGCGTCGGGAGTCATAAAAAATGCGAAAGAAAGCGATACCGGCAATGCTACCAAAATCAACTGCCAGAAATTGCGGAACATATACGCTATTGAAGATTTGCTTTGATAACGCATAAGTAAATTATACACTATAACGGCAAATTTTACAAGTATTTGATTACTTTTTGCAATACCGCTGTCTGCTTTGCGGACGGCTGTATTTCGAACGTAATAAAAAAAGCCCGTTGCTGCAACGGGCTTATATTAAATATAGCGGCTATTGACTGTATATCGGCGGTATACGCGAGCAGGTTTACTGTAAATTTCTGTTGATCCAGTCGATAAGGGTAGTATAGTAATCCTGCAAGTGTCCGCGGGCGAAGGTGTCCATATTGACGAGAGCTAACGCTTCTTCTTTAAGCAAAGATACGAAGCCCTGTTGAAAAACCCGGTACTTCTCCCACTGCATTTTTTCGGCGTACCCGGTTGCGCCTAATTGAGCGTACAGCTTAGCCGCCGTAAAGGAGCGGTCGTACTCCGCCTGCCGCGCGTACTCGTACGCCCTTGCGCGGGACGCTTGATACTTAGCTTCCTTTTCGTCCAATTTGGCGTTGTATCTGTCTATATTTTGCTTTGTCTTGCTTTCGTCTTGCACAAGCTTGGCATACGTTTCATTTAGCTTAGACTGCTTTTCTTCTTCGAGCGACGCGCACGCGTCCGAGTAAATAGAATCCTGCGAATGTTTGTCCGCGTCGATTAAGCTTCGCTCGCCCTGCGCCGCGGCGTTTTGTTCCGTAACTGCCTTGTTGTAGTCGTCACGCGCCTGATTGTTTGCGCGGGTTAGAATACTGGAAAAACGCAAGCCGTTGTCCACCAAGCGCACGTACAGCTTGTCGCACGTTTCGTTGTAATCCTTTAACAGCTTGTTAAGCTTGGCGCGCAAGTCGGCGTCCAACTCGGAGTACCTTGTTGCGAGCTTTTGCAAATTTGCCGCGTAGGAGGAATTCAGCCGACCTTGCTTTGCAATATAGCTCGCCGCAATGCGCTCTTCTGCCGCCGCGCGAAGCTGTTCTTCCGTCTTGGGGACGTATTGCAGCTTGGTTAGTCCGAGACTTTCCGGCATATCCAGCAAAGGCTCGCGGTAGTCGAGACTGTACTTGCGGTCTATATCTTCCACCTTGCCCTTGATTACGTCGTACTTTGCAATCAGTTCCTTCATTCGCGCGCTACTTATCGCCATAATTCTTCTCCTTAAATGTTTCCGCCGCCAATTCCAAGTACTCTATGCGCGCGTCGCCCTTGGACTTGATATGCAAGCAAAACCTGCGTCCGCTGCCGTAAAGCGGAATACGCTGAACACGAGGTTTGCCGTTGACGCGAGTAAGGCGGGTTTCCGATTCCGACGTCAAATACAAATCGACGGGAGAGGCGGTTTTTATCAGAAGGCAGCGCAGATGCTTTACTCCGTTAACGCCGAAATCCACGTTCGAAAACTTATACTGCATTTCGTCGTTGTATTCCGCGGCAACGCCCGTTTCTCCCTTGAAAAGTCCGTTTGCGAATACCGCCGAAATTTTGCCGCGGTATACCTGAGTTTGAGAAATATTTGCCGCGTATACGCATAGGCACTTTTCTTCGTCGATATCCAGCAGCAGCGTCGGACGGTTAGCGGTTGCGGGCAGGCTGAGCAGGTATCCGCCGCGGTAAACGCTTGCAAAGCAGTCGGTAAAATCGATATTGCGGCTTATCTTGTTAAATATGCGCTTTACCCTGCTGCCGTCAAGACAATACAGACCGTCGGAAGCCGCGAATACGACGCGGTTACCCAAAACAGCCGCGCTGCCGCGCTGTACTTCGCCTATTCCGCGAGCAAACACAGACACTTGAAAGCCGTTGTAATCCGCCGACGGAGTAAGCTTACAGCACGTATCACCCAATGCGTACGCCGAATTGCCGAGAGTTACGATAGCATTGCACTGAGCGGGAAGCTCTGCGTACTCGCAGGAGTCGCTGACGCTGTGTTCGCCGACTTCGCCGAAATACACGGCGTTGCCGCGCAAAGCGAATATGCGTTCGCCTGCAACGGTCAAGTCGTCGTACGCGTCCGAAGTTACACGAGTAAAATCCGAACCCTGTAAAACACACGTACCGAACGACTTGATACTCGTTATAATTGTGCCGCGGTATTCCGCAGAACAGGGCTTGCCTATGCCGCTGCTTACGGTGGCAATCTCCTGCAAAGCACCGTCGTAGGCGTACACCTTGTTGTTGCTGTGAAGATAAAGCGTATCGCCGAGACGTCCGAAAATGCCTTGATAGGCGCTTCGCGTCGACAAACGCGTAAAGCTCGGCAATGCGCGCAGAGCCCCGCCGATTACTTCGACGGAAGCGCAGTCCGCAATATCCGCCGAAGCGCAGTCCAACGCGAAATCGAACTTGTAACGGAGCACGCCGCGTTTGGACGGGGTCATAGCCATCTCCTTGCCGGCATAACCGCCGACGCTTGTTTTACGGCAACGTTCAAGGCCGCGTCGTACTTGTCCGCCCAGACGGCGGACGAAGTGAAATCGCCCGTTTGCAGCGAATACTCGCGCAAAACGCCGTACACAAAAATGCGGTCGGTTATGCGCGGAGACGGCATTTCCAATTCGTCGCGCAGACCTACGGTTTTAGGCAGCTTGGCGTATGTAAGGTTGTATTTGCCGCTTTTGCTTACAAGCAGACCGCCCTGCGTGTACCGATACGGTACCGCGGCGCCTTCGCCGTCGCATAGCGACAGCACTCGGCACAAACTGTACTGCGAAGTGGGGATAAAGCCTTCCGAATCCGCTTCCGCGACCGTTCTGCGGCAATGCGTGGGATAATCGCGGTACAATTCTTCCGAAATCGTATTGCAGCAGTCGATAATTCGGTTTGTTTTGTCGCAGGGTTCCGCACTGCCGTTTGCGATATCGTCAACGGCAATGTCGAGCTCTAATATTTTATTACAGGCGTTAATAACGTCCAGTACCTTCATAAAATCTCCTTTTTTGATATTGTTCTAAATTATTCAGAGCTTCGCGCCCCAAATTGCGTTCGACTGCGGCGTTGTTGCGTTCCATATCGGACAGTACGACGTCGGCGTTTTCCACTCGGGAATACACTGCGTAATCTACCGTTCGGCAGTCCAGCTCGCCGTACGGCGACACGAAAGCCAACGCAGGCGTAACGCGTGATTCGTCGTACACTTCGAAACGGCTGCGCGCAACGTTATAGTATACGCGATAGCCGTCGTTGACGGTGCGTAAACGCGCGGCAATGTCGAATAAATCGTTTGTTATAGGTATTAGATTCGGTTTCATAATAATTTGGCAGAGCCGCGCCGACAAGCGGCGCGGCGTTATGTTCAAGCGGAGACGACGCGTCCGCTTGCGTTTGGTTTTATTCGAGCGAGAGCTTAGACTTCTGTAATACCGCTTATCATAGCTTGACCGATGGTATTCGCCCTGTCCTTTGTCTACTCTTTATACTTTGCAATTCGCCCTGTCCTTTGTCTACTATTAAGGGCATAAAAAAAGGACGAGCGTACTCGTCCTCTCTCTGCTAAATTGAAATTTATCTTACATAAGAATCGTCAAAATCTTGTGAGTCGCGAATAAGTTTTACTTTACCGTAAAGCACATCTGCGGCGCCGTACTTAACCATACATTTAAAGCTTATAGTAAGGCTGTCTTCCGTATGTTCTAATATTACAAATTCGCCATAGTCGATATCGTCGCTTTCCGCCGTATCCAAGTCGCAACAATAGCCATTGTTTGATGCAAAAAATATTCCGTTAGCGGTTAAGTCCTCTTCGGGTAAAATCAAACCCGAATCGTTTTCTTCAGCGAAAGGAACGTCGTCGAAATAGCCGATATTCAACTTAAAAAGATTGCTTTCGTAATCAAGTACGTCGTTGTACTTTTCGGGTGTAGATATTATTTTTGTGCCGTATATTTGTAAAGCTAAATGATTGCCTTTAATGCCTTTGAAATCTTTTTGCGTGGCAAATTTGCCTTCAACCGAGAATTTAATACCTTCCCGCGTAAAATTAACAAAACCAAGCTCGCCGCTCTTCTTGTAGTCCAAAGCCGCATAAGCACCGTTAAGAAATCCGATTAGGATGTTATTTGCGGCTACTATATTGTCTCTCGCGTCTTTCAAATACGCTACGGTTCTGTTGATTTGTTTCTCTGTTTTATGCATAAGAACAGCGAACGTAACGGTAGCTATTAAAAGCAAACCGCATAACGCTACAAAACAATACGTATACGGATATTTAAATCCTACACCGAGTAGTGACAATGGAGTAAGTATCGCAAAAAGAACCGTAAGATTTTTGAATAGTTTTATACGCTTTTCCAATAAGCGTAAGTCAACATTGTCTTTCATATTTGTCTCCGTTAAATTACTGTTTATAGTACTGTCATTATAACATATCCGTTCATAAAAGTATAGCAAAAAAAGACGGTCTGTTTTCACTCGGACCGTCCCTTTCCTTAATTATTATAATGGTTATTCGTTTTCTACTCCGATTATCGGTCTAGTGATTCGCACCGCATCGCATAAGACGAAGGTCGCTGTCTTTCCGTCTATCAGGACTTTGTCCACTACTCGGCGGAAGATGTCCGCATTGAACTTGTCGAATAACTCGTCCGAGTTCAGCATCTCTCGTAGGTTATCCATTCTGCTCAAGTCCCTTTCTAATGCCAATCCTTCGGCTATCGTGGTTTCCTTTACATGTTTCAGCCTTTCGATTTCGCCGAGCATTTCCTGTGTCTTTGCGGAGATTTCAGCGGTGTTCGCCACCGTCATATCCCTTACCAAGCCTATCATTTCGTTTTGTATCGAAATGATTTTTGCATCGATTTCTTCGGTCGAGGTTTCGCTCTGGCGGTTCTTTACCACCTCTTCGATGTTCGCTATGACCTTGTTTATAAATCCGTCCTTGTCCGTTACGATGTCCCTCATAACACCTATAAAGGTTCTTTCAAGGTCTTCTTCTTTTATGGCGTCTTGCTTGCAGTTTTTGTATCGCTTATGGTTGATGCAGACCCAAGTGTACACCGTTTTTTGTACCGTATCGTATTTGTGCCTGCGGAACTTGCTACCGCAGCCGAGGCAGAATAACTTGTTCGAGAATGCGTATTTCGATGAGTAGCCTGCTTTGCCTGTCGGACTGTATCCCCTTTGGCTTGTTCGGATTTCCCTTTCCTTTTGCACTCTATTCCAATCCGTTTTGCTTATAATCGGCTGATGGTGATTCTCTACATAGTATTGCTTGCCCTCGGTATTCTTGATTCTCTTCCTATATTTAAGGTCGCTGTAGGTTTGCTTCTGCAGATGCAAGTCCCCTTTGTATTTTTCGTTTTCAAGTATATAGGATACCGTGCTTGTCTTCCATAATTTCACACCGCCGGGGGAAAGCACCTCTCTGTCCATCAGCATCTTACAGATTTGACCATAACTCTGCCCCGCCAAGTAGGTCTTGTATATAAACCTTACGATTTGTGCCTCTGGCTCGTAGATTTCGTAGTTATGGTCTTTTATTCGGTAGCCGTAGGTTTTTACGCACGGATACTTTTCTTGCTCTATTCGCCGTATTTTGCCCCACTTTACCGAGTCGCTTAAATTCTGCGAGAAGTCCTCGGCTACGGCTGCACTCATAAGCAGTCGCATTCTTGTTCCTGCTTGGTCATCCATACTGTTTAAGTGGTCGTTTTCGAATATTATGGGTATTCCTTTTAAGGTGAGCTGTTCGACTATGTTCAAGATGTCGACCACGTTTCGTGCGAATCGGCTGACCGACTTGACTATGATGATGTCTATCTTTCCGTCCATCGCATCGGCTATCATTCGGTTGAACTCTTTTCGCTTTCGCATACTTGTTCCCGACAGTCCTTCGTCTGCGTAAATACCTGCAAAAATCCACCCTTCGTGCTTTGTGATGTACTCGGTGTAGAATTCCTTTTGCGACTTGAAGCTCGTTTGCTGTTCTTCGCTATCGGTGGACACTCGGCAGTAGGCGCAGACCCTTTTGGGCAGGCTGTTTTTCAGTATGTCGATTCCGTTGACGATTTTCTTTGTGGGGGTTCGATCACCCTAACATTTGGTGCTAGCATAAATTTGTACCTCTCCTATTTCATCTCTTTCTAGGTAATAATCTATTACCTCTATATCGGCGGTGTAGCCGTTTTTGAACTTATAAAGCAGTCGGTTCTTTCCCATCACGACTATCTGCTCGACCATTTGGTTGAAGACCTCTTCGTCAAAGGTTTCCATTTTGTCGTACTTTTTCAGCAGTTCATCGCAGAGGGTTATGTGGTTGTTACGGGTTACGACCTCGATGTTATGCTTTGTGATTTGCCGTTTCCTTTTTTCTAGGGCAAGCACTTCATTGATTATCAGGTTATGCTGATGGCGAAGTTCGTTGGTTATCGTTCCTTGAGCTTCCATCGCTAGGTATATCTTTTCCTTGGCTAGCAATGTTTGTATCCGCATATTGATTTCCGCCGCTTCCTCGTCCTCGAATACCGCTTTCTCTCCGCCCATTAGTGCGGTCTTCATTTTGTTATAGGCATAAATAAAGGCGTCCTGCAATGTAAGTTTATCTTGTATCCGATTCCTACACGCGTGAACGCCTTTCATCCTATTCAGTTGACATTGATAGGTTTCCTTGTCCCTACCGCCGTTCTTGAGTGTCTTATGCCCAAGACCCTGTTTGTTGTAATTCGAACCGCACAGACCGCAAACCATCTTCCCACGGAAGCAGTCGTATTTAGGCACATAATCGTGTCCTCGCTCGTATAAGGTGTGAGCCGCCATCCGCTCTCTCGCTTTGTTGAACAATTCGTGAGTGATAATCGGCGGGCATACCCTCTCTACCACATACATCGCTTTCTCGCCTCGGTTACGGTATCTTCTACCGTGTTCCGAAAAGCTCTTTTGGAAATAGGCATCGCCAGTGTACTTTTCTTGCTTAAGCACATAAGAGAGATTGCAATAATTCCATTCCTTTCCGCCTGAAGTTTTAACCCCTAGACCGTTCAGCCAACGGATAATGTCGCACGACTTCTCTCCGCTCGTATAGCGCTCGAATATCTCTCTTACGATTTTTGCTATCGGCGGGTTGATTTCCAAACCCATTGATTTGTTGTACTTGTAACCTATCAACGGATTCTTGTTTGCTATGCAGATGTTGCCTTGCTCAACCTGTCGAAGTATTCCGAACCTTGTAGCCTCGCTGTCCTTTGTGAGTTCTTCCTCTGCCATGTAAGATTTAAGCACTCGCTGTAGCGTCGATTTGTCCCGTAGGGTATCAATCTCTTCGACTTCAAAAATGACCCTCACTCCGATTCGTGTCAGCTCGTCAATCGTGCGGAGCATCTCTTTCGAGTTGCGTCCGAACCTACTGACCGTCTTCGTGTAGATGATGTCTATGTTTCGGTTTCGGCACTCGGTTATCATCCGCATAAACTCCAACCGCTTGCTTTGCGTTTTCGCACTTATGCCTTGGTCGATAAACGCCCCGACATTGATGTAGTTAGGGTTGCTGTCTATGAGTTCGCTGAAGTGCTGCACTTGCGAAGTCAGACTCATTTCCTGCTTTTCTTGCCGTGTGCTTAGCCTCGCCAAAAGGTCGGGAGTATTCATCGGATGCTCGGCATCGGTTTCTTGACGCAGTATGTCCCATATCTTGAGATATTTAATTTTCGATACGCTTTCTGCTTTCATAAATCGGTTACCACCTATTCTTTATCATTATAGCATATCGCATAAAAAATAGCAAGCCGAAGTGTCGCAAAAGTGTGACACCTTGGCTTGCTGTGAAAAATCGCTCTTTCTTCAAAGTCGTTCTAAAATTTGCCCCGCACGAACCCTCGTCCGTTCGAACTCTTTGCTTACTTAATGCGAATATTTCCTTATATCAATTCGGATTTACCGTTGTTTTCGTTGTTAGATTGGTTCTCTTTTTGATTCCCGTTTAGTGGCGATATTTCGCCGAAAATTAGACAAACCGTACAATGCGAAAAATGCGATTTTTTCTTGGTTTGTCGGAATAGTTTGTCTACCGTTTCAACCTTGTTAGGTCAAAATGTCTATTCTACTATTTTTAGGCTTAAAAAATGCCCTTTTTATGGGGAAAATACCCCTTTTTTTGCCCTTTTTTCGTTAGACTTTTCGCCCGTCCATAGGGTCTGTCGCAGATAAGGTCGGCGTACTTGACCAGCGTAGCGGTATACGTGGGTCTGTTGGCAACCTGCTTGATTACCCGTCCGTCGTCCCCTTCGAGCCAGCGCTTGACCTGTGAGAAGTCTAAACAGAAATAAGGGCGATAGATAAAGGTAAAAACGGGTATCTCACACCCCATAAAAGTCTAGAAAAAACAAAAAAGGCTGTCCAAATGAAATGCACCCCAAAAGTTAGACACATTTGGAGGTGCATTTTTTATGGCAAGAG
>CAJUIZ010000007.1 GCA_910586625.1 uncultured Christensenellaceae bacterium
CTTGCCATAAAAAATGCACCTCCAAATGTGTCTAACTTTTGGGGTGCATTTCAAATTTACTCGGCAGTCCGTTTTCGATTACCGTTAATAAACGCATAAAAAAACAACTACCCTTATCCGAAGATTAGGGTAGTTATAAGTTAAAATATCAGCACGTTATGTGCAAATAATATTTTAATGCGAGTTGCCGCGCTCGCCGAACGTCAAAATGCAGTTTACAGCCTTGATAACACGCCGTCGGAGCATACGATTTTACTTACGTTATGCAACCAATTATAATTGTAGCCGAACTCGATAAGCACGGCTTGCTTTAAGCTACCGTTATAATACAAAACAATACCGTGGCGAATACTGTCTTCAAATGCGAAATTATCTATAACTTTAACGGTATCCGGTATTTGTATATCCGATACTACTGTCTTTGCAAAAATATGCGAGCCTATTTCGGATACGCTTCCGTCAGACGGTATAACGCCGTCGTTAAGCAACACAACGAGCTTACGTTGCTGCGTTTCGATTAGACACCTGCCGTCGACATGGTAATAGGGATTTTCTTCGTCAACTGTAATGTTATCAAGACTTTTACAATTGTGAAACGCACCGTCGTATATTTTTGTAATATATTTAGGTATATGAATGCTTTTTAACCCGTAAACGCCCCCAAAAGCGTTGGCGTAAATTTGCGTGACGCTTCCGTCCGACGGTATAACGCTGTTTGCGCATCCAAGCTTTAACGCCTTTTTGGGGTAATCTATTAAACAGTTGCCTTCGCTGCGATACACGGGATTACCTTCTTCTACCGTTATCTCGCGTAACGAGCTACAACCGACAAACGGATTAAGCCACACCGTTGTTAAACTCTTGGGCAAACTAATACTTAATAAACTGACGCAGTTGTAGAACGCCGACCACTCGATTGTGTGCAGCTGCTTAGGAAATACTATATTAGTAAGCGAACCGCAATTTATAAACGCATTTCTCGGAATAACCGTGACTCCGTCGGGAATTACAATATCGGTTAATTGCTCGCAATTGGCAAATACCGAAGTACCCAAAGCGGCAATTGTATCCGACAGCGTTATCTGTTTAAGCGACGAGCAGTTTTCAAAAGCGGAGTCTGAAATTTCGGTTACTCCGTCAAGAATACGGATCTCCGTCAATTTTTTGCTGTCTGCGAAAGCTTTGACGCCTATTTTGCCGACGTCTCCCGAAATCACAACGCGCTTGACACTGCTGTTGCAAAACGAGTAATCTCTTAAATCGTACGTTTTACCGTCAAAGGCGGTCGGAAGCGTAACGTCCGTTTCGCTTCCGTAGTATCTTAGCAATATCGGAACTCCGCCGTCATAGAAGAACAAAAAACCGTCGTCCGTCAAAGTTATCTTGTCGGTACTGCCGTTTTCCGTTATGAAACAGAGCGCGTTAGCTAACGGCGAATTTTCGGGCAATTCCACGTTGGATTTGTTTGCGACTACCGCTATATTATAACTTCCGTCGAAAGCGTTGTCCAACGACACAATATTGCTGCCAAGCGTTACCGACGTTAAGTCATAACAGCAACCGAACGCCTCGGACTGAACGTCGGTAACGCCGTTAGGAATAGATATACTTTGCAAAGCGGAATTGAAAAACGCTTGAGACCATATTTGCGTAAGAGTAGCGGGCAGTTCCACCTCACGCAAGGCGGAGCAATGGGAAAAAGCACCACCACTGATTTCCAGCAGTCCGTTGCCGAACCGCACATCCTGTAAGTAACGGCAATTGTAGAATGCGTTATAGTCGATATACCGTAACGTATTCGGTAAAGTTATGCCGCTGATAATCGAATTACGAAAAGCGTTCGGCAAAATACGTACAACGGGGTGTCCGTTATAATGCGACGGAACGATTATTTCTTTATCAGTAGCCGTCCCTACGCTTTTAACTCCGTACGAAACGTCCGATTCTCCGTAAAGTATTTCCGAAACATATTCCAACCCGTTTGTCGCCCGTTCCCACTTGGCATATAACGTAATGGATTTTTTTATAAGACAAAAAGTAAAATCGACCCTTGCAGTCAATTCTTTGTCGTAATACCAACCCACCAAGCTGTAACCGCTTTTTGTCGGAGCCGTCGGCTCAGATACAATACCCGCGCCGTCGGAGTGTATAGGAACCTGCTGCGCCGCTATATTGCTACCGCCGTTGCTGTCGAACTTGACCGTAAACACATCGAGCTTAGTAACGTACAGACAATAATAGGATAACGACGCAGCTACAATAACAAGCGCTAAAATAACCGTTATAAGCACGATTGCTATCTTTTTACTTCTTTTACTGACGACAGTGGTATCTTTAAGCGTAGATATTATATTTTCTTCGGCTTGACTGAGATAAGTTTTGTCGTCCCTTATACGTTCGCCCGAAAGTATCTCGTTGACGGATACGTCGTAAAGCTTGCTCATTTGCAGCAGCACGTCTACGGGCGGCATATACGTCCCCGTTTCCCAACGGGATATCGTCTTGTTGGTTGCGCCTAACTTCTCGCCCAGTTCTTCCTGCGTTAAGCCCTGTTCCTTGCGCAGGTTGCGCAAAAATCCGCCGATTTTTTTAGTATCCATAAAAGCACGCCGTCTCCTTTCTGATTTATAAAATATCAGCCGACATAACAAACGGAAACCGATAGATATTTACGCACGCCTGCACGCAATTACCGCTAAACCCGACACTGCCGTTTCCGTTATTATGCTTATTATTTTAGCAAATAATCCATATTTTGTCTTTACCAAAAACAGCGAATACGACAATTTTCGCAAAAAACAACTACCCTTATCCGAAGATCAGGGTAGTTAAGTTATGCTTATTTAGCTTTTACGGTAAGCTCGCCGTTTGTTACGTCCACTACAAGCGTAGAATTAGGCTTTACGTTGCCGCTTAGAATACTTTTTGCAATAGCGGTTTCCACGTTATGCTGAATAAATCTTTTTAGCGGTCTTGCGCCGAAGCTTACGTCGTAGCCGACGTCCACAATGTAATCCTTGGCGCGTGAAGTTACTTCCAACTTCAAACGCTTGTCGGCAAGCCGCTTGGTAACGCTTGCAAGCATCAAGTCCACAATACGCTTTACGTCGTTTTTGCTAAGCGGGTTAAAGGTAATAATCTCGTCTATACGGTTTAATAGCTCCGGACGAAAGGTAGTGCGCAAAAGCCTGTTGACTTCCGCAGCAGCCTGTTCGGATATCCTGCCGTCCGCGTTTATGCCGTCCAAAATTATATTCGCGCCGAGATTGGACGTCATAATGATAATCGTATTCTTAAAGTCCACCGTACGCCCCTGCGAATCGGTTACGCGCCCATCGTCCAATATTTGCAACAGTATGTTAAATACGTCGGGATGCGCCTTTTCTATCTCGTCGAACAGCACTACGGAATAGGGCTTGCGACGTACCGCTTCGGTAAGCTCGCCCCCTTCGTCGTAACCGACGTATCCCGGGGGCGCGCCTATAAGACGCGATACGGAGAACTTCTCCATATATTCGCTCATATCTATCCGCACCATATTTCTTTCGTCGTCGAACAGGCTTTCCGCAAGGGCTTTCGTCAGCTCCGTCTTGCCTACGCCCGTCGGACCTAAAAACAGAAACGAGCCTACGGGACGGTTGGGGTCGGCAATGCCCGCGCGGGAACGCAGTATCGCGTCCGCCACCACGTTTACCGCTTCGTCCTGCCCTACTACACGCTTGTGCAGAATTTCAGGTAGGCGCAGCAGCTTTTCCCGTTCGCTTTGCCCTAACTTGCTTACGGGAATCCCCGTCCAGCGAGAGACAATCTTGGATATTTCTTCTTCGGTAACTTTGTTACGCAACAGATTATCCGTTTTGCTCTGTTCGTAAACCTTTTCTTGCTCCTTTATCTGCTTTTCCAACTGTGGGATAATGCCGTACTGCAATTCCGCAGCTTTATTAAGGTCGTATTCCTTCTTGGCGCGTTCCGCATTCGCCTTGGCTTTTTCC
Source organism: uncultured Christensenellaceae bacterium (assembly GCA_910586625.1). Classification (GTDB taxonomy): domain Bacteria; phylum Bacillota; class Clostridia; order Christensenellales; family CAG-314; genus Fimimonas. The sequence goes on from CAJUIZ010000007.1 coordinate 3,993, forward strand.
AAATTCTCCTTTAAGACGTTTATTTGACTTATTGCATTTTTTTCGTTTTGCCACTTGGCGTTCATCGCGTCGTAACGAGCACGGAAGTCGGACAGCTCCTTTTGCACCTTGGACAATCTCGCTCTCGACAAGTCGTCCGTTTCGTTTTTAAGAGAAACTTCTTCTATTTGCAGAGAAATGATTTTACGGTTGATTTCGTCCATTTCCGTAGGCATAGAATCTATTTCCGTCTTAATGGAAGCGCACGCTTCGTCCACAAGGTCGATGGCTTTGTCCGGCAAAAACCTGTCTGTAATATAGCGGTTGGATAGCGTTGCCGCTGCAACCAACGCGCTGTCGGCAATCTTTACGCCGTGATAAACTTCGTAACGCTCGCGTATTCCGCGCAGAATTGTTACCGTATCTTCCACTGTCGGTTCGGCTATTTGTACGGGCTGAAAACGGCGTTCGAGAGCGGGATCCTTTTCGATATACTTGCGGTATTCGTCGAGAGTAGTCGCGCCTATACAGTGCAGTTCGCCCCGAGCAAGCAACGGCTTTAATATATTACCCGCGTCCATAGCTCCGTCCGTTTTACCCGCGCCGACAATCAGGTGCAGTTCGTCTATGAAAAGAATTATCCTGCCTTCGCTCCTTTTTATTTCCGTCAATACGGCTTTAAGCCGTTCTTCGAACTCGCCGCGAAACTTCGCTCCCGCAACAAGACTGCCCATATCCAGCGAAAATATTTCGCGGTTTTTAAGAGACGCGGGCACGTCGCCCTTGAAAATACGTATTGCCAAGCCTTCGGCAATAGCCGTCTTGCCCACGCCCGCTTCGCCTATCAAGACGGGATTGTTCTTGGTTTTGCGGGACAGTATACGTATTACGTTACGAATTTCGTCGTCGCGGCCTATTACGGGGTCGAGCTTATTGAGCTTTGCCAATTCCGTAAGGTTGCTGCCGTACTTTTTAAGGGCATTATAGGTTTCTTCGGGAGTTTGGTTGGATACGCGCTGATTTCCGCGAACGCCTACAAGAGCATTCAAAAAAGAGTCCTTAGTAACCGAATAATCGCTAAGCAACGCAGAAACGCTATCGGATGCTTTGACAATTATGCCCAACGTCAAATGCTCGACGGATACGTAATCGTCGCTCATCGAATCCGCCTGCCTTTCCGCTTCGTCAAGGGCAGCCGAAAGCTCCTGCGAAACGTACGCCGCGCTTTGTCCGCGCACCTTGGCGAATTTTTCTATTTGCTTTTTAACGTCCGCAGCCATAGCCTGCGCGTTGACGTTTACGCTTTTTAATACTTCGGGAATAAGACCGTTATCCTGAACAAGCAGCGCATACAGCAAATGCTCTTGTTTTATCTCGGGATTGCCGTATTCTCTTGCCGTTTGTTCCGACACGGCAATCGCGGATAGCGATTTTTCGGTAAATTTTTGATAATCCATTATATCACCCCCTGTTAAATGATATATTCTCGTTTGCAACGCATAATATACCACCTAAAATTAGCACTGTCAAGCGTAGAGTGCTAATTTTGTGGCTTTTTTGGTATTTTTTATTGAGCAATTCACATAAATATGTTATAATTTGCAAAATTTATTACAACAGTGACAATAAAATGTTATTTTTACCGCAATGTATGTCCGCTAAACGATATACAAACAAAAACAGTCTAATTCTATCTCGGACAACGACGATAAAATTATTAAAAAACCACAAGCATTCGTTTACACGAAATAATATTTAATATATAATAGAGATAACAATCGTCTTAAACGCGTTGCGGCATTTTTTGCCGTATAAACGCAACGGCGACAAACAGGTACGCGGCGTTCGCGCCGCAGCAAGGAGAAGAAATGACGGAACAGGAAAAAATGCTGAAAGGTATGATATACGACCCTAACGACGGCGAGCTTGCCACTATGCGTAAATACGCGCACAAGCTTTGCAGCCGTTACAACCGCTTGGACGAAGACGACGAAAAACGCAAGGAAATACTGGAAATGCTGCTGCCGCAGCACAACGACGTTTATCTTCAAGGACCTATATTCTTCGATTACGGCGAATTTACTTCCTTCGGCAAGCGCTGCTACGCCAACTTCAACTTTACCGTATTGGATTGCGCTCCCGTAACAATCGGCGACGACGTATTCTTCGGTCCGAACGTTTGCCTTGCCACGGCGATACATCCGCTTGTTCATACGGAACGCAATATGTACGAAACCGAACAGGGAATGCTAACCGACAGAGAATACGCCAAGCCGATTACTGTAAAATCCAACTGTTGGATAGCATCCAACGTAGTGATATGCGGCGGAGTGACAATCGGACAAGGGTCCGTTATAGGCGCGGGTTCGGTAGTTACAAGAGATATACCCGAAGGCGTTTTGGCGGCAGGCAACCCCTGCAGAGTTATACGCAAAATCACCGAACAGGACAGCGTTTATCTAAAAAAAAGAGCTGTGGTCGAAATAATTATACACAATAACGTCACTTAACGCGCGGCGGCTACATATTTTATACAAAGGATTGTCTATGAAAAAAATTAACGGCGTTGCTACGTTTGCGGAAAACGTATTCGATTACCGCAAAATGCGCAAATATATGCCAGCAAAAACATATAAAGCCATAGTTAATGCGCGGGAGCATAATGGGGAACTTACCGATAGAGACGTGGAAATATACGCCGAAGCTCTGAAAAAATGGGCTACGGCGAAAGGCGTTACACGCTATACCCATTGGTTTCAGCCGCTGAACAACTTCACGGCGGAAAAGCGCGACAGCCTTACTTCCATAAACCGCGAAGGCGAAGCAATAATAAAATTCCGCGGCAAAGAGTTGACGACAGGCGAAGGAGATGCGTCGAGCTTTCCAAACGGCGGAATGCGCCAAACCTTCGAAGCGCGCGGAATCACAAATTGGGACTACACCGCGTTTGCCTTTATAAAGGGAGACAGCCTGTGCATACCGACTACCTTCTGCGGATTTAATGGCGAAATATTAGACAAAAAAACACCGCTGCTTAAAAGCTCGTACGCGCTGAACAAACAAGCGTTGCGAATACTGAACAAGCTCGGTATGCCGCGTTCGCGCGTAAGAAGCGTAGTCGGCGCGGAACAGGAATATTTTATTATAAACAAAGAACTTTACGGCAAACGCAGCGACCTTGTATACACGGGCAGAACGCTGTTCGGCGCAGCTCCGCCCAAGGGACAGGAGTTAGACGCGCACTATTTCCGTCCGCCGACGGACGACGTTATACGGTTTATGCAGGACGTTGACGACGAGCTATGGAAGTTAGGTATAATAGTCAAAACGGAGCACAACGAAGTAGCGCCCTGCCAATGCGAGCTTGCGCCATGCTATTCCGACTCTACCGACGCGTGCAATCAAAATCAGCTTATAATGGAAACGCTCAAAACGACAGCGGAAAAGCACGGCTTTAAGTGTCTGCTTCACGAAAAGCCCTTTGACAAAATTAACGGCAGCGGCAAGCACAACAACTGGTCGCTAATTACGGACAGGGACGAAAATCTATTCGAAACGGGAAACACCGCGCAGGAAAACGCTCGTTATTTGCTGTTTTTGGCCGGGGTAGTCAAAGCTGTTGACGAATACAACGATTTGCTGCTGGCTTCCGTAGCTTCGGCAAGCAACGACCTGCGTTTGGGCGGTTACGAAGCTCCGCCGCAGATACTGACGGTTTTTCTCGGAGAACCGCTCGACAAAACGATACAATACGCATGCGGCGGAAAATGGCGGGCAGGGAAAGATTGTTTGCCTAAAATCGTCAACGTTACCGACCGCAACCGTACTTCGCCATTCGCGTTTACCGGCAATAAGTTCGAGTTCCGTATGGTAGGCTCGTCCGCTTCAATATCCGACGTAAATACGACGTTGAACGTAATTGTCGCCGAAAGCTTACGTCAGTTTGCCGACGAACTGGACAACGCCTGCGATGTTTGGCAAAAAACAGGCGAACTGATAACGCAAGTCTTTGCCGAACACAAACGAGTTATATTCGACGGAAACAATTACTCGGACGATTGGATAGAAGAAGCGAAAAAACGCGGACTTCTACAAGCGGACGCGGTCGAATCGATAGCGTTTTTGTCGCGCGAGAAAAACTTGCAGTTGTTCGAGCGTCACGGAGTATTGACGCGCCGCGAACAATTGGCAAGACAGGACATTTTGCTGCAAACGTATTGCAACGCCGTACAAACGGAAGGCGCTGTTACGGCGGAAATGTTCAACAAACAAATTGCGCCCTGCGTAGAAAAGTACCAAACGGAGCTTGCGCTGCTGATAGACTGCAAAAACAAGCTGTCCGAAAAAACCGCAACGGAAGCGGATAAACTTAACAGAATCGTCAAGCTAACGGACGACTGCGCAAAAGCGTCGGCGTATCTACAAGAAAAGCTCCGACAGATACCGACGGAAAACAGCGTTGAAAAGGCGCGTTATTGTCAAACGGTCATTAGACCGTCATACAACGAAGTGAGACTGTGCGCAGACGAGCTGGAACGGCTGTGTCCCGCAAACGAGTGGGCTTTGCCTAACTACGGACAACTGCTTTTCGAAGAAAATTAACCGTTAGTTCTCATGCTATCACGAAACCCGACTAAAAACGCGTTTGTCTGTACATACAGGTAAACGCGTTTATTATTCGGCTACTTTAACATTTTGTATAATTCTTCCGTAGCAAGTCGGGTTTTTGCAACTACGCCGTCCGCCCCCTGCGGAAAACAATAGTACAAATAATCGTTGTCGCCTATACAAATTATATCGCCCAACTCGTACCAATTGTAATCGGCGTACAAGCCGTACGAAGCCTTGGCAGATTGACGGTAGTCCAATTTGCCGTCTGCGGCAACCAGACGGAAACCGTCTAAGCCGTGCGTAAGCCTGCCGTTTCCTATGTCGTATACCGCCTTGGTTCCCTTCATAATTATAACCTTAACGGGCACATCCAACGAGTAAGTACCGTTTTCCAATTCTTCCCGTACGCATTGACGCTGCCAAGCGTACCAATCGGGAACGTGCGTAAACTTTCCTTGTACGTTTAGCGCGTTCAAGTATCCGAGTTCCGTAAGCTCGTAAGACGCGCCGCAGTTTTTACAGACAACGGTAGTTCCGCTTCCGACAGTCGTTCCTTCCGCAAGACAATGCGGACACTTGTACAGCACTCGCTCCAAACCGTCCGCGCGGAAAGCTTCGTCTACTATTACGCCTTGCTCCTGCTGCGTACGGAAATTATCGAAAGTAAAACAAGCGGCAAGCTTTGCGTTGATTTCGTCAACAGTCATGTCGGATATCTGCTTCGGCGAGAACAAGTACTCCATTGTCGCAGACACGTTTACTTGCCGCAGTTGCAAATTATTATACAACGGATCACGCAAAAACGCGCCTTCCGTTTTGATAAACACTACCGGAACCCCCAGTATTTTCAAGCATTTTCCCAATCCGTACGGAAGCGGCGTAGCCGTTCCGTCGAAAGAATAGCTTGCTTCCGGATACAGCAATACCGACGTATGAAGCCGATTAAAGCATTTGGTCATATTGCGCACAAGCGCGGTATCGGTTACGAACTTGTTGGTAGGAATACACCCGAGACTGCGCATAAGCCAACGTTTGCCTACAAAACCGTCAGAAGTCATAACGATATTAAACCGCCGCGGATACAAAATAGTAGCAACAATCTTCAAGTCGATAAAACTCGAGTGATTCATAAGATACAGGCACGGTTCTTTCCTGCCCAACTTGTCCATACCTATTGTTTTGTAAGTAAAATTAGTTGCTTTAAGCTCAGAAGCGGAAGCCGCTTTCATAAGCGTTCGAAACAAAAAACTTGTGCGTTTGGGGGAGATAGGCTTTTCGGTACGTAATTTCAAAACCTTGTCGTACGATAATTTTTTTACTTTTATTTTCAATTTATTTCACCGTCTTTGTTATATATATTGCAGAATAATCTGTAACTATGATAACACCCTTTGTCTTAGATTACAATACTATAACGCTATATTTAAGCAAAATAACGGAATTATTACACCACAAGTATCATATTTGCCGACTTATGCGGAAACACCGACTTATCCCTACAGACGTACGGAAAAGCGACGTAAAAAAAGCCCGAAATATTTCGGGCTTTGCTAAGGTTATGGTTTTATGCGTTAAATTACGGTATAGCCTTCCGTATTGCTTATTACCTTGAAGATTTCCACTTCCTTACCCGTTTTACTGTCTACGTAAACGTAGTACTGACGGTCGCCATCCTGACACTGGAATTCGTAACAAACGTAATGCTCGCCGTTCTTTTCGATAAGAGCCTTGGCAACGTTGGTAACTTTAAGCGCGCCGTCCACAGCCGTTTGCGCGTCCGATTGCGTAACGTCACCGAAATCCACCGACCAATCGCAGTGATTGATAAGGTAAGCGCGAGCTTCCATACCGACAACTTCGCCGCTTGCGCAGTCTACCGCCACCTTGATAAGGTCGGGATAAACTATTACGCCGTCTATTACCGTAGCGCAATTGACGTAGGTTACGAAATCCTGCGTTTTGGAAATCCACACTCCCTTAACGTCGTAACCTAACTTGCGGCAAAACTCTTCCGCAACGGCAATACACTTGTCGCAATCGACGCTAACTTGCCCGCTTGCTTCGTTGTACGCTTCGTACTGAGCGACCTTGCCGTTTTTAGTGAGATAAACGCGTCCCGCTTGGGTATCGTACAGATAAAGCGAGCCTTTGTTGTTGATTTCCGATACGAACTTGTTTTCGCCGAACAGCTCGGATACTATTTTGCCGCCTTCTTCGGCGGAGACGGTTTTGTCCGTCTTTAATACCTTTTCTTCTATACTGTCGGAAAACGGTCCGTCGTAAATAAGCTTTTCGTACGCGAAGGCGTTATCGTCCACTTCGTCGAAGCTGTCGGACAGGCTGCCCACGTTGTTAAGTCCGTTGCCGTTGGTCATAAACAAGCCGGAATCGGACGAAGCGTACTCCTGCAAAAAGTCGTACAGATTAGTTGCAACTGCGTCAAGGCTTTTGAGCGCGACACGCTCGTCCGCAGTTAGAGCTTCTCCGCGGGATAATTTACCGAGAAGATAGGTTGCATAATCCTGCGTTTGATTTACGAACTTTTGGCAGGAAGCTAACTTGTCGCTTTCCGCAAAGGGCAAATTAGACAAGCTTTGGTTTACTTGGTTGGCGTGAATAACTACCTTTGCAAGCATTTGAGTTTGATGCGCCGTATCGTTGGAAACAGCAATTTTGCCGAGATTGGCGTCGAGATTTTTCATACTGTCGCAGGCAAGATACAGCGAGCTTCTGTAACCGTTTTCCTGCGATACCTTGTAGGAGTTTTCGTCGTCGACGACGGACATACGCATAAAGGCTATTTTGTTTGCCGCGACCACTCCTATTACTATTGCCGATGCAATCGCAAGCAACGCGATTACACCGAAAAATATAGTCCAAAAATTTTTGATGGAATTGTTTCTGCTTATCACTTATTATTTCTCCTAAATTATTTATTGTAAATCGCTTTCGGTATTTTACACGCTAAAAGCGGTTAGTTAAAGTTCCCGCGAAGTTCGGGCGTGTACCGAGCTTCGCGCCCATACGGGGCTGGCGGGGTTGTACGCCCGCCTAAGTCGGAATATGACGCGCTTGCGTGCAAGCGCAACTTCTAAGTCCGACCGCGACGGGAACAAGTTGATAGCACAAAGCGCAGCGACCACCGCTTAATATTAGGCACGAGCGTGTTCCACTTTTGCGCCTATGAGCGTAGCGAATCGAAGTCAAAAGCGGAATGCGCGAGCGACTTGCGCGTGTGGTCGGATTAAGAACAGAAGATGTGTTTGCCGATAGTAACTATCTGCGGGCGCGACCATATCCACTTGCTTGTGGCGGTAGCGGGATTAAAGTAGTACAACGCTCCGCCGGAAGGATCCCAGCCGTTCATAGCGTCCTGCGCCGCGCGGGTGCATTCGTCGTTGGTTCCCAGATTTATCTGTCCGTCGGATACGCAGGTAAAAGCTCCCGCTTGGTAAATAACTCCGGAAATACTGTTGGGGAACTTGGAGCTGGCGACACGGTTGAGTATAACCGCTGCGACCGCAACCTTACCGGTATAGCTTTCGCCGCGCGCTTCGCCGTATATGCAACAGGACAGCAAATACAAATCGCTGTTGGATATATTGCTCGGTTTGGTCGTAGTAGAACCGGATGTCGTGCCGCCGCTGAGAGTGATACCCATTGCCTTAGCCGTGGCGTTACCTACTATACCGTCCGCTTTAAGCCCGTTTTGACGTTGAAAATATTGTACCGCCGACTTGGTTTTGGCTCCGTAAATGCCGTCCACGCTGCCGGTGTAGTATCCCCAACGTTTAAGCTTGGTTTGAATATTTTTAACTACCGTTCCGCGAGAACCGACCTTGACAACCGCGGCGTTGGCTACGCCTATGCCGACGGATACCGTTACAACGGTGGCTAAAATCAAAAACGCCAAAACAATCGCGGCGATTTTTACTTTTTTTGATTGCAACACTTAGAATTATCCTCCTGATTTTTTTGTTAGTATGAGAATATTAAGCGTTTTTATTCTAACAACAAACGCCTATAAATTGTTATATCGACTGTACGGAATGATAATAACGGCGTAAAAAAACGACTTAGATACTTTACTGTTCTAAATCGTTTTAATTATTTTGTTTATACCTATTAAGGAATACTTCGGCTATTTGCGGTTTTCCTGCCAGGCTCGGATGATTTCCATAAGCTTGGACTTGTACACAATTTGACTTGTTCCGTTGCTTTCGCCGCCTACGAAGCACAGCGGCGGATACACCACGCACCACCAGTTGTTGCCCTGCGCGCTGCCCAGTTCCACTATCAACGCGTCGTACACCCCCGCGGGAAGCGTTACGCCGTTATATGCGCGGTCGGGGAATTCTTCCGCACACAGCTTGGCGCGGCTGGTATAGGCAAATCCGTTGTCCGCAAGCGTTTTGTCGCACACCGCTTGGATATTGTCCAATTCCCGCGCGACAATTTTCATCGCTTTGTTTTTATCCGTAGCGTCTGCCAAACGCGGAGTCAAATAATCCACGACTGCAGACTTAACTACGTACTTAACCTGTTGATCGGCGGAGTCGTTACTGTCCGCTCGGATATGTATACGCAAAAAGTCGGCGTTGGTGCTCTTGGACGGAACCAACATAATTACCGCTATCAAACCGATTAACGCTACTACAGACAAAACAATCTTTTTCATAACTACTCTCCCGTTGCTTGAAGTAGTATGTTTATCGACCGATTTGACGTAAGGTATAATAACGCAAATTACAATAATTGCATAATTAAAAAATTTTTTGTCGAAACGTCTAAATTACTTCTTCGATACCGTTGTCCACGGTTTTACAAACTACTGTATCATAACCCTTCGCGCTCAGCAGTTCCGCAGTTTTATCCGCCTGCGTTTTGTCATCGAAAGCCGCGTAATACGCGCTGCCGCTGCCCGTCATATTGGCGGAAAGCCCGTGTTCGGCAATAAAACCGAGATATTCTCTGGCGTAATCGGAAAGGCTTGCCGACGCACCTTGCAGATGATTGTTAAACAGTTTTACTGCGTTTGCTTCGCCGTTTGTAAGCATATTCAATAGCTTGCCGTTATCCGCAGGCGGTTGACGAACGGGAAGCAAATCGAATGCGGAATAGGCTTCCTTGCTGCTTATACCAACGCCGAACGTAGTCAATGCAAAATATAACGGACGCGCAAGACGGTAAAATTCCACGTCGTCTCCCTTGCCGCGAAGTCTGCCCAAGCCTCCGCGCAACATATAGTTAACGTCGCTGCCGAGAGCCGCGCACAAGTCGTAAACTTTACGCGACGAAATGTCAACACCGTACAGCTTACACATACAATAAACGACTGCCGCAACGTCCGCGGAAGAACCGCCCATTCCCGCGGCAAACGGAATGCCTTTGTTTACTGTAATATCCGCGCCGCAAGAGCCGAACGCACGTACAAAGGCGCTGGCGGCTTTGTAGGCGGAATTATCCGCATCGTTAACGCTCGGCATACCGCGCACAGTTACCGCACGGTCGCTGCGCGGCGACGCTTGTATCTCGTCGTAAATATCTACCGATACGGCAAGACTGTCAATATCGTGAAAGCCGTTTCGCCGCCCCGTAACGTTTAGCGTAAGATTGAGTTTTGCGTAAACCTTTACCTTCATAACGCAACGATTATAACACAAAAACAACTGTTTAGCAACGCAAAAAACGACAGATAGTAACTATACAAAAACGGCTTGGAAAACTTCTGTTTCCCAGCCGTTACGCACAGTATCGAAATTGTATTGTTGCCTAAATCTTATTGTATACGACAATCCTTGCGTCCTTGTCCAGCGGGTTGGTAATTTCGGGATTGACAGACACGAGATCTTCTTCGGAAATATGCAGGTTCTTAGCCAAGTTCCACAGCGTTTCGCCCTTTCTTGCAAGACACATTTCTATAGCGGGCAGTTCCGTTTTGTCAAAAGGCTTTTCTTCCACGTTGACTATTACCGAATAGTCTACCGTGCGTTCCGATTCGACGGTTAAGCACAGCTCCGCTTCCGCAAGAACGCCGCCTTGCTCCAACACATCGAAATTAAGCACGGTTGCACGGGCGAAAGATTTACATTGCGGCATAAGATAATCTATATCCACCGTTTGCGAATAGGGCAGTTCCAATTGTTCGCCTTCCGTTCCCGTTTCCGTCTGGTACAGCAACGTTGCGTACACTACGCCTTCTACCAACGCCGAACGCTCCTGCGAAACACAGTTGGTTACGATAGCTCCGACGTTGACGGCGGTAATAGGAGTTTTTCCGTTGTCGGAAGCAAGATTTGTAAGAATCTTCTTGACTGCGCACGCGCTTCCGCAGGGCAACGTTGTAGTTACGGTATTACGCTCGAACGTGAAGTCGCAATCGGGTCCGTACGCATCCGAAACTATTTCCAACACGCCCGTTCTCGTTGCTTCCGCTTGCGCCGTTCCGGAAATTTCCACCGTAAACGCAGTATTGACGTCGCCTTCGGCTATATCCAAACGCACCTTGGTGTTTTTGCAAATCAATCTTAATTTCAATTGGCAATCTGCAAGCCCTTCCGTAGCTTCCAGTTCGCGCTCGAACTTGAACGGAAGATTGTCCGTTACTATAACTCCGTCGGAAATGTACGTCAAACGCACCAACGCATCTCCCTGAACGCGCAATACACCGTTGGACACGGAATAATCGGTAGCGCACAGAGCGCTCTCGGCAAGCAGTACCGTCGAAATGTTACGCGACGACGACAGTTCTTCGTCCAAAACAAACGGAATATTGATGACGTCGGCTTGTTCGAGAACTTCCACTCTATCGGTTTTGGTAAAAATGTCTTCGCCGCTTTCGAAATATGGCGAACGCTCGCATACGTACGCGTACACTGTGATTTCCAACAAAACGGTAAGCGTAGCGGTATTAACGCTGACGTCCGCCTTGGTGTCCACCGTTACAACGTCGAACGTAAGTTTGCTGTCCGTATTCAGCAATTCGCTTTGAATACTTGCGGTAAAGTCGGCGTTGTAGCTGGAACTCAACACGGAAGTGCCGTCCGAGTACATAAACTTGATATTGGTTTTACCGTAAAAGGACGCTTCGCCGTTGGTAGTTTCGTAGGAATTGACGCAGCTATCCACTCCTATGGACAGCACCTGCGCTATATCCTGTTTTACGGAAATGCGAACGCTCTCCGCAGTTTGAATTTTACCTATTAGTTTACGATTGACGAATGTTGCGCTTTGAAATTGAGCGTTTGACATAATTACCCCCACGAACGAATTTGTGATATCACTGTAATATACGGGGTAACGCTCGGCGTTATGACAAATGCCGTGTATTTTTTTACGTCGTATTTTGCCGATTACGCATTAGACGGCAAACAAATCCGCAAACATTTCGGCTAATGCTCCGACGGCGCCGTAACGGCTTTTTCCGCTATCGCTATGTCGCCGCACACCATATCCGTGTAGGTACAGCTTATACGGTCGAAAAGATCGCTCTTGAGCCTTACAACGAATACGTTGTCGTGCGCTTCGCTTACAACGCCTTGATAACGCTTTATTCTGTTGCGTCCGCGGTTAACCTTGACATTAACATCGCGCCCGACCAAGCTTTCCACATAGCTTTTGGCCGAATCGATAGTAACGGATTTTTTCATATTACGATTATTGACAAAATAATTGCCAACCATACGGCAAAAGCCGTAAGCATAAAATATTCGTATACATAAAAAGCGTTCGAAACAATAATCGCTTCGAACGCATAATATAAACGATAAATATTTAATTTTGCAAACGCTTGCAATACGACGTAACTACGGCAAACAAAACTCGCTATTACAAATCGTCGTCAAAGTCGTCGATATCTTCTTCGTCTTCGTCCAAATCGTCGTCGAAATCGCTTACTATATCGTCGGGATAGTCGTCAAGATCGATATCCATATTTTCTTCGTCTTCGAACTCTTCTTCTTCGTCTTCGTCGCCGAATTCTTTGTCCAATTCGTCAAGCGGAATATCCCCGTCCTCGTCGCCGTCCTTGGTATCGTCGTCGTCCAAATATTCGCGCCAGTCGTCCGAATCTTCGTCAATGTCGTCTTCGCGGCTTTCCTGCGCCAAGCAGTTTTCGCACATATCTTCGTCGAGACCGATATAAGCCGTCTTGCATATCGGACACAGCTTAAGCGGTTCTTCGTCGTCGATAATATCGTCCAATAATACTATATCCGTTTCAAGTCCCAATTCCGCCTTGCAGATATCGCACATTTCTTCCGTATCGGGAATATAATTAAGCTCGCAACGCGGACACTTTATATATTTGATTTTACCCATACAAATCACCGTACGCCCTACTTTTTTTGCCAAATACCACGTCGCAACAAATAAAGCCGTAACGGATACCATATATTAGCGGGAATAATTTACCATTATTCTATTAAAATGTAAACTGTTTTAAGCAATATTTTACTTAAAATTTTTTCTTGACCGCATTGGTAGCGTATCCGTTCGTTTTCGGCATTGCCGCAGCGTCGGTTACAATAGTATTTCCACTTGCGGCAAATTTATTCCGATTATTTTTCGCAAGACGGTTCGTCGGAATCTGCAGAGGACGAAGTTTGTCCTTCTGCTGACGATTGCTCGCGGTTGTCAAGAGTGTTTTGTTGCTTTTTCTTCGCCATATGTTCCTTAGTAAGTTTAACGATATGCACTACTATTAAAGCTCCGTTCATAACGCTTGTGGCGTATGCGGGCAATATTATGCCGTAAACTACGAATATCGCAGCACCCACAATATTGATAATGCGCGTTTTACGCTCGTTAGAAAATAAAAAAGAAATCAGAACAAAGGCGGACGCAAGAATTCCCACCCCTTCCTTAATCCAGTACACTGCCGTGTCGGACAAGGCAAAAGCCGTTAAATTAGTAAACATAAATTTCTCCTTAGTTTGTATTTGGGGGCGAGAATAAATCTATCTCGAAATAATCTGCGGGACAAACTTGTACCAAGTTGTATTTTCCCGCCAAATTGCGACTGGCTGAGTTATCTGTAACAATATACGCGTAGGGGATATTTCCGCTTGCTATCACCTTATTGGTAAGATCGGTCATAACTTCCAAGGCGTAGCCCTGCTTGCGGTATTCCGGCAAGGTGTACAGCATACCCAAGCTACCTTCCATATGCAACAAGCACCAGCATACAGGCTTGCCGTCAACGTATGCCGCCGACGACGGATGAACGGATAAGCACGCGCGTATTTCTTGTTCGGAAGCGCGATAAAACGTTCCGTCGGATATTTGACGTGCGTACGCACCGTCCATTTGGCGAAGGTCGCGGCTGCATTTGTGCGGAAGCGGCTGTCCGTTCCAGGTATACAGGCAGCAGTTAGTTTCCCAATTGAAAGCGTATTCCGTCCGCAAATACTCCGTAACAAAGCGTGGCACAGCGCAAAACTCCACGGTTTTGCCGCCCAACATTGTTACGATTGCGTCAATAAAGTCCTTGCTCTCGGTATACATACATACGTGAATTGCGCCGCCGTCATCTACGCACACCGTTGCGTAGTCGCAGCCGTCGCAGTATACGGCGACGTTATCGAAATATTTGCAATAGCCTTCCATAATGAGAGTTTGCGGCATACTGCGAAAAATTTGAAGCAGCTCGGGAGTTACGGATATCTTTTTCATAGCCTGCGATAGTATAACACAGCGGACAAAGTTTTTCAATAAGTTTTTGTCAATTTTTTACTCAAATTTCACGTAATGCAAATTTCTCCGTTCGCGAAAGTTAAGTATACAGTACTCGAAACAGCAAACCGAAAAACCGCATTGTCAACAATGAAAAAATATCGCCGCCGTTCGCAAACGCACGCGTTGACACGAACGTTAGGGAATGATAAAATAATATGGAATACAAGGAGACAAACAAATGAACATTGTAATAGGTATAGCCGGCGGAACGGGAAGCGGTAAAACAACCATCGCGCACAAAGTTTATCAGGCGTTCAAGGACGACGCGGTTATACTGTCCCACGACTACTACTACAAGGCGCACGAAGAAATGCCCTTTGAAGAACGCGTCAAGCTCAATTACGATCACCCCGATTCGTTAGATACCGACTTGCTCGTTCAGCACGTAAAAATGCTTAAAGAAGGCGTGGGCATAAAACACCCCACCTACGACTTCGTATCGCACAGCCGCGGACAGTGGGAAGAAATGAATCCTGCTAAAATAATAATTGTGGAAGGCATACTGATATTTACCAACAAAGAGCTGTGCGACTTGTGCGACGTAAAGTTATTTGTCGATACCGACGCAGACGTGCGCTTTATAAGACGGCTTAGACGCGACGTGGAAAAACGCGGCAGAAGTATGGACTCGGTAATTACCCAATACCTGCACACGGTCAAGCCAATGCACGAGCAATTTGTAGAACCGAGCAAAGCGAAAGCCGACCTAATCGTCCCCGAAGGCGGACACAACGTTATAGCCATATCTATGATTGTAGACGGTATACGCAAAAAGCTGTCCCAAGGAGAGCAAAATGAAGCTTAATCTGCCTAACGTTACAAACGCTCGCGATCTCGGCGGAATGATAACGAAATACGGCACTGTTAAACCAAACAAACTGCTGCGCTCGGGAGTATTAAACCGTCTCGAACAGTCGGATATAGACTGTCTAAGCAAACGCGGACTGCAACGAGTAATAGACCTGCGCACCGAAACGGAAATAGCAAACGCTCCCGACGTACCTATGGACGGAGTGGAACACATCAATATCTCTATTGTGCGCGCCGTTACATTCGGCATAAGCTTCGAAGCATTGGACGGACCTACGCTTGCGGCAAGACTGCAATCGGGTTGGGACAGAATGGCGCAAAAAGGCGAAAACTACCACGACCACATGGAAACAATCTACCGCCGTTACGTATACGACGACCATTGCCGAGCGGGATACGGACGTTTTCTCAAAGAGATGGCCAACAAGCCTGTAAACGGCGCGACATTGTGGCACTGCACTATGGGCAAGGATCGCTGCGGAACCTGCGCGCTGCTGTTGGAATATTGCTTGGGCGCAGACAAACAAACTATGTACGACGACTTTATCGAATCCAACGTACAAACTCGGGAGAATACAAACAGCCTGCTAAACAAAGTGAAACCGTACGTTTCGCCCGACAAAATGGACGTTGTGGAAGAAATGCTAATCGTTCAGCCGTACTATTTGGACGCGTACTTCGACGAGATAGCCAAACGCTATCAAAACTTGGACGGATTTGTTAAAGCGTGCGGCGTAACGCAGGAAGAAATAGAAAAATTGAGAAAAAATTATTTGGAATAACCGAAACGCTCGCGTATACGCGGGCGTTATTTATTGTAACAGCATAATACAATACAGCTTCGATTACCAAGCAAGCAATCAGCGTTTGAAGGGCAGCAGGTCTTCTTCGCTGAACAGCTTGCCCGAAAGTAAATCGTTATCCAATATGCTTGCGCGCATTATGGCGTTAAAGCCGAACTTCTTGCGTATTCGGTCAATGGAATATTCCAGCTGTTCGTCCCTGTCGTCCTTCTTGTCGAATATGGACGCTTGCGAGCCCAAATATACTTCGTACAATCCCGCCACCGAAACGGTAAGCGAACGCAAGGGTCTGTCCCTGTTTACGTCCCATATATCGCGCAGCAGCTCCGCAGCCGCGCGATATACGTCGTCGCAAACGTTGGTGGCGTTTATTTTACGCTGTTTGCCCGAGTGCGTAAGGTCGTTATGCCGTATATACAAATGAACGACTTCGCCTACGTAACCGTAGCGGCGCAGCCGCGTGGCGACCATATCCGAAAGGTAAAATATCACCTTGTCCGCGTCGTCGTACGTTACCATATCCCTAAGCGTGGTTGTTCCGTGACTTACGCTCTTTATTTCCCGTTCGCTCAAAGCTTCGCGCACTTCTTCTTCGTCTTCGCCGCGAGCGGCGCGGTACATACGTTCCCCCACTACGCCGAAACGTTTTTTCAACGCAAAAACGCTGGCGTTAGCCAATTGTCCAAGCGTAAATATGCCCATATCGTTAAGCTTTGCCGAAGTATGCTTGCCTATTAACAGCATTTCGTTGACCGGCAGCCGCCATACCATTTGCTTGTAATTATCTCGGGAAATAACCGTAGTAGCGTCGGGTTTTTTTAGGTCGCTGCCCAATTTTGCAAACGTCTTGGTAAAGGATACCCCTACCGATATGGTCAAGCCCGTTTCCCTTTTGACGTCGGCGCGTATTTTTTCCGCTATTGCAAAGGGCGATCCGAATATCCCGCTGTGAGTAACGTCCAACCAACACTCGTCTAAGCCGAAGCCTTCCACCTTGTCGGTATAACGTTCGTAAACGGCTCTTACGCGTTTGGAAAAATGTACGTAATACTCGAAATGCGGCGGCACGCAGATGAGCTCGGGACATTTGAGCTTGGCTTGCCATATCGGCTCGCCCGTCAATACGCCCATCTTCTTAGCGGCGGTATTCTTTGCAAGAATAACGCCGCTGCGCGTATCGGGATTACCCGAAACGGCAACGAATTTTCCTTGAAGCTCGGGATTCAGCGTCTGCTCCACCGAAGCGTAAAAATTGTTAAGATCGCAGTGCAAAATATCCATAACAATATTTTAGAATATTTGTTCTATATTGTCAACGGTTTGAATAAAAAAAAGCCTTACCGAATGCAGTACTCGGTAAGGCGACGGTTACAGCGTCTAAAACAACAATTATATTCGGCGGATACTAACGCGCTTTCAAATATTACTGCTTGGAAACAAAAACGTAGCCGAAAGCGTTAGGTCCCCAATGACAGGCTATTACGGGACAAAGGTTGTCGTATTCGGACATTAACAGCTTATAGCATTCGTCTGTCATTTCGATAAGCTTGGTAAGGTTATCGGAATTGTACGTATAGGAAGCTATAATGGGATAAGACTCGTCGCAGTTCCACTTTTTAAGCGTATCGGCGCACTCGCGCATTGCCATTTTAAGCCCTATTTTCTTGGTTGCAACCTTTACCGCGCCGTTGGTAATGGTAATAAGCGGCTTTAAGTTCAGAATACTGCCGAACAGCCATTCTTTCTTGGAAAGACGTCCGCCTTTTAACAGGTAATCCAACGTCTCGGGTATAGCTATTATACATATACGCGGAATAAGCGCGTTAATGCGGGCAATAATCTCGTCAACGGGCAAATCGCGGCAGCGGTTTATCTCTTCCACTATCAGACGAAGTCCGCCAACAGCGGATAACGAATCTATAACGCGCACCGCGCTTACGCCTTCGAATAATTTACAAATAGCGTTGTACGTTCCCGAAAGTTTAGACGATATTGTAACGATTATTACGTCATCGCCGTCCTTTACATAACCATTAACCTTGGCTTCCAATTCGTCCAAGTAGGGAAGGGACGTTTGCGGAAAAATACTTTTTCCGATTAGTATTTCATAAAATTCGTCGATTGTTTCGTCCAATCCGTCGCGATATTCCGTTTCTCCCATCAAGTATCTTAGGGGAATAATCTCTACGTTTAATTTGTCCTGTTCGGACATTTTGATACTGCTGCCAGAATCCACCAATACTCTAAGCATTGCCGCTCCTTTTAATTCCTTTTGAAAATGTTTAGTTAGTTTAAGTATATATTACTATCCGTCTGTTAACTTTAACTGAAAAACGGTAAAAAATAAACATTATGACGAAAATTATTTTTTTCCGTTTATCATTTGGCTTAGACTATCGTCAAAACACGTTTACCGTATTTTTTTGATAAAACAACGACGGCGTTTGTGCTGCGTGGTATCGAAATGCTTCCACAAGTTTTGTATAGGGCTGTTATGCTCCAACATAAGATTGGTTTCGGCATAATCTATACCGTACTTTGTCATACGATTGCTGAATTCCGAAACCAAAGCCGTCGCTATACCCTTGTTCTTGTATTCGTCCAAAACACCGATAAGCGCCATATCCACGATAGACGGCTTCTTGATATCCGCAAGCAACCGAGTAAGACAAGCCGGCGTAAGCCGTCCGCCGGACTTCTGTACAGCCTTGGCCATAGACGGGAATACCACGCCGAACGCCACTATTCTGTCGTTTTCGTCCACAATTGCCGCAATAAAGCGCAAATCTATTACCAACTTGAAGTTATTGAGCATCGCCCGTTTTACCTTGTCGGTAAAAGGTACGGTGCCGTATATCTTGTCGTAAGTTTCGTCCCAAATATGAAAAATCTGATCCACGTATTTTTTCAGAAAATCGCCTGTGCTTTTGGATTGGACAAACCTGAGATTATACTTATCCATCATCTCTCGGCTTATCCTTTCTATACGTTCGTCCACTCCGCCACGGGGAATGCGCACTTTACGCTCCAACCAATCTACGTCCTTGACGTAACCGCAGTTTTCTATTAAACGTTGGTAATAGTCGTAATTGTATTGCTCTTCGAACGTAGCAAGCTGGTCGAAGCCTTCTATCAGCAGCCCTTCGCGTTCGAGATCGGAAAACCCGAGCGGCCCCACTATTTCGTCGGCGTTTTTGCTTTGCGCCCAGTCTTCCACAGCCCGAAACAACGCGGCGGCGACCTCCTGATTGTCTATCGCGTCGAAACGGGTAAAACGCGCGCGGCTTTGTCCCCATTTGGCGTTTGCGGCTTTCTGCAAAATTCCCGATATTCGTCCGACCATAACGCCGTCCTTGTACGCGTTGAAGTACACGGCTTCGGCTTGATCGTAGTACATATAATTCTCGGAAAAAATTTGCTTTTCGTCGCCGTAAAGCGGCGGAACGAAATACGGGTTGTCTTTATATAATTTCAAAGGGAATTGCAAAAATTCTTTTTGTTGTTTTTTCGTTGTAACTTTGCGAATTTCTATCAATGTTTTTACGTCCTTTGTAGAGTTGCTTTACATCCGTAATAATTATACTATTTAGCGTTAATAAAGTCAATGTTATACCGCTAAAAACGCAAGACAAACGGACTGCAAGCGGAAAAATCATTCCGCCTGACCGTCGTTATACCCTGTTGTTGACGAAAACTCACAATAATGATATAATAAATACAATAATTTCCAATAATCATCAACGGAGTAAAAATGTTAAAAATAATAGTAGACGCAATGGGCGGCGACAATAGCCCGTCGGTAAACGTAAAAGGAACGGTTAAAGCCGTCAACCAAATAAAAGACCTGCAAATAGTACTGGTAGGCGACGAAAGCAAGCTTACCCCGTTGCTTGCCCAAGAAAAATACGACGCAAGCCGTTTGGAAGTATTACACGCTTGCGAAGTTATAAGCTGTAACGACAAGCCCACCGAAGCAATAAAGACCAAGAAGGACAGTTCTATGAGCCGCTCCTTCGAGCTGCTGCGTACCGACACCGAAGCGCGCGCGTTGGTCAGTCTCGGTTCAACCGGCGCGCTGCTTGCGGGCACGGTGCTGCGCGTAGGACGCATTAAAGGGGTAAAACGCCCCGCCTTTTGCCCTATTCTGCCCACAATGATTGCAGGCAACATTGTAGGCATATGCGACAGCGGCGCAAACGTAGACTGCGACCCCGTATATTTACAACAATTCGCAGTTATGGGAAGTCTGTATTTGAACAAGGCGTACGGCGTAAACGCTCCGCGCGTCGCGTTGCTTAACATCGGCGCGGAAGAAGAAAAGGGCGACGCCCTGCGCAAGGAAACGTACCAATTACTTAAAAACACCGACGGCATCAACTTTGTAGGAAATATGGAAGCGCGCGACTTGCTGTCGGGAGACGTAGACCTTGTGGTATGCGACGGATTTAGCGGCAACATACTGTTGAAGTCGACGGAAGGCGCGTGCTTAGAGCTGATGCGCCTGTTAAAAAAGTCGATGATGTCGTCCTTCAAGTCCAAGATGGGCGCGCTGCTTATAAAAGACAAAATGTACGAAGTAAAGGATATGATGGACTACAACAACTACGGCGGCGCAGTACTGTTAGGTGCTGCAAAAACCGTAATTAAAGGACACGGCAGCAGCAAGGAAGAAGCCGTTTACCAGTGCATACTCCAAGCATACAATATGGAAGCGAACAACCTGTGCCAAGCGATAGCGCAGGAAATTGCCCAAGCAACCGCCGCCCCGCAATCGCCCGCAGCGGAATAGACAAATGAAGATAACAATATAAAAGTTTACATTCCCCCTTCACGGACACTGCCGTGAAGGGGGAATTATTTAGAATTATATCTACAAAAAAGCATTGTTCTACCGAACAACAGCCGTTCGATTATACTTTATCTTGTGCGTTCAGACGCGCAAATCAAACAAGACGATTATAACTATGCACAATTGAACATATGAACGCTTATAAAACGAAAACATTTTTTTCACCATTATAAAAAAAAGGCGGTTTGCAACAGGATATTGCAAACCGCCGTAAGTATTATAATATTAGCAATACATAAATAGTTGAATATCCTTTTGACCGGACGTATAATTCAAAAATCTTGGAGCACTTGCATTGTATTTAATACTTCCATTGCTACTCGTTGTATTAGTAATAAGTGCATTACCATTAGAGAAACCAATTGTCCAAGTAGTTGTACCGCTATCCCATGCCATAACCTTAACAGCGGTTGCACCAAGCAGTTTTCCTTCGGCATTAGCCAATGTCCAAGCGCCGATTTCTCCGCCCAACGTCAATTCTATCGCGCCTGTCGGCAATGCACTAAGTTCCGCCTTGCTATTATCAACGTATGTTACATTATCTAATTTGGACAAGAATTTTCCGTCCATATTGCCCGCAATAAAACTATCACTGACAAGCACTACTTTCATCCCCGCTTGTAATTGATTGATATCCGTCACTTTTTTCCATGATTTCTCAGCAACCGTCAATGTTACGGTAACCGTAATCTCGGTGTTGGCGCCGAGTTGTTCTTTCGCTACGGTAAACGCGTACGTTCCTGCGGTTGCCGTTTCATTGACAGTTACGCCGTCGATAGAAGTCGTAACGGAAGCAAGCGCATAGCCCTGCGGTACCGTAATTGTAAATTCAAATTCAACGCCCGTGGTTGCTTCCGCATTAGCGGGAACAACGGAATCCGTTCCTTCATAGCCCGCAACTGCGTATTTTACCTCAAACGTAACAGCGTCCTGAGATTTGCCGCATTCGCAAGTGCCGCTCGTGAAATCGTGCGCGGCGCGTTCCACTTCCGCTTCGCAAACGGTGCAAACCTTCCAGTGATTGGTTTCGTCCGTCGTTACCCAGTCGCCGGTAGTATGATCTGCCGCTTCCGTCTTGTGCTCGGAATTATGCGAACACGTGCCGATATGTTTTGTTGCGTCCGTTTGGTCAACAGCATAAATATAATTGTGCGCGTCGGGGTTAATTGCAATAGTTACGTCGGCTATTTCGTTCTTACCTTGTTCGTCGAAGTTCTTGTTGCAACGGTCGCAATGTTTGTAAGCAACGTTACCCGTTGCGGAGCAGGTGGGAGCTTTGGCTTCTGCCAAATCATCAAAGTTGTGTCCGAGAGCTTCGCCCGTTGTAGCCGTTGTGATAACTTGATTTTCCGCATTGAGCATAACGCCGCAAACATTGCAAGTTTTGTGGGCGATTGTCGCCGCCGCCGTGCAAGTAGCGTTAGTTGCAGGAACGTCGGTTGTGTCGGCGTGAGTACAGGGTTTGTAAGTAATTATTACTTTCACCAATTGTCCGTTACCACTATTCGGCGTAATATTGAAGAAGTAATACCCATCCGCTTCGGTTGCGGTAAGACTTCCGGTCACATTAATACCGTCGCCCTTGCCGGTAGAAGTTTTCGTTCCGGTTGTGGTTTTAGTCGGCATCGCCGTTTTTCCAAACGTAATATAGTACTCCGTGCCTTTTGCAGCTCCGGTCGTTACTACGTATTCGACCTTCAAAATCGTTCCGGGAATAGGGGTTACGTTGGCAAACCAGCCGCCGTTGTAAATCATCAAATATCCCGTATTAGCTTTACCGTTGCCTAAACTGTATGTAACGATACCGTTGGTAACAGTTTGATTGCCTTGCGTACCGCTTACGCCTTCATTGTCCTTTGCAAAGTCGAGCACAATAGATTTTTCGCCGAGTTTGGCAATAATTACTGTAAACGTCTTTGTAGCGTTATCGTTGCCGACAGTAATCGCAGCGGTAACGGTTACCGTTTGATCTTCGTTAGTCTGGCTGATAACGGCGGTTTCGTTATTTTGTATGGTAAGACCGACGCCGTCTACTGTCCAAGTGATAGTTGCGCCGTCAACAGTAGGTAAAGCGAAGTTGTCGTCCGCTTTGGCAGGAAGTTCCAACATCATGCCCGCAATATCTGCAAGATTGGCTACAACCGTAGCTTTGTGCTGAACAAGTATTGCATTTTTAAGCTGCGCGCCGTTGTAATAACTGACTTTTCCGTACAACACTATTACTTCGCCTGCGGCGGGTTTGTTTTCAAGATTACCGTACTGTTTGCCGTCAATGTCGAGAACACCGTATACGTAAAGTTCCGTGCCGTCTTGAGCGACAATAGTCATATTGCCGTAATAGTCGTGCTCTATGTTTTCAATAACGCCGATTGCGAAATAAAATCCGTCAGATTCCTTTTTGTCGGCGGAAACGCTGGCTTTGATAGTTTCGTAATCAGTTACGTTGAAGTCAGTAAAGAGTTTACCGCATACGCACTTTCCGTCCGTATCCGTGTGCGCAGTCGGTTCGCCTACGTACGTACAAACGGAGCATTTCTCGGTGTGAGTATCGTCTGCTACTTCATAAGTAAGCGTGTGACCATTAGATGTGATAATTTGTCGTTCCGTTTCTTCGCAGCGACTGCACTTTACCGTCATATGACCGTCTTCGGTGCAGGTTGCGTCTACTTTATCAGATACGTTAGCCTCGATTTTAGCATTGAAATCGTGTCCCAACGCGTCTATCTTGGTACCTGCGGTAATCGTAGCGCCGCAATCGGAGCATACGGTATCGGCAGTTACTCCGTCGTTCAAACAATCTGCGGGAGTACCGTTTGTCCCTGCGGTGGGGGTATGATTTTGGCTATCCTTGTAGCCGCAGCCCGAACGAGCACAAGTCCTTTCGTGCTTGTCTCCGTTAGCCTGCCATTGAACGCCCGTATAGTCGTGTCCGAGTTTGCTGTCCGCAACGGGTCTGTCTTCCGTCTGGTCGCAGTTGGCGCATTTGTAATGCTCAACTTTATCGGCGGTACACGTAGCCGCGTCTTCGGATACAAGCTGCATGTCGTGGTTGCCATTGTCGCATTCGTTCTTACACGCCGTGATCGTGAACGCAAGACACGCAATCATCAATACCGCAAGAAGTATTCTGATAGTTTTCTTCATTGTCTCTCTCCTTTATGATTTTGTACAATAAAAAAACTGCGAAAGCGTATTCACCCTTTCGCAGTTAGATTTTCTTATATAAAGTTGTTAAAAGGGCTATACCCCCCCCCGTACGCAAATTACACGTATTAAACTTTATGTAACAATGCGCCATTTGCTTAGTCTCCTTGCAAAATTAAGTCTAAATGACTAACAATATTATTCTATCACAGCAATCGCTAAAAATCAACAGAGTACGGAAAAATAATTGCAATAATTTTTGCCGGCTATGCGTTTGTCTCAGCAAATAGATTACATCTTGAAGTAACGGCGGAATATTTTGCGAAGTACGTTACATACTACCTTCAAGGAGGATACTTATGAGTAAAAACAATACCGGCAAAGCGGCAAGAAACAGCGAAGACCGCGTCGAGCTGGCGGTAGGCATAATTACCGTAGTATTGACGTTGGCTCTGTTCGGTTGGTTATTCTTCCGCGTGACTACCAACAAACCGATGATGTCGGCTATAGCGTCGGCAGACGAAGTCCGCCGCGGTTACGAGCAGGAGTATACCTGCGACGTCAAATCGGACAAAATACGCGACGGCGAAAAAGTAATATGGATGGTAAACGGCGAACAGGTTGCCGAAAGCACCTACCAAAAAGGCAGTCCGTTAAAGCTCAACTACACAATGACGCAAACGGGCAGCAACAATATCATTGTCAAAGTAGGCAAATACAAGCAATACGCCACGATAAACGTGCTTCCGCCCAAGCTTACAATAGAAGCTCCCACCGTTACCGTAACATACGGCGACAAGCTGCCCGAGCTTGCTTACAACTGCCGCGGCTTTGTAGACGGCGATGACGCAGGAATGTTACCCTTCGGCTCTTGTTCCGTAACGGATATGGACTATGCCGATATAAGCGCGGACAAACTTAACGTAGGCGTTTACAAAATTATGATTAAAGAATGCTGCGAATTCAAGGATTACGACATAGAATTCGAGCAGGGCACGCTTACCGTACTGCCCAAAGAATTGACGGTTAAAAACGAATTTGTAAAGACGTACGACAAAACCAACGTTATAGAAAAGCCCCTAATCGCTCTCGACGGAGTAAAAGCGGGCGACGAAGTAAAAGCCGTAGCCGACAAACTGTACTTTAACGACAAAAACGCCGGCGACAAAAGCGTTATGCTTGCCAACGTTGAGCTTACGGGACGCGACAGCTGCAACTACGTCTTAAAAGGAGAAGCACGCGGACGCATCGAGCCCAAGCATATAGAAATAAACGGTCTTACAATAAAGGACAAGTCTTACGACGGCACCACTCGCGCCACAATAGAAAAAATGGGTAAAATAAACGGCGTATTGGACGGCGACAGCGTTGCTATAGGAGCAATCGACCTTAACTTTGCCGAAGCGACCACAGGCACGCAGGAAATAATAATCAACGACGTAACGCTTATAGGCGCGGACAAGGACAACTACGTAGTGGACGAAGTAACGGTAGACAACGCCAATATTACAACTACTATTTGGAACAAGCTGTTTGTTAAAGATCCCGTCGTTGCGGGTTAACGCAATATTGCGTGAGTTCACCGCTACGGCAGTTAATTGACAATAGGTAAATTATTTGCAGAATACAACAAAGAAAACGGCTTAAAAGCTATATCGCTTTTAAGCCGTTTGTCACATTATCGTATTGAGAGGCGTTCATAACCCAAACGCCTACCAACTGCCGCTAACGCTTTCCGTACGGGCTCTTAAAACGGGGCGCGTTGATTACTTCGCCGATAACTATCGCCTGTTCGAGCGTTTCGTAGTCGGCAGCGGCAAGGTGCTGCGGGTCGTCGCAATAGGACTCGTCGTGTTCGATAAGACGTACTCCGTCCAATTCGTCGCAGCCTTCGTCGTCCACTTCGCCCAAAGAGCCTACGATAGGTTCGTAGCGTTCTTCCTTGCCGGAGTGGGAGTGACTGCCGTCGGCGGAGACAATCTTCTTCTCCGACTGACGAACACGCAGACCGTTTATATAATCGCGCTGATGCTGAGTGCGACCGTTGCCGTCCGTTACAGCTGCCGTTTTATTCGATTGCCGCGCGCTTTTATCCGATTTGAGTTTTTTGGAAATCGTTATTATTATTACCGCGAATATTACCATCAATATCACGGGAATAAAAAGCAACGGCAAAACTTGCGCAACGTCGGCAAAACCAATTACGTTTAACATTGTTTATTCCTATTTTTTGCTGGATTTACCGCCGTTTTCGCCGGTGCCGCTTATCGCATTACGCATAGACGTGTCCGCTTGAATATTTTGCATTTGGTAGTAATCCATAATGCCCAAGCGACCGTTTCTGAACGCCTCCGCCATTGCCTTGGGAACCTCCGCTTCCGCTTCGACGACCTTGGCGCGCATTTCCTGCGTGTGAGCCTTCATTTCCTGTTCGGTAGCGATAGCCATCGCTCTGCGCTCTTCGGCGTTTGCCTGCGCTATGCGTTTGTCCGCTTCCGCTTGGTCCATTTGAAGCTGAGCGCCGATATTGCGTCCAACGTCTACGTCGGCGATATCGATAGACAATATCTCAAACGCTGTGCCTGCGTCCAAGCCCTTCTTCAATACCGTTTTCGAAATAAGATCGGGGTTTTCCAAAACTTCCTTGTGAAGCTCGGACGAGCCGACGGTTGTAACAATGCCTTCGCCTACGCGGGCGATAATGGTTTCTTCTCCCGCGCCGCCGATAAGACGGCTGATATTGGCGCGAACGGTTACCCGCGCTTTAACGCGCAGCTCGATACCGTTTTTAGCTATTGCGGAAATTACGGGCGTTTCGATAACCTTGGGGTTAACGGATACCTTTACTGCGTTCAATACGTCGCGGCCTGCAAGGTCGATTGCCTTGGCTTCCTGCAAGGAAAGGTTGATATTGGCGCTGTGCGCGGAAATAAGGGCGTTTACAACGTTGCTTACGTTTCCGCCTGCCATAATGTGCGATTCGAGCTCGGTAATATCTATGTTAAGACCGGCTTTTCTTGCGCGAATGTAAACGTCTACAAGCATCTTATACTTGATACGGCGCATCTTCATACCGATAAGACGGGTCATAGATACGTGAGCCTTACTTACCAACGCTATAAAATACGTGCCGATAGGCAGGAAAATAAGCAGTATAAGCAGCAACGCCGCTACTACGATTAACGCTATCGCCCAAGGCGCCAATACTGCGCCGCCTTCGGCGAATAAAAGTAACATATTCATTTTAATATCCCCCTAATTAAAGCGTTTTTAACGCTGAAATAACTATTTATCGGCTTTCACAACGACTATGCGCTGTCCTTCCACCAAAACGACCGTCACGTCGGAATCGGCTTCGATAAAGCCGTCGCGCGCTACCACGTCCACCGACTCGCCGTCTATTACGGCTTTTCCGCCCGGACGCAGCAATGAAGTCGCCTTGCCCGTGTGTCCCATAAGATACGAATAATCTCGCGTGCCTTCCGTCTTGTCTTCGGGAACAGCCGTGCCCACGTCGAAAATCGCAGTTTTGCCCAACTTACTTTTGCGTATTAGCAGACTGGCAACAACGAACATTACTACAAACAACACTATCGCGAACAGAACCATATACAGCAGCATATAAACGTCGCCGCCGCATACCATGCGTACCACTATGCCCGCAACAACCAAGACGATTCCGCTTATTCCGAAAAAGCCTACGCCCGGCGTACACATTTCGATTGCGCAGAATATAACTCCCAATGCAAACAATGCGATAGCCCAAGCGTTCATTTCGGTAAACAGCCTTGCAAAAGACGAATCGGCAAAGCTGTCCATCAATAAAGTCAATACGTTCATTATATTATCTCCGTTACTGTTCTTCGTACGGCTGCAACAGTCCTACCGTGCCGTCCTTACGGCGGTAAACCGCTTCGACGTTGCCCGTGTCGATATTGACGAACAAATAAAAGTCGTGATCTACCATTTCGAGATTTTCCGCCGCTTCGAGCGCCGTCATACGCTCTATTTCGAAACTCTTGACCTTAGCGATTTCCACGGGAGTGTCTTCCACTTCGGAGACGAACTCGTATTCCGTCGGACGTTCGGGCATCTTGTAGGATTTATTGAGCTTTTCGCGGTGCTTGATTATCTGACGTTCGAGCTTAGGCAGGCAGGCGTCGATATTGTAGTACATTGTGTCGCCGACAACTTCCGAACGGATATGCGCTCCGTGGTAGTTGATGGAAATTTCCATCTTGCATTGTCTGCCCAAGTCGGAGAGTACAACCTTGCAAGGAGTGCTGCCGTCGGGAAAATATTTGTCCAACTTTTTGGTCTTGGCGACAAGAATTTGTTCCAGTCTGTCCGACGCGCGGTAATTTTTTGCTACGATTTCCAATTGCATAACGTACCTCCTATATTATGTAGATTAAAGCCTGCAAGTTAACGTTTTTACAAGCTAATCGTTTTGACGAATTCTTCGTCAATATAATTGTACCATAAACTCGACGCGATTACAATACCAAATCCTTTATAAAATCATTTATATTTTTTATATTTAACGGGAAAAACCGCATTTTTTACATAAAAAAGGAACCCTTCGGTTCCTTTTGCAATTATTGTTTTTTGAAATATATTCTGCCGCCGATAGCGTCCACTATTACCGTGTCGCCCTTGACGACTTCTCCCGTAAGCAGTTTTTCCGCCAAAGCGTCTTCTACCCGACGCTGAATAATCCGCTTTAACGGACGCGCTCCGTACGCTTTGTCGTACCCCAAACGGGACAACGTAGCGATGGCGTCGACGCTGAACTTCAAGTTTATTACGCCCTTCAAACGCTTGTATAAGTTGTAGCATAACAGCTCCGTTATACGTTCCGTTTCCGCTTCGTTCAGATAATCGAACACCACCGTCTCGTCCAAACGGTTAAGAAACTCGGGACGAAAGAACTTTTTGAGAGAACGCTCGGCGGAATCGCGCATAAGAGAATATTCGTTTTGAATACCGCCGCCAAAGCCCACGCCGCCGTTAACGTCCGTTATGCCGATGTTGCTTGTAAGGATAATTACCGTATTGCGGAAGTCCACAGTTTTACCGTGAGAATCCGTCAACCTGCCTTCGTCCAAAATTTGCAGCAGCAGATTGAACACGTCGGGGTGCGCCTTTTCTATCTCGTCGAACAACACCACTGAATACGGCTTGCGCAGCACCTTTTCCGTAAGATAGCCGCTTTCTTCGTAACCTGCGTATCCCGGGGGCGCGCCTATAAGCTTAGCCGTTGACTGCTTGTCCATATACTCGGACATATCGATACGTATAACTTCGGAATCGGTTCCGAACAAGCATTCCGCAAGCGCCTTGGCAAGCTCCGTCTTTCCGACGCCCGTGGGCCCCACGAAAATAAAGCTTCCTATCGGTCGGTTAGGATCCTTTAACCCCGCCCTTTGTCGGCGTACCGCGCGGGCAACCGCGCGAACGGCTTCTTCCTGACCTATTACTCTGCGTGACAGTTCTTCTTCCAAATGCACCAGCTTGTCCTTTTCTTCGCGGGACAGCTCGGCAACGGGGATACCCGTCATTTGCGAAACGACAAGCCTGACGTCGTTCGCCGTCAATTGACATTGATATTCGTCAAGCTGCATTTGATATTCGCCTTGAATATGCTCGTATTCGAAATGCAGTTCGTTATATCTACGCTGCAAAACTCCGCGCTGTTCCGCGTCTTGCGCGGAATCCAACTTTCGTTTGAGCGTTTTGAGCTCGGCGGACAGTTGCACAAGCCGAGGCGGTACTGCGTAAGCGGAAATTTTGAGCTTACTGCACGCTTCGTCTATTATATCGAAAGCCTTATCCGGAAGATATCGGTCGGTAACATACCGCACGGACAATTGCACCGCCGTTTCGATAGCTTCGTCCGTAATGATTACGCCGTGATGCTTTTCGTACTTGCTCTTGACCCCTTTTAAGATTTTTACAGCCAATTCCGAAGAAGGCTCTTCTACCGTTATGGGCTGAAAGCGGCGTTCGAGAGCTGGGTCTTTCTCGATATACTGACGGTACTCGCGAGTCGTAGTCGCGCCTATTACGCGCAGCTCGCCGCGGGCAAGCGCAGGTTTTAATATCTCCGCGGCGTCCAGCGTTCCTTCCGCAGTGCCGCCCGCGCCCACCATATTGTGGATTTCGTCTATAAATAATATTATATCGCCTTCGGCTACTACTTGACTTACAAGGTTGGTAAGCCGTTCTTCGAAATCTCCGCGGAAACGCGTTCCCGCAACCATACCGGCCATATCCAACTCAACCAGACGTTTGCCCTGCAATTCGGCAGGAACGTGTCCCTGCGCGATACAGTTGGCAAGTCCTTCTACTACGGCGGTCTTGCCTACGCCCGGTTCGCCCACCAATACGGGATTATTCTTCGACCTGCGGGTAAGCGTTTGTATTATGCGTTCTATTTCGAGATCGCGCCCGATAACGGGATCGAAGCCGCCCAAAGTGGCTTTTTCGGTAAGGTCCAAACCGTACGGCAGGCTGGACTCGTCCACCTTGCGCGCATAGCAGTCTGCCGTAGCTACGAGCTCGGGCGACGCGTCCAATTCCTTAGCTTTACCCAAGGTTAACAGCTTGTCGCGATTGGGAATATCTTCCACTATGCGCGAAAACAGCTGATCGGCGGTAGCCCCGTTTTGATCGAGCAAGTACTCGATTTTTTCGTAAGCGTACGTTTTGGTCATAGAAAGCATCGCAATCAACAGATGAATACAGTTTACGTCCCGTTCGCCAAGCTGAGCGGCGATAAGCGAAGCCCGAGCGTTAAGCTGCATAATTTCTTCCGATTCGTGCAGTACTCCGCCGCGTCCCTTATCCTTAGGTTCGAGATTCTGCGCCGTCAAACCGAATTCCGTCAGATACCTGCGGGCTTCGTTGTCGACGTTGGCCAAAGCGAACAGCACGTGCTGCGATTCGAGCATTGCTATTTTTTTACTGCGCGCGAACATTCCCGCAAATTCATAAACAGATTGTAACGTTTCCGATTGCATTAGATACCTTCCCTTGCGTATCGCTACGCTTCTCTGTTATTGTATCAAATAACGCAAAGTTTTTCAACAAAAATACCCTACTTGTGTAAAAAAACGGATCCGCGCAAACAGGCGAATCCGTCAAAGATATTTACGAGCGCGCGCGGCGCGTTTTTTTGAGTTGTATGCGCTTGGACAATTTAGACGCAGCGCGTATAATTTCGCGTACTATCGTGGGAGCAAGGGACAGCGCAAACGCAACGAGATACATATACCACGGCATAGTTGTCAATCCGAATACGCGTTGGAACGGCGGCACAAACGCGACAACGGCGACTAATCCTACCGATATAACGCTGCTTACCGTCATAAACTTCGTAGTTCCGCCGTGGAACAGTCCGCGGTTATCGCGCATTTCCCACACGTACACCAATTGCGAAACAGACAATATCAAATACGCCATAGTACAAGCCGTAGCGTAGTCGACGCGATTGCCGACAGCGTAGCCCGCAAGCGTTGCAAGGGCGAAAAACACTCCGCCGACTGCTACGATACGTCCGCCGCCGTTACTGAAAAATGTTTCGTCCTTACGCTTAGGCGGCCGCGCCATTACGTCGCTTTCCTGCTTGTATATTCCAAGCGCCAACCCCGGCAAACCGTCCGTAACAAGATTTATCCACAGTAGCTGCATTGCCGACAGCGGCGACACGTCCCATATAAGCAAAGCGAAAAATACCGACAGTACTTCGCCTATATTACAGGTTAAAAGGTACGTAACCGACTTTTTTATATTTTCGTATACGCTGCGCCCCAAGGACACGGCATCTACTATCGTAGCGAAATTGTCGTCCGTAAGAATTATATCCGAAGCGTCCTTGGCTACTTCAGTGCCGCTGCCCATAGCGCAGCCGATATCGGCGTTTTTAAGCGCGGGCGCGTCGTTGACGCCGTCGCCCGTCATAGCCACAACCGCGTCGCGGCTTTTCCAAGCGGACACGATGCGCAGCTTATCGGCGGGAGTTGCGCGCGCGTACACGGCTATACGGTCGACGTCACGAGCAAGCTGTTCGTCGGAATACTGCGCCAAGACTTCGCCGTCCAAGGCTATGTCGCCGTCGGACATAATGCCTATAGTTCGTGCTATCTCCTTGGCGGTTTCTACGTTGTCGCCCGTTATCATGACGGGACGTATACCCGCGCTTTTGCAGGTTTTGACGGCTTGGAACACTTCGTCGCGCGGCGGGTCGACTATTGTAAACAGAGCGGAAATGTGCAGTTGATTTTCCAATGCCAGAGTTCTCGGAAAGTCGTGCCGAACCTTCTTTTCCGCAAGCGCCAATACGCGCAGTCCCTTTTGCGTATATATGCGGTATTGCTTGACGAATTCGTTATAGTTGTCGGCGTTTTTCATCGCCTCGAAGCTGCCTTTGGTTATAGCAAAATATTCGTCGTCTGCCTTGACTACTACCGTCATCAGCTTGCGCGAGCTGTCGAACGGCAGTTCGTAAAGCCTTTCGGCGGGCTTGGTTTGCCTTGTAACAGACGTTACGGCTATTTCGGTAGGATCTCCAAGCCACTGTCCGTCGCCGTTTACAACGGCGTCGCAACACCAACAATACGCTTGCAGCAAACGGTCGTTTTCGTCGATATTGGCGCGGGAAACGAACCGCTTGCCGTCGAACACGCCCGTTAAGCTCATTTCGTTTTTGGTAAGCGTACCCGTCTTATCCGTACAAATCACAGTTGCGCTGCCCAACGCTTCCACCGCAGTCAGCCGCTTGACTACGGCGTTTTTGCTCGCCATTTTTTCTATGCCCTTGGCAAGCACTACCGTGACTACCGCGGGCAGACCTTCGGGAATAGCCGCCACCGCAAGAGAAACGGAAGTAAGCAATACGTCCACGAACACGGAAGCCAAGCTGTCGCCCGCGTGCATACGCTTGACGCCCTTGACAAAACCGATAACAAGCACAGCCAAGCATACCGCAAGGCACACTACGCCTATAACCTTGGACAGCTGTTTAAGCTTTTGCTGCAAGGGAGTAAGACTGTTTTGAGAGTTGGCGAGCATACCGGCTATCTTGCCCAATTCCGTATTGGTTCCGGTTGCGAAAACGCGGGCGAAACAACGTCCCTTGGTTACCAAACTTCCGCCGAATATTTTGTCGGAATCCTTTTCCTTGGAGAATCTGCCTACAAGCTTTTCGACGGGCGCGCTTTCGCCAGTTAGCGCCGATTGATTGACAAACAAACCTTCCGCAAGCAGTAATTCGCAGTCCGCGGTAACCACGTCCCCCGCTTCGAACATTACTATATCGCCTACGACAAGAAGTCTGCTGTCGATAACATTTACGTCCCCGTCGCGGCATACGCGCGTTTTGGGAGAAGTAAGCTGTTTGAGAGTTTCGAGAGAACGTTCGGCTCGGTACTCCTGCACCGTACCGAGAACAGCGTTGGCAAGTACGATGATAATTATTATTACGGGTTCCAACAGGTCGGCTTTTTCTCCCGTATACAAAGCCATACCGAAGGACAAAACCGAAGCCACAAGTAAAATTATTATCATCAGATCGGCAAACTGCGCAAAAAATTTCCGCAAAAATCCGCGCTTTTGCTTGTGCTCGCTCTCGTTATAGCCGTCCTTTGCCAAACGCGCTTCCGCTTCGGCGGACGTTAAGCCTTTTTTTATCAATTCGTCCGTATTTATCATACTTGTAATTTATGTACAAGCATATAAATTTAGAAGTCGCATCAAGCTTAATACGTATGCACGGACGCGCATATGAACACGCGGAAATACTTTGCGAGATTTATACGTACAAAAAATACGACGGACGGCAGAGTCAGAAATTTACCGAAATGTTCTAACAAAACAGGCAAGTATTTTACAGAAAAAAAAAACGCCTTGCACGTAAGCAAGACGTTACGGTATTATCCTATTCGGTTATACGAGCAAATGATCTTCGTACTGTTTGGCTTTATACTTGAATTGCTTGCGGTAGTCGCGTACGGCAAAGGGCAGATAAACCGCTACCGACAGTATTTCCGCAACGGGATAGCAAAACCAAATGCCCTTCAATTGCCACAAATAATTGAACAACAGCGCCGCCGGTATTAAAAACAACAGCTGGCGGGACAGACTCATAAGCAGGCTGGATACGGGGCAGTTGATGGATTGCAGCATATTGATAATAAGTATGGAAAACGCCGCGGGAATAAATGCTATGCTTATGCACCTGAATGCGTACGCGCCGTCGCGCACAAATACGGTGTTCTGTTCGGCAAGCTCTTCCATAGTTTGCCCTTCGGCAGGCATATTGCTCTTGAATATGGACATCAAAGCGTCGGGACAAAGCTGGAACAGCAGCGTTCCCGCAACCATTACTCCGAGAGCTATGTACAGCGCAAGCTTGAAGGTATCGTTGAAACGCTTTTTTTCGTTGGCTCCGTAATTGTAGCTGAGTATCGGCATAGTACCCTGCATAAGTCCGAACACCGGCATAAACACGAAGGACTGCACCTTGAAGTACGCCGACAGAATGTTAATGCCGTTGTCGTAGTTTTTGAGCATCGCGTTCATAATGATGGTTATAACCGAGCCCATAGCGTTCATAATAAGCGCAGGCGCGCCTATCTTGGTTATACGCAAAAAGTAATGCTTGGAAGGACGGAAACCTTTAAGCGATATGGAGACGTCCTGCTTTTTGAATACGAACACGGCAAGGTCGATAACCGCCGCCGTCCATTGCCCTATTACGGTTGCGAGAATTGCGCCCAGCACGCCCCACTTAAACGCAATAATAAACAGCGCGTCCAAGCCTATGTTGGTAAGCGCGCCGGCAAGCTGACTTATCATAGGTATCTTCATATTACCCGTAGCCTGTAAAATACGCGCGCATGTAATGTCTATTATCAGTCCGCCGGATAACGCCATATAAATGGTAAGATACAGTGTGCCTTGCTTTACGACATAGTCCACGTCCGTCGCCGACTTGTCGTTAACAAATAATTTTACAAACGGCTTGGATATTGTAAATGCCAAAATAATCATAACAACCCAAGCAGCCAAAGCCATAACGATAGCCGTCTTGGCGCATTTGTCGGCGTTCTGCTTGTTGCCTTCGCCGAGTTTTCGCGCAATGTACGCGTTTGCGCCCACGCCTATGCCTATACCTACTGCCACGACAAGCATTGTCATAGGCATTACTATGCTAACCGCCGCGAAGGAATCCGCTCCGATATTTTTACCTGCGTAGCCCGATACGTTGTAGTTGATACCCGTTAGGAATATCGAGTCTACAATGTTATACAACGCCTGCACCAACATAGATATGATTGCGGGCAGGCTCATAGTAAGAAGCAGTTTGCCTATTTTAGTGTTCCGCATCTTGTCCGACTGTAACGCTTCGGACTGCGCGGTTATTTCCTTATCTTCCGTCAAAATCGTCTCCTTTGTTAAAAACGGCTGCCGCCAAGCGACAACCGAATTATTTTATCACAATTGAAAATATTAGGCAACCGAACAACGTGCAAAAACGCTCATATGTTCCCGTTTACATATTTGCAAAACGTAATATCGTATTCGCCGTCTCGCACCGTTTCCGACTGTTCCGACAGTACCCAGCCGTCCGTTCGGTCAAGATTTGGGAAAAACAGCTCCGCCTGTCCGTCGGCTTGCACCTTGGTGACGTAGGCGGTTGCACATTCGTTCAGTAAAAGCGCGTATACGCTTGCGCCGCCTATAACGAAAACTTCGTCGATATCGTATTGTTCAAGCTTCTTGCGCAGAGCTTGAACGGTGGATACCGTTACAGCGCCCGTATGCTCGCGTCCGTCAGCGTCCAAGACGATATTGACGCGGTTGGGCAGCGCGCCGTTCGGAAAACTGTCGAAGGTGTTCGCGCCCATTACGACGACTTTACCAGTCGTCGTCTCGCGAAAAAATTTCATATCCTTTTTTAATTGAAACAGCAGCCCGTTATTGCGCCCTATTCCCCACTTTTCGTCTACTACTACGATTAAATTCATTTTTTTCTCCGATGAAATGTGTGATTTTTTATAATAATGCGTAACGCGTAATTCGTAATTAAAGTTGCGCTTCGATAGACTTCTCCGTGCGCTTCGCTTAGTCGAAGTGACATATAACAAAACACAGGTACTTACCCGTTTGACGGCGGAGAAACGAGCAAGGCAAGGCGGGCGCGGATTTCGCGATACGAGTATACTATACGTACACGACTGAGCGAAAACGTAAGCCCAACACAGCATTGCGACGTTTATACGCCGTCAAATTGCAACTTCGAATTTTTCGGAAAAGGGTTCAAACTCATAATCGACAAGCTTTACGTCGTCGACGGTAAACTTGTAGAAATCCGTAACGTCGGGGTTTATCCAAAGCTTGGGCGCGGGGTGAGTTTTGCCTTGCAGCATACGCTCCACCTGCGGAATGTGGCGGTCGTACACGTGAGCGTCGGCAATGACGTGAACCAACTCGCCCGCTTGCAGCCCCGATACCTGCGCGAACATATGCACAAGTACGGCATACTGCACTACGTTCCAGTTGTTGGCCACCGCCATATCGTTGCTGCGCTGGTTGAGTATAGCGTTAAGCCTGCCGTTTGTAACGTTAAACGTTACCGAATATGCGCAGGGATACAGATTCATTTCGCACAAATCCTGATGCACGAAGATGTTGGTTATTATTCGGCGGCTTGCGGGGTTGTGCTTCAAATCGTACAGCGCACGGTCAACTTGATCGAACATACCTTCCTTATAACGGTGCTTAACTCCCAATTGATAGCCGTACGCCTTGCCGATAGAACCCGTTTCGTCCGCCCAGCTGTCCCAAATGTGACTGTTGAGTTCGTGAATATTGTTGCTCTTTTTCTGCCATATCCAAAGAAGCTCGTCCACCGCCGACTTAAACGCCGTGCGACGGAGCGTGATTGCGGGAAATTCTTCCGCAAGATTGTAGCGGTTGACTATGCAGAACTTCTTGACGGTATGCGCCGCCGTTCCGTCCGCCCAATGCGGACGCACGTCCAACGCCTCGTCCGTAACGCCGCCGTCTATTATATCGCGCATATTCCGTATAAAAATTTCGTCAGCTCTGCTCATAGTTAATATCCCCTTATATGTAAGCCGTTCGTTTTTTTTTCGGCACGTGCCGAGTGACGAACAAACTACGGCTATTGTAACAAAAATCGCCGTTTCGGTCAACCGAAACGGCAAGTTCTACTTAATCTGTTTTTCCACTGTGGCGACGATGTAAACGTCGGAATATTTCTCGTTTACTTTCGCCTGTATATAATCGGCGATTTCCCGCTCTTTTAGTTTGGTATCGAAGCTTATCGCCACGTCGAATATAAGGTTGATATGCGTTGGTCCCTTGACCATTCGGAAATCGTGAATATCGAAGTTGTCGTCCAGCGACTTGACTATTCCGGTAATTTCTTCCTTATAGCCGTCCAACTCGGGATCGCCGATAACTATCGGATCCATATGAATAACCAGCTTGATATTGGTATTTTCCGCAAAATCGCGCTCTATTTGGTCTATTATATCGTGACTGTCGAGAATGGGAACGCGCGCGTCCACTTCTACGTGAACGTTGGCGTAGTAGCTGTTGGGACCGTAATTGTGTATGTTTAGGTCGTGAACGCCCAAAACGCCGTCAAATTTTATTATTCTTTCTTTTACGAAACGCGCCAAACTTTCGTCCGCGCCTTCGCCCAAAAGATGCTTGAACGTCTCTTTTAGAATTTTTATCCCGCTTACGGCGATTACGACGGACACGATAACCGCCATAAACCCGTCGGCATTAAAGCCCGTATAATGCGATACAATAAGAGCAATCAACACCGCCGCGGTAGAACACACGTCGGAGATACTGTCCACGGCTGTTGCTTTAAGCAAGCCGAAGCTGTACCGTTTGCCGAGTATCCCGTTAAAGAAGAACATCCACAGCTTTATCAAAACGGAAACGGACAAGGTTACTATCGTCCAAATTTCCCAAGACAATTCGTCTGCGGAGCCGTTAAAAACGGAGATTATTTTGCTTACGCCTTCCGAAGCGAGTTCGACGGACGCAACCAACACCAAGAACGCCACTACCATACTTGCGACGTATTCCGCCCTGCGGTGTCCGTAGGGGTGCTCCTTGTCCGCGGGACGGGACGCAAGGCGTATGCTCACAAGCGATACGACGTTGCTTCCGCAATCGGTCAGGTTGTTTATACCGTCGGCAAACACCGATACCAGCCCGAACAGCACTCCAACGGTAATTTTGGCTGCGGACAAAAGCAAATTCAAAAATATACCTACGCCGCTTGACAAATTGCCGACCCTGTCACGCACTGCCGCGTTGCCGACGTCCTTGTAATTTTTAACGAATATTTTAAGCAGCAAATTTGTCATAACAGTTATTGTACTTCATCGTAAACGCTTTGTCAAACACGACACGTAAATATTTTAATATACGAATATGCGCATACAATCGGGTTACTTACTTGCGCGGTTCCTGCGCGAAGGTGGCGACTACCAGCTTCATTGCGTCTTCTACGTTGTCGCCTTCGAGATAAGCTCTTATTTTGTTTTCCGTGCCGCTTTTTCTTAAAACGATTCGGCAATTGGGGTACAGCGAAGAAATTCGGTTGGCGCAGGCGGACAGCCCTTCGTTGGTAGACAAACGCGCGTTGGCGTCGGTTAACGCAATATTGGCGGATACGCTGGGAGCGTCTACGCATTCGGCTGTATAAGCCAATATACTGCCCCGCTCTTGATATATCTTGCATACGAACAAAGCGTTTACTATAGCATCCGAAGTAGTGGCAAGGTCGCACAGTAAATAATGTCCGCTTTCTTCGCCGCCGAAGTTCAGTCCGTCCTGAACCATACGGTTAAACACGTTTATATCTCCTACGCCGCTGCGAACAAGCTTAACGCCCAATTTGCCGAGAGCTTGCTCTACGCCGCCGTTGGTTAAAACAGTGCCGCATACGGTATTATGCGCAAGACGGCCTTCTTCGCGCAGGTACTTGGCTACGGCGTAAAAAATGCGGTTGTTGGAAACAAACTTTTTACCTTCGAATACGGCAAGCCTGTCGCCGTCGCCGTCGAAAGCGAACCCGAGCTGAACACCCTTGCCGAGACGCGACTGCAAAAACTCGGGACAAGTGGCTCCGCACGCGACGTTTATTTTGTCGCCCGCGTTTTGGTTGCAATACGCAGTTACGTTTGCGCCCGCCTTGGTAAAAATCAACGGCGCGACTTTGTACGCAGAACCGTAACAGCAGTCCAACGCGACATTGAGCCTGTCTAATTTAACGCCTACCGCTCTTATTACGTCTTCGGCGTAAATATTGTCTATATCGTAAAATACGGGCTCGAACACCTTAACCGACGATACCGTTTCTTCCCTGAGACTGCTCATCATGCGGCTTACAACCAACTGCTTGGACGCGCACATTTTTACGCCGTAACGGTCGAATACCTTTAACCCGTTGTCGTCAGGCGGATTGTGACTGGCGGTAATCATCACACCGTAATCTCCGCCTAACTTTCGCACAAAATGTCCTACGGCGTTGGTAGGCAGCACTCCAAGATTGATCACATTGCCGCCGCCTGCGTACACGCCCTTAGACAACGCGGAAAACAACGCGGCGCCCGACGTACGGGTATCCCGAGCTATTACCACGATGGGACATTCCGACAAAAGCGCAAGACTTTTACCTAACAAAAAAGCAGTACCGTCGTTCAAGGTACTGCCATACGTTCCGCGTATGCCGTCCGTACCAAACAAATTCATAATTTATCCCCCAAAATAAATTTTACGATATTTTACGATTTCTTTAGTACTTTGCAGCTCGAATATGTTATTTATTTTTTAATACCGCGGCCGAATACGCCGAAGCGAAGCTGCCCGCCTTGGCGCCGTCCGCGCAGGCGGTAACTATCTGCTTTAACGCTCCCGACGTAACGTCGCCAGCCGCAAACAAGCCCTTGACGGAGCTTTCTGAGCGACCGTCCACAGCAATATATCCGTTGATCTTTTTCACTTCGCCGATATCGATAAAATCGGTAACGGGGGTCGCGCCTACGGCAACGAACAAGCCCTTGATATCAAGCACTCGGTTTTCCTTGCCGTCTTTACCGTACAGAGATACGTTTTCCACGGAGTTTTCTCCGCCTATTGCCGATACGGCAACGTTATATATAGTTTCGACGTTACCCATAGCGAGCAGATCGGCAACGGAAGTTTCTTCTGCGGTAAAGGAGTCGCCTTGAAGCAAAACGTACACCTTAGAACACAAATTGGCAAGATACGCCGCTTCCCGAACGGCTTGATTACCGCCGCCCACTACCGCCACGGGCATTCCCTTGAAAAAATTACCGTCGCAGGTAGCGCAATAGCTTACTCCCCTGCCTACGTAATCGCTTTCTATACCTAACTTATTGTGCGACGTACCCGTAGCCACCACAACCGCAGGATAACGGTACTCTCCCCTGTCGGTGGTGATTACAAATTCGTCTCCGTCCTTTTTAAGCGACAATACCCTTTGACGTATGACCTTTAACCCCAACTTCTTGGCTTGCGACGACATATCCGCCGCCAATTGCCAGCCCTCGACGGAAGCGTAGCCGGGGTAGTTGTCTATTCGGTCGATGTTAGCCGCCAGTCCGCCCAAGCCGAACTGTTCGAAAAGAGTAACTTCGGCGTTGGCGCGCAAAGCGTATATGGAAGCAGTCAGCCCAGCCGCTCCGCCGCCTATTACGGCAATTTTTTTCATAGTTTTTCTCCTTTGTTATTACAAACGCTGACGAAATGCAATTATTACCTATTATATACCGCGCAAATTGCGTAACTTGTAAAATAATGCTTTTTTTACGACACTATTGACGCAAACCGCTCGATAGCCGTAATAGCATTACATATGTCCGTGCGAGCATATGTGCCGAAGCTAAATCGGTCATACTTAAATCCAACAAAAGAGCCGCGCATTATTTGCAGCGCGACACTTTTATTAAGATATCGAAACAGAAATTACGAAACGACGTACAATCGGTATCGATTACGAATTTTTCAAAATTATCGAAGCGTTCGCGCCTTCGGTTGTGCTTGCAGACAGCATATTACCGTTATACTTGACGTTTTCGAAACGGAGAATCGCGCCTTCCGACATAATGCCGCTTTTAATAAGCTCGCCTGCGCTGTCGCAGAAATCGGTTATCTCATTATCCGCAAAGGATATCCGAGCCGTAGCGTCTATATTGTTGAACCGCAATACTCTGTCCGTTCCGTTAGTAAACGTGTTGTTTGCAATAACGATATTTCCGCCTACGGCGCTTTGATCCGAGCTTTGCATAGCGATTGCGTTGTGTTTGATATTGTCAAATTTACAATTGCTTACAGTCATATTTTCAACGTTAACGGTGTAAATACCCTGAAACGCGTTGGAAAATTCGCAAGAATCGAACACGAAGTTCTTCAAGTTGCGTTCACCGTTGCTCGAACCGATATGAATAGCCGCCGTCGTGCCCGTGTTAGACGCCTTAGCGGAGTCCTTCATATCGAACTTACAATTGCTTACTTCCAAGCCGTCGACTGAAAACAACGTAGATTCCCAACCGTTAAACTCCATATAATCCACAAACTTTATTCCATTGAAAACTAAGTTTTTGCACGCAATATTGGAATAATAATTCTGCTTGTTGCCCGTAACGGGATCGGTAACGCTGTTGTCCGTCGAATAAACATGTCCGGAAATAAACTCTAAGCCTCTAATAACCGCCGTACCCTCCCCCAATATAGAAAGAT
The DNA here is from genome assembly GCA_910586625.1 of uncultured Christensenellaceae bacterium. Taxonomy (GTDB): domain Bacteria; phylum Bacillota; class Clostridia; order Christensenellales; family CAG-314; genus Fimimonas. The sequence goes on from CAJUIZ010000007.1 coordinate 45,741, forward strand.
TGGTCAATTCGCGTTTATACCAAGGATAACTGCCTTCGTTCGTTTTTACAGACGTAGCAACGCTTTGCCTTATATATAGTTTATCGTATTCGCCTGCGGCAAGCTTTATTATAGAATTTGCTTTTGCGCTGTCCAACGCCTTTTGCGCGGACGCGTTATCGACAATATACTCGTAGGAAATTTCCGAAGCTTGGTTATTCTCGACGATTGCGAGATAACCACCGTCGTTGATACTTCTTCCGACTACGCCGTCAACGTACATATCCTTGCCGCCGTAGCTGTTTGTAACTTGGTCTACAATGATATGAATCTTGCTGCTTACGTTATTTTTGGCAGACGCATCAGTACCGTCGGACGCAACCAAAGCGCCTACTATGCCGCCTATATCGCGATATCCCTTTAGGCTGACGTTTGTTGCCGTACAGCCTTGAACGTCGCCCGCGCAAAGATAGCCTATAATACCGCCGACTTTGTCGCCGTTATCGTACGTTCCGTCCGACTGCAAGTTGGGAATGCACGTAATAGTTAAGTTTTCCACCGTGCAGTCGTCTATTTTGCAATAGCCGTAGCCGACAATACCGCCGGCAAAGTGAGCAGAAGTTATTTCCGCATTACAAACCTTTACGTTGGTTACTCTTGTGGAAGCCGTATACCCAACTACTACCGCAACGTTTTCGCCGCCTTGAATATCGGCACCGTCAACGGTAAAATTGCATATAGTAGCCCTGCACTGCCATTGGTTTCCGAATAAGCCTACGGAATTCGCTTCGCCGACTATTTTGAGATTTTTAATAACGTGATTTTGTCCGTCAAAGGTTCCTGCAAACAAGTTGATAGAATTCCATTCTACGCTATCCAAGTCTATATCAGCGTCCAAAACAACCGTTTTGCCGTTATAGTTATTACCGCCGTTAACGCTGTCGCGGAAAGCCGCCAGCTGTTCGGCGTTTACGATAACGTATTTATCGCAGGTAGAACAATAGAAATTGTCCGCGTCGTAATCGGCATGCTCAGCAGGCACGACAATATCGGTAATTTCCTTGTCGGTACCCGTTTCAAACTTTTTATGGCATACTTCGCATTCGTCGTACGCAAGAGTTCCCGCAACGTGCTGCGAAGCGGTTTGCGCGGGAACGGCGCTTAGCTTGTGTCCCTTGGATATTGTTACTTTATCCAGCTCGTTGCCCTGTTCGTCGAAGTTCTTTCCGCAAAGCGTACAGTGATTGTGAGCTACCGTTCCATCCGTTGTGCAATCCGAGTCTTCCCCGTTAACCGGCTCCAAATCGTGCTTGGTTGGGTCTACGGCTATTTCTTCCGTTTGCTTTTTGCCGCAGCCGTCAGCGGTACACGTTCTTTGTCTTTCTCCCTTGTTTGTACATGTGGACTCGGTTACTACCTGCCATTCGCCGTACGTGCAAACGTGCGCGCAGGAAACCAATAGACTTCCGCTTACAAGCAAAATCGCCGCGCACAATAACGCTATCAATGTCTTTTTCATTTTAACTCCTTATCACTCACAACTTATTACGACAAAAAGTAAATATTTCCTTTATCAATCATAAATAATAGTTCCATAACTCTGCTATGAAAAATTGTAAGGGTAGATACATAATACTACTTTTAGACAATAAAGTCAATCGCTGCGAATAAATCACGCGCAGGTTGCAATCATACACACGCCTTTTGATATATTACAAGCTTAAACATCGATATATATTATATTCTTGACATAAACCTTTGGCTATGCGAAAAAAATTTACTTCCGTATAAAAATTTTGTATTTTTTCAAATAAAAATACCCTTGGAACGAGTGTTCCAAGGGTAAAACCGCAAGCAGTAAAATTATCTCTTAGAGAATTGCGGAGCTTTACGCGCTTTCTTCAAGCCGTACTTCTTTCTTTCCTTCATACGCGGGTCGCGGGTAAGGAAACCGTTCTGCTTCAAAACGGACTTGTCTTCGCCAGCAAGAACCAACGCGCGAGACAAACCGTGACGGATTGCACCGGCTTGACCGGTATATCCGCCGCCCGTAACGTTTACCACCACGTCGTACTTGGAAGCGGTTTCCGTAGCGTTTAACGGTTGACGAACGATATATTTCAATGTGTCGAGACCGAAATATTGGTCGATATCTCTGCCGTTAATGGTAATTGCACCGTTGCCGCCGGGGATAATTCTTACGCGGGCAATGGACTTCTTTCTTCTGCCCGTTCCCCAAAATTGAACCTTTTTCTTTGCGCTAACTTTTGCCATTGTTCATTCCCTCCTTAGTCCAACGCCAACACTTCGGGCTGTTGAGCCGTGTGCTTGTGTTCCGCGCCCTTGTAAACGCGAAGCTTCGTGAGCATTTTTCTGCCGAGACTGTTGTGGGGAAGCATTCCTTTAACAGCCTTCATCATAGCAAAGTCGCTTCTTTCCGCCATCAGCTTGCCGTACTTGGTTTGCTTCAAGTGACCGGGTCTGGGCGAACGGCGAACGTACATTTTTTGATCTAATTTTTTACCGGTAAGAACAACCTTGTCACAATTGATTACTATTACGAAATCGCCCGTATCTACGTGCGGGGTGAAAGTAGGCTTGTTCTTTCCGCGAAGAACGGACGCTACTTGACTTGCAACGCGGCCAAGGGGCTTGCCCGCAGCGTCTACAACGTACCATTTTCTTTCAACGGCTTCTTTCTTAGCCATAAAAGTCTTAACCATTTATAATTTCTCCTAACATTTAAGTTTGTGTGCTGTTCACGGTTGAACAATTACCGCCAGTGGAACGCGGTTTAGACAAGGCAGAGCTTAAAATACCTTGCCGAATTATTCACAGCCCTACTATTATACAAATATACCCTTTTTATGTCAACTGATTTTTCTCCGTTTTACCGCGTTTGCGTAAAAAATCCGCTCCGCGTATTTCGGAACGGATTGAAATGCATTACGATATCTTCGGTTCGTGTTTGGCGGACACTGCGTCGTGGATTTTTTCTATTATCCACAGCAGCAAAATCGGCACGGATAGAATTGTAACCAAAATAGTCAATACCACCGCCGCGTATGCCACTTGCAGCTCGTCAAGCCCGTCCTTATCCTTACGGCAGGCGTATATTACCGCCGCCAGCACCTGAATAAGAGCCGTAACGCCCGTAATGCCGAACAATATGTAGCTTACCATACTGCGGTCGCCGAATGCGAAATACACACACATAGACGCGATAAAAAATACAATAAACAACGCTATCACTATACTGTAACTTATGTATTTACCCGATTTATTCATAAATTCCGCTCCGTTTTTAATTACTCAGTTTTATATTATTTTTTACGCAAACGCTACTAATCGCAAGATAATGCCGCTAACGTGATACGATGTAATAGCGAGTTGTTAATAGCAGTTAGTTGTAGTTAATCACAGTTATTTATTGTTCGTATGCTATGGTAGCAAACGATTAGCGGCAGTTAATTGCAGCAAAACGCGCTTAGTTGCCGTTATCCAAGTCATTGTAAAATACCCGTTCGAGAGTAAGCCCCTTGGCGGGCAGAGTTTTGTACTTCAACTTTACGCCGTCAAGTGCCTGCCTTACGTCGCAGGCTTTGTACTTGCCCTTGCCCACTTCCGCAAGCAGACCGCACATATTGCGCACCTGATTGTAAAGGAACGCGTTGCCGTTGACGGTAATTTCTATTATTCCGCAGTCCCATTCCGCAACGTCGAAGAAATTGACTGTACGCACCGTGCCTTTGAGATTGCTTCCCGTCTTTTGAAAGGCGGCAAAGTCGTGAGTTCCCGTAAACAGCTGCGCTGCGGATTTCATTGCAGCAACGTCAAGCGGTTTGTATATCTGCGTATGGTTTACATCCAACGTCGGCTTGCGCACGGCGGAAACGTACAACCTGTACACATACGTTTTGGATACTGCCGAAAAACGCGCGTCGAAGCTGTCGGGGACGATTTCCGCATTTGTTACGGCAACGCTTGCGGGCAGCGACAAATTAACTCCCAAGCACAGTTTGTAGGGGTTAACCTGCTTTTCGGTTGTGAAGTGAGCGACCTGCCCTACCGCGTGAACGCCCACGTCCGTACGGCCTGCGGCGTATATTCGAACAAAGTCGCAACCGAAGTATTTGCCGAGAGCTTTTTCCACCGTGTCCTGTACGGAAACGCCGTTGGTCTGGCTTTGCCAGCCGCAAAAGTCCGCCCCCACGTATTCTATTGTAAGCTTAATTTTAGGCATAGCTTTTTAATGCGTTAGAAATATAACCAATTTATTCCGTTGACGATAAGCCACTCGCCGCCGTTAGTTAAAAGCCACTCCGTATTATTCCATTGATAGCTCATTCCGTACACGACGAATACCGTTACGAAAAACAGCAAAGCAATAAACGTTGCGACAAAATCGCGCCAGGAAAGCTTCATTATACGCATTTGCGTACGCTTGGTTGCGCCTTCGTAGCAACGGCTGTTCATTGCGTTTGCCAGCTCTTCCGCGCGGCGGAAACCGCCCACAAGCAGCGGAATGAGAATTGGCACGAAAGCCTTGGCGCGCTTGACGAGTCCGCCCGTATCGAAGCTTGCGCCCCTTGCCTTCTGCGCGCGGATTATCCTGTCCGTTTCGTCGATAAGCCCCGGAATAAGCGACAAGGTAAGGCTCATAATAAGCGCGATCTCGTGAACTGGAACCTTGATTACTTTGAGCGGTTTTAACAGGCTTTCTATCGCGTGAGTAAGGTCTACGGGCGTAGTTGTCAACGTCAGCACGCTCGATCCGACCACGAGATAGGTAAGCCGCAAAAACATTTTGGCGGCGAAATACAGACCGCCGTCATATATCTCGAATATCCACCACTTGCATAATAGCGTTCCCGTCTTGGTAAAGAAAATGTTGAGTATCACAGTCAAAAGCAACAATACAAGTATGCCCTTTACCGACTTTAATATAGACCTTAGCGGAACGCGGGACGAAGCGACGAGCATTATCAAAAATACCGTAATAAAAGCAAAGCCCACAAAGCTTGTTACGAAAAATATTCCCACCATAAACAGCAGACAAAGCAGCAGCTTTACCCTTGCGTCCATACGGTGAATAAAGGAATCGGCGGGATAGTACTGACCGAAGGTGACGTCTTTAAGCATTGCCGACACCCCCTTTCAGCGCAAGCACCGCGTCAAACACCTGCTCGACCGTTTTGCAATCGTCGGGGATAACGTAGCCTTGGCGTTCCAATTCGTTGCAAAACTTGGCCATATGCGGGATTTCGAGATTCATCGAGACTATCTCGTCTTCCTTCTTGAACAGCTGTCTCGGTGTAGTATCGTACGCAACTTCGCCGTCTCTGAACACTATAATTCGGTCGGCGTTTTCGTATACTTCGTTCATATCGTGCGAAACCATAACCACGGTTACGCCCTTGTGCCTGTTTATGGACGACACAAGCGACAATATCTCGCGCTTGCCCCTTGGGTCGAGTCCGGCGGTAGGCTCGTCCATAACTAATATTTGCGGCTCCATTGCCAGCACGCCAGCCAATGCCACGCGGCGTTTTTCTCCGCCCGACAAATCGAAAGGAGACTTATTCTTGACCTTGTCGAAGTCCATTCCGACAAGCTCTAATGCGTTTTTGGCAAGCTGCTCGCGCTTGTCCTTGTCCGTAATGCCGAAATTTTTAAGCCCGAAGCATACGTCGTCCAAAACCGTATCGGCAAACAGCTGGTATTCGGGATACTGGAACACCATACCCACGCTTCCGCGCAGGGCTTTAAGGTCCACCTTTTTTGCTGAAAGATTGTGATCGAGAACGAACAAACCGCCGCTTTGAACGCGAATCAAAGCGTTAAGATGCTGAACGAAAGTGGTTTTGCCGCTGCCAGTGTGACCGACAATGGCAACAAATTCTCCGCGGTTGACGGTGAGCGTTACGTCCTTTAATGCCTGCTTGGAAAAAGGAGATTTGGGATTGTAGGTAAAGTTAAGCTTGTCCGCTACGATTGCGGCGGCGCCGTCGGCAACGGCTTGGAGAATAACTACTTTGTCAGATTTCGACATACTTCCACCCCCAACGTCCGCGCGTCTATGCAATTATCCGTTACGTCAAAGCCGATGCTTTTAAGCTTAGCCGCCAATGCAACCGACCGCGGCGCGTCCAGCCCCACGGCTTCGAGCAGGCGTTCGTCGGCAAATATTTCCGACGGTTTACCTATTTTTGCAATATGTCCGCCGCTCATTACGACAACTTCGTCGCATCCGTACACTTCTTCCATAAAGTGCGTAATGAGAATTACGGTCATACCCTGCTTATTCAACTCGCGGGCGACGGACAGTACTTCGCGCCGTCCCTGCGGGTCGAGCATTGCGGTGGATTCGTCGAATACTATAACCTTGGGACGAATAGCCAAAGCTCCCGCAATTGCTATACGCTGTTTTTGTCCGCCGGACAGCTTGTGCGGAGAACGCTTGGCGTATTCCGTCATACCTACCTGTTCCAACGCCGAATAAACGCGTTCCACAATCTCCGGCTGCGGAACGCCCAAATTTTCAGGTCCGAACGCAACGTCTTCTTCGACGATGCTTGCGACCATCTGATTGTCGGGATTTTGAAAAACCATACCGACGTTTTTACGTATTTCGAATATATTCTTTTTCTCCGCAGTGTCAAGTCCGCATACGGTAACCGTACCGCTGTTGGGAACAAGCAGCCCGTTAAAAAGCTTCGCCAGCGTAGACTTGCCCGAGCCGTTGTGTCCGACAAGCGCTACGAAAGCGCCTTCGCGTATTGTAAGGTTTATACCTTCCACGCCCGACGCCTGCGCGGCAATTCCGTCGTCGTCGTACGTTTTGTAGTAGTAGCTTACGTTTTCCAATGTGATGATATCCATAGTTATAGTCCTTACAGGTATATCTCGATAAGTCTTAGTACCTGCATAGCCCGCGGATTGCGCAATACGCTACGACTGCTTCGTGTACGTTTGCAGCCACTTGGCTACGCGTTGTTCGTCAACGTTATATTCTTCCGAGAAAAAACGTTTTACCGTCTTGTACTTGCGAATAATCTTTTTGTAAGCGGAATCGAAATATTTTGCTTCGACGTTGCCCGCCACTCCGAGAATTTTGCGATATTTGTTAAAATGCTTATAGCTCTCGTACTGTTTGACAAACTTCTTGTTACTTTCCACCCGATAAAAGTTGGACAGCATATAGTCGTTTTTTACCGTCTCGAGATCCGCGCCCAACGCAAGCAGTATAAGCATGCTCGCCACGCCCGTTCGATCCTTGCCGGCAGTACAATGGAACAAAAACGTTCCGCCTTCGTCCATTACCCTGAACATTTCGGCGTACGCGCGGTTGCGGAACGGAAACTTGCGGTACAAATGCTTGAAGCGTAATCTAAACGCGCATTTGGACACGCCCGACGGAAGCCAAGTAGGAATCATCTTGACTACCTTGTCCGGCTTTACAACCATACTTTTACGCGTTTGCGCGGCAGGCACATTGCGATATACCGCCCCGCGGGGAATGTAATCGGGCTTGTACTCCACTTCGTCGTATCCGCGTAAATCGAATATATAATCTATACCGAGCTTGTCCAACTCCGCCTTGTCGCCGTCCGACAAGCCGAACAGCTCGCCCGAACGGAAGATCATACCGTCTTTTATAACGCGACCGTTTTCAAGAACTATTCCGCCCAAATCACGGAAGTTATCTACGGTTATATCGGGATATTTGACCCCGTAATCTTTTTCCTTATAGTACATTGTAATTATCCCGTTATTCGTCTTTCATCAAATACCGCACAGGGTATGTCGCGTTATCGCTTGCTTCGCAGATTACGTTGCACAAACCGTCGTAATAATCCCTGTCGTACATGTTTACGTCTTCTTCACCTGCCGAGCACACCATTATTTTGCCGCTTATCCAATCGTCCGTCGTCCCGAGATAGCTGACGTTAATCTTATCTCCCAAAAACGCGCCTACTCCTATCTTGGTTAAAGACGCCGGCAGACGTATGCTTGTTACGGCGCAGTGGGCGAACGCTTCCTTGCCGATAGTTTTAAGCTTGGAGTGCTCCGCTTCGGAAAAAGACACGGTTGCAAGCGTTTCGCAGCTGTCGAACGCGCCGTCGCCTATGGAAACAACACTTGTGGGAATTATAACGTTCTTTAACGACGAGCAGCCCATAAAGGCGTAATCTTCGATTGCGGTTATTCCGCGTAAACTTGCCACGTGGTCGCCGCTGTCGATACGTTCGAGACCTTTACAGCCTTGAAACGCGCCTTCGCCTATTACCGTAACCTCTTGCGGTATTACGGAAGATTTACAGCCGATGATAAGCTTGCCGAAGGATATTACGCAATTACCTTCGGAATAATAGTTGATATTGCCCTTGGCTACCGTTAACGTATCAATCGATACGCAATTGGAAAACGCGCGCGTGCCGATATTTTTAACCGTAGCTGGGATATTAACGCTTGTTAGCGTATGACAACCGGAAAACGCATTGATTTCTATGGTTTCCAATGCGCTCGGAAGCGTGAAGTCCGTTAACTTGCGGCACTCGTAAAAAGCCCTTTCGCTGATTGTTTTTAACGTGGAAGGAAATTGTATGGCGGCAAGACTGCGGCATCCGTTGAAGGTATGCTTCGGCAGCAGCGTCATATTCTCGGGAAGATTGACTTTGACAAGATTTTTGCAGCCGTCGAATACAAATTCGCCGAAAGCGTTTACGCGTCGGGGGAGCTCCGCTTCGGTAAGAGCCGTGCAGCCGTAGAACGCGCGGGAATCTATCGAAACTATGCTATCGGGAAGAATTACCGCCGTAATATTGCCGTTTTGGGCAAAGGCCTCGCGTCCTATTGCCGTAACGGGCAAGCCTTCGTGTACGGACGGAACCACGATGACGTTATCGGTAACGCTGCCTATACCCGTTACGGTATACGTACCGCCCGCTTTAAGCTCCATTTGCAGCCCCAAAGTAGCGGCATAGTTCCACTTTGCGTACAGCGTTATATCTGCAGTCACTCTGTCGCGGTTAAAACGCCACTTGTCCGCAAGCTCCTTTTGCTTGTACCAACCGCCGAACACATAACCTAAGCGGGTTGGAGCGGAAGGCTCGGATATACGGCTGTTATGCGCAACGTCTGTAAGACTGTCCACCGCCGTTCCGCCGTTGGAATCAAAGGTAACCGTATAGGTTGCGTCGCTTTTGTTGCGCGTGCATACTACAACGACTACCGTTACGATAATCGCTGCAACCAAAATCGCCGCCAACGCTATTATCAATGCTTTGCGATTCAATTTCTTCATCGAACAAAGTACTCCTTAAAGAGTCACATAATTATTTAATTATACCCCGAATACAAAAAAATTGTCAACTGATATCCGTCAACGGACGATTTTATACCATTGTATACGCTTGACAGCCGCCAAGCTACATATGGTATAATGCGAATATGTACACAGGATACGAAATTGCAGATAATTACAAAAGAACAGCACTTATCAAAACCACAGCCAAATGGTATCGCACACTTATATTAGCGATATTCGCGGGAGCGTTCATAGCTTTTGCGGGAGCGCTTGCAACAATTGCGGGTACAGCAGGCGACGGAACAAAATCCACTCTTATTAAAGCCGCCGTTTTCCCGGTAGGGTTAATACTTGTAGTATTGACCGGCAGCGAACTGTTTACAGGCAACTGTTTGCTTATTGCTCCGCTGCTCAGCCGCGACGTAAAACTTGCGTCAACGTTAAAAAACCTAAGTATAGTATACGCGGGAAATTTTGTCGGCTCGGTTGTCGTAGCGTTGCTTACAGTCTACTCGGGAACGTTCGACGGCATACCGAACGCGATAGTATCCGCAGCCGCATACAAATGCGGACTGGGCTTCGGAACGGCTATGCTTCGCGCAATCCCCTGCAATGTGCTTGTATGCTTTGCAGTGTGGTGTTCGTTCGCAGGGAAATCGACCGCGGGCAAAATTATCTCCGTATACCCGCCCATATTCGCCTTTGTAGCGTTGGGAATGGAACACAGTGTGGCGAATATGTATTATCTTACGGCAGGATTGCTATCTTCGGCGAAATACGGAATAGCTGCGCAAGGCTTGAACGCAGGAAACGCGCTGTTAAATAGCCTGCTGCCCGCTACTCTTGGCAATATTATAGGCGGCACGGTATTGACTGCCCTACCGCTGTGGCTTGCGTTCTTCCGCAAAAGTACGCCGAACAAAAAGGCGGAGACAACTGCGACAGACGGCAAATAGACGCTTTACGGTTGACTTAAAGCTTGAACAAGAGTATAATTAAGCCGTAAGAGACAGCCAGACGGTTGCGTGGGGCAACTCACGAGGAAAGTCCGAGCGCCACAGAGCAAGGACGCAGGCTAACGGCCTGTTAAGGCGACTTAAAGGAAAGTGCAACAGAAATATACCGCAGCGGGCAACTGCTGTAAGGGTGGAAATGCAGGGTAAGAGCCTACAAACGCTTTGGCGACAAAGCGTTCCTGTAAACCCCGTCCGGCGCAAGAAATGAGATTAAACGTTTGCTCGACGTCTCGATATATTCGCTTGAACCTGTCGGTAACGACCGGTCTAGAAAGATAACCGTCAAATACAGAACTCGGCTTACAGACTGAACTCTTACAAAATTATGAGACCTTCGGGGTAATTCCCCGAAGGTCTCGCTATTATATTAACATATCGATATTGCCGACTTGTACACTTAACGAAATAATATTTTTTACCATCTGCTTAATCTGCCAATCTGCTTATCCATACGGTCTCGATACCTGTTTAACGCGACGTCGTAATCTCTGCGCAGCAAAGAGAATGTCTTTTCTTTGCTTTCGTCGTACGAGTACTGCGTTATACGCTTTTGTACTTCCAACTGCCATTTAATACATCCCATACGCCAGCTGCCGCGCAGTATTTGCTTCGCTTGCTTGGACAAAACAAGCTTGTTATTTTTACGAAATATCAGCTCCCCGTTTAACAAGTTATTTATGGAATTTACCAATTCTTCGTACGATATAATAGCGTGGTCCAACATATCTATCGACGATATCCACCGTTCGACATCAATCTTCCCTTCTATTACGCACAATACCAATCCGTCTGTCCCGTTATAATTTGTCATAGCTTAAAATCAATCATACTTATTGCCGTCGAAAGTACTTCCGACAGTTTATTACGCATTTGCGGCATCGTCATAATCATTAAAGAATCATACTCGCCATAAGAGTGCCGACAAGGTTGAGATCTTCGCCTTGAATAATCTCGTATGTCATGCCGTACTCCCGCAAAATCCCGTCAAGATATTTCTCGAATTCGGCGCGGTATCCCGTTAGTTTGTTAAAGGTTGTACCTTCCGCGACTATCGCCACAGGCAACGACTTATCTTTACAGGAAGCCACCGCGATTGCGGAATTTACGACGGCGCCCATCTTTGCAGAGCGGGAAACAAGCTCACGGCAGATATCCCGCGCAAACCGTTGGTCGCAGTCGTTATTAAACTTACAAGGAAATACGCCGCCGTCCAAAAATACCGATACGTCTTTCAGTTCGAAGGGCGCAAGCGTAACGTCGCCGACAAAACAGCCTTCGTTGCGCGCCGCCGCAAACGCTTCCGCTATTATATCGGCAAGATATTTGCCGCTTGTCGTCTTCTCGAACAGCTGTTTGTCGGGCACTGCCGTACGGCTGATACACGCCTTGTCGAAATCGCCTTGTACAAAGCCGTCGTAATTGCCGCATTCGGTATTGACGAGCATTTCGCCGACGGACACCCCCGAAACTTTGCCGATATTCGCGGTGCTTTCTATGTAGCAAACGTTCGTACCGGTGCCGTAAATATATCCCAAATACGCCGAGTATTTTTTGTCCGAATTAGCCATTCCGCCGAGCAGAGTAGCCACGGTATCATTTAGTATTACAATTCTTCTGTCGGCGTCGGAATAACGCTTGCAGGCGTTAAGCGTTTCGCGCCCCACCTTGGTGCCCATTACTTCCGGCGCGTTGATTTCCTTGCTGAACATAACCACTTCGCCGTCTACGTCCGCTCCCATATTTACTTGATAGGAAAAGCAAAAACCCATATCGGTCGCTTCGCCCAAATGAGATTTGAGTCTGTCGGCGATTGCGTCGTAGAACTCCCGCTTGCCGTAATACGTTCCGTCGGACGCAGGCATTGCGCTTTTGGTAAGATTGCGTATTACCGCCCTGCCTTCGACGTCGAACCAGCCTGTGGCGACGCGGAAATTGGTTCCGCCAGCGTCTATCAATATACGCTTAACGTTGGGCTTTATCAGAGAACGGTTTACATTCATAAGATAGGTCGGAATCATCGGCATTCCACCTTTACCGTCAAGCCCCAAACGCATTTTCGCAATGAAATCGTCTACGCTTACCCGAACGTCGACGTTATCCGCGCTTTGATTATGTTTTATAAGAAATTGTTTCGCATTCATCTTATTTACCTTCCAAAAATTCCGTCACGTTTATTCGCTTTATAAGACCTTGCTCGGCAAGTTCGTCTACACGGCGTTCGCGCAGCAGGTCCTGTTCCGACTTGTCTTCGCAATATATGTAAAATTTCCCCTTAAACAGCTTTGTCGCGTACCGCCCGCCGTTCTCCACTATCTCTTTTATTACGCGGTATAGTAAATCGGAATCGGACAATTCCAAAGAACGTGCGAGACAGAAAGATACGTTACGATACTTGTCGGACTTGACTTTTAACGTAGAAGCGTATTTTTTTATTTTGTCCCACGCTATAATGGTAACGCGTTTTTTCGATACCTGCCCGTCGAGAGATACCGGACGCGACATTTCGAAATCTTTATTTACGCCCTTGCGCACGCGGTATTTTTCCAACAGCTCTTCCGCGGTCAAACCGCTGTCTTGCGTCAAATACTTTAGGGTCATCATCGTGGCGTATGCGTCTTCTTCGGAGTTGTGCTGGGCAAATTCCACGCCTATTTCAGCCGCTATTTTAGAAAGCGCCTTGACTTCCTTTTCACCCTTGTACAATTTGTACAGTAATTGCGAACAAAAAAATTCGAAATCGATACAGGGCAGTTTGTATCTTACGCACGCCGCATTTAGCATACGCACGTCGGCGTCCACCGCGTGACCGAGAACAGAGTATTCTCGGCTTGTAAGCAACGACTTGATTTTGCCGTACACTTGCGAAAAATCGGGAGACGAATCCAACAGCTTTTTGTCCAAGTGAAGATCGATTCCTACGTTTTGCCGCGTGCCGTTGAGATTGTACTTCGTTTTGGGATTTATCCAGATATTTTCCCTGCTTATAATATTAAACCGTTCGTCCGCGATAACTATACCTATGCTGCATATACTGGATAATTGATATCCGTTAGCTGCTTCGATGTCGAATGCCAAATATTTCATTCAGTAATTTTCTCCATTGATAACTTTACCAAATTAACGCGAAAATAGCAACATATTTAACCGCCGTTACGCAAAATTTACAATTCGGTCTTGCAGAAGCAAACGATTAGAGCAAACGAATTTGACCGAAAAAAGGCGTTATCGCAGGACAACGCCAAAATTCGAATATTTCCGCCAAAGAGTCAATTTAATCAGTCCTTATCGTTTCTGTCCGATACGGCGGCGGGCAACATCGGGCGCACGGGAACGGGAAGATTTTTGTCGCGATGACGTTTGACTTCGAAACGAATGGCTATGACCAACTGCCAAATTCCTACCGCTATCAAGAAGGCGGCGAAACAGTAGCGCAAAATCTTATTGTCCGTAATCCCCGCGGTAAAAGCGCCTCCGACGGCGGAAAGAACGGCGGGGATTATTATCCACCATACGTTATTCGTCTTGACAAGCTTGTTATGCGCGTGGACGGACAAAGCAATGCAGCACATGGGAATAAAGCTTATAAGGTTTGTCGCCTGTATCGTCTTTTGCTCCATATCGAGAAAAGACAACAACGGCACCAACAGCGTTCCGCCGCCCATACCCATACCGCCGATTATACCCGCTAAAAATCCGAATAATATAAATAAAAATATTTGCATAACTTCTCCTTAAAAAAACATTTTTATTCCGCCTGCGATAAGAACTACGGCAAAAATTATTTTCAACACGTTGCTTTTCAGTTTGGACAGCGCGACAGCCCCCACTATTCCGCCGACCACAACTCCGAGCGTGACCCACAAAGTAGGAATCCAATCCACTGCGCCGCGCGCAAGATATACTACTGCCGAAACGATAGTAAGCGGCAGAATTGTAAGCAAAGCGGTAGCCTGCGCGTACTTTTGATTAAGCTTTACTACGGCAAGCAGCAACGCTACTACAATTACTCCCCCGCCGCCGCCCAAAAAGCCGTTGACAAACCCCGCCACAGCGGAAAAGATTACTAAAATCCACTTGTTTTTAGCCGACAATTCCATTTTTTTCTCCAATTTGTACTTTGTTGGTTGTTTTTGATTGATTTTTAACTTAGTTTGTATTAAAATGGCTTTATATATGTAAAAGTATGTTTATTTTACAAAGAGGTATCGAACAGTTATGAGTACAAAGACACAAACGAAATTAACTCTCACGCCTAACACCAAAAAATGGATAATTATCGGCGCAATTATACTTGCGGCGGTAATAACCATATCCATTACTTTGGCTGTTTTGCTTAAACCGGCAATACGTACGCCGGACGACGAGAATCCCGACAACAAGCCGTCGTCCAACCTTACTATCAAAAACGGCGACTTCGCCCTTGTAAGCTCGGACGATACGAACTTCCCCAAGACTGCGGAAAACTGGGACAGATACGCGTATAAAGCGCCCGCAAGCAGTTCTGCCACGCAGGAATTCGAAACTATCACCACCCGCGACGACGTAGTTATGGGTATTGTAGACACGGATAACGAGGACGGCAACTGGGACAATGCGTTGGAGCAGCTGAACTTCGAAGGCGTAACCGGCACCATTGCCAATCCCGGACTGTACGCGGAAGATTTGTCGAATACAAACGTGTATATGATGGCGACGAAAAAAGCTACCACCGCAAGTATTATGACAAAGGACAGCATTTCCATCGCACCGCTTACGTCTGTTAAAATAACGATAAGATTGTATACGGGACAAATCAAAAACGGAAGCGCTACGATAATGGTTCAAAAATCCACGTTGAACGCGGACGAAAGCAACCGTTACGCATACGAATACAGCATCGACAACAAAGAAGAATGGCAGACCTTGGAGCTGTACGTATTTAACCGTCAGTCTTCCACAACCGCTTACATAAGAGTTAACGTAGGTATCGGTAACGTATATACGGGAGCGACTGCCGAAGGCGTGCTGTTTGTGGACGACGTTATGATGGAAACGGTTACCGCCAACGAATACCGTATTTACGCGGACAAAGACGACACTTCCGACACGACGTACAAAATCATCGAAAAGGAAGACGAATCCAACAAAGCGGAACAATCCAAATATCTTACTTTGAGCGATTACAATACGGACGGCACAGCAGCTGCGGAACTTGCTTATACTAAGGAAAACTATGACACCGAAGCCGAAAGCAGCTACGTAAAGCAGTACGAATACGCTCCGTTTACGATGAGAGACGACTTTGTAAACGATGACTTCGGTATTTACCAATTGTCTCACCAAGGCAACGTAATAGCCGGAGACAAAAACATATTCGCATTGAGACTTACTCAAAACATCAACGTTTCGACAGCCACTTCGGACGAGACGCAGGACCACCATCATATCAGCTTTTGGATAAGAACGTTAAAGCGCAACGCTCTTGCGGAAGCGAATATCGTAGTACAAAAGAAGCTTGCCGACGGAACGTACGAAGATTTGAGCGGGGGTAATTACAAGTTCGAAACTTCGCAGGAAATAAAGACGGACACAAATAACGGCTGGACTAAGTGCGACATTTACCTTCGTCCTTCGCAAACGCCCGAAGAAATCCGTATAATATTCGCTCTCGGTAACATTATCGGCTACGAAGGACAAAAGGCTGCTCCCGACGGAGATTTGTTTATTACAACTCCGTATTGGGAAACGATTTCGCGCAGCGCGTACGATTCCGCTTCCAGCAGCGGCACGGCTTCAAAGAAGTTCGACCTTAAAGGTTCTTCCGCCGATCCCACCGTTTCCAACGGCTCGTTCTCCAATCTGGTTGCAACCACAAGTCAGCCTACGTCTTGGGAGCCTGCATTTGCGGGACAAAACGTCATCTACAAGGACGGCCGCGGCAACGAAGTTATAGATAATCTCGTTACAACCGCAGACGCAATAAACGGCAGCGGAGCCAATATCTACTCCGACACCGCTTACACCGACGACGACGAAAGACGCGTATTGGAAATAAAGAACAACGTCGCAACCGCATACGGTTACGTATCGAGCAACATAACTCTCGACGCAAAAACCGTTTACGTATTCAGCGTTCTTGCAAAAACGGCGGACGGACAGCGCCCCTACTTCTATCTGTTGGATACCAACAAGGAGCTTACACGCGATCAAATGGTTCTTGCGCAAGCAAGCACCGCCAAAGAGATAAACGGAGACCTGTTCAACCAAGACGACGAAACCTACAAGGATACGGGCTTTAAGCGTTACTACATTGTATTTGCCAACGGCGCGGAGGCGAAAACCGTAAAGCTTGCGTTGTTTAACGGAAGCATTGACGGCGCGGAATTGAATCAAGGCACTGTTTATTACGATAAAGTATCTCAACAAACAATAGGTAAATATTCGCTTGTAGAAGATAAAGACAACGAAGAAACTTATAAAGTGGAATACACCGCCGAAAAGGGTTACTTAGAAGCGGACGACGTTGAAAAACTTGTTGAAAAGCTTGAAACGGAAGGCGTAATCGTAGTTCAACCCACAGCGGAAGAATGGACGGAAATGCGCAAGGTTCCCGACGAAGAAGACAAAAAGGACGACGACGGCGACGACACTGCTCCCGTCAAGAAGGACGTTGACCTTGGATTATTGTTCTCCATACTTTCCAGCGTTATCTTGGTAGCGGCTCTCGCTGTAGTGCTTGTTATAAAGGCTTTCAAAAAAAGAAACCGTCAATAATTTCTTGACAAATAAAACGACACAATAGATAAACAAATAGCCCGCCGACTTCAAAACGAAGTATAGCGGGCTATTTTATTTTTTCGAATTTAGGACGATAAATCGAAATTTGAAACAATGAAAAAACAATTAATTTTTATAAAAAGTATAATTTTATAATTACAAGCGAAGATATAAATAAAAATACAGACGAAACAGAATGTGCGATAACTTGGACTAAGTTAAGCTACAAATAAGTCTGGCAAGTAATTGGGTTGAAAATTACTTACCTTTTATGATACAATTAAAACACAGGATATTAATTTGCGGAGATGGAATATGTTTAATGAAATATGTGTATATGAAGCAAAACTAACCAAGCTTAATGAAATCGAAGATCTAATGAAGGAAGTAGCAGAATTTTATTTGAAACAAGATGGCGTTATTGATGTACATTATATAAAACGTACTCACAGACAAAAAGATTTTAATGCAGTTACAAAAGGAGAATTGCCTATTCGTCTTACAAAAAATGTAGGTAAGGTTACCTATGTATTATATTGGGTATTAGAAAACGAAGAGACACATGCAAGAGTGTCTAAACTTGGCGTTGAAAAGTTTTATAAACGTTGGAATAGATGTTTAACAACAATGCCTAAAATAATTTTGGGTGAGAATATTGTCTGACTGACAACTTACTGTTTATCGCAACTGCATTGCAGTTAAATTATAATAAAAAGCAAGAAGAATAAAACATCTCTCTTGTTTTTTTAATTCTATAAAATTCACCGTAATCGACGGAGTTTTTATTACAATCGGCAATTGGCGGGGCAGTTTTGCAAAATGCGAACCGCAACATAAAACAAACAAAAACAAGCCTGACGCGCCGCCAAGCTTGTAGGTTATTTATACCTTATTAAGTGCCTAAATCCTTTTGCACAGCTCCGAATACAATAGCTCCGCCGTTTGTACCGAAGTAAGTCCGTCGGTATTGACGGTAAAACGGGCGAACTCGGCGTACAGCCCCGAACGTTCGTCCATTAGCGCCTGTAACGACCCGCGCGGCAAGCCGTCGGACAACGGACGTGAAACGCCGTCAAGCCTGCTTAATACGTAATCTACGCCGACAGTGAGCAACACTACCGCGGCGTTACAGGCAAGCGCGCGAAAGCCCGAACATAACGGGCTGCCGCCGCCGCAGGCTATAACCGCGTTGCCGCAATCGCTCTCGGCAAGCTCGTATAAAAGCGCGTTTTCTTCTTCGCGGAAGCGTTCTTCGCCGTTACGTGCGAATATTTCCGCAACGCCCATACCTGTACGGCGCTCCAACGTTTCGTCCGTATCGATGAAATTATATCCCAATTTTTCCGCCAAAATTTTACCCGCGCAAGTTTTGTAAGCGCAGGAAAAGCCTATTAAAACGATTTTCATATTTTTGTGTTTAACAAAAAGTCTATCGCTTTGAAATAGCTGTTAATACCTTCGCCGACAAACGCCGCACTGCATACGTCGTGTAAAACGTCCGTTTGGCGGAAAGCTTCGCGTTCGTAAATATTCGACATATGCACTTCCACAACGGGAATGCTAATACATTCGATACAATCTCGAAGCGCATAGCTATAATGGCTGTACGCGCCCGCGTTGAACACTACGCCGTCGCAGTCCGTTTGCTGCAAAATATCCGCAAGTCTGCCTTCGCAGTTGCTTTGCGCGCAAACGACGGTTGCTCCGCGTTCCACTCCGTATTGCTTAACTTTATTTTCCAATTCGGCAAGCGTGTCCGTCCCGTAAAACTCAGCCTTGCGCTTGCCAAGCATATTCATGTTTACTCCGTTTAACAGCAGTATTTTCATATTGCATTCCTTACATTTTTTATTAGGCAAACCGATATATACGCTAACAAAAGCTTATCCGTCACAATCGGCTAAATATTTCAAAAAGCCGTCATAATCGCTCTGCACTTCCGTACCTGTCCACAGCGCAAAGCTTTCAGCCCCTTGGTGATACAGCATTTCCAAGCCGTCGACGTACTTTATTACGCGCTGCGAGGCTTTATCGCGCAGTCCGCTTTGCCCCTTGTAAGCTGCTACGAAAACGAACCCCACACTATCGGGCAATTGTATATTCCGTTCGAATTCGCATTCGGGCACAAAACTCAAAACACCGTACGGCTCGTCAATCTGCTTGGACAGTCCGTATTTTTCCGTCAGCGCATCAGCGTGAGCTTGCGTTCGGTTTATTACTCGTATTGCGCAGTTGTATTTCAGCAATACGCGGATACATTCTTCCGCCGCGCCGCCCGCGCCCACAATCCAAATAGGTTTGTTTGCAAAATCTATACCGTTTGCCGTAAGGGACTTGACAATGCCGCAGCCGTCCGTCGAACAGGGACAGATACGCTTACCTACCGCGTTTACCGACGGAACGTCGGCGCGAAGCAAAGCGGCAACCCGCGTTTTGAAAGGCATAGTAACGTTTACGCCGTCGAAAGAGTTTATTGTTTCAAGCAAACGTTCGTCCGAAACGTCTCGCGGCAGCGACACCGTAACGTAGCTGCAACAAAGGTTAGCTTTGCTTGCCAAATAGGACATTAGAACGGGCGAACGGCTGTCGCTTACGTTTTCGCCTATTAAAGCAAACTTATAAGGCGTAACTCCAACAGCCTGCAAGAAGTTTGGAAACGACACGTCGAACGGCGCGCAGTCGACACTGCCGCCGCCGCAGACAAGAGCCATAATAACAGCGCACATTGCAATACGGTGGTCGTTAAAGCAGTTAAAATGCGGATTTACGGCTTTGCAACCTTCGGACGTAATAGTCAAACTGCCGTTTGAAACTTCCGCCGTTGCGCCCAACTTGACTGCGATGCTTTGTATTGCGCGCACGCGGTCGCTTTCCTTACGGCGCAGTTCGTCCACAGCGTGAAATTCGTGTCTGCCTTGCGTTACCGCGGCAATACAGCACAGAAGCGGTACTTCGTCAATGGCATCGCAAACGTCCGTCTCGGACGCATATGACGGCTTCAAACGGGACGGTTTAACCGCGATATCCCCCGTCGGCTCGCCGAAACGCTCCGTTACGTTTTCCAGAGTTATATCCGCGCCGCTACGCTGCAAAACGCGTATAAAGCCCGTGCGGCGTTCGTTAAGCAATACCCCGTCGAAACGAGCTTTTCTGTCGCATAGTAACGCCAACGTCACCAAGAACGCAACGGAAGAAACGTCCCGCGGAACGTCCAAATTCAACGCGTGAACGGTACTTTTGCGCACGGTAACAGTCAAACCGTCCACCGACACGTCCGCGCCTGCTCCGCGCAACATAAGCTCCGTATGATTGCGGGTGGGGATATTTTCGGTATATGTCGTTTCGCCGTCGGCGAACAGCCCGGCAAGCAAAACCGCGCTTTTTACCTGCGCGGAATTGACTTTCGCGCGGTAGGTTATTTCCGTCAGCTTTCCGCCCAGACTCTCGAACAGATATCCGCTGCCCGTATTAAAACGCGCGCCCATTTTTCTCAAAGGGTCGAGTACGCGCTCCATAGGACGGCTCGTCAGCGATTCGTCCCCTACAAACTTGGCGCGCACGCCAAGCCCCGCTACCAAGCCGGCAAGCAGCCGAGCAGTAGTTCCGCTGTTGCGGCAATTGAGAGTAACGCCGCTTATCGGAACAGTTATGGGACGGACGTATGCCGTAGCGCCGTCAAGACGGATGTCAGCCCCCAAAACGCGCAAACATTCGCAGGTTGCCGCAACGTCGTCGCATAACGACAGGTTGCGTATAACGCTGTCGCCGTCGGCGATTGCAGCCAAAATAAGCGCGCGATGCGAAACGGATTTATCTCCGCCGACGTAATCGCAGTCTATATTGAATTGTCCGTTAACGCATAACATCTGATAACCGCCGAAAAACGTTTATAACAAAAGGGAAATCAATTGTTCCATAGTAAAAGCCGTCTCGCCGAAATCGGGCGGTAAAATAAAGCTTATTTTGCCGTTGCCGTTTTTCTTGTCGTGAACAGTCAGCCGCAATATTTCGCGAGATAACGGAATGATATTAAACAGCGCTTTGACCTTGTCCGTCCATTCGTTGCGGTACGTCTTGCCGCATTTACCGAGCTTATATGCCAAATCCGTAGCGTAGTATATGCCGTTGGCTACCGCTTCCCCGTGCGTTAGACCGCAGGAAAGCTCCAACGCGTGACCGATAGTATGCCCGAAATTAAGCTTATGTCTTATTCCGTTGTCGTGCGGGTCGGCAGCGCATACGCTCGACTTGTATTCCGCGCAGGCGCGAACCGTGTTTTCGATATTGCCTTTTGCAAAAACGCCGTCGATTTCGCTTGACAGCATACGGTATTTTAGCAGCTCGCCCTGCCCGCACAGTATCTGCTCCTGCGACAGTGTGCGCAAAAAACGAACGTCTATTAAAGTGTCCGCATTATAAAAAGTGCCTACCGCGTTTTTTACGCCGTCAAGGTCTATCGCTGTCTTGCCGCCGATACTGCTGTCGATTTGCGCTACAAGGGTTGTGGGAACGTGCGTTAAAGCGACTCCGCGCTTGTAAACGCTTGCGGCAAAGCCTACCGTATCGCCCACGCTGCCGCCGCCGACAGCGATAACCCGTCCGCGGCGTTCGAGATTGCGCGACAAAAACCAACTGCACAGCTTTTCAATGTTTTCAAAGCTTTTGGCAGATTCGCCGCGCGGCAAATAATAGACGTTTCCGCCCTTTATCCCGTACAGCTCGCCAACGTGCCCGTCCGTAACTATAAGACAGTCGGAAAAATCGCTTATATTGAATTTTTGATAAACTATCACTTTATTTCGCCCTGTTTAAGCATTTGATTACATATTACGTACGCCAAAATATTTTCTCCTATTACCCCGACGTTGGGAACTACGCAGGTGTCCGCGCGCTCGTAATGCGCGGGAACAGGTTTTAGCGTTTTGCCGTCTACCGTGTTTATTCCCTTGACAGTGGGAACGGGCTTTACCGTCAGACGGCAGATTATATCCTGCCCCGTGGTTATGCCAGCAACTATCCCGCCGCAGTTATTGGTAGCGTATTCTATCCTGCCGTTTACCGCCTGCAAGCCGTCGGCTATTTCGCTGCCCGTTACGTTTGCATACCTGTCGATAGCTCCGAAGCTTACGCCCTTGACGGACGGTATACCCGTAAGGTTTGCGGCTATTACCGCGTCCAAACGCTCGGAATAGGGAAGCATCTCGCCTATCCCCATAGGCACTCCCGTTGCCCCCACGGTAACGATGCCGCCAAGACTGTCGCCCGCGTCCCTTGCAATGGCAATTTTGTCCAACATAAGCCCTGTGGCGTAGCGGCAGGGGCAATGCAGCGCGGCAAAGTGTTCTTCCTTTTCGGACACGCCGAAACGGTATCTGTTGCGGGAAGCTATTCCGCCTATTTTGTTTACGTAATGATAAGTATAAATTCCGTACCGTTCCAAAAGCTGCTTGCATATTGCGCCAAGTACAACGTAGCAAACGCTGCTGCGCGCGGAAGCAACTTCGTTTAGCTCGCGGACGGTTTTGTCCTTATAACGGGCTTGTCCAACCACGTCCACGTGTCCGCTGCGCAAAGCGGTAATTTCGGGACGGACTTCTGCCGAACGGTTGGGAACGAAAAATTCTAAGTCGCCGTTTACCGTGACCGTCGTATCTCCGCCGACAAATTGCACCGTATCTTCGTACGCCTGACGTGCGGAACGTCCCGCGCCGCATTTGCGCGCCATTAGCTGCGCGTTGACGTAGGAAACGTCAAATACAAATCCTTGCGGAAGCCCCTTTATAACTCCGCCGTAACCGCTGCCGTGCGACTGTCCGTAAAAAGAAAAGGTTATCATTGCTCCAGCTTCCACTCCTTGGGGCATACGCGGTGCTGCTTGAACCAATCGGTGTCTTTAAGCTTATCGCCGTTATTGGTAAAAGCCGTTTTGATTGTTTTGATATCAGCGCTGTCGCACGCGATGACTATGTTGCCGTTCATAGACTTTACCGTGCCGCGAGTGGACCAACCCGTGTCGGCGTAAAAGTCCACTACCGTAGTTACGTACACATTGTCAGTATAGGGCGCGACGTTATCCACAAATTGCTGCGTGGGGAACTGGTTTTCGTTCGCCTTGGTGTATTCGCTTGTGCCCGCGCAACAACATACACACACATATTCCGGACTTAAAGCCGCCATCAACGCCTTGGTAGACGACGTTTTACTGCCGTGATGCCCCGCCTTGTACAGTACGCAATGCGGAAGCGCGTCGTGTCCGTTGCCGTTGGAATAATATTCGACAAGCTTTTCTTCCCCTTCCTTTTCAAGGTCGCCCGAGAAGAAATAATGGTTAACCTTGCCGTCGTTCTCTGCGGAATCGGGATTGGAATAGTCGTAATCGTTGGCGTACTGATGCAGCATAACGGTTACGGAATAGTTGTTTTCGTCGGAAGAGCCGTGGTCGTAAAAATAATTGTACAGAATTTCCAGCTCCACAGTATCGGACAATTTATACGTTCGGCGGGCATCGCCTTGGTTGTTGTAGCAGGAAAGCGCGGAATAACGCTTCGCGCCGTTGGCAACCGCTTTTTCACGCTTTTCCAAATAATTGCCGTAAAGGGTTTTACCGCCCTTTTCGGTGGTCTCCTTTTGGTTGGTTAACGAAAAGTCTATTATCGTATCTATATCGAACGCTTCGAATATACCCGCCGCTTCCTTGGTTCCTACAAAGCCCGCTATGTGGTCTTGGTGAGCGTGGGTGGCTATTACGTATTCCAACTTGCCGTCGGTAACGTACTGATTGACGTATTGCGTTATAATTGCCGACGACGAATTGCGGCTACCCGCGTCTATCAAAACGTCCGTATCGCCCGCCTTAATATAAACGCTGTCGCCGACGTACTTGTTACCTAACTCCAAAAAGTGAACGGACAAATCGTTTTGCTTGATAACGGCTACGTCGTAGTCTACGTTTTGCGAAGCGGAAGCAATGTAGCCGTCCTTGCCGTATATAAGCGTGTTCATCCAGCCGCCCAAATAGCAGTAAATGCTTATGCCTATAAAGGCGATTACCATTATAACCGCCAGTACCGTAAAAATCTTTTTCTGCTTTTTGTTGGAAGCGCGCTTCGCGCTTGTGGCGGTTGCGGAAATAACGTCCAATACGGCGTCTTGGTTATCCTTGAAGCTTTTGTCCGTGTCGTACTTTTTAGCCGCCTTTACAATGCGGTTTACGTTGGTTTTAGTCGAGCTTCTGCCCGAAGACGGTTTCTTGCCGGACGCTGACTTTTTAGCCTGATGCGACTTACCCGTTGAATTCTTACTTCCGTTAGACGATTTTTTCTCTGCCATAGTTTTCTCCGCGTGTAATATTCTATGCCGTGACGCTTGGCTCTGTTTCGTCGTTTTTCCACTGCGGCGGACACGTGCGGTTTTGTTTGAACCAGTCGGTATCCTTAAACAGCGTGTTATTGTTGGAGCAATTGATAAATACGCCGTCGGAATTGGAAGTTACGACGATATTACCGTTTAGCGGCGTCGAAGAAGCCCCTGCCACATTTTGATTAGTCATAAACACCATATCTGTGTATAACGCCGTGCGGTCGATAAACTCCTGCGCGGGGAAGCCGTAACGACCTTCGCCGCAACAAGTACAAACGCACACTACTTTGGGCAATATTTTATCCATTAAAACAATATTGGACGACGTTTTGCTGCCGTGATGCCCGCCCTTGAACAATACTACGTTAGGCAAATTGTTATATTGAACCAACTTGTCTTCGGCTTCGCCTTTCTCGTTTTCCAAATCCCCGGTAAACAAAAAGTGATTAACATAGTTTTTGTTATTAGGATTGTCTACGTGTTCAAAATCGTAACCGTCGCCGTATTGATTAAACATAAGGCATACGGAATAATTATTATTGTTGCTCGTACTATGATCGTAATAATAGTTATACAGTACTTCCATTTCGATATTATCCGTCAGTTTATATATCCGCTGAGCGCCTTCCGCAGAGTTATTGTAGCATTCCAACGCAGTAAAAACGTTTACGCCTTTTTCTGCAAGAGCCTGACATTTGTTTTCAAACCTTGTTTGTGTTGCGGTTTTTGTGCCGTTTTTATCCGTATAGTACCCCGCATACGTTATGATGGTATCAAATTGATACTTATCTAAAATCCCGTTAGATTCTCCCGAGCCTGCAAGACCTGCGATATGGTCGTTGTCGGAATGCGTTGCAATTACAAATTCCAGTTTGTTATCGGTTACTAAATTATTGTCTGCAAGATATTTGGGAATTGCCGTAGAAGCGGCTGTCGTGCTACCCGCGTCTATAAGAATGTCTACGTCTCCCGCCTTTATAAAAATGCTGTCGCCGGGAGAATTGTTTGTTACAGCTAAAAAGTGTATTTGCAGCTCGCCATTGACTGTTGCCGTATTTACGATTTTTACCGAGCCGTCCTGCTGTAACAGTCCGTAATCGCCGTAGTCGGCTACTTCCGTCGCTCTTGCTACGATATTAACGGTAAAAGTCGTCTGCTTAGTAACGCCGTTTTCGCCGTAGGAAACGTTAACGACGCACTCGCCCGCGACTGCGGAGCTGAAATTGCCTACGGAAAAACTTGTAACCGCCTTGCTTCCGCCGCCGTCGTAAAATGCGGTTACCGTAATATCGGAATTGTTCAAGATTCCGCCGACGTAAATATCGCCGCCGTTATATACCGCGGTAATATGCGTAAGCGCGGGAGTATCGGGCTTAGCTGCCGCAACGGTAACCTTGAAGCTTGCCGAGCGCATAGTCTTGCCTTCCGTATACTTGACGATAACGGTTTTGTCACCTGCGGAAGAAAAATCGTAGGATAATTCGTAGTCGTCTACACGCTTTTCCGTGCCGTCGCCGTAGCGAGCCGTAACGGTTATAAGCGACTTGTCGAGAGTCGCCCCGATTTGAACTTCGCCGCCGTTGTAGCGCGCGTCAAGCCCCGTATATGCGGGGCGGCACGCAGAAGCGCATATTAGGCAGCAGCACAGCGTTGCCGACAATAAAAATACCAAAAGTTTTTTCATCATTTCTTCGTTATTTTATTTGCAGTATTTCCTTTATTTCGTCCATTTTGGCTTTCGCTGCGCGATAGCCTTCGTCTATCATAGCGTCGATATTGTCAAGACTTGTATTTTTGTAGTCGGACAGTTCCGGCTCTATCACTACGTCGCTGTTCATTTCGCCCTTGTACATTGTGGACTTGGTTGTAATGCTCCAAGTTGCAACAAGCGTATCTTTTAGCTTGCGCGACGTTGTGCCTTTGCCGCGGTTATGGTTGAGATCTACGCCTACAACTACGTCCGCGCCCATTCGTCTGCACACGTCGGCGGGCATATTGTTGAGCAGTCCGCCGTCCACAAGCAGCCAGTCGCCAAGCTGTACGGGAGTGAACAGGGCGGGTACGGCGCAGGAAGCGGACACCGCCGTTGCAACGTCGCCGTCGCTTAGTATCACTTCGCTGCCGCTCTTGATATCCACCGCCACGGCGGCAAAGGGAACGGCAAGACTGTTAAACGTAGCTCCGCTAAGAAGCCTATCCGCCAAGGTGCGGATATTGGCGGAATTTGAGCCTATCATAAACTTTGAATTAAGCACGTCCTTGCGTTTTAACGCTTTGGCTTCGTCCGTCATTCTTTGCAAAGATACTCCCGCGCAGAAGCACGCGCCGACAAGCGCGCCCGCGCTGGTGCCAGATACAACGTCTATACGTATACGTTCTTCGGCAAACGCCTTGATAACGCCCACGTGCGCAAGCCCGCGAGTACCGCCGCCAGACAAAGCTAAACCCAATTTGTAACGAGATTTAACAAAACCGCTTTCGATTTTTTTACGCGCGAATATTGCCATATACAAATTATACAATACGTTGACGATTTTTGCAATGGTTTAACCGCTTTGCCGCCGTAAACAAAAAAACCACTTTACAGTGGTTTTGCAATGTCACGATTAGGAGTTTTGATCCGCGTCGTTTTCAAAAGTTTCGATAGAGACGCTCTCGACATGTACAATCGGTTTCCATTCGACCTTTTTGAAAATTGCGGCAACGGAAATAGGAATATACGTCAGCATAAATAACGGAAACGTAAATACGTACAATATTTTTTTCCACCAAGACGTATGTATTTTCTTCCACTCTGTAACGCATATAGACAGAGAAATGATAAGCATCATTCCGTATGCGGAGGCAAAGCTTATGAGCAACGACAAACAAGCAAACCAAGCATTAGCCAAATCTCCCATACACAAAGCCACGACGGAAGTAACGGGCATGACGGTTAAGGTTAAAAGCGAAATTAACAATGCGGGGAATATCGTGGTAAATATATCCCAACAGGAAAAACACTTAAAAAAGCCGGAGACTAATCTGCCGCCGTATTTACCGAATACTTGATAAAAACCTTTCGCCCAACGTTCGCGCTGTTTCCAAGATTGCGCAAAAGTTTCGGGCTGCTCGTCAAACAATTCGGCAGTACTGCAATAAGCGACCTTTCTGCCGGACAGCGCGTACGCCGTCGAACACTGAATATCTTCCGTCAACGTAAAAAAGTTCCAATTACCGAATTCCTGAACGACGTTTCTCGCAATTAAAAATCCCGTTCCAGATATCGCGCAAGAATTATGCAGCATCATACGGGCATTATTCAAATGTCTCGCTTCGTGTAAAAACCAATATCCGTATCCCGAAGTAATCCAATTCTTACCGATATTCTTAGAGTTTCGATAAGATGTTACCATATCGTAACCGCAATCGTAGGTTTTGTTCATTTCATAGATATAGTTAGACCTTATTACGTTGTCCGCATCTAAAATAACGTAAGCTTCGGGGACTAAATCTGCGTACTGTTCTTCACTGTGAAGCTTAGTGAAAAAATAATTGAGAGCGTATCCTTTACCAATCAATTTATCGTCAAACCGCTCTATTACTACACACCCTTTGTCGCGCGCAATCTGAGCCGTATCGTCGGTACAATTGTCTGCGATTACGAATATCGAAAGCAATTCTTTGGGATAATCGTTAGCCCAGACGCTGTCGATAAGATTTCCTATTACTTTACTTTCGTTCCGAGCGGATATTACAACGCCTATCCGATGATTTTTTATCTCTCCGTTCTTCTTTTTTACCTTGCAATGCTTTAATGTGCCTATTAGCAAATAAAACATCTGATGCACGTACATAACAAAAAAAATCAGCGCGATTACATTGGCAAAATAGTATATAAAAGCTTCGATCGGAGCATCGAAAGGTATATGCCCGTTATATTTTATTAAATCTACAATTAGCATTTTCTTACGTACCCTGAAATTTTCAAGAATTTTAAGCCCGACAAATCAAACGACAGCTTCGAAACAGGCGCTCGGTATCCACTTTGCGTTTTCAAAGTCTCTGCCCAACACTAAAACCTTATTTTCGTAAACCCTTACGTAATACCCCTGAGAACCGCGTAAATATTCGCCGGTCGGAATATAATAGCTGCTCCACAGATACGCTACGGACGCCGTATTGAAAATATTGGGCAAGCCGTCGGACTTGTCGTGCATCGAACCGCGAGTATTCATGTCCCAATGGCTGTGTCCGTTAAACATATATATCTGCGGATATTTAGCCACTATACTTCTAAACTGTTCGTTCTGAATAATCCCGTCCCAACCTTGTCCTTCGAAGCTTCCGGCAATTGTATCGTACAACGACTGATGTAAATACACGAAAACGGGCTTGTTCGGTCGGGACGCAGTGAGCTCCTGCATTCTGTTATCGAACCAAGACAGTTGATTTTGCGATAAATCGGCGTCCAAACCGTTAGACTTGGATTCGCTGCCCAAGAATAAATGATAATAGCCGTCTATAACCCTTTCATAATATACCGAGTCCGTCTGAGCATACGTCATAAAGTTCTGCGCAAGCGTAAAATAGCTTTCGGAGCCGTATAGATCGTGATTTCCCAACGAGAAATAAAACCTTGGCAAGCGAGCAACCGAAGCAATCAATTCGTTCGCGTGTCTCCATTCGTAATCACGCCCGGAATTGGCTATGTCGCCCACGACAAATACTCCGCTGCTTTGCGGACTGTTCGAGACGATATCGTTACACATTGCAAGGAAATGCGCGTCGTGCAATTGTTTTGCGTCCGCGCTCGCCAAATGAGTATCTGCAACCGCTATATGAACGTCGCTTACGACTTGAAATTCCGTTATAAGCTTGCCGCCGAATTTATACTGACAGTCGGCGGGTAATACGACTTCGCAGTAATCTGCGCTCGTACCCAAACTGTTTTTGCCGTACGCAAGCAATCTCGTAGCATCGGAGGGTATAACGGTGTTTGCGTACATTCTAAAAGAAAAGCGTCTGCTTGTAACGAAAAACGGTGCCAAACACGTGTAATCGGGCAGCGCGCCGTTTTCGTCAGCCCAATACAGAACCACTTCTTCGGCGCAAGAATTTTCGCCGAAGGTTATGTCCAAAACGCCGTCAGCCAAACCGTCGTTGACATTATCCAACTTATAAACAACGCTTTGGGGTGCCTGCGGTAAAGCAAGACTTTCCTTGGATACGCTGAATTTTACCGTTTGTAAAATTTTATTATCCGTACGGTTATTAAATAAAATAAGCTTATATCTACCGCGCGGAATATTGCGGAAAGCCTGACGACTCTCGTTATAGGCGCTGCAACGTCTGAATGCATACGTTTCGCCCGACACAAATCCGTTTTTACAGACGTCTAAGTGTCTTATTGCTTCGACCTTGCTTACGTCGTCGATTTCGCGATACAAGCCTATCCAAGCTTCCTGCTCGCCTTTGGCGGAAAAATAAATCTCTTCCCCGCCCAAATATTCCTTTTTATTTACGCTGAGAATCTCGTTGCCGTTCAAATCATTCGGATTGCAACCGAACAGCAACGCAATAGACACAACGGAAATTATGCAAATTATTAAAGCGCAAAGTCTGTTTTTCGACAACATACGTTTACTCCGCGGCGCTTACTACTCGAAATTCGAATTGCGACTCTATCGTATAGCCGCTCGAATTGAACAATACCACTTTGTATACGCCTTCCGTCAAAACGGGCAAATCGTTGGGCGTGTTCGGCGTGCGTGCTTCCGCCATAATATCGTACGTTCCGCCCGAAGCGTGAGTTGCGTCGACAGCGTAATACCACCTAATGGAAGGAACCGCCGCAAGGTCGGTCTGAGAAACGGGATATAAACCTATCCACCAGCCTTCACCTTCGGGTGCGTACGCCGTAACGTAAACGGATTCTCCCGAGACGTAAACGTCTTTATCTGTGTAAATTGTTCCGATTTTCGGTTGCTCTTCGTCCGTTCCCAATTGAATATCGAGTTGTTTTACTATTTTAACAATATAACCGTAGCTTACAAACAATACCGCCTTATACCGACCGGCTCGCAGAGTCAAGCCTTCGGACATTGCCGTTTGCGCAAGCAAATCGTAGCTTTCGCCCGAAACGTGGTTAGCATCCGCGACTTTGTACATATAAAGCGCATTTTCCAACGAAACGTCGTTCGCCGCCTTGAACAGACCTACATAATAAGGAATTACCGAACCGTCAGGCTGCGTTGCCGTAGCCATTATAGGAGCGTTAAGATCGTATTTATTACCGTCCAGTTCAAGCGTTGCCGACATATCCACAACCAGTTCGTTTACCGTGAAATACACTGTTTCTTCCACGTCGTAACCGGAAGTATTGAACAAAACCAATTTGTAGTCGCCGGCCGGAAGGTTAAAATATTCAAAACGGTTGATATTTGCAATTTGTTTGCGTATATCGTAGGCGATTCCCGATAAGTGGTTGTCGTCTTTAACGTAATAGTAGTAAATAGAGCCTACCGACGAATAATCGCCGTCAACAGCATCGTCGGCAAGGTACAAGCCTACCCACCAAGATGATGGAAGCGAATCGGCAGGTGCAAACGCCTTCACAAATACGTCTTCCCCTTCCGTATACGTAGTTTTATCGGTAGACAGCGGCTTGATATCGCTTTCCGTTACAGTTAAAACGGCGTAACGACGCTCCAGCTCGACACCGTCGGCATCGCTGAACACGGCGATAGCTTCGACTTTGCCGATTTCGGTTAAAGTATTGTTAAAGTAACTTACGCTGACGCCGTTAGGTAATTTGCCGGTTATAAGCAATTCGTGCGCTTCTCCGTCGTACATAATGGTACAGTCTTCGAATCCAACGCCGCTTAAATCCACCGTTCCGCTGTTTTTGAATGACGGCAGAACCGTTACTTCCACGCTGTAAACGTATTCATAGCCGCTATCGTTGAAATAATAGATGACGTAATCTCCGGAAGGAAGATATTCCTCGAACGATTCGCCGCGGCAATTAACACATTTATCGTTCAAACGCGAGTTAAATGCTCCGCAATCAGCGCATACGGAATACAGCTTGTTGGAAATCTGTTCCTGCAAACAGTACGTTCGAGTAAAGCTGTCACCCCTCTGATTGATATAAAAGTACATATACGAGATTTGACCTTGGTCCGTATTACCCGGAATTGCGCCCTTTTTGTAAATGCCGACCCAAGCCCCGCCCGACAAGCTTTCGGTTTTAATATCTACCGTAACGTAAATATTTTCGCGGAAGTTATAAACAGTCTTGTTCGTCGACAGCTTGCCAACGGAAATGGTTGCGGATCTACGCCCTACCACATTGCCGTTTTTGGTAAACGTTGCGATTATTTCTTTTGTTCCCACTTCCGTTAAAACAGGCGATTGGCTATACGAGACTTCCACTCCGTCAGGCAAATTAAGCGCTTCTATACGTTTTTCCGTTCCGTCGTAAAGGAAATTGGCGCTGTCGAACTTGATTTGCGATAAATCAACAACGTCTTCGTATTCGTAAACGACGTCCGCCTTGACGGGAGTCGCCTTGTCCCAATCGAATTCGCCGTTAAACCAGTTAGTACCGAAAACATCCAGCAAATCCATATACGATTTTACTCCGCCGTTGGCGTAGCTCTGCTCCTTGCCGTCCGTATCGACGTATCTGACGTATTGAAGAAAATCCTTGGAAACTGCGTCGGAGTACTGAGTGTCTATATACTTATAAAGCTCGTACGCAGGCTTCGGTTCCCGATTGATGTCCAATAAACCGAATCGGGTATGTCCGGCCAGTTCGTTTTTGTGGTCGAACATCCGATAGTAACAAAATGCTTTGACAGTATCCAACTGCGACAGTTTGTACCAAATAGCAGCGATACATCCCGCTTGATTATTTTTGTCTTGTTCGTCGTCGTCAAAACTGGAAACGCCTTGTTCCGTCAAATAAACATTGCGCGTTTTGCCGTTTACCTTCATTTTGTCTTGCTTTAAGAATCGGTCTATCAGTTCTATGTTGGAAAACGTTATTTTGCCCGATGTTTCGAAATCGTTAGTCATTCCGCCGCCCAAGCCCGTTATGGCGCTGATAGGCTTTTTGCCGTTAATCGTATCGTTATAAAAAACTTCGGACAACGCCAATCCGTAGGTATAGCAGTGAGGCGCAATTCCCCAATCGTAATCGCCTTCCAATTTGGTTTTTACGTTTAACCACTCTACCATAGCCTTGGGTGCGTAAGACGACACCTTGTCGTCAAGCTCGGAGTAGCCACGATTAGCCCAAGACTGCGTAATAGGCATGCATACGGTTATATCCTTGTGGTATTTTTTTAGCGACAAATTAGACAAACGAAGCAACCGCGAATACTCTTCCATATAAACGTCGAGCGACGCGTGCTTTTCGGATATTCTGTTGTAGTCGCGAGCGTAATCGATTTCGTTGCCTATTACGAAATTAGCTATATAGCCGTTAGGCAATCCGTTCAAAGAATATCTTTCCGCAAAGAATTCCATCATTGCAACGAAGTATTCGAATCCGTATCTATTGGAAGTGTTAAGCCCCACTAACGGCGGAACACCTTGTCCGCTGACAGCCATAGTAGCCCACGGCAAATACGTCATTTTGGCGGGGAAGGTTTCGGATTGCTCCGAGATATTGTTATTAGTCGCATAAATTATACCCGTAATATGCGCTCCCGCAGAGTAATAGCCCCTTACGTTGTTGTCGTAAGCATCCACCTTGGACTTGCGGAAGTAAAACGTCTTACCGTTAGAATCGAACGCATACGCATCGTCGGGATGTGCGAGCGGTATTTCTTCGCCGTCTTCATCAATAAGCTCGTTAGGATAAATAAAATCGGTGATATCCAAATTGATTGCCGTATAAGAACAATTAAGATCTTTGTAATAATCCAAATTTTCACCGAGTATACCTTTTTTGGACTTTATATCGAATTGCGGAACGGCAGCGGATACGGGATCGATTTGCGTAGCATAAATAGGTCCGCGCAGCACCTTGCCGTCGTGAACCACATAGTATTTGCAATATAATCTGTCGAAGCCGTCGACATATCTGCTTATTTCGACGACGCTTTCGGTGCCCAATTTATAGTCGCCGATGAACGTCGATTCGTCGCTCGCCGACAATTTGTCGGCAGACAAACCGTAAAGCTGTTGTTCGCTTTCGATATATTCGTATGCTTTGACCGCCGCAACTTTAACAGTTGCGTTGCCTACTTCGCTTTCGACGCTGTTCAATTCTACTCGGATTTTATCCGAAGTAACGAAAACCTGCATCGATATTTTTTCTTGCGTGATACCGCCGATAACAGTATTTTCATCCATATCCACGCAAGCTACCAATACGGACGAAGCGAGCACGAATACGAATAAAAACGTTAAAATCCGTAATAAACGTTTCATTTTGCAGCATTCTCCCGATATGAAATATCTGTTAGTATTTGAAATCCACCGATTTATTATTACAGCTTCTCAAAGCCGCCATTCTCAATCAATTGCGGGCTATTTCAAATGTCTATACTTTTAAGTATTTTGAGTATACCCCCCCCCGCGTTCAAAAGTCAAGCATTTAGTCAATGTTTGTCGATATTACGCAAGCGATTCGGCGAGAATTTTTACTTTTTAACGTTTTGGGCACACTCGATTAATATCGGGAATTTAACAAAAACCATAACTTTAACGATTAAGGCAGGTCTCTCACAAAACAAAACCGCATGTAATCAAGCGGGGCTAATCGCATTAGATTAAAATTTATTAAACGAAAAACCCGCAAGGAACGCTTTCCCTGCGGGGTATATTTATAATAATGTTAAGCTGACGTTATTTTTTGAAATAACGGTTATACAGTCCTTCGAACGCTTTGCCGTGACGCGCTTCGTCGCGAGCCATTTCGTGAACGGTGTCGTGAATAGCGTCCAAGCCCAAAGCCTTGGCGCGCTTTGCAAGATCCGTCTTGCCCATAGTTGCGCCGTTTTCCGCTTCGATACGCATTGCAAGGTTCTCGGCGGTGCTGTCGGTAACCACTTCGCCCAATAACTCGGCAAATTTAGCGGCGTGTTCGGCTTCTTCGTACGCAGCTTTTTCCCAATAAAGTCCTATTTCGGGGTATCCTTCGCGGTGAGCTACTCGAGCCATAGCAAGGTACATACCCACTTCGCTGCATTCGCCGTTAAAATTAGCGCGCAAATCGTCGATTATATCTTGCGGAACGCCTTGGGCTACGCCCACCACGTGTTCCGCAGCCCACGAGAGTTCTCCCGCCTGCGCTATAAACTTTTCCTTGGGAGCCTTACATTGGGGGCATTTTTCCGGCGCTTCGTTTCCTTCGTGAACGTAACCGCATACCGAACATACAAATTTCATATCAGTTTTCTCCTATATTTAATAATTTTCCGCCGAATTTTACTTTCCGACGGCGAAAGTACTATAAATTATTCTTCTTCCAATTCGAACTCGTCGCTGCCTACTCCGCAAAGAGGGCAGATTTCGGGAGCTTCGTCACCTTCGTGAACGTAACCGCATACTTTGCAAATCCACTTTTTCATCCGTATATTCTCCTTATTTGTTTTTTTCACGACATTTGTTGCAAATTCCGTATAAAGTTATCTCGCAACGCGTTACGCCTTGGACCGAACACGAAACCGAAACCGAGCCGCAGTCCACGTCCGTAATTCTTCCGCACCGCTCGCAAACCATATGTCCGTGCTCACGTATATCGGCGTCAAACCGCTCGGCGCAGCCTTCCACGCTTATGCGTTTTATCCTGCCCAAGCTTACCAACTCGTTAAGATTACGGTATACCGTGGCGATACCGATATTTGGCTCCGTCTCGCGGGTTTTTGCGTATATCCACGCCGCGTCGGGGTGGGTGTCGGTATGATAAAGCGTACGATACACCGCTTCTCGCTGTTTGGAAAATCTCATTGCGTTTAATCCTTTTATAATTATATGATAATCTTTATCATTTATTTTGTCAAGTAAAATATTGTATAAAAAAATTATTTTTTATTTCATACGCATTTAAGCCGACGCGACGGAGCGTGAAACGCTTGCAAAAACAGTCAGTTAGCTATAAAATAGAATTATGAACATACAACAACTGCTGTCGCCCTTCCGCAGGGCGGTAAACGATTACAAAATGATTGACGACGGCGACAAAATTGCCGTAGGCGTAAGCGGCGGTAAGGACAGTCTTACTCTATTGACCCTTATGCGCGCATATCAACGCTACTTCGACTGCAAATTCGACCTTATGGCGGTGACGGTAGATATGGGCTTTGTTGCGAACGCATATCAGCCCGTACAAAAATACTGCGACGAGCTTGGAGTTGAATACCGCATTGTAAAGACCGACATAGCCGAAATAGTATTCGACGTGCGCAAGGAGAAAAACCCGTGCAGTTTGTGCGCGAAAATGCGGCGCGGCGCGTTAAACAACGAAATTACAAGCAACGGCTACAACAAGCTTGCGTTGGGTCACCACCTTGACGACGTTGTGGAAACCTTTATGCTCAGCCTATTTTACGAAGGAAGGCTGAGCACTATGCAGCCCAAGTCCTTTATGTCACGAAGCGGCGTCACATTGATTCGACCGATGATTTACCTTTCGGAAAAGGATATTTCGGGGATTGTAAAAACACTGCCCGTAGTACACAATCCTTGCCCCGCAAACAAGCATACCGAACGGGAAGGTATGAAAAAGCTGCTTACGGAGCTTTCGGAAAAATACCCCGACATTAACGAAAAGTTTGCAAACGCCATAATGCACCCCGAAAGATACAATCTTTGGGACAACTTGAAGCGGTAAGTTTGAAATAGTACAAAGAAGACGCTCGCAAAGCGGCAGACATAACGACCGTAGAATAATAATGCGGTTTTGATAACAAAACGAAAGTTACGATAAATTAAAGCCGAAAATTGTCATAAAAACGCGCAATCCGACGTTTAATATACTAATTAACCGTCGGAGAAATGAATGAAAGACTACATTACGGAACGCGTAACGGACATTGCAAATTACCTGCTGGAAAACCAATGCACGGTAAGAGAAGTCGCCGACATCTACTGCGTAAGCAAATCCACCGCGCACAAGGACCTGAACAAAAGGTTAAAAGAAATCGACGGAGAATTGTTCGAAAAAGTAGCGGAAATTCTGCAACAAAACTGGGACGAACGCTACCTTCGCGGCGGCGAAGCAACCAAACGAAAATACAAAAAAGAAACCGAGTAGGTTTCTTTTTTTAATGCATAATGTCGGAAGTCCGATTTTTAATGCGTAACGCGTAATGCGCAATGTGTAATTAAGGAAGCCCGTTTGACAACGGGCTTACGTTTTTTATAAGGTGTCGCTTCGTTAGACTTCTCCACGCGGGGCTTACGCCCCTTGGTCGAAGTGACATTAAAGAGTTAGCCGAAGTGACGTTCTGTTTGATTGCAAATATTCAGTGTGTCAATCGGTATATCGATAGACACTGTTTTTGCGTGCCGATATGTTTTAGCAACGGTAAATCGGAAAAAAGTCGACCGCTTAATACTGAGAGCGAGTGGGTACCGCTTTTGCGCCTTTGAGCGTAGCGAAACGAAGTCAAAAGCGGTATCCACGAGCGAGCTACCAACGATTCTTGGCGTGTTCGCAAAACGCCAAGAAGGGCGGAACGTACAGCCGCTGTCCGTCGTCCAACACCACATAGCCGCACCACAGACCGAAACGCTGATGACAGCTGTTGTTGACGATAACCGCCTTGGTTGACGTAAAATTATCGTACAGCATTTCCACGTCGAACACGAACCTGCCGTCTTCGTCCATATAGCGGTAGTCGTCGCCGATACGCATTTCGTTAACCTTG
Organism: uncultured Christensenellaceae bacterium; assembly: GCA_910586625.1. Classification (GTDB taxonomy): domain Bacteria; phylum Bacillota; class Clostridia; order Christensenellales; family CAG-314; genus Fimimonas. Next base: position 83,027 of record CAJUIZ010000007.1, read on the forward strand.
CCTAACTTGTATGCCTTGTTATCGTAAAAAAACATATTTTCGGTAGCGCGGGAAGTGTCGCCGAAGCCCCAGCCTATGTTAAAGCCGAAGTGCTTGCCGTCCACCACCGTGCCGCCGTTGCCCCACACCCAGCTGTGAGAATACGGCCACACGCCGCGCCCCCAATCCAGCAAGCCGAAACCGCTATGTATTTCGTAGGACATATCGTCTATGCGGCAGCGGCCATTGACGACGAAACAGTTTTCCTTGTAGTTAAGGTACCATTGACGCTTTTTTGCAAAGGGAGTGGCGATAACCATCTTATCCTTGGATACGGAACAGTTGGTAAGCATTACGTCGATTTCCGCCTTTAAGCCCTTCCTGCCTACGGAAGTTAAGGACAATCGGCGGTCCTTGTCTGTCGTTTCGAATTGGCACAGCAAATTATCGGAGAAAAACTGCAATTTGTTGGGAACTTCGGGATTTTGCGGCATCTTGTCGGCAAAAACGTTGTTAAACATTATCTGCCTGCCTACGGTTTTACGCTTGCCTGTGTCAAGGTCGATAAGCGTCGCCGAAACGGACGACGCGTAGGAGATATGCCCCATAGTTATTTGCAGTGCAATATGCCCGAAATGAATTTGGTAAAAATCCCATTCTTTGAGCCGCAGCGGGGCGCATTTTACCTTGCTTCGGTCGTAAGCGTACAGCATATGTTTGGCATACCCCGGGTTTGCCAACGTTCCGTTTTTATTAAGTAGCTTTTGCTTCGATGTTATCTCGTTCATAAGTTTAATTTTTATTTCTTTGGAATAGCATTACAAAACGCAGCAGTAATTCCAAAATCTCTACGTACAGGTAAACCAACGTGGTTACCAGCGAAAAGGCCACGCACCACTCGTATTTTTTGTCCGCGCCGCTTTTTACCAAGTAGTCGATATTCTGCAAATCCCAAGTGAGCATTATCGTCGCCCAAATTATGCACACGGCGGACACGACAAGCTGAATCCACCACAAGGCGGAAAAGTCGCCGAATATACCCGTAAATGACAGCAGCCATACCACAAGTTCCAATGCCATAAGACTGAAAAACGCGACCATAATTCCGCGCATAAACTTACTGCTTATTCGCACTTCCAACAGCCTGTTAACGGCGAGAGAAATAAGGAATACTATCGATGTTCCCAAAAACGCGGCGAAAGCGATACCGGGGTAGAACATATCCACAAACAGTCCCAAGCACCCCAACAGTCCGCCCTGCAATACGGAATAGATTATGCCCAATACCTTGGCGGTAGTCGGCACGAAGGCTATGACGATGGACATAATTATCAGCGGAAGCATGCATACAGCCGTGGCTATGCCTACTGCCGTAAGCGCTCTTATCGGATCGATTTTCAACGCCCACGGTAATACGACAAGCTCCGTAACTACCGCGCAAATTACAGTTAAAAACGCAAATAACGTCGCCTTGCCGTAAACGCCCTTGTACGTTGCGGGTTGAATTTCTATGCTCATTTCCCCGCGGTTGGTTTTGGCTATCAGCCGTCTTACGGACGGATTGCCCATTCTCATATTAACGCTCCTTCACGTCGAATACTCAACGTAGTTATTTTACCATATTGTACGAATAATTGCAATACTATTCTATGCTTCAACTTTGAACAGTACGTATTGCCGTTGACGTATAAAATTATTCACTTTTTGCACTGTTTTACTCTGTGTTTATATTATTTTACTCCGCATTTATTAAAACAAGTTGAAAAAACGGAAACGTTCTGACGCATTTCCGTTTTATACAAATATCCATTCCTATCGGTTTACCGTAATGTCGCCGTCGGAGCAATGAACCGTTTTCTCCTTTAAGAAACAACCGCAGCGCAAATACAGATATTTCTAAAAATATATTTATTTTTCTTATTGAAATAAAATCTCCCCCTGCCTAAACGTCAACATTAAAAGCAAAATTTGCGAAAAATTTTTCTTGTAGTTTTGCGAAACACAAATTATAAAACAGAACAATAAACAAGCGCGTTGACGTATTATGATAATATTTTGCTTTTCGATATTGCCGTCTAACGGAAGGGCGCGAAGATTAGCCGTATTTGTTTGTTACTTGCTTGACAAAAACGCGGTAAAAAATTAGAATATGAGTACAAAACGGAAAACGCGCCGCAAACGTCGGTATAGTATGCCGATATGCACAAATCTGCATATTCGAAAACGTTCGATTAAACGCAAATTCCGACCGAAACGAAGATGTTGACTTAGAATAATATTCAGGAGATATATTATGGCAATTACAATGGACAAAATTGTTAATCTTGCAAAGGGACGCGGCTTCGTCTACCCCGGGAGCGAAATATACGGGGGGCTATCCAACTCGTGGGATTACGGTCCCTTGGGCGTAGAGATGAAAAACAATATAAAGCAGGTGTGGTATAGGAAGTTCATAAAGGAAAACCCCTTGAACGTAGGGCTGGATTCCGCAATTATTATGAACCCGAAAACTTGGGAAGCGACGGGACACTTGGCGGGATTTAGCGATCCGCTTATGGACTGCAAGGGCTGCAAAACGCGTTACCGCGCGGATAACTTAATAGAAGAATACCAAGCCAAGCACAAGCTGCCCAATACCGTAGCGCAAATGTCCGACGACGAAATGTCCAAGTACATTGCCGAGCACGAGATACATTGCCCCGTATGCGGCAAATGCGACTTTACGCCTATACGCAAATTCAACCTTATGTTTAAGACCTTTATAGGCGTTACGGAAAACGCGACGAGTACGGTATATCTTCGTCCGGAAACGGCACAGGGAATATTTGTTAACTTCAAAAACGTTTGCCGCACCACGCGCAGAAAAGTTCCCTTCGGCATAGGACAAATAGGCAAATCATTCCGTAACGAGATTACGCCGGGCAACTTTATCTTCCGCATACGCGAATTCGAACAGATGGAACTGGAATTTTTCTGCAAGCCGGGTACCGACCTTGAATGGTTTGATTACTGGAAGAATTTCTGTAAACAATGGCTGCTTGACCTTGGTATGAAAGAAGAAAACCTGCGGCTTAGAGACCACGACAAAGACGAACTGTGCTTTTACAGCAAGGCCACGACGGACTTCGAAGTAAAGTTCCCGTTCGGCTGGGGCGAGCTGTGGGGAGTGGCGGACAGAACGGACTACGACCTGACGCGCCACCAAGAAACGTCGGGACAGCCGATGGACTACACCGACCCGATAACGGGCGAAAAGTACGTTCCGTACGTTATAGAGCCGAGCTTAGGCGCGGACAGAGCCTTCCTTGCCTTCCTGTGTAACGCGTACGACGAAGAAGTCGTCGGCGACAACGACACGCGCGTCGTGCTGCACCTGCACCCCGAGCTTGCGCCTGTAAAAGCGTGCGTGCTGCCGCTATCCAAAAAACTGGGCGAAAAGGCAAGCGAAATATACAACGATTTGCTTAAAGAATTTACCTGCGAATACGACGAAGCGGGCAGCATAGGCAAGCGTTACCGCCGTCAGGACGAGATAGGCACGCCCTACTGCGTAACGGTGGACTTCGACACCGAAACGGACAACTGCGTAACCGTTCGCGACCGCGACACAATGCAGCAGGAGCGCGTACCCATTGCGGAGCTGAAAGAGTACCTGAAAAAGAGAATTTATATTTATTAAAATAGTATTGAAATAGGCGGACGGTAAAATGCTGTGAACCCCAAAAGTTGGATAAATAATATAGTTAGATTTGATGTGAATGAG
>CAJUIZ010000008.1 GCA_910586625.1 uncultured Christensenellaceae bacterium
GACTCGAACCCTGGACCCACTGATTAAGAGTCAGTTGCTCTACCAACTGAGCTAAAGATGCATATATATTGTGCCTGCGCTTGCAGCCGATAAACTAAATGGTGATCCATCCGCGATTCGAACGCGGGACACCATGATTAAAAGTCATGTGCTCTACCGACTGAGCTAATGGATCAAACTTGGCAGGGGTAGCAGGATTTGAACCTACGAGTGTCAGAGTCAAAGTCTGATGCCTTACCGCTTGGCTATACCCCTTTATAATTATGGGGTGAGCTATGGGAATCGAACCCATGACCTCCAGAGTCACAATCTGGCACTCTAACCAGCTGAGCTAAGCCCACCATAATTGGCGTGCCTGAAGGGATTCGAACCCCCGACAAACGGCTTAGAAGGCCGTTGCTCTATCCTGCTGAGCTACAGGCACAGGCAAACGAGTAGTTTGGAGCGGGTGATGGGAATACTTCACTTCGTTCCGTGGCGTTCGCTTCGCTCGGCTTAGCGGACCGTCCGATTCCACGTATGCGTCCCGTTGCGTCAGTCTTTCACAGCCCACACTCGCTATTATTAAATGGAGCGGGTGATGGGAATCGGACCCACGCAGCCAGCTTGGAAGGCTGGTATTCTACCATTGAACTACACCCGCACTTCAACAGCCTTTACATTATAACTTACATAGCAAAAGCTGTCAACAATTTTCGCAATATTTTCATCGATTATAATAAAAAATTTTCACCGATTACAGCTTGCCCTGCTTGTACAAATTTATAAGAAGATTTTGCATTCCGGAAAAACTGACGACATAAATAATTTCGTTTCCCGAGCCGTCCACTTCGCCCGTTCCTTCTGTTATCGGCGGCTTTACGTAAGAGCCTGTTCCGTCTTCCTGCTTTTGCAGCTTCAAGTACAGGTCGTTAAACCATTCCCCCAATTCGTCCAAATGCGAAAATTTCGCATAAAACTCGTGATAGTTGCTAATTTCCTTGTATATTCCCAAGTTTATTTTACTTCTCAGCGCCGCATACGCTTCGTTAGAGTCGGGATAGGACGATACGATGCTCAGCACCGAGCCCAAACACTGCGCCAACGCACCGTAGCGAAGATAATCGTCGTCGCTGCTTATAAGCACGTAGGAAGCCACTATATCCGCCTGATACTCGCGCATAACGCCCTTTGCGTGTGCCATTTCGTGCGCAAGAGTATGCGGCAAATACAAATTGTTTTCGTTGCCGTTTACATTTACTTCGCCGAAAGGAGCAAACGTAACGCCCACTATGTGCAGTTCGCTCATTATCGTTTTGTTTATTATTCGTTTTGCGGGCGGAGTATATTTGGAGAAATACGGGTTATCAAGCTTGGCGTATTCCGCCGTCAATAATTCGGACAATTGTTTATCGTTATACGGATATACAACATTGCCGTCGGCATCGTGTTGCGTAGACGTATAAGCCTTGTTAACACCGTCTATTACACGCTCTGCCAAAGCAACCGCTTCTTCGAATGTCAAATCGTCGGAACTGTATTCCGTATATATTTCCGCAGGCAGCGCTTCGCGGTTATAGCCGAACGAAGCGGACAGCGTGTAAACGTTCAGAAATGCAAAAACCGTTATTCCCGTAATAAGAAGCATAGAAACAAGTCGGTTCCACTTCCTTTTGGCAAGAAAAACAAACAAATACACCACGAAAATTACTGCCATAACTATCGCGGCAATCAAAAACAGCTCGTACGCGCTAAAAGGCAGTACGCTGAAAATCCGCCCGAACAACGCTATCCAAGCGCGCGAAAACGTAGTGACAAAAAATTCGCACACCGCAACATTGGTCGTCAAAACGGTTAAAATTGCAAACAACGCCGCCAATACGCCTAACGCTATTAACTTTTTTATCGTAGACTTTTTACTTATCATCTTGAAAATAATTCGAACTTTTTATCTAAGTAGTCCTTGTACCGTTCTATGTAGGTTATAACGTCCTTGGCGTTTGCAGACCGTTCGATACGGTCTTCTTCGGAAAATATACGCTTGGATATGGCGTTTGTTCCGCAAGCGAGAATATTGGTTACTTCTTCCATAATACCTATGTTATATAAACAAGCTGTATTTTTCTTACAGTAACCGACGTTTTCCAAGTTTTCCGTCATAAACTTTTGTCTGTACATATAATACGGCGCGTATCCGTTATTGGACAAAGCTTTTTTAGCGTACCGCACCATATCCGACACGTCTTGTTCTGTTGCGGCATAATTACTTTCTTTCAAGATACTGCCGCGTTTTAACGCAAGCGTATGCACAGTGATGTTGTCGGGCGACAGTTCAATCGCGCTGTCTATACTGTTTACAAACGTCGAATACGTTTCGGTAGGCAAGCCCGCTATCAAGTCCATATTAACTTCAAAACTATATTGCTTGGCAAGAGCATACTTATCGTAAATATCCCGTACCGTATGCTTGCGTCCTATTATATCCAAAACGCTTTGATTGAAGGTTTGCGGATTGATTGATACCCTGTCCACGCCGTGCCTTTTGAAAACTTCAAGCTTGTCTTCCGTAATCGTATCCGGCCGCCCCGCTTCCACGGTATATTCGACGGGTCGAAAATCGATATACGACATAATTCTGTCCAACTGCTCGGCAGAAAGCGAAGTAGGCGTGCCCCCGCCGAAATATACATTATTTAAGGCTATTCCCCTTTCCCTTGCAAACGCTATCGTTTGCGATATATCGTCGCAAAGAGCGTCTACATACGGCTCAACGTACTTTCTCAAACGGTTTAATTCTCCGCTTGTAAAGGAACAATAGCTGCATCGTGACACGCAAAAGGGTATCCCTATATACAAATCGGCACCGTCTATTATGTTTTGACGTAAACTTCCCTGCGTTTGCAAAATTTCGGCAACCAAACTCGTTTTCTCATGCGAAACGTCCAACAATTCCGTAAAGGTTTTTTTCCAATCGGGCGTTTCTTTCGATAATTGACGCGCCAACTTGGTAGGACGGATCCCCGTAAGACTTCCCCACGGCATAGCAACGCCCGTAACACGGGACAATACTTTGTACAACGCAATCTTAGCGTAACGTTTGCGCAAGCGTACAGTTTGCAATTCGTTTCCCGCAGGACTAAACGAGCATTCTTCCTTACAGCCGTTGTATACTGCAATGTAGCGGTAAACGCTGCCCGTTTTTTCTTCCACGACGGTTATGTCCGCATCTTCGCGTTCGACGATTAGCACCGCATCGCTAAAAAACAGTTTTGCAACGTCGCATACTTCGGTTGCATATTCGAAATTAGTAAATATCGTAGTCATAGACAAAGCAAAAGTTATCCTTTTGTACGGTAAGCGTTAATAACAGCGGGTATTGCGCGTAATTTGTTTATCAACTGTAAAGCTTGATCGTGGTTAGTAATCTCCACCGTAATATTAGCGACAGCATTCCCTTTCTTATCCTTGCGCGCGTTAATAGCAAGCATAGGCAAGTTTTCGTTAGCGACGGCTTTGGTAATATCTGCGAATATATCTCCCCTATCTTCCGATACAATTTCAATTGATACGGGGAAGGTAGCGTTTGCGTCCATATTGGACCATTCCGCGTGAACAAGCCGTTCCTTTTCGAAGCTTTTAATCACAGGACAGTCCGCACGATGGACGCATACTCCGCGTCCGCGGGAAATATATCCCACTATTTCGTCTCCGGGTACGGGCGAACAACAGCGCGAAAAACGCACCAAAAGGTCTTCAACACCCTTGACGATGACGGTATTTTTCTTCCCGCCGCTATTCTTATTACTTCGGCGCGGCTGCTGAACGTTTGTTACCGTCAATCCTTTGTTGGTGGCGATAAGCTTCAACATTACCTGTTGAAGCGACATACTGCCGTATCCTACTGCTGCGAATATTTCGTCAGCGTCGTTGCACATATAGCGGTCGCACACGGCTTGTATGCCTTCGGGAGTCAGCAATTCCGACGGAGCTATTCCGCGATGCTTGGCGTCGCGCTCTATCATGGATTTGCCTGTACGAATATATTCGTCTTTAAGCTCGCGCTTAAAAAACTGCCGAATCTTCGATTTCGCGGAAGCAGTCTTTACAATTTTCAACCAATCGCGAGAAGGTCCCTTGGCGTTGGGATTGGTCATAACTTCCACCGTATCGCCGGTATTCAACACCGTTTCCAGCGGAACAATTTTATTGTTAACTTTAATGCCGACGCATTTGTTGCCAACTTGACTGTGAATGGCGTACGCAAAGTCCAACGCCGTTGCGCCCGCCTGCATTATCTTTACGTCGCCCGTAGGAGTAAAAACGTATACTTCGTTCGTATTGGAAATATCCTTACGGATAAGGTCCAAAAACTCAGTGCTGTCCTTCAAGTCGTTGTCGTAAGACAACACTTCCTTTACCCATCCGAGTCTGTCGTCCATAGCGGTCGCACCGCTTACGCCTTCCTTGTACTTCCAATGCGCGGCAATACCGTATTCCGCTATCTTGTGCATTTCGTGAGTACGGATTTGAACTTCGATAGGATACGAATGCTTTTCGAACTCGATAATCACCGTTGTATGCAACGATTGATACATGTTGGGCTTAGGAACGGCTATATAATCCTTAAAACGCCCCGGCATAGGCTTCCAGCGGGCGTGAATAGCCCCCAAAACGGCGTAACAGTCTTTTATGGTATCTACAATGACGCGCACCGCAGTCAGGTCGTACACCTGCTCCAACGTTTTATTTTGGCGCTTCATCTTTTTATAAATAGAATAAAAGTGCTTAGTCCTGCCGTATATATCGAAGTCGTCTATATTACCGTCTTTAAGTTCGCCCTTCACCTGCTCGATAAAGCTGTCGACAATTACTTCGCGCTCCTGCTTTTTCAACGCTATACCGCGCGAAATTGCCGCGTAAGCTTCGTTATCCAGATACTTCAAACACAAGTCTTCCAGTTCACTTTTAATGGACGAAATACCAAGTCTGCCTGCTATGGGAGAAAATATGTCCAAAGTCTCTTTCGCTATTATCAGCTGTTTTTCCGATGACAAATACATTAGCGAACGCATATTGTGCAACCTGTCGGCAAGCTTTATAAGCATTACCCTAACGTCCTTTGCCATAGCGAAAAACATTTTGCGCATATTTTCCGCCTGTTCTTCTTCCTTATTATGAAACTGAATTTTGTCCAACTTCGTAACTCCGGCGACAAGGTCGGCTATTTCGTCGCCGAATTGCTTGCGCAAATCGCCGTCGGTTACGTAAGTATCTTCTACCGTATCGTGCAACAACGCGGCGCAAACCGTCGATACATCCAATCCCATATCGATAAGAATGTCTGCAACAATCGTAGGGTGAGTAATGTACGGACGACCGCTGGCGCGAAATTGTCCTTGGTGCGCTTTATTCGCAACGTTAAACGCATCTTCTATCCGACCGATATCTCGAGCGTGATAATAATGCTTAACTTTTGACAAAAAATTTTTAATTGTAACTTCTGCTTTTTCCTGCTCCAGATTCATATTATCTCCGTTACTTGCCGATTATCGCTGAAAGCAGCGATAAATAGACGAATTTGCCAAATCTTGCTTTTCCGTCGGCGGAAACTCGACGGTATAATCGTCAACGATTTTTATTATATTCAATTCCTGAAAAACTCTCAAAGCTACCAAATACTGCGGATAGGACATTTTACTTAACAGATATTTATCGAACACGCCTTTTACACTGTCGAACTTGCCTTTACGCTTCAATGCGGAAAACGCCGACAAACATATTTCGCGCGACAATTCCAAATCGTACAATTTGTCGTTTGCAGGCGTTACGTTTGCATATATCGCTTTTTGCGGTAGCGTTCTGCGTTTGGAAGGCATTGCGAAACAAATTATATGTTCGTATCGGTCGAAGCTGTAATCGTCAAGCGGCGAAATTACAACCGTGTTGCCGCAATTTCCCGAATCAAAAAATATATCCACATAGTATCGAGAAAAGTCATACCGCTCTTGATACGCGATAAACGTTTCGTAATCGTCAAACACCGCTATTGCCGAATCCGAGCCGATTGCTTTAACAATTTGATCTTCGTCTGCGCTTTCGTACGTATCCGTCGAAAAACTTTTAAGCAGATTAAGTTTGTAATAATCGTCTAATCTTACGGAATTGAGCAGCGTTAAATCTTCAATAATTCCGCAGACTTTTTTCGTATACGAGTCCGTTTCCAATGTGCAAATAATATCTACGTTCGCGCCGTTTCGTATAAAGGGCGCATATCTGCCGTATTTGAAAAATCCCTTCACTTCCAAACCGCAAGATAACGTAGCCGACAAGTGCGAATTATCTTTACCAAAAGAATTTGCAAACTTCACAACGTCTTTTACTCTGCAAATCAGCTTGTCCTGCGGAAGAACGGGCTCTAACTTACAAGACAGCGCCATTACGTCTTCTACTTTACTTTCCCCAATCTCAACGTCGTAATAACGGCGTTTTACAAAACAGCTATTGTCTATTGCCGATAACGTATCAACAAGCGCTTGGCGAAATTCGGATACTTTATCTCCGGCAACCGTAAAACCGACGGAAGATTTATGACCGCCGTATTTTACCAAATAATCCTTACAGGAAGTAAAAATCTCGAACAAATCGACGGAATCTATACCGCGAGCAGAACCGACGTAATCGTCGCCGTCGCGGGTCATTATAATAGCGGGCAACTGATATTTTTCCTTGTAGCGCGAAGCGACTATTCCAAGCAAACCGTGATTCCATTTTTCGCTGTACAGGAATACCATCTTTTCTTTATAAATTACTTCGACATCGCACATTTCATCCGACTCGGCGATTATTCCGTCGAAAATCCTTTTACGTTCGTCGTTAAGCTCCAACAGCTTTTCGCACAACACGGTATCAGTCTTGTCGCGGCACAGCAAAAAGTTCAAAGCAACGTCGGGATATCCGACTCTGCCTGCCGCATTGATTTTAGGAATAATCTTCATAGCCAAATCGCTGCACGACGGAGAAGCCGAACAACGGGATAATTCCGCTAATTTCTGCAAATTTTTATGATTGAAATTAGCAAGCCCAAGTTTCACGATACTGCGATTTTCGTCCTGCATAGGCATTATATCGCCTATTGTGCCGATTGCTGCCAAAACCGAATATTTAGCCGCCGCTTCGCGTCCGACAAGCGCTTCGACTAACTTCCATGCAACTCCAGCACCGGACAAGTACGGATAATCGTAGCCTAATTTGGGGTTTACGCACAAGCAATCGGGCAAAACCGCAGGAAGCTCATGGTGATCCGTAACTATTACTTCCACACCCAATTCTTCTACGATTTTAGCGACTTCTTCCGCATTGGATATACCGCAGTCCACTGTTATAACCAAGTCGTAGTAATTACGCTTAAACGCCCGTATCACTTTGTCTGCATGCAGTCCGTATCCTTCGTCGCGAGTAGGAATTATAACGTTGTTTTCTATTCCGTTATCCGTAAAAAACAAAGACAGTATACTGCTGGCGCTAAGCCCGTCCGCGTCGTAATCTCCGCAAATAAGTACGCTTCCGCCCGTTTCCATCAAGTACGAGATCGTTTCCGCAGCTTCGCGCATATTAACCATATCGAACGGAGAGTGAAAACAAAGCTCGTCGCCGAAAAAGCTGTTGTAATTCTGCTCCGTTACTCCCCTTGCCGACAGCGCTTCCGCCATAGTTCTATTGTAGCCCCGTTCGATGAGATATAAAACGTCGCTCTCGTTGAGAAAGGCTCTTTTTTCGTATCTTTGTTTCATATTATCCAATAAATACAACAGCCTTCTAAGTGAATAGAAGGCTGTAAAAACGTGATTATATTATTAACGTTACTTTTTCGCGTTTGCTCTGCCCGTTGTTTCATAAAATGGTTCGATCATTTTGACGAAAAGTCTATTCAAGCCGAACGTTGCAATGAAAGACAAAACTGCGCCGAACACCAGCATAGTACCCATAGGAGCCGTTACTGCGGTAGGAATTACCCACAGGATAATGCCCAAAACCAATAACGCCGCGTGAGCTATCAAGCTTATTTTGTTAGTAGTCGCAAATCCCTTATACGCCGACGACGAGAAGGTTTTTTCTTGGTTGTAGGCACGAATCTTCTCGAAAGTAAATATAGTGAAGAATGTCATGAACGCGTATGCCAAGGTCAAACCAATCGCTGCAAACAAATTGAAGTATACCACCATATACAACAGCATAGAGATATACATAAACAATACAATAGCCATAAGCTGCGACAGCATTCCCGCTAAACCCAGAGTCTTATAACGAACGGCAAAAAATACAAACGTAGCAAGAACAATAACGCCCATTACGGCAGCGTAAACCCAACTGGTCTTGTTTACAACGTCGATATCACCCGTTTCATCCAACGTAAGCTCTGCGCCGAGCGCTCCGTTTTTAATATAGCTTGCAAAAGTTTTGCTACCCAAATTAGACGCGCTGTAAATTTGTAAGCCGCCGTTGGTATAAACAACAAAGGTTGCAACAGAATTGTCAACAGCCAAAACATATTGAGAGTTTTCCGTTAAATTCTTGCTTGCAAGCTTTGCGCCTTCGTCAGTCAATTTTACTTCGCAAATATAAAAGGTCTGATCGGCCTGAGCGTACGTTTGCGTACGAGCCCTGCGGAAATGTTCTTCGGACAATAATACCTTATCTTCTTCGTATTTAGCGTCTTGAGAATACGCAGTACTCAATACTTCCACCTTTCCCACAGCCGTAACGCTACTCAAAATCGAAGCTGCGCTGGGACGCGAAGTATTGACTTTGTGTCCGATTGGAGCCGTTTTAGGCATGACAATCGTTGTTAAACCGTCTTTGTTACTGATATCTATACTGTAATACCCGTAAATGCTTTGCAGTCTTGCGTTTATTGTTTTTTGTACCGATCTAAAGTCAACGCCTTCGTTCAATTTAGTTTGATACGTAGAGCGAGTAGTATCTGTGAATAAACCGCTTTTTTGTATAACATCATACGCCGAATAAAATTCGCCGTACGTGCCGTAATCCAGTCCATCGGGTACCGATAAGAACGCAAATACCCCGAAAAACAGTACTATTGCCGTAATTATACAGAATAATACTATGGACGTAGTCTTTGTCATTGTGAGCCTCCTTGACTATTGCCTAACTTAACCATTCTATTATAATAGCAGTTAATAAAATAGTCAATTACTTTTCGGTTGTTTTCGACACAGATTGCCTTTCAGAATAATCAAAAAACGTAAAAGCACGCCGTCGAAAGCAATATTTTGTCAATGTTGACTGTTTCGAACTTATTACAAAGCTTCGACACGCATTAATGCAGTTCTACGATAAAGCATAACATAAAAAAGTTCTTAAACCGCGTTACACGTTTTAAGAACCTTTATACTATATTTTTTACCTATATTAGCGGATTAACATAACTCGCTATGCCGCTCTGCGACTTTTTATAAGAGCAACGATTATTGCGACAACCAACGCAACGCCCAAATCCAAAGCAATTTGTCCTATATTAAACTTGCCGCCCATTATCGCAAACAGACCGAACGATAAAAGCCAAAACAATATTGCTCCGATAACAGCTTTCAACAGAAATTTCTCGTCTTTGACGGAAATCAACGTTCCCACCGCTACGGCTATCGCCTTCAATACTTGATTGATTATCGGCAAAATATTATCCCCGATATTACACAGCTTGGCTAACAAAGCCAATAGCAGTACGGCAATACAGGAAAACACCAACGACAGCGTGCCTGCCTTGATTGATTGAAGAATAGTATTTTTTCTTACGCTTGCGTCCATAAAAACACCTCCGAATTTAGTAAATTATATTCGGAGGCGCGTTTATTTAGTACTTAGATTATTTAATTTCGTCTATTTCTTCGGACTTTTCTTTTTCAGCCTTTTCTTCTGCGATAGCTTCGGGAGATCCGGGCGCGGGAGCAATGGAATGAATAGCCTGACGTACAAATTGCATCGTAGTCTTGTTATCGCCTACGCCCGTCAAAAGCCAAATATGCTTATCGTCCAACTCAACGACTTCGCCCACTATTCCGCCGATGGTGGTTACTATGCTGCCTAAGCCCAACTTAGACATCATTTCTTCGTTACGCTTCTTTTGCTTACGTTGCGGAATGACCATCATAAGAATCATACCCACGATTAAAACTCCGCCGACAACCCAAATTATCCAGTTATTTGCCAGTCCGCCTGCCGCTTCTCCGCCTGTCGTTTCTCCCTCAAAAAAACCCAATAAATTCAACATAATACTTCTCCTTGCGGCGTACGCTGCTTGTACTGCGAAAACGCCTTTTAATAATATTTATTTACAATATCTTTCGTTACTGTTTATTATACAATAATTCGGCACAAAATGCAATAAGTATATGCAACAAAGTATTTCAACATTGTTTAAGTTTTGACTACTTTTTGTAATATTTTGCATAAAATTCGCGTTTGTAGTCTGTAAAAGCATCTTGTTTTATTGCTTCGCGCGCGCCTTCGACCAACTTCAAAAGGAACCTGATATTATGAATTGACAGCAATTCTCCGGCAAGTATTTCTTTGCAGTTGACCAAATGCCGCAAATAAGCTTTGGAAAAGTTTTTACAGCAGTAACAATCGCATTCGTCATCCAACGGAGAAAAATCTTCTTTGTAACAACCGTTGCGAACGACGACTTTGCCGTGAGTAGTCATCGCCGTTCCGTTACGCGCAATTCGCGTAGGCAGCACGCAGTCGCACATATCTATTCCGCGCTCTATTCCTTCCAAAATATAATCGGGAGTACCTACGCCCATAAGATAACGCGGCATATTTTCGGGAAGATACGGACGGATAACGTCCAACATTTCGTACATAATTTGGTCGGGCTCGCCCACAGACAATCCGCCGACCGCAATTCCGCATTCGGCGTAATCGCGCACGTACTTGACTGATTCGACACGCAAATCGGAAAACATATTACCCTGTATTATGGGAAACAGCATCTGCGCTCCGTTAGTATGCGCCTTGGCACACCTGTCCAGCCACTTGTGAGTGCGGTTCATCGCGGAACGCGCGTATTCCTTGGAGCAGCCGTAAGTGGAACACTCGTCGAACGCCATAATAACGTCCGCACCCAAGTCGTGCTCCGTAGCCATTACGCTTTCGGGGGTAAACACGTGCTTACTGCCGTCAATATGCGACGAAAACGTCACGCCGTCATCCGTAATTTTTCGCAAATCTCCAAGCGAAAACACCTGAAACCCGCCGCTGTCCGTCAATATAGGCTTATTCCAATTCATAAACTTGTGCAGTCCGCCCGCCCTACGTACTATGTCGCTGCCGGGGCGAAGATATAAGTGATAAGTATTGGAAAGCAGAATTTGAGTTCCCAATTCGTGCAGTGTACTCGGCAAAAGCGACTTGACTGTCGCTGCCGTACCGACGGGCATAAATATCGGCGTTTCTATATCTCCGTGCGGAGTGTGAAATACGCCTGCGCGCGCGCCGGTATGCTTGTCTATATGTAATAATTCATAACTAAACATTTTCATCGCTAATTATTCGTTTCCCGTATCCGTTTTCTATTCGAGCAGACAGTCTGCAACCGCTCTCGCTTATAACTATGATTTTATATAATCAACATAGCGTCGCCGAATGAGAAAAACCGATACTTTTCATCCACTGCCGTTTTGTAAACGGACAGTATTTCTTCCTTGCTGCATAACGCCGACACCAACATTATCAATGTGCTTTCGGGCAAATGAAAGTTGGTTATAAGACAATCGACTGCCTTAAACTTATAAGGCGGATATATAAATATATTAGTATTACCCGAGCATTCCGCAAGCTTACCTTCGTCGTCGGCTGCGCTTTCCAACGTTCTTACGCTTGTTGTACCCACGCATATTATGCGTCTGCCTTCCGCCTTGGCTTTGTTTATAACGTCAGCCGCTTGCTTAGACACGGCGTAATACTCGCTGTGCATATGATGCTCGGTAACGTCGTCCGTTTTAACCGGTCGAAAAGTTCCAAGCCCCACATGCAACAGCACTTCGGCTATTTCCACACCTTTACTTCTAACCTTTTCCAATAATTCCTTTGTAAAATGCAAGCCTGCCGTCGGCGCAGCCGCCGAGCCGTCTACCTTGGAATAAACGGTATTGTACCGTGTTTTGTCGTTTAGCTTGGCTTTAATATACGGCGGAAGAGGCATTTCGCCCACTTCCGATAAAATAGTTTCAAAAACGCCGTCGTAGATAAATTCTACTATACGGCTGCCGTCTTCGCCTATACTCTCTATCCTTGCCTTTAATTTGTCGCCGAAGCAAAATACGGAGCCGACTTTGGCAATACGTCCCGGCTTTAATATCACTTCCCAATGCGTCAAATCCAGCCGCTTTAACAGCAAAAACTCTATTCTTCCGCCGGTATGCTCTTTGCATCCGTAAATTCGAGCGGGAAGCACCTTGGTATTGTTGACTACCAGTACGTCGCCTTTACGAAGATAATCCGCTATATCGTAAAAATGCTTGTGTTCTATTGTTTTGCTTGCACGGTCGTATACCAACAGACGCGAACTGTCGCGCGGCTCTACGGGAGTCTGCGCGATAAGTTCCTGCGGTAAATCGTAGTAAAAATCACTGGTTTTCATAATTTATTTCGTCTGTATATATGGATAACGCTTCCAAGCGTTCCTTGGAAAGCTTTTTGCCCAAGTGTTTATAAGCGTTTGGCATACAAACTCTACCGCGCGGCGTACGCGCGATAAACCCCAACTGCAATAAGTACGGTTCGTAAACGTCTTCTATTGTCTGCGAGTCTTCTCCCGTTGCGGACGATAACGTATCCAAGCCGACGGGACCGCCGCTGAATTTGTCTATTATCGTGTTCAAAATATTCTTGTCCACCGCGTCCAGCCCAAGCTCGTCCACTTCCATAACCTGCATGGCGTGCTTTGTTACTTCGGCAGTTATAACGCCGTTTCCTATAACTTCGGCAAAATCGCGCACGCGCTTTAACAGTCGGTTGGCAATACGCGGCGTACCGCGGCTGCGACGCGCAATTTCATATGCCGCTTCGTTTTCTACCGTACTGCCCAATTTTTTAGCCGATTTAACTACTATTTGCTGCAATTGCTGCGGCGTATACATTACCAAACGCATTTGCATACCAAACCGATCGCGTAAAGGCGCGGCAAGATTTCCCGCCTTTGTAGTCGCTCCGATAAGCGTAAACTTTTCCAGCTTGATATTGACGCTGGTTGCGCTCGGCCCCTTACCTACGACGAAATCCAACCGATAATCTTCCATGGCAGGGTAAAGGATTTCTTCCAAGCTACTGTTTAGACGATGAATTTCATCTATAAACAACACTTCGTTGGGTTTTAGTTTGGACAGGATTGCAGACAAGTCGAATTTTCCCGGGATAGCCGAACCGCTCGTAATAGTTATAGGCACGCCCATTTCGTTTGCAATGATATGCGCAAGCGTAGTCTTGCCCAAACCTGGCGGACCGTACAATAAAACGTGATCGAGACTTTCACCGCGCGACAGCGCAGCCCTGATATAAACGGACAGATTTTCCTTAACCTTGTCCTGTCCTACGTAATCGGGAAAAGTCTTCGGGCGCAAAATATTTTCCGTATCCCTTTCTTTTTCCGTCAACGTACTTGTAAAAAATTGTTCCTGTTCCATAGTTTTCCTAATTTATTCTAAACGCCATATTGACGAGTTCTTCCGTTGTCGTAGCGCCTAACTTTGATGCCGCTTCTATAAGCTTTTCCGCGTCGTTTTGACTTTTTCCCAACGATACCAAAAGGGCCACGGCGTTTTGCACTTCCTTGGTCATGGGTATGTCCAAGTTATTGACTATAGGCAAATCGGCTGACCCCGCGTCGATAACAACCTTTTCCCTAAGTTCCAATACAAGCCTTTCGGCAGTTTTTTTGCCTAAACCTTTTATTTTTGTAAGCGACTTGGTATCACCGCTAAAAATCGCTCTTGCCAAGCTGTCGCTGTCCATTCCGGAAAGTATGGCAAGCGCAACTTTACCGCCTATTCCCGAAACGGATATCAATCGCAAAAACATATTTTTTTCTTCATTGGTTGCAAAACCGAACAAAGTAACACCGTCTTCTTTCACCTGTAAATAAGCGAAAAGTTTAGCTCTTTGCCCTACCACGCACTCTCCGCGAGTATAGTTAGACGTTGCAAATTCATATCCGATTCCGTTTACATCCAATACTACGTTGCTGCCGAATATTTCCGCCACTTCGCCGATAAAATAATTAAACATATTTCTCCGTTATCTATTGAATAAAAAATTTATCCGTCAAACCGCCCGTTTGAATGTGCGTTAAAGCAACCGCCAATGCGTCTGCTGCGTCGTCGGGCTTGGGAGCCTTGGCAAGTCCCAAATACACACGCACCATTTCCTGAATTTGCTTTTTTTCCGCTCTGCCGTAGCCGGTCATTGCCTGTTTTATCTGCAAAGGCGTATACTCGTACAGCTTTCCGCAGTGATGAATAGCAGACAAAAGGAGCACTCCGCGCGCGTGCGCCACGTTTATGCCGGTAGTAATATTCGTATTGAAGAACAATTCTTCCGCGGCTATTTCATCCGGTTTGTATTTTTCGATAAGTTCCGTAACACCCTTATAGATAAGCGCCAATCTCACCGGAAAACTTTCGTCCTTTGGCGTTGTTATAACGCCGTAATCCACAACCTTTTTGCGGTTAAAATCTTCAAAATCCAACACGCCGTAGCCCACAATCGCAAGACCGGGGTCGAAGCCTATAACTCTCTTCATAAGTAAATCTTCTCCGAATAAATCATATAGCAAATATACTCAAAAGTCAAGCGTAACCCAAAACTAAGTATTATTTTTAATTTTTGCGAAATTTACTTGACAAATGGGGGGGGGTGCTATACTAAATGAAAAAACAAAGGAGAACACTGTTATGAAATTCTGTATGCATTGCGGAGCGGAAATAAACGAAGATGCGATAGTATGCGTAAAATGCGGCCGCGCCGTTGAAAGCAAGCCGAAAAATTCTAATAACAATAACGGATTACTTACTGCAGCAAAAGTATTTATGATAATCGGCTGCGTAGCATATCCTACAATAGGACTGATTTACGGACTATTACTACTTACCGCAACTATTGCCACTGCGCCTATGATAATCGGAGCAATCGTGTTTATTATATGCTTCTGCATCCCGTTATCCTGGACGATTCCGTTGACAGTTACCGTAAATAAAAAAATCAGAAACCGAGAACCGATAGGAGTAGGGATTAAAATATGCACGCTGCTGTTTGTTAATATGGTTGCCGGCATACTGTTACTGTGTCACAATGAAGAATAAAAATTAGGGACTGACTGAAATACGTCAATCCCCTTATCACTTTTATTCGTCTTTGCAATCGTAAAATTAAGTTTCTAAATACTATTCGTCGTCTTCGGGAAGCGCAACATTGTGATAAACATTTTGTACGTCGTCGTTGTCTTCCAATACTTCCAACATTCTTTGGAATTTGGCAAGATTGTCGCCTTCGAGCGTTACCATGGTTTGCGGCAGCCAGCTCATTTCGGCAGAAACAAGGTTAAGCCCCTTGCCTACTACCGCATCGCGTACACTTGCAAGCATCGTAACGTCGCAGGTCATTTCTAACATTCCGTCGTCCAACTGAACGTCGTCCGCGCCCGCTTCGATTGCAAGCTCGAAAGCGGAATCTTCGTCAAGATTTATTGTATTTTCCGCTACGACTATTCCGCGGCGGTCGAACATATAGCTTACGCAATTGGTTTGTCCTAAGCTTCCGCCGTTTTTATCGAAAGCGCATCTTACGTCGCCTGCGGTACGGTTCTTGTTATCTGTAAGACATTCCACAATTACCGCGCTTCCGCCTATGCCGTACCCTTCGTACGTCATTTCGAAGTAATCTACCGCAGACAATTCTCCGCTTGCTTTTTTTATGCTGCGCGTTATGTTATCGTTAGGCATATTATTGGCTTTAGCTTTCTGTACTATATCGTACAGCTTGCTGTTCGTATCGGGATCGGGGCCGCCGGCTTTAACAGCGACAGCGATTTCGCGACCTATTTTCGTAAATATCTTGGAACGAACGGCGTCGCCCTTTGCCTTTTTGTTCTTTATATTGTTCCATTTGCTATGACCGGACATAATGACCTCCGTTATTTAAGTGATTGTGAAAAAACCTGATACATGATTACGCTGCCCGCGACCGCCACGTTTAACGACTCGAAATTATTCGCCATAGGCAGCGATACGACCGAATCGGCGTTATTTTTTGCATACTCCGATAATCCGTTGCCTTCGTTACCCAAAACCAACGCTAATTTTTTTTCGTATTTGCGTTCGAACGCATTGATTCCGCGTATGTCGCAAGCTATTATTTCCAATCCGTCAAGGACAGAAAACACTTCCGCCAAATTGTCGCTTTCGTGCAGATTCAAACAAAAGTGCGCGGACATTGCCGACCGCAACACCTTAGGCGAATACACATCCGCGCAATTTACTGCGTAAACGTCGGTAAAAGCGCACGCAGCAGCAGAACGCAACAAGGTGCCGACGTTTCCGGGGTCTTGCAAACCGTCCAAAATCAGACAATTACCGCCATTGTCCGACCGATTTTCAATCGGCTTCGAAGCAACGGCAAGCACTCCTTGACTGCTGACAGTATCGCACATTTTAGCAAAAACTTTATCCGCCACTACCGTCTGATTAACGTAATTGTAATTACCCGCCGCACTTTCGCGAACGAACACAGACGTTACCTGCGCGCCGTACTTTATAGCGTCGTTAACAAGGCGCTCTCCTTCGATAACGTATTTACCGTACGCCTTGCGATACTTTTTGTCGTACAATTTGGTTACTTCGGCAACCTTGGCATTATCAGTAGACGTAATAATCATAATTTCAACCGCATAACGCAAAAATGGGGCTTTATTCTAAGCCCCGTAATTTGCATTTACTTTAAGTTAGCTTTAGCAGTTTCCGCAAGTTTGGTGAAAGTCGTTGCGTCGCTCACTGCAATCTCTGCAAGAGATTTTCTGTTCAGATCGATATTGGCAAGCTTAAGACCGTGCATAAGTTTACTGTAAGACAGTCCGTTGGCGTGAGCTGCCGCGTTGATACGGGCAATCCACAGACTTCTCATATCGCGCTTTCTCAGTCTTCTGCCTACGTAAGCGTAATTGCCGCTCTTCATCACCGCTTCGCGTGCGATACGGTAATTGGTGGATTTAAGTCCGAAGTAGCCTTTTGCCGCTCTTAAAATCTTTCTGCGTTTTTTTACTGCGTTAACTCCGCGTTTAATTCTCATTGTAGTATCCCCCTATTAGTACGGCAGCATATGTTTTATCGTATTTGCTTTGGTCTCGTCAACGTAAGCAGTACTACGAAGGTTACGCGTTCTCTTGGTTGTTTTCTTACCAAGCTTATGGTTCTTGTTACATTGCGCGCGTTTCACTTTGCCGCTTTTTAATACGACAAATCTTTTTTTGGACGCGCTATGCGTTTTTTGTTTAGGCATATATTTGTCCTCCAATGTTAATTTGCTGCTAATTCAACGGAGCGAGAAACATAGATATGTTCCTGCCTTCCGTAACAGGCTGTTTATCGATTTTTGCAACGTCGGCAAGGATTTCCGCAAACTTCTTCATTACTTCCACTCCCTGACTTGCGTATGCCTGCTGTCTGCCGCGCATACGTATTGTCGCTTTTACCTTGTTGCCGTCTTTAAGAAATTTACGCGTAATATTCGCCTTGGTATTCAAGTCGCCTATATCTATCGTCATAGAAAGCCATACTTCCTTTACCTCGATAGTCTTTTGGTTGCGCTTCATTTCCTTTTCTTTTTTGTTTTGCTCGTATTTGTACTTGCTGTAATCCATTATCTTGCATACGGGCGGCACGGACGTCGGTGCGATTTTGACCAAGTCCAAGCCTTCTTCGTCGGCAATACGCTGTCCTTCGTACGCGGATATAATACCAAGCTGCTGTCCGTCGGCTCCGATCAGACGAATTTCCCTGTCCCTTATTTGGGAATTGATTTGAAGATCTTTAATAACTGTGTCCTCCTACGAACAAATAAAAAATGCGATACTTAAAATACCGCACTCCAAGAAACTGCGCCCAGTCGGGACGACTTCCTTTATTAGTTAACCGACGAACGATATTCGGCGGTGAGAAACGGTATTTCTGCTTGATTACGTTAGTATTATAACAAACCTGCGGCTCATTGTCAAATAATAAACCGCAGGTTTTCACAAAATAATTTTACATTTATTTCAATCTATAAACCACTTATGTCCGCAATCCCGGCATATTGCTTTAGTGTGAACTTCTTCTTTTCGTTTTGATTGAATCACTTTCAAAATTGAAAGAATAATAGAAAAAATAATAATAGCTATTACCGCACCCCAAATGTATCCGCTTACGAACAACGTTATAATTACTGCAACACCAAGAACCGCAACAATTAGCAAAAGAAAAACATTCAATCCTTTTTTAGTTCCCGATACAAAAGATAAATCTTCATTATCGCATTTTGGACATTTGATTTTTTTATGCATATCTATTCTACTCCAATATAAATTATATATCCGACGATTTTTCCGCAATTTCTTGTTGAAGTTTATTCGCCAATTCGTCGAAGGACATAACGCCCAAGTCTCCGTGCTTCCTATTGCGCACGGCAACGCTGCCCGCTTCCTTTTCCTTTTCGCCGAGTACCAGCATATACGGGATTTTTTGCAACTGCGCTTCCCGTATACGATAGCCCATCTTCTCGTTACGGTCGTCCACTTCCGCTCGAATACCCATAGCGACAAGCTTATCGCATACATTATGCGCGTACTCGCTTTGGTTTTCCGAAATGGGAATAAGCTCTACCTGCACGGGAGCAAGCCACAATGGGAACGCCCCTGCAAAATGCTCCGTAAGTATTGCTATAAACCGCTCTATGCTGCCGAATACCACGCGGTGAATCATTACGGGGCGATGCTTTTCGCCGTCCTGTCCCACGTAGGTAAGGTCAAAACGTTCAGGCATTTGGAAGTCAAGTTGAATTGTACCGCACTGCCAGGTACGCCCTATACTGTCTTCCAAGTGGAAGTCGATTTTGGGTCCGTAAAACGCTCCGTCCCCTTCGTTAACCTCGTATTTCTTACCGAGAGTATCCAGTGCCTTCTTCAGCGCGCAAGTGGCCGTCTCCCACTGTTCGTCCGTACCCATGCTGTCTTCGGGACGGGTTGACAACTCCAAGTTATACTTAAATCCGAAAACGCTGTAAAAGCTGTCGATGAGCCGTACAACGCCCTCTATTTCGCTTTCTATTTGTTCGGGAGTCATAAAAATATGTGCGTCGTCTTGGGTAAAGCATCTCACGCGCATAAGCCCGTGCAACGCGCCCGACAGTTCGTGACGGTGCACCAAGCCCAATTCCGCCATACGTTCGGGCAAATCGCGGTAGCTGTGCGGCTTACGCTTGAACGCCAACATTCCGCCGGGACAATTCATGGGCTTGATTGCGTAGTCCTCGTCGTCAATCTTGACTACATACATATTGTCCTTGTAGTGATCCCAATGTCCGCTTCTGTGCCATAATTCCTGATTGAGAATCATAGGCGTTTTTACTTCTTCGTATCCCGCTTTGACGTGTTCGGCGCGCCAAAAGCTTTCCAACTCGTTACGCAGAATCATACCTTTCGGGAAGAAAAACGGAAATCCGGGACCTTCGTCAAGAATATCGAACAAATCCAAATCCTTACCCAATTTGCGGTGGTCGCGGCGCTTCGCTTCTTCCAAACGGGTAAGATACTCGTCGAGTTCCGACTTCTTCTCGAACGCCGTTCCGTAAATACGGGTCAACATTTTGTTTTTGGTATCTCCGCGCCAATATGCTCCTGCAATACTTGTTAGCTTGAAAACTTTAAGCCTGCCCGTAGACGTCATATGAGGCCCGCGGCACAAGTCCACATATTCGCCCTGACGGTATAGCGAAACGGTATCGGCGTCCAATTCCGAAAGTATTTCCACCTTGTAAAAATCGCCGTGCTTCTTAAAGAACTCTATCGCTTCCGTTCTCGGCATTTCTTCGCGGACGATAGGCAAATTCTCCTTGACGATTTTGTTCATTTCCGCTTCTATTTTAGCCAAATCTTCCGGTGCAATAGTTGCTCCTTCGAAGTCCACATCGTAATAAAATCCGTTTTTAACGGACGGACCTATTGCAAACTTGGCATTTTTCCATATGCGAGAAATTGCCTGCGCCATCAAGTGCGCGGTCGAATGGCGCAAAACGGCAAGTCCTTCGTCGTTCTTCAAAGTAAACACTCTGAACTCTGCGTCGCCGGCAATCATTGCCGACATATCCTGCATAACGCCGTTCACTTCGGCGCATACCGCGTTTTTGGCAAGCCCTTGAGAAATACTCTCCGCAACTTGCATACAAGACACTGCTTGATCGAATTTTTTTTCGCTTCCGTCCGGCAGTTTAATCGTAACAGACATAATTGTAATCTCCTTTGCTAATAAAATAAAAGTCCTTACGAGTACATAACTCATAAGGACGAAAATAATCCGTGGTTCCACCTTATTTGACGGCAAAGCCGCCCGCTCTTTTGTCCGACTGTCGCGCGGACGAACGCGCCAAGCAAAGTGGTATTCGTACGATTTCGTATGCGACGATTTCACCGCCCGCCGCTCTCTGTAAAACTACCTTCGCAAAACGTGTCTTTGCCTATAACGTATTACAAAGCAATTGTAATACCGACAAAAAAAATTGTCAACTGTTTTTGCAATATTACAAAGCGCGAACGTATTCGGTAGCAAATAAAGAATCCATAAGATCGCAAAAATCTTCGCTCGGTTCGTCGTCGTAATAGAATACTACTTTCTTCGGCTTTAAGCAAATAACATTTAACGCTGTTTCTTCTTCCACGTTCAACGGCTGCGCAAGGGACTGCAACGCCGCTATCGTCTTGTTCTCTCCGCCGAACAAAATAAAACCGTCCTTATCCAAGCTTACCGATAACCGTTCTTCCTTGCACGTCATAGATTCCGATAAATACTGCAAAAATTCTACTATTAAATCGTTGTCCGTCAAAATAAAATCGTTATCGCTTACAAGCTTGGATATTTCCAACCATTTGCGCTTGATAACCGACATTCTGAAATTGTAATATCCGTCCAAACAAATGGTATTGTCCGGCTCAATCACGCGCGAAATAAACTGTTTGTCGTACTCGTTATCGAAGATACATATCGTATTGACAAGCACGTTTTGATAGAAGCTTGCGCCCTTTATATTAAGCAAATCCCTGAAATATACGTTTTTGTATCCTAACGATAACGCCTGCGTTACAGCCGAAGAAATGCAACGTCTTATCTGAAAACGGTACGTATCGGAACAAGCCAACGAATAATAATTGCGCGAATCGTCTTCCAGTTCGGTGGAAATACCGTCTATTTCGTTCAAATACGGTTCTAATTGCGATTTAACGTACGTTAGCAAATGATTATTCTTTTTTTCTACATTCAAAGTGGACTCGTACATAATTGTAGTTTATGCAAAAATACACTTCTTTATATTGATGCGACAAATATTGCCAATGTTTTCTGTTGAAAAATATCTATCGCTACCTTTTCAGCGAACGCGTCCACTGCTTATCTTCGTCGCTTACCCTAAACGACTCGCGCATTTTCTGCAAAGCGCGGTTATACGCAAAATTATTCAATACCTCGCGCCCTTCGTTTTCCATGTATTTTACCGTAGCGTCTCGGCATTTGACGACGGCAGTAGCTATTAGCCACGCAACCGCTACGTCTACGTAGTACTCGCCCCATATGCGCACGCTTCTAAGCGCCGTAAATATACGGCAAATATACTCTTCGTCCAAATAATTTGCAAGTAGATTTACAACTCCGTATCTGCATACGAACGTTCTCTCGTCGGAAAGCAACTTACAAAAATATTCGAAGTACAATTCCCGCTCTTTGTTATAAACTTTGATACAATTGCAATCGCATACAGCCCAATTTTCTATTGTAGCGGCAAAGTCGTCAAGCAAATCTTTCTTTTGTTCATACGGTATCTTGCTATTGGATATCACAATTCCGCGCAGCAAATCCACTTCGTAATATTCGTGCAAAGGAAATTCCAATACTTGTTCGAGCGAATAGTTTTTTGCTATCTTGCGTACAAACGGAGTAGTACAGCCTATCGTAACTACTCCGCTGTTGATTATTTTTCTATTGAAATCGTTGTATTTTTTGTCCGAATTGTCTTTCAAAATATGCACTAACTTTTCGTATTCCGTCATCTGTTCTCTCCGATATAAAAATCGGGCTGTCATAAGTAACTTCTACGACAGCCCAGATAAAATGTTATCTACTTTTGTTGCGCTTCGATATACTTTACAATAGCGTCGACGGTTACAAGATCGTTTGCAACTTCGTCGGGTACGGTAATACCGAAATTGTCTTCGAGAGACATAAGCAGTTCCACCATATCAAGGCTGTCCGCTCCAAGATCTTGAACGATATTCGATTCGCGCGTTATAGTATTTATATCTTCGATATTAAGCGCTTCCGCAAGCAATTTTTGTACTTTTTCGAAAACCATAGTTTGTTATTCCTCCTGATAATGAATTTATTATATATCATCGACATTCATATTTCAAGTCTTTTTGACAAAAATTGTTGATATAGCATACAATTTTAATATGAAATGTGTAAATAACGGACGATTTCTTAACGAACAAACCTATCTCGATACGGTGTGTAAATCGAGAAGGCCTCCGCCGCCGCGCCGCAAACCGCCGCGTGACTGTAATTATGTTGAGTGCAGCTATTGCGCGCCTTTCGGCAAATTGACGCTTAGATGCGACAAGCATTCAACAAGCGTTTGCGTAGATATTCACAAAGATAAACCGCCTTGCAAATAGTATATGCAAAGCGGTTTGTAATTATTGTAGACAACGCCAACGATTATTTTATCAAAAAAACAAGACTGCTCGAAGCAATCTTGTTTTGCCTTACAGATCGTCCGCATCTTGTACGGGATCCGCATATTTTCCCCAGCCTACTGGGTTACCGGTATAGCTGCCCGATGGGTCTGTGTCGCTTTCCTGCGAAGACGACTTGGAAGAAGTGTTCTTAGCGTTCTTTTTGGAAGAAGCGCCGCTCTTGTTGGAAGAGCATCTGCCGCCGCAATTCTTCGTAGCGCTCGACTTCGTGTTTGTCGACTTGGTATTAGACGACTTTGTGCTGTTAGACTTAGTGTTAGAACTGTTTTTTGTAGAATTCATTTTACCTACCTCCTACAAATAGTGTTGGCAACTTAACGTAAAATAAACTCGTTGTATAAAAATTTTTTGCCTAAATGCAAAAACGCGCGCAAACAATGCAGCAAAATTTATATAATGCTATATGGTTTCTATTTGAAAATATCGTGCAATTTTTTTATAGTCGCTATAAAGTATTCTCATAAAGTAAATCTTGTCTTTGGTAATAATTTTGAGTTCTCCGCCCGACTGTTGTTTATAAAAATATAGTATTGGCATCGCATACCACTTGCAAATACAATATTCAACAGAAAGAATGTCACTACGAGAAATCTCATAAACATTCATAATGCGATTTCCATCAGTAGATTTAATTTTCAAAACAACTTGTTCGTCTTCAATCTGTAAATATTCCAATTTGTTTTTACATATTGCAAAAAATATAAAATATAACAAAAAACCGAATATCAATAATCCAAATGAGATGTATATAATTATCAAAAAAAAAACACTATCCCATTGTATTAACAATTGTATGTTGTTTGAATTAAAAAGAAGACTTATGAAATACAATGGCACAAAGGCGACAAAAATACCAATCGGCAAAATTGTGCATGCAGATATTTTCTCCATTTGATTAACATAAATCTTCTTTATATTCATACAAAATGCGAACTTTCTAAAATTGTGCGTTGCCTACTGTACGCGGGAAGGGCAGTACGTCGCGTATATTGGACACGCCCGTAAGATACATAACCAAACGCTCGAAACCAAGTCCAAAGCCTGCGTGCTTGGTTCCGCCGTATTTACGCAGTTCCAAATACCACCAGTAATCTTGGGGATTAAGCTTCAATTCCTTCATACGTTCCAACAAAACGTCCATACGTTCTTCCCTTTGACTGCCGCCTATAAGTTCGCCCACGCCAGGTACAAGCATATCCGTGGCGGCTACCGTCTTGCCGTCATCGTTAAGACGCATATAGAAAGACTTGATTTCCTTGGGATAATCCGTAACGAACACTGGTCCGCCAACTATTTTCTCAGTCAGATATTTTTCGTGCTCTGTGGCTATGTCGCACCCCCAAGACACCGGAAATTCGAATTGATCGTTATGCGGAGCAAGCAGCTCTATCGCCTTGGTGTACGTCATACGTTCGAACTTGGAGTTTACCAATTTGGTAAGTCTTTCCTTCAAACCGTTATCCACAAAATTATTAAAAAATGCAATTTCGTCGGGACATACCGTCAAAATATGGTTTATAACGTATTTTAACATATTTTCCGCAAGCGTCATATCGTCGGACAAATCGGCAAAGGCAATTTCCGGCTCTATCATCCAAAATTCCGCGGCGTGCCTAAGCGTATTTGACTTTTCCGCGCGGAAGGTCGGCCCGAAGGTATACACCTTGCCGAACGCCATTACGTACGCTTCGGCGTTTAACTGTCCCGAAACGGTCAAGTTGGCAGACTTTCCGAAGAAATCTTTGCCGTAATCCACCTTTCCGTCGGGAGATTTGGGTACGTTATCCATATCCAACGTCGTAACGCGGAACATTTCGCCCGCGCCTTCGCAGTCGCTTGCAGTAATAAGCGGAGTATGCACGTATACAAACCCGTTATCGTTAAAAAAACTGTGCAAAGCAAACGCCGCTTCGGAGCGAACGCGCATAGTTGCGGAAATAAGATTGGTACGCGGACGCAAATGGGCGATTTCGCGAAGAAATTCCACCGAATGACGCTTCTTTTGCAGCGGATAATCGGGGGTAGATTTACCTTCTACGTAAATTTCGGTCGCCTTGATTTCCAATGGCTGCTTATTTTGCGGAGTAAGAACTACGCGCCCCGTTACAACAAGCGCGCTACCGACGTTCAGCTTCGCTATTTCATCAAAATTCGGTATTACATTTTGTTCGAATACTATTTGCAAACTCTTAAAACAACTTCCGTCGTTCAATTCCACAAATCCGAACGCCTTGGAATCGCGAACAGTTCTCGCCCAACCGCAAACCGTAACGGTTTTATCCGCGTAACAGTCGGATTCGGCAAAAAGTTGTTTTATCATCAGTCTATCCATAAATCAACCTCTCATTTTTCTCAAAAACGGCGGTATGCTCGGATCTTCTTCTACCGACACGGTACCGTTTATCTGCGGTTCGTTATTTCTGGAAGGAAAATACGCGGAAGAAGATACAGTTTCTGTCTGCGGGGCAACTCCCTGCCCTTGCAACTGTCTCTGAGTAGTTCCCGTTACATTATTGCGCTGAATATTTGTTGCGGCAACATGCGTAGCGGCTTCGCTGCTGAAAAACGCGGCTTTGTCATCTCCCTTGCCCGAAAATCCGGTGGCGATCAACGTCACCTGTACTTCGTCTTTCATATTTTCGTCGAATCCCACACCGAACAAAACATTCGCATCGGGAGAAATAACCTGCCTTACCAAATCGACGCCCACTATGACTTCGTCCAAAGACAAATCTTCGCCGCCGCGGAAATTGACGATTAGCGATGCCGCGCCTTGAATGGTAGTTTCGAGCAACGGCGAATAAACCGCTTTTCTTATAGCGTCTATCGTCTTGTTTTTGCCTTTACCTTCGCCGACTCCCATATGCGCCATACCGCTGTTGCGCATTACGCATTTTACGTCGGCAAGGTCAAGATTTATACGTCCATCCTGAACGACTATATCGGTAATTCCTCGTATACCTTGAAGCAATATCTCGTCAGCCTTGGCAAACGCGTCCATAATAGAAAAGTTTTTGTCGCGGTTGAGCTTCTCGTTTTGTACGATTACCAAAGCGTCTACGTTGCCTTTCAGATTTTCTATACCAAGCTCCGCGTTCTTCATTCGGCGAGTACCTTCGAAATTAAACGGTTTGGTTACCACGGCAATCGTCAGTATTTCCAACTCTTTGGCTATTTGCGCGACAACAGGAGCCGCTCCCGTTCCCGTTCCGCCGCCCATACCTGCGGCTATGAACAACAAATCCACCCCCTGCAAAGCGGACTGAATCGCTTCCTTACTTTCCAACGCCGCCGCTTTACCTACTTCGGGATTGGCTCCGGCTCCCAAGCCTTTGGTCAGCTTGTCGCCTATCGGCATTTTTTTTGCGGATAACTTGGAAAGCGCCTGCTGGTCGGTATTCAACGCCATAAATTCGACATTATGTATGCCCGCTTTCATCATAGCGTTAACGGCGTTTCCGCCGCCGCCGCCGACGCCGACTATCATAATTTTAGCAACGCTGCCGTTCATATTGTCCATCATTATTTATCTCCTTTGCCGATTTTACTCAAAAACGAGAAGAATCCGCCTTTACTTTTTTCCTTTTGAATTGCTTCGTATATCAATCCGTAACAAGAAGTATACTCGTTACGCTTGGTTTGAGCATTCACACTGTCGTACAATTTTACCTTTTTGCCCAAGTACGTCGACAAACAGTCTGCTCCGCCGCGAATGTAGGACAATCCGCCGCCCGTTAGTACTATGGGAGTGTTTGCGGGAATATCCTTGTCGCAATAACGGAAGCTTTTTATTACGTACTCCGCTATTTGAGCTATACGCGCCTTAACAATCTCGTTGGTCTGGTAGGCGTCTATCATTCGTCCGCCCAAAGAATACGCGTCTCCCGATTGTATTTCCAAGTTGAGATTAACCTTTTCCAACACGCTCATGGCAAAATTGAAATCGCAACCCAACACCTGACACAAGTCGCTTGCGAGATAACCGCTTCCCAAAGCGAAAGTTCTCATAAACAGCAATCCGCGTCCGCCGCACAGAGAAACGTTTGTGGTAATATGACCTATGTCTATTACGATAGAATAACTTTCGTTAAATGTCGCGTGTCCGATATACGACGCTTGCGCCTCGCAAGTATTTATAAAGGAAATTCTGTTAATCCCTTGCTTGTTTAACGCAGACGTAACGGAATTGCGAAAGCTGTTTTTCATATATGAAAACGATACCAAACCCGTAAGTTTGCCGGCAATAAAGCCTTGCGGATCTACCATACGCAACGCGCCGTCCAATATAAAATAGACGGGTTTGCCGCCAAGGGGAGAATAGTCAGACTCGCACTTGTAGATATCGGCTTTCTTAATAATCTCCGAAATATCTTCCGCGTCGATTTTCTTTTTGGAATGAAAAGCGGCCGACGCTTCGCCGGTAACTTCGGCGCAAAACGCCCCGGGAACGCCGACAAATACTTCCTTTATCCTGCATTTCATTTTGTTTTCCACTTGACTTATCGCCTGCGATACCGCGCCGTCGATAGTATTAGGCTCGTACCAACCGCTGTCGCTAAACCCGTTGTATGCGCTTTGACCTACGGCCCTAATTACAAATTCGCCCTTATCCGAAACTTTAGACGCGGTCATACAAGTGATTTTGCTCGAACCGAAATCCAAAATTGTTACAAAATCGTTCTTCATACGTTCCTCTTTACCTATTTGTTGACGTTAGGAGTAATAACGCCGTTAAGGTCGACAGTTATCACAACTCCGTCTTGTTGTAAATTTTCTTTATCCGTGTAATAAACGCTATACGCCGCGATAATACGCTTTTCTAAATTCTGATCCGGCATTAAAACCTTGATTTTAGCTCCGGACAATGTTTTGATAATCATACTTCCGTTTTCGTCAAACGTAAATACGTCCTGCGCGCCTAAAATCGCGGGCAAATCTTCCAATTCCAAATTACACTGCCAACTTGCTATTATCGCTTGCAAAATGTAATTCAAACGCGCGTTATTTTTCTCGTCCGTAAACTTGAACGGTTTTCCGAGTTCGTTAACCGACGGGTCGCGATGCTCGAATGCCGAAGTAATATCTATACAATTACTCTCGGGCGACTGTTTAGTTACGTAACCGAACGAATCTACGTAAACGGTCAGACCTTCCACGTCTAACTTTACCGCAGGTACGCGTTTAACAAAATGAACTTCCAATATATTAGGAAAATTCTTCACAACGGCAAACGCGTGCCATTCGTCGTACTTCGCGTTCAGTTCGGAAAGTAACTTATCCTTAGATAAAAACAGAATGCTTTTACCGCGAGAAAATTCCAAGACGTTATCCGCAGTAGGACTGCCGTCGGTAGGAAGAGTCTGATTTCCGTCGAATTTATGATATACAGGAGTAACTTTTTGAACGGAAAATACCGACGCCATTATGACCACTATTGCAATCACAACTGCGACAATCGCTATTAAAGTAATAAGTCTTTTGCTTTTCATTTTACTCCTTAAAACTCTGCCGTCTAAACGCGATACTCGCTATGACATCAGTTATCAATCGTAAATATTATACAACCATTTAGACGGGCAGTCAATTACTTTAATATAAAACGAATTTCGAATAATTGCGAAAATGACAATAATCTTCCAACATCTTGCGGCTTTGCTGTTTCGGTCGCAAAAACGGCAAAAAAATAGCCGATAATAATATCGGCTAACCGTTACTCTGTCGGCAACGTTATTTATGTATTTTCCGTTATATCCGCGCCCAATTCGGCAAGACTTTCCGCCAAATTGCAATATCCTCTGTTTATATGCTCCACGCCGCGAACGACCGTCTGCCCCCGAGCGTTTAGTCCTGCGATTACCAAACCTGCGCCGCCGCGTAAATCGCGAGCTTGAACGGTTATCCCGCGAAGATTGCTGCCGTATATAATAGCTTTGTTGTCTTTTACTATTATATTCGCACCCATTTTATTGAGCTCCGCCGCATTGGATTGAAGCCTGTTTTCAAATAAATTCTCACATATAATTGTTTTTCCGCCGTTGGAAAACGCTGCGAGCGACATTGTCAAAGATTGCATATCCGTAGGGAAAAACGGATACGGAGCAGTGATAATGCGTCCATAATCGCTCGGCTGAGAATCGGCCGTCAAAGTTATTGCGTCGAAGTACTCCTTCACGGCGAATCGAGTTTCAAGCTTATTAATAAAAGACCGTAAATGCTCGGGTCGGCAATTTGTTACGGTTACGCGGCCTGTAGCCGCGACAGCGGCGGACAGGTAAGTGGCGACTACAATCCTATCCGGAATAACGGTAAACTCCGCCCCGTGAAGCTTGTCTGTTCCGCGAACAGTAATATCTACCCCGCCTACGCCTTCGATATCGGCACCCATTGCCACAAGCATTTCTTCGAGAGCAACCACTTCCGGCTCGGTAGCCGCATTACTGAGAATAGTTTCACCGCGCGCCAACACGCTTGCGCACAACAGGTTTTCCGTCGCGCCCACGCTTGCAAAACGCATATGATATCTCGCTCCGCACGGTTTTCCGCGGCAAATTACGGAACTGTCGCGACACTGAACATCCACACCCAAAGCCTGCAATCCCGCAAGGTGAATATCTATAGGGCGCGCTCCTATTGCGCAGCCGCCCGGCAGCGGCAACTCTATCTCGTTATACTTCGCTACAACTCCGCCCAAAATTAGCGCAGAGCCCCTAAGCAACGTCGCGTATTTTTCCGGAGCCTTTACGGTATTAAGTTTTCCGCTCACTACCACCGTATCGCCTTGCCAAGTTATGTTTTTGCCCATTGCTTTCAGCAAGTCAATCATATTGGCAACGTCCACTATGTAAGGACAATTGTGAATAACAACGTCTTCGTCGGTTAGAACGCTCGCGCCCAAAAGCGGCAAAGCGCAATTTTTTGCGCCGTACACAGCAATTTCGCCGTATAATCGATTGGCGCCGTTTATTATGTATTCCATAGTCTCGCTCCCAAACTGTTGTCGCTTCCGTACGCCTTGGATGACAAATTGAGCAGTATTCCCATCGCGGACATAAACACAACCAGCGACGTCCCGCCGTAGCTTATAAATGGCAGCGGCAAACCTGTAGGCGGTATACTACCGGTAACTACGGCGAAATTAAGCAACGATTGAACCGCCACCACCGCGGAAATACCGCCTGCCAAATAACAGGAAAATTTATCCCTGCCGTTCACGGCAATTCTTACTCCGCGCAAGATTACCAAAGCGTACAATGCAAACACAATCAAGCATCCGAATAAGCCTGTTTCTTCACCAATAACAGAAAATACGAAGTCGCTTTCAGCAAACGGCAGAAAACGGTATTTCTGCCTGCTGTTAAATAGCCCGACTCCGAACCAACCGCCGCTTCCCAATGCGTACAGAGATTGTATAAGTTGGTACCCGTCGTCCTTAGGCGAAGCCCACGGATCAAGAAACGCCAATAGTCTTTGCAAGCGGTACGGCTCGATAACTATAAGCACCGGCACAGCCAAGGCTATCGGAATAAGCATAAGCAGAAAATATTTCCATTTCATACCGCCCAAGTACAGCATAATTATCATCAACATTGCCATACACATCGTAATCGACATATTCGGTTCCGCAATAATCAGTCCGCAAAAAACTATCCCAACGCTTATTGGCAGTAGACAATAGCGAAGCTTGCTTGTGTCCGTTTTCGACATATATACGGCGCAAAACAGCACGTATGCGAACTTGGCTATTTCCGACGGTTGCATAGAAAATCCGCCGATTCCAATCCAACGCTTTGCGCCGTAATTCTCTATGCTGATACCGGGTACGAATACCAAACACAGCAATACGACCGACAAAACAACACCCGCTATCCAAAGCTTTTTTATAAGCTTTATGTCGATAAAAATTATCGCCGTCATTGCAACCAATCCGATAAGCGCGCCGACAAGCTGTTTAGTCAAAAAGAAATACTTATTTCCGTAAGTTAGCTGAGCGGAATAGTTGCTGGCACTGTAAACGAATAGCAATCCCAAAACAACCAATATCAATACCGCAATTAATAATATGTAATCAACACGCTTTTTCGCCACACGCAAGCTCCCTTACAGACTTTTGAAAATAGTCTCCGCGTTCGGCATACCCGCTGAAACTGTCAAAGCTCGCACACGCATTTGACATTAGCACCGTGCCGCCTATCGGTAACATTTTGCGATAACAATACTCTACCGCATACTTGATATCGTACAATACCGTAACGTCTACACCGAATTTCTTTCCCGTTTTCGCGATTTGCTCCGCCGTATCGCCTACCGCAGATACCAAGACAGTATTGTCGGAAATACTTTCGAAAATTGCATCGAACGGTTCACCTTTGCTCGATCCGCCCAATATCAACGCCAATGGTTCGGTATAATTTGCCAAAGCATTTACAGTGGCGTGAACGTTCGTCGCCTTGCTGTCGTCCACGAATTTTACGCCGTTTATTTCCGTTACGAACTGCAATCTATGCGGAAGAAAACAGTACGTGCCGAGAGCCTGCACAATACTTTCCGTACCCAAGCCAGCGGCGCGGCAAGCAAGTATTGCCGCCAATGCATCGGACTGATTATGCTTGGCGAATTGCATCAAAAACTCTGCGTCTACCGTGTCGATTTCATTTCCGAATTTGACAATAACTTTGCCGTTTTCAAAGTAAACGTCCGCGCGCTTATCCGCGAGAGAATAATACAGCTTTCGGCATTTGCATAGCGACGAAATTTCTTTCGTATTAGCATCGTCCCAATTAAACACGGCATACGCTTCGGGACGCTGACAGCGGAAATTGTTTATCTTCGCCGACGCATAGTTTTCAACACTGCCGTGATAATCCAAGTGATCGTTCGCAAAATTTGTAAATACGCTGACGTTCGGAGCAAAGTTCCTGCAATTGTCAAGTTGAAAGCTTGAGCTTTCCAATACTACTACGTCTTGTTCCGTAACAGAAAGAACCTGCGACGAAAGCGGCGTACCGCCGTTACCCAACAGTTTGCAGCGTTTGCCGTCTAATTTCAGAACGTGATATATCATCTCGCAAACTGTCGTTTTTCCGTTAGTTCCCGTTACCGATATGGTCCTGCCTTTACACAATGGAAAGCAGTATTCCAATTCGCCGATTATTTTCGCTCCTGCAGCTTTCGCCGCTTTTACTCCGGGCGCAGACGGTTTTACTCCGGGACTAAGTATTACAACGCTGTCATTGGAAAATTTCCCGTTGCCGTCGAATCCGATATTATCGTCATAAAAACAGACATTCTTGCCTTGTTGTTTAAGCAAATTGCCCAAGCTTAGCCCTGTTTTACCCCTTCCGTAAATTATTATGTCTGACATATTATTCTCCAAAACACAACAAAACGAACATTACGCACACCGTGACGGCTACATACAACGCACAAATACGAGACTCGCTCCATTTCTTCTTTTGAAGATGATGGTGAAACGGCGCCATGAGAAAAATGCGCTTGCCCTTAGTGATTTTGAAATACAATACTTGCATTATTACGGATACGCAGGACACCACAAACATAAGCCCCAGCACAGGGATAAACAAACTCATTCGAGTAAATATCGCGCTACAAGCCACCAGCGCGCCCAAGGCAAGCGAACCCGTATCCCCCATAAAGACCTTGGCATCGTTAATATTGAACAACAAAAACGCTCCCAATGCGCCGCAACCGATGTAACACAGTGTAATAATATCCTGAGTTTGTCTGTATGCGTACGTATCGCCTATGCTTTCGAGAAGCGTCAGCTCCCTGCTCAGCAAAGCTATCATTCCCGCAAGAAAGCATATCGTAGTACAGCTTGCCAATCCGTCTATACCGTCTGTAAGATTGACTCCGTTAGTACAGGCAAGATATATAAATATTACTAACGGAATTATCCAAAAACCGATTTTGACTTGAATATCGGTAAACGGCACTCTCAACTTGTCGCCGATTGCGACGTCGCCGTACACGTATAACGCAACCAATACGGCTATTGCCAACTGTATGATTATCTTTTGGTAAGCGCGCAATCCCATATTGTGCTTATAACGAATTTTTATAAAATCGTCTAAAAAGCCAACAATGCCGTACGCTACGAAAACCGCGACGGCAACAGCGGTAGGACGATTATTCCAATCGCAGAATATTGCCGACGCAACAGTTATTGCCACAATAAAAGCTATTCCGCCCATAGTGGGTGTACCTTGCTTTTGCGAGTGTTCCGTAACGTACTGTAATATTTCCTGTCCCGCTTTGACCTTTTTTAGCAGCGGAAGCAACACTCCGCACAGTAACAAGCTCAAAGCGAACGCTACCAAAAAAGATAACGGCCTGTTCATAATGCTCCTTTACAATTTGTCCTTATGTACTATTCGATACGCAACAGATTACGCACCACGTCTACGTCGGAATACGGGAATTTTTTACCGCGAATTTCTTGGTACTCTTCCGCGCCCTTACCTAAAATTGCAACGGTATCGCGTCCGGTCGCAATAGATAACGCATACTCCGTTGCCTGACTACGGTTTAATACTACTTTGTATTTGCAGCTCAGCCGCTCATATACATCGCGCGCTATGGCTCTCGGGTCTTCGTACCGCGGATTATCATTTGTAAGCACTGCGAAATCGGCGTATGCAGATACTGTTTCCGCTATAAGCGGACGCTTGAACTTGTCACGATTACCGCCGCAACCGAAGACTACTATTAAATTGCCTTCCGCAGTTTTTTTCAAAAAGGAAAGTATATTTTTAATGCCGTCGGGAGTATGAGCGAAATCCACCACTATACGCGCGCCGTCGCTGCGAATTATCGTTTCGTTTCTTCCGTTTACTCCCGATACGTCTTTCACTGCGGCGACGGCGGTATCGACATCGACGCCCAATAAAAGCGCGCAAGACAATGCCGCCAGCGTGTTATAAACATTAAACTCGCCCGCAAGCTTTGTTGTTACCAACGCTTCCTGACCGAACGCATTTAACGCATACGAGCATCCTTCCTTACCGACTTTTACGTTGCAAGCCATTATATCCGCGTTGGATTTGATAGAATACGTTACACGCGGCAAATCGGTCGCCAGATTTTTGCCTAATTCGTCGTCTGCGTTGGTAACTACGTTTCGAACAAACTTTCCCACGAAGAAGCTCGTTTTAGCACGCGCGTATTCTTCCATAGTATGGAAGAAATCCAAGTGATCCTGCGAAAAATTAGTAAATATCGCCACGTCCGAACGCACCCCGTCCAGCTTGCGCAATGCGATTGCGTGAGCGGATGCTTCCATTATTACAACATCTATTTTGTTCAAGTACATTTGTTTGAACCAGTAATGAAGCTCGATCGGATCCGGAGTAGTAAGTCCCACGGAATGTCTTTGTCCGTTAAAGAATATTCCGTTAGTGCCTATAACCGCCGTTTTGTAGCCTGCGCGAGATAATATACCGTCCAGTATATACGAAGTGGACGTTTTACCGTTAGTACCAACTATTGACACTATTTTAAGTTTATCTACGCAATTGTCGTAAAAATTCTTGGCCGCCACACTCATCGCGGAACGAACGTCGCCGACGATAATTTGCAACGCCTGCGTATCCAACTTGCGGTCGCACACGATTGCTGCCGCACCGTCACCTATCGCTTTACGGAAAAAATTGTGCCCGTCATATTTATTACCTTTAAGACAAAAGAATAAACAATTTTGTTTTACGGTAGACGTATCGCACGATAATGCAGATATATCGGGATTACCGTTCCCCACCGCTTCATATGCAATTCCGTTTAACAATTGTTGAAGATACATTTCATTCTCCGCAAAAAAAATAATCTATACGACGGTATCGTATAGATTATTGTATTTTAATTATAATCCGTTTATGAGTGAAAAGGGGACAAACTATGTTAGCGGAGCAATGTTTTTGTAATTTATAATTTCCTGAAAAACCAGTTTGGCGTAAGGCGCGGCGACTATAGATCCGTAGCTTTGCCCCTGCGGTTCGTCTACTATCATAAGCGTCAAATATTTCGGGCTGCTTGCGGGGAAGAATCCGATAAAAGACGACACGTACTTGCCCGTAGCTAACGCTCCGTCCACAAACTTTTGTGCAGTTCCCGTTTTTCCGCCAACTTGATAACCTTCTATTTTGGCATTTTTACCGCCGCCTTCTTCCACTACACGTTGCAGCATCTTGGCAATCTGTGCGCTGGTTTCCGCACTTACAGCACGTTCGACAACGGTGGGAGAAAAGCGTTTGACGACTTTGCCCGTCGTAGGGTCGGATATTTCCTTAACCAAATACGGCTGCATACGCAATCCGCCGTTAACCGCCGCAGCCGTTGCTACGCAAAGCTGTAACGCCGTTACGGCAATTGTCTGTCCAAACCCTATACGCGCGAGATCGCCGTTTGTAACCGCGCTTTTCGGCACCAATATACCGGCTTGTTCACCGGCAAAATCTATGCCGGTTACGGAACCGTAGCCGAATTTGTTAAGATACTCGTACATAGTGTTCTTACCGAGCGACAGCGCAATATCGGTAAAAATCGGGTTACAGCTGTTATTAAGCGCGTCGGACAGGTTTTGATTGGAGTGTTTTCCGTTAGTGTGTTTTGTCCAACAGCTTATTTTCGAGCCGTCGATTATTCGCGTTCCCGAAGAATTGCCGAATACGTGTTCGGCAGAGAATGCCTTGGAGTTGCCGTTGCGGAATTCTTCCAAACACGCCGAAGCTGTAAGCACCTTAAACGTCGACCCCGGCTCGTATACGTCGGTTAACAGCGTGTTTTTGGAGTACTTCATCAAATACTCCAAGTTATCTCTCGGGAGGTTGTTAAGGTCTACGCTGGGCTTAGATGCCATAGCGAGAATTTCTCCCGTTGTCACATCCATTACTATACAACGGGCGGCTTGCGGTTTTTGCTGATACATAGCCAATTCCAAAACATTTTCAACAACGGTTTGAATGACCGAGTCTACCGTGAGCGTTACGGTAAGTCCGTTAACGGACGGAATATAGGACATTGTTCCGTTTGTCAGTTCGCTGCCGACAAGGTCCGTTTCCGTAAGAAGCTTACCGTTTATTCCCTGCAAATATTTATCGTAATACGCTTCCAGTCCGGTTTGCCCCACACCGTCGGACGATGTGAATCCCAAAACCTGCGAAAGGAAATCGCCGTACACGTAGCTGCGCACGCCTTCCGACGCCAAATAAATACCGTCAAGGTTTGCGCTTCGTATTTCGCTTGCCTTGTCGCCGTCTATTTGTCTTTTGACGGTTACTTCCGACACACCTTTTTTAGTTAGCTTTTCATACGTCGCCTGATAGTCCAACTCCAATACTTCGGACAATATTTTTGCTGCATGTTCCGCGTCGGTTACGCTCTTGG
The DNA here is from genome assembly GCA_910586625.1 of uncultured Christensenellaceae bacterium. Classification (GTDB taxonomy): domain Bacteria; phylum Bacillota; class Clostridia; order Christensenellales; family CAG-314; genus Fimimonas. The sequence continues at coordinate 36,443 of CAJUIZ010000008.1, forward strand.
GGCGCGCGTATACGCTGTATCCCGTTTCGGTAGTAGCAATCAAATTACCGTTCGCGTCCACTATATCTCCGCGATATGCTTTTATAGGCAAATCTCTTTGCCACTGTTCGGACGCTTTTACCTGCAAATCTTTGCCCCAAATTACTTGTATATACGCCAAACGGCAAAATATGACTGCAAATAAAAAAATTGCCGCCACAATAAGCGTCAGCAATCTTTTTTTAGAAATATAATATTCTTGTTGCAAATCAGCCCCCGAATACTCCGCTTAACCAATCGCACAATGAATCAAACCAATTTGTTTGAACGTTGAAATTTTGTGCGGGTCTTGTTTCTATCTCGGTGTACGTTTGCGTATTGGATTTGGAAGCGTCTATGTATCCCAGATTCGTTGCTTTTTCTACCAATAGCGCGTAATCTTCTGCATTAACTTGTTCGGTAAGCTCAGCCACTTTGGTCGCGACTTCGGTATATTCCGCATTAAGCGCGGATGCCGCGACAAAAGAACCGCTAACGGACACAGAGCAAAGAGTAACGCCTATTATAAGAGCTAATACTACTATCGCATAAGAAGCTATCATAACCTTCGTTTTCGTATCCAGCCTGCTCGCCGTTTTTGTCTGTTCGGAATAATTACGCGAGTAGCTCATATTGAGCGTTTGACTGGACGGCATAACGTCCGCCGTAGCGACCGTAACGTCCGTTTCTTCTACGGGACTCAGTCGACCGAGTCTTTCCTGTATACTGGAAAGCGAAAATTCCTGCTGCGCTTCCGTATTGTTAAAATGGTTAGCGGAATAAGACGTTCTTACGTCAGAGTAAACGTCGCTGTTTTGCATTTCGGTTTGTTGATAGCTTGTATCGCGTGTCCATTGCATTATATTCACCGCCTTTATCCTTTATTACTTTTTTGAAACACTCTAAGCTTCGCGCTTAGCGAACGTGGGTTTTCCGCCGCTTCCTTGCTGTTTGGGAGTATCGGTTTTTTATTTACCAATTTACCCTTCGCCCTGTGATTGCATACGCAAACGGGGAGATTCGGCGGACATATACAGTCCGTTGCCAAATCGTTAAAGCATCTTTTAACAATTCGATCTTCCAACGAGTGGAAGGTTATTATCGCTATAATTCCGTCGCTCTTTAACCGATCCACGGCGCTGACTATAAATTCATTTAAGCCTTCCAGTTCGCCGTTAACTTCTATTCTTAACGCCTGAAACGTTCTTTTGGCGGGATGCCCGCCCTTTTTCGCCGAATACGGAATGGACTTATCTATTATATCCACCAGCTGTCCGCACGTTTCCAACGGTTTTTTGCCGCGTTCGGCAACGATATTTCTTGCAATTTGCTTGGCAAACTTTTCTTCGCCGTAATCGCGCAATATCGCGTATAATCTGTATTCGTCGTAGGTATTGACTACTTCTTTTGCCGATAACGCTTGGCTTGCGTCCATTTTCATATCCAACGGCGCGTCATAAGCCATATAGGAAAATCCGCGTTCGGGATTGTCTATCTGATACGAACTTACTCCAAGATCCGCCAGTATGCCGTCTACCTTGTCGATACCCAACTCATCGAGCACCGCCGAAATATTCTTGAAATCGGAGTGTACGAATTTTACGTTGCTTTCGCCAAGACGTTTTTTGCACGTTTCAAGCGCTTCGATATCCTTATCTATATCTATCAGAAGACCGTCTGTCAGTCTTTCTAATATTTTTGCGGAGTGTCCGCCGCCGCCCGCAGTGCAATCCACGTATATACCGTCGCTTTTAACGTTTAGCGCGTCTATACACTCGTCCAACAAAACGGGTTTATGCGCAAAAATCATTTGTTCATCGCCTTATGCAAATTTCTGTACAGTTCATCAAACGCTTGCGGCGAATGATTCTGACTATTACGGCGTTCCAGATACCTTTCTTCGCTCCAAATCTCTACCTTGGATATAGCGCCCACAATACGCACGTCCTTTTTTATACCGCATATTGCCAATAAATCCTGCGGAATCATAAATCTGCCTTGCGAATCCGCTTCTGCAGTCGCGGAAAATTCGGCTATACTCCTTATCCATTCGGCACAGTCGGGATCGAACGAATCCATGTCCTGGATAGCGCGCAGTAGCTTTTGTTCTTCGTCAGCGGGATAAACGAAAATACAGCCGTTCATACCGGGCATCAATATATAATTGCTGCCCAACGCTTCGCGGTGCTTGGCGGGAAGCCGTATTCTGTTTTTATCGTCCAACGTATGCTGTTGGTTGCCAACTAAAAACATTATGCTACTCCTTCTATAATCGTAGGTCTATTCTAACACAGTTTTTAACCATTTTCAACCATTTTTAACCATTTTCTTAAAATTTTTATCAAATACAGTAATTTTTACAATTTACGGCAAAGAAACGCAAAAAATTATGAAATAATATCGCGTTTAATGTCATAATGATGCGAAATAACACTTGGATACCAAAGTGTGCCTTTACTTGTCGAAATGAAGACGGTTCATAGCAAAACAAGCTCTAATAGTTATAATCATATAAAAAAACAGGTTGGCAAATACCGACCTGTTCCGTATATCTATTGATGCTGCCGCCAACGATATTAAAGTATATGAGTCAGCTTATTTCCTACTAAATCGCAACTTGTAAGATAGAAATCTATTCCGAATTTCTTAAAATGTAAATTGGCTCGACAATCTTTGCCGTGAAGATGACCGTATACTACCGTAGAGACGTCTGCTGCTACAAATTGTTTGGTAAAATCCGACTCGTCGTATCTGCCGTTAAAGGGCGGATAATGCATAATGGCAACTACTTTGTCGCTTGGTTGCCGTTGCTTTTGCATAGCGGCAAGAGACAGCTTAAGCCGCTCCGTTTCGCGCAGATATATCTTTTTGTCATCAGCGGACAAATTGTCGCCGTCCGGGCAGATCCAACCGCGCGTTCCGCATATAAGAACGTCGCCGAAACGTATACAATCGTTTTGCAGGGCGTAAAAGCCTTGTGGAATAGAGTTTCGCACCTGAGACAACGTATTCCACCAGTAATCGTGATTGCCGCGCAGTATCACCTTACGCCCCGGTAGCGTAGCCACAGCTTGAAAATCGGGCAAAGCGTCTTCCATTCGCATCGCCCACGAAAAGTCTCCCGGCAACAGCACCACGTCATCATCGTCCACTTTATGCCGCCAATCGTCGCAAATAATATCGAAATAATTTTCCCACGCCTTGCCGAATACGTCCATAGGCTTGTCGCAAGCCGCAGACAAATGCAAATCGCTTATAGCGTAAACTTTCATACGGTTATTGTATCATAAAGCAGGCGTTTTGTCCAGACGTTAACGGCTGTTTTTGCTGCGCTTAGCTCGGCACTGCGCACACATAACATCGTCGTAGCCGATAGGATTTTTTTCACAGTACGGACAAATCAACTCGTCGTAGCTTTCATCGTCGAACACGCTCTTTTTCCCCGACAATTCGTCCTTGCATACCGTACAAAGCTCTTCTTCTTGTAAAATATAATTAAGTCCGCATCGCGGACATTTTTTGTATTTCATACGCGTACTCCAAAACCCATACTTCAAGTTATGAAATACCGCCGACAAGTGTTACTTATATAATAAAACTATCTTTACAACTTAATAGTATCGTAAAACAACTATACTAAATCAAATAAAACATTGTTAAGCCTTGTACGATGCAATTAAAACCAATTAGCTTCAATTAAGCTCAGTTAATTGCTTAAATATAAAATAGTAATAATACTTTAATACTTAAAAAAATAATTATATTTACACGCTTTAATAAATTATTCGCCGGCTTTATTTGTTTCCAAGAGATCGTTGAACATATATATTGCACATATCAAATCAGAATAATGTGAAAATTGATCGTTTAACGTTTCTATTTTGTTTTTACATTTCGAAAGGATAAATTGCGTCCGTTCATAATTAAGTCGAATGCATAATCCTTGCCTGCGAATGCGCAACGAACGCACTTCTCTCTCCGTAAGATAATGATCGTCGAAATACAGCCATGCAAATACTGTGCGGCTGCCTGAAAATTTGTGACAATGAACCGTCAAACAAGCGGTATCCCAAGTCAAAGTTTTGCGTTTTCCTTTAATTTTATTCTCGGTAAATACAACGCAGTCCGCGGCATTGTTGTAATGCATCGAAACAATAACGGGTACAATAACAAATAAAACGATTGCCCATATCGAAATACCTATCCGAATGTCGTCTCCTTCAAATAGCATAACTGTTCCCGTAAGGGCTATAAAAAACGCGCAGATATACATCAACGCAAGACACACTTTTCCTTGGGGGATAGAATTATATTTTACCGATTTTTTATCCTTTGACGCCATAGTACTTCCACTCTTTCTCAGTCACAACACTTTACCGTTAAAACGTACGCCAATTCGGCACAATGCACAGAAACTAATTTATAGTTTAATATTATCACAATAATACAGCTATGTCAATGCGGACTTATAAGCAAAAATGATAAACAGTAACAAGTCGCGACAATCTGTCGCGACTTGTTATTTGTAGCAAATTCCGTTCTAATTGTTTGTGGGGTTGGTACGTCCGCCAGGATACAGCGGCAGCTCGAAGTAGCCCGAGCATACTTCTTCGGTATACTCTTGGCAGGGCGGAATTACCGCATAGCCGTAGCTGGGAACGATAAGCTCCACGTCCATCGTAACCTTGAGTATTGCGGTCACGCAGCAGTTGATAACGAAGATGTAGTACGTCACCCCGTCGATTTCCTGCGTTTGACTGTACTGTCCTTCGGGGCTTACCGCAGAAACACTCGCTTCGATACGGTACGGAATTATGGACGGTTCGGGCAGATACATTACCACGTCCACAGGTACGGTTACCGTTCCCGTTCCGCTTCCTTCTACGTTGTTAGCGTCTATGTACGTTACTTCTACGGGCACCACTATGTCCGCTTCCACTCTACCGTATTTGGGACGTTCGGAAAGACGCTCCACCACCAAGTTTTCCACAGAACCTACCGTCGTAGTACTTTTACAACTTACGAATCTAAGCGGAACCGCTGGATTTGGGGGATTGACATCCGACACGTTTACGGTGATTTGCTGCAAGGTCGTTTGCTTCATACACGCGTCAAACACTTTTTTGCCTTGAATACAAATTTTTTCGCTGCAATTGTTACCATCTAAATTGTTTACCGGCATTGATTACCTCCTATAATAGTCAGTATATAGTATGAAGATGCTTGTTAAAACGTGAATACTAAATAACGATATAAATTTGCAGCTTCACCTAAAGGTATTCTATTCGGCAATCGGCAATTGCGACACAAAAAAAACAGCTCCGTCTAATATCGGCGGAGCTGTCGTTTGTTATTCCGTATCAAAATGATAAAATCTGTCTTTCATATGTCCGAAGTAGAATGTAATCAGTTCGCGGGCGTTACGCTCCTGCACTTCGGGAGAATCTTCGTTGCGGAGTATCTTGAACAAGCTGTTAAGAAAACCTTCGGCAATAGCGTTGTAAAACTCGGGATTCTTGATTTTTTCGTCGATTTCGGGGAAAGACTCTTCCATCATTTCCCTGATTTTATTGGAAATAACTTCCGTAATATAGCTTACAAACTTATCATAATGCACACTGTTGCCTTTGCGGATGATAAGCAATTCGTCGCTGTACTGCATTAAAAATCGAACGAATATTATCGACATTTCCTTCATCGACTTATCCTTAAAGACGAAGTCCTGTTCGACGCTTTGCTTGACGCTTTCCATAAAGGGATTTATTACAGCAAGATACAAAGCCTCTTTATTTGCAAAATATCTGTAAATATTGCCTAACGATATTTCAGCATTATTGGCAATATTCCTTATCGATGCGTTAGCGAAGCCGTGTTCCTTAAACTCGTCTACGGCAGAAGCCAAGATTCTGTCTTTGATTTCTTTCTTTAAGTACTGCATACAATCTCCCTTGCACGTCTGCTTTTTCAAACCCGATATATTGTATCACATACTTAATTTTTTGGCAACTTGTTCAAGAAAGAATGCAAAACTTTTTCATTATTGTCAGTAGGCGCACTCCAAAAGCATTTTGTCGGCAAGCAACGCAATAAACTCGCCGTTAGTGGGTTTTTCGGACGAATTATAAACCTTTACACCGAATATACTGTTGATATTTTCGATTTTGCCCCTGTTCCACGCAACTTCGATAGCGTGACGTATAGCGCGCTCCACTTTGCTGGAAGTCGTATCGAATTTTTTGGCAATGGAAGGATATAAGCTTTTCGTAATGGCGTTTATAATAGGCGGATTATCTACGGCAAGCTTTATGCCTTCTCGCAAAAACTGATAACCCTTGATATGCGCGGGTATTCCTACGCTTACAAAAATATTGCTTATACGCTCGTCTAACGTTTTTTCGGATACGCTTTTTTTGCGCACCACTTTACCGCCCAATCTGTCGCCTTCGTATACGTTACGTATGCGCTGCTCTAACACCCCGTATTCCAACGGCTTAACCAAGTAATATTTCGCGCCAAGCTCTAACGCCTTTATTACAAATACTTCGCTTTTCAATTCCGAAGCCACTATGAACTTTACGTCTCTGTACTTCTCCAACAAAGCGAATCCGTCTTCGCCGCTCATAACAAGCTCGCTTATTACCACGTCCGGATCTGTCGTATCGAGATAACTTCTCGCGTCCTTTCCGTCCGAATCGAATATAACGTCAAATTCGTCGTTTTCGCTTAATCTTTCCTTTAAGCCTTGCTGTCCGATAAGCCCTATTTTAATCATTTCCATATACCTCCGCAATTTGTAGGTATATTGTAGCACAAAGATATATGTCGTTTTCTTAGAAAAAAAGTAAATCTTAGGGAAGTATTGTCGAAAAATGTATATATCGAAAGGTTAAATCGCTAACCAAGTAGATTAAAACGGAAAAATGGCGCAAATTGTATGGCAAAATAAATTAAACGACAAAAAAACGCATAAAACGCAGATTGGCTTTCAGCAATCTGCGTTATCTTGAATATCGATATCGTTCGCCGAGCTATCGACGTCCGCGTCGGAAACTTCGTATTCGGGCTGTTCTTGCATCGCTTCGCGGAATTTCTTTATATCCGTCAATATGCAAATGTAAAAAGTCTTATCCGTCAAAAATATTAAGGACTTACATATTACTGTAACTACTACGTTCAATATCGGTATCCAGCTGAATATCATATTGACTCCCGTCAATATCATTTCCACTGCAAACATTACGGGATAAATTGGCAATCCTATTATTATACATAACGTTTTTGCAATACAGTATAAGAAGTTTTTGCTTGTATATCGGAAAATCCAACCGAACCGTTCTCTATAATAACGTTTAATATCTGTCATATTCATAGCTATTATTTTACTCCGTAATACCGTATATGTCAAGTATAACCTTCCGACAAACAACTTGCATAAAATGTAAAGAGTTTAATCTTACAAAATTGAATAAAAAACAAAAAACTTTGCTAATATTATTGACATTGCCGTCAAACAAAATTAAAATAGTAATATCTTAATAATCCGGTAGGTGAGGCTACCACTGGGATACGGATTGCTACCGACAACGCGTGGAGACACGTTACGTAGGGTCAGCAGGTGATGTCGAAACCAAGGCATAACCTAACGCAATTACACCGCCCTGTGATGCTAAAACTTGTAATGGTTGGACGCTTGTTTCCGTCACGCAAAGAAACAAACTATTTCTGCGGCTATTACAAGACGCAGTTTTTTTATGTAGCTTGACGGAAATACAAAACAAAGAGGAGGGGACGTATGGAATACAAAGAATTGACGGAGCTGGTAGACAAGGCGTCGGAACTGCTTCAAGAAAAAAACTTCCGCGCCATCAAAGGTCTATTGGAAAACGAAATGCCCCAAGACGTAGCTTTGCTTTTGGAAGAACTGCCGGATAAAGATATGCCCATCGTATTCCGCCTGTTGAGCAAAGAATTGGCTGCCGACACTTTTGTAGAAATGAGTTCGGAAAGTCAGGAAATGCTTCTTAATATTTTTTCGGATAACGAACTGAAAGCGATTTTCGACGAAATGTTTTTGGACGATACGGTGGACATTATCGAAGAAATGCCCGCAAGCGTAGTAAAGAGAATTATCAATCAGTCGGATGCAGAAACTCGCAAGTTGATTAACGAAATTCTGCAATATCCACGCGATAGCGCCGGCACTATTATGACGGTAGAATATGTCAGTCTAAAAAAAAGCTGGACGGTACAGCAATGCTTCGACCGCATAAGAAAAACCGCGCTTGACAAGGAAACCATTTACAACTGCTACGTTACTGACGAAAAACGCCACCTTATAGGGCGCGTCACCGTCAAAGACCTTTTACTTAACGGCAACGACGTAAAAATCGACGACATAATGGAAACAGACGTATTGGCGGTAGAAACTACCGACGACAAGGAATACGTCGCGCAGCAGATATCCAAATACGACTTAAACGCTATGCCCGTAGTAGATAAAGAATCGCGTATAGTCGGCATAATTACTGTAGACGACGTATTGGACGTTATGGAAGAAGAAGCTACAGAAGATATTTCCAAAATGGCGGCAGTTACTCCGTCGCACGACTCCTACTTGGAACAAAGCGTATGGCAAATATGGAAAAACCGCATTCCGTGGCTATTGATACTTATGATATCGGCGACATTTACGGGACTTATTATAAATGCTTACGAAGCCACGTTGTCCGCGCTTTTGTTCGCGTGCGTACCTATGATAATGGGAACGGGCGGAAATGCCGGCAGCCAAGCAGCCGTAACAATTACCCGCAGTCTTGCAATCGGCGAAGTGCGCGCGTCCGACGTATTAAAAGTTTTGTGGAAGGAGCTGCGCGTAGCGTTGTCTCTCGGATTGGTGCTTGCGATAGCCTGCTTCGGCAAATTATACTTACTGGACGGACTGCTGTTCGGCAATCCCTACACGTGGGACGTGTGCTTGACAGTCTCGCTCGCGTTGTTGGTAACTATCGTTCTCGCCAAGCTTATAGGATGTATGATGCCGATACTCGCCAAGATTTGCCGACTCGACCCGGCGGTCGTAGCAAGCCCCTTTATCACTACCATCGTCGACATTTTGTCCCTTGTATTATACTGCGCTATAGCGCAAGCTTTATTACCCGTTATATAAAGACAAAAATTTTACCGCCGAAATACGAAATATCTCGGCGGTAATTTATTGAATTTTTTTCCAAATACCATTAAATGCCAACAAAAAATCAGTTTCCGCAATAAGTTCTCAACATTATTTTGGTATGGCGTGACAATTGTTTTTTGAACAGTTTGATGGGATTCAGAAATTTACGATTCATATGCTCGGGCGAAGTGATGAGCAGAAGTTCGGTAGCGCCCAAGCCGAACGCAATAGGAACGGAAAATTCGGCATTTTGTTTAGTGGTCATAGATTTGTCTTCCATAACCATTATTTCTTCCGCTACACCGTGGACTTTCAAATAATCGTACATCATTCTCGCTTCGCTGACGTCAACATTGCTATTGGCAACGCCTCCCGACAGTATTATCTTGTCGGGACGGAACTTTTCAATCGCCGACAAAGTAATTTTCATCCTAACAGACATTAGCTCGGACATACTTCCGTCATCATTAATTCTGTTTCCCAGTACTACAAAAATTAACATATCGCTTTTTTGCCTTTCCTTATATTTTAGAAACATTATAAGTAATTTTTGCGTCAAATGCAAACGTTTTTGAATTACAAACAGTATAAATATTCATCCAAAAGCATATACTACATTCGTATTATAGTAGCCTATAATTTTTGAAAAGAACAAAATAGTAATGAAACTTCACGCAAACGAATATTTGCTGCATTTTGTTTGAAAAAGCGATAAAATCGTCAAATAACGTAGCTATATCGACGTTATTATCGAAATGTTATATTTTTTCAATAAATATGTTGACTTTTTGAAAACGGTATACTATAATTCTAATGTAACGGATTATTAACTTTACATCTATTTGATATAAACGTTTTACTATGTTCGGTTACAAATATTTTTTAGGAGGTACCAAAGTATGACTGGTACGGTAAAATGGTTCGATGCAGGCAAAGGTTACGGATTCATTTCCGGCGACGAAGGTGGCGAGGACGTTTTTGTTCATTTCTCTGCAATTCAAATAGATGGCTTCAAGACGCTAAAAGACGGTCAAAAAGTTACGTTTGAAATCGAGGAAGATTCCAAAAACGGAAAGCTTCGCGCTAAAAACGTTGCTCCCGCCGAGTAAAAATCATCGAAAAATTTTAAGGCAGATAGAAATTCTATCTGCCTTATTTTTTGCCTAAACGTAGGGCAAAACTATTAGGTGGCTAAAAATCCCGCAGCGCGCAACGACGCAAGCAATTCGTTTAACGTAGCGCCCACTTCGTCGGGCGTAGGAGTATCTTCGACGTCCGCTACAGCGGCGGCAGGCGTAATCGTCCCGGCAGGTCCCGTTGCTCCCGTAGCGCCTGTCGCTCCGGTAGGTCCTGTCGGACCGATGGGCCCCTGTAATCCTTGCGGACCGGTAGGTCCGGCAATTCCCTGTTCGCCTTGAATACCCTGCGGCCCCGTTGCTCCGGTTGCACCGGTGATACCCTGCAAACCTTGAATACCCTGCGGTCCTTGCGGTCCTGTAGCCCCTGTCGCTCCTGTAACGCCTTGGGGTCCTGTTTCGCCGATAGGTCCGGTAGCTCCCGTAGCACCTGTCACACCGGGATTACCTTGTATACCTTGCGGTCCCGTTGCGCCGATTGCGCCTGTCGCTCCGGTAGGTCCGATGGGACCTTGCGGGCCGGGAACGCCCTGCACGCCTTGAATACCTTGCGGACCCTGCGGTCCCTGTTGACCTGTCGCTCCCATCATACCTTGCGGACCTGTAAAACCGCGCGGTCCGCGAACGCCGCGTTCGATAATTACAACGCGATTCGGCATTTCATTATGAATACAATCGCATCTGCTTCTGCAACAACACATATTTTTTTCTCCTTGTACATAGTATTCGACGCGCCAATGCGCGTCTGTTATATACTATTTATATTTCGAAAAAACTGTTACTTTTTCAAAAGCTCGTTTTATTTCTTGCGTTCAATAATGTTGCTTTGACAAAATACCTGTAAAATTTACAAAATATTGCCTAAAATTGTTTGACTTTACGAAATAATTAGCATATACTAATAACAGTTGAACAATCATTCAACTGTTTATAGGAGACTGCTATGGAAGAAAAAGATTTATGTTGCGAGCTTAAACACGTCCACGACGACGTGTGCGAACAGGTATGCGTAGATATGCCCAATGAAGACACGTTATTCGACGTCGCAGAGTTATTCAAAATATTCGGCGACTCGACCCGAATACGAATTTTATCGGCACTTACAAAAGCCGAAATGTGCGTTTGCGATATTTGTTCGGTACTAAATATGACCAAGTCGGCGGTATCGCACCAATTACGCATACTGCGTCAGGCGAAGCTCGTAAAAAACAGACGTCAAGGCAAAGAAATTTTTTACAGCTTAGACGACGACCACGTGCTAAGTATAATAAATATAGCGTTAGAACACATTGCGGAATAACCGCCGCAACGACGCAAAGGAGACAATTTTGAAAAAAGTAATCGCATTACAAGATTTAGACTGCGCAAACTGCGCGGCGAAAATGGAAACTGCTATCCGCAACATTGACGGCGTACATTCCGTTTCCGTTAACTTTATCACACAAAAAATGATTATAGATATTGACGACGGCAACGTAGAATCACTGCTCAAAGAAATCAAAACGGTATGCAAAAAAGTAGAACCGGACTGCACACTGAAAATTTAGGAGAACGATATGTCAAAAAACAAAAAATCGCTTATTCGCATAATAGTATCCGCCATTACAGTCATTATAATTGTTACGCTTAAATACACTATCGGCAACGATTATTCTTGGTTTATTTGGTTGGAATTGGGACTTTCATTGGCGGCATATTTAGCGGTAGGCTACGACGTTGTATGGAAGGCGCTGACGAATATAATTCGCGGCAAGATATTCGACGAACATTTTCTTATGACGATAGCCACGATAGGTGCTTTTGCAATAGGAGAATACATAGACGCTACGGCGGTTATGCTGCTGTATCAAATAGGAGAATTATTCCAACGCTACGCTGTCGGTAAAAGCAGACAAAGCATTGCTGGTCTAATGGACATTCGACCGGAAGAAGCAACGGTAATACGTAACGGGCAAGAATTGACCGTTCATCCGTCCGAAGTAGAAATAGGCGAAACCGTCATAGTCAAAACGGGCGAAAAACTTCCGTTAGACGGCATAGTAATAAAAGGCGAATGCAACCTTGACACTTCTGCCATCACAGGCGAGAGCTTGCCGCGCAAAGCGTCGGAAGGACAAAACGTTATATCGGGTTGTCTTAATCTTGATGGGGTACTGTATATCCGAACCACTTCCACTTACGACGACAGCACGGTTGCCAAGGTGTTGGATTTGGTAGAAAACGCTACAAGCCGTAAAGCTCCTGCGGAAAACTTTATAACTAAATTCAGTCGTTATTACACTCCTATCGTTGTAATATTAGCGGTATTGCTTGCCACAGTTCCGCCTATGATCGAAGGAATTTCTCAAGGCGAAATATGGCTTAAATGGGTAAGGCGGGCAATGATGTTCTTATTTGTATCCTGTCCGTGCGCTTTGGTTATATCTATCCCGTTGGGATTTTTCGGCGGTATAGCCTGCGCAAGCAAAAACGGCGTTTTGGTAAAAGGCAGCAACTATTTGGAAATCTTGGCAAAAACCAAAGTAATTGCATTTGACAAAACGGGTACGCTTACCAAGGGAAACTTTGCCGTAACACAAATATTGCCGCAAAACAAACGCGAAGAAATACTGCAACTTGCCGCCAATGCCGAGCAGTACAGCAATCACCCGATAGCGCTGTCTATATTGCGCGAAAAAAAAGCTAACGCCGATGCGAGCGTAACAGAAATCGCAGGCAGGGGCATCTCCGCCACGATAGGCGATTCCACCGTTTTGTGCGGAAACGACAAGCTGATGACGGATAACGACGTAGAATATGTTCCTGCAAACGGCGGCACAGTCATTTACGTAGCTCAGGACGGGAAATTCGTCGGTTCTATACTGATAGCCGACGAGATCAAGTTCGACTCTCGCGAAGCGTTAGAACAGCTAAAAAAGACGGGCGTTACGACAGTAATGCTGACGGGAGACAACGACGACACCGCCGAGATGGTAGCAAACCAATTGGGTGTAGACTGCAAGTATTCGCAGCTGCTGCCGCAAGACAAAGTGACTAAACTTGAAGAATTGAAGCGTGAAGGCAAGGTTGCGTTTGTAGGCGACGGCATTAACGACGCGCCCGTACTTGCCACTGCCGACGTAGGTATTGCAATGGGAGCTATGGGAAGCGACGTAGCGATTGAAACTGCAGACATCGTACTTATGCAGGACAACCCCACTGCCGTTCCGCTCGCCAAACGGATAGCAAAGAACACTCTCAAAGTAGTAACGGAAAATATAGTTATTTCTTTGGTTATCAAATTTGCAGTTCTGATTCTTTCGGCAATAGGCATTTTGGATATGGTATCATTCGGAATGATAATTGCTATTCTTGCGGACGTGGGCGTTTGCGTTGTAGCGATACTAAACTCTATGCGCGCCATGTTTATAAAAAAGAAAAAGATTACCGCACAATAATACGCGATATATACGAAAAGGAGCTTGAAATATTTCAAGCTCCTTAAATATTGTAAATAATTTACCGCGCTTTTATCTGCTCCTTGGTAAATTGCAGATTATACAACTCGAAGTAACGTCCTTTAAGCGAGAGCAACTCATGATGATTGCCCTGCTCTATAATTTCGCCGTTGCTTAAAACAAATATTTTATCCGCGTGTTGTATAGTTGACAGCCTATGCGCCACAATCAGCATTGTGCCGACATTCATCATCTTGTGTAAACTGTCTTGTATAAGAATCTCCGTCTCAGTATCGATATTGGCAGTAGCTTCGTCTAAAATCATAACTTCGGGCTTATGAATAATCGTTCGCGCAAAGGACAGCAACTGACGCTGCCCTGCGGAGAAATTATTACCGCGCTCGCGTACTTCTTCGTCTAATCCACCCGTGAGCTTCGTTATGAAAGTATCCGCGTTGACGTATCTGCACGCCTGCATTATTTGCTCGTCGTCAAACTCGTCGCGAAGCGATATATTGCTGCGTATAGTACCAGAAAATAAAAATACATCTTGAAGCATTTGCCCGAAATGCTTGCGCAAAGAAGCAATTTTTATTCGGCGTATATTTATCCCATCCAGCAAAATCTCGCCTTTTTGAATATCGTAATTACGGCATAGCAGCGACAATATCGTAGTTTTTCCGCTGCCGGTAGAGCCTACAAACGCTACGGTATCCTTAGCGTTAACATGGAAAGACACGTCTTTCAGCACCCATTCTCCTTCGTTATATGCAAACCAAACGTTTTTGAACTCTATTTCGCCCTTTACTTCGTCCAGTTCTACCGCATCCGCGTCGTCCACAACATGAGGCTGAACGTCCATAATGGTAAATATCTTTTCGGCGGAAGCCAATGCCGATTGCAATCGGTGAAACTGCTCTGCAAGGCTTTGTATAGGATTAAAGAAACGCGATATGAACATATAAAACGCCACTATTACTTCGCTCGTAACAGTCTGTCCCATAAATACGATATTATCCAAATACCCTTTACAGCCAAGGAAGAACAGACACAATACCGACGAAATATACAGCATATATACCAACGGACGGAATATACTGAACACCAACGTCTGTCCGCGTTGAGCCTTGTAAAGCTTTTCGTTTTTAACCTCGAAATCATCGATTTTACGCTGCTCGCGGTTAAAAATTTGAATAATTTTCATACCGGACAAATTTTCCGACAAAAAAGTGTTTATGTCCGTCGTGGAGTTTTTAACCTGACGGTACGATTTCCGCGAAAATTTTCGGAAAATTACCGTAAACAAAACTATAAACGGAACGAAACACAATACCATAAGCGTAAGCATATAGTTTACGCATAGCATAGCTACCAATACGCCCACTACTATAAACGCGTTTTTAACAAGATTAACCAGCAATCTGGTGAACATCATCGAAATTGCGTTGGTATCGTAAGTGGCTCGCGTAACCAATTTGCCAACGGGAATTTGCGACAGCTGCGCGTGCGACAGGCTTTCGATATGTGCGAATACATCTTCCCGTAACCTGGATACTATTTTCTGTCCCGTTTTTTGCAATACAATCGCTTGAATATACGTGCTCACAAGCGACACAATCAATATGCTTGCATACACACCCACGCGCCATAAAACGTCAGCCAATTGAAAATCCGTCTTAATTATACTTTCGATATTGGAAATAAGCAGCGGAGATAAAATATCGTAAGATATCGAAAACAGCATTACTATCCCAACTAACAGAAAGCTTTTCCAATACGGTTTGGCGTAACGCAGCAAACGCTTAAACAAATCGCCGTCTTTGAGATTACGCTCGTAGCCCATACTCTCTTTTTTATCTTTAATCAATGCGAACACGGTAATTAAAACGGCGGATACTACGCCCAAAATCGCGCCTACAATCAAAATCGGGAGATATTCGTTCATACTACATACCCTCCTGATCTTCAAGCTTTTGCAACGCAACCATATTGCGGTACTGTTCGCACCTTTCCAACAATTCGGCATGGGTACCCACATCGATAATTCTGCCGTTATCCAAGTATATTATCTTATCCAAACCCGAAACTGTAGAAACGCGGTGAGTGATAAGAATCGTCGTCTTTCCCGCGCGCTCTTTCTTGAGATTACCGATAATCTTTCTTTCCGTATCAGTGTCCACTGCCGAGACCGAATCATCCAAAATAAGAATAGACGAATTTTTCATCAAGGCGCGCGCAATAGATATGCGCTGCTTCTGCCCGCCCGATACAGTTACGCCGCGTTCGCCAAGTATCGTTTCGTAGCCGTTAGAAAATGTCTTTACATTATCGTCTATATCAGACATCTCCGCCGCAAGAACAATTTTTTCCGTAGTTACGTCATCCGAAGCGAACGCGATATTATTGGCAATCGTATCGGAAAATAAAAAGTTGTCCTGCGGAACGTAGGCGCAAAAACCGCGTAAACTTCGAGTGGTTATTTCGTTAACGTCCTTTCCGTCTATAAATAACGTTCCGTCTTCAACGTTGTAGCAACGCAATATAAGATCGGATAACGTAGTTTTGCCGCAACCGGTTTTTCCTACGATTCCGACGCTTTCGCCGCTATTTATTGTGAAGGATACGTTGCTTAAAGCATTGTAATCGGCATCGGGATAGCGGAATGTAAGATTACGGAATTCGATATTGCCGTCAACTTTATCAAGATCGGCAGCACCGGGTCTGTCAACCGTATCCGATTTCGAGTCCAACAGCTCGGATACGCGCTTTAACGAAGCCTTTCCGCGCGACGACATTTCAATAAGCTCCGTTACCGCCATAACAGGCCAAACAATTGCGTTGAAATATCCTATAAATTCCATCAATTGCCCTGCGTCGAACACGTCGGTTTTTACCAAATAAGCACCGTATCCCAATACGATACAAATAACCGATTCAACGAATAGCGTTACGAATACGTTTAGCAACGTACTTATTTTGGTATACGCCACGTTGGCGTTTTCGTTTTTTCTGTTAAGCCAACGGAATGCAAGCAATTCCTTAAATTCTTTAACGAACGCTTTGATGACTGCAATACCCGAAAAGCTTTCCTGCGCAAAATCGGACAAATCGGAAAACGCCTGTTGACGAACGTCCCACTTCATAGTCATATATTTTCCCACTATTATTCCGACAACCAGCATCAGCGCCATAGGAATTAAAGAAAACAACGTCATTTTCCAATCCATTCGGAACATTTTGTATAACGATAATCCGCCCATAAATACCGCGTCGAACGTCATCATAATGCCGCTTCCGAAGCAGTCCTGAACGGTTTCGAGATCGTTGGTAAACAATGACATCATATTGCCGACTTTGTTTTTCGAATAAAATTCGCAGGAAAGTCCGTTGCAATGTCTGAACATTTTTCCGCGCAAATCGCGCTCGACTTTATATCCGGAACCGAACAAACAAATACGCCAAGTAAATCTACCCACTACCAACACGGCGATAACGACAATCAGCGGTTTGCAAACATTGTTCCACAATACGTCCTTGTCGAATGCAACAATGTTATTGTTTATTTCTACCGTTCCGTCGTTAATACCGTTGATAACTATTCGGTATAATTCAGGTATAATCAATTGAAAATAATCGACGGCAATAAGCGCCAGAATACCGAACAGTATCCAAAGCGAATATTTCAAATAATACTTATTGATATGCTTGCCGAAAATCATCTTAACACCGAAAAAAGTTATAATTAAGTTATTTTATCATTCGTCAAACAAATAGTCAATCAAATAGCCGTACAGTTGCAAATACCGTACGGCCAAATATCCAAATATTACAAAGGCCACCGCAATAAAGCGCATAGGAGTTCTGTCGGCTTTTTGTCAAGATATAAAAAACGCGACTGCACACGCAGTCACGCCAATTTAATAAGCTCGGACAGACTTTTTAACGGATAATAACTGTGAGATATATATTTGTTACAAAGCCCCAAAGCATCTTTCAATATATCGAGTGAAACGTTTACGTTTGACAATTTTTCGTAAGGCATATCGCAAAGCATTTGGCAAATGGCAATCGAACGCGGACTCACGCGGATACTGTCAGCGGTCCTGCAATTATCGCATACCAATCCGCCGCGCTGCAAATCCAAAAACAAACGACTACTCGGTTCTCCGCACGCGACGCACGCATTAAGCTGCAACTTTATTCCCTGCAAGTCGAAAAAAGCCAACATAAACCGCAACGTAACCGCCAACGGATGCTGAGAGCCGCACAACGCTTGCAGAGCTTTAAGCGTTTCGACGAATACAGGCGGATCGCTTTGCCCTTCTTCCGTATAAAGGGTCAGACACTCCGCAATTACGCATGCAGAATAATACGCGATAATATCTTCCCGCAAACAAAAAAAGCTTTCCAACTGTTCGCACGTTTTAAGCGTAAACCTATCCTTAGACTGCGCTAATTCGTATTGTCCGAAACAAAATTGATCTACAGCGAATTTCAACTTGGCAGAGTTTTTGCGAACTCCGCGTGCGTGAACGGAAATTTTGCCGTATTCCAACGAATATAGCAAAACGTACTTATCGCTTTCCTTGAAGTCCGTCGATTTCAGTACCACGGCTTTTGTCGTCACGTCCATCTTTTGTCAATTCCTTGTACAAAACGTAATAAGCGGGGTTTCCCGTTTCGGTAAACAGTTTCCATACGGTATTTTTCATAGAGTCAATTCTCCCTTGCGACGTTAGTCAAGCCAACGTCTTACAGTACTATTTTGTCTACAATCCAACCGTATTATACTATAACAATTTATTAGCGACGCTTGGAATAACCCAGTTCGTTAAGCATCGACGGATTGTTTCGCCAATCTTCTTTTACTTTAACCCACAAAGTCAAATAAACCCTTGCGTCCAACAGTTTTTCAATACTTTCGCGCGAGTGAACGCCTATGCCCTTTATCATTGCGCCGCCCTTACCCAGAATTATAGGTTTGTGCGAAGCCTTTTCAACTATTATTGTGGCGTCTATATCCCACGCTCCGTCTTCGTACTGCATCTTGTTGAGAACAACTCCAACGCCGTGCGGAATTTCCTGTTCGCAGCATAGCAGCACTTTTTCCCGAATTATTTCTCCCACCATATAACGTTGACTTTTGTCCGTTATATCGTCTTCTTCGAAATACATAGCGTTACCCGTAAGATACTTTTTCAGCCCTTGTTTTAGCTCGTCCACGCCCTTATTACGCTTTGCCGACACGCAGTAAACTTCGCTTATGCCTTCCATTCCGTTAAGTTTTGCAAGCTCAGGCATTAACTTATCGGGCTGAGTAATATCCGTTTTAGTAACCGCAACAACAATAGGAACATTACGCTTACGGTATTTGACAATTTGAGACAGTTCTTTGTCGTCTATTCCGTCGTGACCGTCTATTACAACCAATATACAGTCGACATCTTGAACGGCCGTATCTATGCTTTTAAGCATATAATCGCCCAACGCGTTCTTACTTGTAAGAAAGCCGGGCGTATCTATAAATATCATTTGACTGTCGTCGTCCGTCCATATGCCCATTATGCTGTCCCGAGTTGTTTGCGGCTTCGGAGAGATGATAGACACTTTTTGTTTAATCAATGCGTTTAGTAACGTAGACTTGCCGGCATTTGCAAAGCCCACTATCACAATAAATCCGGTTTTTCTCATAATTATCTTGTAATATGCATTTTAGCAAGAATTTCGTCTTGAAGCGCGAACATTTGTTTTTCGTCGGCTTCGTTCATATGGTCGTATCCTAACAAATGCAGCATACCGTGTAAAGCAAGAAAGCACAGCTCTCTTTTTAATGAATGTCCGTAGCTGTATGCCTGTTCCTTAGCGACGTCTAAGCAAATAATCACGTCACCGATATTGAGCTTGCCGGTTTCGGGGTTGATACTGTCCAAAGCAAAAGCAGAAAAATTCAACGTCTTTCTTTCGGGATTATCCACCGTAGGAAATGATAAAACGTCCGTTACAGCGTCAACGTTGCGGATGTCTCTGTTTAACTCGCGTATTTCTTCGCGGGATACGAAGCTGACTGACATTTCGATGTCGTTATGCGGTTGACCGAGATACTTCAACGCGCCTGTAAGCAACCGTTTTATTGTAAACTTAATACATCCGGTATCCGTAAAATATATCGTCATTTATCTTCCGCCCCCAACTTTGACGTCGGTATAACTTATGCGCTTGTGACGTATTCCCAAAAACGTAGATACGACGGTATCCTTTATTATTTCTATTTCTTTCATTGTAATGTCGCATTCGACGAATTGTCCGAAAGACATTCTTTCGTTGATAATGTCGCTAACTATCTTTTCCGCGCTGTTTCTGTCTCCGCTTGCGCGCAGAGCCGCTTCGGAAGCGTCGCATATCATAAGAATTGCTGATATTTTTGTGGTAGGCTTGGGTCCGTCGTAGCAATAGCCGTCGTACGGCAAAAAGCCGTCGGTGTACTTTTGCGCTTTAAGAAAGAAATACTTTATTGGCATTGTGCCGTGATGCTCGCAGATAGCCAACTGAACTTCCTTTGGCAGACCGTATTCCTTAGCTATAGCCAACCCGTTAAGCGTGTGATATTTTATCATATTAACGCTGGCTTCGGGAGTCATATTATCGTGCGGATTAAATCCGTCAAACTGATTTTCAACGAAATAAGACGGGTTTTTTATTTTACCTATATCGTGATAATATGCGGCGGCTTTTGCTATTTGCGCGCTTTGCCCGATAGCTACCGCACACGCTTCGACGTAGGTTGCAACCGTGAGACAATGATTGTACGTTCCGGGAGCCTTTTCAAACAGCTTACGCATAAGCTCGTTGTCGGAAGTTGCAATCTCGGAAAAACGGAAAATGGACGACACGTTGAATATCTTTTCAAATAACGGAACGGTAACAAACATTATCATAACGCTTATCATTCCGCTTCCGAGCGAGCAAACCGCAATTATCCAATACTCTTCCCACTTCCAAATAGATTCGAATATTAGGTAACTGATAGTGCCGCAAATTACGGAAATGAGCCCTAACACCACGCCCGCCAAAACATAGCGAGATCTTCTATACTGCTTACCCAACAAAAACGATACGAATACCGCTTCCGTAACGCCGCTGAAAAGTAAATAGAAAATATTGTCCACACGTTCGTTGGCGTCTTTTTTCCATATTATAGCCTGCATAAAGCATAGCATAATAATTATGAAATTTGCGAAAAATCCGCATTTGCCTGAAACGATAATGGACAATACCAAAGAACAAATTGCAAAAGGTACTAAATAAATTGCGTATTCCCACAATTGCGATAGTTGAATAATGCAGTAGGAAACAATCATCGTGCTGAACATAGCCCACGTTTCCCGTGCGTTTTCCATTACTTCGCGGTCGGCGAAGTAGACGTACAAACCCATAGATACCAAAAGCATCGCAGTAGTAATAAGCTGAACTGTAACGTTAATTTCGTTTATGCTCTTGATATTGGGTAAAACCGTCAAAGCGGAAAACAAAATAAACGCTATCACATAACTAGCGACTACCTGTTTCCACTTGATATTGTTTCGTTTGAGTTTCTTTGCCATTATTTATCCTCTGTTTCGTACGCTTTGACGATTTTCTGCACTAACGGATGCCGTACTACGTCCCGTTCGCTCAGTTTTATTATGCCTATATCGTCGATATCCTTGAGTATTCTTATAGCGTGTTTCAGTCCCGAAGTCAAGCCTTTCGGCAGGTCGACCTGCGTTAGGTCTCCCGTTATTACCATTTTACTGTTTTCTCCGAGTCTTGTCAAAAACATTTTTATCTGTTCTTTGGTGGTATTCTGCGCTTCGTCCAATATGACGTAAGCATTGGACAGCGTTCTTCCGCGCATATACGCTAACGGGGCTATCTCGATAGTTCCGCGTTCCAGCATTTTAGAAAACGTTTCGTTACCGAACATTTCCTGCAAAGCGTCATACAGCGGTCGCAAATACGGATTGACTTTTTCCTGCAAATCACCGGGGAGAAAACCCAACTTTTCGCCAGCTTCCACAGCAGGACGCGTAAGTATAATTTTGTCAACTTTTTTCGCCTTGAATTCGTTAACGGCTATGGCGACGGCAAGATAAGTTTTACCTGTACCTGCAGGACCGACGCCGAAGGTTACCGTTTTCTTTTTCATTAAATCGACATATTTCTTTTGACCGACCGTTTTGCACTTGATAGGTTTGCCGCGATTGGTTATCGCCACCATTTCGCCCAACAACTCGTCCACTTCGTCAAGTTTATCGTCGCGAACGCAATCAAGCAAATAGTTGACTCTACCAATATCAACGCTGTCGCCGTTGTAAATAAAACTTTTAAGTTTGTCTATAACGGCCATAGCTTTGTCGACGTTATGTTCTTCGCCGTATACGCTGCATTGCCCGTCCTGCAAAACGAACCGCACGTCCAAAGCCGCGCTTATCGCCTTTGTATTCTCGTCGAATGGTCCGAATAATTTAATCAATTCGTCCATAGACGACGTTTCGATAATTTTAGAAACCAACTAAACCTCCGATTACCGTAATTCTATTTTTCCAATCAATCTCGCTTCCGCTCCGCTTGCGTTAACGTCGTATATTACTTCGTCAATTGCAAAGTCGCAATTACCTTTGGCTACTTCGTACGCCTGCGCTTTCAATTCTTCCGCGCATTCGTCAACAGTAGCGGAAACGGTAACGCGCTCCGTTTCGCAATATACGGTTGTTACAATCTGCAAATTCAACGGATGCAAATAAGCTACGCTTTTGTCCGTCGTATAACGCTCGAACGGACAATTACGAGAGTATTCCTTACCGAACAAAACCACTCCGGTAGTTTTGAATAAGTTACCCGTAGGCTGCTCGACGGTTCGCACGCCCGTGTATTCGGCGAAACCGACGGCGGTAAGCTGAATTGTCACGCGCCCGAGAGCGTAAACGTCTCGGCTGGTTCCGTCGTTGAAAATTCTTTGTCCCGCTATAAGCACGTCGCCGGCCCTTACCGTGTCGCCAGCCTTCACAAGCGGGGTTCCCTGCTCGCACATGACGCTTGCCACCACTCCGTCCCGTGTAGCCACAATATCGCGCCGCTTAGTCATATCGACAGGCGCGTCTATTTCCTTGCGCTTGACGGCATTGACGTAAACTACACTGCCCTTGCGCGATACTACCGCGTACATAGCGTCCAATTCGTTGGCTACGGCATTTTCAACCCTGTCCACATTCCAATCGTACAAACGTCCGCCGACGCGAACGCCCGCGTTGGACAGCGCCTGCAAAACCTCGTTATTGTCATAGTCGCCCGCGACTTCGATACGAAAGCAGAATTGAGATAAAACCGCAGTCATAGCCACGCACAGCAAAATTATTACGGGCAGAACAAAACGCGCTCGAATAAATCGCCTGACAGCGGAAACGCCCTTATAGCGTATTCCGACTATATTATAGCACTTTTCTTCCAACAACGCAATAACTTCGCGCAAACGAGTTTGCGGAACTTCTATTTCACAAAGCTTTCCGCGCTTTATAACGTTAAGCACAGTTATATCGCGCTTGCAAAGAGTATTGAACAAACGGTTTAAGTTTAACCCTTCAAAGGATATAACGCAGCTACTTTTCATCGTTTAATACCCCTACTTGACGGATATTTCCGGTTACAACGGCAAAACGCTTTTCCAAACACCTGATACGCAAATTCGTACCTTCTACATTCAACACCGTTTTGGAAACGGCAAAAGAGACTACTTCATCCGAGTAGCCTACTATGCCCTTGTGCCCTTCGATAACAACAGTGCTATTGCCGAATACGGAATATTTGTAGCTTCCGATTAAAGTAGCTAATTCCAGCCCGCATATCTCGGATATGCTTTCGTTAAAAGAATCGTTCATACCTTTAATATATGACGGGTATCGTCAATTCTTTCAACTAAAATCAATTACACCAAGTTATCCAAAACCTTAGCGATTTCATCCAATTTTTCCTGACGCTCGTCTCCCGTAGCGTTTAGCACGCAATGGTTTATATGCGCGTTAAGCACTTCGCGGTTTACCTTGGACAAGATAGCTTGACAAGCCATAATCTGATTAGACACTTCTATGCAATAGCGGTCTTCTTCGATCATCTTAAGTATACCGTCTATCTGCCCGCGAGCCGTTTTAAGCAGTCTGTTTACTTTTGTTGTATCTCCCGTCATAAAGTTACAATCTCCTTTACAGTGTAATCTTGTTCTTCCACAGCCTTTCTGAGCGTTTCGGATTGAACGCTTCCGTCCGCGGTAACTACGGCGTTATTATCCGCAAGACTTACGGTAACGTCCGTTACTCCCGAAACTCTCGTAAGGGCGCTTGTTACGTGCGCCACGCAACGTTGACACATCATACCTTCGATTTGCAATTGATACTTCATCGCACTCTCCTTTTTGTTCTTTATATTTTCCGAATTAAGTTCTAAATTGCGTTCGCATTGTCCGAGCGGGCATTCGCGTATTTCGTTGGAAGCTCCGCTGCCTTTTACAACGCCGCGAACTCCGCGCGGACGGAAAAGCTTCAAACGCAACGCATTGGTCACGACGAACAGACTTGACAGACTCATAGCAAGAGCGCCTATCATAGGGCTTAGTCTCAATCCCAACGGCGTAGCGTACAATACTCCCGCAGCAAGCGGAATGCCCAGAGCATTGTAGAAAAACGCCCAAAACAGATTCTGCTTGATATTACGTTTGGTTTTACGGCTGAGTTCTATCGCGTACGGTACGTCGCGAACGTCGTTTTTCATAAGCAACACGTCCGCAGTATCCAACGCTATATCCGAACCGCTTGCGACAGCAAAGCCCACGTCCGCACGTACAAGCGCGGGCGCGTCGTTTATACCGTCGCCCACCATCGCAGTTGCTCCGTCATTCATCAATTCGGCAACTTTCCTTTCCTTGTCGGCAGGCAGCACTTCGGCATAGAATTCGTCTATGCCTACTTCGTCGCATACCGCCCGAGCGGCTAACGCGTTATCGCCGGTAAGCATAACGGGACGAATACTGAGCTTTTTGAGACTTGCAACCGCTTGCTTGGACGTAGGCTTCACGTCGTCGCCTACGCCTATAATACCGACGAATTTACCGTCTTGCGCGACTACCAAACAGGTCAAAGCTCTGCGCGAATATTCGTCCAAATACGCTTGGTAGTCCGCTACGTTTACGTTCTGCTCGTCCATTAGCCTTTTGTTGCCTATGGCATATTTTTTACCGTTTACCTTTGCTATGACACCGCGTCCCGCTAACGTTTCAAACTCGGACGGAACTGTCAAGCTAACTCCCGCTTGCTCCGCCTTGTCTACCACGGCCCGTCCGAGCGGATGCTCGCTTTGCTTCTCTATTCCGCCCACAACGGACAAAAATTCGGACTCGTCCAGGTAAGAACGGAATTGTTTTACAAACGGTTTACCGAGAGTTACCGTTCCCGTTTTGTCCAATACTACAGTCTTTATATCGGCAAGCTTTTCTAACGTTTCGCCGTCTTTAATCAAAATTCCGTTTTCCGCGCTTTTGCCCGTGGAAACCATAATCGCAACCGGCGTGGCCAGTCCAAGCGCGCACGGACAGGATACGACAAGCACAGATATAGCAAAATCCAACGCCTGCGATACGGGCTGTCCGACTGCGAGCCATACGATAAACGTAACCAAAGCAATCGACATAACTATCGGTACGAATACCGCCGAAATCTTATCCGCCAAGCGCTGTATAGGCGCTTTGGACGTCCCGGCTTCTTCTACAAGAGCGATTATTTTGTTCAAAACGCTGTCCTGTCCCACCGAAGAAACTTGCACCTTAACATACCCGCTCACATTTACTGTTCCGCCTATTACGAAATCGCCCGATTGACGCTCGCGCGGAAGACTTTCGCCGCTGACGCTGCTTTCGTCGGCGAAACAGCTGCCTTCCGCAACCGTACCGTCGGCGGGAAACGCCATTCCCGCCTTGACTATCACAACGTCGCCTGCTTTAACAGTCGACGAGTCAACTTCCGTTTCTACCCCGTCGCGTAAAAGAATAGCCGATTGCGGAGCTAACTTTCTAAGCTTATTTAGGGCGTTTCCAGTGCGGATTTTGGAACGCCCTTCCAAATACTTGCCCAAGTCCACAAGCGCGAGTATCATCGCCGACGACTCAAAGTACAATAAATGATGATAATGCGCGACGGTGTCGAGATCTCCCTTACCCAAAGCGTAACTCATAAAAAATATTACTATCACACCGTACAGTCCGCCTGCAAACGAGCCTACGGCAATAAGGCTGTCCATATTGGGCGCGCCCTTAAACAACCGCTTGAAGCCGTTTATAAAATAATGACGGTTTAAGTACCATACGGGCAAGCACAGCAACAGCTGAACCAAAGCAAACGATACGGCGTTTGCCGTACCCGAAAGAAAGGACGGCAAGGGCAGCTTAATCATATGCCCCATAGCCACGTACATCAATACAACGCAAATGACGACAGAAGCTATAAGCCTCGGTAAAGTAACTCCAACCGCTACTTTTTTTACCGTCACGGACGGCTGTTTTACGTTATCGCTTACCGCAGCGGAATAACCTGCGCTTTCCACGGCTTTGATTATCAATCCGTCGTTCGTCTTATTGTCGTCGTAAGTAACAATCATACTGTTGGCAATCAGGTTTACGGCGACTTTCTTTACGCCGTCAACCTTTCCGACTGCTTTTTCAACATGCGCGGAACAAGCCGAACACGTCATACCCATTACGTCGAATTTTTTCTTCAAAATATTCTCCTGCTGAAAATTTACAAAAAACTGCGCGGAACATAACAACTATAAAATCAACGGTTGCTACCCCCCCCCACCGAGTATATGTATATTATACGCCTTATTGTCGGCAAATGCAAGCAAAATTATACAAATATTTTTTACGCTGACATAAATAGCTTTACAGCAATTAAAGTTCTTAACCGCCGTTATAATCTCAATTATATTTACAAGCTTTATTGTGACGCACAGCCGATAGCTTCGGCAATTACATAGGCTAACGTACGTTTCCGCAAAGGATAATGATGTGTAACGTTTGCAACTGCTTTCCGCTTAATTGACGTTGTCGGTTTTTTATTGCAGAATTCAACTTTTTATGTTACAATAACGCTAAGGAGCGTGGAATTATATGCCTGAAACAAAAACGAAGCGCAAATTCAATTGGAAAATTTTTACTATTGTCATAGCGGCGATACTCGTCGTTTACCTTGTATTGGCGTTAGTGCCGCGGGTTAAAAGCGTAGCGGACAACCCGTTTGTTATCGAAAATGGCAGCCGTCCGTTGCTTATAGCGCACGGCGGCGGTAACAGAGAATTCCCCGACAATACGCTCGAAGCGTGCTACAATGCGTTCAGCGTAGACGAAAACGTAATGCTGGAAATGGACGTATCCATAACGCGCGACGGCGTGGTAATTATGTCGCACGACACTACTCTCGATTACCGTACAAACGCGCGCGGAGCTATTGCGGATTGGAACTACACCGATTTGTTGGAGCAGGAAGTGGATTTTTCCTACCTTAACCGCAAGGAAAACGGAAATGTCGTAGAAGAAATAAAATATACCGACTACCAAAATAAACAGGTTACGCCCAAGGACGTACCTAATTACCCTAACGGACTGCCAAACCGCAGTTCCGAGAAATTTTTGGTAACGCGTCTTATCGACGTATTGGAAGCATTTCCAAACAATACGGTAAACGTGGAAATAAAGCAAAAGGGTGAAATGGGATTAAAAGCCCTCAGAGCGGTAATAAAGATAGTCGAAGACCTTGACGCGTTCGATCGCGTGGTGCTTGCGTCCTTCCACAAGGATATCTACACCGAACTAAAACGAATACACAGGGAAGATCACCCAGAACTGCTGTTTTCTCCGCAGGACTCGGGAGTAGCCGCGCTGCTCATTTCGGGAGCGGTCGGTTTGGATTTATTCTATACCGAGCCGGTTGCGGTACTGCAAATACCTATGAGTCAAAAGGTAAAAGGAATAAATATTCACCTTGACAGAGAATGGTTCGTGGCGACGGCGCACAAGCATAATATAGCTGTGCACTACTGGACCATCGACAACGAAGACGATATGAAATATTTAATCGAAATAGGCGCGGACGGAATTATGACCAACCTGCCGCACACATTGCTTAAAGTATACGACGAAGTATTTGGCAAGTAACATATAAGGATAACATTAAACAAGGAATATTATGCAAAACACTGTATTTGTAGAAAGAAAACTAAGGCGCAACCTTACCTATGTACTGACGGTTTTAATCGTTTTTTTCGGATTGATGATTGCGATGCTTGTTACCGCTTCTATGATAGACAAACAAAATCTTAACGGCAGAGTGTTGGAAATTACCGGAACAGTGGAAAAAGCCGAAAGGGACGGAAGCATAGCCATAGTCACCTTAAACGACGGCAACAACACGAAGGAATATAACGCAGTGTGGAACCACGACAAATATACATTGGACTGGGACGCGTACGTCGGCAAAACAGTAACGCTCGTTATTTGCGAGCGCACCTTCGCTTCCGGCAATTCTTGGGCGTTGGGACTGAAAACTGACGACGGTACAAATATAGATTACGAAAAGGTTTTACAGGAAAAACGCGCAGGAAATAAGGAAATGCTAATCGTTTCATGGGTAGTGTTTGCAATAATAGGCGTTACCGCCTGCGGTATTTTTATATGGCGGACAAATGTAAATCCAGTTATCGAACGTCCGCTTGCCGAGCAATACGCGGAATATTTAACCCCCAGACAGCCGACCTGTCCCGAACGAAAAAAACTGTTGATAGCATTGGGAGTGTGGGCTTTACTGATGATTGTATTTATAATATTGTTGATATGCTTTTCTCCCGAAGGGGACGACGAGCCGTTGGGAGCGGCTGCAATCGTTTTTTTGACGCTGACGTTAGTCACAATGGTAGGCGGAATGGTTGCATTACCCGTAATTTCCAAAACTGTATTTTTCCGCAAGGAAATAAACTTCTATGCCGAAAAGCTGCCGTTCGATTTTACGGATATATCTTTCGCACCGATGCGAAAAAAGGTTAAAATTCAATTGCAAAAGGAGATAATCGAAAGCCGCGCAAAGTACCCGCATATACACAGCGACGGCGGCAACGGCTACGATGTGGAGTTTACGCCTGCGGGAATTAATCTCTACACGAACTACGACTTCGACGGCGGCCGAATAAGCGCAGACAGCGATTGTAAAGTGATGGCGCAAGATATAACCGAAGTATTTCCCGATATGCCTAAGGAAACCAATGAACCGTCACCCGCAGTTTACGATACGTCTAAGAACCTTCCGGAACTTTCACTTACGTACGACGAATTGAATTTCGAAGCGGTCGCGCACTATCGCCGTAACGATCACCCCATGATGATCATTGTTAAGAGCCGACTTGCCAAGACCGATTTGCCCGAAGAATTTACCAACGACTTACACATTGCCTTGGACGTACACGTACTTGAAACGATCAAAGCCTTTAACGTTCCGGTGGAAAATCTTCAATTTATCTTGGACAACAAGAAACCTTTGATGTTGGAAAATTGCCGCAAAAGAAACCGCGCAAAATCCGAATAGCTTGCTACTGCTTCTCCCGAGCAATCGGGAGAAGTTTTTTTTACGTTTAACTTTCGTTTTGTTGAGTAAACGGAGAAAAAACCGTCAATAATCTCACTACGAGGTGAACGTATGACTTCAACAAACTTTTTATTCGAAAATATCCGCTGGAACTTAAAAAAAGACGCTTACAGCCGTCTGCTCGGACTTCCTTCGACGCAAGCTCAATTCTGCGACCAAGTGGAAAAGCTGTCTCGACGGTATTTTCCGGAAAGAAAACGTGTGAACACGCTGGAAACGGAATTCTGCTTGAATGAAATAGCGTTGAAAACGGCAAAAACAAACGCGCAAAAAACCGCGAAGGAGTATTTCGCAGAAAACTGGGCCAAGTACGTACGGCTAAAAAAAGTATTTGAAAAAAATTATTTGATTTTTCCCGCAGACGGAAATAAAACCCGATTGGAAACTGCTGCGGAATTGATTGCAAAATGCTCGCAATTCGCCGTAGACGACGTGACGCTTGCCGAAATGATATACGTCTGCCGCGACATTATGCAGCTTTCCGAAAGAGAATGCGATTACTTGGAAGACGCCGTAGAACTGTACAGGATTAACTACTATTGCGCCTGCGCCTGCGGAATATTTGCAGGAAAGCGCTTTGCCGCCGATTGCTTCGCGCGCGCGTTTCAACCGACTCTTCTGAACGAAGGCTTTACAAACAATACGCAATACCGTCAAGCCTGTTACGGACAAAGCAAGCTTATTACAGTAGTAGACTGTATGGGTAATTCCGTAGCGCAATTGGACGGCATTCAATCTAACGTTTCGGCAAAACTGTTTATTTACGGCAACGGACGAAACGTTTTCGATACTTTTGTAAAAAGTAAATTCGGAGTAAACACAGCGGAATTCAAATCGGACGACAAAACAGTAAAAGTAAGTATGCGATATTTTTTGCAAGGAACGTCCGAAGTACGCAAAATTTCACTGAGAAATTGCGGCAAAAAATCCCGAAAATTTTTTGTTGAAATTCCCGTGATTTGTAACGGCGGTACGAATAAAAACGCTTACTTTACATTGGACGGCGCATTGTGCGTAGCCGACGGAGACAAGTTGTACGTAGCCGCTGCCGTTACGCAAAATAACAGCATTATCCACTGCTGCAAGGACAAATCGCTTGGATACGAATTCTCCGTCAAGTCGGGCGAAAATGTGGACTTCGACATAGTAACGGTTTACTCTCCGTCAACGCCGGAATTGGCGCAAGAGCTGCGCAATTTACAATACCTGGGAGCAACCAGATGTCCATACGTCTACGACGAACCGTCAAGCTCGGTACGTAATACCAACGTTACGCTAAACCTTACCGCACACGGTTATACCCCGCCGAGAAAGCACTCCGAGCGTTCGCGCAAATTAAACTATTCGTACCAATTGGGGGACAACCGTGAAGCAACCTTCGTAGATAACGCCGGAAACTCGGCAACGCTTATAAACGGTTTTGTTTTCGGTGTGGCGGGCGAAAGCGTGTACTCTGTCAGCGGCGGCTATATAAAGAAAATAAACGAAACTAATTTTCACTTAGACGTAGACCGACTGATTTACGACAACGGTTCGCATTGCGAAATATACCACGACAACGGCAAAAACTATACGGTAACGCACACAAAGCCGTGCAAAACGCTCGTATACTTTCCGTTGGAAAGACGCTCGGAAATAAAGTTCGAAGACAATACGTTTACCGTAATCGACGGGCTGCGCAAGTACCGCGTTATTTGTATCGGCGACGTGGAAAGCCACACTACCAGCGCGTTGGAATGCAACGAAGAACGGTTGCGCTACAAGCTGTCTTGCGACGCCGATTCGGGCACTTGCCTTGCGATTTGCTTCAAAACGGCGCAGCAAGTTCGACTGCAAATAAAATCGGAGTATTCCGCGCCCTGTTCGGAACCGATTGTACGCGAAAGCTTGGTGTCGACCTACCTTAACTATATAAACGACAAAAACGTATTCTGCCTAACCAACCGCTTGAAAAAAGCTTGCGCGCTTACCGTTTCGGCGATATGCTATACCAATCCCAGATTTGTCAAACGCTTTTTAGACGAAAGCGAAAACGAATCCGTCTATTACGACGCGTCAGGCAACCTGACTGCTTTTAACGACAGAATGGCTTTCCCTTTGGCATATGTTTACTACGCCAATTTGTGCGGAACGGTATCGGAAGAAATAAAACAAAAAGCCAAAGGAATAGTTCTTAACGAAAAATTCGAAGGTAAAGATTTGTGCGTAAAGGCGTTGTTTTTGAAGAAAGCGGCCCAACTCAACGACTGCGACAAGGTAACCTACCTTGTAGAATACAATACGGTAAAAAAAATTATTGTAAACGATGCAAAACTGTACGGATATGCGCAAGTAATAGGCGCGGTACCATTGACAAATCCGTCCAAAGCGCGGCTTAAAGATTTGTGCAACCGCTACGACGTACCCAAATGCTGGTACTACGTATCTCAGTTGGAAAACCTGTACGGCTTATCAATAACGTCCGGCAAGGTACGCGTATGTCCGCAAGTTACCGCGGAAAACGTACTGGAACAATTGGCGATAACGTTAGACGGCAAACGCATCGACACCACCTTTTTCAAATCTACAGTGCAATCGATGACCTTAAACGGCGCGCAATGCTATCAGCCCTTTTATCCGAACAAACTTAAAGAAACAGACAACGAATTGGTAGTACGTTATTGACAAAAATACGGACGGTTGGAGCCTTTGCGGCGCAAACCGTCCTTTGAGTTATTTATTACTTAATTACTATGCGTTAAAATCTTAAACTAAAACACCAAGCCGATTATCGCTATTAGACTATATGCTTAAAATTGGGCTTCATAAGATGCGGCACATAGTCGAGCAATTCTTCAATCACCGCCAACTGCGCATGCAAATTGTCGAAGTCGCCTTGCTCAGCGTACGCCTGTCCTTCGGCAAAACGCAAATTGATTTCGTATACGTCTATGTGCGGAAGAAAAATTTCGCTCGTTTCGCGCAATTTGACCCAGCGTTCGCGAAAGCCGTTAAATTCATCCAACGTCAAACTTTCGTCCTCGCACTTGGAAATTATTTCCACGCAATAATCTTCCAATCGCTCGTATTCGCGAGAAATAAACACTACTTCCAACACGCCGCAGGTTATAACCAGTATCAAGGCTATCAGCCCCGCCCAAATATTTTTAGTCATCGCTTTATCTCCACGTTTTTGAATTGTATCGGCTTATTGCGCGCTTGCAGCGTCATTCGGTTATTTTCGTCTATTGCAAGCAACACGACATTTTTTATCTTCAACCGTTCTTTAACAAGTAATTGCTGCAAATTTTCTTTTACAAAGCCGTTGCTTTCGATGTTCTCCGCATTCCACTTGCCTTCCGTAATCAGCGGAACGGGCAGCGTTTGCTGTTTTTCTTCCATCTGCTTGTTAGACACCACCGTCAGTTGTCCGTTGGTTTCCATAATTCCGTAGGTTATTTCTTCCAACGAAAAATATTCCGCCGCGCGCATAGCTTGAAGCAAATCGTTAACGTGCATATTCAAACTTTTAAGCTGCTGCACGTCTATACCGTTTGGGTTTATTACCATTACCGGCTTGCCGTTAATTAATCCCTGAAGCTTGTCGCTGTGAGACAGCAGCAGAATAAGTTGGTGTATAACGAACATTGTAAGAATTGCCACTATACCGAATGTTATAGGAATTGACCTGTCCGCCATAGGTATACATGCCAGTTCGGATATTACAAGAGTAATAACAAGTTCGAAAGGCTCCATTTCGCCGATTTGCCGTTTACCCATAAGCCTTATTGCAAACAGCAGTACCGCAAACAATATAATTGCTCTTATAAAAATAATTAACATACCGTTAGTGTGCGATATTAACGGAGTTTTATGCAAAACGCCCAAAATATCGAATTATAATTTGAACATTAGAAACCGACAATAAAAAATTACAAATAATCGCTGTAACAGGTTTACTTAACGGCAAAAAAGTATTATAATACGCTTAGCAAAGTTGACGGCGCGCGTCAAGTGTCACGTTTAGGAAAAAGCGTGAACGAAAGAACTCATTTGTTCTGCGGTGCGACCGTTTAGTCCGTTGCTAAAACGAGTTTTGCCGTTTCATCTGCGGAAAACCGCGTTATAGTTACAAGTGATATACTCACGTTACGGACTGCTTTTGCAATACGCAAAAGGAGTTTTTTTTATGAACAAAACAATAAAATTGGCGTTTACGGCGACGTTTACGGCCCTTGCCATTGCGGCAAATACCTTTACTATTCCGCTTACTCCCAGCAACTCGATTTCGTTTACGATAGCGATAAGCTTTATTGCGGGCATATATCTCGGACCCTTATCGGCGCTGACAGTAGGTTATTTGGGAGATTTGATAGGCGCGATAATTCATCCGATGGGACCGTATAACTGGTTTATGGCGTTGTCGTGCGCACTTACGGGATTTATATGCGCGCTGGTATACAAGCTTAAACTACACAAGCTGTTAAAACTTGCGATAGCTATGGTAATCTATCTTATAGTATGTTCCATTGCGCTTAATACGTTTGGATTATGGCTGCAAATAATCGTCGGCGTAGATTCGTCGCCAATAGGACTGCTGCAATTTTGGGGAATGGACAAGGGCGGAATACGCAAAAGCTTTTGGGTGTATCTTGCGGGACGGCTGCCGTTTATGCTTATAAACTGGGCTGTAAACGGCGCGGTAGTAGCCATACTGCAGCAATCCAAAGCATTGGATAAAATGTTTGCTCAAATCAACAAGCGTACCGAGAAAAAACGCTTGGAAAAAGAGCAGGCGGAAGAAAAGCCCGAAGAAACAAACTAACGCATTACAGGGATATATGCTTAAACGATATGTTGCCGTACCACTTGGCGGCATTAGCGGCGAAATCGACGTCCCCCGTAGTTAAATACTCCACCGTAGGCGAAGCTTGCAAAATATCAGAGTTCGGTAAATTGCAACAGCACTGCACTATTTTTGCAGACGGACAATAATGAGAAATTTGAAGAAGCATCAACGGGAAATGAGTGCAGCCTAAAATAACGGTATCGGCGCCGCATTTAGGAAGATTTGACAACGCTTGGTCTACCGCTTGGTAACAAGAAACTGTCGAAGTCGCATTCTGCTCTACAAAGGGTACGAAAGACGAACACGGGAAGTCGTAAACCGTTATACCTAACGGTTCAAGAATATTGCGGTATGCGCGTCCCTTTATAGTGCCGTTTGTCGCAAGCAAAGCAACGCGCTTGTTTACGGTGGTTTCCATAACCTGTCTGCAAGTTGGAGCGACAACGTCGTAAATGGGCAAATCGTATTTTTCGGACAATTCCGCGGCGAAACGCGACGCAGTGTTGCAAGCAATAACCACTTCCGAAGCGCCTGTGTCTTTGCAAAAGCCCGTGAGTGTATCCGCCCGTCTGAAAACCGTTTGCTCGTTTTTTGTACCGTACGGGCAAAAAGCGTGATCGGCAATATACAGGAAATTGCGCGAAGCGTTTTCGGTTAGTTGCCGCAATATCGTAAGCCCGCCCACACCGCTGTCTATTACTCCAACAAAATCTTTCACGCCGCACCGCCGTTATAAATAATACATTTTATGATACGTTTGTCGGCAAGTTTACAAATTGCCACATATTTGTTTACAATTAAAATAAGTAAAAACGCTTGCATAGGAACGCAAAATACAGTATAATAGTTTAGCAAAGTAAAATAAATATTTTGCGGATGTGGCGAAATTGGCAGACGCGCATGATTCAGGTTCATGTGGGAAACCATGCAGGTTCAAGTCCTGTCATCCGCACCACCAAGACACACGCAAAAGGAGCGTATAAAACTCCGTCGCGTGTGTCTTTTTCTATGCAAAAATGCCCTTTTTTGCGTTAGTTACGGATTAATTTTTTATTGATTGCATAAAAAAAGGCCGACTACGGATTCTGCTCCGCAGTCGGCCTTTGTGTTTTATATTTCTTTCAGTTTGGTCAGCACCGTATCGTTCTCAATTAGGACGTGAATGTACCGACCGCATTGCGGACACTTAATGAATACATCCGTGCCGTTTTTTCCTTGAGCGATTGTCGTTCTGCAATAAGGACAGCAAGCATAAAAATATCCTTTTATTACTCCTCTATGTTCTTCTTTCGGTGTTGCCATCCATTGTTTCTCCTGTTTTAAGAAAGTATGTCTTTTCTGACCTCCACTTTGAAAAGTTCGGCAAGTTCTTTCAAATTTTCATCTGTTATGGTGTTGATTCTCGGTAGATGTGCAGTAAGCATATAAATCTGTGCGGCTTTCTCTACTGTTTCAATTAAACCGAACGTTTCATCCATCGTCTTACCTGCGCCGTAAATGCCGTGCATTGCCCAAATGACAAGGCGATAATTATCCATCTTTTTTGCTGTTGCTACACCGATTGTATTTGTTCCGCAAAGCATCCACGGTAAAATACCAACGCCGTCGGGAAACACAACTACACATTCCGTTCCCATTTCCCAAAGCGTATGCGTTAATTTCTTTTCGTCAAGTTCGTGAACATAATTCATTGCAAGCAAGTTAGTTGGATGACAATGCATGATTACCCTGTTTTCGGCATCAATCGCTAATCTTGCCATGTGGCACATAAGATGTGCGGGAAGTTCGCTGGTCGTTCTGCCACCGTCTTTATAGCCCCACAAAAGTTCTACGCCTTTTTCCGCTATACGAACTATTCCGAGATTAGTTTCTGGATCGTCCTGCACATTTTTGAAATATTTCCCCGTACCTGTTACTATAAAAATTTTACCCAACAACGGCGTTATATAAAAATTCATCTCGTTAACGCCCGCATACGGCAAGGTACGAATTACTTTTTTTATGTCTAAATACTCCGACACCTCGTTTTCGTCGAGCAGATAACTGATATTGCCACCGTTTCTCTCGTCCCAACCAAGTCTATACATATTCGCCGTCGTCTTGCACATTTCTTGCACAAAAGGCGCTGTTAAAATATCTTTCATTATTTACCTCTCAATATGCTTTTTGATAAAGTTCGAGAATATCTTTCTCTGTTATTTCTCTCGGATTTCCGCCCGTGCATACGTCCGCATAGGCGTCTTTTGATAACTGTTCGAGAGCTTCTTTGGGGATTTTTATTTCTCTCAAGGTCTGCGGAATATTCAAGTCAAGCGAAAGTTTCTTTACAGCTTCTACCGCCGCCTTTGCTCCCTGTTCTTTGCTCATTCCCGAAATATCAACGCCCATTGCTTTTGCAATGTCGCAATACTTGTCAAGCGCAGCGGGCATATTGTATTCCATTACGATAGGTAACAGCAATGCGTTTGCAACGCCGTGAGCAATATCGAATCTTGCACCGAGCGGATGCGCCATAGAATGTACACAACCAAGTCCGACGTTAGAGAACGCCATTCCAGCAACATACTGTGCAAGTGCCATATTTTCACGGGCAACCATATCTTTGCCGTTTGCCGTTGCCGCGCGTAAGTTTTTGGATATAAGTTCGATTGCCTTTAACTCAAACATATCCGAAAGTTCCCAAGCTCCTTTCGTGATATATCCCTCTATTGCGTGAGTCAGCGCATCCATACCCGTAGCCGCCGTTAAACCTTTTGGCATTGTTGCCATAAGTTCGGCATCTACTATTGCAAGTACGGGAATGTCGTTAGGATCGACGCAGACCATTTTTCTGCCTGTTTCTTCGTCAGTAATAACGTAGTTTATCGTAACCTCTGCCGCTGTTCCCGCCGTAGTGGGAAGTGCGATTATAGGAACGCATTTGCTCTTTGTATCGGCTACACCTTCAAGCGAAACGATGTCCGAAAATTCGGGATTGTTCGCTACGATAGCAATTCCCTTTGACGTGTCGATAGCCGAACCGCCGCCGATTGCAATGATAAAATCTGCGCCCGATACGTTAAACGCCGCAACACCGTCTTTTACGTTCTTTACCGTAGGATTTGCTTTGAACTCCGAGAAAATTTCGTAAGAAGTTCCCGTAATTTCGTTTGTAACCATTTCCACTATGCCGAATTTTATCAGGTCTTTATCGGCAACAATAAACGCTTTACGGAAACCGCGTTTTGCAATTTCGTTTTTGAGTTCTTTTCTTGCTCCGCTTCCGAAGTAAGACGTTTCATTCAAGATAAATCTACTAGCCATTTTATGCCCTTCCTTTTAAGATTTTATTTTCATATTCTTTAATGTCGCTGTACCACTCTGCGCCTTTTTGATTTTGGCGTTTCAAATACTCCGCCCATACAGCGCCGAAAGGTAAAGTTTTCAGTTCTTCCTGCAATACCATAAGCTCGGTAAAGTTGCTTTCGTCCTGCAACGCTTTGAGTTTATCGTTGGGCAATAACAACGCCCATAATAATGCTTTCTGCATATTGCGCTGCCCTACGATCCACGCCGCAAGACGGTTGATGCTTGCATCGAAATAATCAAGTCCAATCAGTACCTTTTCCGTTGCGTTATTACGCACAATCTCTTTTGCGATCTCTTTGAGTTCGTCCTCGAACAGAACAACGTGGTCGCTGTCCCAACGGACTCCCCTTGTAACGTGCAACGCAACTTTATCATAGAACGCCAAAAGCGCAGGGATCTTGTCCGAAACATATTCGAGCGGGTGGTAATGTCCGTTGTCCAAAAGACAGCAAATATCGTTCTTTGCTGCATAGTTCTGATAGAACTCGTTACTGCCAACGGTGTAGCTTTCAACACCGATACCGAACACTTTGCTTTCTACCGCAACGACAACTTTCTTTCTGTCGTAACCGCAGGACAGAATTTCGTCCAACGA
This sequence comes from uncultured Christensenellaceae bacterium, assembly GCA_910586625.1. GTDB lineage: Bacteria > Bacillota > Clostridia > Christensenellales > CAG-314 > Fimimonas. The sequence goes on from CAJUIZ010000008.1 coordinate 74,690, forward strand.
TTTTTTGAGCCTTAATCTCGGCGTAAGTCTGTCGGCAGGAACGTCCTTGTAACCGTCTGGTATCCAAATATTCACAAGACAATGCGTATTCATCTCGGTTGCAAAATACTCGGCGATCTTCAAACAAGCCTTGCAATGCTCTACCCAAAATTTTCTGATGCTTTCGTCGGGCGAAGATAAAGTAAGCCCGTCCTTTACTTTTGCGTGAGAAAACATCGTGGGATTAAAATCTATCCCCTGCAAGCCGATTTCCTTTGCAAAGTCCACCCAAGCCTTAAAATGTTTAGGTTCGTATTTATCACGATCAACGTCTGTGCCTATTGCATAGCTTGCGTGTAAGTTCAAACGCTTTTTACCCGGCATAAGCGAAAAGGCTTTTTTAATGTCGGCTTTGAGTTCTTCAAAGTTTCTTGCTCTGCCCGGATAGTTACCCATTGTCTGTATGCCGCCCGAAGCAGCACCGCCACCGTCGAGTCCTACTACGTCATCCCCCTGCCAACAATGGATTGACACAGGAATATCTTTAAGTTTAGCAAGCGCAGCTTCGGTGTCTACGCCGTACTCTGCGTATATTTTCTTTGCGTATTCGTACATATTAGTCCCTCGCTATTTGTATTTTCAGATTCCCGATAGCCGTAGCTTCAATGGGAAGTGCTTTCACTTTTAATTTACAGACTTGCTCTGTCAATTCGTTTAGCAAGCCGTTCTTTGCTCCGCCGCCGACAATATAAAGCGTATCGAAGTTTTTGCCGCTGTTTGTTTTCAATTCGTCAAGCGCGTTCATGTAACTGATTGCAAGACTTATAAATGCACAGCGGAAATAATCGCTTTCGGTTTGCGGTTTGATAATTTCATTTTCCAACCATTTATCAAACGCTTCTTTCATACTTTTAGGGGCAAGGAATAAGTTATCGTTTACATCAACGTAATCGTTGAACGTGCTTTGTCTTGCTTCTTCCACGATCTGCGAAAAAGGCTTTTCGGGGCAAAGTTCGTCGCGCAGGCGATTTACCACCCACATACCCATAATGTTCTTCTGATAGCGCGTATAGCCTATGCCGCCCTCGTTTGAATAGTTTGCCTTTCGGCTGTTTTCGTCCGTGATTGCATTAGGCACTTTCAGTCCCAACAGCGACCACGTTCCCGACGATATATATGGACTGTTTGTATCCATTGGTATGCCTTCAACGGCACTTGCCGTATCGTGGCTTGCACACAAAACAACTTCTATTTGCCCGCCTACCGCCCAAGCTATTTCAGGCTTTAACATACCTACGCTCGTTCCCGGCTGAAATAATTTCGTGAACAACCTTTTAGGCAAGCCGAGCTTTTCTATTATTTCCAAATCATATTCTTTCGTTTGAGCGTTTACCAAACCCGTAGTCGTGGCATTGGTGTACTCATGCATCTTTACACCCGTAAGCATATAGTTCAGATATTCGGGTATCATCAAGAAATCCGATGCCAAATCCAACCGACCACGCCGATTATCTTCATAAAACTGATAAACGGAGTTAAACGGTTGAAACTGTATGCCCGTTCTGTTATAGAGTTCTTCAAAAGGAACAAGTTTGTGTACTTCATCAATGACTGCTTCCGTGCGATTATCACGATAAGCAAGGCACGGTGTGATAGGATGTTCGTCTGATAATAAAACATAGTCCACACCCCAAGTGTCTATTGCAAGCGATTTGATTGACGGATATTTTTTAAGCGCAATTCTTATGCCCTTTTTTACGCTTTCAAAAAGGCAGTCTATGTCCCAAATAAGGTGTTTATTCTGAGTTTTCGTTCCGTTCTTGAAACGATACACCTCATCTGTTTTTATTTCGTTGTTATCGAGCCAACCGACGATATGCCGTCCGCTTGATGCCCCAATGTCTATTGCTAAATAATAGGTCATAATCATATAAGTTCCGAATGTATTACAACGTCTGCTGTTGATTTCGTTGTTGCAATGGGTATGTCATATACCGTAGCGATTCTCATAAGTGCCTTCACGT
>CAJUIZ010000009.1 GCA_910586625.1 uncultured Christensenellaceae bacterium
CGAGCTGGGTTCAGAACGTCGTGAGACAGTTCGGTCCCTATCCATCGTGGGCGTAAGATATTTGATGGGATCTGTCCCTAGTACGAGAGGACCGGGATGGACGTACCAATTGTGCACCAGTTGTTTCGCCAGAAGCACGGCTGGGTAGCGAAGTACGGACGGGATAAACGCTGAAAGCATCTAAGTGTGAAACCCACCCAAAGATAAGATATCTCCTTAGATAAGACCCCTTGTAGACTACAAGGTTGATAGGTCGGGGGTGTAAGCGCAGTCAATGCGTTGAGCTGACCGATACTAATAGGTCGAACGCTTGTTCAAATAATACGAACAAGCCTTGAATACAATCAAACCAACAACACTAAGCTTTGTTTTGTGTATGCAGTTATCAATGTTCCTTTCAAAACAATCGATTACATAGCGGAAACGCTTGTAAATACCATTGCGGTGATTTAGCCTTGGAGGTCCACCTGTTCTCATACCGAACACAGAAGTTAAGCTCCTTGGCGCCTATGGTACTTGGCGGGGCACTGCCCGGGAGAGTAAGGTTTTGCCGCATCCAATAAGAGAGCCATTCTGATGAATGGCTCTCTTTTTTTGTATAAGTATAATATGTGCATTCGTAAGCCCTGACAAGTACCGCTTGCGAAAGGCTAAACATGCCACGGTTGGAAAGAAAATATTAGAATTTGAAAAAAATAAAGAAAAAAGAAAAATATATGCAGCAATAGAGCAAGTGGCATATTTACCAAATAAATTCAACTGCTATCAAAGCTGAGCAAGTGGAAAAGTACTTGGCGGGGCACTGCCCGGGAGAGTAAGGTTTTGCCGCATCCATTAAAACCACTGACGATTGTCGGTGGTTTTTTTTATGCGACCAAAAGTAGCAAGGCTAAATATGCTGCGCTTTTCGCGGCATATTTACTAATATATATAACTGTTACAATAAGGGCAATGTGTGAATATTTGCCGCATCCCAAAAAACAACGGAACAATTCCGTTGTTTTTTTGTCTTAAACAAGATATGCTAACAAATTGCCTAAATAAATGATGGTGCGCTTGTAATTTCAATGACAAAATATGGCGCGTTGAATAAGTAATAATTTTAATTCGTTACAAGTGGGATAAGTAAAATAACGGTTGAGATAGATAATAGCAGCATATTTACCGATGAATACCGTTATTTGAGTGAAAGTATGGGAAAATGCTTTTGTTGCATTTATTAAAATCATCATCGTTTGTTGATAAATTTATTTCTGCGTTTGTAAAAATAATGTAAACATTCAAGAAAAATTTCGAAAACTATTCGACGCGCGAGGTGAAAGACGGCGGAATTTTAGTAATCTTTAAGTCCTAATAAATAATCGGCGCTTTCGTGCAATATTTCGCATATCGTAAAAAGCGTTTCGGCATCAGGTAGTGTCGCTCCGCGTTCCCATTTGCTTACGCAGGATTGCTTTACGTTGCATTTTTTAGCAAGCTCAATTTGACTGATTCTGTTTTGCATACGACTTTCTCTTAATCTTTCTGCAAATTTATTCTTCATATTATAAATTATAGTCTTGGTAAGAATAATTTTTACGTTTAGTCTTGACAAGACTATTTTCGTGATTTATAATACTATTCGAAAGGCAATTATTGATATTAGCGTCATCTAACTTTCATTGATTGCTCTTTATTGCCCGTATCGGGGTAATTGTATCACTGTCTACTGCACTTGTATACGGCGCAATGATTTGGATTGCATTGAGCAAAGTGTTAAGTTTGGCTAATTCGAATTGTTACAAGCTGCAGTTGTTCGCAACGTGACTGGTTTTTGTGGAGAATAGAAATGAACAAATATGAAAAGCAAGATATACAAGAATTGCCTTCGGAATACCGTCCTTTGGGCGCATGGGGTTACTACGGCTACAAACTGTTGTTCTCTTTGCCGATTATCGGATTTATTGCATTGATAGTGTGCGCGCTTGGTAATTCAAATATCAATCGTCGTAGTTTTGCGCGGAGTTATTTTTGCGCCGTTGTTATCGATATAATATTGGTGGCGCTTTTGATATTTGCTTTCTACCCTTATATCATTCAATGGCTTCAAGCCTTGGCGGAAATGCTTGGTTTTAGCGCGCAATAATACAATTCGTGCTGATTTTTACACATTAAAGGTTGTTTTAGTCGATAATTCTGCATTATAATAATAAAAACCGTGAATTTTTTTCAGTTTATTTTCATATTGTATATCGATATGCTTGACTTTTACGGGGGGGGGTATGGTATACTGTTTATATCCTATATTTAATACAAAAGGAGAAAAACAATGAAAACAGTAGCTAAGGTATTTATTATTATCGGTATGGTTGCAGGTTTTTGGATGATTCTGCCCCTTATTTTCGGCGGAATTACTCTTTCCAAGATGAAGACGGCTACCAGCAGGGAAGACGTTAAGGTTTGGGGTATCTTGGATATTTTCTTCTGCAGCATGATCGGCGGCATCTTGTTGCTTTGCTGCAAGGACGAAGATTTTGCTCCTGCCAGCACGGAATCTGTAGAATAATAGGGTTTTTACGAAAAACTTCGACGTCTGCACGGCGTCGGAGTTTTTTTTATCGAAAGTATACGCAGCGAAGTTTTGTGCAAAAAGAAAGCCGCGTTTTGCATTTATGTTGACAGTTTGTCGTCGATAGAGTATCCTGAATATACGCGATAAGTGTATTTTAGGAGTGACTATGGTAGAATTAAGGCGTATATGCGCAAATGAACAATTGTACGTATGGGCAGTCGAGCAGCTGTCCGTCAGTTTTCCCGCGTGCGAACGACGTGACGAAGCGGAACAGCGCGCGGTAATGGCGCACCCCGATTACCGTTTGTGCGCAATAATGGACGGCGGCGTTCCCGTAGGCGTAGTAGGGTATTTCGATACGCCCGAGTTTATTTATTTCGAAAATTTTTGCATATCTCCCGACAAGCGCAACGGCGGCTACGGCAGTCAAACGTTGCAGCTGCTGACGGCTTCGGGCAAGCCGTTTATTTTGGAAATAGAACCGCCCGAAGACGAGCTTACGCGCAGACGTTTGGCGTTTTATCAACGTAACGGAATGGTGGTAAACTCTTATCCGCACATACAGCCGCATTACCGCGCGGACGATCCGGACTTGCCGCTCACGGTGCTGTCCTACGGCTGTCAGATAACACAGGCGCAATACGATGCCTTTCGCGCGTACTTGGACGCCAACGTCGATGTAAAAGGACGGCAGTCAATCTAAAATATAGCAAATCGACCATATTCGATAAAATTGGGTATTGACATTGTTGTAATAATGTGTTACTTTTAGAAAAAAGGAGCATCGTTATGAAAAAGATAGTTGTGCTCATGTTATCGGCGGCAATTGTCTGTATGCCCTGCGCGGCGTTTGCGCAGGCTTCGCAAACTTCGGAGTTAGAACGTTTCCTTGCGGAGCATAATTTGACGATACCCCAAGTATTTGCCGACGAAAGCGGCGCCGAAGATTTCTATTATTGGGTTATGGATATTCTTCGAGAAGATCCGTATCATATTTTTGCATTCGGTCATTACGATTATCAAATTTTTTCCGAACAAATTCAGCAAGCGTATATAGCAGAAAATCATATCAGCTCTGTGTTAAATACCAATGCAAATGTCGATCAGCGTAATCTTTTGAAGTATAATTCTTTTTATGCGGACGGTAGTCCGGATTATAATTGCTACTCGTATGCAATAGATTATACAAGTAGATGGTTAATAATCGGAACACTTAGTGGTCAAAACTGGAATCCAAAGACGGCTACCATTGAAAGTTCTGCCAATATGGTTCGCGACGACTTAGAATTTTTGGGCAATGAATGTATTAGTGTCGGCTACGTTTTACCGCAAGCCAATGATGTTTATAATGGCTATAATGTAATCGCGCTCAGATTGTCTCCTGTTGGTAAATCAAGTACTGACTTCCATTTTATGAAGTTGGACTATTCTGATGGCGACGTATGGAGACATAAACCGGGACACGGTTGTATTTTAACATATAATTATTTACCTACAAATGACAGAATTTGGTATTCTGAAGGAATAGTAGAATCTTCCGATGGCTATTATTATGGATCATCATCTCTTTATTATGATTCGAAAATAGCGTATTTTATTTATGCGCCAACGCATTTGTATGCGGTGCGATCTACTGGAAATAATTATCACGGACGCGGGGCCGACCAATTCAAGCATTTTTATGAGTATATCAAAACTTGCAATTCTTGCGGTTATTCATATACGTATTGGCGGGCGGAACTGTGCAAGGGACCTTGTCCGATACAAAGGGTGGTGGAATATGTCTAAAAGAAATCTAATTTTAAGTATAATTTGTTGGGTTGTATTGCTTATAACCGTAGTTTGTTGGATAGTTACATACTTCGGATTATTTTCGATGGACCAGCATCAATCTATGTTGTATATTGGGTTTTATAGAATAGAGATATGCGGCGGTTGGAGTGCGGATGATATTCCTGCTCAATTATCACGCAGTTTTGAGCGTATTGTAAGTTCAGAGATTTTTCCGCCGGAATATTTTCTAAGTTATTTTAACTTCGGCGCATTCGATGACCAAGTGCGTAATTCGTTGGCGTCATTCCATCTCGGCTACGCGCTAATTACTGCGTTATCGTTGGCGGGCGGTGTTGTGTTTACAGTATTGCTTGCCAAGAAAAAGAAATCTCAATAACATTGCGAGCGTGTATTTGTCCGATTCTATTGGTGGTGGAATATGTCTAAAAGAAATTTAATTTTGAGCATAATCTGTTGGGTAGTATTGCTTATAACCGTAGTTTGTTGGATTGTAACTTACTACGGATTGTTTTCGATGAATCAAAAGCAGACGATGTCATATGTTGTCTTTTTCAATATTAACTCACCATTATTGAACGGCGCAAGATTGTCGGAATTACCAGACGTATTTAACGAGCATTTTGTTAAAGCGGCGGACGGTACCTTTATCAACGTTTATGGGTGGGACGCTTACGGAAAATTGAACGAGCAACTTGTTAAATCAATATCGTTATTCCATCTCGGCTACGCGCTAATTACTGCATTATCGTTGGCGGGCGGAATTGCCTTTACTGTATTGCTTGTCAATAAAAGAAAATCGAAAAGCCTGTCCAATTATTAACAAGCTAAGCGGTGCAAGATTAACTTTAATTGCCTTTATGCAAAATTCGAACAGTTGACTATAATAAACAAGCGGACGAAATAATTTTCGTCCGCTTTGGTTTTGCAGTTTTCAAAAGTGAAAAAATATTTTTTAATTTATTTTTTGATTTCGAAATCGTTTTGTCTTTGACTATTGACAGGCAAAGTGGTAGTATATATTCGTATACTTTTGCCCATAGGGGAGATTTTGCGCTTTTTTGCGGAAAAATAACGGATTTATAACGTTTTTTCGGCGAAAAAAGTTTGCGAAAACAATTTTTTATGGGAAGTTTGCCTTGTGTTATTGACAAAATACCACATTACAAGCGACTTTGCAACAATTTACGCCAATTTTATCGAAAAAATTTTTTAGGAGTTTTGTCAATGCCACAAGACATCAAAACCGTTAAATACGGTAACCACGAAAGAAAATCTTTTTCCAAAACCAGAGAAGTGCTTCCGTTGCCTAACCTTATCGAAGTGCAAAAGTCAAGCTACAAAACCTTTATCGACCAAGGTATACGCGAAGTATTCGAAGACTTTTCGCCTATCGAAGATTTCGCCGGACATTTCCGCTTGGAGTTTTTGGATCACAGATTAGACGCTTCGCCCAAGTACTCCGAAGCGGAATGCCGTTTGCGCGACGCTACGTACGCAAGTCCGCTGCGTTTGACGGTACGTCTTACCAACAAGGGGACTGGCGAGTTCGTCGACCAGGAAGTATTTATGGGCGACTTCCCGCTTATGACGGAAACGGGCAGCTTCATTATCAACGGCGCGGAACGCGTAATCGTATCCCAGCTCGTACGTTCGCCGGGAGTTTATTGCGAATCGACGTTGGACAAGAACGGCAAGCCAGTTTACAACACGACGGCGATGCCCAGCCGCGGCGCTTGGTTGGAGTTCGAGCACGACGCCAACAACAATATCCTTTATGTGCATATCGACCGTAACAGAAAACTGCCTGTGACGGTGCTGCTGCGCGGCGTTCTGCACGACGGATTAAACCGCGACAGTCGTACGGGCAACGCCATAGCCGAAATTTTCGAGTACGATCCCGTGCTTGCGCTTACCTTCGTCAAGGACGACACCGCAACCGACCAAGAATCGTTGGTGGAAATATACAAGCGTTTGCGCCCCGGCGAAATTCCTACGGAAGAATCGGTGCAAAAGACGTTAAACGACCTGTTGTTCGACGCAAAACGTTACGACCTTGCTCGCGTAGGCCGCTACAAGTACAACAAGAAGCTGTGCTTGGCAACCCGTATCGAAGGACTTACTCTCGGCTCGGACGTAGAAGTAAGCCTGCTTACTTTTGATAAATATACTTGCTTAACCCGTGAGCAGGCGGAGCTTGTAGCCAAGAGCGGTGTGGTTAACGCAATCAAAGTTCTCAACGACCGCGGCGTTACGGTAGAGATGTCCGTAAGCGACGATGACGCTTTTTACGCTTCGGCGGTTAACGCTTACTTGGATGAGCAGGTAACCGTTCCGTACAAGCGTACCATAACAAAGGGTACCGTTCTCACCGCATCCGACGCATTTGACATTCAGCATAGCGGCGTAAACGAGATTTACACAGACCAAGAAACGTGTTCGCTTGTGCTTAACAATACGCCGTCCAAGACGGTTCGTGATTTCGAAAAGGCCCTGTCCGAGCATCTCGGTTGCGTAGTGATGACTTCCAAAGGCGAACTCACAATCGGCGACGAAGTAATAGACGCAAGCGGCAGAGTGCTTGTCGAATTGCCCAAGACTACGTATGAAGAACGCAAAGGAGACATTTTGGTTTCCGAAGCCGCGCAAATCGCTTTTGACAACGGATTCAATCTGTACAAGTCAAACGCAGCGGGCGTAATAGTCATGAGCAAGGAATGTCCCAAGGTTAAGATTATCGGCAATAACGCCGTAGACGCAAAAACCTTTGCGCTGACAATCGATACTCATAACAACGATATCGACTTTAAGGCCTGCGGACTGTACGAAGCTGTGGACGCCGACGTGTTGCGCGAGATTTTATCCGCGGGCTTGTCGAAGGACGACGTAACCGACGCGCTAAGGACGCGCAAGGACGAGCTTATAGCCAAGCACGTTACGATTGCGGATATCATCGCTACCGTAAACTATAACCTGTGTATGAAGTACGGCGTAGGACACGCCGACGATATAGACCACTTGGGCAACCGCCGCGTACGTTCAATCGGCGAATTGCTTCAAAACCAATTCCGCATAGGTATCTCCCGCTTGGAAAGGGTTATACGCGAAAGAATGGCAATTCAGGAACCGGGCAAGGCTACTCCGCAAACGCTTATAAACGTTCGTCCCGTATCTTCCGCCATTAAGGAGTTTTTCGGCTCGTCGCAATTGTCGCAGTTTATGGATCAATCCAACCCCATTGCCGAGCTTACTCACAAGCGTAAGTTGTCCGCGTTGGGACCCGGCGGTTTGAATCGCGACCGCGCGACCTTCGAAGTCCGCGACGTTCACTACACTCACTACGGACGTATGTGTCCTATCGAAACGCCCGAAGGACAGAATATCGGTTTGATAACGTCTCTTGCGGGATACGCCCGTATTAACGAGTACGGTTTTATAGAAGCACCGTACAGACGCGTAGACCGTATTCACAACACGGTAACCGATACGGTAGAGTACCTGTCCGCCGACGAAGAAGACAATTACATTATCGGACAAGCCAACGAACCGTTAGACGACGACGGTTACTTCGCAAACGAGCGTATAACCTGCCGTCGCCGTGAAGAAATATTGGAATTCCCTCGTGAAAGAGTGGATTACATAGACGTTTCTCCGAGACAGCTTATTTCGGTTGCAACAAGTCTTATTCCGTTCTTGGAAAACGACGATACCAACCGCGCGCTGATGGGCAGTAACATGCAACGTCAGGCTGTTCCCCTTATCAGTCCGGAAGCTCCTATAGTGGCAACCGGTATCGAAGCGCGCATAGCGTATGACTCCGGCGTAATGATTATTGCCGAGCAGGCGGGAACCGTGCTTCGCGCTTCGGATAACAAGATTATCGTTCAAAGCGACAACGGAACTCTTCAAGAATATACTCTTAAAAAGTTTATCCGCTCCAACCAAGGAACTTGCATAAACCAAAAGATTATCGTCAAAGCGGGCGACCGCGTAGAAAAAGGGCAAGTGCTTGCCGACGGTCCCAGCACCGACGGCGGTGAATTGGCTCTTGGTCGCAATATGATGATAGGCTTTATGACTTGGGAAGGCTACAACTACGAAGACGCCGTATTGCTTTCGGAAAAGCTTGTTAAGGAAGACGCGTTTACTTCCATTCATATCGAAGAACACGAGATAGAATCCCGCGAAACCAAGCTCGGACCCGAAGAGTTTACCCGCGATATTCCCAATATCGGCGAAGACGCTTTGAAAGACCTTGACGAAAACGGTATTATCCGTATCGGCGCGGAAGTGCATCCCGGCGACATTTTGGTAGGAAAGGTCACTCCCAAGGGAGAAACGGACGCTACCCCCGAAGAAAAATTGCTGCGCGCTATTTTCTCGGAAAAAGCCCGCGAAGTGAGAGATACTTCCTTGCGCGTTCCCAACGGCGAAGGCGGCATAGTAGTGGACGTAAAGGTGTTCACTCGCGAAAACAAGGACGAACTCGACCCCGGAGTGAGCAAGCTCGTTCGCGTGTATATCGCGCAAAAGCGTAAAATCGGCGTAGGCGACAAGATGGCGGGTCGTCACGGCAACAAGGGCGTAGTATCCCGCATTTTGCCGGAAGAAGACATGCCCTTTATGGAAGACGGTACGCCGCTGCAGATAGTATTGAACCCGTTGGGTGTTCCTTCGCGTATGAATATCGGTCAGGTGCTGGAAGTCCATTTGGGACTTATATCCAAAATGCTCGGCTGGAATATATCTACCCCCGTATTCGACGGTGCTACTGAAGAAGAAATTCACAAGCTGTTCGAAGACAACGGAATGGTAAATCCGCAAACGGGCAAGGTGGACGGCAAGGTTCAGCTTTACGACGGACGTACAGGCGAACCGTTTGAAAACAGAGTAACGGTAGGCTATATGTACTACTTAAAGCTCATTCACTTGGTAGACGACAAGATTCACGCAAGAAGCACAGGTCCGTACAGTCTTGTTACGCAGCAGCCATTGGGCGGTAAAGCTCAATTCGGCGGACAGCGTTTCGGCGAAATGGAAGTTTGGGCGTTGGAAGCTTACGGCGCGGCAAACGTTTTGCAGGAAATTCTTACCGTCAAGTCGGACGACGTGGTAGGCAGAGTTAAAACCTACGAAGCAATTGTTAAGGGCGAGAATATTCCCGACCCCGGCATACCCGAAAGTTTCAAGGTGCTTATCAAGGAATTGCAATCGCTGGCTTTGGACGTAAAAGTTCTGTCCAAGGATAACGAAGAAATCGTCGTGCGCGATTCTACCGACGACGAAGCGGATTACAACGAAATTATGCTTGCCGAACAGGAAGAGCGCAAGCAGGCTATGCACGGATTCTCCGATGAAGACGAAATCAGTCTGGAATCCGTCGGCGAACACGGCGGCTTCGACGATACCGACGACGACTTCAGTCTTGACAGTCTGTTTGACGACGGCGACGACGGTTTGGACGATTTGTTCGGCGATAAGAGCAACGATATCGAGACGGAAGACGACGGCGACGTTGATCTCGACGGCTTGGACAGCTTGCTCGACGCGTTGAACGGCGACGACGAAGACGATGAAGATGAAGACGTCGACTTGCTCGACGACGAAGATGACGAATAAGGGAGGTAACGTAAATGAGTAACGAATCGACGCTTACAGGACAATCTATATCGACGTTGCGTTCAAATACTTTGGCTCGAACGGGCATTATGAACGATTTCGATTCCATTCGTATTGGCATCGCATCTCCCGAAAAAATTCGCGAGTGGTCCTACGGAGAAGTCAAAAAATCCGAAACAATTAACTACCGCACGCAAAAGCCGGAAAAGGACGGTTTGTTCTGCGAAAGAATTTTCGGACCGGTTAAGGACTGGGAATGCCACTGCGGCAAGTACAAAAGAATACGCTACAAAGGCGTAGTGTGCGAAAAGTGCGGAGTAAAAGTAACCAAATCCAAGGTGCGCAGAGAGCGTATGGGACATATCGAGCTCGCAGCTCCCGTATCTCACATTTGGTATTTCCGCGGCACGCCTTCGCGTATGGGGCTTATTCTCGATATGTCGCCCAAGTATTTGGAACAGCTTATCAACTTTCAAAGCTACGTAGTTATCGACCCGATGAAGAGCGGTATGATGTACAAGCAGATACTGACTATGAGCGAGTACCGCGAAGCGCAGGCTAAGGCGAAGGAAGACCCTAACCTTAACTTCCGCGCGGGCACCGGCGCCGAAGCGGTGCGCGAGCTGCTGCAAAATATCGATTTGGAAGCGGAAAGCAAGGAATTGCGCGACATATTGGCTAAAACCAACCAAGGCGCAAAGAAGGTAAGGGCTATCAAACGCTTGGACATAGTGGAAGCGTTCAGAAAAAGCGGCAACCATCCCGAGTGGATGATTTTGACCGTTCTGCCGGTGCTTCCGCCGGAACTCCGCGCAATGGTACCCTTGGATGGCGGAAGATACGCCACAAGCGACCTGAACGACCTGTACCGCAGAGTAATCAACCGCAACAACCGCCTAAAAAGGCTTATAGAAATAAACGCTCCCGAGATTTTGATTAACAACGAGAAGCGTATGCTGCAAGACGCCGTTGACAGCTTGTTGGACAACAGCCGCAGTAAACGTCCGCAAACGGGCGCCGGCAACAGAGAATTGAAATCGTTATCCGGTTTGCTTCGCGGTAAACAGGGACGTTTCCGTCAGAATCTGCTCGGAAAGCGCGTAGACTATTCGGGACGTTCCGTTATCGTAGTAGGACCGGAGCTCAAACTGCATCAATGCGGTATCCCCAAAGAAATGGCTTTGGAATTATTCAAGCCCTTCGTAATGAAAAAATTGGTGGAAACCAATCAGTGCCACAACGTTAAATCCGCTAAAAAACGCGTAGAAAGAGCGGACGCCAAGGTATGGGATATTTTGGAAGGAGTAATTAAAGACCACCCCGTAATGCTCAACCGCGCGCCCACGCTGCACAGACTGTCTATTCAGGCATTTGAGCCGGTACTTATCGAAGGCAGAGCTATCAAGCTTCATCCCCTTGCTTGTACCGCGTTTAACGCCGACTTCGACGGAGACCAAATGGCGGTGCACGTACCGCTTTCTATCGAAGCGCAGACGGAAGCGAGATATTTGATGCTTGCCGCAAACAATATTTTGAAGCTGTCCGACGGCAAACCCGTTATTTCGCCCACGCAGGATATGGTACTCGGTTGTTATTACCTTACAACCGTACGCTGCGACGCGGAAGAAACCAAGAAGCTTATCGAACTGTACGACGTAACGCGTAAACAGCGCGCTTTGACGGAGAACGAGCTTGAAGTTTTGCGTAAGGGACATTATTACAGCAGCTTTGACGAAGCGTACGAAGCGTACGTCGCAAAAGACATTACTCTGCAAACCGTTGTAAACATTCGTTTGGATAACGGCGAAAAAATTTGGACTACGGTAGGCAGATTGATATTCTGTCAGGCTATTTACTACGATTACGCAGACAGTTCCGCCGAAAAGGACGATCAATATATTACCGACCCCGAAATTTTGGCTCAAAAGCAGTTGGAACGTCGCACACTGGGAATACGCCGCGATCTCACAAAGGATATGATAGGCAACCCCAAGAGCTATTTGGTCGGCAAAAAACAGCTTTCTCAAATAGTGGAAAAGTGCTTTAAGCTGCGCGGTACTACGCCTACGGCGACAATGTTGGATAACGTCAAGGCGCTCGGGTACAAGTACAGTACCATCAGCGGTCTTACCACAAGCGTGTTCGATATGAACATTCCTACCGAAAAGAAAGATATTCTCGACGAAGCGGGTAAACGCGTGGTAGACATCGAAGGCGAATATAACGAAGGTTTCTTGACGGACAACGAACGCTACAAGTCGGTTATCGAAGTTTGGAAGAACGCCGCCGCCAAGGTGGAAAACTTGGTTAAGGACGTAATGGAAGAAGACAACCCCATCTGGATGATGGCGGACTCCGGAGCCCGCGGCAGCATGAACCAGATTCGTCAATTGTGCGGTATGCGCGGATTGATGAGCGATCCTTCTGGACGTACCATCGAATTGCCCGTTAAAGCGTGCTTCCGCGAAGGACTGTCCGTATTGGAATACTTCATTTCGTCGCACGGCGGACGTAAAGGTTTGGCGGATACGGCGTTAAAGACGGCGGACTCGGGTTACCTTACCCGTCGTTTGGTGGACGTAGCGCAAAACGTTATCGTACGCGAAGAAGACTGTTCGGCGGGAAGCCGTCCGCAGGGTATGTGGATAGAAGCCTTCCGCGGCTCGGGCAAGGACGAGATTATCGAAAAGTTCGAAGACCGTATTATCGGTAAATACGTTATCGACGACGTTGTAAATCCGCAAACGGGCGAGCTTATCTGCCGCGGTGACACAATGATTAACGACGACTTGGCTCGCGAAATAGTTAAGGCGGGAATAAGCAAGCTGTATATGAGAACGGTGCTTACCTGCCGCAGCGAACACGGCGTATGCTGCAAGTGCTACGGCTCCAATATGGCTACCGGCAAGCCCGTAAATTTGGGCGAAGCGGTAGGCGTAATAGCCGCTCAGTCCATAGGCGAACCGGGAACTCAGCTTACCATGCGTACCTTCCATACCGGCGGCGTTGCAACGTCAGACGATATTACGCAAGGTTTGCCCCGCGTAGAAGAATTGTTCGAAGCGCGCAAGCCCAAGGGCTGCGCGGTAATCTGCGAAGTCAAGGGTACGGTAAGTATTCCTTCCGACACGGATAAGAAGATTGTCCGCGTAACGGACGCGCAGGGTAAAGTTACCGACTACGTTATACCGTATACGTCGCGTATCAAGGTGCGCGAAGGCGAAGCTGTGGAAAGCGGCACTCCGCTTACGGAAGGCTCGATTTTCCCGCAGGATCTGTTGTCCACCAAGGGATTGCGCGCGGTAGAAGAATATTTGGTTAAGGAAGTTCAAGCCACCTACCGTACCAACGGCGTAGAAATAAACGACAAGCACGTTGAAGTTATCGTTCGTCAAATGCTGCGTAAGGTACGTATAGAAGACGCAGGCACGACGGATATGCTTCCGGGCGAAGTAGTGGATATCTTCAAATTCGAAGAAGAAAACGCCAAGGCTTTGGAAAACGACGGCGTACCCGCAACGGCAAAGAGAATTTTGTTGGGTATAACGAAGGCAAGTCTTGCAACGGACAGCTTCCTGTCGGCGGCTTCCTTCCAAGAAACTTCGAGAGTTTTAACGGAAGCGGCTATCAAGAATAAGTGCGACCCGTTATACGGCTTGAAAGAAAACGTAATTATCGGCAAGATGATTTCCGCAGGAACAGGTCTGAATCGTTACAGAGAAATGGAGCTTGTTCCGAAAACCGAATCCGCTGCGGAAGAAGAATAATCTTTTCGGACGACGCGAATTAGAGTAACATTGAAAATTACACAAAGCAGTCAAGGTTAAACGCTTGACTGCTTTGTCGTGTTTTGGTAAAATATACATTGGTGTTTTATGGCTAATAACGGTTTACGAGTAGTCATTGGCAGGCGGCAGATTTTGCGCGAAGCGAAGAAGGGCAACGTTGCGGAAATACGGATCGCTACCAATGCCGAACAGCAATACATACATTCGCTTATAGATATCGCCAAGCAATACGAGATAAAGTATTTCATATCGGGAACGATGGAAGAATTTTCCGCTTACTACGGCATTGACGTTCCGTCCGGTTCCATAGGCGTTTTGAAGTAATTTATCCGTACGTTTTGTCAACACTGTAATTGCCGCGGGATAACCTGCAATGCTTGCAATTGGCTTGGCCGAAGCGTGCTTCGGGGAGGCTATCGGCAATTATGTTTATCTATCGGTACATCGCGACGGTATACCGCCGCTTGTATATGAGACTCGTTTTGGAGTTTCGACTATTCACTATTGAAAGGAGGTAACACAATGGCAACAATCAACCAATTGATTAGACAAGGAAGACGTAGTGAAGCGGAAAAGAGCAAATCCCCGCTGTTGGACAGCTGTCCGCAAAAGCGCGGCGTTTGTCTTAACGTCACGACTACTTCTCCCAAAAAGCCTAACTCGGCTCTCCGTAAGATTGCGCGCGTACGCCGTACCAACGGTATGGAAGGAACGTGCTATATCCCCGGCGAAGGTCATAACCTTCAAGAGCACAGCGTGGTTTTGATTCGCGGCGGCAGAGTAAGAGACTTGCCCGGTATTCGTTATCACATTATCCGTGGTACGCTCGATACCGCGGGAGTGGCTAACCGCAGACAGGCGCGCAGCAAGTACGGCGCAAAGCGTCCCAAGAAATAGATATTTCGGAACGCAAAACTTTTACAGTTCAATTGGTGAATAGTCGGAGTTTTCGATTTTGGCTTTTCACCGAGTAAGCAGTATGTCGGCGGGTGTCCGCCTTTAAGACAGAAGTTTCTCCGCGAATAATATCGCGTCGAGTTGGCTGTATTTGGTAAAAACAAAATCAAAAAAATCTAAAAGGAGGAAAAGAACAATGCCAAGAAGAAGCGGTGTCCCCAAGAGAGACGTGCTACCCGATCCCGTTTACGGCAGCAAGGTTGTAACCAAGGTTATCAATCAAGTTATGCTTGACGGCAAGAAAGGTACCGCGCAAGAAATAGTTTACGGCGCGTTCGACGAAATTCAAAAGCGCACCGGACAAGACCCGATGGAAGTGTTCAATAAAGCGATCAATAATCTTATGCCTATGTTGGAATGTAAAGCGAGACGCGTAGGCGGAGCAAACTATCAAGTACCTATGGAAGTACGTCCCGAAAGACGTCAGACGTTAGCTATAAGATGGTTGGTTATGTTCGCGCGTAAGCGCAGCGACAGATATATGTATCTTCGCTTGGCTAACGAGCTTATGGACGCTTGTAACGAACAGGGCGGAGCATTCAAGAGAAAGGAAGAAATGCACAGATCCGCCGAAGCAAACAAGGCGTTTGCGCATTTCAGATGGTAATTTTATGCGGAGCCGCCGCAGCGTTTTAACGATTTGACGGCGTATCACACTTCGTATAATAACGATTAATGGAGAGAGAAAGATAAAATGGCAAGAATTTATCCCCTGCAAAACGTGCGTAATATAGGTATAATGGCGCACATTGACGCGGGTAAAACAACGACAAGCGAAAGGATTCTGTTCTTTTCGGGTAAAACGCGTAAGATAGGCGAAACGCACGAAGGTACTGCGGTAATGGACAGTATGGCGCAGGAGCAGGAACGCGGTATAACAATCGCGTCGGCGGCGACTACCGTTCATTGGATAAACCATTACGATAACGTAGATTACCGTATCAACCTTATCGACACGCCCGGCCACGTTGACTTTACCGTAGAAGTAGAGCGTTCCTTACGCGTATTAGACGGCGCCGTAGCTGTGTTTTGCGCCAAGGGCGGCGTTGAACCGCAGAGCGAAACCGTATGGCATCAAGCGTCCAAGTATAACGTTCCCCGTATAGCGTTCGTCAACAAGATGGACATAAACGGAGCGAATTTCTACAACGTGGTAAATATGATGCGCGAGCGTTTGAAAGCCAACGCAATGCCTATCCAATTGCCTATCGGCAAGGAAGAAACCTTCAAGGGCTTGGTTGACGTAATTACCAAGCGCGCGTATATTTACAACGATCCGAAAGGCTTGGAGATCGACGAAACGGATGTTCCCGCCGATATGGTTGACGCTGTTAACAAGGCTCACGACGAGCTTGTTGAATTTGTTGCCGGTACCGACGACGAACTGATGGAAAAGTTCTTCGCGGAAGGCGATTTGTCCGTTGACGAAATCAAAAAGGCGCTTAGAAAGGCTGTTATAGAGCTTAAAGTAAACCCCGTGCTTTGCGGAACGGCTTACAAGAACAAGGGCGTGCAAAAGCTGCTTGACGCGGTATGCGATTATCTGCCCAGTCCCGTGGATATAGACCACGTGGTAGGCTTCGACGTGCGCGACGAAGAAAAACAGCTTGTGCGTAAGACGGACGATACCGAACCGTTCTGCGGTTTGGCTTTCAAGATTGTGGCCGACCCGTTCGTAGGCAAGTTGGCATATTGCCGCGTATACAGCGGTAAACTTCAAGCGGGCAGCTACGTTTACAATTCTACTAAGGGCAAGCGCGAACGTATTACCAAGGTGTTGCAAATGCACGCTGCGCAGCGCGAAGAAATAGACGAAACGTACGCTGGCGAAATTGTGGCTTTGGTAGGACTTAAAGACACTACCACGGGCGATACGCTTTGCGAAGAGAAGCATCCCATAGTTTTGGACAGTATGGTATTCCCCGAACCGGTTATCAAGGTTGCAATCGAACCTAAGACCAAGGCCGGACAGGAAAAAATGACGCTTGCTTTAATCAAGCTTGCGGAAGAAGACCCCACGTTCAAGACCTACACCGACAAGGAAACCGGGCAAACCATAATTGCCGGTATGGGCGAGCTGCACTTGGAAATTATCGTCGACAGACTTCTGCGCGAATTCAAGGTAGAAGCTAACGTCGGTCAACCGCAGGTATCGTACAGAGAAACTATTCGCAAGTCCGTTGAAGCGGAAGGCAAGTACGTTCGTCAGTCCGGCGGTAAAGGTCAATACGGTCATTGTAAAATCCGTATGGAACCCCAAGAAGCAGGCAAGGGTTACGAATTTGTGGACGCAACCGTTGGCGGAAGCATTCCCAAGGAATACATTCAGCCCGTCAATAACGGTATAATCGAAGCGTCCAAGACGGGACCGCTTGCGGGCTACGAAATGGTAGACTTCAAGGTTACCGTATTCGACGGAAGCTTCCACGCGGTAGATAGCTCGGAAATGGCATTCAAAATTGCGGGATCGTTGGCGTTTAAGAACGCGGCGTTAAAAGCCGACCCCGTATTGCTCGAGCCTATGATGAAGGTGGAAATAACGATGCCCGAAGAATATTTGGGCGACGTTATGGGTAACGTTTCTTCCCGTCGCGGCAACGTTTCGGGCATAGAGCTGCGCAACGGAGTTCAAGTAGTTAGCGCGTTTATACCTTTGGCGGAAATGTTCGGTTACGCAACCGATCTTCGCAGCCGTACGCAGGGACGCGGAAACTATTCGATGCAATTCGACCACTTTGCGGAAGTGCCTAAGGCAATTAAAGAGAAGATTGTCAAGGAAGGCGCTACAAAATAAGCGTTTTGGATAAAATATTTGATTAAAAGTGTAGACCAAAACGAAAAAATAAGATATAATGTATCTGTTATAATTAAAAAATAAAAATATTAGACATCATCAAAAATTTAGGAGGAATCACAACAATGGCAAAAGCAAAATTTGACAGAAGCAAACCGCACGTCAATATTGGTACCATCGGTCACGTAGACCACGGTAAGACGACCTTGACAGCCGCTATCACGATGGTTATGGCTATGCAAGGTAAAGCAGAAGTAATGAAATACGACGAAATCGACAAGGCTCCCGAAGAAAGAGCTCGTGGTATAACAATCAATACCGCTCACGTCGAATATCAAACGGACAAGCGTCACTACGCTCACGTTGACTGCCCCGGACACGCCGACTACGTTAAAAACATGATTACCGGCGCGGCGCAGATGGACGGCGCAATCTTGGTTGTTTCCGCTGCCGACGGTCCGATGCCCCAAACTCGCGAACACATTCTTCTCGCTCGTCAGGTTGGCGTTCCCTATATCGTAGTATTCATGAACAAGACCGACTTGGTTGACGACGAAGAATTGCTCGAACTCGTAGAAATGGAAGTTCGCGAACTTCTTTCCAAGTACGAATTCCCCGGCGACGACCTTCCCATTGTCAAGGGTTCCGCCAAGAAAGCTATGGACGCTGCCGCAGGCGGCAACACCAATCTTGCGGATCCCGTTTTCAAGCCCATTTTGGACTTGATGGACGCCGTTGACGCTTATATCCCCACGCCCGCACGTGATACGGACAAGCCCTTCTTGATGCCCGTAGAAGACGTATTTACCATTACCGGACGCGGCACCGTTGCTACCGGCAGAGTAGAACGCGGTTCCGTTAAACCTTCCGACCCCGTAGAAATCGTAGGCTTGAAGGACGAAGTTAAGACGTCCGTTGTTACAGGCGTTGAAATGTTCCGCAAACTTCTTGACGAAGCTTTCGCAGGCGACAACGTAGGTTTGTTGCTTCGCGGTGTAGACCGTAAAGAAATCGAACGCGGACAAGTTGTGGCTAAACCCAAATCGGTTACTCCGCACAAGGAATTCGAAGGTCAAGTATACGTACTTACCAAGGAAGAAGGCGGACGTCACAGCCCGTTCTTCAAGGGATACCGTCCTCAATTCTATTTCCGTACGACCGACGTTACGGGCTCTATCGAGCTTGACCCCGGCGTGGAAATGGTAATGCCCGGCGACCACACCCATATCAAGGTAGCTTTGATTACGCCTATCGCTATGGAAGACGGACTTCGTTTCGCTATCCGTGAAGGTGGCCACACCGTCGGTTCCGGCGTTGTATCCAAGATCATCGCGTAATTAACTTTACAATAAAAAACAGTCGACATATCGTCGGCTGTTTTTTTTTGTTGTCATTATTTCTGAATGCACAAATGCTTATATGCGCATCTGTACGGGTTGAAATATACGCCGCGGAAAAAGTAATCTTTCAAATATTATTTCTTCTTAAACGGTTTGCAAAGCCAATCGTGGTTAAACGTCGGGCTTTTCACTATTTCAACAACGTAATATTTGGTTTCTGCTTTGAAACGAATATCCTTTTGTATGAATAAGGCTCGATTTCTACTTGCTTAGTGGCAGACTGATAAGCGGCATAAGCTCCGCTAACGTATATACCTTGTAATCGTCGTAGTCTCTTGCAAGGATTATTTCGAAATCACGTTGGCAAAATTCCGTCATTACCTGTCTGCATACGCCGCATGGCGGGCAGAAATCTCCTTCTCCGATGGGGGTGTCCGCGTCGTTTCCGACTATGGCTATTGCGGCGAAATCCTTGTCCCCTTCCGATATAGCCTTGAAAAAGGCCGTCCTTTCCGCACAGTTTGTCGGGCTGAAAGTGGAGCTCTCTATGTTGCAGCCGCGGTATATTTTGCCTTCTTTGGTAAGCAACGCTGCGCCGACCGCCCAGTGAGAGTAGGGTATATAAGCGTATTTCTGCGCTTCGTACGCTTCCTTTACCAGTATTTTGTAATCAATCATAATTGTGCTCCCGTAAATGTTATGTTTCGTGTGGGCTATTATTCTATTACAAAACTTGTCTTTTGTCAACACACGTTTTACATTTAATAACTAAGTTTTTTATTCGTAGCAGTTTATTCAAACGTATTTGTATATGCGCATATGAACGCGAGTGCAAACGTTTGGGTAATGGTGTAAAAAAACGACGAAGGCTATTCTTCGTCGTCGGTATATTCGTCGTCGGGTAATTTTTCGTAATCTTCTTCGATAATCTCTGCGTCTTTCTTTTTACGTTTTTTTCTCTTTTTGCATTCGTGTGCGTACGCAAGTATTTCGTCTGCGTCGGCCCTTTCAAGAAAATCTATTTCTTGTACGCCGTCGAAACGGGTTAAAAACAGAGAAGTCAGTTTGCACGATTTTATTACTGCGTAATCGAAGTTCTCGAATTCTCGGGAAATTTTTACCGAAGATTTCGGCCGCGCGGTATCGCTGTCGGTGATTTTTATTTCGGACCAGCCGTACAATGACCATGTGGGGCTTAAAAATCGTTTTTTGCCGGTAAAGTCTTCGCTCCACCAAAACGAGCTGTAATACATTATCCACACGCCTTCGTTAGTTATTACAACGTGTTTGGCGTATTTCCAAAACCACAGGCTTATGGCAATCTTGACGATGTAAGCTAATACGAAAATACAGAACAACGTCCATTTGATATACGTACCAAACTCATTGACGTCGTTAGGTGTAAGCAAACACAAAGCAAGCAAAGCTCCGATGCCGAAAAATAGTCCTACGGTTTGGTGGTTTATAAGTTCGCCGCGCAAGTATCCGCGGAATTTTTTGAGATAGTGTTTGTAGTACGTTTCTTCGGCGCGAGTCGTTTGGTTGCGCATTTTAAGACAAGGTTCGTTTTCGTTAATCATATCTGCTCCGTAATTTCGGCAATGCGATAACATTATAATAAATAATATTAGCATTTGCTTGCGCAGATGTCAAATGTTTCCTTTATCTGCGCGTTACGGCAGCAAAGCACAGTCAAAATATTCATTGAAATTGAAGTCGTTTTTCGTTGACAACGGTTGCGTAATATGGTATTATTATTTAGCACTCTAATAGGGGTGTAATTTTTTGCGTGCGAAAAACGCTTGAATAAGCGTGTTTCTCGCCGATTAACAGGAGACGTCGGATATGGCAGCGAAGAAAGGAAACAGAGTCAAGGTAGTGCTTGCTTGCACCGAGTGCAAACAACGTAATTACGACACGTACAAAAACGGCAAGACGACTACCGACAGACTTGAATTCAATAAATATTGCAGATTTTGTAAGAAGCATACGACTCACAAAGAAGCGAAGTAAGGAGAGTTAATATGGCAGCGCAGCAAAAAGCAAAAAAGCCCAATTTATTCAAAAGATTAGGCGCTTTCTTTGTAAAGAGTTGGTCGGAGCTTAAAAAGGTTTCTTGGCCCAATTTCAAGACGGTTTTGAAGAATACGAGTATCGTTTTGCTCGTAGTTTTGTTCTTCGCTCTTATTATTTACGGTTCGGACTTGTTGTTCGGATGGTTAATTTCTTTGATAAAGTAAGGTAAAACGGCTTATGAGCGAACAGAACTCTGCAAAGTGGTATATTCTTCATACGTATTCGGGTTATGAGAGTCTGGTTAAAAAAAGTATCGAGCAAATGGTGGAAAACGGCAATTTGCAAAGCGTAATTTTGGACACCAAGATTCCTACCGAGACGCTAATCGAAGAAAAGAACGGCAAAAAGAAAGCGTACGAAGCCAAGGTTATGCCCGGGTACGTTTTCGTCAAGCTTGTTTATTCCAACCAATTGTGGTTTATGCTTACCAATACCCGCGGAGTAACCGGTTTCGTGGGTCCCAACGGTAAAGCTTGGCCGCTTGAAGAAGACGAAGTAAAGCGTCTCCGCTTGGAAGAACGCGTCGTCGATTTCGATATGGTTATCGGAGACAACGTAACGGTTATTTCCGGTCCGTTCGAAGGCTTGGTCGGCGTGATAAAGGCAATAGACGTCGCCCGTCAAAAAGCTCAGGTTACGCTCAATATGTTCGGCAGAGAAACTTCTGTCGATATGGACTTTATTCAAATAGAAAAAATCAACAATCCCACGATTGTATCGCAGGAGTAGTTGTTTTTTATATGGGAGAAAGAAACAAATACAAATTTGACGGTTTCTTTCGTTAACACCACGATATAAGGAGAATACTATGGCTAAAAAGGTCACGGCGGTTGTAAAACTTCAACTTCCCGCCGGAAAAGCGACGCCGGCTCCGCCGGTAGGTTCGGCTCTCGGTCCCCACGGAATTAACATTCCCGGTTTTACCAAGGATTTTAACGCGAGAACAGCCGACAAAGCGGGACTTATTATTCCCGTAATTGTAACTATTTATCAAGATCACAGCTTTACGTTCATTCTTAAAACCCCGCCCGCTCCCGTGCTTATAAAAAAGGCTTGCGGAATCGAAAGCGGCAGCGCGGTTCCCAACAGAACGAAGGTAGCTAAGATTACTCACGCGCAAATCGAAGAAATTGCCAAGACCAAGATGGTAGACCTCAACGCGTCTTCTTTGGAATCGGCTTGTTCGATGATTGCAGGCACAGCCCGCAGTATGGGCATTGTCGTCGAAGGTTAAGGAGGCGTCAAATGAAAGGAAAGAAATATGTTGATGCTTTGAAAAAAATCGACAAGACAAAGCAATACGATATGAGCGAAGCCATTCAAACCGCTATAGATATCGCTCCCGCCAAGTTTGACGAAACCTTGGAGCTGCACGTAAAATTGGGCGTAGACAGCCGTAAAGCGGACCAACAGGTTCGCGGCGTAGTAGTACTGCCCAACGGAACAGGTAAAACCGTACGCGTATTGGTAATTGCCAAGGGTGCCAAGGCTGACGAAGCGACTGCCGCCGGCGCGGACTTCGTAGGCGCGGAAGAATACATCGAAAAGATGCAAAAGGAAAACTGGTTCGACTTCGACGTGCTCGTTACTACTCCCGATATGATGGGACTTGTAGGACGTCTCGGTAGAGTATTGGGACCCAAGGGCTTGATGCCCAACCCCAAGAGCGGAACCGTTACTACGGATATCGCCAAGACTATACACGATATCAAGGCAGGTAAGGTAGAATACCGTTTGGACAAGCAATCTATCTGCCACGTTATTTTCGGTAAAAAGTCTTTCGGTCGTGACAAACTGCTCGAAAACGCTACGGCGATTATGGACGCAATAGTCAAGGCTAAACCCGCCGCGGCAAAGGGTACGTATCTCAAATCGGTAGCCGTCGCAACAACGATGGGTCCCGGCATCAAGGTATCGTACAAATAAACTGAAATTGAATACCCAAACCCGTTCCAAAGACAGCAAGTAACAGTAAATCTTGCCGAGGTACAAATACGGTTTACAGTCTTTTAGACTCCTACCCTTGTACCGATTACACGGCGCAAGGGTTTTTAATTAAAATATTAAAAGGAGGAAACAATAATGGATCACGAACGTCATCACGGACATCTCAGTTCCACGCAAGCGGCTAAGAGAGAAGTTGTAGAGCAAATCAAAGAAAAGATTCAAAACAGCCAATCTTTCGTTATTCTCGATTACAAAGGACTGACGGTTGCCCAAGATACCGAATTCCGTTCGGAATTTCGTAAAAACGACGTAGAGTACAAAGTGCTTAAAAACACGTTGTTCAAGAAAGCGCTTAACGAGCTTGGATATACCGAATTTGACGAAGCGCTCAACGGACCCAGCGCGTTTGCGTTTGGTACCGCCGACGCTATAGCTCCCGCTAAGGTTGCTGCGGACGGTATCAAGAAGTATAACGCAATGAGCATTAAATGCGGTATGTTCGACAAGAAGTACGCCGACGCGGCTACCTGCGACGCAATGAGCAAGGTACCCGGTAGAGAAGCGCTTCTCGGTATGTTGGTTTCGGTATTGTCTGCGCCTATGCGCGGATTGGCGGTTGCGTTAAACGCCGTTGCCGAACAAAAAGGCGAATAATCTCGCCGAGCAAGGTCTCGTCCGCCTAAGGACGGAAACACATTAAAAAATAATAGGAGAAATAAAATAATGGATACGAAAAAATTTATCGAAGAGATTAAATCTCTTTCCGTTTTGGAACTTAACGAACTCGTTCACGCTATAGAAGAAGAATTCGGCGTTTCCGCAGCCGCTCCCATAGCCGTTGCAGGCGGAGCTGCCGCAGCTGCTCCCGCCGTTGAAGAAAAGACGGAATTCGACGTAGTGTTGAAGGCTATCGGCGCTAACAAGATTGCCGTTATCAAGGCTGTTCGCGAACTCACCGGACTTGGACTTGTAGAAGCTAAAAACCTTGTTGAAAGCGCTCCCGCAACCATCAAGGAAGCTCAACCCAAGGAAGCCGCCGAAGGTATGGTTAAAACTCTTACCGAAGCCGGCGCAGAAGCGGAAATTAAGTAATTATTTCAACAATCAAAAAAACTCGCGTAATATAACGCGAGTTTTTTTATTAAAGTATTATTGTTTTTTGTAAAGAACGTGCCAAATATCGTTTCCTGTAAAGCCGCAGCTTCTGTACAACTTTTCGGGCTGCGTAGTGTTGTTTATTTTACCGGATACGGTGGCGAAATTCGCTTCGTGCCGCATTTTATAAAGTAATTCGTTGACTATCAGTCGAGCTAATCCGCGTCGTCGGTATAGGGGCAATATTTGTATCCATTCTAAAATCAATTCCCGCGCTTCACAATCGAAATCGGCAATTCCGCAGCCGACATAGTTGCCGATATATATGTCTTTTAACAATATCCACAAGTCGTACTTAAAAACGGGCGTTTTACGGTAATTCAGTAATTGTTCTTTTGTGACGGACAAATCGTCGTAGCTTGCGTTGATAATACGCACAAATTCGTCAATATTATCGTCGCTTGCAACTACTATGCTTATTCCGTCGCAACACTGTCGTTCTATATACTGCAAACTGTGATATAGTCTGAAATACGTTTCGTCAATATAGTTAGAGAATTTATTTTTATCGTAATCATTGTCGTGCAAAATATGCATATTGTCGGGAATATGCGTTATTTTTGTCTTCCAATATGGAATACTGGACGCGCCGCAAGGAGCTAAAAGATATTCCGATAGAGACAAACACTTCATTGCAGGTTCTTTCTCCCGTAAGAGCAATGCGCGCAAATAGTGCGGCGGATAAAGTTCTTTCTAAACGATTAGCGCAAGCAGTGCTCCTATGCCTATACCTATAAGGTTACCGATAGCCAGTCCGAACGTTCCGCATATAATGCCGGGAGCGATAAGCTCGCGTTCGCCGTAGGCGTTGGCAACAGGGGCGATAAAGGGCGGACCGTATATTCCCGCTGTGCTGGTTATAAGAGCCGTGCCGCCGTCTATCTTGAATATTTTGCACAGCAGCAGATGCAGCAGTATAGAGCCTATCTGTATACAGGCGAAAAACGCAAGCGTAGGCAGTATTTCTTTTGCAAGCATTTTCAGGTCGATACTCATCGACAGTCCTATGGAAAATATCAATATAAGGTATTGACCTATTTGGTACGATCCTTTTACGTTGCGTATCGGCTTTACGAAGCTAAACGCAATTCCCAATACCGAGACGGTTATCATAATAAACAGACTTCCGTCCATATTGCCGTTGATCAGTATTTCCAGTCCCGCGCCGACGGCAAGGCAGCCTATTGCAAGAGCAATTACGCCTATCAGTTTGCCGATAGATTTTTTATCGCGCGGTATGGATTTGTAGTCGTACTCCGTTTGCGTTTCCGTTTTGATTTCGGTAGCTTCGGCGGCAGACTCGGTAACCGCTTCGACGTCCGTTTCGTTTGCGGGCAGTTCTTCCGTAATAATCGGTTTAGACGTTTTGCTTCCGAGAAATTTTTTGTAAACGGGTCGTATTACCGTAAGAATCAACAGGAAATACACTCCGCCTACGAAAAAGTCCGAAGTGTTGGCGGCGGCTATAACGCTCGCTTTGTTATCCGGACTTAGCAGCGCGTTGCCTATTGCTATAAGATTGGGCGTTCCGCCTATATACAGTCCGCAGGTCATCCCCGCAAGCTGATTGGCGTTTTGCAGTCCGACTGCGTTTGCAACGAAAAACCCCGCGCAGGATATTGCGACGGTGGACACGATAACCAATACGAAGGATATCACCGTCTTTTTTGCAAGGCTTTTTAGACTGGTCATATCAAATGAAAACAGCACTAACGGTATAGCTACCGCTACAAGTACGGACGCAACCGTCTGCGTCAGGTTTTTGTCGTAGTCTATCGGGATAAGGGATATCAAAAATCCCGCCACGTAGCATAACGCGATAGCGCCGATAGTGTTGAAAAACTTTACTTTTTGGGTAAGTATAAGCAGCGGTATCGGCAATCCGAACATAAGTATTATCGCTATAACGGTGTATAACGTAGATACGTTAAAAGATAACAAGTAGAGCATAGTGTTAAATCTTCTTTTGATAAATTCTGTAAATTCGGGCTACTTCTCCGCCCATTGCCAGTATCGAGCTGTTGCCCGACGGATTGTTTTCCATAACGGTGCCAAGCTCCATATACGTTATGCCGTTGTTCAGTATGGCTTCGTACATACGCTTATATATTGCCACGGCAACGCCGGAGCGTTGATATTCGGGCAAAACGTATTGCATCAGCGCTCGCAGCGATTTTATGTTTTTCGATTCTTTCGCAAAGGTCATAAGCCCGCGTAAATCCGTTCTGCCATTCATTTTTTTGAATACGTAAAAGTAATCGGGCAAAGCAACTGCTACGCCCAAGGGCTTATTGTCGGCGTTGCTGCGCGCTATAAGAATGTAATCCTTATTAAGATACCGTTTCCACTGCTTTACAATGCTGCGCAGCGCTTCTATATCGGGCGCGTCTTGGTAAATGATGTCGTTTGTGGCGCGTTCCATAACGTATTGAACGTCTCGTATATCGTCGTCTATACGATTGACGTTCAGCGTATCTACGCGAAAACCGTATTTTTGTTCGGAATAGTTCGCAATCTTCTGCCAACGGGCGTAGTCTACCGAAGCGATGTCGATAGTGTATTCCAACGCGTCCTTTTGCTTTGTCATTCCGTAGTTTTCCAACAAGTCGTTGTAGTAGGACTTATTGTACGACGTAAAGATAAGCGGAGCGCGGTCGAAGCCTTGGTAGAGTATTCCGCGGCGATTGTCCTGATCGTACGGGAAATACGTTCCCGTAATATAATCCGCACCCTGTTCGCGCATAAGCTCAGTAACCTTATCGAATAACGCGTTGCAAACCTTTTGATTGTTCACGCATTCGAACATAGAAAAGAAACCGCATTTGTCCGATTTAAGTTGTTTGTTTTTGTCTATTGTAAACAGTGTGCGGGCAAGAATTTTGCCGTTGTCCGTTACTATAACGGCGCAGTACGTTTTGTCCTTAAAAAGCAGCTTGGTAAGTGTTTTTTTTATATCGGCTCGCATATACGGTACGTAGTTGTCGTCGTCCGCGTATAATTCGTCCGGAAAGTTTATAAACGCTTTGAGCCTTTTCTTATCTACAATACTAACTTCCATTTATTCTCCCGTCAGTAATCGGCTATTCCCAATAGGTAATCCGTCGACACGTTAAATAATTTCGCTATGGAAACAAGAGTGTCCAAGTTTGGTTCTCCTACGCCGCTTTCATAGCGCGCGTAGGACTGCTGCCGAATCCCGAGCTTCGAAGCGATGAAGTTCTGCGTATAATTATTTTCCGACCGAAGTTCTTTCAATCTTTTTGCAAACGCATTCATATTCGCGCTCCGTTAATTTATGATAAAAAAAGTTTACAGCAATTGGCTGTTTGTAGCAGTCTTTACAGCATTTTGCTGTTAACAGGTTATTTTAAGAATGTTACTCGGCGCGAAAAAAAAGACTGTGGCGGTATTTTCGCGGCAGTCTTTTGTGTATTATTTATTTGTATGTAAGCGTACTAATCGACTATAACGGTAACGGCGGCGGATATTTCCGCGTACATTTTCACCGTTACGGAATATCTGCCCGTAGCTCTTATCGGGTCTTTCATAACTATTTGTTTTTTGTCTACGGCGTAGCCTAATTTATTCAATTCTTCGGCGATTTCCTTATTGGTGATGCTGCCGTACATTTTTCCTTGCGAGCCCTTGGACGCGGTAATTCGTATTTCCTGTCCTTTAAGTTTGTTTGCGTCGTCCATAGCCTTTTGTTTTTCTTCCGCCTTTTGCCGTTCGATAGCTTTGTTTTTTATCGCTACGGAATTGATAGTGTCGGCGGTAGCTATGGTGCCCAACCCTTTTTTCAGTAAAAAGTTATTGGCGTATCCGTCGGAAACGTTAATAATTTCTCCCTTTTTTCCTTGTCCTTTAACGTCTTGAAGCAACAGTACTTTCATATTTTCTCCT
Source organism: uncultured Christensenellaceae bacterium (assembly GCA_910586625.1). GTDB lineage: Bacteria > Bacillota > Clostridia > Christensenellales > CAG-314 > Fimimonas. Next base: position 27,922 of record CAJUIZ010000009.1, read on the forward strand.
TTCGGTTACCAATAAAGTGTTCCCGTACGGCGGCGTTCAGTCGCTGTTCGTATATTTTTCGGTATGTAATGCCAAGCAGTGCATTACGACATGTACGCGTATTTTACGCGTATGCCGATACGTCTTCTTTATTGCTAAGTAAAGTATAACTTATCGGCGAAGTTTAGTCAAGGCGTTTATTGGCGTATTTTTCGCGCGCTTGTTGTTAACACTAAAATAAAAGGAGGTGTAACTATGAAAAACCAACAAACCATTATGTGCGACGTACGCGCATGCAAGCATCACAACGGCGAGAACTGCTCTTGCAAGCTGTCTCAAATTACTGTAACGCCCTGCGCCGACTGCGAAACGGCTCATTACTGCAAAGACTACGAAGAGAGAACTTACACGCGTATTTAGTCGCCGTAATTTGCGCGTTCCCCGCCGTTTGTTTCGGCGGGGAATTTTTTTGTCGGACATAGCGGTAAAAATATCCCGACTCAGAAACAACATATATGTTTGCCGTTTTCAATTACGGATGCGTGCGGCGTATGCTTATAGAAAAAACTTTCCGCGTAGGCAAAAGCTAAATTTTAGGTATACCCCGTATCTGCGTTTTTACTTGACACTTTCTACGCTAAAATATACAATATAAACGGTTTTTCCGCAAAGTTGCTCGTGGAGAAATCCAATCGGTCGGAATAATTAGTAATTCTCAATAATAACAGCGACGATATAATCGGGGGATAGAATGCTTAATCAAATACACGGAGCGATAAAAATTTTTGCGGGCAATTCAAGCAAAAAGCTGGCGCAAGCCATATGCGAGCAATTGGATTTGGAGCTCGGCAAAATGGAAGTAGGCAAGTTCTCCGACGGAGAAACTGCTGTAAACATCAAGGAATCCGTTCGCGGCTGCGACGTATTTATTATACAGTCCACCAACACCCCCGTAAACGATAATTTGATGGAGCTGCTGCTTATTATCGACGCGTGCAAGCGCGCATCGGCAATGCGTATTACGGCGGTTATTCCATACTTCGGATACGCCCGTCAAGACCGCAAGGCGCGCGCGAGAGACCCCATTTCGGCAAAGCTCGTAGCCGACATTCTTCAAACGGCAGGCGCGGATCGCGTGCTTACTATGGATTTGCACAGCAGCCAGCTTCAAGGTTTTTTCAATATTCCCGTCGATAATCTTATGGGTATGCCGGTGCTTGCCAAGCATTTTAAGAAGGTGGGCGTACCGACCAATCTTACTATTGTAAGTCCCGATATGGGCAGCGTGGTGCGGTCTCGCGCAATGGCGAGTAAATTCGACGCGCCGTTGGCGATAATCGACAAACGCCGTCCTATGGCTAACGTTATGGAAGTAATGAATATTATCGGCGACGTTAAGGGACGCAGCTGCTTGATGTTGGACGATATGATAGATACGGCAGGAACAATCTGTCAAGGCGCGCAGGCGTTAATAGACAACGGCGCGAGCGAAGTGGTGGCCTGCTGCTCACACGCGGTACTGTCGGGACCGGCTATCGAGCGGCTCGAAGCAAGCAAGCTAAGCAAAATAATCGTTCTCGATACAATCGAGCTTCCCGAAGAAAAGCGTATCGGCAAAATAGAAGTGGTAACTATTTCCGACCTGTTCGCCGAAGCGATAGAACGCGTTTACACCGATTTGCCCATTTCGAAGCTGTACGAATAAAATGTATCGGCTTGCCGAGCGTCTTTTGACGTAAGCAGCCGACGGCCATTACATTACAAATATTACAAACGGCTTAAAACCGCAAGTTTTACAGCCGTTTTTATTTTTTCACTATAAATAACGTTTTTTGCTATTCGGTTTGGATTTTAATATTTTATCGTTCGTTTTTATTTGTGGTCTGTTATTATTTTCTTTTTTTGCGTCAACAATGTTTGTATGCAAAGATTTTTCGTAATTGTAATATTGACGGTTGCAATTGTCGGAGTGATGCTGTACTTCGCGCCAAAACCGTACGAACAAGCCATAACGTCGATAGCGCCCGATAACGCGCAGATAAACGTTTATTGCCGCGGCGGAAGCGTCTGCGGAGTTGACTTGGGCTTCGGCAGTATGGTCCGCTGCTCAGTTGCCGACTTGTCCGCGACGTACTCCCGATGCGGAACAGTGGACGGCATAAGCGCGACGTTTGAAGGCGATTTAACTGCTGTCGAACGTATTCTTTCCCATTTGCGCGTCCGTTCCGTAACCGTAAGCAACTTCGGCGATTTGACGGTAATAAGCGGTTACAGCGGCGGTGTTCGCGGCGGTGTTATTCTGGACGGCAAACGCGTCAATTGCCAAATAGCCTATCGCGACGGCGTTATATCCGTGGGATTTCCGCTGATTTTGGGCGATTACTGAAATTTTTGTTTTAACGCGTATAAAAGCGTTTACGTATGGTAACAATCTCATCAAACAAATACGGAGGCAAACAATGAATTCTGCAAAACAAACCAACAAATTTACAAGATTTCTGCGTAATAACGCGGCGTTGCTGTTACTTATATTTTGCGTGCTGGCAATAACGGCGGTTGTGTTGGCGGTTACTCTTACGCGTAAGCCCGATACTCCCGTTATTCCCGACAATCCTGTTATAGGCGGACCGGACGACGACAACAAAGATCCCGATCCCGTCGTTAAGGACAAAATAAAGGTTTATTTCAACTCTCCCGTTAAGTACAACAAAATAAGTATGGAGTATACCGACGGCAAGGATTTACTGTTCGTATTCAACTCTACGCTTAACGACTGGGCGTCTCACAAAGGCGTAGACCTTGTAGCTACCGACGGCACGGAAGTTAACGCAATGTACGACGGAACGGTATTGGACGTAAAAGAAACGTTCGCTTTGGGACAAATCGTTACAATCGACCACGGCGACAACGTGGTTGCAACCTACGCTTCGCTCGGCGACGTACAGGTGACCAAGGGACAAGCCGTTAAAAAGGGTGAAAAAATCGGTGTGGTAAGCACTTCGGCGTCTAACGAATTTATGGACGGAGCGCACGTGCACATTGAAATAGCCGTTAACGGTAAAAACGCAGACCCGATGCCGTATATCAAGGGCGAAATCTTCCGCGAAGTAGAACAGGACTAATCGCTCTCTCGGTATCAAGCGAATAACTTTATTGCGATTTTCGCTTGCGTATTTTAACAAAAACGTGTTAATATGTCTTTCCTTATAAAAAGGAAGGACATATTTTTTGTAAGCTATTTTACAAAATATTGTAGCTCTACAACAAAAGATACGTTTTGTCGCCTTTTTATACCGCTATAATTTGGGCTATGAACGTTTACTTGGAATACGTAATTTTGGATAATTTCGTAATAGACGCTCTCATTTTGCTTGCGGCGGCTTTGACTCTCAGGATACCGTTCAAGAAGTACCGTATCGTTCTCGGCGGCGCGGTCGGCGCTGCGTGCGCCGTTGCAAGCGTATTCGTAGGCGGTTTTTGGACGTATCTCGTCAAGACGGCGTGTCTTGTTCTTATGTGCATAACGGCGGTCGGCGTAGGAAAAAAACTTTTTTGGCATATTTTACTCACCGTCGCGTATACCTTTACTTTGGGCGGAGCCGTAACGGGAATATTTCATCTGCTCAATATTAGCTACGTTACACAAGACGGCGAATTTTACCAAATGCGCGTTCCGCTGTTCGTGTATGCATTGGCGCTGGCGTTAGTCGCCTTTTTATGCTACTCGATAGTCTTTTACGTCAAGCAAACCAAGAGAATCGCTCCGTATATTTGCAAGATTGTGGTTACTCTCGACAAAGACTATAACCTGACGGGCTTTTACGATTCAGGCAACGGCTTGGTATACGACGGTTTGCCGGTATGTTTTGTAACAAAGCGTTTCGACGGATTTTCCGACTACTTTGCAAAACAAACGCTTGCAGGCAACGCCCGTTCCGTCGAAGTGGCGACTGTCACGGGCGTAAAAAGCGTGCCGGCAGTCAAGGCGGACGTAACCGCAAACGGTGTAACGCGGCAGGCATATCTTGCGCTGCCGTCGGATAAATGCCAATCGGCAGGTTACCATATCGTATTATCTAATGAGTTTGTCTCGGCAAACGGTTAATTATACGCTTCGGCGTTTGTAATAAGGAGCTCAAATTATGAAAGTGCTGGAATTATTGAAAAAACTGCTCGCCCGATTGTCTATGTCCGACAAGACCGCGCATTATATTTGCGGAGCGGAAGCGTTGCCGCATCCGTTGTCTGCGGAAGAAGAAGCGGTGCTGCTTTCCGCCGTTTGTCAAGGAGATACGGAAGCTAAGGACAAGTTGGTGGAGCATAATCTGCGTTTGGTGGTATTCCTTGCCAAAAAGTTCGAAAGCAGCGGCGTGGATATGGAAGATTTGGTATCCGTAGGCACGATAGGTCTTATCAAGGCTATCAACAGCTTCAAGGCGGAAAAGCAGATAAAGCTTGCCACATATGCCAGCAGGTGTATCGAAAACGAGATTCTGATGTACCTTCGTAAGCTTTCCAAACGCAAGGCGGAAGTGAGTCTTGACGAACCGCTGAACGTGGACGGCGACGGCAACGAACTGCTGCTTGCCGATATTTTGGGCACGGATTCCGACGCTATATACAACCACGTCGAAAGCCAAGTGGAGCGTCAGCTTTTGGAAGAAGGTCTGTCGCGGCTTTCCAAACGCGAGCAGCAGATTATCGAAATGCGCTTCGGCTTGGACGGCGAAGACGAGCGCACGCAAAAAGAAGTAGCTGACCTTCTTGGCATTTCCCAGTCCTACATATCACGTTTGGAAAAGAAAATAATCTCCCGTCTTAAAAAGGAAATTTCCAAGCTGGTTTAGCGCAATATGGCGACGAAGTAGGGAGGCGTTTGTTTTCGACAAAATAAACGGTTGCAAAATTATTGCATTTAGTGTATAATAGCGTTACTGCGCTAAGTGGGGAGCTAGCGGTGCCCTGTCGCCTACAATCCGCTACAGTAGGGCTGAATGTTGCGGGCGGCTTTATATGTGGAAAGCAGGAATCGGCAAGGAATGTTGATACCAAGGTCTTGTGCGACGCGATGCTGTCAACCGTGTCAGGGTGGGAACACAGCAGCACTACGCAGTTTGAGCGTGCGCCACAAGGTAGCTTTGGAGTAGTTACCTACCGAGATACCGTTTCGGCATATACTGTCAACCGTAACGCGCAGTCATAGAATATCCGAGCGACGGCTTAAACAAGCCGTCGCTTTTTTGTTCTGCGGCTGCCGTCATCGGTTTTGGTCCGACAAGTCGAATTTTGCCGCGGAAAATTACGATTGAAGTAATTTCGGATAATTTTTATTGTCGGTTTTTGTGACAAAAATTACCGAGTTGTCGAAAAGCGAAGTTAATTCATTTTTAACGTTTTATTTGCTGTTTTGCGGCGTATTCTATATTGAATACTTTTATCTTAAAAGATTTGTTTTGTGAATTATTCCACAAAAATGAAATTGAAATATTTATTTTTATTTATCTCGAATGGTATTGACATTGCCTATCGGGGGGGGGTATTATTGATACGTTATAACGATATTAGCTTTTCTATATGAAAAGTGAAATAATATATGGAGGAAAAACTATGAAGAAACTTTTATGCATAGGGTTGGTAACGCTGCTTGTTGTTACCGCTTTGGTATGTATGGTCGGTTGCGGAAACAAGTTCGAACCCGATCCCAAGGTTTTGGAAGCCATCAAGGACGCCGAAACCTTATCTCACGACGAGCTGTTCAAGAAAGCCGCCGACGAACTCGGAGCCAACGGACAGTTGAGAATTTTGGCTACCACGTCGCGCGGCGGCAAAGACACCGTTAAGAATCTGTTCATTTCCGAATTACAGAAGCACAATTCCGCGGTTACTGCCAACGCTCTCAAATACGATACAACCGTAGACGGACAAATTTACACGACGCTGCAAGGCGAAATCGAAGCGGGCGTGCAGAATTATTGCGGAATGGTAACGCAAGACGGTTATCAGCTGCAAACCAAGGGCTTGGATACCGGTTATTATCTCAATTTTGTTCCCAAAACTTGGAAAGAAGCGCAAGGCGTAGACCTTAGTGCAAGCGATCCGTTCGCGCTTCAATACAACTTCAAAACATGGATGTACAACAATAAGGGTAAAGCCGATATGGTCATCGACAACGTTTGGGACGTAACCCATTCGCAATACAAGGGCAAGATTTTCACTATGGACCCGAGAAACGAAAACGTTAATATGGACTGGCTTGTTCAATTGACGACCGACGACCAAAACGCGGCGTTAAAGGAAGCTTGGGAAGACGCGTCCAAGACTACCGACGTAAATATCGAAGATTACAGCAAGTACGGCGACAAAAAATACGCTTACGCTTTCATCGGTAAGTTTATCGAAAACGCGGTATTCTACGGCGACGACGGCGAAGCAATGACCAATTTGGCCAAAACCCCCGGAGCTATCGGTTGGATAGTTTATTCCAAGATAATGAAAGTGGAAGAATCCGCAGAAATATCCAAGAAGAATATCGTTATAGCAGCGTTAGGCAAGGATAACTCCAAGGACGCTCCTACGGCTTCGGCAATCAAGGGCTTTGCGGGCTTTATGTATAAGCACTATCTGCAAGTAATGCCCAACTGCAAATATCCGTACGCAACCTGCGCTTTCTTCGAATTGATTTCGACGAATTCGACGGCGTACTCCGTATGGGCGGGCGACCCCGGCGATTATCCTACCCTTCCGTCTATCAATAAGGACAGAACTCAGGGCGGTTACGTAGAAGGCGTAAACACTTATCCCGCTTTGAACGATCCTTCGTCTACTTGGTGGATTAACACGGGTAAAGCCGTTGTGGAAAACCCCGCGACAATCGCAAGCAACTACAAGACGTTGCAGCCGTTCCTTTTGTCCGCAATAGCTAACAAGTAATGTGACAAGAAAAAACAATTGCTTGTTATAAATTTGGTCAAGGTAAGCGAAATTACGCTTACCTTGACTTTATTGGAATAAAGGAAAAAGATAAGGAGTAAATAATGACAAAAAAACTCAAGGTAAAATCTCCCAAAGATTTTTCCAAATGGTTTAAGCGCGGCGCAAACGGTGCGATTACCTTTTTCGGCGTACCGGCGAATACCATTTTAGTGGTATTCGGCGTGATATTGTTACTGCTGAATATAGCTCCGATAGTATCGCTGCTCGTCAAGGCGTTTACGGAGTATTCCACGGTCGGCTACGGTAAGTTTACTTGGGACAACTTCAAGGCTATTTTCGACTGGGCGGGAAGCGACACTTCGGTAGGTTTCTTTTGGCGTCCGTTCGGAAGGTCGCTTTTGATATCCGTTCTTGCCTGCGTTTTTTCGGTGCTGTTCGGCGGGTTAACCGCTTACTTGATTGCGAGAACGAATTTGAAGTTCAAACGCTTTATATCCGCGGTATTTATTTTTCCGTACATTATGCCGCAGTGGACGTTGGCGATGTTTTGGAAGAATCTGTTTATATCGACAAACTGCACGGCAGGATACGCAGGCGAATTGCAGGCGCTAACGGGAATAGCGATGCCCGAGTGGTGGGTGTTCGGTATGTTCCCCATAGCTTTGGTTTTGGGCTTGCATTACGCGCCGTTTGCTTACATACTTTTGGGCGGAGTATTACAGAATATGGACTCCAACTTGGAAGAAGCGGCGTCGATTCTCGGGATACCCAGATGGAAATGCTTTTTTAAGATAACTTTGCCTATGCTAAAACCCGCAATACTTTCTACCGTATTGCTTGTGTTCAGTTCGGCTATGAGCTCGTATTCGGTGGCGGTAAAGCTGGGCAATCCTATAAACTACTACGTATTGGCAACGCAAATGCAGGCGTTAATTACCGGCTCGGGCGGAATGCTCGCAGGCTGGGGAAGCGTTGTGGCTATTGTAATGATTGTTATAGGCGTTTTCCTGCTTATTCTCAATCAACTTCAAACGGGCTCGAGAAAACAGTTTACAACCGTAACCGGCAAGTCCGGTCAGATTTCCAAAAATAATCTCGGCAAGGCGGGCAAATGGATTGTCGGCATAGTTATGAGCTTTGCGGTGGCGTTTTTCTGTATAGGTCCGATGGTGTCCTTCTTCTTGGAATCGCTTTTGTGGAATCCCGGCGACTTTTCGGGCGGCTTAACCTTCCGCGCGTGGACTTCCAAAACGCCTATATCCACCAACGACTTCGTAGGTTTCTTCTTCGAGAAGAAGGTGGGCGCGGCGTTAAAGGGCTCGATTGTGCTTTCGGTGGTTTGCGCGCTGTCTGCGGGTGCAAGCGGATTTTTAATCGGTTACGCAATAAGCAAAAAAAGAAAGTCCAAGTATTCGGGCTTCGTTAACGGTTTGGCGTTCTTCCCGTATCTGCTTCCGTCCATTGCATTAAGCCAGTGCTTTTATTTACTGGGAGTTAATATGGGGCTGACGGGCGCTTGGATGCTTGTAGGCATCGTATTGGGTACTATCAAGTATATTCCTATGGCGTCGCGGTCGTCGCTTAACGCTATGATGCAGCTCTCTAACGAAATAGAAGAAGCAGGTATCATTCAGGGTATTCCTTGGTGGAAGCGAATGCTGCGTATAGTGTTCCCCATTCAGAAGGCGGCTATTATTTCGGGCTTCCTGTTGCCGTTTATATCCTGTATGAGAGAATACGATTTGTTCGTATTTATCGGTTCGGATCAGTTCACTCTGACAAGATTTATGTTCCAGCTCGGCTCTGACGGCGTACCGGCGTTGGAAAATGCCGCGAACTTCGTATTGATTGCCATTATTTTGTTGGTAAACTGGCTCACGAACTTACTTACGGGAGCAAGCATTGATAAAGGATTGGGAGGTAAAACTAATGCCTAAGATTACATTAGAAAACGTTACTAAAAGATGGGGCGGATTTTACGGAGCTGACCATCTCAATATGGAAATAGAAGACAACGGATTCGTCACCTTGTTGGGACCTTCCGGCTGCGGAAAAACCACGACGCTAAGAATGATAGCGGGCTTGGAAACACCCACCGAAGGTAAAATAATGTTCGACGACGAAGTCATTTTCGATTCCAAGGAAGGAATAAATATTCCGCCCAGTAAGCGCCGCGTGGGATTTTTGTTTCAAAACTACGCTTTGTGGCCGCATATGACAGTTTATCAAAATATTACTATGGGGTTGCAGGAGCTCAAAGGGAATTTTCCCGTTATAGATTCGGATTATATCCGTTATAACCGTCTTGCCGAAATAGTATTCAAAATTGCGGAAATTAAAAAATACTACTCCTATTCGTTAGACAAGCACAAGAAGGTCGTCAAGGATAAGGTTCTTCTTTTCATTATCGACGGCTTTAAGATAAGTCTTAATTCCGCAAAAGAAGTATTCGCATTAAATTATTACGGTCTTACCGACGAACAATGCTTGGCTGTCGCGGAAGCTAAAAAGCAGGAATATCTTGCCAAAGCCGAGCAAATCAAGGCAAAGCTCGCTCAAAAAGGAATAGATTTGAACGCCGAAGGTCAGCACGTCGTAAACGGCGAAGTGATTTACAAGGTAAGAAAGTTAGACAAGGAAGAAATAGACCTGCGCGTAAGGCACTCCGCTCGTATAGTTCACATAGGCGAATTTATGGACAGATACCCCGCAGAACTTTCCGGCGGACAGCAGCAGAGAGTAGCTATTGCCAGAACGTTGGCGCCCGGACCCAAAATTATATTTATGGACGAACCGCTCTCCAATTTGGACGCCAAGCTCCGCTTGGAAATGCGTTCCGAGCTTAAACGTTTGCACGTCGAAACGGGGTCTACATTCGTTTACGTTACGCACGATCAGCAGGAAGCGATGACGCTTGCGTCTAAAATATGCCTTATAAATAACGGTGTTATTCAGCAGTACGAAGCTCCGTTGGAAGTTTACGGCAGACCGACCAATCTGTTTGTCGCCGACTTTATCGGGTCGCCGAGCATTAACTTTATCGAAGTCAAGGCAAAGCAAAAGGGCGCGGATATTGCTATCGAGATGTTGGACGGAATCAAGGCGGTGTTCAAGCCTTCCGAGCCGCTTAATCTCGACGAAGAAGCAAAAAAGCGCGACGAGATTTTGGCGCAAAAAGCGCAGGAAAAAGAGCTTGCCGCCAAGCAAAAAGGCTACGTGGAAAAGGAAAATGCCGACAGACGGTTCAATTACAGCTTTGCAAAGACAACCGGCGTAGTGTTCTCCGAAGACGAATACGAAGTTTCCGAAGATACGTACGTAATAGGTATCAGACCGGAATTTATCAAGACGGTAGAAGGCAAGGGTATCCAAGCGGAAGTGTATTCCGCCCTGCCCACAGGCTCTGAAACGACCGTAAAACTCAAAATCGGCGATTACATTCTTACGAGCGTTATCTACGGCGGCGTAGATTACAAAATCGGCGACAAGATTAACGTTGAGTTCGCCACGTCGAATATTTTGCTGTTCGACAGAGTTTCCAGTAATTTGCTGTCAATCGGCTCTATTAAAATGTAATTGTCAGCGTAGTAAACAAAATATATGCGTAAATCGGCTGTCGCAAGCGGATAGTTTTCCGTAATTCGGCAGCCTTTTTATTGCAGGGAGAAACGTTCGCTCAATTGACCGATAGTTATGAATGTAACGTAAACGGGAGCGTTCCGCTGTTTTTGCGCAATATTGCAGTCGGGCGTTTCGCTTGACCTTGAGTATAAATGAGTGCTACAATTATACAAACAACAGGTGGAATTATGGAACAGAAAAAAATTGACAGAATAAACGAGCTTGCTCGTAAATCCAAGACGGCGGAAGGTCTTACCGAACAGGAAAAGGCGGAGCAAAAAGTTTTGCGCCGAGAGTATTTGGAAGCGTGGCGGTTGGGCGTGCAGCAGACGTTGGACAATACCTACGTTGTGGACGGCAAAGGCAACGAGCGGAAGCTTCAACGCAAACCCGACTACAAAGAGTAAACGGCGGTATTATGATTTATCTTGCGGAATACAGGCTTAAACGGGTACAAGACGGCTACCCGTTTATACCGCTTATCGTCAATACCGAGCGATTTACTTTTAACGCAGGCATAACGGTATTTTGCGGAGATAACGGCAGCGGAAAGAGTACCTTTGCAAAGATTCTATCCGCCGCGTGCAATTGCGTCAGGGTATCCTACAAACAAATGCAGGATGACGAATTTGTTGCGCGTACGGAGTGCTTTGCGGTATCCAAGCGGTTTTCGCCCAAACGCAGCTTTTATTTCTCGGCGGAAGAATTTATTCAATTCGTCCGCGACGTGGAAGATCGCAAGCGGGACGCGCTATGCGCAATTGCGGAAATAGACGCGTACAAAACGCTGTCCGACTACGCCAAGTCACTTGCCAAGCAGCCGCACGTCGATACTCTTGTAAGCTTCGAGAATTTTTACGGCAAAAGCCTTGCGGAAGTTTCGCACGGGCAGGGCTTTTTGAAGTTTTTCGATAAACGTCTAAAAGAAAACGGCCTGTACATAATCGACGAGCCGGAAGCGGCGTTGTCGTCGGAAAATCAGTTTCTGTTATCCGTAAGAATAAAGAACGCTGCGGAAAATATGAATTGCCAGTTTGTAGTGTTTACCCATTCGCCCGTTATAGCTTCCATTCCGCAAGCCGACGTATACGAGATACAAAACGACGCTTTTGTAAAAACCGACTGGGACGGATTGTCCGACGTAAAATTTTTGCAGATGTTTTTTAAGAACAAGGACAGATTGTTTTAGGAGTTTAACACGGGTATGAATTTTTGCGAAAACTGCAGCCTTTTGACGGAAAAACGCGTATGCCCCCCCAATGCGGAGCGTCCGTCCGCGCGCCGAAGGAATCCGACCTTGTGCTTTTTGCCGAGTTTGACGGTCGGTCTAACGGTATGTTTTCCGACGCGCTTTCTAACAACGAGATAGATTTTGTAAGCGTACCCATTTACGGCGGATACAGTCGGCTTAATAAACCCGCGGGCTACAATCTTTACGTCAAATTTGCCGATTACGACGCCGCGTTTGAAATATATGACGTAATTTTCGTGAACAGCGAACAGCAGCCGAGCGCGGACGACGACCCGTCAAGTATAATAGACAGTCTGGTAAAGGTTGTCGTAGACCGTCCGTACGGAAGCGTTCATCCCGAGCATCCCGACATAAAGTACAATCTTAATTACGGCTGCGTACAGGGAGTTATCGGCGGCGACGGCGAAGAACAGGACGCATACATTGTGGGCGTAAACTATCCGCTTGAACGCGGGGCGGAATTTTGCGGATACGTAATAGCGGTAATAATCCGCAAAAACGACGTCGAAACCAAGTGGGTAGTTGCGCCCGTTTACGGCGGTATATCCCCGCGCACGCCCAAGTACACCAAGGAACAAATCGCCGCGGCAGTCAACTTTCAAGAAAAATTTTTTGATATTGAAGTAATAATGTAACAAAAAAACGACGTAAAATTCAAAATTACCTTGTCATCGCAGGGTAATTTTTTGTTGTATACATAAAAGCAACGGTTAATTCTCCGTTGCATTTTTGATTGCCGTATATGCAACAAAATTGCTAAGCCGCCGTGAAGCGTAGGTAATTATTGTTTAATATTAGTCTTTCGTTCTGCCCAAAATGAAGTCCACTGAACAGTTAAAGCCCTTTGCGAGCATTATGATACAATCTACCGATGGAACGCTTTTACCGTTTTTCCACTCGTAAAAACGAGATGCGGATATATTTGAATGAGTATAAAAATATCTCCACGAGCATTTGAATGTATTTTTCAGATTAGTTAACTGTTCGGGAAACGAAGGGCAGGGATAGTACGTATTAGATATATCATCGTCAATTAATCCCAATAGATAATCGCATGAACAATTAAAGTAGTCTGCTAATTTAATTAAAGTTTCCGCCGATGGCGCACGTTTTTCTTGTAAATATCTTGTTACTGTGGTTGAATCAACGCCTATGGCGTTAGCCAGATTAATTGATTTGACGTCGTTTTCAAACATAAGAATATCTAATGTTTCCGCGAATTTCGATAAGCTATACATAATAATTAATCACTCATTACAATTTTCTCCCGAATTGGCATTATTTACTTGTAAAATGCCAAGTCGATAGAGTCTAATATATAGACGATCAGCGCTGCGATTACCAAAGGAGAATGAATATGAAAGACGAAAAGAATCACATTTTAGTTACGGAATATAACAAACAGTCCGATTTGGAAGATTTACCCGATATAAATTGGAAAGTAGAACCTAACGAAATACTTTGCGATATTAAATTTTTGCTGCGAGAATATTATGTGGCAACATTCGGCGTTGATGAAAAGTCGTTGATACTTGGGTTTAACAACGGTCAAAAGTTCAAAATTACTGTCAGCGAAATAAGGGAACGGATTTGACATAGTCGTATAAATGCGAAAAAACGGATTGAAAAAACATTGTAACGAACGCTGCCGTCAAGTCGTTTTATGTATTTGCTTTTTTTAATAAACAAAAGACATATATTACTTGCCAAACTTATTGAAATTTGTTAAAATGTAAATAATTTAATAGCAAATACGTTACAGCAAGGACAAGACTGCGGAATACGGAAAGTAACAGAGAGCGTTCGTTGGGTGAAAAGGACGACTGACCGCCCGTAAGCCATCCCCTTGCAAGTAGACTTGGCGAAACATTGTCGAGTAGTCAAGTTCGGCGGCGGACCGTTATCTTGCCGCGCGGTATAATTTGCGCATATGTGCAAACGTACCAGTTTGAAATGGTTAACTCTTTTAAGGAGCGTTTTTTCAAACGCTCCTTTTTTGTTTCCATCACAATATTAACCTTATTAAGGAGAAATTCTTATGTCCAAATACAAAAAGGTAGACAGCTCGTTAAACTTCGTCGACAGAGAACTGGAAGTTCTAAAATTTTGGAAAGAAAATAAAATTTTCGAGCAGACAGCCGCAAAAGGAGACAAGTCCTTTACTTTCTACGACGGTCCGCCGACCGCCAACGGCAAGCCGCACATTGGGCACGTTTTAACGCGTTCCATCAAGGATTTAATTCCCCGTTACCAAGTAATGAAGGGACGTAAGGTTCTGCGCAAGGCGGGTTGGGATACTCACGGTCTTCCGGTGGAATTAGAAGTGGAAAAGCTCTTGGGCATCGACGGCAAAAAGCAGATAGAAGAATACGGTATCGAGCCGTTTGTGGAAAAGTGCAAACAATCTGTTTGGAAGTATAAGGGCGAGTGGGAACAGCTGTCCGACCGCGTAGCTTACTGGGCGGATATGGAGCATCCCTACGTCACCTACGACAACAATTATATCGAGTCGGAGTGGTGGGCGCTAAAAACCATCTACGACAAGGGGCTGTTGTACAAGGGCTTCAAAATCGTGCCCTACTGCCCGCGCTGCGGAACGGCGCTCTCTTCCCACGAAGTTGCGCAGGGCTACAAGGACGTAAAGGAAAAGTCCGCTGTTGCCAAGTTCCAACTTGTCGATTACCCCGATACCTACTTCCTTGCTTGGACGACAACTCCTTGGACGTTGCCTTCCAACGTGGCGCTTTGTATGAACGCCGACTACGACTACGCAACGGTTTTGTGCGACGGCGTAAAGTATATTCTTGCAAAGGACCTTGTAAGCAAACATTTCGAAGACGGTACTTATGAGATTTTGGACGTAAAGAAAGGCTCCGCGTACGAAGGCGTTCATTACACGCCGCTGTATACCTATGCGAACGTTCGGGACGACTGCTACTACGTTACCAACGACGGCTACGTAACGCTCACCGACGGCACGGGCATAGTGCATATTGCGCCCGCATTCGGCGAAGACGACGCAAACGTAGGCAGGCGGTACAATTTGCCGCTGGTGCAGCTTGTGGGCGAAGACGGCAAATTTGCAGACGGCTGCGGCGAGCTTACCGAATTGTTCTGCAAGTCGGCGGATAAACCCATACTTAAAGATTTGAAGGAGCGCGGACTGCTGTTCGCCGAGCTGATGTACGAGCACAGCTATCCGCATTGCTGGCGCTGCGACACGCCGCTTATTTACTACGCGCGTAAGTCGTGGTTCGTCAAGATGACGGCGGTGCGCGACGAATTGCTCAAAGCCAACGCTTCCGTCAACTGGATACCGCCTACAATCGGTTCTGGACGTATGGGCAACTTCCTTGAAAACGTAATCGACTGGGGAATTTCCCGCGACAGATATTGGGGGACGCCTCTTCCCGTGTGGGTATGCAACAAATGCGGCAAGGTACACGTAATAGGCAGCAGAGCCGAGCTTGCCGAAAAATGCGGTTGCAGCAAGGATATAGAATTGCACCGTCCGTTTATTGACGAATGCAAGTGGGAATGCAGCTGCGGCGGAACGTACGAACGCACCCCCGAAGTTATAGACTGCTGGTTCGATTCCGGCTCTATGCCCTATGCTCAGTTCCACTATCCGTTTGAAAACGAAAAGCTGTTCAAGGAAAACTTCCCTGCGGACTTCATTTCCGAAGCGGTAGATCAAACGCGCGGTTGGTTCTACGTATTGCTTGCGGTAAACACTTTGCTGTTCGGCAAAGCGCCGTTTAAGAACTGTATAGTATTAGGGCTTGTAGGCGACGAACACGGCGTAAAGATGAGCAAGCACAAGGGCAACGTAGTGGACCCGTGGGACAGCTTCAACAAGCAGGGCGCGGACGCTGTGCGTTGGTACTTCTATACGGCTTCCGCTCCGTGGCTGCCCAGTCGTTTCTATTCCGAAGCCGTTTCGGAAATGCAGCGTAAGTTTTTGGGGACGCTGTGGAATACCTACGCGTTTTACGTGCTGTACGCGGATATCGACGATTTCGACCCGAGCAAGTACGACCTTAAAAAGTGCAAGCTTACTCTTATGGACAAGTGGATACTGTCCGAAGTTAACCAGCTTGTTGAAACGGTGGACAAGGGCTTGTCCGCTTACGAAATAACAGATACCGCCCGCGCGATAGAAAGGTTTACGGATATGCTGTCCAATTGGTACGTACGCCGCTGCCGCGAACGCTATTGGGGCGCGGACTGGACGGACGACAAGCAGGCGGCGTATATGACGCTGTATACCGTGCTGGATACGCTTGTCAAGGTAGCTGCCCCCTTCGTACCCTTTATTACGGAAAGCATTTACCAAAATATCACGGCAAATTGCTTCGATAAAGCTCCGCGTTCGGTGCATTTGTGCGCTTTCCCCAAGGCGGACAAGAAGTATATCGATTCGCGCCTTAACAAAATGATGGAAAAGGTATTGGACATAGTCGTTCTCGGGCGTTCGGCGCGCAACTCCGCCAACGTCAAGAACCGTCAGCCGCTTGCGCGTATGTACGTTGCAACCGGCGGAGAGTTGGACAGCGAAATGGCGGACATAGTCAAAAACGAGCTTAACGTCAAGGAGCTAATCAACGTCAAGTCCGCCGACGCATTTGCCGACTACGAAATAAAGCCGCAGCTCAAGACTTTGGGACCGAAGTACGGCAAGCTGATAGGAGCAATACGCGAACGCTTTGCCAATCTCGGCGAACGCGCGCGCGAAGTGGTGGAAAACGTCAAAAACGGCGGCAAGCACGTGTTCGATTTCAACGGCGACAGGGTGGAAGTAAGCCAAGAAGATTTACTCATTTCTTCCAAAAATAAGCAGGGCTATTCCGTCGTGACCGACCGCGGCGATACCGTTGCGTTGGACGTAAACTTGGACGACAAACTGATAGAAGAAGGCTTGGTACGCGAAATCGTATCCAAAATACAAACTATGCGCAAGGAGTGCGGATTTGTCGTAACCGACCATATAATCGTGGGCTATCAAGCGGAAGGACTGCTTGCCAAGGTCTTTGCCGAATACGCAGGCGAAATTGCCCAAGGTACTCTTGCCGACCGAGTAGAGCAGGCTGACGGCGGCGCGTTTACCAAGGCGTGGGATGTTAACGGCGACCGATTCACCCTACACCTAACCAAAGCGTAATTGTATGCTAAATGTAGACAGTCATCTAATTATTATATTAAATGTTATAAATCAATAAACGAAAAACACTGTCGTCTTGGCAGTGTTTTTTGTCATCATAATTATGTTTAGTGTTGACTTTTTAACTATATTTTGTTAAAATTAGTTCACCACATTAAATTTTCAACATAAGTACTCTTGTTGCATAATCTTTCGGTAGATTTATGCGTTCTATTCATATAGACAAGAGTCTTTGGAATTTAGTGTGGTAGCTATCGGAACGCATATTCTACGAGTGTCGTTTCGATAGAAGCGGCACTTTTTATTTAAGGAGTTTTTTATGACAAAAAATACAAAGATAAAATTGGTTATTATCGCAATGTTGAACTTAGTTTTAACAGTTTGTATACTTTGCTCGTGTAATTTTGTATTAAATAACGGTTTAGAAAAAATAACTGTATCGTATGATTCAACACATAAAATTTATGACGGGGACAGTCTTGAAAGTCTTAAACCGTTTTTAACAGTTATATACACGAATGAAAAAGGTAACCCGAGTGTTATTGAAGACTATAACATAAACGGTAATTTAACAGTTGGAGCATGCAGTATTAAGGTTGAATATAAAGATTTATCAAGTACGTTAGCTTTTAATGTTGAAAAAAATTTGGAATTTAATATTAATAACGATAAAGAATCGTATTCATTAGTAAAAGTATACAATAAACAATCCCCTTCGGTAGAAGTACCGTCCATATATAATGGAAAGCCTGTTACTCAAATAGATTTTTTCGCTTTTGATGAATGTGCGGCACTTAAGAACTTAATCATAGGCTCTAACATAATGGAATTATCGCCCAATATGTTTAGGCACAGCCACAATATAGAAGAAATAAAAATTTCAGAAGATAATCCGTATTATTATAGTAGTTCGGATTGTATAATTAGAAAATCCGATAAAACATTGGTATTAGGATGTAACAATAGTCTGATTCCCAATGACGTTGTTTTTATCGGTGAAAGAGCATTTTGGGGAAGTAATATTAAATATGTTGTAATTCCTAATAGTGTAATAAGTATTGGCGAAGCTGCATTTGAATCCTGTGATAATTTGGAAAGCGTAGTTATCGGAAATAAGGTTGCAGAGATACAACAAGACGCATTTGCGTATTGCAAGCGTTTAGAAAGTATAAATATTTCTAATAGTGTAAAAAAGTTGGGCGAGTTGGCTTTTGGCGAATGCGTTAGCTTAAAAACGGTAATTATCGGGAGCGGAATTTCAAGTATTGATCCTATATTTTTTAGGGGCAGTAGCAATATTCAAAGTTTGACAGTGTCGACAGGTAATTCAAGGTATTATACCGCAAACAATTGCATAATAGAGAGAGAAACAGGAGAGTTGGTTCTCGGTTGTAAAAGCAGTATAATACCTACCGACGGAAGCGTTGTCAGTATAGGACACGATAGCTTTTACGGTTGTGTAGGACTGACTTCGATAGCGATACCTTCAAGTATTAAACAGATAAATTGGCAGGCTTTTTATAATTGTAAAAATCTCTCTGTTATAGTATATTACGGTACGGTCTCGTCATGGAATTCAATATCAAAATTTGCAGGTTGGAACGAAGGAGTTCTTACTAAAAAAGTCGGTTGCTCTAACGGTGAAGTCAGTTTACCTTAATGACAGATTATTATTGGATTGAATATTGTAAAAAGCTGCAATTAACAATTGCGGCTTTTTGTTTGATTCAATGTGTGATTATGACTCTCTGAAACTTGGGGTAAATGGTTGAAAATTGTTTCAATTTAATATATAATTAAAGTATAAAAAATAAAAGTTTAATAAGACAGCTATAAAGTAATACAAAGTGAATGTCGACAGACAGCTTACTCTCTTTTAAGGCGTACGGCAAATAGTTTTAATCGATTGAATATTACTGGGATATAAGGTACGATTTATTGGTTATGAAATTCAACAACGAGTGGAAAGACTACGAAATAATCGCGACGGGCGACGGCGAAAAGCTGGAACGCTGGAAGAATGTCACGCTGTTGCGCCCCGACCCGCAGGTCATATGGCGTGCGCAAGCTCCGCTGACAACGGTTAAAAAGCCTGACGCGCGCTATATCCGTTCGTCTACGGGCGGCGGACGGTGGGAGTTTGAGCGCAAGCTTCCCGAAAGCTGGAACGTATCTTGGCGTGATTTGACTTTTACCGTGCGCCCTATGAACTTCAAGCATACGGGGCTGTTCCCCGAGCAGGCGGTAAATTGGGCTATGATGACAGACCTTATA
The DNA here is from genome assembly GCA_910586625.1 of uncultured Christensenellaceae bacterium. Taxonomy (GTDB): domain Bacteria; phylum Bacillota; class Clostridia; order Christensenellales; family CAG-314; genus Fimimonas. The sequence continues at coordinate 47,142 of CAJUIZ010000009.1, forward strand.
AACGGCGCAAACCGACCGGTGTCCGTGCTTAACCTGTTTGCGTATACGGGCGGAGCAACCGTGGCGTGTCTGTCCGCAGGCGCAAGCGTCTGCCACGTGGACGCAGCCAAAAATATGGTGGAAACGGCAAAGCAAAACGTCGCCTTGTCGGGTTTGTCCGACAAGCCCGTACGCTACATAGTGGACGACTGCCGAAAATTCGTAACCCGCGAAATCAAGCGCGGTCGCAAATACGACGCTATAATACTCGACCCGCCCAGCTTCGGGCGCGGCGCAAACGGCGAAGAATGGAAAATCGAACGCGACATATTCGACTTTCTCAAGCTGTGCTCGGGCGTTTTGTCGGATAACCCGCTGTTCGTGTTGCTCAATTCCTACACAACGGGGTTGCAGCCCGCCGTTCTGTCCAATTTGTTAAAATTGACTATGCCCTCTTGCGGCGAAGTTACCGCCTACGAAGTGGGGCTTCCCACCGACGAACAAGGCGTGGTGCTGCCCTGCGGCGCGTCGGGTCTTTGGCGTAATATATAGGCGCATCTGCTTCGTTAGGCTGCGTGCACGTTCGGTACGATCTATCCCGTACTCGCCTGCCTTGCATCTACGCCCATCTATGCCGTGTAAGTATTAAACCGTTTCAACAATAAACAATTTGTTTTCAACAAAGAAACGCAGTTACGAACGTTGTCGTTCTTTGAATGTCATAAAAAATTTATGTCATTTCGACCAAGAGAGAACGCAGTTCGAACGCGCGGAGAAATCCAGCGTAGCGTAACCTAACTTAAAATCAACTCGATCACAAACGCCGAAAATATTTATAAGGAAACATTCTATGCCAAGAAACTTTACTATGGACGATGTAACTATACTTCACGAAGACAACAGCGTGCTTGTGGTGGTAAAGCCGCAGAATATTCCGTCGCAGGCGGATAACAGCGGCGACACCGACCTGCTTACGCTGCTTAAAGAGTATATCAAGGACAAATACAATAAGCCCGGAAACGTCTACTTGGGGCTTGTACATCGTCTCGACCGTCCCACGGGCGGAGTAATGGTGTTTGCCAAAAACAGCAAGGCCGCCGAACGGCTGTCCAAACAGATAGTAGACGGCGATATGACCAAGCAATACCTTGCTGCGGTGCTCAATTGTCCCAAGGAGCGCAAGGGCGTACTCGTCAATTATCTCAAAAAGAACGCGCTAACCAACACCGTGTACGTGGCAACCGTGGGCGACCACAACGCTAAGCGCGCAGAGCTTTCCTACGAAGTGCTGGAAAGCTATTCCGACGTGGTTAGTTTGGTAAAAATTCAGCTTGGTACAGGCAGAAGTCATCAGATACGCGTACAGTTTTCCGCAATAGGCTGTCCCGTGTTCGGCGACGTACGCTACGGCGGAGACAGTCTTGCCAAGGGACACAATTTGGCGCTTTGGGCGTACCGTCTGGAATTCAATCACCCCGTCACCAAGGAACGTATGGTATTCGTAGCCTATCCGCCCGAGAAGGAGCCTTGGACGCGTTTCAATACGGCAAAGTATTTGGAAAACTTTGCCGATTCGGACGATACCGATCGCGACGGTGTTCCGCTGTATTTCAATCCCAACGTAGCCAATACATTGGATTAGTTTATATACGCAATTGTCGGGCTTGTCCTACGGGCAAGCCCTATAATTTTTGTTTTATACTCAATTGCCGCGTGCAGATAGCCATACAGAGTTCGAACTTTGTATGGCTAAGCGGGTCAAATTATTTTAGCAAGCGCAAGAATGAACAACGCAGCCGCCGATAGGTAGTTGGAGTTTTTCATAACTACTTTACCCGCCAATTTTTGTCCGACAAGTACGGTGAAGTAGTGCGTTACGGCAAATACTATCGGCGCAACAACGCCCAAGCCCTGCATTGCAAGCGACAGGTTGGCAACCGCCGCGTCTGTCCCCACCGCAAAGCCCATTGTTACGCTTTCGCCGAGAGTAATCTGTCTGAGCGAGTACGTTTGATCGTCGTCTTTCTTAAATAAATTGATTATTGCAAGTACAAACAGTACTGCCGCGCCGAATAAGTCGGCATACCCGTCCAAATAGTCCGCCAAAACTCTGCCTATAACGGAAGTTGCCGCGCACAGCAGCAACGTAACCAATGCCACTGCGACTGGAAGAACAGCGTTGGCTTTTTTGTTAAGCGACAGCGAAAAGCCTGCGACAAAGCTGTCGAGAGATACGATTATAGCGGTAGACAGCAGTACGATTGTTTCTTGCAAGTTTTTTCTCCTAATGTAAATGCGGCTAAAATAAGCCGCCTTTTTAATGTATGCGTATTTGCAAAATAATGTTTTGTATTGCTAAACCGTTGACAATTTGCTCGAATAAATGTAAAATGATTGTATATGCGGTGAAAATCCGTTTTTTGGTGTATCCAAGTACAAAAGTAGGGAAGTATGTCACCCTATCGGAGGATTTATTGTGAAAAAGATTGTCAGTCTTATTTTAACGTTAGCTTTGCTCGTAACTATGTGTTCGGTTACGACCTTCGCTTTTGCGGCGGAAGGCGACGCTAACGTATTTGTTACGGGCGTAAAGCTTAAAACGTCCGCCGCCACGCGCTTGACGGGCGAAGAAAGCACTATTATGTTGGAAGCTACCGTAGAACCTTCTACCGCTACGGAAAAGGGCATCACTTATTCCGTAAAGGATGGAAAAGCGGGCGTAACAGTGGACACAGACGGTAAAATCACCGTTTCGGCGGATGCTGCGGCAGGAGAATATATAATTGTTGCGACGTCTGTCGGTAATAAGGAAGACGGAACTCAGGCAACCGCCGAGTTCAAGCTTATCCTGCGTGCCGAGTTTACCGACCAATTAGACAACGAAGCGCTTATGACCGAGCTTAAAAAAGACGCCAAGTTTGCCGCGCTTAAATGGGAAATGAGCTCTTTCAAGCTTCCGCAGGAGTGGTTGAAGGATTCCGATTTGGTTAAGAGTATTTTCGGCGCGAGCATGAACTACCTTGTAGAAGGCAACGAAAACTACGACAAGGACGCTAAATACGACGAAATCTATGTAGAATACTGCCGTCCTTCGGAAAGTTCTCAGGGTAAGGACACTTGGGATCACAGCACAAAAATAACCGAAGGCATATCCATAAGCACTTCTGGTTGGTGGAAGTTCCGTTTGGTAGTAAAGGACGGAACGGACACGTCCAAGGTTTTGTGCAAGAGCGATGCTTTCGTGCGCTATGCGGAAGACACTACTCACCCCGTTGTAGAGCTTTCTTCCGACATGGTCAAAAAGCACGAAGAAGGCTTGACCAGCGGCGTTACTTATACGGTATCCACTTCTTTAAGCTATCCCGACGATTCCAATTCTTCTTCCAAAACGGTAACATACGTAATACAAAAAAAGGTTAACGGCGAATGGGTAACCATTTACGACAGCGTTAAGCGCGAAGTTACCAAAGGCTACGAGGGCTACGTAAGCACAAGCGGAGTAATAACTCCCGCTGACGAAGATATACGTGCGGACAAAACGGCGGTATATCAAGTTGTGTATTCTGTAGTAGATTCCTACGGTTTCCACGGCGTAGCAGATTCCGAATCCACGGTAGAGCACAATCCCAAGTTAGAGCTGTTTGTCAAAGCCCCCGAAAGCAAGGGCGGCAAAGCAAACGCTGTACTAATATGGAAGATTATTTTGTACGTTATAGCAGGTCTTTCCGCAGTAGGCATAGTTGTATTGCTTTGCATTAAACCCAAGCAAAAGACGGAAACGCCGCGCGCGGAAGCAAAGTCCGCCGACAAAGACGATCAAACGGATTACTCTCAAAAGTAATTCAATCTTTCGTATCACAATCGGTTATTTGCAGACAGTTTAGTCTTTGTGCAAATTTGTAATGTAATTATCGTCCGTTGCGGCATTGCGTCGCAGCGGACGTTTTTATTTGGCGCTTAACTTTTTACGATGTAGTGGTTAACGGTTTTGTGTGTAAGCGTTACGCTGCGAGCTGTTTGTTTTAATAATCGCCAAACCGCAGGTTTTGCTTATCGGTAACGGGCGGCAAGCGGTACAAATACGGCGGAAACGCAAGCTTTCGGCGGGAATTGCGGGCTCCGATATGTTGTCAATAAGCGTTTTCGGTATGTATAAGCAAGCATATGCAAACAGTCTGCGCGAGTAAAAGTATTGCAAATTTTTATACCGACTATTAACATTATAAATATCACTTTTTAGTTAAAGTCTTTGCGTTTTAACGGTTGTTGTGTTATACTTATTAGGTTGTAAAATTATTTTCGGAGGACAAACCAATTATGCAATACTCACACGAAGTAGAACTTATGCAGTGCGTAGCGAAAGGTTGCAATCACGGTCCCGCGCCCATTCCCGAAGAAGGCAAATGGGTTCAGGCGTACGATATCAAGGATATCAGCGGACTTACTCACGGTTGCGGCTGCTGCGCTCCGCAGCAGGGAACCTGCAAACTTACTTTGAATATTAAAAACGGCGTTATAGAAGAAGCGCTCGTGGAGACTATCGGCTGCTCCGGTATGACCCACTCGGCGGCTATGGCGGCGGAGATTTTGCCGGGTAAGACGCTGCTTGAAGCGTTGAACACCGACCTTGTTTGCGACGCTATAAACGTCGCTATGCGCGAACTGTTTTTGCAAATAGTTTACGGACGTTCTCAATCGGCGTTTTCCGACGCAGGTTTGCCGATTGGCGCAGGACTGGAAGACTTGGGTAAGGGACTTCGCAGCCAGATAGGAACTATGTACTCTACTAAGGTAAAGGGACCGCGCTATCTTGAAATGGCGGAAGGCTACGTAACCCGCTGCGCATTGGACGATAACGGCGAAATTATCGGTTACGAATACGTAAATCTCGGCGTTATGATGAAACTTGTTTCCGAAGGCGTATCAGGTAATGAAGCCTTGGAAAAGGCAAAGAAGCACTACGGACGTTTTGATAACGCCGCTAAGTATATTATTCCGCGTAACGAATAGGGAGGGGAGAGACAATGGCTATCAGATTTGAAGGTTATGAAAGAAGAATAGACAAAATCAATTCCGAACTTAAACAATACGGAATAAAATCGTTGGAAGAAGCTCGCGACTTATGTTTGTCTCACGGCGTAAACGTTGAAGAAATTGTAAAGGGCGTACAGCCCATCGCGTTCGAAAACGCAGTTTGGGCTTATACGCTCGGTTGCGCTATCGCTTTTAAGAAGGGCGTTAAAAACGCCGCCGAAGTCGCCGAATGCATCGGCTTGGGACTTCAAGCGTTTTGTATTCCCGGTTCCGTTGCCGACCAACGCAAGGTAGGCTTGGGACACGGCAATTTGGGAGCTATGCTTCTTCGCGAAGAAACGGACTGCTTCGCGTTCCTTGCCGGACACGAAAGCTTTGCCGCTGCGGAAGGAGCTATCGGCATTGCCCGTAACGCCAACAAGGCGCGCAAAAAGCCGCTTCGTGTAATATTGAACGGCTTAGGCAAAGACGCTGCGTACATTATATCTCGCATTAACGGATTTACATATGTACAAACGAAATACGATTACTACACGGGAGAATTGACGGTTGTACGCGAAGTTCCTTTCTCTGACGGTGAAAGGGCTAAGGTTCGCTGCTACGGCGCCGACGACGTAAACGAAGGCGTTGCAATTATGCGCAGCGAGAAGGTAGACGTATCGATAACCGGCAACTCCACAAACCCCACGCGTTTCCAACACCCCGTTGCAGGCACCTACAAGAAGTGGTGTCAAGAAAACGACAGAAAGTACTTCTCTGTAGCTTCGGGCGGCGGCACGGGACGCACCTTGCACCCCGATAACGTTGCGGCAGGTCCCGCTTCCTACGGTATGACGGATACTTTGGGACGTATGCACTCCGACGCGCAGTTTGCCGGCAGCAGCTCCGTGCCTGCTCACGTAGAAATGATGGGCTTGATCGGAATGGGAAACAACCCCATGGTCGGCGCAACAGTCGCCTGCGCAGTGGCAGTTTCCCTTGCAAAGTAACTGCATAATTATTTATTTTATCTGCGAGTTTACTCGCAAGGAAAATAAATTGCAATGTACTGTTAAAAGTAAAAACGAAAATTTTACCCATCAATAAGCGTAGCGAGTTGATGATTTGTATAAGTTATAAAGTGTTTTTCAGCACGTCCCTACACAAGATGTAGGGACGTGTTCTTTTTATGTTATAAACCATAGGTATGTAACGGCAAAAAAGTCCACATTTCGTCAACATTTTTTTGAACTTTTGATTCGTCATATTGACCGAAAATCGCCTTTTTGACAAAAAAATGCTGACTTTTTTGACAAAAAAACAATCCTATGGTTTGACCGAATTTTGTTCTATTTAAGTATGATTTGTGTTATATAATTAACTATATAAAAATAACTTTTAAAATTGTTAGCGGATGGTTGGCTGCGTCGAAACGTACCGTTTACCGATAGCGGAATACAAATAAATCCTGCAAGAAGCCGAATTCGCAAAATTTTATCGGGAAATCAAAAAAATTATCCGCTAAAATCTTGACACCGCCCGTAAAAATATAATCGTTGCGTGCAATCGCTTTGTATGGTACAATAAAATAAAGGAGCATACGCTAATGTGTAATATTTATCCTTACGTGCGGCTTGCAATGCACGACGTAATAGACAAAAAATGGATAGTTTCGCGCTCCATTTGGGATTACGAAATTATTTATATCGCGGACGTTACTATGGCGGGCTGTGTCGGAAACGATATTTACGGAGAACAATTTATCCGATTTTTTACGGATGAAAATTTCGACGTAAGTTATATCAAAAAATCCGCCCTTTCGTCTACCGGCTACAGCTTGGTCACTGTGGAAACGTGCGGTCAAAACAGAATATGCATGGTATCCGGAGCGAATATGGATTACACAGCCCAAGACGTTTTCGGATTGGAGAAGTTGCTTGCGTCTAACGACGTGATTGTAACGCAGGGAGAAATGCGCTTCGAAGTAGTGCGGGCGTTGGCAGGTCTTTGCGTAAAATACGGCAAAAAGTTTATTTTCAACCCCGCTCCTGCAAGAGAGCTGCCCGACGAAGTTTTGCAGGCAGTTTACGTTTTGACTCCCAACGAGACGGAACTCGGCATCATTGTCGGCAGAAAACTAACGTCGCGCGACGATTTTGTTTCCGCTGCCAAACAGCTTGTAGCCCGCGGAGTAAAAAACGTTGTAGTCACATTGGGAGCAAGCGGCTCGTTATTGGTTAACGACAAGGAAACGCTGTATGTAAGCGCGTATAAGGTAAACGCAGTCGATACCGTCGGCGCGGGTGATTCTTTTACGGGTTCTCTTGCTGCCTTTGTCGATGCGGGCGAGCGACTCTTTGAAGCCGTTCGTAAATCTGCGGCGGTAGGCGCTTTGGCTGTTCAAAAGGAAGGCGCAATCCCTTCTATGCCGTATCTTAAAGACGTCGAAAAGTTTTTGGCTGACAACCGACAGAATTAGCCGCAGCCGATTAACGCTTTGGAATCGTAGTTGAATACTATTGTTTTGTATTTGAACGTATAATAGCATACGAACAGCCATTAACTGCGTTAATCTACAACAAACTGCTATAAATTACTCGCTATTACATCGTATCACATTGATGATAATGTATTGCGATATATTTTGTTCGTGTTCGATATAATAAAGTATTTCGATTGCGGCGCGAATAACGCGCCGCGTCATTTTTTATTTGGGTTATACGAGCTGTAACAGACGTAAAAATCGATAAAATCTATGCTGTTACAGCCGAGAAAATCACTGCACGTCGCAGTAGACGGCAACGGTAATAGATACGCTCTGTATCGAGATACTTTAACGTCGTTTGCAGTTTATATCATTTTGTTTGACATTTTGAGTCTGTCGGCAATATAATACGTTAAACACCCATTGTAACGGAGATTTGAATTATGGCTGACAATAATAAAATAACTTTTTCTGCTAACAGCGTTGTAAGCTGCGTACTGTACGCAGTGATAGGTATACTGCTTATTGCGTTAAGATCCGGCTCGCTTGGAATTTTGTTTACGGTAGTGGGCGTGCTATTCGTAGCTATGGGCATATACGACTTTGTAAAACGTCTGTATACTCGCGGCGCAGTGGAAACTGTGGTGGGAGTCGTGATACTTGTGTGCGGTTGGACTGTCGCCGAGTGGGTGCTTTTGATTTTCGGGGTACTGCTGATAATCAAGGGCGTGCTGGATATCGTCAACAATTACAAAAGCGGCTTCAAAGCGATTATTTCTCCTATCGTAATTACGGTAATAGGTGTGGTGCTTGTTGTCTCCAAATTTGCGCTTATAGACGTAATGTGTATCGTTGCGGGAGTTATTTTCCTTGTAAACGCCGTGCTGATATTATTCGATCGGCAAATAGTGTAACAATTACGATTGTTTTTCGTATACGATTTGCTGCGAAGTAAATTTTGCCTATTGAAAAGACGCAGGCTATGTGTGTTGTTAGATAGATTTGTTTTGCCGTTCGTTTGGGAGTGTATTATAGGTTTGCGAATTCCCGTTTACAAAGGAAATGTTACGGCTGAATAAGTAACAAAAAACGCTTGCCAATAATCGCCAATGCTGATATAATGTATAAGCAAATCGATACGGGCGATTAGCTCAGTTGGTAGAGCGCTGCGTTCGCAACGCAGAGGTCGAGGGTTCGACTCCCTTATCGTCCACCAATACGGGGGCATGGCGCAGTTGGTAGCGCGTTTGACTGGCAGTCAAAAGGTCAGGGATTCGAATTCCCTTGTCTCCACCAAATTTTACCCAGTCAAACCTTGCGGTTTGATTGGGTATTGTATTATAATGTATGGACGAACAAAATAACTTATCTTATACTAAATTGTTGCTCTTGACGCTTATTCCGAGTATAGTGTCAACGGCGCTGTATATAACAATCGGTACATATTGGCAAGGTATTCCGTCTATATGTTTGTTTTTGATTGTATTTTTGTTTACTCTTGTACCCTTTGAATTATGCGTTGTGTTATACGCTAATAAAAAACAAAACGGCAAGTTCGGATTAAAAATCGCTTTTACCGCTTACGAAAAACAAAAGTGGTGGAAAACCTTACTTTGGAGCGTTGTACTGTTTGCATTTGCGGGAATCATTTCTTTTACTTTGGGCAAAATCGAAAACAAATTGACGGCGGACTTATCTTCGCGGTTGTACTCGAAATTGGGGGAATATTTTAATTGGAATAACTTTGAACTGATTAAAACATATCCGAAAGGATTATTGATATTTACAAGCATTTTGTACGTAATTACAAATGCCTTCATATTTCCCGTTGTGGAAGAGATATATTTCAGAGGCTACTTGACAAGTAATTTGCCAAAGCAAGGTTTATTTGTTCCCGTTACCGTGTCTGTTTTGTTTTCTTTGTATCATTTGTGGCTGCCGTTCAATAACGTTTTTAGAATTACAGTATTTGTTATTGCCTATGTTGTAACTTACAAAAAGAAAGATATCGGCATAGCCGTGGTGTTTCATTGCTTATGTAATCTGTTTTCGAGCGTAAGTTTTATTATCTCGATTTTTAATTGATGGAAATTGGAATTTAGCGTTGATTATTCATTTTGGGTTTAATTCTCCGACAATCCGATTACGCTATGCGCGATTGCTTTTTTACAGACACAGCTTGCATTTATTTAATAAATGTTATATAATTATTTGTACGTCAAACGGTAATAACGGAGATAAAATACAATGGACAAAGAGCGAATTTTTCGATTTATATCAAAACAAAAAACGGCGTTTATTGCTTCCGTTAACGAGCAAGGCTGTCCCGTAATAAGGGCTATGCTTGCACCCCGTAAAATAGACGGAAACGATATTTATTTTTCTACTAACACGTCGTCCAACAAAGTCAAGCAGTACTTGGCAAACAATAAAGCTTGCATTTATTTTTATAAACGCGGAAAAATAAAGTATCAAGGCGTTACTATAATAGGCGAAATGCAGGTTTGCACCGACCAAGAGACAAAAGACGGGATGTGGCGTTTTGGCGACAGACTGTTTTACAAGCAAGGCGTAACCGATCCCGATTATTGCGTATTGAAATTTACGGGCAAAACCGCCGAATATTATTGCGACTTTAAGATAGAAACAATAGAACTGTAAGCGCCGATTTATATGTTGCCGTTCCGAGTCGGTTTTTAGTTGGAAGGAGAAATTATATGCGTACTTATTCCGATAAAGTATTTACGGGTATTGTCAAAGAACGCATCGATATAACCGACTGCGAGTTTATTTATTGTACGTTTGAAAAATGTAAGTTTGTAGATTGCGTTTTTATAAACTGCGTTTTTTCGGAGTGTAAATTTGTTGAGTGTTCTATCGCAAATATGCAGGTCAAGGAATCGCGTATGTCGTATTCGTCATTTGTCAAGTGTTCGTTGGTAAGCATACGTTGGGAAAATTTGCAATCGGGTTCGGTGTTTTATCCTATCGAAAAACTCGATAGCTGTTATTTGAAATATAACGAGTTTGAGAATATGAGCTTTAAGAAGTTCGACTTTATGCAGTCGAGTATTGTAGATTCCGTTTTTGTCGGGTGCAATTTGAGCGAAAGCATTATGAAAAACTGCGATTTGAAAAACACCGAATTTACCGATTGCGATTTAAGAAAAAGCGATTTTCGCCATGCAAGCGGCTACAACGTAAGCCTGTTAAACAACCGCGTAAAAGGCGCAAGGTTTTCTTATCCGGACGTTCTCAATCTGCTAAGCGTGTTCGATATCGGCATTGAACAATAATCCGTTTTATTCGTTTGCGTTTTCAAACGGAAAGAAATCCCGCTTGCGATCTTGGGCTTTCTGCGTTTTATACGGCATAACATAAAGGACCGCACGCACGAAAATATAAGGAGTTAACAAAATGAAAATAGAAAAGATTACTTGCAACAACGTAGATATTGCGCGCGTTGACGCGGCGGAAGTCGTTATCGTCGATTCGCAATCGGCTATCGACCTAATGATGACCGTAAACTACGAAACCGGTGTAAAAAATATCGCAATATCCAAGGACTTGATTGCAGACGAATTCTTTGTGCTAAGCAGCGGTCTTGCCGGCGAGATTTTACAAAAATTCGTCAATTATCAATTCCGTATAGCAATTTACGGAGACTATACTAAATATACAAGTAAGCCGTTAAAGGATTTTATATACGAGAGCAATAACGGCAAAGACGTATTTTTTGTAGACAGCTTCGAAGCCGCCGTCGATAAATTGAGCTTGAAATAACAATGTTTCAAGCTTAATAAATATTATACCGCGTATTACGCTGCCGTTGCTTTTGGGGATATAACCCGATTATTCGACGGATTAGGAGATTGTTCTATGAATAAGCGTAAAGACACAATAAAGGAAGCATTGCAATGGGTGATATTTTGCATTTTGGCAACAGAGCCGAATTCAGAAAATGGCTAAGCGAGAATTGTTCGTCTAAGGACGGCGTTTGGATTTTGTTTGGCAAAACGGACGAGATAAATACAGTCTCTGCGGAAGAAGCGTTGGAAGAAGCACTTTGCTTCGGTTGGATAGACGGTCAAATGCAGCGTATAGACGACAAAACGTATAAAAAGTATTTTACAATGCGCCGCGCGAAAAGCAATTGGTCGGAGAAAAACAAATCTTTGGCAATCAACCTTGAAAAACGCGGACTGATGACCGATTACGGAAGGGCGAAGATAGAAGAAGCAAAACAAAACGGGCAGTGGAACGCTTCGAAGCCGCAGGCTGTTACCGACGGGCAGATTTGTTTGTTGTCCGATATATTAAAGGCTTTCGAGCCCGCCTACACCAATTTTCAAGCTATGTCTCCGTCCGTTAAGAAGACTTACACGCGGGCATATTTGGACGCTAAAACCGACGACGGACGGCGGCGGCGAATTGCTTGGATTGTCGACAGGCTTAACAAAAATCTCAAACCTATGTGAACGTAAGGGACTTGCGGTATGCAAGCGATACAATTACTATGCAAAAAAACGAGCTTCGAAATATTCGTATAATACGCGTCGGCGACGGTTTCAACGAAAAGTCTTTGGACGGATTTATTGTGCGGCAACGCGTTACGCATTGTTGGCGCAAAGTAGACGGCGGCTATAAGCTTGTTCCCGTTCGTTATACGGAAGAATGGAAGTTGTCCGAGCGTAGGGTAAAGGCTCGCAGCGTAATCTCCGCAGTAAAGCGCGGCGCGGCGGCATTTGCCGCGATTGCTGAAAATGCGGTCGTCGGTTTTGCTCTCGTATCGAACGACCTTTTCGGAAGCGAAGCGCAGTTTGCCGAATTAGTCGAGTTTTACGTCTCCGAACCCTTCCGCAGGCGTGGGATAGGGCGGCGGCTTTTTGAATTTGCGTGTCGTCAGGCTAAGGAATTCGGCGCAAAAAAGTTATACGTATCGGCGCATTCCGCCAAGGAAAGCGCGGCGGCATACCAAAAGTACGGCTTCGTATTTACGCAAGAACCGGACGCGGCGCATATAGACAAGGAACCTTGCGATTTGCAGTTGGAATACGACTTGTCCGCATTTTAGCGGATAATGTACGGAATAATGCTTTCCAAACGTAGTAGTTAGAATATAGGTGGACACGGGCAGGTGAATTATGCGGCAAAGGACAAAAGTACTTTTTATAGGCAACAGCTTTACTTTTTACAGCGATATACCCGATATTTTTCGAAAATTAGCGGACGGCGCGAAGGAATCGGTCGCGGTGGAATCCGTTACGAAGGGCGCGTACACTTTGTCTAAATTTGCCGATTCCGCAGACGCTTTCGGTAAAATCGTAGACGATAAATTGCGTTCGTCCGACGACTACGACGTAGTAATACTTCAAGAGCAAAGTATGCGTCCGCTGGGTGACTACGACGGTTTTTGGACGGCGGTCAAGTCGTTGAAGGATAAAATCGAAAATACGCAAAAAAATTGCCGAATTTATTTGTATTCCACTTGGGGGTATGCTGCGGGGGCCGATTCGCTTGGCGTTACCGTCGTGCAAATGGAACAATGTCTGACCGACGCGTATAATAGCGTCGCGGCGGAAACGGGGACGAAGGTGTGCTACGTCGGTAAGGCGTTTAGTAGCGCGTACGTCGAGCATACGGAAATCGATTTGTATTATACCGATGCCAAGCACCCGTCCTATGCGGGAGCTTTTCTCTCGGCGTGCGTGCACGCGGCGACCGTATTGGGTATTAACCCGTGCGATTCGGCATTCGCAGGCGAATTGGATGAACAAACGGCTTCCGTGCTCAAACAAATCGCCCTATCGGCTGTTGCAGGTTGACCTTGCGCGTAAGGCTTTGCGGCAGCGTTGGAAGCTTCGCTCGCAATGCGGTTGCGTATAACGTTGTGTTTCGGCTTGTGTGTTGTTAACGTCTTTTATATGCCGTTGTACTAAGCGTTAGTCAACGTCGAGTAGTGTAACGTTCAAGCGTTCGGGCTTTTGTCCGAACGCTTGTTTTTGCGCTTAAAGTTTGTATGCAGTGCGGAAGTATGTATTAAATCGGTTTGAGTGACGACGTGGTTTTTTTGTTCGCAACGGCTTGAAATAATCGTACTATTGTGCTAAACTGTCTGTATGTAAAAAGCTTGTGTAATTAGGAGTATCTAATGAATAACAAATTGCTCGATTGTTTCGTAAAGTTTTTACTTGTAACGTTTATTATTACGATGGCGGCTGCTTTAACCGTAGCGTTTGCCGCGTGTCAGTGCGTACACGACTACGCCTCGGAAGTAACGCAGGAAGCCACGTGCGTAAGCGACGGCGTTATAACGTATACTTGCAAAAAGTGCGGCGACAGCTATCAAGTGGAGACATCTAAGACGGAGCATGAACTTGTAAGTAAAACGGAAGGAGATACAAAGCATAGCTTCCAATGCAAGCATTGCGATTACAAGACCGACCCCGTAGCCCACGTTTACGATACGCTCGTTCAAGGCGCGGGCGAACCTTCCACCTGTTCGAAAAAAGGTTTCGAAGTTTACAGGTGCGACTGCGGAGCCGTCGTAAAACGCGAATTACAGCTTGCCGAGCACAAGCTAAGCTTCGTCAGGACGGATACGCAGCATTACGAAAAATGCTCTCAATGCAACTACAAAACGTCAGAAACAGCGCACGATTACTCTAAGACCGTATCGAGTACTTCGTCTACGTGCTCGACAAACGGCACGGTTGTTACCGAATGCGTCTGCGGTCAACGCAAAACTGACGAGCTTCCGACGGTGGGACACGATTACTCCGCTTATGCTACGACGGAAAATGCAGACAAGCATTGGAAGGCTTGCAAGTGGTGCTCGGTAAAACAAGACGGCTCGGATGAGCTTCATCAAGAAGGGCAGATGGTCGGTTACGGCGAAGGAGACTGTCAAAACCATCCGTACGAGACGTACAACTGTCCCTTGTGCAACGCAAACGTCAAGTACGAACAAGACGGCTACGGCAAGCACAACGCCGTCAGGCGCCCTGCCTGCGAGCCGACCGATTACGAAGACGGCAATTACGAATACTACGAGTGCACCGTAAAGGGCTGCGGCAAGTATTTCAGCGGCGAAGGCGCGGGCAGAGAGCTGAATTGGGAACAGGATATTTTCCGTCCGCGTAAAGTTGTAATTATAGAAGACTACTCCGATGTGACTGCGGTAGCGCAAACGCTTAGCGACGGTCAAGTTTCGGCGCAGTATTATCAGTTGGACGCCAAGTTCGGCGATTACGACGAAGATTCGGTTATATTCTCCGATAAGGCCGACAACGTGTTTTTGACGGGTACGAACATCGGCGTAGACTTGACTGTTCTTGCCGAAGACGACGTTGTAACGCTAAGGTTCAAGGTTAAAAGCAACAACGGCGAAGCCGAGCTTGTCGGCGCAACGGTTATCGACATTGTTACAAGTGATAAGCTGTCCGTTACGCTTAGCTGTAAGTTGGAAAACGAAGTACAAGATTATATGGTTTACTTTGCCGTAAACGTAGTAGGCGGCAAGTCTTACGAGTACGCTTATAACGGAGTTACGCGTTTTATAAACGTTTTGAACGCGGGCGATAAAATCTATTTTACCTGTTCAGTCAATGCGTATAATATCGATGTCGAATTGAAAAGTCTTACTGTCAACGGCAAAGCTTATGTTTTGACAGGCGGCAGGACGGCAGAAATAACCGTTACGGAAGATATATCCGCAGAGTTTGTTTTCGCCGAATACGCCGAGCAGTCTGTGGAAATCAAGCCGATAGATACTTCGTTGTTTAACAAAGACATAAACGTAAACGATTATGTAAGCTACCGCTACAACGGCGGAACTAACGCTAACGGACGTTTGCACAAGAATTCGCTTACGGCGTTTACCGTAAACAACGCCAACGTTACCCGTATCAAAATAGTTTACGAACGGTACGAAAGCAACGATTACGATATATCTGACGTTGCGAAAAACGTAATTAGGGCGGGTACGGACAAGGAACACGCTCGTGAAGTCGTTTATTCTGTCGTCGGCTACGAAGCCGCGGTGGATTTATCGAACGGAACGGTAAGCTATTTCGAATACTCTGCGACGGCAAGCATAGCGCGTATTTTATCTATCACTGTTTATTACGAAGCGAACAACACCTTTGCCGCGTAAAAGGGCAAATTGTTGACATACGTGTTGAATTTTGGTATATTTTGTATATGAAATGCGATTTACACATACATTCTAATTGCTCCGACGGCATTTTTCCGCCCGAAAAATTAGTGGAAATGGCGTACGCGCGCGGATTGGACTGTATAGCTGTTACCGACCACGATACTTTCGACGGCGTGCTGCGCGCCAAGACGCGCGCCAGGGAATTGGGTATGAAGTATCTTGTGGGCGCGGAGCTGTCCAGTGTCGGAACCTGCGAAGCGCACATATTGGCGTATAATGTCGACGTCGATTCCGACGAATTTCAACAGGAGCTGTCGGCAATAGTCGATATGCGCAATAACCGCAACGCCGCTATCGTGCAAAAGCTTGCGGAGCACGGAATAAATATAAACCTTGACTCTCTTAGAAAGGAAGGTACGGTCGGGCGCGCCGTTATAGCGCGCGAAATGGTGCGGCAAGGCGTATGCCGAGACGTTCCCGAAGCGTTTGACAAGTATCTCGGCAACGACAAGTGCTGTTACGTTTCGACCAAAAGGTTAACGCCTGTGCAAGCCGTGCAGTTTATTCTGCGCTACGGCGGTATCCCCGTGCTTGCTCACCC
This sequence comes from uncultured Christensenellaceae bacterium, assembly GCA_910586625.1. GTDB lineage: Bacteria > Bacillota > Clostridia > Christensenellales > CAG-314 > Fimimonas. Next base: position 63,378 of record CAJUIZ010000009.1, read on the forward strand.
CAAACAGCTGCGTTTAAGCGAAGCGGAATTTGAAAAATTTCTCAAACCGTTGGTTTTGTCGGGACTTGGCGGTATTGAAGCGCAGTATTTTACACATAATATGTCCGAGCGCAGTTTTTACGGAAAAATGGCGAAAAAATACAAACTTATAGTTACGGGCGGAAGCGATTTTCATGATTATACGCATGGAGTAGAGCTTGGAACGAAGAGTTTTTCGCCAAACGGATACACTCGGACGATATTGGGAATATGAAAAAATTTTTATCTGTTATTTTTGCGCTCGCAGTAGTTTTTGCGGGCGCTTTTGTTGTTTATCGGGCAGATACGGCTTTTGCCGAGACTGATCGCGAGCCTTGGAACGCCGTAATTGTTGCGGAGTATCGGGGCGACGTTTGCCGTTACGAATTGGCAAAGCATATAAAGGGACGGGAAAACGAATCGGAATCCCGAGGATTTTATTTGGGACGCAGAGCTCGCGCTCGGCTTGCCGACGGACTTTTAAGACAGCTTCCCAAGCGCGCGGTGTACGAGTATCTTTTCCCCGATTTCGGCGATATCGCCGAGCATTTCGAATATGTCTGCCGCGAACGTATAGACGCGACCGTAGGCTTTGATGCCAAGGGCTTTACCTATACTGCGGGGCAGGACGGAGTGTCCGTAAACGAAGACGAGTTGTTTTCCGCGTTGCTCCGTTCCGACGGCAAAACGACGCGAATTACGTTGCCGCTTGTGTACGACAAGGCGGTAACTGTTGCCGAACTTAAACGCAATACCGTGCTAAAAGGAACGTTTACTACGCGTTATCTCAATAGCGGAGCAAACCGTTGTTTTAATATAGCGCGCTCGACAGGCAGTATTAACGGAATTACCGTTTACCCCAACGAGACTTTTTCCTTCAATAACACAGTAGGCGCGCGTACGGAGAAAAACGGATACAAGCAAGCCAAGGTTATAATGGACGGACAGTACACAGACGGTGTGGGCGGCGGCGTATGTCAGGTGTCTACTACGCTGTACAACGCATTGCTGCTTGCCAACTTTATTCCGTCGGCAAGCGCGCACAGTCTTGTGTCAAGCTACGTCAAGGCGGGCTTCGACGCTATGGTGAGCTACGGTTCGGCGGACTTGACGTTTGTAAACGACACGGGTTACCCCGTTTATATTCAAGGCGTAATCAAGGATAAATCCGTAACGTTTAACATTTACGGCGTTCCCAATAAATATCGAGTAGAACGCGAGAGCGTTGAAGTGCGCGACAAATTTGTAACTTCCGAAATAGTAGACAAGGCCAAGTACCCCGAGCTTGTTTACACCGACCAAACCAAGGTGGTAATAAACGGCAGCGACGGGGTAAAATCACAGTCGTACTTGAAATATTATATCGACGGCGTTTTGACGGAAAGCAGGCTGATACGTAAAAACACGTACAAACGTGTAGACTGCGTTATAGCGCGCGGCTATGCCGAACGCCCCATTGACGACGCGCAGTAAATAATGAAAATTATTTCCACTTAATTTATTGCTTTATATCGTGAAATTTAGTATAATCGAAATATAATAAAGCAGTAAAACGGCGCGTTTGTTAAAAGTTTTGCAACGCTACCGTCTTTTTTGCGTATTACCAAGGAGAACGTTATGCCGACCAATAAAGAGCAAACGTCGTCGGTTGCGCTGGCTACGTTGCCCAACAGCGTAGAAGCGGAACAGAATATATTGTATTGCATATTGCGCAATCAAGCTATGCAATTGGAAATATTGTCAAGGCTTACCGCCGACGATTTTTATCAAACCAATCACGCGGTAATATTCGATGCGATGAAGGATATTTCCCGTCGCTCGCATAAGGTGGGCGACGACAATATGTCCAACACCGTCAACTTCGCAAGCTTAGTGGACGCGTTACGCCGTAACGGCAAGCTTGCGCAGGTTGGAGATATCGACTACATCTTGCGCTTAAACGAGCTGCTGCCCAGTTCCGCCAATTATGACGAGTACTTGTCCATTGTCAAGCGCGCGTCCATGATGCGTAAGCTTATAGCGATATGCGGACAGGTTACGCAGCGCGCGTACAGTTCCGATTCCGCCGAAGACGTAATAACCTACGCCGAAGAAGAGATATTCCGCCTGTCGCAAAAGGATTACAACAGCGGTCTTACGTCTTTTGCCGACGAAACGGCGCGCGCAATGCTTAAAATAAACGAACGCTACGTAAACCCCGACAACTGCCGCGGCATACAAACGGGCTTCAAACGTTTTGACAATATGACCAACGGCTTGCACGGCGGCGAGCTTATAGTACTTGCGGCGCGTCCCGGCGTGGGTAAGTCTACAATGGCGATGAACATAGTGGAAAACGTTGCTAAAACGGGCAAAACTGTCGCCGTATATTCATTGGAAATGTCCAACGAGCAGTTGGTAGAAAGATTGTTGTCCAGTATGTCGGGCGTCCCCTTGAAGTTTATTAAAAACGGGCAGCTGCAGGGCGGTGAAAACGATATCGCAAAGCTTCGCGTAGCTCAGGACGTAATAAGCTCCGCAATGAATCTATACGGCAACGATTACGCAAATATCCGCCCGTCGGAAATTTCTTCCCAGTGCCGCAGACTAAAAGCGCAGCACGGGCTGGATCTTATCGTCGTAGACTACATACAGCTGATGAACAGCGACTCCAAGGACGCCAACCAGGGCAGACAGAACGAAGTGGCTTCCATCACCCGCGCGTTGAAACTTATAGCCAAGGAGCTCAACGTCCCCGTAATAGCCTTGTCGCAGTTAAAGCGCGACGCGGAAATCCGCAATATAAAGGGCGAAAAAACGGGCGGCGGCGAGCCTGTGCTGTCCGATTTGCGCGAATCGGGCGCAATCGAGCAGGACGCCGACATAGTACTGTTTATTCACAGAGAGCAGGATGCGCAAACAGGTACTGCCAATCATAAATTGATTATCGCCAAGCACCGTAACGGCGAATTGGGAGATATTCCCGTGTATATGCTGGGCAAAATCGTACGTTTTGTCGACGACGATTATATAACCCGATACAACGTCAATGCGGAGCAGGAAGAAGCCGCAAAGCCGCAGTTTGACGGTGGTGACGCTGTATTCGGCGGCGATAACACCGAAGGAGAGTTTATAGTAAGCTCCGACGAAAATACGGAACAGGAATAAGAGATGAACATATGTGCGAATATAAGAACTTTATAGAAGATATAATAGACAACGACTTGGAAAGCGGCAAGGTTTCAACTGTTTGTACGCGTTTTCCGCCCGAGCCTAACGGGTATCTGCATATAGGTCACGCCAAAAGTCTGTGTATCAACTTCGGTTTGGCGCAAAAATACAACGGCAAGTGCAATCTGCGTTTCGACGACACCAATCCTTCCAAGGAAGATCAGGAATACGTAGAAAGTATCAAGAAAGATATCGAGTGGTTAGGCTTTAAGTGGGACAAGCTGTTGTTTGCGTCCGATTACTTCGACGTAATGTTCGACTGTGCGGTAAAACTTATCAACAAGGGGCTTGCCTACGTATCCGACGAAACCGCCGACGAGATAAGAGAACGCCGCGGCACGCTTACGGAACCGGGAGTGGAAAGTCCGTACCGCAACAGAACCGTCGAAGAAAATTTACAGTTGTTTTACGATATGCGCGACGGCAAGTTTCCCGACGGAAGCAAGGTGCTGCGCGCCAAAATAGATATGGCTTCTGCAAACGTCAATATGCGCGACCCGATAATTTACCGTGTGCTGCGCGCAACTCACCATAATACGGGTGACAAATGGTGCGTTTATCCTATGTACGACTTTGCGCATCCAATCGAAGACGCGTACGAAGGCATTACGCATTCCGTTTGTACGTTGGAATTCGAAGATCACCGTCCGTTATACAATTGGGTGGTAAGCAATTGCGATTTCCCCGCGCCGCTTCCGCAGCAGATAGAGTTTGCTCGGCTTAATATTACCAATACCATTATGTCCAAACGGTATTTGAAAAAGCTTGTGGACGAAGGCAAGGTAACCGGCTGGGACGATCCGCGTATGCCTACGCTTTCGGGAATACGCCGCCGCGGCTATCCCGCCGAAGCGTTGCGCGATTTTTGCGAGCGTATAGGCGTAGCCAAGTCTAACAGCGAAGTGGAGTCGAGTTATCTCGAAGCGTGCGTAAGAGACAGTCTCAACCGCACGGCAAATCGCGTTATGGCGGTGTTCGACCCGTTAAAGGTTACGCTTGTCAATTACGACGGACGGGAAGAACTGACTGTGGAAAATAATCCCAATGCGGAAACTGTCACATACCGTCAAGTTCCTTTTTCCAAGACGCTGTATATCGACCGCAGCGACTTTGCGCTTGTTCCGCCGCCCAAATACTACCGCTTAAAACCGGACGGCTACGTACGGCTTAAAGGCGCATACATTATCCGCTGCGACAAGGCTGTATTAGACGACGACGGCAATGTTGCCGAATTACTGTGTTCGATTGTGCCCAACAGCAAATCGGGGCAGGACGAAAGCGGAATCAAGGTTAAGGGCGTTATTCATTGGGTAGACGCAGACTCTTGCGTTGACGTCACGGTACGCAAGCTGCAAAGTCTGCTTACCGACGCGGTGGACGGCGTAACGGATTTCAACGAGCGCTTCAATACGGAGAGTATGAAGGTGGTTTCCGCCAAGGTAGAACCGAGCCTGCTTAATGCTCGGGCGGAAGACCGCTTCCAGTTTATGCGCGTAGGCTACTACGTGTTAGACAGGGACAGCGACGGAAGTAACCTTGTATTCAACGAGATTGTCGGCTTAAAAGACGGCTACAAGCCGTCCAAATGAACGCGAACGCTATTGTCTTTTTGCCATTGACAAACGGCATACGATAGTATATAATATATACTTGATGGTATCTTGCTTCGCGCGCGCGGGCATAGTACGCGCGTACGTCTCGGATACTGTTGCGTTTAAGCGATTAACTTTAGGTGAAACGATGAAAGTATGCAAAAACTGTGGAGAGATAAATACTAACGACTCGGTATTTTGCTGTAATTGCGGTAAAACAAACTTCGTTTTTCAAGAAGAAACGGTTTGTCGTAATTGCGGCGAAGTAAACGACAAGTCGTTTTCCCACTGTATCAATTGCGGGGCGGATTTGGCTGCGGAAGCCTTGATTGCCGACGACGGATACGTCGCTTCAAACGATATCGTCGTGGACGCTAACGAAATGAGCGTAGAGCTGTCCGACGTTTACGGCGGAGCGGTAATGACCCCGTCCGAAACGGCCAAGTGCCCCAAGTGCGGAGCGGCTGTGCCCATTACCGCTATATTCTGTAACAAATGCGGTAATTCCGTTGCCGACCTGCACGATCACAGGGTGGTGCAACGCAAAGTTTGCCCGCATTGCGGCAAGCTCAATTCGCTCGAAGCGCATTTTTGCTCCTATTGCTTCGCGTCGTTGTCCGAAGCGGAAACGGAGAATATGCAGGTCGTGCACGAAACCCAGCATTTGGGTGAAGTGACGGTAAGGCAAGCCTGCTTGGAAAGCCCCGACGGTAAAAAGCTCATTTGCCCCAATTGCGGAACGCTAAATAATACGGACGAACCGTTTTGCGTCAATTGCGGCTTAAAGCTCGAAGTGGACGAGCCTAAGACCTACTGCGCCAACTGCGGCGCGGAAAATGCGGTAGACGGCACGTTTTGTACCAAGTGCCGACACTCGTTCGGGCAAGCCGTTCCCGACAGCGTGGACCAATGGACCTGCAAAGAATGCGGTTACTCTAACGAAAAAGACGATAAGTTCTGCTCTAAATGCGGAAAAAAGAGAAAAAAATAAGGAGTAAAAACTATGAACAGTTCAAACAGTTTTAATATCTGTCCCCGTTGCGGGAATTCCAATTCTCTCAACGCCAAGTATTGTTCAAGATGTGGAGCCCAGCTCAAAGTGCCTCAGGAAGCGGTAGTTTGTCCCAAGTGCCACACGCGTAACTCGTCTCTTGCCAATTTTTGTCGTAACTGCGGCGCTACGCTTAAAGTAGGCGCGCAAACCAAAATTTGCCCCCGCTGCGGCAAAGAAATAGGCGCGGAAGAAAACGTATGCGCTTGCGGTTATTCCTTTGTAACTTTACAGCAAACGGAACCGCGTCCCGTAAACGTCGCTTCCACCAATAAATCCAAAAAGGACAAAAAACGCGATAAACGTCAGCAGCACGCCGTCGACGAACAGCAAACTGTTCAACAAGGCGGCAAGACCAAAACTACGTACAGCAAAAAGGGCGGCCGCGGCTTCGCGATTTTCGCAACGCTGTTGCTTGCGGTATTTTGCTATTTTATAATAGCTCCGGAAGGCGTACGCGGTATACTTCCGCAATACGACAAGGGCTTCTATTACGGACCGCGATCGCTGTGGGGTAATCCCGCAGGCGAACAATCGTCGTTAAAGCAAGACCAAGGCGACGCTCTTTACGCCGAGCCGGAAGACGCCTCCGACGGAACGACTACTCCCGATCAGGGCGAAACGGGCGGCGAACAAACGCCTACTACGCCCGACCAAGGCGACGGAACAACCAATCCCGACCAGAGTGGAACTACGACTCCCCCGACGGGCGGCGAAGATAACACGGGTTCGGGCGACGGAGCAGGCTCCGACAATACGCCTACCACTCCCCCCGCAACGGACGAAGGAAAAATTCACTACGTTTACGGCTTAAGCTGTATACAGGATATTATCGACTTCGGTAAGAACTTCAAAACATTACAGGACCAGGAAGGCGGCGCGTTCGCTTACCTAATCGAAAACGTCGGCAACGCAGGCTTTATCATCTTGATACTGGTGGCTTTGTTTATCGTAACCGCGGCGTTCCATGCGGTAGTGTGCATAATACGTATATTCACGCAAAGACGTTCCAAGGGAATGAACGTGCTGTATCTTGTGTTGGCAATCGTTACCACGTTGTTGGTAGTGCTTATGGTATGCTCGCAGCTTCTTCCGCAAACGGAAGGCTTCCTTGCGACAATCAAGTCCTTCTTCGCTCCGATGAACGGACAAGAAGGCGCGCATTACGGCAACGCTTTGTTCCTTATCCCCATTTACTACTGGGTATTCTGGCTGTATTCTTGCTTGGCTAAGGCTAAAAAGGTCAAAAAGGAAGCGTAAGAATTATTGAAAATTAATTTTATCAAACGGTCGGAATGCGGTATTCGCGTTCCGCCCTTTGACTTATAGTAGGTGTTATATGAAAATAACTTCGCAGTATTTAAGACAAAAATATCTCGGCTTCTTTGCCGAAAGGGGACACGCCGTAATCAAGTCGGCAAGCCTTATCCCCGAAAACGACCCGTCGGTTTTGTTTACCACAGCGGGTATGCACCCGTTGATACCCTATCTTTTGGGTGCGAAGCATCCCAACGGCAACCGTTTAACAGACGTGCAAAAATGCGTTCGCACGGGAGATATCGAAGAAGTAGGCGACGATTCGCACCTTACCTTTTTCGAAATGCTTGGCAACTGGTCGCTCGGCGACTATTTCAACGAACAGTCGATAAAGTGGAGCTACGAATTTTTAACAAGCAAGGATTACTTGGGTTTGGATGCCGACAGACTGTCCGTTACCGTTTTCGCAGGCGACGAAGACGCCGCGCGCGACGAAAGCTCCGCCAAGGTGTGGCAGCAGTGCGGTATACCCAAGGAACGCATTTTTTATCTTCCCAAAGCCAACAACTGGTGGATAGCGGGAACGACTGGACCCTGCGGACCCGATACTGAAATATTCTGGGATACGGGCAAACCTGCCTGTTCCGAGCATTGCGACCCGTCCTGCGACTGCGGCAAGTATCTGGAAATATGGAACAACGTGTTTATGCAGTTTAACCGTCAATCGGACGGAACGTATAAGCCCCTTTCGCAAAAGAACGTGGATACGGGGATGGGCTTGGAACGTACGGTGTGTGTGCTTAACGGCTTCAAGTCCGTGTACGATATCGACCTGTTCCAAGACGCTCTTGCAAAAATACAATCGCTGTCGGGCAAAAAATACGGGCAGGACGAAGCTGCCACTAAGGCTATGCGCGTAATCGCCGATCACGTGCGTACGGCTACATTCCTTTTGGGCGACCCAGTGGGCGTAACCCCCAGCAACGTAGACCAAGGCTACGTTCTGCGCAGGCTTATCCGCCGTGCGGTGCGCAAAGCCAATTCATTGGGCATTGCCAAGGGCGGCATAGTGGAAATCGCCAAGGTATACATAAACGTGTACAAGGAAGCCTACCCCGAGCTTACCGTCAACGCCGAAAGAATAGTGGACGAACTCAATAAGGAAGAAGAAAAGTTCAGCAAAACTCTCGTATCCGGAGAAAAGGAATTTTTCAAAGTAATATCCCACATTCAGGGCAAAACCGTTCCCGGCGGCACGGCGTTTAAGCTGTACGATACGTTCGGATTCCCCGTGGAAATGACGGTGGAGCTTGCCGCCGAAAACGGCTGCGACGTGGACGTGGAAGGCTTCAAACAGAAGTTTGCCGAACACCAAGCAAGGTCTCATGCAGGCAGCGAACAGCGCTTCAAGGGCGGTATGGCGGAAGGCGGCGGAATCGAAACCACCTATTTGCACACGGCTACTCACCTTTTGCAAGCGGCGTTAAGACGCGTTCTCGGCGACGAAGTAAAGCAAAAGGGCAGCAATATCACTCCCGAGCGTCTTCGTTTCGATTTCAGCTTTTCCCGAGCTATGACGGCGGACGAAATTGCCGAAACGGAACGTCTCGTTAACGAAGCCATACAGCGTAAATTACCCGTAACATGCGAAGAAATGCCCGTAGAACAAGCGCGTAAAACGGGCGCGATAGGCTTGTTCGGCGATAGATACGGCGAAGTCGTCAAGGTTTATACTATGGGCGATTTTTCCAAGGAAATATGCGGCGGACCGCACGCGGATAACACGGGAGATTTGGGACGGTTTGTAATAACCAAGGAGCAGTCTTCGAGCAGCGGAGTGCGCCGTATCAAGGCGGAATTGCGCAGGGATTAAACGCAATAACCGCAAGGAGAAGCAATGGTTAAAAAATTATACAGCGTAATATCGTTATTGTTGGCTGCTGCGCTGTGTTTGTCCTTTTGCGCATGCGAAAGCTTGCACAAGCACACCTATTCCGACAGTTTTACGTACGACGGCGAATACCATTACCGCGCTGCAACCTGCGAACACTCGGACGAAGTGACGGACAAGGCTCCGCACAGCATAGCTAACGGCAAATGCGCCGTTTGCGGCTACGTAACGCATAAGCATACCTTTTCCGGTCAATGGACGATAGACGGCGAATGGCATTACCGCGCCGCAACCTGCGAGCATACCGACGAAGTTTTCGGCAAGGCTTTGCATACGTATGACGATTTTGTTTGCACTGTTTGCGGAGTACGTCAGCCTGCTACGGCTATAATAACGGACGCAGTTAAGCTTTTGGCAGAGCACAATTACGCCTTGACTGCAAGCGACGTCACATTGCGTACCGATAACGGCAGCGTTACCTTTGATAACGCGCAGGTACGCTTTGTAACGGATAAGGACGGCAACTTGCAATTGCTCGGCTACGGCGAGATTACAACCGCCGACGGCAGCGGTCAAACCGTAAAATTCGCTTCCGCTAACGGTGTAGTATACGGTAAAATCATAGTAAACGGAGTCGAACGCGTTCTATTTGTGACGGTTGACGAGCTTTTGACCAAGATGGGTGTGGATGTCAACGGCATTTACAAACTGTCTGCCGAACTTAACGAACAATCATTGTTGTTCGCTCAAATCGCGCGCTACCTGCGCAATAACGCCGACGGCTTGCTTCCCGATATTCAAGCGGGCGAGCATCGTTTCGACTTCGACGTTTTACGTCGGTTAAACGACCGACTGTATTCGTATACAATATGCCAAGCGGTGGACGAAGCGGCAGGGCGGCAGGGCTTTTACGACGGTATTCCCGCATTGTACGCCGATTTACTGTGTATGAGCGTCGGCAACGCGTTGGACGAGCTTGCGTCGTACGGATTAACCGTCGACAGAATCGTAAAAATAGCCGATTTTGCAGTTGCCAACTTTTCCGACGGTAAATACGGCAGTATTGACGAATATTTATATCAACAAGGCTTTTTTCTAACGCCCGATATGACGTTACGGCAATTCTTAACAAGCAAAACCGTAAGAATGATGCCTTTTTCCGAAGTGTTGGAAGCGGCGTTGAAACAATTACCTGTTCCCGAAGGCGAACAGCCTTTAACCGCGGCAAGCTTGGGTCTGTTACTGGAAAACTTCGTCGTAACGTATCGCGACCAAACGGCGTACGGTATTCTGTCTCGGCTTTCGGGCGGACTTTCGGCTGATGAAATCAAGCAAATAGCCGCCTACGCCATAAACCTTGCGGACGCGCGTATGACGGTTACGGTAACCGTCGGCGCGGATAAAAAGTTGACAAAGCTCACAGTTGTTTGCGCCGATACGTCCGCATTGCCGTCGGCTTCGGACGACAGTCAAACGGTAGCCGACATAAAGGCGGCAATCAACAAGTATTTAACTGCATACGTAGGCACAATAGAATTGGTCGGCGGCTTTCAATCGGATATCGACTATTCGGATGTACTTGCGCAAGTCGCTCGCGTATACGGTTAAAACCGTTTTCGGACAAAATCAAAAGGCATTTTCCTGTATCGGGAAAATGCCTTTTGTTATGTAAAGCTTCAATCTATAAGCTGTCAACAATTTCGCGCGCTTGAGTTTCCAAGCTGTTTTTCAATTTATCGTCTCGGATAAACACCGTGTTTGCGTAAACGTTTTCAATCGAGTATTTAATAACCGTTCTCAGTAGGCTTATGCCTATTTCGCAGTCGGATACAATGTATTTGGATAGATTCGGCAGTACCCGCGTTTCGGCGCGCTTCAATACGTCGCGGCACAGGTTCATTACGTCTAACGGCACAAGCGTAGCCTTGTGAAAAGCCTTTTGCATTTCCGCAGTTCGCCGTTTGCTTTGTTCGTCGGTGTCCTTCGGCAGCTTGCGTGCCGACACTATGTTGCCGTATGCTTCCGCGTCGTCGTCGGACAGCTTGTACAGACATTTACGCGCGCGCGTAATGGAAGCAAGCTCCCTTGTCAAGTAGTCTGCGTCGCCGTTTACAGTTTGCGGCTTGGCAAGCGTTACGGATGCGGCCATTTCTACAAGCGAACACGCAATCGCCCCTACGAACGCCAACGCGCTTCCGCCGCCGGGAGTGGGGGAACTGCTTGCAAGCGATTGGCAGTACTGCTCTACGGACATCTTTTCAAACATTTGTTCTCCTTTCAAATTTCGACAAAATCTTCAAAATTTTAACGTTTTTTTCATTTTAGCATATTTTTCGCTTTTTAGTCAATCTCAGAGGCTATTTGAAGCTGTTTTTTTAGTCTAAAAAAAAGCCCCAAAATCGTCGCTTACGCGAAACGACCCGCCCACCCGCCGCCCTGTCAACAAAATATAGTAAAATAGAGACGTATATGGTGGACTGCTATGTTCTTGGC
>CAJUIZ010000010.1 GCA_910586625.1 uncultured Christensenellaceae bacterium
CAATTACAATCGTCCGCTTTACAAGCCTATATTAAACCTATGGAAGCCGTTAAACTGTTTGCGAATTGGCATAAAACCGTACCCGATAAAGAAATGTTAAATGCTTTTGGAATACCCGAATTGTCCAAAAAGAAATATGCAGATTTATCTACGGGGCAAAAACGCCGCTTACACCTTGCGCTTGCCCTTATAGGCAACCCCGATATTATTTTTCTTGACGAACCGACGGCGGGGCTTGACGTTGAAGGGCGCGTATCGCTACACGAACAAATTCGCGCGTTAAAATCGCAAGGTAAAACGATAATTTTGGCAAGCCACGATATGGCGGAAATTGAAGAATTATGCGACAGAGTAGCAGTTTTACGGGACGGGCATATTGCTTTTATTGGAACGGTTGACGAATTTACCTCTATGGGCGGCAAAAGGCATATTATACGCATTAAAACTGCCGACGGGCAAAATGAATATGAAACGGAAAATATAACAGAAACTTTGTTTACGCTATTATCGGAATACAAGCAAAAAGGAATACCGATTTCCGAAATTCAGACCGACAGAGTGTCGCTTGAACAAAATTTTATAAACATTGTGAGAGGTGCGGAATAATGAAAGCATTATTGTATGGAATTGGTTTGCAATTCAAGTTTGATATACGCAGCAAAGGTATGCTTATCACTTGCTATATCGTGCCTCTTGTATTTTTCCTATTTATGGGCGGAATTTTCACGTCTATTGACCCAAACGCTACAAAAACGCTTATCTCGTCAATGACGGTATTCACAATAATAATGAGCGCATTATTCGGTGTGCCGCCCGCAGTTGCGGAAATCTACGGAACAGACGTTAAAAAGGTCTATAAAGCAAACGGCGCGCCTATATGGTTTGGCGTTATATCACAATTTATTTCGTCTTTTATACATACGCTTATATGCTGTCTTATTGTATTCGCCCTTTCGCCGTTAATTTTCAAAGCGGAATTGCCGTCTAATTTAATATGGTATTTTTTATCGCTTGTAGCATTACTTGCGGTAACTCTTGCTATCGGTTGTATTTTCGGGCTTTTGATTAAACAGCAAGCAAAGTTGACAATGGTTGCAATGGCAATATTTTTGCCTTCCACTATGCTGTCGGGCATTATGTTCCCCGCAGATATGTTACCGCAGTTTATGCAATATATCGCTTACACATTTCCCGCAACGATAGCATTTAAGTCTATGACAAGTTATCAAGTTTGGCATTTGCCCGTATTATTCGGTATATTTGTTTTACTTTGCGGCGTTATTGCTTTACTGTTAAGATTAAAAATTAAGCGGTAAATTATGGAAGAAATGAAAACCCTTAAAATTCCATATTATTATGCTTGCTGTCCTAAATGTAAAGCCGTCTTGATACAAGCGCAAAACGCCTGCGAATAATTACTCGGACGACGAAATATCCGTCGATAAACCGTTTACGGACAGCAGAATTTTCGACTTGGGCGCAAGAGCTACAAGTATAGACGTTTCGAAAGCATACCGACTTGTTGTGCTGTAATGTGTTACGGCTGAATAATCATTATAAAATACGACGTTAAATTTAACGCCGTATTTTCTATTTTCTGTTTTGCAACGGTATTTACTTCTTCTTTACGCCGTTTGCGCCGCTTAAAACGGTCGACTCGAATACTCGGGTTACGCAAGCGTTCTCGCGATGATCCGCAACCGCCTGCTCCACCAACGCCTGTCCGTATTCCGCGCGAGTAAACCGCTGTTCCCACAACCCATACGCAAGACTGCCCGGTATAGCGTTTATTTCGTTGACGTACAGTTCCTTCCTTTCGTTGTCCAACAAATAGTCCACTCTTATTACCCCCGAAAAGCCCAATCGTTCGTAAATACGCTCCGTCATTTTTTTGACTTCTGCTACAAGCGAATCGGGTACTTTAGCGCGCTCTGCGTCCGCAGCGGAACCGCTTACGTACTTGTCTTCGAAGGTCAAAATGTCGTTTAAGGTTACGGGACAGTCCACTGCGCTCGAAACCACTTCGCCGCGCGTTCGCATAACTGCGCAGTTAAGCTCTGTAAAATCGCCAAGAGCGCGCTCCACCAATACTCTGCCGTCGTACTTGAAAGCGTTAAGCAGCGCGGTCGCAAGCTCGTCGTCGTCACGCGCAACCGCTACGCCTATGCTCGATCCGAGCGTAACGGGTTTTACTACAACGGGATAATTTACCGTACAGTCCTTCAAATCGTCCGACCGCTTCAATTCGAATCCTTCCAACACGGGGAATCCGTACTCGCGAAGTACGATTTTGGAAACATACTTATCCATAGCGACGGCGCTGGGGATAAGCGGAGAACCTATAAGCGGAACGTTAAGCAACTGACACAAAGCGGCAACCGAGCCGTCTTCGCCCGAGTAACCGTGACAGCAGTTTACGACCGCGTCTATTTGCACGGTTTTGACAATGCGTTTGCCCCGCATAACTGCGAATTTACCTTCGCCGAAAAGGAAAACCACCCTGTTTTTGAGCTTTTCCGTTACGTGTCTTGCAGGAGTGTAGTCGTTTGGTACGAGAAAGCACTCGTTGCTCTTGCTAAGATAAGCACAGTACAAATTGCCTTGGAAGTATCCGCGTGCAAGACACGCCGTTATCACAGATACGTCGTGTTCGCAGCTTGTTCCGCCGTAGATAAGCAGTATATTCATAGCATTTAACTCCTTGCAGTATATATTCAGTTCGAAACGCCGCCCGAACGCATCCGATTTTTTGCGCTATTTTCAGTCGCAAATCGCGCAGTACAATCGGCTACTAATCCGGAAGGTCGTTTTGAAACAGCAGTATTCCGCCGTTCAAGTGGGGCTGCGCAAAAGCCACGGCTTGTTTAAGATTTTTGGCATAGACGAATTTGCATGGCGTATCGGCAAGACCTTTTGCAAGATAATTGGCATTTTTGCCGACAACGACGGCAAAGGAACACGCCTGTCCCAAAATGCGCCCGCACTGCTCGTTTAGCTCCGCGCGGCGTTTGCCGCACTCCACCAAGCCTTGGGTTACAACAACCTTACGGCACTCGAAGCGTTTAAGCGTCTCGCAGCAGCTTGTAACGCCCGCTATACTGCCGTTATAGCCGTCGTCCAATATGTAACAGTTCGCGCCGCGAACAAGCTCCATACGGTGCGGAGTTTGCTTGACGTATATGGAGCGCGAGACCGTTTTGGTAAAGCACTGTTTAAGCTGCAAAGCCGTTTGCAAACACATTACGAATGTATCGGCAACGTAGGAAGATATCTGAGGAAGCATAACGCGCTTTGTGGTTTTGCCGTATGTAACGGCAAGAGTAGTCCCGCCGAAGTCTACGTTTTCCGTAGTTACGGCAATGTTTTCGTCGGATAACACCTTGCGGCATACGCCGCAATCCGCAAAGCCGCGCGCGTATTCGTCCTTGGAGTTAAGCACGCAAAAACCGTTTGCAGGCAAATATTCCGCAAGCTCACGCTTGGCTGTTACGACGTTTTCAAGCGACTTAAACGTAGACAAGTGCTGCGGACAAACGCCCGTTATAACACCGCACACGGGCTTAAACAGTTTACAAAGCTCGGTTATATCGCCCTTTTGCCTTGCGCCGAACTCCAAAACGAGATACTTGACGTAATACAAGTCGGTGGAATTGATAAACCTTGCGATACCGAGCGGCGTATTGCAGCTGCCCGACGGAGATACCGAATCGTCTAATAACGACGTTAGCATATCCTTAACGGAAGTTTTGCCGTAGCTGCCCGTAACGGCTATTACGGTCACGTTGCTTTCGGATAGCTTCCTGCACGCCTTACGCAAATATCGGCGGGCTATCGCGTTATCCAAAGGCAAACACACTGCCCAGCCTACAAGCGTAATAACGGGCAATACGGCTGCGAAAAACGCATTGCCGACAAAGTAGCACAACACAAACAACAGCGCCGTCTGCACCGCCGTTATACGCAAAATGCGCTTAGTAAATTTCAACGGGGTTTTGCGCTTTACGCATAAAAAGGGAACCGCGCAAAGAAAGTAAGCTACGGTTATCGAATGTTCGGGAAAACCGTACGCGTAAAACAGCGCGGCGGCGGTCTGTGTCAGCAGCAACGCGCCGAAATACCAAGTTAACAGTATTTTGGCATAGCCGCGCTTCGGACGATAGGACAACGACTGCAACAATCTTAAACATTCGAAAGACGCAACAGTGAGCAATAACGCGTCTATTACGGCATATACGATATTTATTGTTATTACCCCCTGTTTGCAAATAGCGACACAGTTTCGGCAAACGCCTTAGGCGCATAAAAAAACGCAAAATGGTCGCCTTCGATTTCCACGAGCTCGCTTAACTTTACCAACTTGGCGTATCGGCGCGCGTCCTTTACGGACACCGCTTGATCCGCTTTACTCGCCACTATAAGCGTAGGTTGAGTTATTCGGCGCACGTACGCGGACAGGTCCTGATTTACCACCTTGACAAACGTATTTCGCATAGCTTCGCCGCACTGCTTGTAATCGTCGCTTCCCAAGCCGTCTGCCTTGTGCAGCAGCTTTTTCAATTTGTAGCGACGAACCTTGAACCATCGCTTCAAGGAAAATCTTCTAAGTCCAGCAGGCGCAATCAGCAGCAGCCCCGAAATCAGCTCGGGACGGAGAACGGCTGCTATCGCCGCTACGCGGCAGCCGAAGCTGTGCGCCACAACCGTGACGGCAGCGCCTACGCGTTCGTCTAAAAACTCTATAAGCTGATTGGCGTAATCGAATACGGTCCAACCGCGCTTAGGCGGAGCGGAACTGTCTCCGAACCCGGCAAAATCGATGCAGTAATTACAGAAATTCGGCAATCTGTCCGTTATCGGACGAAACACGCTTTTGTCGCAGCCCCACCCGTGCAGATAAATTATAGGGCTGCCGCTGCCCGTTTGCTCATAATGCGTAGTCACTTAGGTTACCTTTCGTAAAATATTTTATGTCGCACTTTGTCAAATTGTGACAATTACAGCAAACGATATCGATAAATTATAAAACACACAAAAAAAGCCCGATTCGAACGAAAAACGGTTCCAATCGAGCTAAAATCGATACTATGTATGAAATAGTAACTTATAAACGTATTTATTCGGTCAAACGTTTGACCATTGTAAAGGCATCGCGCGTTGCGTAACGGCTGCGGCGGTAAAAATCTTTGCGTATGCCTTCTACTTCGTATCCGCATTTACGGTACAGCTCCACCGCCGGAACGTTTGCGGTATTTACTTCCAGCTCGCACCGCTCCGCGCCGTTTTCACGGGCATAGTCGGCAACGGTGTCCAACAGTTTGGACGCAAGCCCCTGCCTGCGATATTTATTTACAACGCAAATATTACAAATCTGCGCTTCTTCGTACATAAGTCTAACGCACACGTACCCTACTATTTTGTTGTCGGCAAGCGCGCCGAAAAAATGCGAATAGGCGTTGGAAAACTCTCCGCGCAAAGCGGGTATACTCCAAGCGTCTTTGCCGAAGCATTCCTTTTCGATATCGGCAAGCTGAAAAATATTGGGCATACTGAAAACCAATTCTTTAATCATTTCGTCCTTTCCTTATTTTGCAGCGTTACTTCCGCTTGACTTTTGCGAATATAAATCGGAGTAAGATCGCAATCAAACTCACCCTTGCCGAATTTACAGCGGATTATATCCGCCGCCCCGTCAAAGTACTCCGCCGCCGAATCGGTACGTCCCGCGCCGACCGCGCGCTCGTCGTCGTACGCTATGACAGACGGAAACACGCCGCTGCTATCCATATAGTAGTATCCGTTGCCGGCGTCGATAACGGAATAACCTACGGCCCCCAAATTTACGGATCGCGCTATCGCTTCCAGACAGTTTACCGCAATATACGGACGGTTATATGCCGTTGCATACCCCTTAACCGTGGACACGCCGATACGTATGCCCGTAAAACTGCCCGGTCCTACGGCGCAGGCGTATGCGTCCAAGTCGGCAAAATTAACGTTTGCTTTGCGCAAAACTTCGTCTACCTTACCGCATAGAGTTTCGCTGTGACGAACGCCTACCGCCTTGTCCATAACGGAATATATTTTGTCTTTCTCTATTACCGCCGCCACCAAGTCGGCGGTAGTCGTATCCACGAATAATACCTTCATACCATTTTATCTTTCTATCGTAATGCGACGGCTGTCGCCGCCAATCTTGTCAATCGTTACGGTTATACGCGCGGGCGGAATCAATTCCTTGACGTTGTCGCCCCACTCTATTACCGAAACGCCTTGCTTGTCGTAAAAGAATTCGTCCAGTCCAAGAATCTCCGCTTCCGCGGGATCGTCTATGCGGTAAAAGTCGAAATGGTTAAGCGTCAACCGTCCCCGATAACAATTGTGCAAAGCAAACGTCGGACTTGTAACGATGTCGTCTACGCCGAGTCCCTTGGCAAGACCTTTGCAAAAATGCGTCTTTCCCGCGCCCATCTCGCCTTGAAGCAATACCGTTTCACCGCCTGTAAGCGTTTGTCCGAAATGCTCGGCGATTTGTTCGGTTTCCGTCACTGTCGCAGTTTCGAATGTTTCTACCATAAAGTTATTATATCTCAAACCGACGTTATAATCAAGCATATACGCTCGTAAGATTGTTTTTACGGCATTCAAACGTCCGCGACGCTACAAAACGACACTGCTACACAACTAAATACTTCCGATTTTTTCACGCTTAAAAGCAAAAAAATTTCCAACGGCGGTTACGCCGTTGGAAAAGCTCATCTACTGTTATTCGGTTTCGGAATTTGTGTCGTCGTGCATATCCTTATGCATAGCGTCCGCCGCATCTTCGGTCGCTTCGCCTGCTATGCCGTCAACTGCCTTGTCTTTTTTCTTTATATTTATCTCCCAATGCAACGCCTTGGATAACGGCTTATAAGTAAAGAAAGTTATAAGTCCGCACACAATGCAACGCAATGCGTTAAAGGGCAGCACCGCCAAAGGAAGATAATACGCATAAAAATTGTCTACCGTTACATTACTGTATAATGACGAAACCATACCTACAATTTTGGCAATTCCCACATCGTAATTACCGCCGCCAAACATTACGGAAGCATAAAACGGTATTAAAACCAACCAATTTGCAAGAACAGAACACACTATTGCGCTACCGCTGCCTGCGCATAGCCCTATTACGGCGCTCTTGCGCGTTTTGAATTTACGGTATATTATCGACGCAGGCAATACAAAAGCAATGCCTACTATTATGTCCGCCAATTCGCCCACGCACATAGTTCCGCTAAACGGCATTTTTATACAACACTTAATAATTATGATTAAGCATCCCGCCACAGGACCCAACGCAAAACCGCCAAGCAACGCAGGCAAATCGGATATTTGCATATCCAGCCACCCCGGAAACATAAAAGGAAGCGGAAACTTTACAAACATATACAAAATAACCGAAATCGCCGTAAGTATTGCCATAACGGCTATATTACCGGCTGTAAAAAACTTTATTTTCGGCTTTTGCTTTATAAGCGCAGACGTATCGCCGTTAGTCTGCGAAGCTTCGCCGACGTTCGTTACAATCACTTCGTCTTGTTGAGTTTCTTGTTTCATTTTTTCTCCTTCTCTTTGAAAAGGCATCGGCGTCGACTGTTTTACATACAAAAAGCCCTTGCAAAAAATTACAAGGGCGTACGAGTACATAAAATATGTCAACAATTCTTTTCTCATCCGGACTGTTACCGTCGGCTCGGGAATTTCACCCGATCGGCGCAACTTACGCTGCGTTCATAGGCTATACTATCGGTGTGGATTTGCGCCACGCCCCAAAGAATATATTTATTTGATGGTTATATTGTAGCACACCACCTGCGTATAGGCAAACGTTTTGACGCGGCAAAATCATATAAAAATTTTATCGAACTATAAACCGACATAATAAGCAGCAACAGTTTTTGAAACTGTGCCGTCGTAAGGTTTTTACAAGTTTTCTTTCTCATTCTTTGTCATGTCGAGCGTAGCCGAGACATATAGGCGAGTATAACGAGCCGCACTATTCTTTATATGGTTTCGCTGCGCTGGATTTCTCCACTCGCTACGCTCGGTCGAAATGACATCAACAACAATGCAATTTTTTTGTGAAAAGTCAAGCATTTTTATAGAATTTTTTTAGATTTTCAAAAAAAATTTTTGCTGTATGGCAGAATACCCGTTGAAAGTGATATTTCGGCGGGTATTGTATTTTTCTAACCCTTGCAAGGGTTAGAAAAACGGGGCGGGGGGCAGTTCGCTGTACGGCAAAATAGCCGTCTTTTGGCGGCTTGTTTTGTTTGTTGAAAGTGTACTTTCAATAATTGTTAAATTGCTTGCAAATGAGCGTTAAACAGTTCGGCACTTGTCGCATAACCAAATATTTCGCGCGGGTAGTCGTTTACCCACGTTTCAACCGCTTTAATGCGCTTGTCGGTTACGGTGGATAAGTCCGTGCCTTTTGGGATAAGTCGGCGTATTTCACGGTTTAACCGCTCGTTACTGCCGCGTTCGCAACTTGTGTATGGGTGGCAGTAGTAAACGCTTGTACGCTTGCCGCCGTAGATTGATTTTTCAAGCCCCTTGAAGTCGCTAAACTCTACGCCGTTATCTACGGTTATACTTTTGAACAGTTTACGGAATTGCTTGCCGTAACGCTTTTCAAGTTTATTGACATAGCGCACAACCGTTGCCGCCTTGTGGTCGGGCATTTTGAACACGATTTCAAAGCGTGTCAGCCGCTCGGTAAATGCAAGGATAGTTTCTTTTGTGCCTTGCTTGCCTATTACACAGTCCATTTCCCAATGCCCGAAAGTGTTACGGGCGGCAATCTCGGCGGGGCGTTTCTCTATGCTCGTGCCTTTCGGTGGGCGTTTAACCGTCGCTTTTTGGTAGTGCCGTTGTTTCAGTTTCACGTCTTGCATTGTAATGCGCGTAAATATGTAGCCCGCACGGATATAGCGGTATAGCGTTGTTTTTGAAATTGTCGTGCGGAATTGTCCTTTGCGCTTTATCTCGCCCAATGCGGCGCACGGGCTTATTTTGTCGTTTACAACACGGTTTTCAATTTCACGCACAAGTTCAAAGTCGTTACCGATTTTGAGGGGTGCGCCGTGTGCCGATTGATTTTGTCTATACTTGTATTCGGCTATATCCGCGCTGTATGCGGTTACTTGCTTATAATGGCGTTCGCCCCAATAGTCGGTATAACTGTACACCTTTTGTGTACACACGCCGCGTTTTAATTCGTTATACACGGTTGCAAGACACACGCCCAATAATTCGGCTATGCGTTTCTTAGTACAGCCCGCTTTCAAGTAGTTTTCCAACTCGCGCCTTTGCGTAAACGTTAAATCTTTCGTTCCTTTTCGTTTCATAGTCATTACCGTTCCTTTATCGTTTTATTATAGTGTTTTTCCGCTTGAATTTCAAACGGCTTTTTACCCCCCCCCAAAAAAAAATTGAGAGCAAAGAGTATTACGCGACACCTTGTACTATACGAGCCGCCGCGCTGCGCGCGGCGGGTACAAGGTGTCGCGTTGCACCGATCGACAGCCCGCTTTCAGCACACAAAAAGGCGGCTTTTGCGCTAAACCGCTTGCAAAATGCCGCCTTTTGATTTTGTTTTGCGGAAGTGAAAGCGAAGTGAAGCGCGTAACCGTGCTTTTTTCGGTTTTCAGACAAACGCAAAATACACCATATGTAATACATAGGTGTTAGACCGTCGCTATTGTATTGTTTTACCGTCGTTTAAGCAGTCAAGCCGTACCGTGGCGGGTTGCAAATCAAGTCTATTATTGACATCTGCTTATACTTGAAGTGCATTATATCGCGCTCCCAACTTATCACGTTATCGAAAAGTATATACTTTGTGCCGAAGTCCTGCATTTCCGTTACTATTTCGTCGTCGTTCAATTTGCGGTATATTTCCGTCGGTATGCCTCTACTATAAACAATGCGTTCGCCCGTCTTTCCTATGTACTTTAACAAATAGTTTAGCGTTTGTCCGTGTTTCAATTCCATTTCGTTCAATTCCTCAAAGTCATTTCGCCCGAAAGCCTTTTGAAAAAAGTCATTTTCGTGCGTCGTTTGCATTTTACCTTGTGCCGTGCTGTAATCTGTCTTTTCCGTTATCGTTCCTATATGTTCGCCGTCGGGTATATACAGTAACCCGTGAAAATGTAAACGCCCCGATTCGGGCGCACGCTCAAACACGCCCATGTAACGCCACCCGCGGCGCGTATGTAAATTCGATAAGCATTTGCGCAATTTTGCCCGAAAACTGTCCGCGTCGTGCTTACCGTCATCGTATGTAAATGTTACAAAGTAGTTCCACCGATTAAGGTTTGCCTTGCGGCGAAAACGCTTTTTGCGGGCATATAGGTTATGTAACTTGCGCTCGATTTTGTCCGCAATATATTTATCTAAATCGGAGTAATCGGAGAACAGCAAGAGTATTCCCGTCTTTATATACGCCGTCATTTCGTCGCCCTTTAAGCCGTCTTGCATAGCGGCGGTATAAAGGCTGTCAAAGAAGATATCTATATCCTCGCGCTTTCTATTGCGCTCCATGGGTTGCATTTGACTGCGGTAACAACGTGTAGCAATATAATGACCGCCGTCATTGTATATCTTGTAATATGTTTCGGCGGGCTTTTGCAGTTCGTCGAAAAAGAACGGGTTAAATTCGCTATCGGGTAAGGGAATTAAATTTGCGTAACTCATTGTTGTTTACCTCTCTATCGTCGTTTACTTGCGGGTTGTAAAGCCCCTTTCGCGGCATAAACCGCCTACGGCTTTTTATTCCACGGTGGGCTTGACAGCCCGCATTTTCCGCAGTCCTTTCGCGCTGCCGAAAGCAACTCAAAAGGATAGCCCCGTTTTTGAAAGTGTACTTTCAATTTTCGCGGCTATTCATACCGTTTAATAGGTCGTTTATAAAGTAACTGTTTTGTGCGCCGAGTTCTGAGAAAGTCGCTTTTTCGGTAGCGTATTCCGCTAAATCGTCAATACCAACGGGAGAACGCAACGCCTTTTCCGTGAAAAAGTCCGAAAAGCAGTCCGTAGAAAAACGCTTGCTGTATATCTTTTTTGACATAATGTAATACTTGTTTTCGTCAAGCGTTCCGTCTTGCGTTCCGCTTTCCACTTGCACCCGCAAACGGCAATACCCAAAGCGGTTATATATGCGCGTGTAATAGTGATGTATTTTCGCCGTGATTGCCTTTAATATGTAAATAAACAAAGTGTTATCCGAGCGCACAAAGCGGTATTGATAATACAGCCCCGCAAACTTGCCGAACAGCCAATTATACAGCAATTCCGCAAGAGAGAAGAAAGGCATTGCAAGACACGTTTCGCCGCTTTCGCGGATATGAACTATTTCACATAAATCGCGGGCATCTGCGCCCCAACTTTCGGGGCGTTGCTCGTCCGTTATTACCCGCACAAACGGGAAGTTATCGACCGTCGCGGAGTGGCGCACCATTTTAAGCCAACTATTAAACAAGTCGTTTTTTTGGTTTGTCGTTTCGTCTTTCTTTTTCTTTTCGGACAGTTCAACGCTGTTGCCGCGTTCCTTGCCTACTTCGGTTATTATGACAACGCCAAATTCAAAGTTATTCGCATTACGGTTGTTTTCAATGACCTTGCGCCCAAGCCGCAGACTGTCAAAATCAAGTATATGTGCGTGGCGGGAATAACTGTCAAGCAAGCGGCTATCCCGTTTGAAAAAGTCCGAGTTCCAGAGCGGGAAGTTGCCCAAGTCGGCAAGCACACCGTCCACGCGAACGGAATAATTTGCAATGAGTAACGACGATTGTATTATGTAGATAAAGTATAATTGCGCGTAAATCTCAACGATTTCCCACACGTTGACAACCTTTAATTTATCGTCGTATTCAAACCCGTAACGCTCGAAGTCGTAACCGAATAACCGTTCGCGCGTTTGCGCCTTTTGCCAACGTAGCCGCTTTTTCGCTATGAATTGCCGTATCGTTGCAAGGTTGTACACCTCGTGATATTCCATAGCCCGCCGCAGTTCGTTTTCCAATTTGCACCACGGGAAAGCGGGGAATTTCAAATCGTTTTCAAGTATCTTTTCAAACGCTTTATCGCGAAACATTACTTCTTGCGAAAGTGCCATATCCGTTATTGCCGTTGTCTTTTTCTTGCCCATAGTGCCGCAGACCATATACACGATAGGGCGGGCGTTGATAAACCCGCGGTTACGCATTTCGTAGTGATTAAGCCGCGCATACGCTATCTTTTTGCGGAAACAGTCAAAGAGCCAAACCGCGATTATTACCCACGCCCACACGGGAATAGAAGTGAACGGCACGGACAAATCAAGAAACAACTTGTACACTTGCCGATAGATATTTACCACGTCGAACGAAACGACGAAATAAAAGTAATATGCCAAAAATTCAAGGATAATCGCGCCCGCATTGAAGTAGAACAGCCACAAGCACAGCCACACCGCCCAATACGGTTTATGCGCTTTTATGAACGTCCAAAGCCCCGCAAGCCATTGTTTGACGGGGCGATATGTATGAGCCGTAAACCACTTAAACGCTTTTAGCGGGCGGCTGTCCTTGTCATAGTCGTTGTTTTCCTTTTTCAAGTACCGTTTCAAAAAGACATACGCGGCAAGCACAAACGGCAATATGATTATAAGCACTTTGCAGAGCGTAAAAAGCAAATTGCCGAGGAACGACAAATAACCCGTGAAATTATCCATTGTCGCCCATAACTGCCAATACCGCGCCCAATCGCTTTGAAAACCCGTCCAAGTATCGGGCAAGGGTGTAGAGGGGGCGGGCGTTTGCGTGAAGTCAAAAAAGGGTATTTTCGGCAAGTCATTTACCGTCGGCGTGATATTATGCGGTATGCCGAATATCTCGCAAAAGTAGTAACCTACCGAAAGCCCGAAATCGCGCCCGCCCTCTATGAGCCTACCAAGCGCACCCGAATAGAGGAATACGCCGCAGAGGATAAACGCAAGCGTTATGACTATGCAAATGATATGACGGTAGTCAAACCGTTTCTTTTCGTTTTCGTTCGCGTTCATACTTGACACCCCGTGTATATAAAGTAACCGATAACCGCCGCAATCACTATTCCGAGCAGTACCCACAATAACCGTTTTAGCGTTTTCATTTTCGTTTGCCGTCCTTTTTTGAAAGTGTACTTTCAATTTTCTTTTTCGTT
The DNA here is from genome assembly GCA_910586625.1 of uncultured Christensenellaceae bacterium. GTDB lineage: Bacteria > Bacillota > Clostridia > Christensenellales > CAG-314 > Fimimonas. Next base: position 13,228 of record CAJUIZ010000010.1, read on the forward strand.
ATAAAATCGTTTGACTTTTGCCGCAAAGTGGTATATACTTATAGACAGTTGAACGGCTTTTGCGCGTTCATTCCCGCCAACTCACTTGTGGCATTGCCCCGAACGGATTAGTTTCGGGGAATTTTTTTACCCTTTTTTACCGCGGAATTTATCCATTTTCTTTCTATTTTCGGGCGCGGGCTTTGAATTGCCTAAAACTTTGTCTTTAATCTTTTTCACGTCCTCGCGCGATACGTCCATATTTGGGTGGTTTTCTTTGAATTTTGCGTTTACCCGTATAGGGTTGCCCTCGTCGTCCATAATCTCAACGTAATGCTTAAAGCGTGATTGCCCTTGCTGATAATTCGGCAACCGTGTACGGTCTTTTCCGGCACGGCTTGACAACTGTACAACCGCAAGGTCGTTACGGGTGTTTGTTTCGATTACGACAATGGGGCGTTCTTTTTCGGGCTGTTTCGCCTTTTTGTCTAAATACTTATCGCGCGTTGTAAGCGTTCTGCCTTGCGGTACTTTGCCGCTTGCCGTTCGCGCTTGATTAACTTTCTTTTTCGGCATTGCCGCCCCATTTCTACGGGGCGGTTTTTGCGTGTTGCTTTTTCTTTTTGCCATTTTATTTACCTCACTTTCGTTTATTTGCCGCTTTTCCTATGCCCTTAAATAACGCGCCTATCGCCTTAAAGGGGAGTAGCACAAGCCAAACTATAAACTGTATTATATACGGCAATATAGGCGCAAGAAGTATACACAGCAATATTACAGCAAGTACCGCTAAAACGATTTTCCACCAATCATTATTATCGTCCGTGGGAAATAACGTTGTATCGCCGTCCGCCGCTAAATCTACGGGCGACATTACAACGGGTATAACCGTATCGACATTATCTTTCGTAAACGTTACGTCGATTATATCAAAATCAAGTTGTACCCACATTTGCATAAAATACGCGTTTGTATCGACAAAATCATAATCAAAACCCGTTATCAATGCGCCGTCGGTACCGCGTGTAAACGTTGCTACTTCGTTATGCGTATAAACCGATTGATAGTATCTAAACAAATATACCGTTTCGGGCTTGTCCTTTTTCGTTACCTTATCGTAAAACGCCTTAAACTCAGCATAATCGCTTTCGTTAATATATAGTTCGTCGCAGGTCTGCGTTTTCGTTGTCTTAAAATCGGTTTTATCAACGCGCTTTATAGCGGAAACTTTGTATTCATTTGTACCCGTTACTTTATATCCGCCGCCAACGAATTTTTGCCAAAGACTTTGAGAAATTACCTCGTCCGTCAATGTAAAAGTATCGTCTTTGCGTATAGTAACATTTGTAAAACTATCCGCAACTTCCGCAAAAAGTTCTTTGCTGAAACGGCTATTTACAAGTTCCCCGCCGTGCGTTTCGGTATATGTTTCAAACCACCCGCGTATATCTTTTTCTTTATTGCCTATAAGCAATTCGGAGGGCAATACGTAATTATCCGCATTGCGTTCGCCGTTGACTTTATCCGCAAGAAAACAGTACGCAAGAGTGTAAATATCCAAATCGGAATTAGTATAACGGCGGTTAGCGTTGTAACTTACATAAGAAGTGCCGTGTGCGGCGTGATTCCAACTCGCGCTTTCAATGAGTTTACAAGCCAATAGGGAATACGTTAATTCCGTATTGTAGTTTTTATCGCTCAATAAATGATAATTCCCGCCGTCAACGTATTGCCCTAAATACTTGCTAACTTCGTTATATACGGTTTCGTTACCCGTTACAAATACGGGGGAAGTAAGAGCATTTAACCACGTTGCATGGACGGCTGTCATTTCGCCGTATTCCTCAATTAAATAATTCGGAACGGAAAAATACACAGAGTGCAGAGTATCACGGGAATATGCCTCGCCGTTCGTTCCAGACGGTCGCCAATATGTAGAATGTACATCTAACTGTAAATATTTATCCACACCGTCAACAGTACAATTCAATGTGCTTTCCGCACCCTCAAACGGCGCATAACCTTTTGAATAACCGCTATATTTATACTTTTGCGCTATCTTATAATCTACTACTTGATTTTTAACGGATAGTTCAAGCCCTATAAGTTCATACACGCGTTCGGCTTTATTCACACCGTCCAAAATAGCCGCCCGTTGCGCTTTGGTCAAATTTACTTTGAATTTATAAAATAAACCCTCAGCACCGCTTGCGGTAGAGTAGTTCAAAAACGTAAGTGAATATTTATCATAATTCGCTTTACCGCCGTAACCGAGCGAAATTTTGTTTCGGTCAGTATTTGTATCAAAAGCAAGCCCTTGCGGGTTATATACATAGACATACAAACCGTAATTCGATTGACGGCTTTCATAATAACTATAACAATATTCCGCTAACGTAATTACTTGCGGTTGCACTTTTTCATCATACGGATAATCTGCCAAATCAAACGGTTTACCGCCTATCGTGCCGCCTTGCAAATCGTCCAACACATTTACTTTGTCAAACTCTAAATTGCCGTTCGTTGCGGCGTACACGGTAGGCACATAACCGCAAAACAACGTAGTAAACACAAGCAGAATAACCGCAATTACTGCCGCCGCTATATATGTAGATATCTTAACTCTTTGCATAATGTACCTCAATGAAAGGATATAACCGTACTTTTACGTTCCACTTTATCCGTTACTGTCAAAACAAAATAATCTTTCGCCCACAAGTCAACTTCCGTTACGCCCGTTATAGTATCGTCGGGGTATCTATGTTGCAATATCTTTGCAACCGTCAAATCTTGCGGAATGTAGAACATAAAGCAATCGTCATATATTGCAACGTTGAATAATTCCGTACAATCATAGCCGTAAAGTTCGTATTTGTAATTCGCCGCTCTGTCGTTCAAGTTAAACGCGGTTTCGGAAATATCCTTTGTATCGAACGTTACCGTTACTGAATACTCGACCTTTTGCCCCGTCAATGTCCCGCACTCAATAACCGTATAAGCATTTTTTTCAAACTCGTAGTTATCAGCGCGGGCGGGGATAGGCGTGTTACCGTAACGAACGTAAAAATTACGTTGCCCGTTTCCTACAAAAAAATAAAGCAAACCGAACACGCCCAAAAGCACAACAACGACCAACAGCCAAGTTATCGCTTTACTAAATGCTTTCATTGCCCGCACCTCGCTTAACGCTTTTTGCGTTTCGTTCCGCCGACTATCGCCGCGATTACCGCTATAAGCGCAACACCGCCAGCGACGCCGCCTAAAATCTGCCATTTGTTTTGATTTACACCGTTTATTACTTTGTCAATGCCCGTAAGTTCCTCAGAAACAAACTCAAAACTATCGTCCGTCACAATTGCGTTCGTCATTTCCGCGCCGTCAATATTGCCGCCTGCCGAACGAACGGACATTACGCTTAAATTTAACTCTTTTGCGCTCTCAATTACCTTGACAAGCGTTGTTCCGTACTCAACCGTTTTCGTAGTATAAACTTCGTCGCCAACATAAAAAGTAACAGTACACATAATCACTTCCCAACGTGCGACAAGCACTAAATCGTCCGTTACGGGCTGATTTATATATTGCGTGCCGTCCGACAAAAACCAACCGACAAAGTTATACCCTTGATTAGTGGTAGAGGGAAGCGTTACAGAATGATTCAACATTACTTGTTGATTATCCACTTCTGAACCGCCGTTCGTATTAAAAGTCACATCAAATCTATTACGTTCCCAACGAGCAGTAAGCGTAATGTTTTCCTTAATCACTTGCCCCGTATATTGCGTGCCGTCTGACAAAAACCACCCATCAAAAGCATAACCGTCGCGTATTGGCGTAGTAAGCGTCGCAACAGTATTCCAGTCTACGGTTTGAGCGCTTACCGAAGAACCGCCATTCGAATCAAATGTTACCGTATAACGATTAATTTGAAACTTCGCATATAACACGGTATCTTCGTAAATCGGCTTGCCGTCGTAAGGGCGCGTTAATGCGCTATCATAATACCACCCCACAAAAGTATGTCCGTCTTTGACAGGGTTGGGCGGAAGAGGAACCGGTTCTTTTACAGGAAAATTTTCATACAGAACTATACGTTCCTTAACGTAAGGAGTTAAATAATAGTCAGAAAAACCAAATACTTGTTCCAGCGTCAAAGTACCTTCCAAAAATGCTTTTTTGGCAATTCTATACTCCGCCGTATTCGACGCAAAAATTTTAGTTTTTATGCCCCAGTCCTCAGAATCGCGAAGTGACGGACAAATACGCATTTGTTGGTCAGTAATTTCCAACTTAAAAACAGCAACACCGCTTGACCAGTCGCCGCAACTTACCTTAATATTATTTTCTGCATAATAATCTTGATAAAAGAAACCCGCAAATCTATCTTTACCACCAGCCCCGTCATACAAATCAACGGCTAAATTACCTACGTAAAAAATATCATGTTCGTAAAAAAGCGGACTTGAAAAAGCATAATAACTCTCATTGTAAACTTGCGGAACATAAAAAAATGCAGTGTAGCAAAAAGCGTCATACGAATTTTCGCTTAACCATTTTGCGCCTTTTCCGTTTGCATTATCTTCCGCAATTCTATTGTCAGCCGAAAATGTTTCTCGAAGTTCCATTTCCATTGATACACGGGAAGAAGATTCCGAAAGTAAACGCGCCGTATAAGGCGTTACCGTAAACACCTCATTATGAGTAGTGGAAGTTGTTTGTTCCGTGTCGTCTTTCTTAAACCAATCGGACGGCTTATAGGGCGTGAATGATTGCAATATCACACCTACCATACCGACCATAAGCACAACGATTAAAACGAAAACGATTATCCATTTCACAAAATCGCTTTTTTCATGCCTATGCAAATCGTTTCTCATTTTTGTTACCTCTTTTTTTCGTGCTTTACTTTCAAGCCGTTTTTCTTGTTATAAATTTTCGCTTGCGTTTTGCGCTCGTTCAAAACGCCCATACGAAACGCCGCCTCAGTATCTGTCAGCGGTGTGCCGTCGTGTTTTCTGCCGTTCGCCAATTCACGGGAATAGCGTTTGCCGCGCTCGGCGGGGTTGAGTAGTACAACTTTTTTGCCGTTCTTTGTTTTAATGAGTGTTGCCATATATGCACCGTCCTTTTATTTTTCGTCGTCGCCGTCCTTGTCAAGGTCGGCTACAAAGTCAATAGCAAGGCGGGCTTTCGTCTTTATCGCACTACACGTTGCCGCATAGTCGATTTCGTCTTTGCCGTCCTTGCCTTGCGCCTTTAATTCGATTTTCAAAATGTCTTTCAAACTCTGATAAATGCGCTCATATTTTGCCGCTTTGATTTTCTCGTCAAAGTCGGTTGCCGTTGTCTTTTTCTTTCCAAACATTGCGTTATACCTCGCTTTCGTATAACTTGCTTTTGATTTCGTCGTAACTCTCGGTTACAAGAATACCCGACGAAGTGTCGTTCTTATCCGTTCCCATTTCGATAAACACGCTACCGTCGCCGTCGCATACAATTCCCGTTATCTTGCCGATAGGTACTAAAACCGTCATACCGCCGTCGTAATTCGTTACTTCGATAAAGTTTTTCATTGTCCTTTTACCTCGTTAAAGTTTCGTTACCGTTCTGCCATCGTTTGCTTGCGGCTTGTAAAGTACCTTTCGCGGCATAAAGATTTATTCCACGGTGTGCTTGACAACCCGCATTTCCGCTTGTCCTTTCGCCTTGCCGAAAGCAACTCAAAAGGATAGACCTCTTCGGGTTGCTTTCGTTCAGCTCATTTTACAATCGAAAACCGCGCACTTGCTTTTACGGTTACTGTCCTTTTTCTTTTGCCTCTGCAATCTAAAAGGATAGACCGAAAGGGGCGGTTTTTTGCCACCCCTTGAAAGTACACTTTCAATTATGCCGTTTGTGAGGCGTTCGCTTTTCTGTTCAACTTTTTGAGCAGATACGCAAGTATAGATTTATCGCTATCGCGGGCGGGTTTAATGCGACATTTGAGTTCGTCGCCGTCCTCGTCCACGTTCGATACTTCGTAGACCGTATATGTACGAATTTCGCCCGTTTCGCTATCCGTCATTGTTTCGTCGTGCATTTGCAATTCGGCGGTGGGCTTGATATCAAACACCATGTCCAAAACTTCGTAACCGCCTTGGTCGTATGCGTTGAAGTCAACCTTTGTTTCGCGCCCGTTTACACCCTTGCCGTGTACAGCATAACCCCACATTTCGCGCCCGTCTTTCGCCGTGAATTTTTTGCGTTCCACAATCAAACGCTTTTCAGGCGTTACCGTCGTTGCTTCCGCCGCCGTAACCGTGCTTTCCGTTGCCTTTACGTTCTTTTCGTTTACCATTTTTGTCTTTTCCTTTGCCGCTTATCGCATACGGCACGCGTATTTTTTATTTGCCCTTGCGGGTATGGTCGGGAACAACGGAATCGCACCGCCTTAACAAACTTTTTCATCAGTTTCGCACTTGCGTTTCCCGATAATAGCGGGGTAGGAATTACCCCGCTTGTTTTATTTGCGCCGTAAGGAGAAAACGGCGCGGGGGTTGACTTTATTCCTCTTGCATAAGTTCATTACAGTCAACGCACATTATCCGTACCTCTTTCGTCGCTCGTACAGAATTACCGCATACGGGGCATACATACTTGCGTGTGCTTGAAGTTTTAACGCATTGACCTTTCATTACGGGCAAGCGGTATATAACGCCTTCGGGGTTATTCTTGACAAATTCCGCTATAAGTGCCGCCGTTTCGTCCGTTAATTCCGTGTGCGACCAACCGATAGTTTGTACACACTCAACCGTCAAGCCGTGTTTCTCGGCAATCGTTTTGAATAATTTATTATGATAGTTGCCCGCGCGGGAAGTATCTTGCATATTCTGAACGCTTGCGTACTGATGGCACATTTCGTGTATCATTATTGCCGCTATCTGATTGATAGGGCGGTTAAGCTGTTGCGCCGTCATATTCAGTTCGTGTTCGCCCTCGTCCTTGTCGTTCTCTTTCCAAACCTTTTTAACCGACCACCAACCGTTAGTTTTGTTGCGTTCGTCGCGCTGTACCGTAATCACGGGGCGCACAAGTTCGCCGCCGAATAACTTTGCGTTGCAGTAGTCATACAGTTTCGCAAGGTAGTTGACCGTTTCAATGTACTTTTCCGTTCCGTTTTTCATTTTCATTACCTCGTTTGTTTTATTTGCCCGTTAAGCCGATAGCACAGCCGATTTGCTTTAATAGATTGTCAAAATATGTTTGCTGTAGTTATCTTTGAAATAAAGTTGCACCCATTTTTTGAAGTCTGTTTCGTTGCGCTTTATTGTTCGGTCATAACGGGTATCAAGACATACGGAGGCGGGTAACATTCCGTTAGCCATTACACCCCATAAAATAATTACTGCCGTTTGATTACCGTAAGCAAATGCGCCGCTGTCTCGAAGTATCACAGTAAATTCTCTGTTATACTCTTTGTTCTCGTCCTCGCAAAACTCAATTTTGCCCTTGATAGTGATTTGTTCCATTTTCGTTACCTTCCTTTGCGTAATGCCGCCGCCATTATCGTATTTGAACAATAAAAAAACGGTATAAAACAGTTCCTTTACTGTTCTATACCATTGTAAAACTTTACAAATGCAATTTTTTTGCGAATATTTTTGCCGAAAATTATTGACAATTGTAATATACAGCGTTATACTGTGTATATTTGAAATACACAGTATTAAGGAGCGGCAATGCTACAAGTAGAAAATCTATGCAAAGCTTTCGATACATTCTTGCTGGACGGCGTTTCGTTTACGGTGCCGTCGGGCGCGATTGTAGGCTTTATCGGACAGAACGGCGCAGGAAAAACCACCACTCTCAAATGCATTATGCGCAGTGTATTTCCCGATTCGGGCAGAGTAACGGTAGACGGCAAAGATATGGGCGAAAACGAAACGGAGTGCAAAAAGCTTATCAGTTTTTCTTCCGGAACGTTCGAATACTACCGCAACAAGAAGCTGCGCGAAATCGTGGCGGCTGTAAAGCCCTTCTATGACAACTGGTCGGACGGCGACTTCAACAGATACTGCGACCGCTTTAATTTAGACGTTAACAAACGGGTAAAGGAGCTTTCGGCAGGTATGAAGGTCAAGTTCTCGCTTGCGTTAGCTATGAGTCACAACGCAAAAGTATTCATATTTGACGAACCCACAAGCGGACTCGATCCCATTGCGCGCGACGAGCTGCTGGACGTGTTCCGCGATATTGTTGAAGACGGAGACAAAAGCATTCTATTCTCCACGCATATCACGGCGGATTTGGAAAAATGCGCCGATTACGTGCTGTTTATTAAAGACGGGCAGATCATCGTCGACAGCGAAAAGGACGCGTTATTGGACAATTACGCATTGATTAAGGGCGGCGCAGACGAATTGACGGACGAGCTTACAAGACGCTTGATAGCCTACAAACAACACCAATTCGGATACGTTGCGCTAATAGCCCGCAGCAAAATACGCTCGACAGATAAGTTTGTTACGGAAAAGCCGACATTGGACGACATAATGGTATACTTCAATAAGCGCGGACAGGCGCAAGCGTAAGCGGGAGAGAATACTATGATAAAGCTGTTAAATAAAGACTTGAAACTCAATATGCCCAAACCGCTGTATTTGTTTGCGCTGCTCGGCGCAATGATTATTATACCCAACTACCCCTATATAGTAGGTACGGGCTACACGATAATGCACATTATGCTGTATTTGCAGTTTTCCAACGAAAACCGCTCGCAGGAGTTTTCCGCTATGCTGCCGATAAGACGGCACGACATAGTGTCGTCTACCACCGCGGTATTTGCATTGTGTCAGCTGATGAACCTTGCCGTTTCCGCCGCGTGCGCGTATCCGTCAAGACTAATAAACCCAAACGTATACAATTTCGTAGGATTGGACGCCAACTTGACTTTTTTCGGCGTGGCGTTCGCGTGCTTGGGACTGTTCAATCTCGTAGTTATTCCGCGCTATTTCAAAACGGGCTACAAGTACGGCGTAACGCTTATTTTGGGATTACTTACCTTTGTTGCGTTTTATCTTATTTGCGAGTTGCCTATTCAGCTTATACCGACGCTGACAGTAGCGTTAGACGGATACGACGCAGCTTACGTTTGGGCACGGTTGACAGTTCTGCTCGGCGGCGTTATAATATATTGTCTTGCAACCTATTCCGCCAACAGAATAGCGATAAAAAAATTCGAAAGGGTCAACCTATGATAAAGCTTACGGTTCAAACGCGCATAGAAAAGCCTATTTACGAGCAGCTATACTCGCAAATAGTATCGGAAATTCTCAGCGGACAGCTGACGGCTAACGAATGCTTGCCGTCTATACGTTTGGTTGCCAAGGAGCTGCAAATAAGCGTAATTCCCGTCAAAACGGCTTACGAAATGTTAGAGCAAGACGGATACATCTACACTCAACAAGGCAAGGGCTGCTTTGTAAAAGACTTAGGCGACGAATTACGACTGAAACGACACAGGATAGTAACGGAAAAAATCGTCGAGCTTAAAAACACCGCCGATAAATTAGGATTGAGCGGCGACGAAGTTACTACGCTGATAGAAAAATATTTAGGCTGATACCGCAACGCGCAAATACAAACCGTTTAATCTGTCCGCGTAGATTTACAGCCTGATAATATTTGTCGCAATTTTATCCTGAAACGCCTTGTCGTGTTCTACAAAAATCATAGTAGGCTTGTATTCCGTTATCAGATTCTCAATCTGAATACGCGAATATATGTCGATAAAATTCAAGGGCTCGTCCCAAACGTACAAATGCGCTTGCTCACACAAACTTTTAGCGAGCAAGACTTTTTTCTTTTGTCCGTCGGAAAATTCCGCAATATTTTTTTCAAACTGACGTCTGTCGAAGCCCATTTTATAAAGAATGGATTTGAATAGGCTTTCGTCTATTTTGTCATTAGCTGCGCAGTCCGTAAGCGTTCCTTTTAGGCACGACGTGTCTTGCGGCACATAGGAAACAACAAGGTTGGCTCCCACGTCTATAACGCCCGAATGGTCTATATGCATACCGCACAATAATTTTAGCAAGCTGCTTTTACCGCTTCCGTTTTTTCCTTCGAGAGCAATCCGTTCGCCGCGCCTTATATCAAACGTCACTGGCGCGCAGATTGCTTTATTGTTGTAAATCGGCGCAACCGCGGAGAAAGCGGCAAGCCGTTCCGAAGGAAAACTTACGGGGCAAATTTTAAGAATGCTTTCGTTTTCCGTATTTTTGAGTAATGCCGATTTTTGTTCTATTTCTTTTTGCCGACGCGCTTCCGCAACCTTTGCGCGTTTCATCATTTTTGCCGATTTATGTCCTACATAGCCTTTATCTGCGGCTCCGCTTTTCGACGCTTCGACTGCATCCGCCCAATTAGCCGTACGTAATGCCGTATCCTGCAACCGTCTTATATCCGTTTGCAAACGGGAGTATTGCTTGCGTTCGAGTTCTTGCCGACGCTCGAAATTTGCCATAAAAGAAGTATAATTACCGCTTTGCACTTCTATATTCGCACGATTGAGCGATAAAATATGATCGACGCAACCGTCTAATAAACGCCTGTCATGAGATATAAGAATAAAGCTCTTTTTCTTGCGCAAATACTCCGACAGCAATTTACGCGCCTGCGTGTCTAAGTGGTTTGTAGGCTCGTCTATAAGCAAAAAGCGTCCTTCGTTCAAAAACGACGCGGCGAGCAAAACCTTGGTTTGTTCTCCGTTAGACAGCGTGTTAAACGGCCTGTACAGGCAATCGTAATTAACGTCAAGATACGACAATTCGCGCATTATCCGCCATTCTTCGGCAGTCGGACAAATTTCGAGCAAAATATCTTCCGTTAATTTTGTTTTATCGTCAATATCATACGGAAAGTAATCGAATCGAACGGACGAAACAATTTTACCGCTATATTCGTATTTGCCTTGCAGAAGTTTTAAGAAAGTTGTTTTACCCCTGCCGTTTCTCCCGATAAAACCGAGTTTCCAATCGGTATCGATCTGAAAGCTGACATTTTCGAAAATATTATCGTAGCTCGACGCATATGAAAACGTAAGATTTTCCACTTTTATAATAGACATAAATTATCCCCTCCTTAACAAATAAAAAAAGTTATGAGAAAGCAATCTCATAACTTAATAAATTCTCAAAAATATTCATACTTATATTTGAGCGTATCGGATTATACTTTCTTGCAATTGCATAAGTCAAAAGAGCATAATACGACTCTCCCGCTTATGATATAATAATTAACAAGAAAAAATAATCACTCCCTTTCACCTCAAACTTTAGTTAATTGTATTGTAACACATTTCCATATACAATACAACCGAAATCACCGCAATAAATCAAACAAAAACAAATTTACAAAGCGCATCACAAGTAAAAACGCTTTATACTGCAAGTTTTTGCTTAATACTGCGACAGTTTGTTTGCAAGCCTATACAGTTCGGTATTAAACCGTTTGGTTTTGGCAAGCGCTTCCAGCATATCGTCGTCGAACACGGCGTTATCCTTGATACCTATAACACGGTCGGTCTTGCCGCAGGCTAAGCATTCCACCGCAAGCGCGCCCATTCTAATACCGAGCAGTCTGTCCTGCAACGTCGCGTTTCCGCCGCGTTGAATATGTCCGAGTGTCAGAGAACGTATTTCCATCTCGGGTAAACGTTCTTTTACGTCGGCAGCCACCTTTTCCGCGGAGCATACGCCTTCGGCAACTACAATTATATTGTCCGTTTTGCCATGCGCTGCGTTAGCTTTAAGCCGAGCGACCGTTTCGTCGATATCGTAGCCCACTTCCGGGACTATTACTACTTCCGCTCCGCTTGCAAGTCCGCCGTACAGCGCTATATCTCCGCAATGTCTGCCCATAACTTCCACCACGCACGTACGTCCGTTGCACGCCATAGTATCGCGCAGCATCTGCACCGAGTTGATAACAACCGTAGTCGCGCTGTCGAACCCCAAGGTAAAATCGGTATACGCAAGATCGTTATCTATTGTTCCGGGAATACCGATTGTTTTTACACCGTATTTGGTGGATAGCACCTTAGCCCCTTGGAAGCTGCCGTCTCCGCCTATTACGACCAGTCCTTCTATTCCGTAACGTTTCAAGGTGTTGACGGCTTTTTTCTGTCCTTCTTCCGTCTTCATATCGGGGCATCGTGCCGTTTGAATAACTGTGCCGCCGCGGTGAATTATGTCTTCCACGCTTTTAGCGTCGGCTTGCGTTACCTTACCGTCTATAAGTCCTTGATACCCGCTGTGAATCAAGTATACCTGCATACCGTGTTCAATGCCGTATCTTACAACTGCGTATACGGCGGCATTCATTCCCTGCGAATCTCCTCCGCTTGTCAAAACTCCGATTTTTTTCATTACGCGCTCTCCGTTTATTTTTTATTCTTGTACTCGTTTAATTCTATATTTGCGTCTTTCTTAAAAAACTTGCGTATTATACTTACATTGCGACAGCGGCTAAGCGTTGCGTCTCCGTTATACGTTAAGCCCGCTTTGTCGTACAACTCGTAGCGTTTTTTCAGACGTTTGCCGAATTTCGCGCCGCGATACCCCCACGCGCACTCGGACAACGCATCCAAACGCGGAAGCAGATTGAAAAACAGTTTATCGGTATCCGCTATATGCTCCGTCCAAACACAGCCTTCCACTCCCAATACGTTATTCAAACAGCTCTTCTTTACGCCCTTATTCGGGCGGAAGTTATACGTCCGCTTTAACGGAGTCATTGCGTAAGGATAATCGAAATAAGCGCGTAAAAATGGTGACATAATTATTTTACGACCGTTATTGGCTTCCTTAATTCCGCTTTTAGTCGTAAACGGCTTCCAAACCTGACAGACTATTTTTTTGTCGGAATCGGCGGTTATTCCGTCGTTCCAACATATCACGGTCTTGCCCTTGCTTTCCAAATGCTTACGAAACACTTCCACCATATACGTTTGCAACTGTTCGAAGTTGGACAGCTGCAGTTCCGATAACCTTTCGCGGCAGGCTTTGCAGTTGCACCATCTGTCCTTGGGAACTTCGTCGCCGCCCAAATGGAAATACTCGGACGGAAACAGCTCGCTTACTTCGTCCAATATATCGCATATAAAACCGTAAGTCGCGTCGTTGCCAGCGCACAAAATGTCCTTGGAAATCCCCCACGTTTTGCGCACTTCGAGCGGAGTTCCGTTACAGCTGTATTCGGGATACGCGGCAAGCGCGGCTACCATATGTCCCGGAACGTCAACTTCGGGTATCACTTCAACGTTATGTTCGGCTGCGTAGCGTACGATTTCGCGAATATCGTCCTTGGTATAATATCCGCCGTGCGGCTGCTCGTCCACATAAGTTTTACCGCCGACGGAAATCTCCGTACCCTTACGTACGGCGGATATTTCCTTCAACAGCGGATACTTGTCTATTTCTATACGAAAACCTTGATCGTCCGTCAAATGCAAATGCAGTTTGTTGAGCTTGTCCTGCGACATAAGGTCGATAATCTGTTTTATAACGTCAACGCCGAAAAAATGACGGCACACGTCCACGTGCAGACCGCGATATGCAAACTTAGGAGCGTCTTCGACGTAACAGTTGGCGCAGGCGACAAGCTGCTGTTCCGCATCGAGATTAAACATCTGTCTAAGCGTTTCCACTGCATAGTAGCAACCGGAAACATCGCTTGCCGTAACGGTTGCGTGTCCGCTCTGCGAAAGCATTATGTGATAGCCTTCGCGGGGGATACTGTCGTCGCTATTGAAGATGATTTTCGCTTGGTCGATCTCGTCGGTTAAAGTAACGGTTATATTACAGCTATCGTAAATCATAGCCGCCAGCCGCTTGGCAAGAGAAGAAAACTTGGCGTCGCAAAAAACAAAACAGTCGCAATCTAACGTAAAATTTCCGCTTATTTTTACTAATTTCTGTGGCTGTGGAATTATTTTCATATAAACCTTTATATAGAAAGTACCTTTAAGTACCGATTGTCAATTTTATGATAATTTATTTTAACACAAAACCGACTTTATTACAACCTAATAGACGCATAAAAACAAAAAGCAGCCGCAAAGATTACTCTTTGCGGCGTACAATTAAAGCCTACGATTATTCTACTTTATTCGTCGGAACTGTCTAACGTTCCGCCGACAGCCGAAGAAGCTATTTTTACTTTTGAGTTGTGCAAACGCTTTATATATTCGCACAAAACTATTATTCCCACAGCGACGAACAAAGCGAGCGCAGTCCAACCGAGAAGCGGCAGCGCATTTTCTCCCGTCGAGCGCGCGTAGTTCCACATAGTAACCACAGCCTTATTATTTGCGCCGAAATCGCGCATAACGCCCAAGGTTTCCAAGGCGCGCGTTGCGTCGTCGGACAGAACGAATGGATAACGCCAGTTGCTGTTGTCCATAACGTCGCGGCTGTCGAAAAAGTATTCTTCGAATTCTTCCCAACTGCCGTAATCGAATTCCGTCACGTCCTTGCCGTTTTCGTCCTTTTTGTCCCAATAGCCGCAGTCTACCAAATAAACGCGCGACAGCGTTTCGCGGGCGTCCGCATCCTGACGGACGGCTTCGGGATCGACTGCGGAAGAATAGCCTATTTCCATCATATTTTCCGCTGCGACTCGCGGCGAATTGAGAAAGTTAATAAAAATCTTTATCGCGTTGAGATGCTCGGGGTTGTACGTATTTTTGGGAATAGCCCACCCGTCGAACCATATATTGCCTGCGGAGTGCGGAACGTAGTAGGACAGCTCGTAATCGCCGCATTCTTCTTGACAGTGCTTGCAAACGTAATACTTACTTCCGTCTTCGTCGCGTTTTTCTTCGCCGTAAACTCGCTCGCCGCGTTCTTCCGAACACGCCGCGCACAAAGCGTCGTCCCAGCTTTCTTCCACTGCGTACATAGCGTCGCCGCTCCAAGCAAGGTCTACCATTGCGTTACCCTTTAACAGGTCGTCTTTACCGAAGTCCACTTCGTAACCGAACAATTGCTTTTTCTGCTGCGTTAACGCCTGTTGACACAGGCTTAAAAGCTGATCGTCTACTGCATTGATAAATTCGCCCACCGAAAGTTCGGAATACGCCTTTCCGTAGTACGAACTCGATTCGTCCGTCGAAGTAAGACCGTCGAGCTTGCCGCTTTCTTTGAGATAAAACAGCGTCGCGGCGTAGCTGTCGCGTATGCTGTCCTTCATCAGGATGTTGCCCGTAAGCCCGCTTGACAGCAAATTGCCTTCGCCGTCGTCGTTGAACAGTATGCCCCAGTTTGCTTTGTTCATAATGTCGTAATCGTAAATGCCCAAGTCGATGAAGGCATACTTATTGTACAAAATGCCCAGCGTTCCGTACATATACGGCACCATATAGTCGGACATCTTGCGCGTGCCGTCCTGCCCTGCCACCGATACCGCGCCGAAGGCTTCGTCTATTTTGCCCAGCACGTTACGGTCTACATTGCCGCCGTTATGAACGTATTTTGCGGAATCGACCTGCATATCCGCAACGTACTTGTCTTCGTCGAAATAGTTAAGCGGCAGCAACAGGTCTTTTTCCAACAGCTTTTGAATAGCGTATTCGCTTGGGCAAATAACGTCCACCTTGGCGTCGCCCTGCATAATTTTTGCAAGCATCGTTTCGTTGGTATCGAATGTTACGTACGTCACCTTGATATTACGCCCGGTAAGAGCCTTGTAGTAAGCGTAGAAATCGTCCTTGTAGTCGTAAATATAGTCCGCCCAATTGTACACTACTAATTCGTCGGTTGGCGTTGCGTCGGGCTTGCATGCGGCGGCGGACACGGCTACGGACAGCAGCAAAACTACGCACAAAAAGATAGGTAATATTTTTCTCATTGTTTTACCGTCTCCTTTTTACCGTTTTTCTTTATATTTATAAGCAACAAAAACGTCAGCATTACGACGAAGAATATGGAGAAAACCGCAAACCAAAAGGGCTCCAAGCTCTTTACTCTCGCGTCTTCGTAAATATAGGTGGACAACGTTTCTATGCCCGTGTCGCCTTTGTTGAACTGCGTAATAATAAAGTCGTCGAGCGACAGCGTAAACGCCATTGCAAACCCCGACACGATACCGGGAGTTAAGAAGGGGATTACCACCTTGAATATTGCCGATAACGGACTGGATCCCAAGTCCAACGCCGCTTCGTACATATTCGGGTCCATCTTCTGCAATCTTGGCAAAATAGACAGCACCACATACGGGGTACAAAAGGCTACGTGACTGATAATAAGCCGAGTCATTCCCTGCGGAAAAATAAAACTGAACGCCGCAAAAAACACCATTAGCGAAACCGCCATTACAACTTCGCTGTTAATCATCGGAAGCTGATTTACGGTAAGGGTTATTTTCTTGATTTTTCTGCCGAGATAATAAATGCCTATGGTAGCGAACGTACCGATTACGGTAGAGATTACGCTTGCGGATACCGCGAGAATAAGCGTATACTTCAAGGCTGACAGCAGGCTTTCAGCTTGGTTGCTGCCGGAAAACAGCGACGCGTACGAGTCCAACGTAAAGCCGTTCTTAAAGCTGAAATTACTTGTCCCCGAAAAGCTGAATACTATTATAAGGAATATCGGCAGATACATTAGCGCAAGCACGAGTCCCAAGTAGCCGTCGGCAAAAATACGTCTGAGTTTGTTTTTCATAACGAGCTTTTTACCTCCTCTTTCTTTTCCGTAAGACTTACAAGCACGTTTGCGATAATAACCATAAACAGCATTACAAGGCTCATTACGCTACCCACGCCGAAGCTGTTGGTGGTTTTGGAAAAGTGCATATTTATCGCGTCGCCGAACAGGAAAATTTTACTGCTTGACAAAATCTCGGATATTGCGAACGTAGATATAGCGGGGATAAAGGTCATTGTTATACCGCTGACGATTCCGGGGACGGACAGCGGCAAAACGGTTTTCCACAGTACTGTAAATCTGTCCGCTCCAAGGTCTTCCGCCGCTTCGATATAGCTGTGGTCTATTGACACCAACGTCGTGTGCAGCGGCAATATCATATAGGGAAGATAGTTGTACACCATACCGAACATAACCGTACCCATACCGAGCTTTACGTCCAAAGCCATAAAAATCGCCTTGGTCGACAGCGTACGTATAAGGAAGTTAACCCACATAGGCAATATGAACAGCAGTACCAACACTCTGTTGCTTGCGTGGTACTTGGCAAGGAAGTACGCGCACGGGTATCCGATAACAAGGCATATAAGCGTAGTAACAAAACCGATAATGAGCGAATTTCCAAGAACGGTCAATCCGCCGCCTTTGTCGGAGAAAAACTCTGCGAAGTTAGCAAACGTCAGCTTGCCGTCGTCGCCTAAAAACGCGTTGATAAGAACTATTACCAACGGAACGACCACAAACAGCAGTAAAAAAATCATATACGGATAAGCAAACGCTTTACGGGAAAAACGAAACTTCAATTTAGTCATCGCCTTCTCCTTTGCCTGCCGTCGGCTCGTCCTGCACGACAATCTCTTCCAAAATAATTTTGTCAGGCGCAATTTTTATGCCTACGCGGTCGTTTAGCGTCCATTCGTAGTCGTTATCGACGAAAAAGTCGTAATAGTCGTCCGTACGAACTATATACTGCCAGTAACTGCCTTTGTAAATGGACGAAATGATAGTAGCGCCTATTACGCCGTCTTGTTCGTCGTCGGTAAGCTCCACGTCGTCGAAGTCCACCGTAACCTTTACGGGAGTACCCGCAGGCAGGGCGGAAACACACGGGAAACGTCCACCGCAGAATTCCACCACGTTTTCATCGTAGATTTTGCCTTCCAATGTGTTGATTATGCGTGACTTATGCATAATGTGGAAGTCGAAGGGCTTGATGTAAATACCTATCGCATCGCCCGAGTTTACTTGAACATTGTCGTGAATTATTATCTCGTTGCGTTCGTCGCCGCGCGTTAAAGCCGTAACCTGATAGTGGTCGCCCTTGAATACGCAGGTCAATACATCCGCTTCCACAAGACATTTCTTATCGTCGGTATCGACTATGCGGATATCTTCGGGACGGATAATGACGTCGATTGGCTCGTTACGCTTGAAACCCTTGTCCACGCATTCGAACTTGTGTCCGGAAATATCCACGCAAAAATCCTTGACCATAATACCCGACAGAATGTTGGATTCGCCGATAAAGTCGGCGACAAAAGCGTTTGCGGGTTCGTCGTAAATTTTGGTGGGGGTTCCTATCTGCTGAATAACTCCGTCCTTCATTACGACGATTTTGTCCGACATGGTAAGCGCTTCTTCCTGATCGTGCGTGACGTAAACGAAGGTTATGCCCAACTGCTTGTGCATCTGCATAAGCTCTAACTGCATATCCTTGCGCATTTTCAGATCCAGCGCGCCGAGCGGCTCGTCAAGCAACAGTACCTGCGGCTCGTTAACCAACGCGCGGGCAATGGCTACGCGTTGCTGCTGTCCGCCGGAAAGCGAATTGACTGCGCGGTGTCCGTAGTCTTCCAAGTCCACCATTTTGAGTGCGTTGTTAACTTTTTCGGAAATTTCCGCTTTGGTTAAACGACGCATTTTTTGCACCGTGTTGCCTTTCTTGTCCGTATACGGC
Organism: uncultured Christensenellaceae bacterium; assembly: GCA_910586625.1. Classification (GTDB taxonomy): domain Bacteria; phylum Bacillota; class Clostridia; order Christensenellales; family CAG-314; genus Fimimonas. Next base: position 31,849 of record CAJUIZ010000010.1, read on the forward strand.
TCGCCGTCGGGAATAAACTTCAATTTTAAGCCGTAGGCGATATTTCCGAACACGTTTAGATGCGGAAACAAAGCGTACTTTTGGAAAACCGTGTTGATATTGCGTTTGTGCGGCGGAATATCCGTGATATCCTGTCCGTTGAAGTACACGCTGCCGCTTGTTGGCTGTTCGAAACCGGCAAGCATTCGAAGCGTAGTCGTCTTGCCGCATCCGGAAGGTCCGAGCAAGGTTACAAACTCGCCGCGGCGAATCGCCAAAGACAGGTTTTTGACTACGGGCTTGTCGTCGTAAGATTTGTTGACGTTTTTAATTTCGATTATAATATCGTTCATAGGAAATTTCTCCTTTGGTACGGTAATAAAATGACGTTATATTGATTATTATTTAGTTTTCGCTGCGCATTTTTAATACGTAACGCGTAATGTGCAATTAAGGCGCGGCTTCGCATAGACTTCTCCGTGCGCTTCGCTTAGTCGAAGTGACATTGTAAACACCGGTCGAAATACTACGCATTATTGCTTATTCTTATATTAAGCAATTGCCTTGATTGCATTATTACTTCTATTGCTGCTTCGTTTCGCCCAAGGGCGGCGAATGCATAGAAGCAAGGGCGTTCGCTCTGCAAGCAATGCACGGCTAAGGACTGAGCGCGAGCGCGCAGTTTAACGCAGCAGACGCGCCGCTGTACGCCGTCAAAAAGTCAAAAGTTGGACGGAGTGGTAACCCACAACACTCTTGCTTCCGTTTTGCCCGCATTAACAAGCGTATGCTGTTTTTTGCCGTCAATGGAAAAGGAATCGCCCTTTTTAAGTTTGTACCTTTCCTTCAAGGTTACTATTTCTACCTTGCCGTCCAATACGTATCCGAACTCTTCCCCTTCGAAGGGATACCGTTCTTCGCAGCAGCCGCCTTCGGGCAGGGTCAGGATTATCGGTTCCATTTCTTTAATTTGCGAATTGGGAATAAGCCAAGTGTTATTGCCGTCGCCGTTTTGAGACACGAAGTAATCGTTGGAAGTATAAACCACCTTTTCCGCCTTCGGCTCGGCAAAAAACTCTTGCAGCGATACGCCGAGAATATTGAGAATATCCTGCAAGGTGGCAATCGACGGCGAGCATAGGTCGTTTTCCAATTGAGAAATATACCCTTTTGTAAGCTCGGTACGCTGCGCCAATTCTTCTTGGGTCAAGTCCAACTGCAATCTGTATTGCTTAATTTTCCGCCCGATTTCTATCATTATTTCTCCTTAGCGACAAATTTCGCGTAAAAATTTGCCCGACAAAACAAAAAAATAAGCCCCGACAAAACAAAACGCATTATACATACTAAACGCCGCATTTCACGACGCTATCACGACGGATAGCATATACAATAAATTTTGTTTGCCGTAGGCAACGATACGATTATATACAACGCATTAAGTATTGTCAAACGTTTTAATTACTTTTACTAAACTTTTTTTACATTTTCTAAACTTTTTGTTTATTTTTACGAAAGCAAAATAAAAAAGCGGATTTTCATTGCTTCGAAATACACAACTAAGCTTACTTTTGATGAAAAACGCGTTAACCTATTCAAATTTCAAAGGTGCTACCGCGGAGACTGCCGCGTAAGCGTTGTCTTGTACGAAGTCGGTAGCATATTTTGACGAAAATATGTTCATACTATCAAAAAAGGAGAGTAACGTTATGGCAAAAAGCAGACAAATAAACCACGAATACTACGCAAATTACGAAACGTGCCGCAACCGTATGTTCGACGATTGGGACCCCGACGAACTGCAAAACGAAGACGTACACTTAAGCTACAAGGAGGCTTTCGAGCAAGAATATGACGACTAAAACCACTGTAAAACCTACGGCGGAAGCCGCCAACGAAAACAACTGCGACGTAGAAAAAACGCGCCAAGAACTATCCGACCTTTACAAAAACGTCACTATGGCGCAAAACAGCATCAAGTCGCTGCTGCCCTACGTCGACAAACAGGAAGTTACAAAAGTACTGCACAAACAAGTGGAACAGTACGACCACTATATAGAGCAGCTGGGTACGATTGCGGAAAACCTTAACTTTGAGCCTACGCCCGCGCCCAAAATGCTGCTTACAATGGCGAATATGGGTATACGAGCCAAGATGATGACGGACAAAAGCATAACGCACGTAGCCAAAATTATGCTGCAAGGAACGTTAAACGGTATAATAGACCTTTACCGATTAATACGCGAAAACGACGCCGTCCACCCCGACGTGACGCTGTTGGAAAAGCAGATTCTACGCTACGAAGAAGGCTGCTTCGAATCGCTCAAAGCTTATCTGTAAGATAATTTTTAAGGATAACTTTACAAACCGTAACGGTTAAATAAAGTTATCCTTTATTTTTTGTTTTCTCCCCGATTTTACACCACTTCGAATTCCACCTTTACGTCGTCCACGTACAGCGTGCCCTTGCCCGTTCGTCCTGTCGTTTTTACATACGTTCCGAACATTCCGCCTTGAAGCGCAACTACGTTATCGCCCACAAGCTCTATTACGCCTTCCGTCCTAAACGTTACCGCCTTGTTAATATACGGGCATACACTGCCGTTTTGGTCTCGCGCAATTATGCTAACCGCCGCAACGTCGTAACTCGTATTTTCGTGCAGTCGAGTGTGAGACGGCGTAACGTCCAAAGAATATCGATAAAAGCTTCCCACCGTCTTGCTTGCAATCGGCTTACCGTTCTTGTACGCTTCGACGGTCAAATCGTTTGCCTTGCCGCCCCAATTGCCGTCGTACTTGCCGTATAATTCTATCACTCTGTCCATTGAGAGCTTTTCCGAAGCCATTACCTGCGCTATTGCTAACTTGTATTTTAACGGCAAAAAGTTTAAGCCGTACTTACGTACAGCTGCAAAGCAGCATTTCGCTTTGTCGGAATTTTTACGCGAAAACCCTTCTTCCGTAATCAGTCTGTCGCCGATTAGATCGTCTATCAAAATAGGCGGATTGGGCATATTTTTATAAGGCGAGTCGGCGTGAGTATACGTCTTGACAAATTGTCCGCCCCTGTACACCTTTACTTCGTCCGCATTTGTAAGAATATATCTGTCCCCAACCACTCCTTCGGGGTAGTCGCCTATATCGGCGGAAAAGCATACTTCGAGATACGGCTCGCCGTCCGACATTGACGAAAACACGCCCGCCGCCCACTTGGGGTTGCGGAACATATCCAATACGCCGTGATAGCATATTCTGTCGCCGCTGCCGAAGTCCTTGTGCGTGTTGTAGTCGAACATACACCACCCAAAACACCCGCTTGTATTTTCCGCCGCGAACACGCCGTCCAGCATATTTGCATAACGCAAAACGTGCTGTAAACGGTGCGGAGCGTCGTCGAATGCTTTGGTCGGGTACATATGTCCGTTGTATTCCGTAACAAGGTAGGGCGCGTTTTTGCCGCAGATATCTCGGCGGTCGCTTGCGCCGTCTCGGTTGAAGTCGTTGTAGGTGTACACGTCTTCCAATAGGTGAGAATTGCGTATATAACGTACGCCGCCCGTTTGACGGGTGCCGTCCAACTCTCGCGCTACTCTGTTCGTTTCGGCGTACAGCGCGTCGTTATCCTGCGATTCGTTAATGCGAACGCCCCACAGCACGATTGACGGATGATTACGGTACTGCCGCACCATTTCATCTACGTTTTGTACGGCTTGCTTTTGCCAATCATCGTCGCCTATGTGCTGCCAACCGGGAATTTCGGTAAACACAAGCAGTCCCAAGCGGTCGCATTCGTCAATAAAGTACTGCGACTGCGGATAATGCGACGTTCTCACGGCGTTTACGCCCAGTTTGTTTTTGAGAATCTGCGCGTCCAACCGCTGCATACTCTCGGGCATTGCGTACCCTACGTACGGATAACTCTGATGACGGTTAAGCCCCACTATTTTAATCTTTTTGCCGTTGAGATAAAATCCGTCCTTGGTAAACTCGGCTTTCCGCGCTCCGAAGGTGACGGCATATTCTTCGTTTCCCGCGGTAATCGTCAGCGTATACAGGTTAGGGTCGGTAATATCCCACGTTTTAAGATTGCAAGGCAGGCTGAGCGTCAACTTGTCCGTATTTGCCGTATAACAGCAGGAAAACACCGTTTCGCCTGCCGCGTCACTTATTTTTGCCAACAGCTGACACTCGCCGCAAAAATCGGCAAGAATAACGTCCGCAATCACAGGACTATCGGGCACGGATTTTACGAAAACGTCCTTGACGTATACGCCTTTGCGCTCGTCAAGATATACGTCTCGGTATATTCCGCCGTAGGTAAGGTAGTCGATAACGTAGCCGAAGGGCGGCTGATTGAGCGTTTCGCGGCTGTCCACCTTGACTACAATCTGATTGTCGCCTTGGCGTACGGCGTCGGTTACGTCCACCGTAAACGCCGTGTAACCGCTTGCGTGAGTGGCTACGCACTTGCCGTTGACGTAAACTTCGGCGTAATGCGCAACGCCGTCGAAGGTTAGCAGAAACGTCCTACCGTCAACGTCGTCCAAATGCAAAACGCGCTTGTATCCCGAAACGAACTGATAAACGCTTTCGTCAAAGTTATTAAAGGGCGTAGTTACATTTGCGTGCGGAATACGCACGTTTTGGCCGACATCTCCGCCGAATATATCGTCCGACCAATTTTCAAAAAACTGCCAACCGTCGTTTAGGTATGTTCGCATAAATTACTTTATCTCCGATTGATTTATATCGTCATTCTAACATAATGACGGATAAAAAACAAGCGCGAAAAGCAAAAATAAAAATTCACTTTGCAAAAGGCTCGTAAATTTTTGTTGCAAAAACCAACAATAAAAAACGGATGCGATTGCTCGCATCCGTTAAAACTATTCGTCCTTACCTTCGCTTGCGCGTTTAGATTTTTTATCCGATTTGATTTGTGACGCTCGATTGATAAGAGCCTTGTTAAGCACGTTTACGCAGGCGGATATACTCTCCGCATCCACAACTCCGCTAAGCAGTTCAAACAACTTGCGGCGTTTGTCGTCTTCGGACAAATCCTGAACGTAGATCTTCTCGGCGTTTGCCGCAATTAGCTTTACCTGCGCGAAAAGGTCGCGCAGAGTAATGGTTTTATCCAACAGTTGCTGCCGTACGTTACCGTAATAAAGCAGCTGAGTATAAAACATTCCGAATACGTCGTCCTTTAACAAACTATTCAAACTCTTGCCCGAAACGGACGAAAACAATCTGAACATAGCCGTAGCAAGCGCGCCTACAGTAGCAGCCGTAACGGCTATATCGACGGCAACACCGCAGCTAAAATATCTTATGCCGCCAAACCAAAACACGTCTGCAACGGCAAATACAAGCCCCAAAACGAAAGGCAGTATAACCGCGAAGTCGAATTTGTGCAGGACGTCAACCTTTACCTTGTTGACGAACAGTTTTTTCAATACTTGCGTAAGCAAGCAAGTAACAACCGCGTACAAAACAAAATACGCGTTGTCGCCGTTATTGAACAGCTTTAACAGCGACTCGATAAATACTTCAAAATCCATTGTTTGCATTTCTCCTTTTAAGTAAGAAACACAGCCCCGAGATTTCCTGATTTGCGGCTCGGGCAGTCCCGTACCTATGCCGCCGATATAATTGTATCACATTGCAAATAGAAAAAGCAAATTGTGTGTCACGCTAAAAAACGGGCGACGCATTATAAGCGTCGACCCGTTTGCCGTACGTAAGCACGGCTAAGAGAGATATGAAGAGTCCTGCGTATTACCAACCGAAATGCGGTCCGTGCGGACCGTGTTCGGGCGGAGCAAATGGATTGCGTTCGTAAACGTTGCCGTATCTGTCAAATTCGAAGCGGTGTCCGCCGTATTCGAAGTCGTCCGAATCTTCATCCCATTCGTCCCAAAATTTGTCGAATTCTTCGAAAAAGTCGTCGTCGAAGCCGTAAAAATCGTGGAGTTTATCTTTTATGTCTTCCTTGACGGCGTCCTGTTCGGCAATGCACTCGAAGAACGTTATCGCCTTGTTTACCGCGTCCACCTTGTAGGTGTAGCGGCTGTCGCCGTAAACGAACTGTATCGTATACGTAAGCCCGTCGCCCGTCTTTTCGGTAGTTACGCGGTAGCGTTCCAGCTTGTTCAAAGCGGTAAAGCCCTGCTTGTTGTTGGCTATAAACCACTCGGTCAATCTGTCGCGAGTAAGGTAGCTGTCTTCGCCGTCCAGTTCTACTACTTCGTAACTAAGATACATAACGTTGCCGTAGCAATCGATTTCGTATTCGTAATACAGTCCGTTGGCGTTGAAGCTTACTACGTACGCTTGGTTGCGGTAATGGTAATGCGATTTGGCCGCGAACAAATCGGTAGCCTGCTCGGCTGTTACGCCTGCGTCTGCAAGGGCGAACGCCTGCGCTTCTTCTACTGTGCCGAGCGTTATTTCCGTCTCATCCGCGGGCTTATAGGTTACGCTCTCGCGCTTGTAGGAAAGCGTTCTGCCGCTTACCGCGCCGATAGAAGTTTCGTAAGCGAAGCCGTTATACGTCAGCTCCGTTTCGTACGCCATAACTCCGTCGTCGTAATCCAACTTGTGTTTGCGTATTTTTACTCCCTTTTCCTGCGCGTTATCCGCCGTAAGGTCGGGAACGTTTAATGTATTCAACGCCTTTTGAAGCGCGGCGTCCTTGCCTATTTCCGTTACAGCTCCGCTTTGAGTTACGTCGTCGTCCTGTATATCGAGATTAGACAGCAGCAGCGACAGCTCGCTTACGCTCATACCCGCAAGCTGTTCGACCGTATAATCGCTTCGGTCGGCTATCTTGTAAATTATCTGCGCCTTGCCGAAGGAAATGTTGTTATCCTTGGCTATCTGCGACACTTGGTCGTTGTCCGTTAGCCATTGGCTAACGACGGACGCGTCGATTTGCATTTCCTTTAACGTTACCGTTATTTCGTTCGCCACTATGTCGGCAAGAGTTTTGTAGTCCTTTTTAGCGGCGTCTACGCTTACCAGTACGGAATTGGTCTCGGTAGTAAGGTAATTGTTGCGCAGCATCGAGCCGATAAGCGCGTTTACGCACACTTCTAACTGACAGCCGTTAAAGTCCATGTTACCTATAATTATCGCTCCGTCGTCGTTCAGAGCTTCCACTTTCAATACCTTTTTGTTGCGGCTTAAAACTATCTGCACGCTGGGATTTACGTCTAACGACACGGTGGAAGCCTGCGCGTGTTCGTTGGAGTAACCGACAATCCCCCATACCGCAACGGCAACCAAAACGAACGCCAATGCGAACGTCGCCGCCTTCCACAGCCAAAAGCCGCCTTTACGTGAAGTTACTGCGGCATTACGGCTGACGCACGCGCCGTCCACAACGGCACGCACCTTTTCAAAGCCGTCGGGCGAAAGTTTATTAAAGCTGTCGTTTATTTTGTTTTCTATTCTTTGTTTATTCATAAGTCACCTTTGCCGAAAATGCGCCGAAGCTTTTTTACTGCGCGGTTATACTTGGAAATTACCGTGGCAAGCGGTATACTCAACACACGCGCGATATCTATGTGCTTCAAATCCGTCATAGAATGCATAATTACTATTTGCCGTTCGGAATCGCTTAGACGCGATAGGCAGGCGTTAACTACCATTCGGTCTTCCGCGTCAAGGCGCGGATCGGCTGCGAACTGCCGCTCCAAGTCGTCGTCAGTGACGTCGGCTATTTTAGACCGCTTTCTAAATCGGTTATAGCACAGATTTTTGGTTATGGTCATAAGCCACGCCATAGGCTTGCCCTGCGACGAGTAGCTGTGAGCGTTTTCGTACGCTTTGACGTATACGTCGTGCGTAACGTCTTCCGCGTCAAACGCGTTTTTAGTGATAGACAAGGCGTAGGCGTAGATTGCTCCGCTTGTAAGCGCATAAAGCCTTGACAGCGCTTCCACGTCGTCCTGCGCAACGGCGTACAGACATTCGTCAACGTCTGCCGCGTTTATGCGCCCGTCATTTGTATTAAAGGGCATAACGTTTTCCTCTTTTCATAAAAACAACGCGCCAAAGACGCGTTATATTGCAAATAAAACAATTTTTTCAAAAAAAATAACTTCTAAACGTTATTTTTTGATAGTCAGCTTGTATATATCGTTTTTGGGAACGTTGCGGTCCTTTGCAACGGCTTTCACTGCTTCGTTCTTGCTCATACCGCTTGACAAATAGTAATCGAGATGCTCCGAAACAGTCAGGTCGCACAGCGGATTCGAGTCCTTACGGCGGTTGACCACCAATACGAATTCTCCCCTGTCGTCTTCGATTACATCCGAGAGCTTACAAAAGCGCACGCGTTCATGAGACTTGGACAGCTCTTTAACCAAGCAGCAGTCCCTGTCCCCCAAACGTTCGGCAAGGTAAGCCATATTTTCCTTGATATCGTGTACCGACACGTAAAACACCGCTACGCCTACCGACCCGTCCAACATCTCGTCGCGCTCCGACCGCTTATCCGGCAAAAAACCGTAGTAAGTAAAGGGCGGACGGTATCCCGACAGGACGAAGGCGTTTACAAACGCGCTTGCGCCGCTTACTACCGTGTAGGAGTAGTTTTTTTCTTTGAGAGCATTGACCAAAACGTTGCCGGGGTCGTTTATACAAGGCATACCCGCGTCGGAAATGACAGCAATGTCGTCTCCGCGTTCGCAAAAGGACAGGACGAAATCCAAACTTGCGCGTTCGTTAAATTTGTGATAGCTGTACAGCGGTTTGTTTATGCCGTAATGATTCAACAGCGTTTTGGAATGCCGAGTATCTTCGCAGAAAACAGCAGAAACACTTTTTAGCGTTTCCACTGCGCGATATGTTATTTCTCCGAGATTACCTATCGGGGTTGCTACAAAATAGACCATAATTTACCTGCTTTTTGTTATACCAATAATGCTACCGCCGACTGATTACGCGGCTTGCACAGATTTCTACGCGCTTCGAGCGGTCGAAGCAATATTATACGGTAAACCGTAACGGCATATATTAGTCAATGCGCTATTAAATACGGTTAGTCGTATACTTTCCGCTGTTCGTTCATTGCCTTGCAGGCTATTCGTCAATATACTTGGGCGGACGCAGCTTGCAGTCCGTGCCTCCGCATTTTACTGCGCGTATAAGCGCCAAGTTCGGCTCCTTGCCCCGCCGCGGACACACGGGAACAATCTCCTTTACGGCAAGCTTATTTGCCGCGCACTCCGTAACTATCTCCGCAACGCGTTCCGCCTGATGCACAAGGTAAAGCGTTCCGCGGTTGTTGAGTATCCTGCTTGCGGACGAGATAACGTCGCGCAGCGTGGCCGCTATCTCGTGTCGGCACAAAGCCAAGTTTTGCGCCAATTGCGTTTCGCCGCTGTTTTGCTTGCGATAAGGCGGGTTGCATACCACAACGTCCGCTGGTTTTTCAATGTACTCGGCCGCGTTTTTAAGGTCGCCGCACACTACTTGTATTTGGTCGGATAATCCATTAAGCTCTACGCTGCGGCGCGCCATATCCGCAAGCTGACTTTGCAATTCGATTGCAATAACGCGCGCGGGACGCTTTTTGTGAGCGACAAGTATGCTTATTACCCCGCTGCCCGCGCCGAACTCCACGCACAGCTTGCCCTTCATATCGTTACAGAAGTTTGCAAGCAACACCGCGTCGCAGGTAAAGCGGTATTCGGTATCGCTTTGAATAATGCGCAGTCCGTCGCATTGCAGGTCTTCTATTTTTTCGTACGGCTTTAATTGCACCATAACTTTATTGTACAATAAATTTTGCAATCGGGCAACTATTTACCCGCCGTCTGCACGCCAAGCAGCAAACCCAACTTGACCCCTTCTTCGAAAAAAAGTGCCGTTTCTTCCATTGATAATTCGTCGCAAACGTCCTGATACCTTTTGTACAGCTGCATCAGCTTCTCGTTTGCGGCAAATTCTTTTTGCAATTGCTCGTCGGCGGTTATCAGCTTGTCCATCAATTTGTTATAAGTTTCGCTCATTTTGATGCTTTCTATCGAGCAATTACCGCTAAGTATTTCTCGTATTATCGATTTTGATTTCATATGTAATCTCCTTTTATATCAGTTTAACACAAGTAATATGACTTGTGTTGTATTTCCACAATTGTGGGCAGATTTTAGTAAAAATTCGGAATTAGTGAAATAATATCAAGTTTTTATATTAGTTTATCACGAATTATTCGACTTGTGTTAAATAACCAGAATTATGGTTGAATAAATTTAACAAAAGTTATTTCAACGTGTCCTACGAGTATTTACTCGGCTAAGCAAAATACGCTTGTTACAAAAAAATTAAAAAATTTCAAAAAACAGGTTAACAATTATTAACTTGTCGGTGTAAATAATATAAGTAAACAAAAAGGCGATTTCCAAAACACTCAAATTCCAACCACAATTACCGCCGTTCATGTTTACATGCTTACTCATTCCCCGAAAAACGGCTGCGAAATAATTCGCAGCCGTTTATAATAAAAGAAAAATCGCTCCCGCAGCAATTACGGAAGCGAATAATGGCAGTCCTAAAATTAGGCTTCTTCGATAGCCCCAACGGGACATTGCGCCGCGCAAGCGCCGCAGTCTACGCAAAGATCCGCCGCAATTTCAAACTTGCCGTCGCCTTCCGAAATCGCTTCGCAAGGACAAACGCTTTGGCAACCGCCGCAAGCAATACAGTCGTTTGTGATTTTGTGAGCCATTGTTCTCTCTCCTTCCATAATTTATTTTGGATAGTTCAATTATACACATATTGTAAAATTTTGTCTATTTTTTTCGCGGTTATTTTGCAAAAATAATTACGCACGCTATAAATTATGCGCAGCCGCCGAAAAATTGCATAATTTGTTAAAAGGAAAAATAAAAACCCTTTCGCAGGAAAGGGTTTTAGTATAATGCTATATTACGTAATATTTATCTGCGCGGGGCAACGACCATTGGCGGAAATAACGCAAGCCGCTTTATTCCGTTTTCGCCGACTTTATAAGCACCTTGCCGGTCATTTCGTTCGGAATATCCATACCCATAGAATAAAGCATTGTGGGGGCAATGTCGCACAGCGCGCCTTCGTCAAGAGTTACCTTGCCGCGAAGCTGTTCGTCCACCATAATAAACGGCACCTTGTTAGTGGTATGCGCGGTAAACGGCGAGCCGTCTTCCGCAAGCATTTTTTCCGCGTTGCCGTGATCGGCGGTTACAAATACTCTGCCGCCCTGCTGCAAAATGCACTCTACCACTCGGCGAACGCAGTCGTCCACCTTGGCTACCGCCTGCTCCGTCGCGGAGATAACGCCCGTGTGGCCAACCATATCGCAGTTGGCGTAGTTGAGAATCATCACGTCGTACTTGTCCTTTTCTATTTCCGCTATTGCGCGTTCGCACACTTCTTCCGCGCTCATTTCCGGTTGAAGGTCGTAGGTGGCAACCTTGGGCGAAGCAATAAGCACGCGCGTTTCGTTGTCGTTAGCCTGCTCTACGCCGCCGTTAAAGAAAAATGTAACGTGCGCGTACTTCTCCGTTTCCGCAATGCGCAGCTGCGTTTTGCCCTGTTTGGCAAGGTATTCGCCCAACGTGTTGACGTACGTTTCGGGACGGAAAGCAATGTCGATATCGGTAAACTTCTCGTCGTACTGCGTCATACACACCCAATGCACCTTGCGCGCTTTGCCTTTAAGCTCGAAGCCGTCGAAGCCGCTTTGCGTAAAGGCGCGGGTCATCTCCCTTGCGCGGTCGGGACGGAAGTTGAAGAATATAACCGAATCGCCGTTTTCGATTGTAGCGACGGGCTTGCCGTTTTCCGTAACGACGGTGGGAACGATAAATTCGTCCGTAACGCCTTCCTTGTAGCTGCGCTTCAATTCTTCGGCAGGGTTATCGGTATATCTGTCGCCTACGCCGAGCGTTAACATATCGTAAGCCTTTTCCACGCGCTCCCAACGATTGTCGCGGTCCATAGCGTAATATCTGCCGCACACCGTGGCTATTTTGCCGAAGTTAAGCTCGGCAATTTTTTCCTGCAATTGCTGAATAAAAGCCACTCCGCTTGTGGGTGAAACGTCCCGCCCGTCCATATAACAATGTACGTATACGCTGTCCAGTCCTTCGCGCTTGGCAAGCTCTATCAAAGCAAACAGGTGCGTAATATGCGAGTGTACGCCGCCGTTGGACGTAAGCCCCATAACGTGCAGCTTGCCGCCGTTCTTCTTGGCAGCTTGTATCGCGCCCAAAAAGGCGGGGTTCGTAAAGAAATCTCCGTCCGCAATAGACTTGGTAATACGCGTAAGCTCCTGATACACCACGCGCCCCGCGCCTATGTTTAAGTGCCCGACTTCGCTGTTGCCCATTTGTCCTTCGGGAAGCCCCACCGCAAGACCGCTTGCTTCGAGCGTCGTCGTAGGATAAGTCGACATAAGATAACGTACGTAGGGCGAACAGCCGACGCCTATTGCGTTGCCGCGCTCTTGCTTGGACAAGCCGTAGCCGTCCATAATTACCAATGCAGTAATTCTTTTATCCATAATAATCTCCTATAAATCTTGAACTACTTCGCTTTTAACGCCTTATACATTGCTAATGTACCGACGGGCGAATCAGCAGGCAAACGCGTATTTCCCGAATAAGCGTACTACCCGTACGCAACTGTAAAGAAACCGCAAGTATAACGCGCCGATTCGCTATATGTGCGCCTTAACGACGGCGGCGAACTTTTCCGCTACAAGGCTTGCTCCGCCGATAAGTCCGCCGTCGATTTGCGGCATATTGAGCAGTCCTTCGGCGTTCTTATCGTTCATACTTCCGCCGTACTGAATGTACAGCGCGTCGGCGGCAGCCTTACCGTATTTTTCGGCGAATACGCCGCGCACGAAGCGTATTGCTTCGTCGGCTTGCTCGTCGGTTGCCGTAACGCCCGTGCCGATAGCCCATACGGGTTCGTAAGCTACAATAATGTGTTCGAGTTCTTGAACGGAAATATCCTTGAAACCTTCCAATACCTGACGGCGCAGTACTTCTTCCATTCTGCCGCCGTTACGTTCGTCTAACGTTTCACCTATGCAAACGATGGGTTTAAGTCCTGCGTTCAAAGCTGCCTTGGTGCGCGCAAGCACAGTCGCGTCCGTCTCACCGAAATACGTACGGCGTTCGGAGTGTCCTATCACTACGTACTCCACGCCTATTTCCGTAAGCATAGACGGAGCTATTTCACCGGTAAACGCGCCCGACTCCTTCCAGTGGCAGTTTTGCGCGCCCACGTGAATATTGGTTCCCTTGGTAAGCTTTACCGCTTTGCAAAGGTCCGTAAACGGCACGCAGATAATTACGGTATTGTTTGTATCCTGTACCAACGGTATAAGCGCGGTAATAAGCTGTTCCGTTTGTTCGCGGGTGTTGTTCATCTTCCAGTTGCCCGCTATAATCTTGTTTTTCATATTAACTCCTTTATTAGTGATACGGCATACAATGCGTAATCGTATGCCGTATGATAATTTTTGCTGTATTTATCTGTTATTTTTCGTTTAAGCAGGCAATACCGGGCAGAACCTTGCCTTCGAACAATTCAAGACTTGCTCCGCCGCCTGTGGATACATGACTCATCTTGTCGGCGTAGCCAAGCTGCGCCACAGCCGCCGCCGAATCTCCGCCGCCGATAATGGTAGTAGCGTCGCTTTCAGCCATAGCCTTGGCAACCGCGTTGGTACCCTTGGCAAGCGTGGGATTTTCGAATACGCCCATAGGCCCGTTCCATATAACCGTCTTTGCGCTCTTTATTACGTTAGCGTACAGCTCGCAGGTTTTGGGTCCGATATCCGCGCCTTCGCGGTCGGCGGGTATCTTGTCTACGTCTACCGTCTCGGTAGATACGGGCGCGTCGATTGGGTTGGGGAAGTCGGCGATAGTTACGCAGTCTACGGGAAGATAAATCTTCTTGCCTGCCTTGGCAGCCTTTTCCAACATATCGCGGCAGTAGCCGAGCTTTTCTTCGTCAAGAAGCGACTTGCCTATTTCGTAGCCTTGGGACTTCAAAAAGGTGTACGCCATTCCGCCGCCGATAACGAGCGAATCGCACTTTTCAAGCAGATTATTGATTACGTTGAGTTTGTCCGCAACCTTCGCTCCGCCCAAGATTGCTACGAAGGGACGTACGGGGTTGTCCAACGCGTCCGCCATAACGGAAAGCTCCTTTTCGATAAGGAAACCGCAAACGGCGTCTTTTACAAAGCCGTATTCCACAATAGCCGCCGTGCTTGCGTGCGAACGGTGAGCCGTTCCGAATGCGTCGTTAACGTATATGTCCGCAAATGAGGCAAGCTTTTTGCAGAATTCTTCATCGCGCCCTTCTTCGCCTGCGTCGAAACGCGTGTTTTCCAACAATACCGCTTCGCCTTCCTTCAACGCGGCAACCTTTGCCTGAGCGTCCGCGCCCACTATATCCGCCGCAAACGTAACCTTGCCGTCCAACAGCTGATTAAGCCTGTCGGCAACGGGTTTAAGCGAGAATTTCTTCGCGTCGCCCTTCAACGCCTTGGCAATATACTCAGCCTTAGCCGCAGCCTGTTCTTCCGCGGGCAAAGCTTCCACCGCCTTCTTTTCCTTCTTGTTAAGCTTGAAGTTAGGCGTAAAAATGTTGTGGGGTTTGCCCAAATGCGAGCACAAAATAACCTTTGCGCCATGCTCTAAAAGATACTTTATTGTAGGAAGCGCGCCGTTAATACGGTTTTCGTCCGTGATAACGCCGTCCTTCATAGGCACGTTAAAATCTACGCGCACCAAACATTTCTTGCCTTTTACGTTTACGTCTTTAATGCTTTTTTTATTCATTAATAGCGTCGCTCCTTAAATATTTTTTGAATGTCCGACGGCAATAAAACGCCGAACTTTGACATATACAATTATAGTTTTCAACGGCAACGTTGTCAAGTAAAAAGCTATTGCAAAATGTTTAGGTCGAACGCAAGATAAATTTATAACGCGCAAAAAATACGCGCCGAATACGTTTACGGACACGTCGAAATAAACGCAAAATACGCGGCTGTTTTATGCAGCCGCGCTATACTAAGCAAACCATTTGTCATTACTAATCACGGTCGAATCGGTTGGGCGAAGCGTTCGCGCTCGAAGATGGTACGCCTTGGCTTTTTGCCTGTCGTTTAGGTTCCAATAGCACACGGACAGGCTAACGCAGGGATAAAACAGCTTGTAGTACCCGTTTACGAAACCGTATTGACAGTTGGACGACAGGGCGTATTCGTACCACACCGCCGCCAAATCGTACCGCCGCACCGCAAGATAAACGTCGCCGAAAAGACAGCACGTTTCGGCATCGGGCGGAAGAATAGCAACAGACGCGGACAACGCGGACAACGCCTTGGCATAATCCTTGCGGGTAAGACTGATACGGGCAAGCAATTTGCAGCCATGCGCGCGATCCACTTCGTAAGCACGTACGTTCCGACAGAAACGTTCAAGAATCGGCTCCGCTTCCGCAGTCATACCGTTTTCCATCAAAGTGCGCGCGTAGTAATACCTGTCGCGGGCGGTAAAGCGTTTGCCGCGGGCTAAGGCGCTTTGGTAAATTGCCAAATTGCGAGCCGAATGGTCTGCGCTTGACGTGTGAACAACGTCTGCCGAAATATATTCCGTCCTGCCAAACGGCGTAATAGCTTCGTGAATAAACCCGTTAAAACGGCACTTCGCGCACCGCCTGACAATACGCTCACGCCAAAACCAATATTCGCCGTTTTGCCCCATTCGGTATCGCATAAAGTAGGTGTCGGCGGGCTCGGGCGTGCGTTTAAGCTCGGCAAGCTTGTTTACGGCGGCTTCGGGCAGCTCGTCGTCGGCGTCCAGCCACATCACGTAGTCGCAATTCGCCTTTTTGACGGCGTAGTTGCGCGCAGAAGCAAAGTTGTCGCGCCAAGAGTAAAAGTACACATTGTCGGTATAACGCCGCGCAACGGTTACCGTACCGTCGCATGAGCCTGTGTCCACAACGACGATTTCGTCGGCGAACGTCAAAGTCGGCAATAATCTTTTAAGATTCTCTTCTTCGTTCTTGCAAATCAATGTAACGGAAATAGTCATATAACAGGATATGCCGCCAAACGTCCGCGCGTTATAGTTTTTTACGCGTAAATATTATAAATTTTTTGTCGAGTTAGTTTAAGCACCGATTGTTTACGATGCGCATACATTGAAACAAAACGCTAAGGAGCCACCACTATGAAACCTTTGATTTGCGACTTACCCTACCCGTCCGTCGAAACGCTGACCAAGGACGTTAGGAGCGGCCAAATTATTTCCTTCGCCTACGCTACTTTGCGCGGAGAGCTTTCTGCCACGCTGCAATATACATATCACCACTTTTATATGGGACAAACGGACAAGGACGACGCGCAAACGCTGATGAGTATCGCTCTGGCGGAGATGAAGCATATAGACATATTGGGCGAAGCAATGTTAAAGCTCGGCGTAAGCCCCAAATACGTACAGTGCCCCAATACTCAAACATACTACAACACTTCCACAGTGTCGCAGGCGGTAATGCCGTCGAAAATGCTGATGGACGACATACAGGGCGAAATGAACGCCATAGCCGACTATCAAAAAATGCTGTTTATACTCAAAAACGAACAGGTTGCCGCAATAATACAGCGCATAGTGCTGGACGAACAGCTGCACCTTGAAACGCTAAAAACAATGCTAAAAAAGTATTCCGAATAATTTTTTACGGCGCGAAATTATTCGCGCCGTTTGTTTTTACCGAAATTGTTTTTGCCGTTGCCGCGCACGGGTTCGGACGTTTGACCGCTCGTTGACGTCTGCTTTGCAGGCAAATTCAGCTCCGCCGCTATTTTTTCCCACATTCTCTGCTTTGCTTCCGGCTCCTGATCTTCTATCAGTTTGTGAATAAACATATCGTCCATCTTCTCCACCCCTTTATTGTATTTTACCATCTTTTCAGCAATTCGTCAATTCATTGTCGGCACGCCAACATCAGAAAAATATTACATTGCATATACTATTACTGTCGGTACACCGTACAAGGAGATATAAAAATGAGATTAGTAGACGCAGTATACGCGCGGATTATTGAATTGGCTAAGTCGCGCAAGCTTTCAATGAACGCATTGTCCAACGCAAGCGGAGTTCCGCGCACTACTATCATAACTATGACGAACAGCTCAACCGTAAAGCTGTCCACCGTATACGGAATATGCGACGGGCTTAACATCACTTTGGAACAGTTCTTCGATTCGCCGCTGTTCGACAACGAAAATATTACAGATTAAACACAACAAAAATCTCCGCAAAAAATTGCGGAGATTTTTTAAGCTGACAAGTTATCAACATTAGGACAGCATTTTCTTGAACAGCTCGCCCGCCCACTTGATAAAGGACGGAACGGTTTCGTCTATTAAAGCCTTTACCTGTTCCTTCATCTCGGCGGAAAGCTTGCCTACGTGCTGAAAAACGCTGCCGTCCGCCTTGTGTCCGCCAATTGCTATCATAGCCTGCGCGCGGTCGCCCAACGCGGCGTATTTGCCTATTGCAAGCGCGCCCACCGATACGTCGCCTATCGCAACCGCCCCGAGCGAAAACACGCCGAAGCTTATTGCGCCGACGGCGAATATGCCTGCGGAAATGGTACCTACGCTGAACAACGCCGCGGAAAACAAACCTACGGCAAAAATCAGCCCCAACGACAGCGTTCCGCATGATATAACGCCAAGCGACAGTACGCCAACCGACAGGACGCCGCAGGAGCTTACGCCTACTGCTATTACCCCGCGCGCCTTTAACCCTACAGCGATAAATCCGCGGGCGTTTCTTGCAACGTGCCACAGCGGCATACCCCATATTGTACGCTTGCTTTTGCGTTCCTTTATTTTAGGAACGCGTATTTCTATTGCCGCAACGCTGTCCGTCTGACCGCATGGGTTGTGATTGGCACAGTCCGTTTTGTCGCCGCCGTTTAACAAAAGGTAGTCGGACGAGCAGTTGAAAAGCTCGCATATTTTTACAAGCTTGTCCGTTTCGGGATACGCAGTGCCGCTTTCCCACTTGCTTACCGACTGCCGCGATACGCCGAGTATGTCCGCAAACTGCTCCTGAGTATAATTTTGTTCCCGTCTCAGCTTTGCGAGTTTGTCTCCGAATGTCATGAAATTTTTCTCCTTGCCAATTGCCGAGTTTGGACCGTAAAAACGACGCAAGCTAAAATACATCTATGCGTTGTACGACATTATTAAGCCGAACAAGCTTAACCAAACCCGTTTTGCAGTTTAATTATATACCGAATTTGCGGAAAACTCTACCGCTTTTGAGTTTCTTTATGTAAACTTTCGGTTGCGTTTGGCATAAATATACTTAAATGTAGTATAACCCAATACAAAACGACTTAAAGGCATTGTACTTTTAAGTCGTTTTTCATCGTTGATAGGTATTATACTACAAACACGCTTAAAACGGTAGCTTCGCCTATTGTCTGCCGTTATAATAAACTTTTATTTGCGTTAGCGTAATCGATTATATTTTGCAAGCCTTCGGCTAATTTTGTCAAATCGATTGCTATTTTGTCGAATTGATATCAATTGATACAACTGCAAGGGGTGCAACAAATTTCATTTTTCGACAAAAAAACTCCCGATTCCGTATCGAAATCGGGAGTTTTATGTCTAATTAAGTCTTATTTATTGCGGGGGTTTTTGATATTTGCCTGCGCCGCAGCCAAACGCGCGATAGGCACGCGGTAAGGCGAGCAAGATACGTACGTAAGACCTATCTTGTGAGCGAACTCGATACTGGACGGGTCGCCGCCGTGTTCGCCGCAGATACCGCATTGAAGCTCGGGACGAGTTTCGCGTCCGAGCGTTACGGCCATCTTCATCAGCTTGCCTACGCCCTTGGTGTCCAAACGTGCAAACGGGTCGCTTTCGTAAATCTTCGCGCTGTAATAGCTGGGAAGGAATTTGCTTGCGTCGTCACGGCTGAAGCCGAAGGTCATCTGCGTAAGGTCATTAGTGCCGAAGCTGAAGAATTCCGCTTCCTGAGCGATTTCGTCCGCCGTCAATGCCGCGCGGGGAATTTCAATCATCGTTCCAACCTGATATTGCAAGTTAGACTTGGCAGCCTTGATAACTGCGTCGGCGGTTTCGCAAACTACCTTTTTAACATAGGCAAGCTCCTTTATTTCACCGATAAGCGGTATCATAATTTCGGGAACTACGTGCCAATTCTTGTGACGTTTTTGTACAGCCAAAGCAGCCTTGATAACTGCCTTTGTCTGCATAACGGCAATTTCGGGGTACGTTACCGCAAGACGGCATCCGCGGTGACCCATCATCGGGTTGAATTCGTGGAGAGAATTGCAGATTTGCTTGATTTGAGCAACCGTCTTGTGCTGCGCAGCGGCAAGTTCTTCTATATCCTTTTCCGCAGTGGGAACGAACTCGTGAAGCGGCGGGTCAAGGTAGCGGATGATAACCGGCTTGCCCTCGAGCGCTTCCATAAGTCCTTCGAAGTCCGCCTGTTGAAGCGGTTCTATCTTAGCAAGCGCGGCTTCGCGTTCTTCCACCGTTTCGGAAACAATCATTTCGCGGATTTTGTCGATACGTCCTTCGCCGAAGAACATATGCTCGGTACGGCACAAACCGATACCTTGCGCGCCAAGACGGGCAGCGTTTTGAGCGTCTGCGGGAGTATCGGCATTGGTGCGAACTTCCAAAGCCTTGTACTTGTCGGCAAGCTTCATAATACGTCCGAAGTATCCGCTGGAAGGATCGGCGGGAACGGTCTTGATTGCGATGTCGTAAATCTTACCCGTGGAGCCGTCAAGCGATAATTCGTCGCCTTCGCGGAACATTTTTCCGCCAAGCTCGAACTGCTTGTTTTCTTCGTCCATCTTTATGTCGCCGCAACCGGATACGCAGCAGGTACCCATACCGCGGGCAACAACCGCCGCGTGAGAAGTCTGTCCGCCGCGAACGGTCAAAATGCCCTGCGCATACTTCATACCTTCGATATCTTCGGGAGAAGTTTCCAAACGCACAAGTATAACCTTTTTCTTTTGCTTGCCCAATTCAACCGCGTCTTCCGGCGTAAATACTATTGCGCCGGCAGCTGCTCCGGGGCTTGCGGCAATACCTTTGCCTACCACGTTGCTCTTATCCGCAGCGGCAAGCGCTTTGGCGTCGAACGTGGGGTGAAGAAGCATATCCAGAGATTTAGCGTCGATTTGCATTAACGCTTCCTGCTCGGTAATCATACCTTCGTCGATTAAGTCGCAGGCAATTTTTATAGCGGCGGCAGCCGTACGCTTGCCGTTACGGGTTTGAAGCATATACAGCTTGCCCTGTTCGATAGTGAACTCCATATCCTGCATATCTCTGTAATGGTGTTCCAAGGTTTCGCAAACTTCAAGGAATTGCTTGTACACGTCGGGCAGTATACGAGCCATTTCGTCTATGTGCATGGGTGTGCGTACGCCGGCAACAACGTCTTCGCCCTGAGCGTTCATAAGGAATTCGCCCATAAGTCCCTTTTCGCCCGTTGCGGGGTTACGCGTAAACGCTACGCCCGTACCGCAATCGTCGCCCATATTACCGAACGCCATCATCTGTACGTTAACGGCGGTACCCCAAGAATACGGGATATCGTGGTCCATACGGTAAATGTTTGCGCGGGGGTTATCCCAGCTACGGAACACCGCTTCTACCGCCGCAAACAACTGTTCTTTGGGGTCGCGCGGGAATTCCTTGCCTATTTTAGCCTTATATTCTGCCTTGAATTGGTTTGCAAGTTCTTTAAGATCGTCTGCAGTCAAGTCTACGTCGTTGGTTACGCCGCGCTTGGTTTTCATATCGTCGATAAGCTTTTCGAAATACTTTTTGCCGACTTCCATTACTACGTCGGAGAACATTTGTATAAAACGACGGTAGCAGTCGTACGCCCAACGGGGGTTGCCGGATTTCTTCGCCAAGGTTTCAACAACTTCTTCGTTCAAACCGAGATTAAGAATAGTATCCATCATACCGGGCATGGACGCGCGTGCGCCGCTGCGTACGGATACGAGAAGGGGGTTTTCCTTGTCGCCGAACTTTTTGCCGGTAATATGCTCCATCTTTTCGATGTAATCCATTATCTGACCCTTGATTTCATCGTTAATATGTCTGCCGTCTTCGTAGTACTGCGTGCAGGCTTCGGTACTGATGGTAAATCCTTGGGGTACGGGCAGACCGATTTTGGTCATTTCCGCAAGGTTTGCGCCTTTACCGCCCAACAGTTCGCGCATCGACGCGTCGCCTTCACTGAACAAATAAGTATACTTTTTTGCCACTTTTTTATTCCTCCAAAATAAATTTGTGTATTAAGTTGGGTTTTTGCCTGACAAGCCTGTTGCAACAAAAATATTGCAAAAGACGGACAAGCCCCAATCAAAACTATTTTACAATATTTCGGCAAAATAGACAAGCGTTTTTTACAAAATACACTTTGATGCTTTTAGTAGTTTAAAGTAGTATTAAAAATTTAATAATTTTGTAAAATGTATTTTTTCAAAACGTCGTTAACACTAAAAAACACATAGCAGCCTATTAGCAACGAGTCGTTCTGAAAAAATAATTTATAAAGCTTTTTAGCGCTCATTTCTCTACGTTTTTCAAACGGATGCCATCGCTCCCATTTGTTAAAACGTAAAAGACGTTCCTTAATTAGCGGTTTATCAGTCCACTCTTTGATAAACTGTTCGTAATCTCGAATTACCTGTTCCAAACTTTCCTGTTTTAAATCAATTGCAAAATGTCCGTAAAAATCTAATCCGACTTGTTCTATTCCGTTAACAAACACTCCCGGACGAATATAATAATTATCTATATCAAACGCACTACCCTGAATATAAAACGACAATGTAAATTCTCCGCAAACTTTTGTCCAGCGCTTATTTTTCTTTTTATAACCTTGTTGTTTTAAATAAGGCGCTATACCCTCAATCAAATCGTATTCGGTTAACGTTACTTTATTCTTAAAATTATTTACAACTCTCTCGGCAAGTTTTGGTAATACTTTATTTTCCATTGTACCGTAATCAAACAAGCTATTGTATTTTTCACAATTTTCTCCGTTTTTACGGCTGTTAAACGCTTGGATAAACAAATCAAAAAACTCTCTGGGTAAAAACCACTTAAAAATCTTTTCCGTACGTTCCATATCCCATTTTGAATTTTCCGTAAAATTCCAAAACTGTTCAAATCCGCCGTTGCGCACCTCGTTATATAAACACATAATTCGATAACTGCTAAGTAATAAACTGTTGGACGCAATTTCGTTTTCATCACACGTCGACCACCACTTTATAAACTTGTCGTAGTCAGTCATACTTCTATCATAAAAAAACGATAACGTTTGATTTTTTGTATTATTTACCATATTAAAGCTCCGATTTTTCTATATATATTTTTGCGTATTTGGGCGTTGAGAACTTCCAAGCAGACGAACATTATAACTGTAAGCAAGCCTATATACAAGGGAAGCAACGCGATGCTTACATACTGGGCTATCACTCCGAACAGCGGCGGCATTGCAATGATGCCAACGTACGCGCTTGCCATTTCCACGCCTATTACCGACTGCGAATTGTCCGCACCGTAAGTTTGCGTAATCTCACAGTATTCGGAAAATTTCATAAAAATTTCTCCCTGAAATTATCAATTATTTACAGAAAAAAAAACGCCGACAAACTATTACAATATTCCGTAGTCTGCGCAGGACGTTTACTCTAACGGTTTCATAATACACGCCTATTCGTTATTTGACGGCGAAACCGAGTTAGGCTGCTTCTTCCAATTGTCCATCAAAAGCTGATAAACCGCTTCTACGTCGGGGACGTGTACCATACGGAAATTTATCGACAAACCCTTTTTAACATAAATCTGTATTCTGCCGTAACCCGATTTACGACGGTACTTGCGCATTGTTATTTTGCGTATATTGCCGTAAACGGTTTGACACTCTATTCCGTTAAAAGTTTTAATCAGTTTATCCGTAACTATATAGCAAATAGTTACGGGCGCATGCAACATTGCGATTGCGGCAATTATAAGAGACAAAATCAGTACTCCGCCCAACAGCAATTCAAAATACCAGTTTGCAACGCCTAAAATAGGAAAAATCTGCAGCAGTACGGGAAGGATAAACGCTCCTATTGCGGCGAACTTAAAACGATACCAATAAGACTGCCTATCTGTTAAAGTATGCGACCACTGCTCAACACCGTTTTCTTCCAAGTACACTTGCTTACGGCTTTCCATTTCTTCTTCAAATGTCGTCGAACAATCCAATTGAGCAATAAAATCCTGCTCGCTTTTATCTTCGAACGTAAAGTACTCGATTTCTTGCCAAATTTCTTCGAGCGTATTGCCTTCGAAAACGGGGGCTTGCAACAGTTCGTCAAAGCTATCAAATACGGCATTTTCGTATTCTACATAATAAACGACTTTGAGCGGCTCTCCTTGTACGTAGGCAAGAAAATTGTCGGGATCTACTCCTACTATGTATTCTTTGCCGTTATAAAGGAAAAACATATCTTGAATTTTGCGGGTTTGCATAATCTCGCAGTATTCGCTAAATTTCACCGCCGTCACCACCACTTAGTAATTTAATTAAGTATAACACACATTGCAAACTAAAACAATACTCAGCAAGCGGAATTAAAGCCGCCGTTTTGCCGTTTTCTTAGCTGCGCGTTCAGAATTTCCAAGCAGACGAACATTATTACGGTTAGTACGCCGATATACAACGGAAGCAAGCCTATGCTTACGTGCTGCGCAATCACTCCGAACAGCGGCGGCATTGCAATGATGCCGACATACGCGCTTGCCATTTCCACGCCTATTACCGACTGCGAATTATCCGCGCCGAAATTAGTCGGCGTTGCGTGTATGACCGACGGATATACGGGCGCACACCCCAACCCCATTACTACGAAGCCCGCAAGGGAAACCCAATGAGATTGTACAGGCAGTGCTACGAGAACTGCGCCTACGGCTATTACGCCCGCGCCTATGCGGATAAGGTTGCGGTCGCCGAGCCTTTCCGTAACAAAGCCGCTTATTGCGCGCCCCGCCGTTATGCCTATGAAAAACAGCGAGCCGAAGGTTGCCGCGGTTTCTTCCGCGATGCCGCGGTACTCCACCAAATAGCTGCTTGCCCACAGCATTGCGGTTTGTTCCAACGCGCAATAGCAAAAGAAAGCAGCCATTACCAAAAACACGCCTTTAAGCTTTAATATTTGAGTAAACTTTAAGGGCGGAAGCTTAATTTCTTCCGCATCGGCTATGGCTTGCGCCTTGCTTTTGGCTTTTGCAATTTTGCGCCACAACGGTATGCTTGCAAAAAGTATAACGGTAAGCACGGTTTGCGTTATACATATTGTGCGGTATCCGCCCCGCCAACCCCAACTGCCCGCAAGGCACGCGCCCATTATTGCAGGGCTTACAAGCGCGCCTACGCCCCAGCAGCAATGCAACCAACTCATATGCCGCGACGAGTAGTTCAATGCTACGTAGTTGTTGAGAGCGGCGTCGATTGCGCCCGCACCCAGACCGTACGGAACGGCGATTAGACACAGCTGCCAAAATGCGGTTGCGAAGGAAAAGCTCAATAGCGCGACAGCCGTCAAAGCCGTGCTGACCGCGGTAACAACGCCCGTTCCGAAACGGCGGGTGAGCTTGTCCGACAGCAGGCTGGACACAACGGTGCCGCAGGCGATAATCATGGTGATAATGCCCGCAGACGACAAGTCGGCGGACAGATCCAGCCGCATGACGGGCCATGCGGAACCGATGAGCGAATCGGGCAGCCCCAAGCTTATAAATGCCAAATAAATAATGATAAGCAACAGCGAATACATACGGTGTAATTATAACGCAATCGCACAATTTGAGCAAATAATAAACAATAAAAAATAACGTAACAATGGGAATAACTGCTTATCTTGCAATTAAATCATCTGCTTAAATCAAATTGCTAATTGGTTTGTTTTTTGCTATAATGACGGTAATGAAAGTTACCCTTAAAGAAAACAAAACTAAAAGCGATGTTGAGATACTAATTGAGTACCCCGAAATGTCGGAAACCGTTACCCGCATAGAACGCGCGGTAAGGTCGGTTGATAATGCCGTCCGTTGTCTTGATGATGACGGAAACATTTGTCTTATTCGCGTTTCCGATATTTTTTACTTTGAAAGCGTTGAAAAACAGATATTTGTTTATACAAAAGATAAAGTCTATCGCGCCGAATTACAGCTGTATCAATATGCAGAAACATTATATTCCTTTGGGTTTGAGCAAATAAGTAAATCGTGTATTCTGAACTTAAACACATTATTGAGTGTTAAACCTATTTTCAATTCTAAAATGGAAGCCTTGCTTGAAAACGGCGAAAAGGTACTTATATCAAGAAACTTTATCTCTGTAATTAAAAGACGGTTGGAGAAAATGTTATGAGAAAACATACTTTTCAAATAATAAAAAGATTTATTGTCAATGTGCTTGCGACAACGGCATTGAGCATTTTTTTAATGTGTCTTGTCGCAATTATCAGAGACTTTACTTTAATGGGGATATTCGTTCCTTTTGAAATTTTACTCGTGAATTTATTAGCTCATATCGGGTTTGTAATATTTGATAAAATCAATATGAAATATAAAATTCTCAATTATATAGTAATGCTAATTTATTTAGTCGGTATAATCGTTGGTTTCGGGTATCTGTTCAAGTGGTTCGTTGTCAATGAAATATGGGTGGTTTGTGTTGTCGGAGTTGCCGTATTCATAATTGCGCTTGTAATCGATATAATAAAAATAAACCGTGATGCAAGCGAAATAAATTCGAGCTTGCAAGAATTACAAAAACGCAAAAATCAAGATAATAAATCAGAATAGTAAATTCAAGGGCTATGATAATTCATAGCCCTTTTTGTAACTAAGTAGTCTTAAACTGCAACTTGGTTTTTATGCTATTGCTTAATATTTGTAAATTGCCTATACTTAATCGGCACATATATTTATGGAGTGGTTAAGGCTATGAATACATTGAACAATAAAGATAAATGCGGCATAAAAATCGTTTTGTCCATTCTTGCGGTTTATGCTGTTTGTTTTTTGTTTCGTTGTTTGGAATATTTTTTAATCAGAACCGACCAGACCATTTGGGGCGAAGCGTTTATTCATAAATTGCTTGGCATAGCGATTTGTTTTATTGCATTATGGGTTTTACATATAAAGCCGACCGACGCGGGTTTTAGAACGAAACGCGTTTACAAAAATATTTTATTCGGCGCAATACTCGGACTATCCGTTTATATTTTAGCCTATAGTATTGAGTTAATAATTCTTGCGATTAAGGGTAAATCGCCGTCTTTGCATTTCTATGTTACAAGCTATTCCGTTGACGGCAATATGGGTAATCAAACGGGGTTTTGGTTTTTCGTGCTGTGTATTGTTGGAAATGTTATCAACGTGGTTATGGAAGAAGGCGTTTTTCGCGGGCTGTTTATAAAAATGGCTGAAAAGAAATACAACTTTTTAATTGCTGTAATTATTTCTTCCGTATTATTCGGCTTTTGGCATTTGGTTGCTCCGTTGCGCAGCTACATTGACGGGGAGCGCAGTTTAGGCGGAATGTTTATGATGATGTTGATGTTATTCTTTGCAACGGGAATTACAGGTGCAAAGTTTTGTCTTTTAACCAAAATTACGGGTTCGTTATGGCTACCTATGACCGACCATTTTATAAATAACACGATTATCAATATATTACATATCAGTTCGACCAGCGGAATTGACGAATTGCAAACCGTAAGAATAGCGATAGCACAAACTATTTCTTTCGTAATTGTTTTAACGGTTTTTATTAAGGGAAAATACTATAAAAAACCTACTTTTGAAAGCAACGAAAGTAAAGTAAAAAATAATATTACCGAGACAAGATGACATTATACGCTGCATTCTCCCAACTGCGGGCATAACTATTCAAGACCGGCGACGGCAGGGACGGGGAAATATTGTCAGAAAAAAAAGCAAAAGCGATTATTTCGTCGCCATTACGGTTACCGACAAATTTAAGTGATTTAGCATTTGCATTTTTGCGCATAATATAGTAAAATATAAATGTCAAACTATATGTGGGGGTGTTTTTAGATTCGCCCGGCGTTGAAGGAGATTTGATAAGCGTACCGCAGCGCATCTGCGACATCAAGGCAAACTTAAATTAAACGCTAACAATAGCACAAACACGAGCCGTTCCTTCGGAATGGCTTACGCCGCTTAATTAACACCGGCTCGTAGGCTTACGCTTGGTTGCGTGGCGTAATGTCCTGCGTAATACAACGCAAATAGAACCTTGACGGTTGCCGTAAGACGGCAGGGTTTGAAATTTTTTTGCGGCGAGCAACGGTTGGTTTGTTTGTCTTCCGTCCGTTGCTACTAAAAGACAAACTGCGTACGGAGAAAATCAAGTAGTCTTGCGTTGGTACACGGGTGCAAGTCCCGTCACCTCCACCACACGAGACGTATACGCACACACTGCGTTTGCGTCGGAATTAGAGATTGAATTTTCAATCTCTTTTTTTACAGTCTTAATCTGCAAAAATACCGCATAAGGCAAATTGTCAAAGGTTTGCGCCGCAAGCGACGACGATTTATGCCTAACAGCAAAAAATAACCGCCATTGACAATTTCGCAAGACGGTATATTTCATCTACAGTCGATAAATACAAGCAATTAAGTAATCGACAGGGTTATTAAAAACATAGAATATATTGTATAATTTCAATGCCTTTGAAATTTTTGTTATATCCTTTTTTGCAGTTATTCTTGTGCAGCGACGCGGCGCGACTTTATCCAAACGTACGTATTATTTCCGCCGCTTTCGTTGCGGAAAGTTTCTTTTAGCATAACCGCGACTTTTTCGGCATTTGCAATATCGTCCGCCAACAACGCTTCATAAACGGGCTCTTTACCGTTAAGCGGATATCTGCTCCACCCGTTAACGTCGGCAAAAATCGCTTCACTTATTTTAGCGTATACAAAAGATTCGTTAAAAATAATATTTACGCTTTCGGGAATTTCCACCGCCGACGCCAAAATGCTGCCGTCAAACGCGTCAGAGCCTATCTGCTCCACCGAATAAGCTCTGCCGTTAACCGTTACTGCGGACGGAACGGTTACTTTTCCGCTTGCTTTAACGCCGATTAAAGATAACGCGTTATACCCGCACACTGCAAAGGTCAAATTATTATCGGTAAAACGCTCGCCGATTTCGTACGCGTTGGCGTTGTCGTATTCCGCAGTTGCCCTTTGCGGTAAGCCGTACAGATAATTGAGTCCCGTTTGCCCGTCGCCAATCGTATGGTCCTGCAAAAACTGTTCGTCCGTTTTACAAGCGTAATCATAAATTACTCCGCCCGGCATGTTAGGCTGATCGTCCCAAGTAACGTCGTACCAATACCACTCGTTTGCCAATTGCACCATATTCCAAGCATGCCCCACTCCGCGGCTGCTGCCGGTAACGTAAATATTGGGAACATTACATACGTTAAGCAACAACTGGTATGCCTTGGCATAGCTTTCGCACACGGCGAAGTTCTTCAACAACGCTCCTTCCACCGTATGCGCCCATTGCTCTTTTATCGGCGTTTCGCCGTCCGACTCGTAAGCGTAATCGACATTGTCCGTCAACGCGTCGTGAAGAGCCAACGCCTTGTGATACGCGTCCGTCTCATCCGCCAATACGTCAGTATAACCGCGTATTGCGTCATAAAGCTTTTCGTTATAATCCAAACGATAGCTGCCGTCGGCAAACAAAGAATTTACATGTAACGAAACGGAAGTTACTTTGCCGTTTACAGACGCATAAGACACCTGATTGGTAAGCCAATAATACAACGGATTATCGTTTCGGTAGGTGGATATCACTTCCGCCGCTTGATCATCCGTAATACCGTTTAGTGCAAGCTGCGGCAAGGTATAATACTTGTCCGCACCGCTAAGCACAATCACGAATACGTATTGCGCGTCGTCGTGCGCTGCCGTTACCTGCAAGTCTATTTCGTCGTAAAAAGCTTGCAGATTGTCACCGTTATCCAACGTCCCCAAATATTCGTATCCGTAACGCGAATTGCATATTGTCTTGTAGTCGACGGAATAATCGCACACGTTACAGATTGAATCCTGCATTTCGTGTTCGTTGCGATTATATTTGTAACCGCATACGTCGCACGACTTATAATGTACGTTACGGTCGTAACGCCACTTGTCCGATTGGTGCGGCAGACGTTCGCCGTTAGGCTCGGAGCATACGGAACACACCTGTTGATGGCCCTGTTCGTTCTTATCCGTAACGAACGCATGTCCGCTTGTTTCATCGAAACCGACCAGTTCCGTTTCGCCCTTTTCGTCGGAATAACATTTGCCGCATTCGGAGCATTTCCAGTACTCTGCCGATTCCCTTCCCGAACAAACGGAATTATCCAACGTCTTTAACTCTAACGAGTGAACGTGCGCAGGTTCTTCGCCTTCGGGCGGTGTACTCGGTCCGAATATGAGATCCAATATGTAGTCGCAAGACGCATAAACAGCGCATGAAAATATCAATGCGATTATAAGTACTGCGGTGAATAGTTTTTTCATAGTATCAGTTTAACATAAGTTGAAAATATTGGCAATAATTTTGCTTTCGTCCGCGCGCCATTAAACAACCGTTCTTTGTTCGAGATAACCCATCGAAATACCCCAAAACATAACGCGCTATATACTAAACGCCGTTAGCTGTAAAAATGTTTCATTTATTCAAGTACTATTATCTTATGCAACGGTTGTTCGCGAGTATTTACACATAATTTCTTGATTGCCTAATTTTCGCATTTCGAAATCCGCAACGGAGTTCATACGCAATTCAAAGCTAATTTCGCAGTTAAAATTTCTGCCCACGTCAGTACAATTAATATTGCGCAGCTTCTTACCGAAAAATCAAACATAAAAAAAATTTGCGTGTTACGCAATAAACTGACGTATCTCGCTGTTTATTATATACGCGGTAACTTGTATAAAATCTGCGCCGCATGCGCACAATAGGTAAATTACCTAACCTGTGTATGGAAAACGGACAAAAAGCAAAGTTGTTTTAAGCAAACGCCGTTATAATGGAGACATACAATGGTAATTGGCAAGTACCCCCCCACCGACAAAAGAAAACAGGAGTTAATATGAGCGAAAAGAAAATCGACCGCAGAGTCATTAAAACCAAAAGAGCCATTAGGAACGCGTTTATTACTCTTATGGCGCAAAAAGACGTAAACGACATATCCATAAAAGATATTGCCGACGTAGCCGACGTAGACAGAAAAACCGTATACAACTACTACAACGGTATTTACGAAATACGCGAAGAACTTGAAAACGATTTAATCGTATTGTGGAAAGAAGCGATAGACAAGCTCGATTTCGAAAAAAACATATCCAATCCGCAGCAAATATTCGCAACCTTAACAGAAATACTTAACGGCAACTTGGATTTATACAGCAGTCTGATGAAGCTGGAATCCAAATCTATGGTAATACGCAAGCTTGCGCGGGCGCTTACGGAAGTAGTCCGCGAAGGACTTACAAACAATCCGTCAATTTGCGGCGATATAAAAAAGTTGGATGTTGCCGCGCAGTTTATTACGGGCGGAATGCTGTCCACTTATCAGTACTGGTTCAATTCCGACAGGTCACTGCCGCTGGAAGAGCTGTCTCGGGAAATCGGCAACGTAGTTCTGTACGGAATAAAATGCTTGGAAAAATAACGTGCAATAGGTGTATACAATGAGTAACTTTAATCAAATTTGCAAAGAATTCGAGCAACTGGACGTATCGAATTACGGAGTTATTCTCGCAGAAAAGTCACTAAAAATACTTCCTGCATTAAAGAAAATTTCCAACGACGGACTTACCGGCGCGTCCGTTTACGCGACTTTTATTTTGGGAGCTATAGTAGCCGACGGCAAGGTCTCCGAAGAAGAATACCTACTGTGCTACCCGCTGCTTCGTGTTTTCTTCGGTGAAGAAATCAACTACGAATATGTAAAAAACACAGCGAAACTGTTAAAGCCGCAAAGCCGCGAGCTTAAAAAGTGCGTAGACGGTATGGTAGATTTACTCGGACAAATATCCGAAGACCTGAAAAACGACGTAATCGTCGTATGTATGATGATTTGCGCTGTAGACGGCAAAATCTCGTTAAAAGAAAAAAACTGGATTAAGCAATTGATAAAATAACGAAAAAAGTATTAAGCGTAAAGTTACATAATACGGCAAAAAGCGGTCGGACCAACGAAGTCCCACCGCTTTTTACATTATATTCGCCTAAGCAACGCCTGCGCCTGACAAGCGATTCCGTCTCCGTTGCCTAACGCGCCCAACCGTTCGGTCGTAGTCGCAGACAAATTAACACAGCTTGCGTCCGTTTGCAATACTTTTGCCAAGCTTGCCGACATTTCGTCGAGATACGGAGCCAATTTAGGCTGCTGGCAGATTACCACTGCGGAAACGTTTACCACCGAGTAACCGTTGCTTTTCGCCTTGTCTACGCATTGTTTCAACAGTTCCATGCTGTTCGCGCCCTTATACTTCGGATCTGTATCGGGAAACTGCCAACCAATGTCCTTGTTGCCCGAAGCGGACAGCACCGCGTCGCACAATGCGTGACACAGTACGTCCGCGTCGGAATGTCCTGCGAGCTTTTGGGTAAACGGCACTTTTACACCGCCGAGCAGCACTCCGTAGCCGGAAGTAAACGCGTGAACATCGAAGCCTGCGCCTATACGAAAATCAGCTATATCTTCGGGATAGGTAATCTTGATATTGCCGCGTTCGCCGTCAACGAAACGAACGTCGCCGTAAGCGTCGACAAAAAGCGAGCTTTCGTCGGGGTAGTCGTACTTCGCATTGTCAAACGCGTTCTTTAATTTGGCGTAACCGAAAACCTGCGGAGTTTGTACACGCAAAAGAGTATCACGATCGGCCTTTAACAATTTGCCGTCGCACTTTTGCCATACCGTATCGGTAACAGATAAACATGGAACCGCGCTGCCGTGACGTTCGCACTCGTCAAACAACTCGCATACCAACCTGCGCGACACAAAAGGACGCGCGCCGTCGTGAACGGCAACCGTATCGCAGTTGTCCGACACCGCGTTCAATCCGTTGACAACCGACTGAAACCGCGTGCTGCCGCCTTTTACTGTTTTTACCCCTTGTATATCGCATTCGCCTACGACTATTATCTCGTCCGCTATACCGCGGAATGCGTCGACGGAGCGTTCCAAAACGGTTTTTCCCAATATATTTATTTTAAGCTTATCCGAGCCGTAACGGGACGACAATCCCGACGCTACTATTACTGCGCTTTTCATAAATCGGAAACAATCTCGTACATATCCGAAGCTTCGTCTTTCTTGACCGTTTCCTTGAGCATTTTTACTCGGAACGTAAGGTCTGCGCCGGCAAAATGCACGCAAACGGTATCGCCGACTTTCAACTGACAAGCGGGTTTGGCCGGTCGCCCGTTAACGTCCACCTTGCCGCCGTTAGCCGCTTCCTGCGCGACTGTTCGACGCTTCAAAATACGAGATACCTTCAAAAATTTGTCTAATCTCATAATTCTTTTCTGTTTACGAATGCACGGGACAATGTAACTTCGTCCGCGTACTGCAATTCGCTGCCTATGGATATTCCCTGTGCAAGACGCGTAACCTTGATACCGTATTGCTTTACAAACCGAGCCACGTACGTTGCCGTAGCTTCGCCTTCCGCAGACGTATCCGTTGCAAGGATAACTTCTTTTACGTCGCCGGTAAGCCTTTGAAACAACTCGGCAAGACGTATATCGTCTCGGCCTACGCCTTTAAGCGGATTTAACACTCCGCCTAAAACGTGATACACTCCGCGGTATTCGCCCAAGCGTTCTATTGCTATAACATCCTTGGCTTCCTGCACTACGCATATGACTGAATTATCGCGCGTATTGCAAATGCGGCAAGGGTCTGTATCGGTATAATTACCGCAAACCGAGCATACCTTGACATTGCGTTTTGCATCGTATACGGCTTCGGCAAAGGAGTTCGCTTCTTCTTCCGTCATTGACAATACGGTAAGAGCGTATCTTTGCGCGGTTTTAGAGCCTACTCCAGGAAGTTTGGTAAACTGCCTTATCAGCTTTTCTATCGGCTCGATGTAATTAGGCATCTTACAGCAATCCCTTCATTGCGGCAAACGGAGCCATAAGGCGGTCTTCTTCCGCTTGCGCCTTGGTATACGCGTCGTTTATTGCCGCCATTACAAGATCTTCCAGCATTTCTACGTCGTCCGGGTCGCACGCTTCAGGCTTAATATTTATCGACAAAACGGTCTTTTTACCGTTTACTGTAACGCGTACCATATCGCCGCTCGCCGAGCCCGTAACTTCCAATTCTTCCAATTGCTGTTGCGCTTCTTGAAGCTTTTGCTGCATTTGCTGCGCCTGCTTCATAAGGTTTTGCATTCCGCCGCCACCGCCGAATCCGCCGCCTGCGCCGTTATAACCGTACTTATTACCCATAATTTTTCTCCTTGTCACTTTTTATTGTTTTCGAATTTAACGTTGTCGCCCAAACCCTTTAATTGTCTGTCTATTTCGCCTTCGCTTAACTGATCGGATTTGACAAACACCACCTTGTTATCGCAAAATTTTCTTATTTCCTTTTCGAGAACGGCTCGGTACTGCATATCTACCAGCAAGTACGCGCCGTTGCTGCACGTTACGACAAAATTCCTTTCGCCGTCGAAAGAAACGGAAACGTCTTTCCAAACTCCGGAAAGCAACGGTTCGTTTTTAGCTTCCAAAGACAATTTAACTCCGCGCCATACCGACTTGGCGTTACTCTTGTCTACGATATATACGCTTTGATTTTCCGCTGAAATATTCTGCGGAAGCTGTTCTAACCTTGTAATGCGCTTGTCTAATCCGTCTACATCCACTTCGCCCGAACTGCAAGCTATTTTAAGCGCGGAAGCTTCGAACAGCATCAACGGAGACAAGGCGTACTTCAAGCCGTTTTCCAGTCCGACCAATATATCTATCGCATACAGCAGTTTTTTAACCGTCACCTTTTCCGCAGACGCTTGCAGAGCGCCGTAAACGTCCGTAGGCAGGCACAAAATATCTCTCGCGTTTTGACAGGTTTTTACCGTTAGCAAATCTCTGAAATACAACGATAAATCCTTGGAAAGACGCGCCACGTCCTTCCCGTTTGCAACGGTTTCGTTTATTTCCGCAAGAATCTGTCCCACGTCGCCGTTCAATACGGAGTTAGCAAGACTTGCCACGCTTGTTTTCGACGACACACCGAGAACGGACAAAACGTCGTTATACGTCAATTTGCCGCCCGAAACGGACAAACATCTATCAGCTATGGACACGCTGTCGCGCACACTTCCTTCGCCCGCTTGAGCTATCGCGGATACGGCTTCCTTGTCGTACTTTTTGCCTTCCTTGTCGTAAATTTTCGCTATATGCTCCGCCAATACGGGCGTAGGCACCAATCGGAAATCAAAACGCATACACCGAGACAGAATAGTGGCGGGAATCTTGTGCACTTCGGTAGTACACAGTATAAACATAGCGTGCGACGGCGGTTCTTCCAGCGTTTTGAGCAACGCATTAAACGCGCCTACGGACAGCATATGGACTTCGTCTATAATATAAACCTTGTACTTGCCGTTGACGGGCGGGTACTGCACCTTTTCGCGTATATCACGGGCGTAGTCTACGCCGTTATTGGACGCCGCGTCCATTTCGATAATATCGAGATTCGCGCTCCCCCTATCCGAACAGACTGCGCATTCCCCGCAGGGATTGCCGTTATGCTTCTTGGCTTCGGGACAATTGACGGCGCGGGCGAATATTTTTGCAGTTGTAGTTTTACCCGTTCCGCGAGTACCCGTAAACAAATAAGCGTGCGACACCTTGTCGCGCAGTATCTGATTGCGCAAAGTGTTGACTATATGGTCTTGTCCTATAACGTCGTCGAATATTTCCGGACGGTATTTGCGATACAATGCAACGTAGTTCATCGTTACTCCTTAGCCACAAGCAGTTTTTTTCGAGCGCGCTGCAACGCGCCGTCCACGGCTTTGTAGCTTTTATTGGTTTTTTCCGCTATATCTTCGTAGCTGTAACCTTCTATAAACAATTGCAATACTTGCTTTTCGTAAAAGGTAAGCTGAGTTTTGATAACTTTCGAAACCTTATTTGCATATTCTTTTTTTAATAAGCTGGAAAGCGGCTCGGACTCGGCGGGTATATGCTTGGCGTCGTCTATGTCTACGTAGTTAGACAACGGTTTGTTTTTCTGCCCCGCATCGCGCTTTACCGCGTCTATTATCTGCCGAAATACGCACAGTTCTACAAATGCCGGAAAACTGCCCTTGCCTTCGTCGTAATAGCTAACGGCATAAAAAAGCCCCAACATTCCTTCCTGCAGTAAATCGTCCTTATCTCCGCCTACCAAATAAAACTTATTGGCCAACGAACGTATAAGCCCCTTGTACTGCGAAGCTAACTTCTCCATTGCCGATTGGTCGCCGTTCTTCGCTTGCAATATAATTTCGTCCATTTATCCCCTTTGACGTACGACTTCGTATACCGCAACTCCGCACGCGACGGACGCGTTAAGAGAATTGACCTTACCTTTAAGCTTTAACGATACTATGCCGTCGCATAAACGCCTGGCATAGGCGGACACGCCGTCTCCTTCGCTTCCTACGACAAGAGCAACTGCTCCGCGAAGATTGACAGACGTTATCTCGTCTCCGTCCATATCCAATGCGTAAACCCACACGCCGTTTTCTTTTAACTGTTTAATAGCGTTGTTTACGTTGGTTACCCGCGCGATTTTCACGTGCGCGGCGGCACCGGCAGAGCAGCGCACAACCGTATCGGTAACCGCGACCTGACGGTTACGACCGATAATAATTCCGTCCACGCCCGCGCATTCGCAGCAGCGAATAATACTGCCGAAATTATGCGGATCGTTTATGCCGTCCAACACCACTACGAAAGGCTCGGCAGAACATGCCAATATATCCGAAACGTCGCAGTAATCGAAGTCCACAATATCGGCAATATAACCTTGATGCTTGCCCGACGCACTTTCTTTATCCAGTACCGATTTATCTACATAAGTTATTTTAACGCCCCGGCTTCGCGCCTGAGCCACGACAGAGCCGTTGTCGCCCTTGACACAGGTTAAACTGTTAACCGTAACGGACGACGAATTTAACGCTTCTAAAACGCTGTTTCTGCCTTCAATTCTCATAAGCTTCTCCAAGTAGCTCCGTCATTCTTTTACAATTGCCGGTAAGATACAAATAACCGATCAACGCTTCGAATCCGGTAGCCTTGCGATAGTCCGCCCCCGTTTGATTCTTCGCCTTGTGATGCGATTTGGCATTACGCCCGCGCAAGTAAACCGACCGTTCCTTTTCCGTCAGTACGTCCCACAGCTTTTCAGCCGTTTCCGCCTGATTATGCGCGTTGACTTGACCGGAAGCAAGCTTATGCAATTCGCCGGCCTTGCAATCCCTTTGCACAACGAGATTATGCCGAACATACAAGCTTTGCACAGCGTCGCCGACGTATGCAAGCGACAAAACGTTTAGCAAGCACGCTTCGTTTTCCGTAAGAATTTTTCCTAATTCCATACCGATTTATTGAAAGAACTTTTTACCGTACACTACCGCACCGGTGATATAATCTATATCTTCGAAACCGCGGTTTTCGTAAAAAGCGCGCGCCTGTTCGTTATTCTTACCGCATATCAATCTTACGCCTTCGACGTTCATTTCCTGTAATTGATTACATAGCTTTTCAATCAGTAACGTTCCGAGTCCCTGTCCCCGATATTCTTCCAAAACGTCCAAATGCAAATGCGCCGTATATCCCTGACGTATATATCTCTGTTCCAATTTCATAAGCGCGTTAAACCTAAAAAATTCGCCGCTTTCCACCCTTCTTACAAGCGGAAGATACAAATCGGTCATCTTCTCGGTGTAATCCGAACAATCGGCGGCGCACAAAACATAGCCTACGGGTATATCGTCGTCGTCAACGGCGACAAAACAAACTTCCGGTTGGTTATCCAAGTAGTAGTCGCAATATAACGCAGTTAAAAACGCGCGGTTTACAGGCGTATCTTCATCGGCAAGTACAGAAGTCGCAATACAAATATCCTGCACATAGCGGTAGTCTTTTTTGTTGTACGGTCTAATGGTCATACGAAAAAAAATCTCCTTGTGGACATAATATTCCATTTTGTATAATGCTAACACACATTAACGCTATTGTCAAGCGACGGCGTTTCGAACGCACGGGAAAATCCAGTTATCACAAGTCTGCTTTGTTGGAAACGAAAAATATTGCAACCGACCTACGGCGACACGTTTTAACGTTTTTTCCGTCTGACAACATAACGTAATAGCAATAGCAAAATATTGCCCATTGAAAATACTTTATTGCTTTGATATAATAATGTTATCAGTTATTCGGAAAAACACAATATACGCAGTTTTGGTTGAAATTGCGCACGTAAACAGTAATATCCCAACTCTTTGCCATCAGTACCGTAAGGTTCGGCAAGCGTTTTACAAAATGAATAAACCTAATATTTTAAGGAGAACTCGCTATGCAACAAAAACTCACCGAAGGTAAATTACTTGAAAAAGGCAAACTGCTGCAAGCAGGATACTCTACCGCGACTGTACGCGAATACGACAGACGTGATATAGTCGGCAAAAAATGGAAAATAAAGGAATGGGATTATTATATTATTACCGACGGACGCAAAGCCGTAGCGTTAACCGTTGCGGACAACAGCTATATGTCGCTGGTATCGGCAAGCTTTTTAAACTTCGGTAAACCCGAATACAAAACTACCAGCCAAATAAAATTTTTCTCCTTCGGTAAGCTGAATATGCCGTCCTGTCCGGAAAAAGGAGATATCGTCTACAATTCCGCAAGAGTAAAAACGGAATTTGTCAAAACGGAAACGCAACGCAAATTGAGCTGCAAGTTTCATGATTTTTGGAATAAAACCGACTTCGAGTGCGAGTTTACTCTTTGTGACTTTCCTAACGAACAAATGACCATAGCAACGCCCTTCGATAAGCCCCGAGCGTTTTATTACAACACAAAAATTAACTGTATGAAGGCGGAAGGCTACTGCATAGTAAAAGGAAATCGTTACGATTTCGGCAAAAACGACAGCTTGGGAACACTCGATTGGGGACGCGGAGTATGGACGTACAAAAACACTTGGTATTGGTCCAGCTTGCAAACTTATCTCGACGACGGGCGCACGTTCGGATTCAACTTGGGATACGGCTTCGGCGACACTTCCAAAGCAAGCGAGAATATGCTTTTCGTTGACGGAAAAAGTCACAAATTGGATAAAGTACAGTTTGAAATACCGCAAAAAAACGGCAAGGACGATTTTATGTCGCCGTGGAAATTACACGATAACGAAGGCAGACTACAATTAGACTTTTACCCAATTATCGACCGCAAGGACATTACGGACATAGGAGCAATTGCGTCGCGTCAGCATCAAGTGTTCGGCAAATTCAACGGAATTGCCGTATTAGACGACGGAACCACACTGCAAATAGCCGACAAGGTCGGATTTGCGGAAAAGGTATTTAACAAGTGGTAAGCATACGCATTAGCATATTGTTACACTGTGACTGTTCGTCGCGGTTTATACGGCAAATGTCAATAAAATATTCGCCACATCTTCCTTTTTTTTCTCCACACCCACCAC
>CAJUIZ010000011.1 GCA_910586625.1 uncultured Christensenellaceae bacterium
AAAAATACGGACTAAACTGCATTTTGATAGATACAGAATATAAAGTTGATATTGAATTATAAATTTCAATTTAGCGTTCTAATACGAAGATAAGCCAACAAAATAATAAAAGGCAAAGTATTGATAAGGTGAGCAAATTGAAAGTTGAAACAAAAAAGAGATTGGATATATTGTTAGTGTATATACCTTTTATTGTTTTGACATTGGTATTGTGCGTCGGCGCAGGAAGGCTTTGGTATGGCTGTTGGGAAGAAAAAGGAAGACAAAGTGCGATTGACGGAGGAGTAATTGCCGAAGCAGAGATTGTTTGGGTTACGAATGACGCTGGCGGAGGAAGTTACAATAACACAAAGTCCTATGTGGTTTGGTATCAATATATAGATGAAAACGGTATAGAATACCACCATATTTTTAATATTTTACGAAAATAAAAATATTTTTCAATTTTTACGCGCACACTTTGGCATATGCTACTAATATATATATAAATCCCACTAAAATACTATGAATTAAACTTATTTACAGCTATATAAAGTTTCTTACAAATATATTGCTAATCAACAACAGATATATAGGTAGTAAACAAAGAGTAATAGCAAAAAAATATAGTTGATTAAAGATATATAGTTCTTGAAATTACAATATAGAGAAAATAAACAAATATATCATTTATGGGAAATATAAAGTAATTAAAATAGCAATATATAGCAAATTAATAGAATATAAAGCAAATTGTTATATATTGCCATAGTATAAAGTTAATTAGATATATATAGCTAAGCGTTGCTATTATCTTTGTTTGGGAGCGGTTCGGCGTTTAGTTCAGACATTAACCGCCGCCACGCTTGCAAGGGCGTTAAATTATGAGCGGTCAAGGCTTGGCGACTTGCCGCGTATTCCTCCGCCTTCATCGTTATTGAAAAACTTTTTACATTATGCGCCGTTTTATATGTTTGCGCTGCCTTGCGTTGGCTTTCGCCGGTCTTATATTGCTTTTTTTTCATTCGCTTAAATCCTCGCTTATTATTTGCTTGACATTGTAGCACGCCGCCGCCGGAATTGTCAAGCATTATATCGCAGTTGACTAAAATATTTTATATGAAAATCTTCAAAAAATATGAAAATATTTATTAAATATGCTTGCTTTTTCTTATATCCTATGATATAATAGAACCATAGAAAAAGCGGTTGAAAAATCGCCAAAAATAAACCACTTACGGAGGGTTAAAAAAATGAAATACTTCGACATTGTAAACATTATCAAGAACGGCGGCGCAACGCTCAATAAATCGGGCGAAAGCGTCAATTATAATCGGGGTTATCAGGTAAGCAAGCGCGATTGTTACACGCTGAACGCGGAAAACGTCAACGAGATTTTGTCGGCGATTAATGAGCTTTTGAATACTATCACGGCGGGCGAATTTGTCGGGCTGTGGGTTGATAACGGCTTGATTTATATTGACGTTTCGGAGCGTGTAGAGCGTTTGAGCGCGGCAATCGTTGCCGGAATTGAACGCAAGCAAAAATCAATCTTTGATTGGTGCTTATCCCGTTGTATCGGGTTGGAGGGCTGAACAGATGGAAGCAAAAGACTACAAAACATTTTTAATCAATAATATTTTGGAATGGCAGACGGGCGCACAGTTTACCCGTGAACAGCTCGAAGAAATGACGATCAGGGCGTTAGAAATTATTCACGATAATATTTAAGGGGATGCAAATATGAAATTTTTGTAGAAGTCGGCGGGTTTGTAACGGTTTATCGTCAAAGAAAAATAACCGTTTACGCAAGCGATGAAGCAGAAGCAGAACAAAAAGCGATTGATAAATTTATTGAATTACAATCGGAAAATGGCGATTGCGACGAAGGAACAGTAAACGAAATTTTCAAGGCAGACTAAAAACACAGAGCAGCCCCGCAAGGGGTTAATGTGGCGGCAACGGTTGCAAGCCCGTTGAACAGTTACAAAAATTCGGAGGTGTAAAGAATTATGTCATATCTGAAAATTTTTAGAGAAAACGCAAAACAATTTAACGAAGCGTTAGCAACTGCGCGAGAACTTGGCAAAGCCATTGTAAAGTTTACCGATTGCACAGGCAAAGAATATCGCAGATATTGGAACGGCGCAACGTTTACAGACAGGGCGCGAGAACTGCACGAAGATAAATATATGCGCGGTGAATTTATCGCAAAATTTGAACTTAAAGGAGAATTGGCACAATGAAATATACGCTTGAACAGTTAAGAGAAAATAACAGAGCATACGCCGAACAGATAACGCCGGCACTTCTTGAACAGGTCAACAGGCTTATAACTGCCGTTGAATGGACGAGAACGAACAAACCGCAACCGCTGGACAGCGTAGACTTTACAACGGAATACGGCGAGAGAACAGAACACGCCACCATTGACGGGCAAAGCGTAACAAATAACTATAAGTCCACTATTTGCGAACACGCCACGCCCGAACCCGTTATAAAAGACGACGGAACGGTTACGGCATATATAGGTTGCGGCGGTGCTTTCTATGGCTATAACGCCGACAAAATGAAGTATAAAGGCACTACGGCGAAAACTTGCAAGATTTACGGCGGCGATTATTTATCGGGCTACTTCCCTATTTATTTTGATTGCACGGTGTCAAGTTTTGAATACGACGCAAGAAGCCGCAAGCAATACGCCGAACAGATGAGAGAAAAAGCGATTGAACGGCTTATCGGGTTTGGCTATGACAGAAAGACCGCCGAACAGTCCTTCGATAGTATAACGGAACGCTATGCAAAGGACTTTGAACAGATTGACGAGTACTCCCCCATTATTCGCCACGCAAACGAAAGCCTTTATAACTGCGGTATGATTGACGATATTATAACCGCTTAAACAGTCGAAACGGCGTATTTTGCGCCGTCCGTAGGGTTTGCCGCCTTGCGCTGATGATGACAGGCAAAAGGAATTAGAACAGATGAACAAAATCAAAGTTGAGCCTAAACACAAAATCGTTGAAAAAGCAAAACGCCGACGGAATGAAGTAACGGCAACAAAACTGTGCTTGCGTAATGATTGGGGGTTTCGTGATGAAATTTGGATTGAAGAACTTGATGTTGTAACGGGGGTACAAGCACAATGAACAGTATAAACCTTGAACAGCTCAAACGCATAAAAACGAAACTGCTTTTAGGCTTACCCTTGAACAGCTTTGAAAAGGCATACTACACGCTTTACGGCAATAAACTCACGGAGATAAAATAAAATGACCATACGCCAATTTATGACTGCTTGTAAAAATGTTATACCAAAAAGCAACGGAGAACAGCGCATTATAGACTTTGCGCAAAAGGCATTAAAAACAAAATCGGAAATCAAAAAGTTTCTGAACAGCACAGAACAG
Source organism: uncultured Christensenellaceae bacterium (assembly GCA_910586625.1). Taxonomy (GTDB): domain Bacteria; phylum Bacillota; class Clostridia; order Christensenellales; family CAG-314; genus Fimimonas. The sequence goes on from CAJUIZ010000011.1 coordinate 3,390, forward strand.
ATAAAAACTTTTGAACTGCCTGACGGTTTCTACTACACCGTTGAGAAACTGAACAGCGGTTACGGATTTGGCTCGGCGGGATTTGATACGGTTTTCAAAAGCAAAAAATCTATGCTTGAATGGATTGATGACGATTTGAAAGAACTTTTACTTTCTACTATCAATGAAGATTATCGGGAGGTAGTTTAAAAATGAAACGTTACAACACAAAGAAACTTTACGAAACAGTAATTAAAAAATTACTTGCAACAAGATTTTATAAAGGTGAAACGCCGTGCATATTCGCCTATTATACATACGAAAAAGGCATTTATGATTTCTACTTTGCACCCGAAAAGGACAAAGATAAAGAGCCGTACTATATCGGCGTTACAATGATAATAAACCGCCTATATTGGCAACACATAGACGATTATACCGAAACTTATCAACGCAACTGCGACACATTTGATAAATGTGAATCTATAACTGCATAGAGCAGCCGTACAGCCACGAAACGCGGCAGAACAGCCGAACACTCACAGAACAGAAACAGCCCAAATAAGGGCAAATAAAACGATTTAAGGAGCATAGATTATGAACGCAAAAACTTTATATTGGATGGATAATTACGGAAATTTCTTTGAACAAGCAGTCGAAAAAATAGTTGACGGTTGCTATAAACTACTGAACAGAAAACGCCCTATCCCCTCTGCGCTCGTTGACAGCGAGAAACCTTTTTATGGTAACTGCTATTTTTCAAGTGAACAGAAACGCAAGGACTATGACGAAAGTATTATACCGTTTTAACCGCTTGAACTATCTGCGGAAATTTGGTAAAATGGGAGAAATTATTATGAACTTCAAATTACACGCTATCACAAAAACGGGCGGTAAATATTCCGCTTTAATTGCCATTAAAGACGAAATAACGGGCTACTACAAAAAGCACGCGGAAGAAAGCGCATTTACATATGACGACTTGAACAGACTTGTATTTAATAAGTATGGACTATTTCTTCCAAAGCAAGAAAAACTTCGCATTTGTCGCAAAATTAAAGACAAAAAATCAACACTTTATTTAGTTTAAGGAGAACTGACCTATGACACTTGAACAGCTCACCGAAATAATCAGAACAGCTGACATTACAACTATTCACAGAGAATTGCTTTCGCTCGGCTACACCTACTTCAACAAAGACAAGAAGCTCGGCAAAGTCGGTATTGTACCGCTTGTACAAGCCATTACAGGCGAAACGGAAGAAATCGCTGACGAACAGCACAAGCACCTTTTCAAAGGCTATATCTGCGGAACAGTCAAAGGCTACGAAAGTTACGAGTTTGTATTTGTCAATGTGTACGACATTAAACAGTCAACTGACCCGTTTGACGACGAGGAAACCGCAATACAAACCGATATGCTAATATTCGCAAAGGAGATTTAATATTATGGCAACTGTAACTATTAACGACGAAGGCAAAGATATCGAGCGCGTTTTAGGACAAATGGGCTTGAAAGCAACTTTTATAGACGGAGCGCAAGCCCCGCAACTGTTCAGATTTAATTTTGAAACGCAAGGCGCACCGTCATATAGTAAGATAAAAAAGACGGTTGAAAGACTGCGGGAACACGCAGGCAATTACGAATACGCCGACACGCCTACGGGCAAGGGCTTTTCTATTATACGACCAAAAACGCGCCCCTCTCCCGTTTATTTGTCTAACGATAAGGTGCAAGATAAGACGCTCGCGGCCATTCAAGCAGACCCAAACGCTTTACAAAAATGCTATCTGTATTTTGGGCAAGACACTTACGGAAACGATATAATCAGAAATATGGACGACTGTAAAAGTATGCTTGTTGCCGGAACTGCGGGTAGCGGTAAATCCGTTTTTCTCAACTCGTTTATAATTCAAATCTTGCTTTATTCAAACGCTAATTTGATACTAATCGACCCGAAAGACGGCGCGGAGTTTGGTATATACGAGAATGATGTACACAACCGCATTTTTCAAATTGCAAAGAATACGCCCGACGCGGTAAAAGCCTTAAAATACGCTTTTGAAGTTATGCAACAACGTTACGCCGAAATGGGACAAGGTTATCAGAAGAAATACGGCGGGAACCGCCTTATAGTCGTTATAGACGAGCTTGCGGAACTTATGGAAGAAAACCGCGAAGAAGTTGAACAATACGTTCGCCGTATAGCGGCAAAAGGACGTGCAGCAGGTGTTCATCTTATCGTGGCAACCCAAGTCCCCTACACAAGCGTTATTACGGGTTTGATTAAATACAATCTGCAAACAAAGATATGTCTTAAAACGGCAAATGCACGCCATTCTATGAACGTTATGGATAAAGGCGACGGCGCAAAACTTTTAGGGCGCGGCGACGCTTATATCAAGTTTGAGGACAACCCCGAATTTATCAGAGCGCAAACGCCCTACGTTTCTGATAATGAGATTTGGAAACTTATAACAACAAGGACGGTATAATTATGTGTAAAATATTTGGTTATATGCGCGTCTCTACCACCGAAAGAGCCGCAAAACAGGACTACGAAAGACAGCGTTATTTACTTGATAACAGCGGTATACAGTTTGACGAAATTTTTGAAGAACATATAAGTGGCGGCATAAAAGGCAACCAGCGCGAAGAATTTAATAAAATGCTTGAACTTCTGCAACCTACCGACATTGTATGTTTTACGGAAACAAGCCGTTTCGGGCGTAACTATATCGATTGCTTTGATATGCTCGATATTATCACGCAAGAAAAACAAGCAACTGTACGATTTTTATCAAACGGTATAGAACTTAAAGGCGGCGAACGTCTGAATCCGTATGAATGGCTTACTATATCAAACTTTTTCATTATGGACGGTATAGTGAAATCAAATATGTATCAAAAAGAAGCGGAAAGTTATATAGGAAAAAAAGTCAATATCTATATTGATGGAGAAGGAAATAGCATTATAGTAGGCGATAAAACCAGTATGGGACTCTCTGTGGTGGGTGCGATAGTTTTGACAGTTTTGTGCATTGGTTCATTAGTATTTAATATATGGTTTATGTTTTTTCAAGGCAAGAAGCCGAAGAAGGAAGAAGTCAATAAAACGAAAAAGTAATACAATGAGTAATGTCCATAAGGCATATTTTATGTGCATAAATTTCAATTTATTTTTCTAAATAATGCGTATTTAAAAAGCTCTCGAACATATCGTTCGAGAGCTTTTGTCCTCGTTTGAAAGTACAACTCTTAAAAATTTAGTATTTAATTCCCTATGAGAAGTGCGCGTTACGCAAGGTCTTTTTTCATCATAACAATCAGGTCAAAATCAACTTCTTGCGGAACAGACAAGAGAACAAATCCGCCCAACCGAGAAGCACACCTGTTACGGGGATAATAGCCAAAATAAGTACGACTATTTGTTTGCCCGCCTTACCGTGCAGAGCCGCGGATACGCGAACGATAACTTCGGTAATCCAGTTAACACCCGGAATTAAAAGCAGAAGTATTTGAATGAGTCTGGGTAAACTGTTAAAAGTTTTGAGCGCTGACATAATATACCTCCTAAATATATGTTATGATATGTCATATGTATATGATACACACTTTGCAAACCTTTGTCAATGCTTTTCCTAAAAAACGCAATATAACTGAAAGATTGACTTTTAACGCGCAAAATATACCGATAAACACGAATTACTTAACTATTACTACACGCTTGTTTATGCTTTGCAAAAACCTTTTGAAATCGCAAAGCGCAAGCACCACCGTCGCCGTATTGTCGCAGGGGTGGAACTTTACTTTGTCGGCGTTCCATACTTCTTCGTCTATTAACAGCGGCGCGGAATACCGAGACGTATCTTCGTTGAGATACGCAAAGGGCGATACGCTGCCGCGGTGAACGCCCAAATCCGCAAGCAGCTTTTCTTCCGCAGCAAATTCGAACTTGGCGCAGCCGACGAAGCCTGCCAAGCCGCGCATATCGGCGCGCTTGTCGAACGGCAGTACTACGAGATAGTAGCTGTCGCTCTTTTTGTCCTTGACGTACAGACTTTTGCAGGACATACAGCCTTCGACGTGAACTATCTTTCGAGATTCTTCGGTGGTGACTACCGCTTGATGCCGAAGCAGTTTGTAGGATACTGCAAGACTGTCCAAATAATCCGTTACCTTGTTTATCATCCGTTAACCTTCGTATACGACTAAGCGCAACCATAAGAGTTAGGTTGCGCCCGATTGTCGAAATAATTTACTTTTATATCTTTTTACAGCAAAACGAGAATGTTCGGCAAAATAAGTCCTACAAGCGCGACTAAAAGCACGATGAAATACAATACTTTCCAAACGATTTCCTTATGCGCTACGTAACGCCAAGCAAGTATCGACACTACGCAAAGCATCATAGCGGAAGCAACCGCCAAAAGAATACCGAACGCGCTTGCCAACGCGGGTATAAAAGAGAAAACCATACCCAACAAATACAAAAACGCCGCCGTTACCAAAAGCCAAAAGGAAACCTTGTTAAGGCTGATAGGATTACCGTTCTTTTTAGACATCTTTATTTCCCCCTTATAATTATGAAAGGATTATACCAAATACCGCAAAAAAAATCAATTATTTGCAAGAACTTTATTTAACGCACAATGCAGCGATTGTAATTTGTAAGATTCCGCTGCGGCAAAATCAATGCGTAATTCGTAATAAACAAAGTACGTTTGACGACTGGCTTGCGTTAAAAATATCACCTGCGTTAGACTTCTCCACTGCGCTACACTCCGTTCGAAGTGATATAGTAAAAATTACTGCGTCCAATGATTATATCAATCGATATATCGATAAACATTATCTTTGCGTTTCAATATTGTTTTGCAACGGTAAGTCGGAATAGAGTTGTCCGCTTAACAATAAGAGCGAGTGCGTACACTTTTGCGCCTATCGAGCGAAGCGAATCACGAGCCGCGTCAAGCCAATCGCCGCAGTGCGGCGTTGGCAGCCGAGCGAGAAGCAAGGGCTGCGCCCACAGCTTAAAAAGCGGTACCCGCGAGCTTACGTTTCGTAGAGATAAAGCATTACGCCGCGAAAAATGTAACCGCACAATTCTTCGCGGTAAGCGTCAGTGCATAACAGCTCGGCTTCGTTGTCGTTACTGAGAAAACCGCATTCCACTATTACCGACGGACAGTCTACTTCGCGGCAAACGTAGTAATCGCCCGCGATAGCCTGATGGTCGTTACCAGTAAAATCGTTAAAAACGCGCTGTATGCTTTCCGCAAGCAGTTTGCCGTCCTGCCTGCCCGATTGAAAAAACACCTGCGGACCTGTGCGGTAGGAAGCGGGATACTTGTTCATATGTACGCTTATTACAAGGTTGGGACGCGCGTTTTCTATTATCTGCTTGCGCGCCTTCATATCGCGGGCCTTGAAGCCCTTGGTCGGCAGACCGTACAGACCGTCTTCCGTCTTGCGAGTTTGAGTTACGTTAAAGCCGCACTGCTCGAACGTCGCGCCCAATTGCTTGGCGTACGCAAGGTTTAACGACGACTCTCTTACGCCGCCGTTGCTGACCACGCCGCCGTCTATTCCGCCGTGCCCCGCGTCTATCACCACTGTAAAGTCGATAATGGACGTATCGTTGGACGCAAACTGCTTGACGCATAATACTGCGGTTAGAGTAAGTTCCGCGGCAATCATAATCAACAAGAGCAATACGATTCTTCTGCGCTTTAATACTATAAACATTTATTCCCCTATTAACGTTTTGTCGGTTATACGCAACTCGAACACTTTTCGAGCGAAATCGGCATTCTTGAACGGTGTCGACGTAATCGTATCGCGAGCGTGTTTAGACGGTACGTACGATCCGTTCGATTCGACATCTACCGAGCACAGTGCGCCGATTGGAATTACGAAGTTCGATTTACGTTTGATTGAGATTTTATATTCTATTAAGCGGCTGTTAAAATTACACTTGTAAAACGCGTTTTTATCAAAAATGTCAAAAAACGGCAATTTTCGCGCGATTTAGCGCAAAAATAAGCATAGTTATGCACTTATCCACAGAGTTATCCACAGCGACGCGAATAGCTGTGGACAACCTGTTTCACATAAGCTATGAAACGGACAAGCTCTGTTTACACAACTACATTATGCCGTTTATTTGCAAAAAAGCACCCGTAAAAAATTTTTTTCGCAAATTTTTACGTTAAAAAACAAACTATTTTACAAATAGTATAGGCGACTTTTTAACGTAAGATTGTGCGGTTGCAACCGTATTTACAAGGCTACGCTGCGCTGGATTTCTCCACTCGCTTCGCTCGGTCGAAATAACATTGTTAATATTAGTCGCGGTGATATATTAAACAACCCCGAAAGGCAAATCTTCAAGAATTATCAAGTACGACGTATCGTATTGAAAAAACGAAATATGCAAGCGGTCAAGTGTAAAACAGTAATAAAGCGGCAATAATAAAAAAAACAGATAAAGGAGCTGTAACTATTATGAATCCGTTTAACGAACAACCCGTAAAAGCTTCGGACGAGTTTTACAATTGGAAAGAGCTTGCGCCCAAGCCCTACAACAAATTCGACGTAGACCCGTATACCCGCGTGAGAGTTATTCTTGCAAACGGCGCGGAATACGAAGCGGTAGGCTTCTGCCACCACTTTCACCGCCATTGTCCCGACAACGATTTGCGCCGAGAATTGGCTATTACCCGCCGAAAGGAACAGCAGCAGCAAAAACGAATTGCCGCCCTTAAACCGATAGGCGAAGGCATATTGGAGCACACCATCGGCTACGAACAGTTAGCCGTAGACCTTACCGCCATATTTGCCGCGCGCGAAACCAACAAGTACGTAAAGCAGGCGATGGACTTTGCTCTGCTCGAAGACTTCGACCATCTGTACCGTTACGCCGACCTGTTGGAAATGGACAAGGGCGTAATTGCGGAAAAGTTAGTGGGCAAGTACACCGAGCTGATGCCCGGACGTCCCACCATATCAGAACACCGCTATCCCGCGGACGACGTAAAGCGCTATGTCAATTTTAAGCAAGCCAACAGCCTTACGAAGTTGGACATCAACATTCTTACCGCGGCGGAACAGCAGACGATGAACTACTATATGAACCAAGCGGCGTTTTACCAAAACAAGTTAGGCAGACAGCTGTACACCGAAATAGGTATGATAGAAGAACAGCACGTAACCTTGTACGGCGGACTTAAAGACGTAAACTGCACCTGGCTCGAAGAAATGCTTATGCACGAATACACCGAGTGCTACCTGTACTATTCGCTGTGGCAGGACGAAACGGACGATACGGTAAGACGCGTGTGGGAAGAACACTTTAACGACGAGCTTACTCACCTGCACAAAGCCGTAGAGCTGCTGCAAAAATACGAAAACAAGCAATGGCAGCAGGTTATTCCGGAAGGAGAGTTCCCCGAGCTGTTAAAATTCCATTCCAATATAGAATATATCCGCAAGGTTATTGCCGACAGCGTTTGTCTTACCGCTAAACGCGAAGACTACGTGGAAGTTTCGAAGCTTTCGGACGACGCAAAATTTTTCGAATATCAACGCCAAGTAAACTACAAAGATAATTACGTGGCAAGCCACAACGTATTATCCAAGTATATTGCGGACAACCGCAAGGACTACCGCTACGAAACCGCAGTGCACCCGATAGAAGAACTGCGCGACCGCAAGCACGACAACACCACTGTAGGTAGATAGTACTACTACAAAAAAACAACTCTCGAATTACTTAGCTATAAGTAAATCGAGAGTTGCAAACGTTTAAAAACGTTTGAGCGATTTGTACGAGTTTAATTCGTATAAGTCGCTTTTTTCAACTAATTGTTTTCAGTTACGCGGTGTTCGGAATACTTGTAGTTTCTGTAAGACGTTTCGGTATCCACCATTTTGAAACGGGATACGCACAGCCATACTATCATAAATATGCCCGCTACGCCTACCAAGATATACAACAATCTTTCCAGCCATACCATGCCGAAGGTAATAAAACTTACGAAGTTGAACCCGAAGATACCTACGACAAGCCAGTTAAGCGCGCCAATAATGGTAAGGATAAGCGCTATAACCGAAAAAACGTTAAATGTCTTTTTCAAAGCATTAACCTCCTTGTTAGTTGTAACGTTAGTATAAGTAACCGAAAAATATTTATACGCGCAAACACGATATTACGCCGGCAACAAAAAAGCCGCCGCATAAAATGCGGCGGCAGAAATTACCGTAACGCTGAAAGCAAAATAAAGAAATACGCTATTCGTCCGATTGTTCGTCCGCGCCCAAGCCGCGAACTATTGCGTTTACCGTATCGAAACCGTAGCCGCGGCTTAAAAGGTAACGTTGCAGCTTTTGCGCTGTTTTTGCATCGCGCGGTTTATTACGCATATACTTGTCTGCAAGCGCGACAGCCGAAGCTTCGGACAAATCGGACGGCACGACGCAATAGCTGTCTATAATTTCGCGCGGAACGCCTTTTAGTTGCAGTTCCTGCTTTATGCGGCGTTCACCCTTATTAGCCGAGTTTTGCTCGACGTACAGCTTGGCGTACGCTTCGTCGTCCACGTAGCGGTATTCTTCCAACTTTTCCAACACATAGGATATGATTCTCGAAGAATAACCTTTGCCCGTAAGATAATCGCGCATTTGTCTGCGCGTCTTCATAGCGCGGGACAAATAACCTACCGCTTTGGTTAACGCTACCGACTTGTCGCTGTCGAACACCGCTTCGGCAAGCGTCTGCTCGGATACTTCCTTACCTATTTTCAATCCCAACTTCATTACCGTCAGCATTTCCAAGCCGAAGGCAAATTCGCCGTCGATATATACGTTAGCGCGGGTTTTGTTATTTTTTTGAATCTGAATATCCGTTATCTTTGGCATAGAACAATTATAATACAGATTTTCGCAAAAATCAACTGCGTAATTGGCGGTAACGTTCCACAGCCTGACGGTATTTGGCGGCAATCTTGGTAACGTAAGTCTGTCTGTCGACGGGCGAAAGCGTTTCCATATATTCTTTGTCAGCAAGGCGCATTATGGGGTTGGATATAATTTCGTCCGAATCGAGAATGGCTTCCACTCGCTTGTAAAACTCCTGCTCTTCGCAAAAGCCGTCGTAGTCGTAAATCTGCCGTTGAAGTCTGCGGTGCTGTTCTTCCCCCACCTTGCGCGCGTTTAGCCCGTTGGTTGCGGCGATTTCCTTCTCGGTGTCGATATCCTTCTTCGCTTGTTCCCAAAACCCGCTTTTTAGGCGGTTCTTCGCCTTCTTGGCATACTCCTTAAACGTAGACATAAGTACCTCCGAATCTTTTACCAAATTACGCTTGGTTTTTCGATAAATCGAGTAAATATAAAACTGCCCGTCGCTTAAGCAACAAGCAGTTTTCATCTTTGGTAAACATGGATTCTTTGGTACGCAAACGGACTAATTACATTTTGCTGCGTTTTCTCGCGGCTTCCGCTTTCTTTTTGCGTCTGACACTGGGTTTTTCGTATTGTTCTTTTTTACGAAGGTCGCCAATGATACCGTCTCTGGCGCAACGTCTCTTGAAACGACGCAATGCGCTGTCCAACGTTTCGTTTTCTCCGACTTTGATTGTAGCCATTTCCTTTTCGCCCCCTTTCCGTATCAATGGTAAGTTTCGTTCTTGATTATTATGCCATACGGCAAGCAAATTGTCAATTATTTACGTTCAACAAAAACCAAGAATTTTTGCGGTTCGGCACAACATATGAACGCGTACGCATATGCCCACACGAAGTTATTGTATTGCTAACCGCTCGCAGATTTCGGCAAGATTCATATCGAACCTGTCGTTTAAGCCCCAAGTATTCAGTCCGTCCCCTTCCTTGCGGGGAATTATGTGAAAATGCAGATGAAATACCGACTGCTGCGCCGACTTGCCGCTGGCGTTGAGAACGTTTACGCCCGTATAGCCGCAATTTTCAACGTAATGACGGCTTATCTTTTGCACCGCCGCCGTTACCGCTTGCAAATCGTCCGAGCTGCAGTCGAGAACGTTGACGCAATGCTTCTTGGGGATTACGAGCGTATGCCCCACACTGTCGCAGGATATATCCAAAAAAGCGTACACATATTCGTCTTCGTAAATTTTATAGGACGGAATTTCGCCCCTTATAATTTTGCAGAAAATACAATCGTTCATACTATTTCTCCTTTGGCGCCGTCCAAATACGGCTCCGTTATTTTTACGTCAACTATACTGTTTATCTTTACGTCGCCCGAAAAATATACCCGCAAATATTCCTTGGAATAGCCTTCGAAAAAGCCTTCGCGCTTACGTTCGGCAAGTACCGATACCTGCTTACCGACAAAGTTTTCGGCAAATTTTTTCTTTAATGTCAGTTTGATTTTGCCGAGAATTTCGGCGCGCTCCGCTTTTACCGCGTAATCTACATCCCGCCAACCGTACGCGACCGTACCTTCGCGCGGGGAATACGGAAACACGTGGATATCCGCAAAGCCGACCTTTCGTACAAAGTCGCATGTGGTTTGAAACTCTTCGTCCGTTTCGCCGCAAAAGCCCGCTATAACGTCCGTGGTTATACCCGCGTCGGGGAAATACTCGCGTATCAGACGCACCGCTTGATAATACTGTTCGGAAGTATATTTACGGTTCATACGTTTGAGCGTTTCGTCGCAGCCGCTTTGCAGCGACAAATGGAAATGCGGGCAAAAGTCTATCTGCGTAAGACTTGCCAAAAGCTCGCGCGTTATTACACGGGCTTCCAAGCTGCCCAAGCGGATTCGCGTACGCGTCCCCTTCAAGGCGTTGAACAGATGCGGCAGGCTCTGCCCCGTATCTCGCCCGAACTGCGAAATATCTATACCTATTAAAACCGTTTCGGCGGACGTTACCGAACTGACTTCGCTGACAACGTCAGCAATACTGCGGGAACGGCTTCGTCCGCGCAGATACGGCACTATGCAGTAGCTGCAAAAGTTGTTGCAGCCGTCTTGAATCTTGACGAAAGCGCGGGTACGCTCCTGAGCGGCAAAGTCGTTTTCCGTATACTTACCGTTAACGCGCTCGACAGCTATGCCTGAGCGTTCTATTTCGTCGGCTATTTTCGTCTTGTTTGACACCCCGCGAATTAGCGTTACGTTGTCTATATCGGCAAATTGTTCCGCGTTTTTTTCCGTCGCGCAGCCGACGACTATCACCCGACAATTCGGGTTTAGCCTGCGGGCGCGGGCTATTGCTTGACGAGACTTCTTTTCCGCTTCGCGCGTGATTGCGCAGGTGTTGATTACGAAAACGTCTGCGCGTTTGAGCCCGTGAAACGCCGTATGCCCCGCGTTAACGAGCCGACGAATAATTTGTCCGCTTTCGTACAAATTGGTTTTACACCCCAGCGTAAACACCGATACAGTCATTTTGCACGCCCTTTTGCCTTTAACAGCAGCGCGCGCCATTCGCCCTGCGATTTTACTTCGGCAACGTCAAAAATATCCGAATAAAGCTCGGTTACATATTGAAGCTTTACGTCCAAAATGCCCGACAAAACGACGAGCGAATCCGCCGTTATAACGCTTGCGATATCGTTATGCAGCAACGCAAGAATATCCGCCGTAAGATTAGCGAATACTACGTCGAACTTGCCGTCCGTTTGCTCGGTAAGGTTTCCAGTTTTAATTGCGCATTTATCAGTTAATCCGTTTATTGCGGCGTTGTGACGCGCAACGGCGGTTGCCTGCTCGTCTATATCCACAAGCTCGGCGCGTTTCGCCCCCATAAGAAGCGCGGACAGCCCCAATATTCCGCTGCCGCAGCCGATGTCCAATACGCGCTTATCCGACAAATTCAATTGTTCGGCAAGCTGCAAGCACATGGAAGTAGTTTCGTGCTGACCCGTGCCGAACGCTACGCCAGTATCTAACAACAGCACGAGCTTATCCGTTTTGCATGTTTGCCATTCGGGACAGATGACTATCCTGTCCGTTTCGATGGGACGGAAAGTTTCCCGAAACTTAGCCACCCATAAGTCGCCGTCCACCGAGCTTACAGTCACGGCAAGACTGCCCGCGTTGGAAAGAGCAGCCAGCTTGCCGCGCAAAAAAGCTACGGCGGCTTCCGTATCGGATACTGCGCAATAGCCCTTGACTACTACTTCGTCGACGTAATTCAGTTCCGCCGAGTCGTCTTTGTAGTCCCACGAAGCGTTGTCGTACAAATCGTTTCTGTCGTATATACTTATTCCGTCCATACATACTTCTTGCAGAAAATATGCAACCACTTCCGACGCTTCGGAAGTGGTTTTGACTGAAATTTCCGAATAAATCATAGTAACTCCTTACCTAACGAAAAACAAGACACTCTTACTTAATAAGAATGTCTATCAAAACTTTGGCGTTTTCCCACTCGCGCTTGTTTATTTCGTAAAGCTCGCGTCCCTTCTCCGTAATGGTATAATACTTACGGGTTGCGCCGACGTTCTCGCCCCATATCCCCTTGATGCACTCCATGTCTTCCAAGCGGTGATACGCCGAATACAGGCTTTGTTCGTTAGGCACGTACAGGTTGTTCGTTTTCTTTGTTATAAATTTACGAATCTCGTTGCCATATTTTGTTCCGCTTAGAAGCGCGGATAACACAAACGTGTCGATGTGACCCCTGAGTAGGTCGCTGGAAATTACTTTCATCTTTGGTTCTCCATACTATGTCTATCATATAGATTAGCACGGAGACAACTATTTGTAAAGCGACAAAAGGGTATTTTTCAAAAAATAAATTTGTATATATTTTTTCGCAAATGTGGAACTACGTGAAACAACGGCAAGACGGCGTAACTGCCGCGGCAACGGTATGCGAAATGCGTGAGTTTAGGGAAAAATAACCACCGAGAAGCAATTTAGCACTTCCGTTATACCACAATATATCCATTTACGTCCACAAATAACCACTTTCGGATTGTTGGACAATACAAGCTTTTTCCGTATAAAGAACGTACGGTTTTCAGCCGCAAACCGAACGTAAATGCATACGGGCGAACCGTAGAAATGCGGCTCGCCCGTATATTATAATTTCAGTATTGCTTATTTTACAGTAACGCATTGCGTTTGCCGCTTTGCAACTTTTTTAATAGTCTATCCCGAAAAACTACAGATTACTTTTGGTACAACTTGGACAGTTCGTCGAGGTATTCCTTCTTTTTAGAGTAATTCTTTATAGAGCAATCGCGCTCGAAATCTTCCAAAGCCCTGCGCTGAGAACGCGTTATTCCTTTCGGTACTTCGACGCTTACAGTCGCGTACAAATCGCCCGTTATTCCGCGCGCGGTGCGTATACCCCTTCCGCGGAAACGCAGAGTTTCGCCGTTTGCCGTGCCTTCCGCCAACTTATGTATAAACACTCCGTCGGGGGAAGGAATTTCTATTTCGCCTCCGCAGGCTGCCGTTAGAAAGCTTACGGGAACGGTTACGCGCAAGTCGTAATTTTCACGCTTGAACAGCTTGCTTGGCTTGACAGACATTACCAAAAGCAAATTTCCGCAGCGTCCCCCCTTGCCCTTGGGCGCGTTGCCTTCACCGGCAAGCTGCAAAACCGCGCCGTGTTCTACCCCTGCGGGTATGGAAACGTTTATAACCTTGTTCTTTTTGACAACGCCTTTGCCGCCGCAGGACTTGCAGGTATCCGTAACTATCTTGCCGCTGCCGCCGCACTTATCGCAAGGACCGACTGTAATCTGCTGACCGAAAATCGTGTTGTGAACCTGTCTTACCTGACCGCTGCCGCCGCACTTATCGCACGTTTTAAGACTGCTGTCGTCCTTTGCTCCCGATCCGCCGCAGCTTGGACAGCGTTCCACGCGAGTAAAGTTAATAGGCTTTTTACAACCGAGAATCGACTCCATAAAAGTTAACTCCACGGTGTATGTTATATCGCTGCCGACGGACGAAGCCGCGCTTCTTCTACGCGTTTGCCCGCCGCCGAAGCCGAAAGCCCCAGAAAACATATCGAATATATCGTCAAAGCCGCTCGCAGAAAATCCGCCACCGCCGCCGAACGGGTTGAAGCCGCTCGCGCCGTCCATATCCATTTCGCCGCGGTCGTACTTGCCGCGTTTGTCGGGATCGCCCACTACGGAATACGCTTCGTTTACTTCCTTGAACTTTTCCGCCGCGGCATTGTCGCCCGGATGTAGGTCGGGATGGTACTGCTTAGCCATCTTGCGGTACGCCGATTTAATCTGATCCTGCGACGCGTTTTTGTCTACGCCGAGAATTTTGTAATAATCTTTTTGTGGCATTTTATCCCCTTAACTGCCAACGCAAAGTCTTGCTTAATTGCAAGACTTTGCGTTACAATCGCTTAATAATTATACTTTACAACGAATTTTGCCTTACGTCACCCGCGCTTGAACGATAATAGACGACGCTTATTGCAAAAAACTGCGTATCAGGCTATTTTTCTTCGTCGTGAACGTCGTATTTTACTTCGCTTCCGTCCTGCTGCTGCGCGCCTTGCTGAGCTTGCTGAGCGGCTTGATAGAACTTTTGGAATATTGCGGCGGAGCTTTGAGCGATTCTGTCTGTTTCCGCCTTGAATTCTTCCGTAGTTGCGCCGTCCTTTTCCAGCACTTCCTTGCCCTTCTTGATGTCTTCTTCAAGGTGCTCCTTGTCCGCAGCGTCTAATTTGTCGCCGCTTTCGCGAATGAACTGTTCCAAAGACAGCACCATTTGATCCAGTCCGTTGCGAGCTTCCACCTGTTCGCGGCGTTTTTTGTCTTCTTCGGCGTACTTTTCCGCATCCTTTACAGCCTTGTCGATATCCGCGTCCGAAAGGTTGGTGGACGACGTAATGGTAACGGACTGTTCCTTTTGCGTGCCGAGATCCTTAGCGGTAACGTGAACTATGCCGTTGGCGTCGATATCGAACTTGACTTCGATTTGCGGAATTCCGCGCGGAGCGGGAGCAATACCCGTCAATTGGAAACGACCGAGAGTTTTGTTATCCGCCGCCATTTCGCGTTCGCCCTGCAATACGTGAATATCCACGCTGGTTTGGTTATCCGCAGCGGTAGAAAACACCTGCGACTTGCTTGTGGGTATAGTTGTGTTGCGTTCGATAAGCTTAGCCATAACTCCGCCCAAAACTTCGATACCAAGCGACAACGGGGTAACGTCCAAAAGCAGTACGTCCTTGACTTCGCCGCCCAAAACGCCGCCTTGAATCGCCGCGCCTACCGCTACGCATTCGTCGGGGTTGATACCCTTGTAAGGCTCTTTTCCGCTGAAATTCTTAACCGCTTCCACAACGGCGGGAATACGCGTAGAACCGCCTACCAAAATTACGCGGTTAAGGTCGTTGTTGATAACGCCTGCGTCCGTCATAGCCTTCTTCATAGGCTCGATTGTCTTCTTGATAAGCCCGTCGATAAGGCTCTCGAACTTGGCGCGGGTAATTTCCACTTCCAAGTGCTTGGGACCCGTTGCGTCCGCTGTGATAAACGGTAACGAAACGGTGGTTTTAAGCGTAGCGGAAAGCTCGATTTTAGCCTTTTCGGCGGCTTCCTTCAATCTTTGCAAAGCCTGCTTGTCGTTAGACAAATCGATACCGCTGCTCTTTTTGAACTCCGCGATAATATAGTCCATAACAATCTTGTCTACGTCGTCGCCGCCCAAACGGTTGTTTCCGTTGGTTGCCAATACTTCGAATACGCCGTCGCCGATTTCCAAAATGGAAACGTCGAACGTGCCGCCGCCAAGGTCGTAAATAAGTATTTTCTGATTTTTGTTTTCGCCCTTATCCAAACCGTACGCAAGAGCCGCCGCGGTAGGTTCGTTGATAATACGCAATACTTCCAACCCCGCAATTTTGCCCGCGTCCTTTGTAGCTTGACGCTGTGCGTCAGAGAAATACGCGGGAACGGTGATAACCGCCTGCGAAACCTTTTCGCCCAAATACGCTTCGGCATCCGCCTTCAATTTAGACAGAATAATAGCGGAAATTTCCTGCGGAGAATACTTCTTACCGTCGATATCCACCGTATAATTGCTGCCCATCTCGCGCTTAATAGACAATACCGTCTTGTCGGCGTTGACAACCGCTTGACGTTTGGCTACCTGTCCTACGAGACGTTCGCCGTCCTTTGTAAAGCCTACCACCGAAGGGGTAGTTCTGTTGCCTTCCGCGTTGGCGATTACGACGGGTTCGCCGCCTTCCAATACCGCTACGCAGCTGTTAGTCGTTCCAAGGTCTATACCTATAATTTTTCCCATAATATATCTCCTTTTTGATTAGTTACGTTTATATTTTTTCGCTTTACAAGCGGAAATATCTATTTGAACACGCAGCCGAGTTAAAGCTGTCACGCGCCGACTATAACTTCGGCGTACCGCAATACTTTGTCGCCTAACTCGTAGCCGTTTTTGTACACTTCTACAACCAAGTCCTTTTTGTCTTCGCCGTAGTCCATCTTAGACAATGCGTTCATTTTAAGCGGATCGAAGGGCTGACCTACTACGTCCATAGCCGAAACTCCGAAATCCGTCAGGATTTGCTTGAATTGAGTTTCTATCATTTGAAACGCTTTAAGATTATCGCCGTCCAAATGCTTTGCGGCAAGCTCGAAGTTATCGCATATGTCTATAAGCTTGGTTACGACTGCCGCTACGCCGTCGCTCTTGGCCTGTTCGGCGTTAAACTTCATACGGCGTTTGTAGCTTTCGAAATCGCTTTTCATTGCGACAAGCTGATTGAGATAGGAATCGGACTTATCCGCCGAGCTTTGCAAGCGGTTGCAGGTTTTTTGCAGCTTTTTATTTTCTTCCGTAAGCCTTTCGTTTTCGGCAATCAGCTTTTCGTTTTCTTCCGTTAACGCCTGCTCCAATTCCGTCTGCTTTACCGTTTCGGCACTTTCCGTAGCCTGATTTGTTTCCTTGTTTACTTCCTTTTTCATCTAATCTCCTTGTCTGCCTATAAGGTCGATAATTATTTCGCTTATCTTATCCAAAACGGACAGAACTTTTTTGTAGTTCATTCGCACAGGACCTATAACGCCTATGGAACCGCTGACGTTTTCGCCCAAGTTGACGCGCGTAGACACGACAGAACAGCCTTCCGGAGCGTTATCCGGCGATCCGATTTTTATCGTTACGCTGCCTTCTTCGCCGCCGTCGTAAGTAAACATTTCGGCGATTTTGTCTTTGTTTTCCACCGCAGCGAGAAATTGCCGAGCCGAAGCGGCGTTAGCGTATTCGCTGTGCTGCAAAATGTTGCTTTCGCCGTAGGTTTCCACGTCCATACCGTTCATAAGAGACTGCTTTTTCAATACGTCGATAATCTTTTTGAACAGCGCGTTAAACTGCGAGAACTCGTCGTTTACCAACGCGAAAGGATAGTTGAAGTTCATAAATTCCGAAACGTGCTTACCTATGAAAAGCTTGTTAAGCCAACGCTCTGCCTGCGCCATCATATGCGGAGTAAAATCGTCGGGAATGTCCAACATACCGTCCTTCAAAACGCGCGAATCGGTGACGATTACCACAAGCATTTTTCCGTTGGACAAATCCAACAGCTTGATTGCCGTAATGGTATCGGACATATCTTCCTTGACAACCACCGCCGTGTAGTTGGTTATGTCCGAAAGAATACGCGTAACTTCCGTCATCACGTCTTCTATACCAGCGATTTTGCGGCTGAAATGCTTTTCAATACGCTCCGCTTCGGCGGGCGTAAGATTACTGTCGTACGCCAATTCGTTGACGTAAAAACGAAACGCCTTTTCCGACGGAATACGTCCTGCCGACACGTGCGGCTGAAACAAGTAGCCCATACTTTCCAACGCAGACAATTCGTTGCGGATAGTTGCGGAAGAACATTCTGTAAGGTACTCTTCCTGAATTTCCTTACTGGAAATGGGCGACGCCCTATCGATATAACCGTCCACTACCGCGCACAGTATTTTTTTCTTTCTGTCGGATAACATTGTCGCGCTTCCTGTCACATTTTTTGGCCGAGTGTTAGCACTCAAATTAAGTGATTGCTAACAACTGATACCAATATATCACTATATGAACCAAATGTCAATAAAATATTCGCCACATCTTCCTTTTTTTTCTCCACACCCACCAC
>CAJUIZ010000012.1 GCA_910586625.1 uncultured Christensenellaceae bacterium
TTTTACTATTCTGACTAAGCTTGTTTTGATAACATCCTGATAGGGATGTTTTTTTATTGCAATTACTGTTTTTTTTGTAGTTTAGGATATTCACGGTTGTCTCGACATATTTTAATAAAAAAACTGCTTATAATTTGTTTTAATTATATTTTAGCGTACTGTGGCGTATTAAGAATTATTTACTTTATTTCGTAACGATTTGCCATAATAGCATACTAAGAATAATTAGCGACGTTTAACTACAACTAACTGCTATCAATTATACGCTATTACATCGTTGTAAAGTGCGTTAGGTTGTTTCGTGTACGATTTTACATACCTAACAACAATTAACGACACTTAATAATCGTCAATTATTACTAACCGCTTGTTATTAAATCGTATTACGCGGTAATTATATTTTT
Source organism: uncultured Christensenellaceae bacterium (assembly GCA_910586625.1). Lineage (GTDB taxonomy): Bacteria > Bacillota > Clostridia > Christensenellales > CAG-314 > Fimimonas. Next base: position 405 of record CAJUIZ010000012.1, read on the forward strand.
AGTAAAAATATTGTTCGTGTACGATATTATATTTTCGCTTTTACAAGCGTTTTTCTTGACAAAATTATTGCGGGGGGGGGTATACTTTGTTTATCTGCGGCGCTATATGTTATTTTGTCGATTTGTTTCGTTAAAACTTAAGCGTGTATTTGCGAAATGTAACGGACTATTGACAAACGGTATATTATGCATTACAATTATAATTAAGTTGCTGCTGTGGAAAAATTTGTGCAAGGGAGATGAATTATGAAAAAATATCTTATTGCCGCATTGCTAATGCTTTTGTGCGTGCTTTTTATCCCTGTGTCGGCGTTCGCCAATTCCGCGCAGCGCAGATTCGAAGGAATTACGTCCAACGGAACTATAGTGACGGATGCGGACTGTCCCGTGCAGGTAACATCCGAACAGTTGACCTTTAATATTTCCGATTTTCCCGTTGTTTTCGACAAGCAGACGGAGTACAATTCCAACGTAACGGCGGAATACGCCTTTTACAATCCCGCCGATTACGACGTAAATATGCAGTTGGTTTTTCCTTTCGGAATGATTCCGTACTGGTCGGAAATGGATTATATAGATGCCGACAAGTATTGCGTATACGTTGACGGCGTCAAGATAGAGCGCGGTATCCGCGCGGTATACAGTAGGTACGACAAGCCCTTTAATCTATCGGAGGATATGGCTAAAATATCCGATTCCCGCAAATCCTTTATATATTTATCCGACGATACGCCGGTTTATAAGTATGTTTTCAAGTCGGAGTTCAGTCACAGTTACGAAAACTCGTATATGCCTTACGCGCGCTTTGCGACGAACGGACTCACTCTGTTTATCGATTCGCAATACAGCTTTAGCAACGACGGCTCTTATCAAAATCGCGTAACGGATTTCTACGGCGACGGCGAAATTACCGTATATTCGGTAGGCGAGCAGCTGTCGGACGCCTTTTTCAACCCGACTTATCATGTGGAAGTGTACGATCGCGATAAGGGCGACTATGCTTACACGGAAAGGACGATACAAGGAGCTACAAGTCATCAATATTTAGGTGAAGGTACGTTTGAAGACGTTTTATTTTACAATTACAACGAACGCTCTGGCATTTTGCGCGACGATTACTACAATGCGCTGGTGGATAAGCTGGGGAAGGATGTAAGATATTCAGACGGGGCTCACGATTTGAGCCGTTTCGATATCGCCCGCGAGCTCATGCTGTGGTATCAATACGACGTAAGCGTGCCGTCCAAGCAAACTGTAATCAACAAGGTTATCGCGCCCACTTATCCTACGGTGGACGGATATTTTACGCCGTCCAAGTATCACTACGAATATTTGCTAAGCCCCGCGGCAAGCTGGGCGAGTTTTGCCAACCTTGACGTAACGATAAATACAACTTGCTATATGTCCAATCCGTCTCTCGAGGGTTTTGTCAAAACGGAAACGGGATACAAGGCGCATTTCGACAGTCTGCCCAAGGGCGAGTTGCAGTTTTCTTTGTGCGAATCGGAGAATCCCGAAGAATACAAAAGCCCCTTCGTTTGGTTCATTGTGTTATTCTTCGTTTTGGGTTTTGCATTGTTTGTGCTTATCGTGGGCGGCGTATTGGCGGCTATACTCGTGCCTGTTTTGGTTTACGATCGCAACCGTAAAAAGAAAGGCTTGAAGCCCGTCAACGCCCGCGTGGCGGAGCGCGGCTCGCCTGTCGACCGCTTGGACGCTTCGTCAACGGCTACGGCGGATACCGACGTATCGGCTTCAAAGAACTCGACTGACAACGGCGACGACAATATGCTTTTGTAATCTAAGGGAAGACGTAAATGACGGATTATACTTCGGTGTATAATTTGATAACTATAGTAGCGTTGCTTCAATTGGCAGTAATGGCGATTGCGGCTATCGTCTTGGTTTCATACGGACGGCACCGCAAAAAGAACGGGCTAAACAAGCCCGCTAATCCGCGTGTAGAGCAAAGAAAAAGCTCCTGTTGCGCGGATAATTCGTCTACGTCAACCGTTACTCACACGGATACGGACGACGGAAATAATTAGGAGAAAACGTATGAAAAAATCCAAATCGGCGTTATTGCTCGTGGCATTGTTATTGTCGGTATTCGTACTTACGGTGCTGTGCGCCTGTACTCCCGCGGAAAAGGACGGCGTAGAAGTTATAGGAATATCGACTAAGGACAGTTATCCCGTCCAAATTACGGAATCGTACTACAAGCTGTCCGTTCATAGCTTTCCGTCCGCCGCATTTTACGGCGGAACGTACTATTCGCCGTGCTTTTCGGTGGATTATCGGTTTTACAATCCTACCGATACGGATTGTACAATGACGTTGTATTCGCCTGCTATGCTGCCGCGTTACGCCCAAAGCAACACCTACTACTGCGAAACGGACTACGGCGTAACGGTTAACGGTTTTGATGCGGACGTAACGTCGCGTTACGCGCTAAGATATATCGGCGGCGGTTCGTCCTTACTGTATTGCTTCGAAGAATTGCGCGACGACAGGATTCGCCACGACAAATACAACTCCGATTGCCCGGTGTACAGGCAAACCTATACCGTCAGCTCGTCCGCGCCCTACGTCGACGTAGAGTTCGATGTCAAGTACGATGATTACGTGCTGTTTGAAAATCAGCAAACTTCCGTCAATACTCTGCTTAATACAAAGACAATCAGGCTCAATTCCGTCAAAAGCGGGACGGAGATAACCGCATATTGTATCGGCGACGTATACGATTTACATTCCCGCGCCAAGCTTACTCCCACCGACGGCAGCGGCAAGCCGACGGAAGGGGAGTACGATTGCGGTTTAATTCCGCAAACTCCGTTGCAAATAAGCTTCGACGACTTGGCGATGATTTACTACGACGCGAGCGACGGCATATCGGAAACGGACTACTACAACGCGGTGATGAACGGCTATGTGCGTTATAACGGCATTTCGGAGTCCGAAGGTCTGGAACAATTCCGCGTCGGCGACTTGGTCGAGTGGAAGCAGTTTCAAGTAACGGTTCCCGCCCGCGGCTATGCTACGTGCCAAATTACGGGGCCGCTTTTTCCGCTGATTAACGTAGACGGTTCGAATGACCTTTTCAATTACGATATTATTACAAGTCAATATTCCAAATTTGCCGGTAGTGGAAGTATGAAGGTAGAAGTGGATACTCAGTATGCGTTCAGTGCCGACTATTCTTCCGCGGGCATAGTATCTAACGATTCGGGATTTACAGCTTCCTACGACAAGGCGCTGTATACGCGGATTTCACTTTACGATTCCGAAAAAAACGACGGATCGGCAGACTCGATATTTAGCGATTTTATGCGTAGCTTTTGGATTGCGTTTTTCGTGCTTACAGCGGTATTCTTCGTAATCCTTCCCGCGGCAATAGTAGTAATAGTGCTTTCCGTAACGCGCGGTAAAAGCTGTAAAACTGCGGATAAACCCGATAACGCGCGCCGCGTTGCGAGTAATCCCGATTGCACCGATTCCAAGCTGCGTGTAGACGACGAATTCCGCAATTTGCAAACGACTGCGACTAAGACGGACGAAGAAGACGACGTCGATTCGTCTCGATAATGACATTACTGCCGAGTTCAGTAGAATATAGCAAAATACAAAAGCGTTTGAATAATTGTTATTTCAAACGCTTTTTGTTATGTTATAACGGTTGTGGAAGTCGACTGCTCTATTTTATCAGTTTTACAAGCAAATCTCTTACAATTCGTTTCATAGCGGGATAGTTTAGGTAGCTGTGGTTGTCAAAAACGTATTCGTGCGAAAAGGACTGAATAATATTCATAGCCATATGCACGCGTTCGGGCAGACTTTCCGCTTGCACGCCCAATTCGCGCAGCTGTTCGGTAACCTGCTCGGTAATGTTATTTTCTAACTTTATAAATTCCGCGTTTACCAACTCGTCGGTTGCCGCAAGCGAGTGCAAAGTATTGTGCAGTTTGGCGTATTGCTCGTGCAGCTCTATAGTTTTGTCTATTATGCTTTCGGCAAGCGAAGCGAAGTCAACGTTGCCTTTTGCTTTTTGCATAATGTCGATTAGCGGCAAAGATACTTGTTCGATATAAATTTTAAGCACACATATAAGAATGTCGCGCTTGTCTTGAAAGTATCCGTAAACGATACCCGTCGACACGCCCGCGCGTTTGGCAATTTCCACCGTATTTGTGCCGTAATAGCCTGTTTCTGTAAACAGTTCGTACCCCGCTTGGATTATTTTGTTTTTCTTCTCTATCGACCGCTCCTGCTGCGGTTCTCTTACGATATTCTTCATTTTAGCTTCCTTTAATAATTTTTTGTCCAACGGAACAAGTCATTCTTGTGAGCCGTAATGCGCTTGTTATAAATACACGGTCTTAGCGTTCTTTATAAATAACGACTGATTTATAATTTGGAATTTTATCCTATCCGATAACCTTTATTCTTTTTCGGTTCTTTACATTGACATTATATATCATATTTATACATTGGTCAATAAAAATATGAAAAAACTTTCGCATTTTACTTGACTAACGCATAAAGTAGTAGTAAAATGAATGCGAAATTGAAATAAGTTTCATATTTTGTTGCAAAAGGAGAAAATTTATATGCCGATAGTAATAGCTCCGCAAAATCAACCCTTGACAATAATAAAAATAGCTGCCGACGACAAAACCAAGAAGCATCTCGAAAGCTTGGGCATAACCGCCAACGGAGACGTAACCGTACTAAACAGCAGCGGCGGCAGCGTGGTGTGCAAAATCAAGGATGGGCGCGTAGCTCTCGACAGCAATCTGTCAGCCAAAATTTTCGTCAGGCTCTAACCGCTTTGCGGCGTAAGCATACACGTATCCCAATCAGATAGATATACGCGTTTTGCGCGTTGTATTTATACCAATAACTTACCAAAGGAGAGAATCATTATGGAAAAGACCCTAAACCAATTTACATTGGGCGAGCAAGGCGTAGTAAAAAGCGTCGGCGGCGAAGGCAAAATAAAACGCCGTCTGTTCGATATGGGCATCACCCCGGGCGCGGAAATTATGCTCCGCAAAAAAGCTCCGCTGGGCGATCCTATCGAAATAACTGTTCGCGGATATGAATTGACGTTGCGTAAAACGGAAGCGGCTTGCGTCAATATGGTTGTCGCGTCCGAAACAGCCACGACGGCAAAGGAGAGCGGCGCCAAATGAAAAGATTCGCATTAGCAGGCAACCCCAATTCGGGTAAAACCACTCTATTCAACAGTCTTACCGGTTCTACAGCGCACGTCGGCAACTGGCCGGGCGTAACTGTGGATAAGCGTGACGGCGTATACAAAAAATGCGCCGAACCCATAGCGATAGTAGACCTTCCCGGTATCTATTCGTTGTCGCCCTATACTCCGGAAGAAGTAATCGCGCGTAACTACGTATTGGACGAAAAGCCCGATTGCGTAATTAACATCGTGGACGCGACCAATCTCGAACGTAACCTTTATCTCACTACTCAGATATTGGAAATAGACGTTCCTATGGTAATCGCGCTGAACATGATGGACGCGGTGAAAAAAAACGGCGACAAAATCGACGCGAAAGAGCTGGAAAAGCGTTTGGGAGTTCCCGTTGTATCAATTTCCGCGCTTAAAGAGCAAGGCTTGACCGAGCTTATGGACAAGGCGTACAACGAGAGCAAAAAACAGCGTCAGGGCGCAACCGTCTTGCAGGAGAGCAAGCTTACGCATCTCATTTCCGACGTTAAAACCGCGCTCGTAGGTCAAAACGTCGCCAATCCCTTGTTCCACGCCGTAAAATTAGTGGAAGGGGACGAGATAGAAGTAAATATGCACAAGGAAACGCTCGGCGTAGTGGAAGCTTTCAAAAAGACCTTCGACGACGAAGTGTTCGGCAACGATTTTGAAGCGTTAATCGCCGACGGAAGATACAAGTACATATCCAAGCATTTCGCCCCCGTTCTTAAACGCGGCACAAAGGAAAAATTCGCCCAAACCAAGTCGGACAAGGCGGACAGAGTGTTAACGCACAAAATATGGGGTATTCCCATTTTCCTGCTGATACTTTTCGCAATATTCCACCTTACCTTTTCGGAAGATTTCCTGTTCTTGGGGGCTATCTTTAAGCTGCCCGAGCTCGCCGATATCCCTGCGTTCGTAACTGTCGCGGACGGCGAAGAAACGCTTACATACGGCGCAAGGTGGCTGCAATGTATTTACGACGGCGGGGTTATGTCGCCCGGCGTAATTATTAACAATATTTGGAACAATATGATTGTCGGCGAGCTGTTCGGACTTATTCAGGGCGCAGTCGAAAACTCGAGTATGCAGCCGTGGGCGATAGGACTTATCAACAACGGTATCATTGACGGCGTAGGCTCGGTATTGTCTTTCCTTCCCCCTATTTTGGTGCTGTTCCTGTTCTTCTCGATATTGGAAGATTCGGGCTATATGGCGCGTATCGCCTTCATTTTGGACAGAATGTTCCGCCGTTTCGGTTTGTCGGGACGCGCGTTTATGCCTATGATTATGGGCTTCGGATGTTCCGTTCCTGCTATGATCAACACCCGTACTCTCGCGGATGACAAGGAGCGTACCGCAACGATAAGAGTAATTCCGTTCTTCTCGTGCGGAGCCAAGCTTCCCATTCTTACCGCCGTAGCAGGCGCAATGGCGGGCGCGTTCGGGGTGGGCAACGCAGATTTGATAACTTTTTCTATGTACGTTCTCGGCATAGTAGTAGCGATACTGTCGGTATTGCTTATGCGCAGTACTACGTTAAAGGGCGAAACGCCGCCGTTTATTATGGAGTTGCCGACATATCATGCTCCACAGTTTAAGAACCTGATGCTTCACCTGTGGGATAAAACCAAGCATTTTGTTAAGAAAGCGTTTACGATAATATTGGCTTCTACTATCGTAATATGGGTTTTGACGCATTTCAGCTTTTCGTGGCAGTTCCTTGATGATGAATTTATTAACGAAAGCATTCTTGCCAACATAGCCAAGCTTGTTCAGCCGTTGTTTACTCCGCTGGGCTTCGGCAGGCAATTGGGCGAATTCGGTTGGGTGTTCGTAGTAGCGGCGGTATCGGGACTTATCGCCAAGGAAAACGTAATCGGTACGTTTTCGACGCTGGCGTCCTGTCTTGCCGCAGGCGGTCATATCAACGTCGACGGATTGGATATAATGGCGGAAAACGGCATCGACGCCGTACGCGCTATGATAATGGCAAACCCTGCAATCATCGGAGCTACGCTTGTGGCGTTTATAGCCTTCAATATGACGACTATTCCCTGCTTCGCGGCAGTCGGTACCGCAAAGGCGGAGCTGGGCAGCAAAAAACGTTTCAACTATACTTTGCTGTTCTGGATTGCCGTATCCTATGCCGTCGGGGCTATGATTTATACGATTGGCGCTTGGTTGTGGACCTGCTTTATATGGGCGGCGGCAGTTGTCGGCGTAATAACTTTTATAGTTTTACGCAACAAAAAACTTGCTAAAAAGGAGTCGACGGCTACATTATGACGAATATATTACTTGCTTCAAGCGGCTTCGGCGTAGGCGAGATTGTGCTTATAGTTGCGTGCGCGCTGTTCGTAGTAGGCGTAGCGGTTGTAGGCGTCATCCGCAAGAAGAAGGGCAAGTCGTCCTGCGACTGCGGAAACTGTTTGCATTGCTCCGCCTGCTGTAAGAAAACCGATGTAAAGGAAGAAAAGGAAAATTGATAGACGAAAGCGTTTCTTATAACCGAAACGCTTTTGTTTTGTATAATAGCGGTATACAAGCGCGGCAAGGTCACGCTTGCGTTGCGGTGTTATTACGTATGTTGACGGGCGGGCTTTGCGTGTTATTGCAAGCTTCCGTTTCAAAATTTAACAAAACTAAAATATATTATCGTCATCTTTACTCTTAATTGGAAATTTATCGACAAAAGTCGCGCCCGACGACAATTTTTGCGATAAATTAAACGGTATTCATTGACAACTAATGCTGAATTATTATATAATTAATCTGTATTATAAGTACACTTATGCCCTTTGAAAGTTAGGGACATTTGTATACTCTGAATTATAAATATATTTGGAGGAGAATGTATATGAAGCAAAAACTGCGTACGTCAAGCGGCATTGTGATTTTACTCGCTTTGCTTGGCATCGTATGTCTGTCTTTGGGAATGTTCTTTACCGTTTTCGGCATAACGTACGCCGAAGAAGCAGGTTCGGAACAGACTGATCCGCCCGCGCCCGTTTTACCGTCGTACGACGGCGAAGCCGAGCCGAACGCGTTATGGCTTGTAAGCTCTAACGGTACGGATTTTGCTCCGCTAAACGACGGCGGAACGTTCAAATATTTGTATATCGACGTTACAGGCAACGGAAACACCGTTTTGAAACAGAGTAATGCAGGCGAACACAACCAATACGTTTTCTTTGACGGTAACGCCGCTACGGAATACACTGTCAAGCTTAATCCCGACTACGTTTACGAAGGTAACAAGTTGGGCGATACGTATAATCTTGAAGACGCCGACTACGCCGACAGCAACAAGGGCGTAGGCGAAAAGGAGATTTCGTTAGACGTTTACACGACTGTTACGGTGCAAACCAAAGCTTCCGCGGACGATACGCTGACAATAAGCAAAACTTGGACTATAGCGACGCTCTCTAACGGAATTACGAGCAGCATAGCAGACGGTTCGAACTTCGCTTTCGGCGACAGTCACAACGGTACGTCTTTGTCTGCTCCCGAACAGGGAAATATCGTTGTATACGATATTGTCGGAACTACTAACGCGCATTTTGCCGTAAAATACGAAGGCTCTCTTGCTACGTATTTCTTGGATGCAGCGCCGAACGCCGACGGAATCTTGGAAGTAGTAGGCGATCCTATCGACGTATCGGCTATTCCTGTCGGCAGTAATTATTTCCGTCAGCAAATGAAAACTTTGCGCGCCGGAGATTACGTAATGACAGTTACAACTTCCGCGGCTGTGTCGGAAAACGTATACTATGCTTCCAGCGTCGACACGTTCGGCTTCAAGGTATCTCCGATAGCTCTTTGCGACGGAGACGCGCTTGCAAACGGATTTGCTTATCAATTGCCGGAAAACAGTGACAAGGTGTATAACGGAACTATATATAATACTCCGGAAATTACTCTTACTTATAACGGAATTACGTTGGTGCAAAATGCGGATTACGTTTTAACCACCGATATGATTGACGTATGCGATAACGCCAATATCATTATAACGGGCGGCGGAAATGCAATCGAAGGTACGTATACGATAGAAAACGCTTTTTCGATTACCCCCGCTGCAAACAGTTGGGCTGCAATCCCCAATATTATGCGTTGGCAGTACGGTTCGTTCAATAAGCAGGTAAATCTGCTTACCGCCGATGCGGAATTCGGTAAAAACGAGTTGTATTTCAGCGTTTATGCCGAAGGTAACGATACGGCTTGGTCCGGATTGGAAAAAATCTATCTCGATTCCGAAGGATTTGTCAACGAAGCTCAGGAAAGCATTCTCAAAGCGTTGCCCGCGGGTAATTACCGCTTGGCGGCAACTGTCGACGGCAACGGTAACTACGACGATTTGTCGGGAGAGATAACGTTCCAAGTATTCAAGGGTATTAACTCTTGGGATGCAGGCGAAATACCTTCCATTAAACCCTGGTTCAAGGGCAGATACGACGCCGAAATAAACGCTATAAACGCCAAAGCGAAGTTCGGTACGGCGCAGGTTGTAATTCGCAATGCGGTAACAAAGGAAGTAGTGTACGCTACCGACATTTACGGAAAGGAAATTACAAACGCGCTCGCCACGGCAGGCGTCGGCACATACGAATTTACCGCTACGGTTGTCGGTACGGACAATTACGACAAATTGTCTACCACATTCAACTTCGAAATTTCCCGTAAGGGACTTCCCGTATGGGCGGTGGTACTTATCGTTGCGGGCTCTCTCGGTCTCGTTGCGTTGGTATTCGGTATACTTCATCAAAAAGGCGTTTTGCAAATGCTCACGGGCAGAGTTATTATCGCTATGCGCACGCGCGCCAATGTTGACGCGACAATAGCGGCGGTAAGGGCGAATCGCGTAGCGCGCGAAGCGGAAGCTTCCATTGCCGCGGCTAAGGCTCGCGAAGCGGAAGAAGCTAAGCAAAAAGAATCCAAATAGTAGTAAAAAATAAAAATTTAACATAAGGAGTTAGTACTATGTCGCAAAGAAGCAAACTTGCAAAGGAAATACACATCTTAGAAGAAGAAATTAAGCTTTTGGAAATCAAGCGTTCGCGTTCTCAAGCCAGCCTTATCGAAGCTCTTATCAGCCGTAGAGACCCCGATCCTACCGACGCGGAATTTTTTAGAATGTTCACGGCGGAAATCGAAGTTAAGCGCGAAAATTTGCAAACCTTAACACGCCAATTGGAAAAGTTAATCTAATTATATTGATTTTTAACAAAAAAACGTTCTGCATGCAGAACGTTTTTTTGCCTATGGTAAAACATATGAGCGGTATAATGTGGAATCCGTGGCACGGCTGCCACAAAAAAAGCGCGGGATGCCTAAACTGTTACGTTTATTTTCTGGACGGTCGCAGGGACAAAGACGCTAACGTGGTAACACGTTCCAAAACTAACTTTTATCTGCCTTTGGCAAAGGACCGAGCGGGTAAATACAAAATATCCGGCAGGAAGGAAATTCCTACCTGTTTTACGAGCGATTTTTTTATAGAAGAAGCAGACGAGTGGCGTCAAGAAGCTTGGCAGATTATTCGCAGTCGTTCGGATCTGAATTTTTTGATATGCACCAAGCGAATCGAACGCTTTAACCAATGTATACCGCCCGATTGGGGCGACGGCTACGACAATGTGTCCATTGCGGTTTCGTGCGAGAATAGGCAATCTGCCGATGCTCGTATGCCGATATTTACAAGTATCAAAGCTAAGCGCAAGTATGTGTTTGTAGCGCCGATTTTGGAATATGTTGACTTGACTGCGTATTTGTCGGCAGGTGCGTTCGATATGGTGTCCGTGGGCGGCGAATCTTACCGCAACGCGCGTGAGTGCAACTTCGACTGGGTCAAGCGTATCAAGGCGGATTGCGACCGCTATAACGTGAAGTTCGATTTTCATCAGACAGGTTCCAACTTTGTCAAAGACGGCAAGCGTTATTATATAAAGCACGCCGACGAGTATTCGCAGGCGCGCAAGGGAATGGAGTTGTTAAACGCCTTGATTGCGCCTCAGAGCGACGAATGACTTCCGTTTGAATGGGTGTGGCACAATACGATAAATTGCAGTATCAGTGGTTTTACGGGCTTTACGTTTTCTGCGGTCGAACAATGCGGTGCAAGAGATATTTCGGTATATTTCAATCGAACCGAATGTCATTCTGTCTTTAACTGCGGATTATAGCGCGGCAAGGGTATTGGCGCGTTTAGGCGGATATCTAAGGCTTTGGCAATGGAATTTATCAAAGCTTAATTTTACTAATTGAGATTTACTGTTAATATAAAAAAGAAGCGGCTTCGGTTTCGGGAATAGTCCCGAGACCGAAGCCGCATTTTGATATTCGATTTCAAACAAGTCGTTATTCTTGAGCTTGTTTTCTGTCCTTGATGATAATTATTGTTACAATTACCAGTACCGCAACAATAGCCGCTACGCCGATTACAATTCCTATAATCGCTCCGACGCTCATACCGCTGCTAAACGTTATCGTTTGGTCAAACGTGTAGAAGTTTGCTTGTTCGTCGAGAGAAACTATTACTTTAACGGGATCGACTATATTCTTTTCCGCGTAACGCAGAGCCGCTTCGTTGGAAATGTATTGAATTTCCAATTCGTTATTGTTTGCCAAGTCGGAGTAAGCCAACGTCAGTTTTTGATCTTTTACTTTGTCCGTTATGTTCTTACCGTTCAATTTTACGGAATACAGCTTGTAGCCTTCGTCCGGCGCGATAGTGTAAGTGCAGTTATCGCCGTTCTTTACGGTTTTAATTTGACCGTCTTCGTTAGTAAGTCTGCCGCCGTTTCCGTCAATAGACGCGTAAATTGTTTTGTCTGTCGCTTTGTCTGCGGGAACCGCAGCCACCATATAGGGCGAGAAGCTTGTAACCGTAGCCACGATACCGAACTTGGTTACTACGCAGGGCACTTCTTCGATTTCGTATTTGTCTCCGCTTATGTGTTTGCGGTGGAACAACTTGAAGGTTACTCCTTCGTCGTCCGGACCGTAGCCTTCGGGGAAGCCGAGAGCGATTTTAACGTAGCTTCCGTCGGGTATTTTGGGGACCCTTCCGCAAATCGACAGCTGAATGTCGTAAGTTTGGCTCGATATTATATCGTCTTTCGTAACGTTGATTTCGGGATTTGCCGTAATCTCGTCGTGCATTGCATCTACGGTTTCTTTACGCGTGTCGTTTACAACCAACATCATTTGGCTTCTTTCCGCTTCGGAAAAAGTGGTATTTCCGTCTTCGTCTTTAAAGTCCATCGCAGAAAGGTCCGAGTTGTCAGCAAGTACGGGCTGAGCGCAACATTCTACCCACAGTCTGCCGTCGCCGAATACTTTGGGACAAGCAAGAAACCAACGCGCCCATTCAAAGTATGCATAGTTAGGCGCTTTGTCCGAAGTGGTTGTAACGAAATTGCCGTCGTCGGTCTTTTTCTCTACAAGCTTTGCAGAACCTACGTTTTCGAAGGTAAATGCGTAACCCATGCTGTCGTGTTCGTACATAAGGCTGGGCTTGAACTTGAATTGAAGAATATTCGCGACTCCGTTTTCGTCTTCCAACAGGTGCACGACAGCGCCGTCGGAGAATTTAACGAATCCGCAGTATTGTTTTGCGTTCTCCTTCTCGGGGGTAACATTTATAACGATAGGCTTGTTAGGGTCGAGAATATGCAGCGGTTCGGTATATTTAAGCGTTATTGTGGTGGCAAATTTGTCCGCCATAATATTGCTGCCTTGCGATTCGCTCATAGAGTCGTTAATTGTAATCGCGCAGCCCATATACGGCGTAGTAGCTTCGTTCAAAAGGTACGGAGCGGGAGTGTATGTACCGTATACTTCGTTTTCGAATTTTTGCGAAAGGAATACGATATTCTCATCTTTTATTTTTCCTTCGCTGTACTCGATTTTTTCCCACGTAATCGCTCCTCCTGCAAATACTCTGTCTAAGTCGGGTTCGATATCCGATACGACGGCGTATTGTGTGTATTGTACGTTTGTATTAACATATGCAAACGTATAACCGTCGTAATTTTCTAAACCGCTTGCTTGATCGGAATATTTAGTTGACAAGTTAAATACGTCTTGCCATTTAGTCCAAATTTTTTCACCGTTATACATATAGTAACTGCGCGAAATCAAACGAAGATTTTCCGTTTCGAACAGCTCTTTTGCATTTTTACCTTTGTAGCTTACGTGTTCCTCAATGTTAAATGTAGTGCCGGCGCTTTTATAAAAGCTCTTGTAGTCGAAATCGCCTATGGTAATTTCGTTGTTCATTTCATTCGGATTTGCCGCTTTATCGTAAGTACGCGACGAAAGCGACGGATAATTGAGTGAGTAGTTGGACGACGAAATTACACCGTAGGGCATATGATGCTTAGAAGCGGTAATTGCGTCCATGCAAGCATATTGTCCGCGCGACTGTACATTGCCCCATGTGGGGTCGAACGCAAACCAATCGTAGCTCTTTTCGCTTGCGCGCGCCGACGCGTCCGATTCTTTCGGGGCGGTCTCTAACTTAACGTAATTCCAAGAGTGTCCTACCATATTGTCAAGATCTACGCCTTTCTTATCCTTTCCTACGCTGTAACCGCTTACTACAATACAAGGTACGTTTAAGTAGTCCATAACCGCTTTGTAAGCCATTGCAAATCCCGAACAAACCGCCCTTTTGTTTACCAACGCTCCGTATGCCGTAAACGCCATAGAAGCAGTGGAAGCGTTTCCTTCCATTCCGTCGTTATACGTTCCGAAGTCGTAAAAGTAATTTTTGCTGTTGGAAGAAAAGTGTTCGTAAAGCGCTATAGACAATTCTTTGTCGCGTTTGCCGGTAAAGCCTTCTGTCTTTTGCGTAATTTCGTCCGCGATGCTCTTGATTGCGTCGTTGTATTTCACGATAGCAGCGTTAACAGCCGCTTCCGAAGTAAACGCTTTATTACGGTAGACGTTTGCTTCTTTTCCGCTGTCTATATATGCAACGTATTTGCCGCCGGTGCGTCCTGCGCTGATCATTATTTTGTACACGTCTATGTAGAACAGCTCGGGGTGATCCATAAGGTACGAATCGCGCGCCGCGCCGAACGCTTTGGGGATTTCAAGGTTGCCGTCTTCGACCCAAGCTTTAATTTGGTCGGAAGTAAGAAGGCCGGTCAAATCGTACGAGATATTGCCTTTTTTGAAATCTCCCGATTTGTTGATTTCGTCCAACACGGTGTAGAATTTTTTGGCCAGTTGGTAATCGACCGTTTTGCCGGCTTTGTTTTGGATGGTCAAGTTGTCGTAATAATACGCGTACGTCGAATCATCCGTTTTAGCAAACGCTTCGAGTATGTCGTTCGATAAAAAATACGCTATTCCCAAAAGGAGAGAAATTGCGTATACAGCTACTAACAAAAACGTAGCTATGCGTTTTTTTGCTGAATTCATAAAACCTCCTGATTTTAACGTTTTATTTTGCTTAATCTGTATTTGTCTTACAGGATTAGCGGGTAATCGCTTCTTTGGGCGAAGCTTCATACCGTTTAATCTACGGCAAATTCTATCGTTTCGATACTGATTTGTCAAGTATTTTTATGCCGTTTACGGTCTTTCTGAAGTCTTAAACCGCGAAATACGCCTGTTTTTGGGGCTTTTGATTAAAAATGCTATAATTTTACGTATACGGACTTTTGCGGTTTTCCGAAATATCATTATATTCCTTTTTATCCGTAATTTGTCACAAAGTTATATAATCGTTTGATGTTTGCCGTAAACGTAGTCAAGCTATTTTATACGAGAGCTTTAGAGTAATTATTCGTCGAAATCGTTAATACTTATCAATCCGTACGAAATCGCAAATGCGCGTCTGCGGTTGCGAAAAAATAATTACCGCGGTTCGCTTATTTAATTGTATTTGTATATTGACATTAACTATAATTATTATTATAATAAAACTAAGAGATGCCACCCCCATCAAAAAACGTCTCTTCCCCCAATACTTTAACAAGGAGAAGAACTATGAAAAAAAGCTTACTGGTTTACTTTATGTGCTTAGTTTTGCTTTTAACAACGGTTATCGCCGTCGGTTGTCAAAAAAACGATCCTACCGCCGTAACGATTACCGCAGAAAACGGTTTGAGCGAGATTGAAGCGGGGAAAACGTTGCAGCTTTCCGCAGCCGTTACGCCGAGCAACGCGTCTCAGGAAGTTACTTGGACGAGCAGCAGCGATTCGATTGCTACCGTAGACCCAACGGGTAAGGTTACTGCCGTTGCGCAAGGTAACGTTACAATAACTGCTGCCAGCGCAGTCGACAATACGGTAAAAGGCACGTTCGCATTGGTTATTAAACCTTCGTCGGGGGGGGGTACGGAAACTAAACCTACGATGAGAATAACCGTCCCCGGTAATGCGAAGGAAATTCAAATCGGAGCAACGTTGCAGCTTACCGCGCAGATTTTACCGAGCACGACTTCGCAGGAAGTTATTTGGGCAAGTAGTGACGACGCTAAGGCGACCGTAGACCAAACGGGTAAAGTTACCGCCGTTGCGGAAGGAACGGTAACAATAACGGCTACTTCCAAGGCTGTTGCAGATTTAAGCAAATCGGTAGAACTTACGGTTACCAAGCCCGACGCTTCCTTTGAAGATATGGCTTTCGCAACTCACGCGGAATATATGGCTGCGGCTAAGGATACTAAACTTAAAGTTAAAGGAATCGTCACGTATCTGTCTCCCGAAAAAGACGGTAAAGTCAATTATTATATTCAAAACGGCGTTGACGGATTTTATATTTACAATCAAGATAACGCGGTATATCCCGTCGAATTGGGTAAGGTTTATGCCGTCGGCGGAATGAAAGCCTACAAAAACGGAATAAACGAGCTGGTATCGATAGAATATTTCAAATCTCTGCAGGAAAACATTTCTGCCGAAACTACGGATTTAAGCAGTAAAGATCCGTCGTCTTTGGAAGAAATGAAGGTATTCCACGGTTCCAAAGTTACCGGTACGGCAGTCGTGACGGCTGTTCCCAATCCGGGCAATAAAGCGTATAGTGTAGACGTAAAAATCAACAATTACAGTACAACTTTACGAATTGATCCTGCAAATATGACTGCGGACGAATACGCTAAAATCAATACGAAATTATCTTCCGCATTGGCTGGAACTAACATACAGTTTACCGGAGTTATGTCCGCGTTCGGATACGGAACGCCGAAAACGCAAATTCAGATTATGCTTTCCGGCGAGTTGGTAATTGCCGAAGCTACGCCGCAGCAAAAGGTTGATACCGTTAAAACTTCGTTGACAGTACCGGCGTTTGTTGACACAAATACCAATTCTATTGCGCTTGCGACTTCTTCCGACGCATTCGACGACGTAACGATTTCCTGGAGCAGCGACAATACCGCTATAGTAGCTAACGACGGCACGGTTACTCACGTCGCGCAGGATACGCTTGTAACTCTTACGGCAACGGTATCCCACAAGACGGAGACAACGGCTACCGCGCAAAGAGCATTCAAGGTCAACGTTGCAGGAACCGAGTTTAACGGTACGGCGCTTGTAACTCTTAATTTCGAAGAACAAGAGATTATTGATGCCGGTCTTAACAGTGCACAGGGTAATACTTCCAAGTTCAAATCCGGATATCTTTTGAAAACAGACGGCGTAATTACAAAAGAAGCCAATACCGTAACTGTCGCAGGAAAACAATGGCTATTGTGGAACACTCTTATAGCAGGCGACGGCTCCGATCACAAAAACGGCACGTTGGCAGGCAGATCTAAGGCAGGAAAAGACCAAGAGAATACCGCGAGAATAGAGCTGTTGGAAAAAGGCGAGTTCAATTACGTTCAGTTCAAAGCCGCCGTGTACAATCAACAGCAACTCGGTATTTCTTTTGGGATTGAGTACATGGTAGACGGCGCGACCGAATGGACAGATTTGGGAGTGGTTGCAGCGGTTAATTCTTACGAACTTCAAACTTTCAGATTCCAACTTCCGCAAGGTATTAAAAACGTTGCAATTTACGTTGTTGCCAATTCCGGTAATACTGTCAATATCGACGATATCGAATTGGGCAAATAAAGTCGGGTAACTCATTATGAAGAGAAAGACTTTATTTGCATTGGTAACTTTTATAATAATAGTCTGTCTCGTACCGCTTACCGCTTGCAATAACGCAAGCGGTAAGTTTGCGAGCATACGTATTCAGTTTGACGGCAAAGATATAGTAACCGGCGAATTGGACGTATTTATTTCGGACAAGCTCGATCTTTCCGTAATTGCCGACGACGGCAGCGTTCCCGCGGTTAAGTGGAACAGCTCCAAGCCGTCCGTGGCTACCGTCAACGCTCAAGGCGTTGTGGAAGCGGTCGGTTCGGGTACTGCGATTATCTCCGCCGTCGAAACGGTAACGGGCAAAAATTACGGCGCAAGCGTATTCGTCAACGCTAAGCATAAAGCGGCGCAGGTGGGCGTAGGCAGCGGCAAAACCGCCGACGACCCTATATTTATGGGCAACGAAGGCTCGGACGAGCCGTTGGAAATATATTTTATCGAAATGACGCAGATTTACGCCGATTCGATATTTATAAAAAAGGGCAATGTGGAAGTTCTTTTCGACGCGGGGTACGAATTGGACGGAAAGAATGTTAACGCCATATTACGCGAGAAAGTGACGGATAATCGCTTGGATATGCTGCTTGTTTCGCATAGCGACGGCGATCATATTGACGGCTTGGCAACCGCCTTGGACGGTATCAACAATGTTTCGTTAATGGTGGACTACGGCGGCGTAGGCAACGGAAACGTAAAGGCGGCGCGAGAAAAGTATACTCAGCGCGGTATGGTATACCATTCGGCTTACGACTGTGTAAACGGACTTAACGGCGCAGTAGACAGATACTACCTTACAAGCGAATTGTACGTGGACATACTTAATACGGGCAACTATATTTTGAATACCGATTCCAACGCGTCCAACCCCAAGTCCGTAGCTACTATTTTCAATTATAAAGATTTCAAGTTTTTTACTGCGGGAGATTTGACAAGCGAAGCGGAAAAGGACTTGATTAAAAACGAAGTTTTGCCTAACGTCACGCTTTACAAGGCAGCTCATCACGGTTCGCACGGCTCCAATTCGCGTGAGCTACTGGATATTCTCGACCCGTTGGCGGTTGCTATTTCCGCCGCGCGCGCAAGTCAATACGGTAACGAGTGGAAGGGATCCAAGCAAAACGAAACCTACAATCTCAACGCCGCAAGCGGACATCCCGCGGCTGCGGCAATAGAGCGTATTTATCAAACAAACAGAATTTCGCGAAATCTCAACGTATATTGGAACGCTGTAAACGGCACTATGAAGTTCAGCACGTACGGCGAAGACAACTATACGTTTCAAGGTTCGGCAACCGTCAAGGGCTACTACGATTTGTCTTTAACGAACGGTCAAGCGGTGTGGAACGCGGATAAGCAGGACTTTGAAAATAGAGTAACGGGCGAAGAGAATTTCAGGTTACATGAAACCAAGGCGTTTATTTTCCGCGATTACGTAAAGTACCTACCTGACGAGAAACGCGAACAGCTTTTCCCCGACTATCGTCTTGCTGAAAAATAAATTTTGCAATAAAGACGGCTTGCAAATAAAATATACGTAAAAGGACAGAACCAATTGTTCTGTCCCTTTGTTTGTGTAAAATATCTTAACCGAATATGTCAAAGTAATTGGCGTGTAAAGGGAATACTTAGATTGTCAAATATTACTTATATCAGTTAACTTTTTCGTTGTCAGCTCGGATATTTCTTGTGGTATTCCCAGCTTCATATTAAGAGTATAAGATAAAGTATGCGCGAGTGTTTTTATCTAAAAACAGGCGTTTATTTTACAAAAATATATTTGGGCACAATTCGAAAATACTAAATATTTCGATTGGAATATTCGTTTTGATATAAAAAAAGACGAGCATTTACTCGTCCCCAAATTTTTGTCAATGATGAATGATAAGTAGCGTAGTAAAACGCCGAAAAGGGTAGCGGACAGACACAGGGATTGAACCTAACAATTATAATTTGACTATTCGAAAAATATAATTGAATATGGCACATATTATTAAATCTCAAAGTATTAGACGAGTTGTATATACTGTTTTAATAACAAGTTTAACGTGTCTGATTTTAAGTTTAATCATTTATCAAGGACAATATTTTCAGAATTGGTTTAACAGTTCATACGCACCGCATAAGCAATTCATTATAATCGGTTGGTTTATATTGTTTGCATACTACGGAGTTTGCCTTTTCTATTTATGGCAAACAAACACCAAAGGAAGAAACTATTTATTTCTTTTCGGTATTCAGTTTTTTGCGTTTGCCGTTTTTATAATATCGATATATTGTTTTTCCGCTTATATTTTAGCAACGGTCAGCAGTATTTTCTCCGTGATTTTTTCTATATGGTTAGCAATTAAATTGTTCAAGAATAAGCAATATGTTTTAGTGTCTTTAATAGTGGTGCTTATACTGATTTATTGTGTGTTCTGCGGAATACTTTGTTGTTCGCTTGAATACGGCGTTTGGAAAGACTGAAAATGCCGTATTCTATCTTTCGATAAAATACGACATTATTCTTGTCAATGATGAATGATAAGTAGCGTAGTAAAACGCCGAAAAGGGTAGCGGACAGACACAGGGATTGAACTCGATTATGTTGATTTTTGACGGAATTTTAGGTATAATGACTTTATAGAGGTTTATTATGAAAGATGAAATTATTAATCTACATAGCAATAAAACAGTAATTGCAAAACATATTTCGTCTAATATCCAAGCAGACACGCTTTTTACGTTTACAAAAAAATTAGATTATTTAATAGAATGGCTTTCTAATAGAAGACTTTTTGCAAGATACAATATAGAAGATATTGATTATTTAGGAATCGAAAATTTAAACAAAATAGCATTCCCAATGAAATGCTTTTGTGATATTAACTTACATAGATTAAAAGACCATGTAGCGAATTATGGCTATTATGGATTGGCTTTTACGAAAGAGTGGGGCATGAATAATGGCGTGCAGGCTGTTCAATATGTAAATCCTTATTCTGAATTAACGAAAGACATATCTTTCATATTAAATAAAATATTTAATTCAGATAATGAGTTAGAGAGCGAAGAGATGGACAATTTAAAAAGTTATGCGATACATCAATTACTGTATCGGGCGGGGAAGTTACGGTAAAAGCGCAAGTTGAAAATATAGGAAAAACAGC
>CAJUIZ010000013.1 GCA_910586625.1 uncultured Christensenellaceae bacterium
TTAGTGCCGTAACTCTTTTTTAATTCATTGACCGCGATTATATTATTCATTTTTTGCCTCGAAAGGGTTAATACCCAAGTTATTAAAATAAACGCCCAATGCAGGCTCGATAAAACTGTTTATATAGCCATATTCACTTGCTTGTAGGTTTATAGTATTCATTAGTTGCGGCAGCATACTCATATCGCCGTCCAAAAACTCCGTGATAAGTTCCCAAAATTCTTTTGCTATAATTTGTCCTTGTTCGCTGTCGGGTGCTATGCCGTTTTCAACGCATTTTTCTATTTTACTGACAATAAAGTTAAACTTATTTATAAACGCGACACCTGTATCTTTATCGAATTTCTTATGACAGTAATCAAGCATACTATCGTCAAAATGTTTAATTAAACCGTAATATTTATTTCCCATTTGCAAGTTGACAATTATATCGGCATACTTTGAAAAGTCAACTGTTTGCATTTGTTCTATTTCGTTTTTCAATAGTTCGATTGCTTGTAAAGATTGTGTAAGCGTATTTATTTGTGTTTGTATTGAATTACTTTGTTCAGTCAACGCGATTATTGCCTTTTGCGGCGTATCAATAGAAGTCAAACAGTTCTTTATTTCATCAAATGAAAACCCTAACGATTTAAGAGTAAGTATCTGATGCAACTTAACAATATCTTTATTACTATATAAACGCCGTCCGCCTTCGCTGATACAAGATGGACTGAAAAGCCCTTCGCGGTCATAATATTGTAATGCCCTAATTGTTAGTCCCATTTTCTTTGCGACTTCTCCGACTGTCATATACCCTTGCGGAATTGCTTTATACTTTGCCATAAAAAACTCCTTGCGTATATTATAATTCATTACGCGGCGTAACAAGCAAGCATTTTTAAGTAATTTTTATAAAAATTTTTATTTATAATATTCGACATAATTCACAACTCTTTGATAAATTTTCTTGTTATATTCGTGATAAAATCAACGTGAGATTTTATATTTTTTTACATAAGAATTTAGTAGATTTGTTTTTCGCTTGTGCTTACCGTCTGAGGACGGAATACGCCGCCTTGACAAATTGTAAAGGGCGACGATTTATCTCCCGTTAGGCATAAAACCGTCGTCGCCTACGGCGCAAACCCTTGACAATTTGCCTGCGGCGGCATTTTTTGCCGGTTAAGACGGTAAGCACCAAAGCGAACAACAAAATTTTTAAGCCGCAGTCCGCACACCACACGGACAGCGAAAAGGAGCAACACACAATGAAAAACGCAGTCATTTACGCCCGTTTCAGTTCACACGCGCAGAACGAGCAAAGCATTGAGGGGCAACTTGCCGAGTGTTATAATTTCGCACAGCGTAACGATTTACGCATTACGCACGAATACATAGACCGCGCATTGACGGGTACGACGGATAAACGCCCCGAATTTCTGCAAATGGTTGAGGACAGCAAGCGTAAAGGTTTTCAATATGTGCTTGTCTATCAGTTAGACCGTTTCGCCCGCAACCGCTACGATAGCGCAACCTATAAAGCAAAGCTGAAAAAGAACGGCGTTCGCGTACTCTCGGCAAAAGAGAATATCACGGACGACGCGAGCGGTATTTTGATTGAGGGCGTTTTAGAAAGTATGGCGGAATACTATTCGGCGGAGCTGTCGCAAAAGGTCAAGCGCGGCATTGCTATGTCTGCGGCAAAGTGTAAGTATTTCGGCGGTGTTATTCCTCTCGGTTACAAGGTAAACAGCGAAAAGAGTTTTGTGCTTGACGAAGCGCTTGCACCCGTTGTCAAGACCGTTTTTGAAATGTTTGTCGCGGGGAGCAACTATGCAGAACTTATTCGCTATCTGAACGGGCGGGGCGTTAAAACGACCAAAGGCGGCGAGTTTAACAAAAACAGTTTTCAACGCATTTTGAGCAACCGCAGATATTTAGGCAAATATATTTATCAAGGCAACGAGATAGACGGCGGTATGCCGCGCATTATCGACGACGAGCTTTTCGAGCAAGTACAACAAAAACTTGCTTTATATGCCGCTGCACCTGCAAGGGGCAAGGCAAAAGTCGAGTACATATTATCGGACAAATTGATATGCGGCAAGTGCGGCAATAAAATGACGGGCGTTAGCGCAATGAGCAAAAACAAAACGCTACACAACTATTACAAGTGTGTAGGCGTTACAAAGCGGACTTGCGACAAGCAGACAGTGCGCAAGCAATTTATCGAGGACGAGATTATAACCGCCATAACAGGTAACGGCACGGAGCGGAACAAGCACGGCGTATTGACGGACGAATTTATAGATATGGTTGCCGCCGAAACCTATACGCTTATACAAGCGGCGCGCAACGACAGCGAGATAAAGCGGCTTGAAAATATAATCGAGGACAACAAAAAGGCTATCGACAACCTAATGCAAGCGTTAATGCACGGCAAGGCAACCGATATAATACTGTCGCAAGTGGAGCGGTTAGAGAACGAAAACAAAGAACTTGCGGACACCGTTGCAATGGAAAAAGCAATGCAAATGAAATACAGTTATTCGGACATTCGTAAATGGCTGTTGCATTTCCGCACGTTGGATTATACCAAGACAAAGCACCGCAAGGAACTAATCAATATCTTTATTTACCGCATAGTGCTTTATGACGATAAAATGAAAGTGTTATTTCACTTGAAAGGCGGGCAGAAAGAGGAACTATTATTGAACTTGATTTTCCCCGATTACCCCGACGGCAACGAAAGCGAAACCGAAAAAAGCGCAAAAGAAAAAGAAACCGAAAGTTCGGTTTCTTCTTCGGGGTGTTCGTATACCCCTCGTCTGGTGACTCTAATGGGACTCGAACCCATGTTAGCGGCGTGAGAGGCCACCGTACTAACCACTATACGATAGAGCCGTTCGATTGCTTAATTATTTTAGCACAAAACGCGGCGTTTTGCAACTGTTTTGTTTCAACATTTGCGCATCGGCGTAAGCAGTCCTACGTTGCAGTGTAAATCAGCCTTTTTGTCCGTCTGCTTTTCAGTATATTTGTGTTTTATATTACACGTTCGCGCTTTTTGCTATTGACTTAACGTAAAAAATAGTATATAATAACAATAAGTAAGTACCTTGGCGAGTCGGATCTTATTTCGTAGATGCATATGAGCAAAAGATAGACCGACCGTACTTACTTTTTTTTTATGGAGAAGTATGAAAGATAGAATTCTTATAAAACGCGGTGTTTTGGAAATATCGGGAGAATCGTCGCAAGACGCGGCGGCATATAGCGCAAAATTGTTCAATCAATTCGGCATAGTTGTAGACCGTCCAAAATATTTGTCTGCCGCCAATTTGCAAACTGTCAGCGCGTTTTACGGAACGGCAATTCCCGAAGGTTTTTACAAAAATCCCCAGCATTTGCAGTATTTTTCCGCCGACGAATTGCTTGTCGAACAGCTGATTTCCTACTTTACGGTGGAAATCTGCGGCGAACGCAGCCTGAATGCGGAAACATTTACACGCAAGACCGTATTTAACAAGGCACTTCCCGACTACGAAGAAGGCAAGGAAGTAAAAATACGGTTTTACCGAATGCTAACTGCCGCACAATGCGACAATATGCTGTCGGACGTTGCCGCGGATTTGTGCCGTTACACGCGCAAGTGGTCGGCGGACGAAAGCGCGGAATTTAAGTGGTTGTATCTCAACGGCTACTACGGCGACGACGCTTTGAAGTGTAAGGATAACGCGATAGAAATGTTTTTGGAATACAAAAATAAATCTTTCGCGAAAATGTTGGATAAAAAGGATATTGTTAAAATGAGCGTGGACAAATTCGGCGAAAGGAAAACGCTGGATTTCTCCGACGACGACAAAACGCTGTTCGCGCTGGCTGCGGAGTGCGCGCGAGACTGTCCGTTGACGAAAAAACAAGCCAAGTACTATAATTCTGTCGTAAAGAACGCAGGCATACGCGTTCCTAAGGCTAATAACAATGCAAGCGCGTATAAACGCGCGCTCAAACTGCTCAAATCGGGAGACGTATTGGGCGCGGCGCAGGTATTTGCTGCAAGCGGTTCGCTGCTCGAAAGGAACATTGTGTTTTTGCTGTCGCGCTGCAACGCTTGTCAGGCGCAAGCGGTGGCGGATATGCTAAAAGCCGACAATCCGATAGTGCTTATTCAATTGCTGTACGGTATAAATGCCGACGACGGAAAAAGCAAGCGTACGTTTTCCTTTGTAAATAATCGCCTGTACAAATCTCACGAGGAGACGGACTTTGAATTTGCTTGCAGAAAATCCGTCCTTTCGTCGGAAGTTCGCGAAATTTTGAAGCGAACGCTTTACGGCAAAATCCGCGAGTGTTATTCCAATATGCCTACGCTGGGCAATATTTACATAAGCGAAGCTTTCCGCCGCGTAGCCTTGCCGCTTAACACGAGCGCAAGCGGTTCCGGCTTGGACGTATTGCCGTCCGGCAGCCGTCTGCCCATTCGCGGAGAGTACCTGCGTACGTTTTGCTATTGGAACAAAGCTTTCGACATAGACGCTTCGGTAATTTTTCTCAAAGAAAACGGAGAAAACGCCTGCTTATTTTGGGGGAACTATTCCGAAAAGCAGTTCGGCAACAGCGTGTTGTGCTCCGGCGACGACCGCAGCGCAACCGGCGCGGAGTTTTGCGACTTTCGTATATCCGAAGTGTCCGATTTGGGCTATAAATACGCCGTTTTTACCCTTAACGGGTTCGGCTCGACGTTGGACGAAGGTGAGATTTATTGCGGTTATCAGGATAAGTCCAATCTCGATACCGACGTATGGAGCGCGAAAAATATAGAATTAAAAATACACGTCAAGGGTAAAACACGCAATTACGTAGGCTTCGCGTTCGATTTGCAGCGTCGCGAAACGGTTATACTTAACCGCTTGCTTGACGGAGAATCCCGCGTGGTTAATTCTGGAATGATTAAAGCCGTAAAAGCGTTTTTGACCGACGGGTATTTGGAAACGTTTAACGCGTACGATTTGCTTGTTATGCGCGGAAACGCAGTAGACCGTCCCGAAGACGCGGACGTGGTGTTTGACGCAGACTATTTGCCGAACGCAGAACAAAAGGTTATACGCCCGTACGATACGGAGAAGCTTGTAAACCTACTTAAATAAAGGGAGAAATTATGGACGACAAAAAATTCGCAATTTTAATCGACGGCGACAATTCGACGAAAAGATATATCAAGACCATTATGGACGAAGTGGCAAAGGTAGGCACGGCAACGTACAAGCGCGCCTACGCCGACTGGACGGACCCGCGCAATTCTTCCTGGAAGGAAGCTCTCTTGGGCTATTCCATTACGCCTATGCAGCAGTACGCCTACACCAAGGGCAAGAACGCTACCGATTCCGCCATGATAATAGACGCAATGGACATACTGTACAAGGATAACGTAGACGGATTTTGCTTGGTTTCGTCCGACTCGGACTTTACGCGTCTTGCGGCAAGACTGCGCGAGGCGGGAATGGAAGTAATAGGTATGGGCGAGCAGAAAACGCCCCAGCCCTTTGTGCGTTCGTGCAGTATGTTTAAGTATCTCGACCTTATAAGCGAAGGCAAGTCGACGGAGCAGACTGCTGTCAGTGCGTATGCAGATAACTCCGACAGCAAGGAATCCATCAAAACTCCGCTCAAATCCATCAAGAAGTCCATCGACAAGCTTATCGACGAAAACAGCGACGACGACGGCTGGGTATTGGCAAGCAGCGTTGGGACGTATTTACAGAACAAGTACAACGACTTCGACAGCCGCAACTACGGCAAAAAGAAAACGATAGAATTATTAAAGGACCTTGGCTATGCCACGAAGGTATCGTCGGACAAAAGCACGTACTTTATAAGCAAACCGCGTAATGACGCGCTCGCCGCTGCGGATAAGCCCAAACAGACCGCTAAAAAGAAAAAGAAGTAATAAAAAAGACGCTTATTGCTAAGCGTCTGGTGCTGGAGAAGGGAATCGAACCCCCGACCTATTGATTACGAATCAATTGCTCTACCGACTGAGCCACTCCAGCATGGTTTTGGAATGCTTATATAGATTACCATACTCTCACAAAAAAGTCAAAGAATATTTTTAGTTTTTCACAAAAATTTCTTCGGCAGGATTACAAGCTTTAATTGCCTTTAATTGGAGAAGGAAAATGAATAAAAAACCCGTAATACGCGGATACAAAAAATTGCTGGCGGCAACGATACTGTATTTGTTCGAAGGCATCTTATGTGTCGTGCCGTTGGTTTTAACCATAATATATATGCCGGAAGATATTGTTTTGCGTTCGGTTTTATTTTTGGCAAGCGTCTACTATTTTGTGTTCGGGTTTTTAGTACTTAGCAACTGTAAAAAAATAGGAGCGCTGCTTAAACAGGATAAGGATATCTCAGTTGAAGTATTGAACGTTGCCAAACGTTTGCAAAAAATTATGATGGCAGCAGTATATACCGGTTTCGGTGTGTTGTTGGTTTTGGCAATAATACAGCATTTGCTGGTTGTAAACGCCGTAAAATACGATTTTAATATATGGTAATATAGGAACAAGTTTATGAAACGTTGTTTGCAGACTTTATTGGTAGCGGTATGCTTTTTGTTTACTACTTCCGTTGTGGGGTGGGCGGCTCAGTTTATCCCGTTGGGGTTTTGGGGAATCTTCGGCGTGGCTTCGGGCATCCTTGCGGCAGGGCTTATTCTGTCGCTGACCTGTCGTCGTAAAAAAAGTGTCAAGCTGGTTTCGATAGCCGTTAACGCCGTAGCTATGGGTTTTTACTTGCGCAGTTGGTACATAAACCGCGGCTTCGATAATGCGCTGTGGCTTATGCTGTGCGTTTCGCTGCTTGCGGCGGCGTATTTGTTCATATTTATTCTGCCGCTGTATATCGACGCGATAAACCGACATTACGGTTGGTATCTGCTTGTGTTTACCGTGCTGTCCGTGGCGGGCTACGTATGCTTGGTGGTTTTAACCAAAACGACGTGGGTGTCGACTCTCGGGTACTACGGCTTGCTGCAACTGGGCTTTATTATGACGATGAGTATGGACGGAAGCAACAGGCTCAAGCTGTATAACAGTTGGCAGGTCGCTTCATATACGGTAGCGGTGTGCGCCGTAATAATTTTGATTATTGTACTTGGCGGTGATGCGGCGGGCGATTTTTTGGACGGTTTCAGCGGCGGCGGTGGCGGCAAGTCGAGCGGAATATCATCGCCAAGGCAACCTAAGCCGAAGAACGAAGCGGAAAGTTTTATAAAACCGATGTAGGTTATTAAGACCCAAACGTTTCTTAACGTCGGCAAATTCGTACAGTAAAAAAACAACTCCGAGTTTCGGAGTTGTTTTTATTTTAATAATATTTGTGTTATTATTTAATTTCGTCGCCGACTTCTTCTGCGGGAGCTTCAACGGGAGCCTTCTTTGCGGTGCGCTTTTTGGGAACGGCTTCTTCCGTTTTGGGGGCTTCTTCCTTCTTGCTCTTTGCGGGAGCCTTAGCAGCAGCGGCAGTCTTCTTTGCGGAAGCTTTTTTAGCGGGAGCAGCGGGTGCCTTCGCGCTTTCCTTGGCTTTCTTGGCTTCGTTTCTTTGCGCCTTTATTGCAGCGGCTTCTTCCGCTTTCTTTGCGGCAGCGGCTTTTTGTTCCGCTTGCTTCAACGTCTTGGCGTCAACCTTTACTACGATGATACCCTTTTCAAGCTGCGACAGCGTTTTTGCTATTTGCGCCTTTCTGTGGTTGGCGGCGTTTTTGTGAATAACGTGTTTTACCGCAGCATTATCTATTTTGGAGCTTGTTTCGGGCAGAAGCTGCTTTGCAAGTTCTACGTCTCCGTTAGAAATAGCGGCGTTGAATTTTTTGATAGCCGTTTGCATTTGCGAACGAACCATTTGATTTTGAAGCTTTTTCGTTGCTGTTACGGAAACTCTCTTTTCCGCAGATTTAATATTAGGCATTAGTATCTCCTTATTGCATAGTATACCATTTTTTGCTTAATAATCTTAGCACACTTTATATTTTTTCGCAACAATTTTGCACACTTTAACGCAAAAGTTTTTTCCGTCGCTTATCAACGGGCTGTCCGCATACGGTAATCAATCCCGCGCAGTGTGATATTTCTTGAAATTCGACGTTGTCAAAACTGCTTTTTACGTTATCGAAAACGGTATAATATTCTTCGTCGTCCCATTCGTCGCCCGCTCTTATTCTGCACGCGTTTTGTTTTTCTGTCGTTTCGAATGCAACGTCGCCTATGAGGATTTTTCCGTCGGGTTTTAACAACGTTAGCAATAGATTGATAAGTTTGATTTTG
The DNA here is from genome assembly GCA_910586625.1 of uncultured Christensenellaceae bacterium. GTDB lineage: Bacteria > Bacillota > Clostridia > Christensenellales > CAG-314 > Fimimonas. Next base: position 8,313 of record CAJUIZ010000013.1, read on the forward strand.
CCCTCGTCTTTTAAATGGTGCAGCGAATATGTCGCCACAATGTAATCGTATTTATTATGCAGTATTTCACTGTCAAGTCCGTTTGCAAAGTCGCCCAAATATAAATGTGCGTCGGGCATCTTACTTTTCGCTTTATCGAGCATATTCTGCGAAAAATCCTGTCCCCATATCTCGTAACCTAATGCGTACAGTTTGGCGGAAAGGACTCCCGTACCGAGACCTATATCCAAAATTACTGCGTTTGGAGTACTTGTTACCGTTTTGAAAATTCTGTCGAGAACTTCCTTGTACCCGGCAAACGGATACGTATTGTCGCTGTCGGAAACGCCGACCGTTTTATCGTATTCGTCCGACCACAAATCGAAGCCGTTATTGTCAAGCATAGGTTTTCTCCCTGTTTCAATGCGTACATACGGCGGAGCAGCCGCCGTGAACAAAATAAGTATAGCACAGTAGGAGCATTAAAGCAAATATGCACGTTTGAATATTATTTATAGTGCGGCGTTTTAACATTTTATTGCCGTCGGTTTAGTAAAATAGTAGGGCGAAAAAATATTTAGGGGTGGTACAATGCTTAAAATTGGTATAATAGACGACTGCGTGGGGATATTTCCAACCTACTACAAGTTAAAACAAGCGGTATCCGCCGATTTTATTTGTATTATTTCCGACGTACGTTTTACCGATATGCCGCGCGATAATCTGATTGCCGCTTCCTACGAGATGACAAAGCGTTTAACCGAGCTTGGGTGCGACGCTATAGTATTATCGTCCGTGTCGCTGTCGTCGCTTGCTTACAAAAAGCTGCAAAACCTTTGCGGCTGTCCGTTGTATTCTTCCGATGCGCCCGTACTGCACGCTTCTACTTACACTGCAAGCGGAGTGTTGGTTGCGGGTAACGGACGCGTAGTTAACCGTTTGTCGTCGCCTACGGTCATTCCCTGCGCTATGGACGAGTTCCCGCTGCTTGCCGAAAGCGGCAACGAGCGTGTAATAGTAGAGTACGTGGAAAAAAGCCTTGCGCCCTACGACGGGAAATTCGATTGTATAGCGTTGGCGGATTCCGCTATGAACGCCTACAAAAGGTGCTTTTCCCGCGCTTGTCCCAATGTACAGATATTCGACAGCTTGGAAGGAGTGGCGCGTAGAATACGCAAAAAATACAAAAAATCCGCTCGGGATGAATGCTCCTGTATAGTTATTGACCGAAACGGCGTTAAAATCGATGAAAAATACGCGTTATTTTTGCAATAAATTTTCAAAACTGTATTGAAATTTGAGTTAAAGTAGTTTATAATATTTAAGTTGTTTGCTTTATGCCGTAAAGCGCGCCGCGTAGGAGCTGCAATAATTCGCGACGCGAATACCAATCGGTTTTGCGGAAGCAGACACATTTTGGGCGACTTACCGCCCGATAACATTGTACAACTTTATCAAAATTAAATATAGGAGACTACTATGGCAGTTTACGCAAAAGACATCAGAAACGTAGCTTTAATCGGACACAGCGGCGAAGGTAAAACCACCCTTGCCGAAGCGATACTTTTTAACGCGGGCGCAACCGACCGTTTGGGCAAAGTGGACGACGGCAACTCTACAATGGACTTCGAACAGGAAGAAGTGGCTCGCCACATTTCCATAAGTCTATCCGTCGCCAATTGTACATATAAAGGCGTTAAAATAAACCTTATCGACGTTCCGGGATATTTCGATTTCGAGTGCGAAATGCTGGAAGCATTGTCGGTTGCCGACAGCGCGATAATCGTTACGGGAGCTACGGGCTCTATGACGGTAGGCACCGAAAAGGCGTTGGAGTACTGCACTGAGCACAAGATTCCTTCATTGATATTCGTAACGGGTATCGACAAGGAAAACGCCAACTATCAGGCGACAGTGGACGCTATAAAGCAAAAGTACGGCAAAGCGGTATCCATCATCGTCCCCGAACTCGAAGGACACAAGATGGTGGGCTATGTAGACGTAGTTTCCTGTTCGTATTGCAATTTCAATAACAAGGGCGCTACGGAAATTCCCGCGGCTCTCAAGAGCGCATTCGATTCCGCGCGCGGTTCCGTAATAGAAATTGCCGCCGAAAGCGACGACGAGCTTATGATGAAATTTTTCGACGGCGAAGAATTGACGGACGAAGAAGTAAAGAAAGGCTTTGCCGCAGGCTTGCTCGGCGGTACGACTATCCCCGTTCTTGCGGGCTCGGGTCTTACAAACAAGGGCGTTATTAACCTTATGGATACGATAGTAAGCTCGCTGCCCAGCCCCGCAATTCGTCCCGCCAAGGACGCGCAGGGCAATACGATAGCTGCTGACGACAAGGCTCCGACGGTTCTTCGCGTGTTCAAGACCATTGCAGACCCGTTTGTCGGCAGACTGTCGCTGTTCAAGGTTATCCGCGGAACGTTGAAGAACGGTATGACGTTAAAGAACGTCAACTCGGACGCGAACGAAAAGATAAGCACAGTATACTTTATGAAAGGCAAAAAGCAGGAAAGCGCCGACTGTGCCTGCGCAGGCGACCTTGCCGCTCTTGCCAAATTGTCCGCAACGTCAACGGGAGACGTGTTGTGCGAAGGCGCGGAAGTAACGCTTGCGCCCATCGAACTGCCCCGTCCCGTGTATTCGCGCGCGGTATATGCCGCCAAGAAGGGCGACGAAGACAAAGTTTTCGGCGGACTGTCCAAGCTTAAAGACGAAGATATCGCCTTTACCGTTACCAAAGACCCCGAAACCGGCGAAATGCTGTTGTCCGGTCTGGGCGAAACGCAGCTGGACGTTATCTGCAAAAAGTTAAAGTCCAAGTTCAACTGCGAAGCCGTGCTTCAAGATCCGCGTATTCCCTACCGCGAAACTATCCGTAAGATGGCGGAAGCGGAAGGCAAGCACAAGAAGCAATCGGGCGGCGCGGGACAATACGGTCACTGTAAAGTACGCTTCGAGCCGGGCGCGGCGGACGGCGTGTTCGAATTCGTCGACGCTGTTGTCGGCGGAACCGTTCCCCGTCAGTTTATTCCGTCTGTCGAAAAGGGATTGCGCACGGCTATTCAAAAGGGCGTGCTGGCAGGATACCCCATGGTCAACTTGAAGTGCACGTTGTTCGACGGATCGTCCCACCCCGTAGACAGTAAGGATATTGCTTTCCAAATGGCAGCGATATTGGCGTATAAGGACGGCTGCGTAAAGGCGGGTCCCGTTATGCTCGAGCCTATTTACGAGCTGCGCATTACCGTTCCCGATAACTATCTCGGCGACGTAATGGGCGATATGAACAAACGCCGCGGACGTATTATGGGTACGGAAATGGTCAACGGCAAGCAATTGGTAACTGCGGAAGCGCCGTTGTCGGAAATTTTGAAGTACGCAACTGACCTGCGCAGTATGACGCAGGGACGCGGCAAGTACGAAATGAGCTACGCCCGCTACGAAGAAGTTCCGCCTGCAAGCGTTGCCAAGATTGTGGAAGAAGCCAAGAAGCTGCACGAAGAAGAATAGCTCGCTCGTTGTTTTAAGCGGTTAACTTTATTCCGACTGTTGCTCGTGTATTCCGACACGGCGTACTCGATAGTAAACCAAATTAAGTTTGTTATCGGGCATAGTTTCACGAGAATTGATAAAAATAAACACAAATTAAGGGGTTGCCAACGGCAACCCCGAATTCTGTAATAAGAACATTTTGCAGAGAAATATATGGCAAAAATAATTCCGTTCCCGAGTGACGGCTGGGAAGAAAAAAGCAAAGAATTATTATTAGGTTTGTCCAATAAAGCAATTTACGACGATACTTATCAATTGCTTTTAGACGCGCAAGAAATAGAAATTCGTATTCATAATATGTATTTGAATGATAACACTGAGACAAGGACGTTGTTATTGAGCGGTTTTTGTTTGTTTGCCGACGGTTTAATGAAAGTGGGACTTACCAGCGAAAGTTTGACGGATATTTTATTTGAAAGGTTCGAATTTAGAAATGTAAGGATAGATTTATTCGACGGTGAAACCGTAGAAGGAGAAGTGGTTGCAACAACGTATGGATACGAACCAAATGCGTATTATACCGTTTCGGTTAACGGACGCGAACGAAAGGTTTTCCGCAAGACATAGTTATGATAAATGAAATATAATTTGAAAGGACTGTTACTTGTGCTGTGAACCCCAAAAGTTGGATAAATAATATAGTTAGATTTGATGTGAATGAG
>CAJUIZ010000014.1 GCA_910586625.1 uncultured Christensenellaceae bacterium
TCATTCACATCAAATCTAACTATATTATTTATCCAACTTTTGGGGTTCACAGCAATTCGGCAGTCCGTTTTGTATTGTTAAAATTATTACTTGTTTATCGGAACCAGCTTTTCAATTCCGCCCATATACTTGCGCAGCACTTCGGGGATTGTTACCGACCCGTCGGCGTTTTGGTTTTGTTCCAGTAGCGCGGGGAATACACGGCTGGTTGCCAGTCCGCTTGCGTTAAGCGTATGCATAAATTCCAGTTTTTTGTCCGCGTCTCTCCTGTAACGCATATTTCCGCGCCTTGCTTGGTAATCGCGCGCGTTGGATGCAGAGCTTACTTCCTTGTAGATGTTCATCGACGGAATGTATATTTCTATGTCGTAGGTACGCGCCATACTGTCGGAGCAGTCGCCTGCGGCAAGCTTCGATAGCTGATAGTGCAGTCCTAACCCTTCCACAAGTCCGCACGCCATATCTACCATTTCTTCAAACGCTTCGTCGGATTTGTCCGCGGCGGTGTACTGGAACAGCTCCACCTTGTTGAATTGGTGTCCGCGTATCATTCCGCGTTCTTCCGCGCGGTAACTTCCCGCTTCGCGGCGGAAGCAGGCGGAGTAGCCGAAGAACTTTTTGGGCAGCTCGCTTTCCGACACGATTTCGTCTCGGTACAGGTTTACAAGAGCCGTTTCCGCCGTCGGCAGCATAAACTTGCGCCCTTCGCCGTTAGCTATTTGGTAAACGTCGTCTTCAAACTTGGGGAACTGTCCTGCGGTCAGTCCGCATTCGTAGTTGAGCATGTACGGCGGCAACATAAATGTATAGCCGCGCGCAGTGTGGCTGTCTATAAAGTAGTTCAAGAGAGCCCATTCCAACCGCGCGCCCATTCCTGTGTATATCCAACTGCCGTTACCCGCAAGCTTTGCGCCGCGTTCGTAGTCGATAAGCCCCAAGCTTTTGGCAAGTTCTACGTGATCTTTTGGGGTAAAGTCGAAGTGCGGCTTAACCCCGAAGGTTTTGATAGGCTTGTTGTTTTCCTTGCCGCCGGCGAGTAAGTCGTCGTCGGGTAGGTTTGGCAGTCTAAGCAGAAAATCGCGTATTTTGTCGTTAACCGCATCAAGCTCCGCGTCCTGTTCGGCAATTTTGTCGCCCAGCGCCTTCATCTCGGCAATGGTTGCGGAAACGTCTTGTCCAGCCTTTTTGAGCTTGGGTATTTCGGCGGATACCTTGTTGCGCTGCGCCTTCATCGCTTCTACGGAAGCGATAACGCTTTTGCGTTGTTCGTCCAACTTCAAAAAATCGGTAAAGTCGATATCCTTGCCGCGCTTCAAGTATCTTTTGCGTACGGCGTTTGCGTCCTGTCTAATAAGGTTAACGTCAATCATAGCTACAATTAACTCCTTGCAATTTTTTGTTCGAGCGGCTGTCAAGCCGTATTAACGCGCGCGCATATGTACGCCTATTCACGCGTGCCGCGCGTTTCTTACACCGCATATTTTAGCACACCGCGATAACTTTTGCAATGGTTTACGTTTAAGCATCTATATTTTTTTGTAATGTGTCATTTACCGCTTGTCGCAATAGCGGTATTGTGTTAAAATATCATAGTATAATAATGTTGTAAAGCAACGCTTAATAAGGGTGTAATACTATGCTGGAAATTAAAGTTTACAATACGCTCACGCGCAAAAAGGAAATTTTTACGCCTATTAAGGTCGGACAGGTCGGTATGTACTCCTGCGGACCTACCGTCTACAAGCCCGCGCATATCGGCAACCTGCGCGCGTACGTTTTTATGGACGAGCTCAGGCGCATTTTCGAATACTGCGGCTACAAGGTTAAGTCGGTAATGAACATTACGGACGTGGGGCATCTCGTATCCGACAGCGACGACGGCGACGACAAGATGAGCAAGTCCGCTCGCGAAACGGGCAAAGACCCCCTGCAAATTGCGGCGGAAATTACCGATCGTTTTATGGCGGATATCGATTCGCTCAATATCAAGCGTCCCACAATCTGCCCCAAGGCAACGGATAACATTCCCGAAATGATAGCCGTCGTGCAGGCTCTACTAGACAAGGGCTACGCTTACGAAACCGCCGACGGCATATACTTCTCCGTCGAAAAGTTCGCAGGCTACGGCAAGCTTTCGGGCGTAAAGCTCCAAGACCAACGTCACGGCGCGCGCGTGGAAGTTAACAGCTTCAAGCGTCACCCAATCGATTTCGCCCTGTGGAAGAAAGCCGCGCCCAACCATTTGCAGCAATGGGACAGCCCCTGGGGACGCGGTTTCCCCGGCTGGCACATAGAGTGCACAGCTATGAGCCGCAAGTATTTGGGCGAAACCTTCGATATCCATACGGGCGGCGTAGACCATATACCCATTCACCACGAAAACGAAATAGCGCAAGCCGAATGCTGGCTGGGGCATAAAGCCGTAAACTATTGGATGCACAACGAATTTATGCTTATCGACGGCGGAAAGATGAGTAAGTCGCTCAATAACGTTTATACGGTTGCCGACGTGGTTGCCAAGGGCTATACTCCCATGGAGCTGCGGTATCTGTATCTCAACGTGCAGTATCGTCAAAAGCTCAACTTTACCTGGGCGGCTATGGATTCGGCAAAATCGGCGTATAATAATCTGTGCTCGCAGCTGTTGGCTCACAAAAACAGCAACGCGCAAACCGACAAGGCGGTTATCGACGAATACAAGCAAAAGTTCGAAGACGCAATCACCGACGACCTTAACGTCCCGCTCGCGCTCGGCGTTCTGTGGACTATGCTAAAACTGCCCAAGTCCAAGGACGTTTACAGCCTTGCGCTGACCTTCGACAAAATTTTCGCGCTGAATTTGGACAAAATCAAGGATGAACAAACGCCGCAAATCGAAATCCCCCAAGACGTAGTAGCTATGGCGGAGCTGCGGCTTGCCGCTCGCCGCGAAAAAAACTGGGCGGAAAGCGACCGTCTGCGCGACGTAATTGCGTATATGGGGTATGCCGTCAAGGATACCAAGGACGGTTACGAATTGACGTTGAAGTGAAAAGTGAATAGGAAATATTACGTTGCGACGAATTTCTCACATTGTCATGTTGAGCGCAGCCGAAACATCCAGGCGAGTTTACGGGCCGCATCGTTTTTTATAAGGTTCCGCTTCGCTTCACTCGAAATGACGTTTATCTTCATTGCCGTTCGATAAACGTTTCGGTAAAGAACACCGACTTTTCCTGTTATTTTATCTCCGCATTAAATCCAATCCCCCTGCATACTATATGCAAGGGGATTTTTTATGGCGGAAAAGGAAAAACAAACGTATTCTCTTGCGTGCGAGCATAACGTGCTAACAGTTCGCGGCGTTACTCAGGTGGTAGAAATTACCGAGCGCGAAGCTCAGTTAAAGCTTACGGGCAATTCGCTGTTTATCAAGGGCAACGGGCTTAACGTTACCAAGTTAGATAAGGATTCCGGCGTGGTGGTAATGGAGTACTCGTCGCTTTCGTCCTTGTCCTTCCGTCAAGGCGCGCCGTCGTTTAAGGGGTTGTTCCGTTGACGTTGTTGGGCCGTGGGATAGAACAGCTGCAAGCGTTTATCGTGTTCGCCGTTTTGGGGTTGGCTCTTGCGGCGGTGTATTTGTTCGGATTGGGATTGTTCCGAGCAAAGCTTGCGGGGATAGTATTCGACTGTGTGTTCGGCGCCGTGGCGTTGTGGCTTGTTTTTATAACCAATCTCAACGTAAACAACGGCGAGTTTCGCCTGTTTGTGTTTTTGGGTTTGGCTCTCGGCGCTATAATATCCGTATTCACCTGCAAAACTTTACTTGACAAGCTTTCGTCGGCGTTGTATAATTTGTTCACCGTAAATTTGGAGAACGAAGACGATGGAACGGATATTTTACAGCAAAAAAACGTCGATAATGTTCGTGGTGGCAATGCTGGTGCTGCTGATACTGGTGTGTATGCTGTTAACAGCTCTTACGCAAATGGCGTCAATGAAGCACCGCGCCGAATATTTGGCAGAGCTCATCGAAAGCGCAAAAAAAGACGAGCAGGCAAAGCAAGAGCTGATAGAATATATGAAAACGGACGACTACGTCATAAAATGGGCGGAACAAAACAACAAAATAAAGAAAGATGATATCTTGTGGATACAAGAAAACATACCGTCCGCAAACTGAATAATTAACTCCCGCGCAGCTGCGGGGGTTTTTACGTATTCGCCGTAAACCGCACTTCCGCGTTGCAATGCTTTTGTATTTTACAACGGCAAAGGGATAAACTAATTATATGACGAAACAAAACAAAAACAACCGAAAACGCCGTCCAGTTCTTGCCAGCAAGCCGCTTGTGGACTTGGGTGTGGCTTTTTACGGCAAGCGGTACTTTAATAAGAGCGTAAAGCTGGAAGTCGTTGGCAGCCTAAAAGAAATAAAGCCGCCCTACGTGGTCGTTGCCAATCACAGCGGATTTGCCGACGTCGGCGCGCTTATAATGGCGGCGTACCCCAACTGTATCAATTTCGTTATATCCGAAACGCAAATCGTCAAATGGCCCAAGCTTATATACAAACTCGGCGTTCTGCCTAAAAAGCAGTTTGCCGTCGATACTTCGCTTATTCGCGATATCAAGTACGTTTTGGATAGCGGACGTATCGTAGCCATATATCCCGAAGCCAAGCTGTCGGTTGTCGGCACGCCAAATATCATAAAGCCCAATATCGCCAAATTAGCAAAACTTCTCAAATATCCGCTTGTAACGGTGCGGTTCGACGGCAGTTATCTGCACAAGCCTCGCTGGGCAAAAAGCAGACGCTTCGTCCCGTTAAAGGCAACGGTAAACTTGGCTGCGGGCGCGGACGAAATACAAACGCTGTCCGTCGACGAAATTCATAACCGTATTGTAAACGATTTGTACTACGACGATTACGCTTACCAATTGGCAAACGGCATAAAAATAATGTCCGACGATTTGGTGGAAGGCTTGGAAGGCATACTGTACAAGTGCCCCGATTGCAGCGAAGAATTTTGTATGACGGCAAAGGGCGATACTCTAACCTGCGCCAAATGCGGCGCTTCCGTCCGTCAAAACGAGTACGGACAGCTTCAAGGCGGACGCTTTGACAAGGTTACTGATTGGTACGCTTGGCAAACGCAGTGCGTAGCCGACGAAGTATCCCGCGCCGATTATTCGCTTACAGCCGATTTCCGCGCGGAAAAGCTCGTCGGCAAAAAATACGTCGATATGGGCGAAGCTGCCGTAACCCACGATGCTTCGGGCATTACGGCGGTTTTCGGCGAAAACAAGCTCTTCTACAAAGCAGGCGCGTTCTATACACTGTCTTTTAATAACGACTATTTGTACCTGCCCGCGCCCGAAGCGGTGTACCGCTTCAAACGGCAGGAAAAACTCGGCTGTACTACCAAGTTCAACTTGGCGGTAGAACGTCAAACGGAATTACTGCAAAATAACTGAGTCCCGCATCGAATGATGCGGGACTCGTTCGTATATATCGTTATGACGTTATCTGCCTAACAGCTTGTTGACTACCAACGCTACAACCGCGCCCAACGCTGCAAATACAATGCGCATAATCATCGAGTTTATCAGCTCGCGCCTGCGCTGTACCATTTCGCGCTCGAACGCTTTGCCTTTTTGTTTCAGCGTAATTACGTTTACGGTTTTGCCTTCGCGGTCGGATTTGATACATTCGAAATATCCGTCGTATTCCAATTGGTTTAGTATAACGTCCACCTGCGTAACGTTAAGCTTAAATTTTTCCGGCGTGCTTTGGATGATAAATTCGTCCGTAATAATGCCGCTGTCGTTCTTTTTTTTGCAAATGTCGTATACCGCGCGCATCACGGCGACTTCCTTTTTGTTGAGCATAATTATCTTCCTTTAATTCTCCCTATTTGCCGTTAAAACAGCTTGCCTATAAGCGAAGCGACAAGCGCGCCTACAAACGCCGCTATAAATACCCCTACGAACAGCAAGCTTACCTGCGTATTCGTTATTTTGGCTTTTTGCTGCATATCCCTTTCTCCGTCGAGATAGCTTTCCGCCTTGACGGTGGTGGAAACGCATATTTCGTCCTTGTCCTGATACTTTACGCCCACGTATTCATTCTCGGTAAGAAACGTCAGTATAGCCGAAAACGCCGCTGCGTCTATTTTCATCTTTTGCGGCAGCTCGGCTATTATTTGCGCCTTGTTAAGCACCTTGTAGCTGTTTTGGGTTTTGTCGAATAGCAGTTCTAATACCGCGTCGGTTTTTTTGTCTAACATTGAGTTGTCTCCGTTAAATCTCGCTCGCTTTGCGCGTTCCACAAGTATTTGTCTATGTCTACCGTTTGTTCGTCCGAAAATTCCACGCCTTCTTTTGTCAGCAGCTCTTTTTGCACGTTGGCTCCGCCGAAGGCGAACGCGGAAGATATCCGTCCGTTGCGGTTAACTACCCTGTGGCAGGGTATAACGTACGGCTCGGGGTTGACGTGCAGTGCCCAGCCCACCTGCCTTGCCGCCCGCGGATTGCCGCACAGCCGCGCAATTTGTCCGTATGTAGCCACCCTTCCTTGGGGTATACGCTTAACTACGGAATAGACAGTTTGGAAAAATCCGTTTTGCATATGGCGTTTGCCGTTCCCTTAGTATAGATTATTGTCAAATAATTATATCATAAGTATACCTTATCTGCAAACTGTTTGTCAATACTCTTGTCCGTTATGTTTCCGCAAGTCCGTTATTTATTATCGCTTGTATTTTACCGCGATTTGTGGTAAGATTATAAGGATTAAAGAAAACGGAGATTAACACGGGCTATGCGTAATTTTATCACTATCGAAGGCTGCGACGGCGTAGGCAAAACTCATCAAACACGCAGGTTAAAGGAATATTGCGAGCAAATGGGCTACGACGTGGTTTTCACCCGCGAGCCGGGCGGCAGCGACATTGCCGAGCAGATTCGCCGTATTATTTTGGATGCGGCCAACTGCGATATGGACGATATGTGCGAAGCGTTTCTGTACGCGGCGGCTCGTATTCAGCACTTAAAGGATATTGTCAAGCCTGCTCTCCGACAGGGCAAGACGGTTTTTTGCGACCGTTTTGTTCATTCGTCCTACGTATATCAGGGGTTGGGACGCGGACTGGGTCTGGACAAGATAGTACAGCTCAACCGCATAGCCGTGGGCGAATATATGCCGGAGTTCACCGTTTTTCTCGATTTGTCGCCCGAACAGGCGTTTATGCGCAAGGGCGGCGCGGACAAGTCCGACCGTATGGAAGCGGTTGACTTTTCCTTCCATCAGCAGGTATACCAAGGCTACAAGGCTCTTATTCAAGCCGAACCCGATAAGTTCGAAGTAATCGACGCTTCCGGCAGTGCCGAACAAACGCAGCGGCTTCTGCGCCAAGCGCTTGCCCGTAGGGGAGTTATTAAATGACGCCCGTTTTCGACCCGCAAATAGGCGGTTACCTGCGCGAATCATTCAAGCTAAATCTCGGCGCTCACGCGTATATCGTAGTGGGCGAAAAGCAGCATTTGCCCGATTTGCTTAAAGAATGCGCTTATGTTGCGCTGTGCCGTAACCGCGTAGGCGCGGATAATTGCGAAGCCTGCGCCAAAATCGCCGAAAACGCTCATCAGGACGTAATAAGCATACCTGCCGATACGGCGAAAAACCGCTTGACCGTCGCCGACGTGGCCTATTTGGTGGAAGAAAGCTTCAAACGCCCCGTAGATAACAGCTCTTGCCGCGTGTTTTTGGTAAACGCGTGCAACTCCGTTGCGGGCGTAGGCTGCGAAATTTGGCAAAACAAACTGCTCAAAACGCTGGAAGAACCCATGGACGGCGTATATATCTTTATCGGCGTAACGGATGCCGAAGGCTTGCTGCCTACCGTGCGTTCCCGTTGCCAAACGCTTAAACAAAGCAAGCTGACCGTCGCCGAAGTAAAAAGGCGGCTTGCGGACAAAGGCTTCGACGAACGCTCGTGCGAAATGGCTTCCGCAATGAGCGGCGGCAGCGTTAACGCGGGCGAGCTGCTTTTGCGTAACCCCGCGGTGTTCAGGGCGTACGAAGCCGCGCTCGATACGGCGGAGAATATGACGTCCACCAAAAACGCGCTGCGCTATGCTTCGGCTGCTCTTGCCTTGCGCGACTGTATAAACGACTTTTTGGGCTTTTATACGCTGTTATTGCGCGAAAGCGTGGTGTACCGAATCAATCCTTCGCTGCGCCTGCTTCCGTCCTTTACCGTTAATATTGACAAAATATGTTCAAACTACACAATAAACGGAGCGATTGGCTGTATCGAGCGTATAAATGCGGCAAAACGTCGCCTTGACGACGGTGCCAACCTGTCGGTAACGGTAGATCTTCTGCTTAACAACCTGTTGCAAATACGCTATCTGTGCCGCGATTAGCTCGTATACTCGCATAAAAACGGCTTCGCTGTCATTTCGACCGACTATTTATTATGTCCTTAGCCGAGCGACGTCAGTCGCGAACGCCCTTGCATCTATGCCTTCGCCGCCTTTTGGCGAAACGGAGCAGCAGTAGCAATAATAATGCTAAAAATACAATCAAAATAATTGCGCTTAATATATGAATAAGCAATAATGCGGAGTATTTCGACCGAGCGAAGCGAGCGGAGAAATCCAGCGCAGCGCAACAATAGTCATTTCGACCAATATATATTATGTCATTTCGACCGAGCGAAGCGAGCGGAGAAATCCAGGCGACAGCCGCACAACCTTACTAAATCAATTCAAGCGTAGCGGAGAAATCCGGCGTAGCGTAACCTTATTATAAGGAGTAAATATGTCAACCTTACTGCAAATACTGCAAAAGGAAAAGTCCGCCAAGCTGCACGGCGGTATTTATCATAAGCTGCAAATAGAAGCAACCTACAATTCCAATCATATGGAAGGTAGCAAATTAACCCACGAGCAAACGCGCTACATTTACGAAACTAATACCGTGGGCGTACAGGGCGCGGCGTTAAACGTCGACGACATTGTGGAAACGGCAAATCATTTCCGCTGTATCGATATGGTAATCGACTGTGCCGACCAGCCGCTTACCGAAAGCTTTGTCAAGCGGCTTCACGCCGTACTGAAAAACGGTACTACCGATTCGCGCTTGGATTACTTCGCAGTAGGCGACTACAAACGCCTGCCCAATACCGTCGGCAATATGGAAACCACACATCCAAGCCAAGTGTCGGCGCAAATGCGCGCGCTTATAAAAGGTTATAACGCCGTAGCAGTCAAAAGTCTGCAAGATTTGTTGGAATTTCATTACCGCTTCGAGCGTATTCATCCCTTTCAGGACGGCAACGGCCGCGTGGGAAGATTGCTGTTGCTTAAATCTTGCCTTCAATATAATATAGTTCCGTTTGTAATTGACGAAGAAATGAAGTTCTTCTATTATCGCGGTTTGCAGCAGTGGGAAGAAGAACGCGGATTTCTAACGGAAACCTGTCTTGCCGCGCAGGACAAGTTTAAGCGTTGGCTCGATTATTTCGAGATTGGTTACTGATTGCCGTTTCTTCGACCGAGATTTCTATTACGTCATCTCGACCGACTATTTATTATGTCCTTAGCCGAGCGACGTCAGTCGCGAACGCCCTTGCATCTATGCCTTCGCCGCCTTTTGGCGAAACGGAGCAGCAGTAGCAATAATAATGCTAAAAATACAATCAAAATAATTGCGCTTAATATATGAATAAGCAATAATGCGGAGTATTTCGACCGAGCGAAGCGAGCGGAGAAATTTAGGCGACAGCCGCACAACCTTACTAAACCAATTCAAGCGTAGCAGAGAAATTCGCCGTAGCGTAACCTTAATTACGCATTACGCATTAAAAATCGCAGCGTCATCGCATTATAAAGGAGTACAATAATATGCCTGCTATAATAGGAGCAAAATTCAAAGATAAGGGCAAAACCTACTTTTTCGACCCCAAAAACATTCAATTTGCAGTCGGCGACGGCGTAATAGTGGAAACGTCCCGCGGTACGGAGTACGCGTCGGTATCCCTTGCCAATACGCAAGTCGACCCGTCGGAAATCAAGGGCGAACTAAAACCCGTCGTCCGCAAAGCAACGGAAAAGGACGCCGCCGCTCACCGTGCAAACGAAGAAAAACGCCTTCCGTCCATTCGCAAGGCGCAGCAATTGGCGGCAAACCGCAAGCTGGATATGAAGATTGTCGACGCGGAATTTGCTTTCGAAGGCGGCAAAGTGCTGTTTTTCTTCACTTCGGATAACCGCATCGACTTCCGCGACCTTGTTCGCGACCTTGCTGCGGAGTTCCGTATGCGTATCGAGCTCCGTCAAATAGGTATCCGCGACGAATGCAAGCTCAAGGGCGGTCTCGGTCCGTGCGGACGCGTGTGCTGCTGCAACGATTACCTTGCCGATTTCGCTCGCGTATCCATCAAGATGGCTAAGCACCAAGGCCTGTCGCTAAACCCGGGCAAAATTTCCGGTCTGTGCGGTCGGCTTATGTGCTGCTTAAAGTACGAAGACGACTACTACGCCGAAACCTTAAAGTTTATGCCCAAGCTCAACTCGCAAATTACCACGCCCAACGGCCGCGGCACTGTCGTAAGCGTCGATATGCTTCGCCAAACGGTAGTCGCGCGCGTGGCTGTGGGCGAAGACAACGGAGAACTTCACGAATATACCTTGGACGAACTCGGCATAACTCCCGTGTATTCCAAGTGCTGCGGCTGCGGCAATGCCGAAGCCGATTCCGAAGCCGACGGCGAACCCTACGACGACGCGGTCGAATCCGACGAAACTCAAGTGTAGCGGTGCGGAATTATTTTTAATTGTGTTCTTGCCGTCCGTGTTCTTTCGCGCAAGTATGCGCGCGTAGAAAAATTCGGTACAGCGCAATATTATTTTGATTCTCGTTTTTTGGCGTATTTTGCGCTTAAACCGCGAAATACGCCGAAAACATAACTGTTTGTTCCGATTTTTAGACATTTTTATTCATTTATTAGTTAAAAAACGTCTTTTTCGGTTTTTTTATATTAAAATAACACTGTAATTTGTTGCATTAGTCAACAAAATATAGTAAAATAGAGACGTATATGGTGGACTGCTATGTTCTTGGC
>CAJUIZ010000015.1 GCA_910586625.1 uncultured Christensenellaceae bacterium
TATCGGGCGGGGAAGTTACGGTAAAAGCGCAAGTTGAAAATATAGGAAAAACAGCGGGTAAAGAGGTCGTCCAAATATATTTATCGTGCCCGTCAGGGAAAATCAAACGCGAATATCAGCAGTTAGCCGCCTTTGCAAAAACCGATTTGATAGCGGTTGGAGAATGCGGAACGGTAACGTCGGGATTTGAATTAAAAGATTTTGCAGCATACGACGAAACGCGTTCCTGTTTCATTTTAGAAAAAGGTAATTATATCGTCAGAGTCGGTAACTCTTCCCGTAATACAACGCCGGTCGCAACTATTGTGGTCGATAGGGAATTTATTGTAGAAAAATGCAAACCGATTGAATTTGCACAATGCAGAGTTGAAGAAATTGCTGCGCCCGTTCGGTATGTGGAAGATGAACCCGTAGGCGATATTCTGCATTTGGACGAAAATGCGATACAGTTTGTTCAAAATAATTACGATGCTCCCAAAGTGAATATTTTGCCCGAAACGAAAAAAATGAACGCCAAAGAATTAACTTGTCTGTGCGTTGGAGATCCAACTTTGATGAGCGGCGGAATACCCGGCGTTGTCGGCGCAAGCGGACAAATAGACACAAAGGTTTGTAAAAAATACGGATATTATCCCACCGTTATGGCGGACGGTCCTGCAGGAATAAGAATTTCGATGAAATACGCCGTTGAACCCAACGGTAAGCTTAAAACAGGCGGCAAATTGCCACAGGACTTAGTGAAAGCTAAAAAACTGTTTAGATTTTTAGACCGCTTATGGAGTAAAACAAGTAAAAAGGCACAGCTTGTTTATCAGTTTTGTACGGCATGGCCGAGCGCAACGGTGCAAGCGCAAACGTTTTCGCCCGAATTAATTAGGAAAATCGGAATAGCCGTCTCGTGCGAAATGCAACAATATAAAGTAGGGATATGGTTGGCGCCCGGTATGAATATACAACGGCATCCTCTTTGCGGAAGAAATTACGAATATTATTCCGAAGATCCTATGCTTACCGCAGAAATGGCAAGCGCATTGACGTTGGGCGTTCAGAGTAATGAACGTTGCGCAGTCACTATTAAACATTTTTGCTGTAACAATCAGGAAGATAATCGTATGAAATCGTCCAGCGAAGTCAATGAGCGTGCGTTAAGAGAGATTTATCTTAAAGCGTTCAAATTAACGGTAAGAAAAGCAAAGCCGAAATGCGTTATGTCAAGTTACAATAAAGTAAACGGTACATACGTTAACAGTTCGTATGACCTTATTACAAACATACTACGTTGCGAATTCGGGTTTGACGGAGTTGTAATGACCGATTGGCAAAGCGTCGCAAAAGATCAAGCGGTAGCGGGAGAAACTATTTGCGCCGAAAACGATTTAATTATGGCAGGAGATAAGTTTCAGCATAAAGAGTTGTTAAAAGCAGTTAAATCGGGGAAAGTTGCAAAAACTTCGGTACAAAAGTGTGCGAGTAGGATTTTGAATTTGTGCAAAAAGCTGAACTCATAGTATTGTTATAAAAAACTTTATTGGAGGTCCGATATGAAGGCAATCAATCTAAAAACGGAATATTTAATTAATCCTATCGGGATAGATATACAAAATCCGCGTCTAATGTGGACGTGCGAGGGCGATAAAAGGCAAAGTGCATACCGTATTATCGCCGTAACCGACGGAAAACCCGTTTGGGACAGCGGCAAGGTTTTGTCGGATGAAATGTATGCGGACTATCTGCCGAAACTTGTTTCCCGTCAGCGTGTGGAATGGGCTGTTACGGTATGGAACGAACACGACGAAGAGGGTGAAAAAGCAGACGCATTTTTTGAAATGGGTTTGTTGAGTAGTTCCGATTTCAAAGCGAAATGGATATGCGGAAATTACGGCGTAAATAAGAAAAAACGTTATCCCGTGGACTGTTTCAGAAAAACGTTTAACGCTTTTTGTGTCCCAAAAGCAAGATTATACATAACGGCTTGCGGCTTATACGAGGCAAAACTCAATGGTAAGAAAATAGGAGAGTTTTGTCTCGCCCCGGGACATACCGATTATAGAAAGCGCATACAACTTCAGGTTTATGACGTAACAGAAGCCGTTGTAAGCGGCATGAACGATTTTACGGTTGAGCTTGCCGACGGTTGGTATAGAGGCAGTTGCGGCGCTTGGGGACGGAAAAACCAATACGGTAAGCAAACGAAGTTTTTGGCGCAGTTAGA
Organism: uncultured Christensenellaceae bacterium; assembly: GCA_910586625.1. Classification (GTDB taxonomy): domain Bacteria; phylum Bacillota; class Clostridia; order Christensenellales; family CAG-314; genus Fimimonas. The sequence continues at coordinate 2,213 of CAJUIZ010000015.1, forward strand.
GATTACGGGGCAAGACGGGAATATTTGCCGTATTATATCTGATGAAACTTGGGATTGGAGCAATGACGGCGCAATTCGCTTTGCCGACAATAAAGACGGTGAAGTCGTGGAGGCTTACCGTACGCCTTCTTACAATCGGAAGGCTAAATTAACGAAGCAAGAAGTGATTCCTTCCGCTTCCAACAACGTGCCTTTAACCGAACACGAAACGTTTAAGCCTACGGTTATTAAAACCCCGAAGGGAGCAACCGTTCTCAATTTCGGACAGAATATTGCGGGTTATATTGCATTTTCGTTAAAAGCTCGAAAGGGGCAAATAATTAAACTTCGCTTTGGGGAAATGTTCGACAAAGAAGGCGAATTTACCCAAAAGAATATTCAATGCGCCAATAAAAAGCGCACGAAGGTTACGCCTTTACAGCAGGTTGTTTATACGGCAGAAGAGGGCGTAAACGAGTATAAAACGAAGTTCGCAATTTTTGGTTTTCAGTACGTATTAATTGAAACGGATATTGCTTGGCAACCCGAAGATTTTACTGCGATTGCCGTTTATTCGGATATGCAAGACACGATTAAATTTAACTGTTCGCATGAACTGATTAATAAATTAGTCGAGTGTACACGGTGGTCAACGAGAAACAATCACGCCGACGTTCCAACCGACTGTCCTACGAGGGAACGTCATGGTTGGTCGGGCGATGCGCAGATTTTTTGTAATACGGCAAGCTATTTCGTCGATTATGCCGCTATGGCAAGAAAATATGTTGCGGATATGTGCGACGGGCAGAGAAAGAACGGCAATTTCCGTCAGATTACGCCTATGGGCGGTATCGACTTTTATATGAACGTAATGGATGGTTCTCCCGGTTGGTCGGATGCGGGCGTACTGATACCTTACCGCATTTACGAAAAGTACGGCGATAAACGTATTTTGGAAAATAACTACGATGCTATGCGCCGATTTGCAATGTACAAGATAAAGACGCTCGGCAAGCATTATTTTACGAGTGCGCCTACGGGATTAAAGCGTAAATACCGTAAAATGATATCCAATTACGGTCAGTCTTACGGCGAATGGGCTGAACCCGTTGATGTCAAGGCGTTTGCTATATCCGACTTTGTAAGTCCTCATCCCGAAGAAACTACGGCGTATATCGTTTATATGCTTGAACATATGAAAAAAATCGCCGACTTACTCGGTAAAGCGGAAGACGCGCAATACTTCAAAAAGTATGCCGACAGAACAAGAATAGGCTACCAAAAACTTGTAGAGACAAAGAAACACGGTATGGATACGGACAGACAGGCGAAACTCGTGCGTCCGCTGTATCTTAAACTTTTGAACGACAAGCAAACGGAATATGCAAAAAAGCGTTTGATAAAGGCGCTTGATAACTACGGCTGGCGTTTGGGTACGGGCTTTTTGTCAACTCCGTTTATACTCTACGTTCTGGCAGATATAAATATTGAGTATGCTTACAGGCTTCTTGAAAACGAGGAAATGCCCGGTTGGTTATTTATGCCGAAAATGGGGGCAAACACTATTTGGGAAAGTTGGGAAGGAACGGAAGCGCAAGGAGGCGTAGCGTCGCTCGACCATTACAGTAAGGGTGCCGTCTGCGAATGGCTGTTTGACAGTATGTGCGGAATTAAAGTCGCCGAAGAGAGAAAATTTATTATTGCACCGAAAGTCGGCGGCAGCATAACTCACGCCGAATGTGAGTACGACAGCATATACGGCAAGATCGTAAGCAAGTGGAAAAGAAATGGGAACAAGATTGAATATACGATAATCGTTCCTTCCAATACTACGGCGCAAATCGTTTTGCCGAGCGGTACTCAAACCGTTGGCGCAGGGACTTACGAGATATGAGTTTAATACATTTCATTGTCTATAACATAATAAAAAAGGGTAAAAAAGAATTCGATAAAAACAATCCGCCCGATTATGTTTTAAGACGCGAGCAGGAAATACAGTCCCGTGCTCCGAAAAACGTAAAAGTAGAGCAAATCGCAAACGACGGGGTTAACGGAGAGTATCTTTCAAAAGGAAATAATCCCGAAGATAAGGTTTTAATGTATATTCACGGAGGCGGTTTTGTAGGAGGATCGCCTGCGGCAAGAAGGGCTTTTACGGGATATACGGCAAAGAAGCTCGGTTACAACGTTTATAGTATAGATTACCGTCTTGCGCCGGAATACGCTTTTCCTTTTGGTGCGGAAGACTGCCTGAAAGCTTATAAAATGCTTGTTGAAAAATACGGAGCAAGAAATATTTGTCTGATAGGCGAAAGCGCAGGCGGCAATCTCGTGCTGTCCGTAGCTTTGCAAGCAAAAGCGCAAGGAATAGAGCTTCCTGCTTGTATCGTTGTGTTTTCGCCTACGCTGCAATATACCCGAATATTTCCTTCTTACAAAAACAATGCAAAAACGGATTGTATGTTAGACATTACGTTTTTGGAAGAAGTAAAAACGACGTATCTCAAAACATTGGAAAACGAAACCAATCCGTACGCTGCTCCGCTTTATGGTGATTTTACGGGTTTCCCGCCGATTTATATCGCCGTATCGGATAGCGAATACCTGTACGATGATTCGTTGGAGTTTTATAAAAAACTGCAAACGTTAAACGTTACAAGTCAATTTGACGTTTATCACAAAAAGATGCACGCTTTTCAGGTAATACCCGTATTGCCCGAAGCGAAAAGAGCGCTTAAAAATGCAAAATCGTTTATCGATAAATACTTAAATCAGTGATGCAGAGTTAAATTTTTATATGAAGAACAAAAAAGTAATCGCCTTGATAGCTCACGATAATAAAAAACCCGACATCGTAAATTGGGCTATAAAGAATAAAGAAAAATTAAGTGCCTTTGAACTTTGCGGAACAGGACATACGGCAAAACTTATATCGGAAGCAACCGATTTGAAAGTGAAAGCGTATATGTCGGGTCCTATGGGCGGCGATCAACAAATCGGTGCAAAGATAGCCGAGAAGAAGATAAATATTGTCATTTTCTTTTGGGATCCTTTGCAATCTCAACCGCACGATCCTGACGTGAAGGCACTTATGAGAATCGCTACGGTATATGACATACCCATTGCAACAAC
>CAJUIZ010000016.1 GCA_910586625.1 uncultured Christensenellaceae bacterium
AACGAGCCGTAGTATAAATTCATTTCCTTGACCGAAACGGCAATATCGCCGCTCAAATCAAATTGCTCTATAATGTGTTTTTTCATATCTTTTTTCTCCGATTAAATAACCATTCCACAAGTGAAACGAGTAAGTTAAGTATGATGACGAATATAAGCAATATGCTTGCCGTAGCGTAGGCTTCGTTTACTTGCAAGCCGTTACTCATAAACTTCCATACGAGAACGGCGAAACTTGCCGCGCTATCACCGTAACCTTGCGGAATAAAAGTAGATGCCGAGCCCACCGTAAATATGAGAGCCGCGCTTTCGTTTACAATTCTTCCGATTGAAAGAATAATCGACGTTATAATTCCCGTAATTGCCTGCGGCAGAACGACGACGAAAATCGTCCGCAGTTTTCCCGCGCCGAGAGCGTAACTTGCTTCACGCATACTGTCGGGCACTTCCGATAAACTTTGTTCGGTGCTGCGTATAATCGTCGGCAAAATGATAAGAGCCAAAGTAATACCGCCCGCCCATAGAGAATAGCCCATATTCATACCGATTACAAAGAATACCATTCCGAACAGCCCGAATATTATCGACGGAATACCGGCAAGCGTATCGACGAACAGGCGTATCACTTTAACGAAAATGCTTCCTTTCTTTGCATACTCGTTCAAAAAGATTGCCGCGCCTACACCGAGCGGCAAAGCAAGCAACAGCGCAAGACCTATAAGCATTGTAGTTGATACAAAAGCGGGCGCAAGCGTCGTGTGTGCGTTACCGCTTTCCCCGAACATAAAATCAATACTCAAATGCGGAAAGCCTTTTACGAAAACGAATATTACGATAAATGCGAGAACGAACGCAACCAGCAAAGAAATAACCCAAGAAACTATCCATAGCGCATCGCAAGCGCTACCCGTGCGACGATAGCTTTTTAACGTATCTTTCTGATCGCTTTCTCTCAATCTACGAGAGAAGAATTTATTGCCGCCCTTGCTGTCCTTTTTTACAGCCATAAGGCAAAGATTAAGTATGAGTATAAAGATAAGCAATACGAACCCGTCGGCAATAAGCGCAGACTGTTCGGACGGCGTTGCATAACCCCAATTCTGTACGATATTGCTTGTGAGCGTGGTAAACGGCACGAACGCACCGAACGGATAACCCGAACCGTTACCCACTATCATCTGAACAGCCATTGTTTCGCCGATTGCCCGACCTATGCCGAGTATGATTGCCGATATAATTCCGCTCTTTGCGGCGGGCAGCAAAACTTTCCATACCGCTTGATTTTTTGAACAGCCGAGCGCAAGCGCGCCTTCGTAGTAGTGCATGGGTACTGCTTCCAAACTGTTTTTGGTTATGGAAGTTATCGTCGGTAATATCATAACCGAGAGAATAAGCGTACACGCCAAAAGTCCGAAACCCGCATTATTCGGGTGGAATATATCGACGAGTAGCGGCATTAAAAATTTATACCCGAACAGACCGTACACGATAGACGGAATACCCGCAAGCAAATTTACTATCTGCGTATATATCTTTTTCAGTCGTTTAGGGCAATAAAATACAAGCCAAATCGCCGTAAATACAGCAAGCGTACCGCCGAGCAGTACGGCGCATACGGTAAGAAAGAACGTGCCGACAATCATTCGCCATATCCCGAAAGTTTCCGATTTTGCCGACCATTCAGAGCCAAAAATAAACTTGAAAAAACCTATATCACGAAAAGCGGGTATGCTTGCATAAAGCAAATAACCGATAATCGTAAACACGGCAAGAATGGAAAATGCCGCAAGGGCTATAAATATTGCCTTTGCGATATTTTCCTTTGAAAAAAACTTTGCCGTTTTTATCTTTGTTAGCGTAGTCATATCACTTTACCGAAATATAACCCGCGCCCGTTATAACCGTTTGAGCTTCCGCACTCATAATATAGTCGTAAAAGCCTTGTGCCGCCGCCGACAGCGTTCCGTTTTCTTTGAGTACGATAACGAACGGACGTTGCAGAGCATAAGTGTTATTCATAATGTTTTCCACCGTGCAAGCAACACCGTCTAAACTTACCGCTTTAACCGTACTTTTCAGACTGCCGTAAGATATGTAGCCTATGCTGTTTGTCGAGCCTTGTATCGCTTCGATTACGTTACCCGTTTCGGCAAGCGTGGCAACGCTCGTAGCGTAACCGTTTTCGATTTTCAAAAGCTCGTCGAACGCCGTGCGCGTTCCGCTTGACGCATCCCTGCCGATTGCCGCCGTTATCGTAGTGTCGGGAATTGCAGTACCGCTTTCATAGAGTGCTTTCACGTCGGTTTTGCTCACGTCCGTAACAGAACAGTCTTTGTTGACGATAAGGGCGATTCCGTCCATACAAAGCGTATAGCCTTTCACACCCGTTTCGCTCGATTTCAATTCACGCGAAGACATACCGAAATCGTTTAAGCCGTTTTGCGTATCGCTTATGCCCGCGCCGGACGAAGACATATTTACCGTAATTCTTACGTCGTGCGTCTTTTCGTATTCCGCCGCAAGTTTTTCCATTATGGGTGTAACGGAAGACGAACCCGAAACGGTAATGCTTTCCTTTTTACTACCGCAACCGCCGAGCGCAGCCATAGAGCTACCGATTGCAGCTATGCACAATGCACTCATCAAAATTTTTGTCAGTTTTTTCATTTTTTTGTTTCTCCTTGAATTTTTTATTTCTGTCGCTTGACAAGTATAGAATAGCAAGAAGAAGTAACAAAGTTAGTCAGTCAGTTGCAATAAATTTGTAAAAAGAAACAGGACTTCGATTTGAAATCCTGTTCTTTTTCATCGCTTGAAAGTGCAACTCTTATAAAATTTTTGTTTTTTAATCCCTATGGGAATTGCGCTT
>CAJUIZ010000017.1 GCA_910586625.1 uncultured Christensenellaceae bacterium
CCAAAAAGTTCTTCGATACTTTTTGGGAGCCCTTAAAGGCGTACACTTAAAAAACTTACGCCCTTTCCGTAAGCTAAGGCACGGGCGGCTATACTGCCCAAACCTTCCGCGTCTTATGAGCTGTCGCTCATTGCGGAATCTGCCGAACTCATAACCGTTATCCGTTCGGCACACCCTTTCAAAAGGGTACAATACCACTCATTACACTACTGTGGTATGCTATGTATTTTATCACTATGACAGTATAAAGTCAATAGATTTTCAAAACAAATGTTTGCGATTTTTGGAAAGTTTTGTCGAAAAGCGACTTTCTAAAATTCAACGGTAAACTTACTGCCCTCGCCAAGCGTGCTTTCGACGCTTATTTTCCATCCCGACTTTTGGCATATCTTTTTGGCAACGGCAAGTCCCAAACCAAAGCCGCCGTTTTTGCCGTTGTGCGATTTGTCAACCGTGAAAAAGCGAGAAAATACCTTGCTCATATTTTCTTCCGCAATGCCTATTCCCGTATCTTCAACAGTCAAGCCTTGATAGTTAAGCGTAACCGTAATACTGCCGCCGTCCTTATTGTATTTAATGGCGTTTCGCACGAGATTTCCGAAGATTTCGCTTAATCGTTCGTGTCTGCTCATTACGATTACGTTATCGTCTATTTTTTCCGTTATCGTAATATTCCTTTTGTCCGCTTCGGGTTTCAATGCGGCAATCGTTTCTTTTGCAAGCGCGGAAAAGTCCACTTCGTAAGGGGGTAAATCGTCATTGTCGATTTCGCTGTAATTGATGATACAAGCAATCAAATTTGTAAGGCGTTCGCTCTGCGTGAGTATTGTTTTATACGCCGTTTTTGTTTGGCTTTCGGTCATACCGCCCGCCTGTAACAATTCGGCGTAGCCGTGAATCGACGTAAGCGGCGTATTCATCTCGTGCGTTACGTTAGAAATAAATTCGTCCTTTGAAACACGCGCTTTTTCCACAAGCTCTTTTTCCGCTTGTATCTCGCTCATTTGCCTTTGAATGTTGCGATTGCGCTCGTTGAGAATATCGGCTACGGGTTTGAGTTCGGAATATTTGCTTGTAACTTGCGGATTGTTTGCGGCGTCGCTTGCAAGTTTTTTTACGGGCGTTAAGATAAAGTGCGTTGATACAAAGGCTATGACGGCGCACAATACTATACACAAGATGAAGAAATACAGAAGAATAGGCAACGATTTTGCGAAAATACTCCAATCGGTATCGGTGAATATAGCAATCCGCACTAAAAATTGTCCGTCGAAGTTTTTGCAAAAGTACACCATATTTTTACCGAGCGTAGAACTGCCGCGCACGGCAAAGCCTTCTCCGTCGAAAATGGCGTCTTTTATTTCCGATCTGTCTGAATGGTTTTCCAAATCGTCTTCGGCAATACTGTCGGCAAGTACGTTACCCTGCGCGTCCATAAACGTAACCCTTGCGCCGTTCAATTTTTCCGAAAAGGCGGCGGCGTTTTGTTCGTTCAAATCGTCCAAATTCAAAGTTTCATCAAAGCTGTTCATATAAACGCGCAAATATTCTTTGCTGTCGTCTATGGACGATTTATAATAAACTTGCGTTGCCGCAAAAGAAAAGACAAAAAGACAGGCAAACGTAATTCCAAGCGATAAAATCCAAATGCGCCATTTCATAATTTGTACCCCACACCGAATATCGTTTCAATCTTTACGCCGAGCTTGCGAAGACGG